>NZ_JAULRU010000220.1 GCF_030518155.1 Gilvimarinus gilvus | reverse complement strand
TGCAAGCCCCGAAGGGCGCGGCCAAAACGTCCATCCGCTGTGTTGCACCTCTTGCCAAGGACTATGGCCATTGCCTGCGAAGCGCGCCTTGCCGAGTGAACGTTTTGACTCGCGCAGAGACCACTGGAGACTTGATCAGAGGCTCCTTAGGTCTACAGCCTGCTAGGGCACCCCATTATGTCTTCTACTCGTCAGCCCACCGCAAAGCTCGAATTAGCGGTGGTCGCAGTGGCATCGCGATATCAGCACTACACTTTACGAATCTCGCGGCCTGATTCACTGTGGCGCACTGGGGTCCACCAGCGTCGCTATCAGCGCCGGGTATTGCGTGTAGCGGCAATGATCAAAGTCGCACAAAGCACCAGCATTGATTTGGGTGCCATCTCCGATGCACTTGCCGAGTTACCTGAGCACTCGATGCCAGCCTTAAAAGACTGGCAACGTTTATCCTCGCACTGGCGCAGTTCTTTGCAATCGCGCATCGACACCCTGCTGGCACTGTGTGATCAGCTCGATAGCTGCATTGGTTGTGGCCCTCTGTCGCCGACAGATGCCCCTTGCGCACCCCAGAGAATGAGAGGTGAGCCCCAGTTGCTTCCCAACTAGAATGGCGCCACTGCAACTATTTTCTCGTTGGGTGTAGCCTAAGGGCGATTTGCGTCAATATCTGTCGTATATTGTTGCTAGAGTAAATAAAACAATGTGAGCCCATCAAGTGATCGACTCACTGACTCTGGAGAGCGACATGGCAAGCACCGCGAGCCGATTGATTAACCTAATTATGTTGTTGCAACGTGAACCGAATTCACCGGCCTCCAGGTTGGCGCAGTCGCTCGACGTATCGGTGCGGACCATTCAGCGCTATATCGGTATGTTGGAAGATATGGGAGTGCCGGTATACGCGGAGCGCGGCACCCATGGTGGATACTCGCTGGTGCGGGGGTACCGGATGCCTCCATTGATGTTGAGCGCTGAAGAGGCGGTTGCCGTTTATCTGGGTACAGAAATGGTGGAGCGATCCTGGGGGCGCTTGTTTCGGCCCGCTGCGCAAAGCGCCTTAAGCAAAATTGCCAATGTTCTGCCCCATGATCAGTTAGCGGAAATCGACTGGGCCAAAGAAAGTCTACTGACGCGCGGTATGCCCCGCATGAACCCGAGTGTTGATAACGATCGTTTGCACGATATCTGCAATGCCACCCGTAACCGGCACGAGGTCGACATTATCTATCGTGGTCGCGGCGAAGAGTTCGCGCTCAAGCGCCGTATAAACCCCTACGCGTTGGTTTACAGTTGGGGGCAACAGTATTGCGTTGCTTATTGTCAGCTGCGCTCGGCCATTCGCTCTTTTCGGGTAGATCGTATCGAGGCACTTGAAGTGCTGCCGCAAACCTTTGCCCGGCCCGAAGGTTTTAACCCAGACGATTTCCTCACCTGGGAGGGCAACCAGCAGCCGCCCCCCACGGAGGTGCAACTGCGGTTCCCGCCAGATTATGCGGCGGTGGCGAAGGATCACCCTTGCTGCTGGGATAACATGACCGAGCACACAGACGGCAGCGTTGAAGTGGCTTTTAAAGCAGTAGATCTCGCCACCGCCGCGAGTCGGGTGCTGGGTTTTTTGCCGGGAGCACAAATAATCGGCCCTGAGCCTTTAATCTCACTGATACGTCACCGGGCCCAAACCATTGCAGACGCATTAGCTTCCCCAGCCACAATCAATAACGACAAGCACAACGCTAATGCACGCTCCCATCATTAACCTTGATTAATTAATTGCCCGACGGATGCCGCTGAGCACATACCGCTAAACTCAAACCACTAATCTCATACCACTAAATATGGCGCCTGCGGGCCAGTCCGATGAAAAATACGGTCCGATAACGGTTTATGACAATGGTGATATTGGCACGGTTATTACTGTTGTCACATCTGCGGCCCGCGCTGCCTCGTATTCCCCTGTAACATTTCCCCTTTTTCAGGGTCTACAGGTTAACGCACAACGATAGGGCGCAGGTAAGTATGTTAATTCGATCCAAGGGCCGTCTGACTGAGAACGACGTAACACCCGAATCCATTTATCGTGACCGCCGCCGCTTTATGCAGCTGGCTCTTGCGGGCACTGCGATGGCTGCTACGCCACTTAGTCAGGCAAAGCCGGGCTTTGTTACCGACTCATCGGCAGCACAAGGGCCGCGCTGGCTAGAAGAGGGTATTGCGGGTGCGCAAGCCTATGGGCAAGAGGTTAAAGATAAATTAACGCCCTACAAGCATGTCACCAGTTACAATAATTTTTATGAATTTGGCTATGACAAGGCCGACCCTGCCGAACATGCGCACACACTCAAGCCGCACCCCTGGCAGGTTGAAGTGAGCGGCCATGCCGAAAAAACCGGTACTTTTAACTTGGAAGATATTCTGGCGAAAGTCGACTTGGTAGAGCGCGTGTATCGGCTGCGCTGTGTTGAGGCATGGTCTATGGTCATTCCCTGGGTGGGGTTTGAGCTGGGGCAATTGTTAAAACAATTTGCACCCACCAGTCGTGCTAAATATGTGGCCTTTGAAACGTTGCATGCACCGGATCAGATGCGCGCGCAAGACAGTGTGTTCAGTTCAATTGAATGGCCTTATGTTGAAGGTTTACGCATGGACGAAGCCATGCACCCACTCACCTTGTTGGCGGTGGGGCTTTACGGTAAACCTGTACCCAATCAAAACGGGGCACCACTGCGCTTAGTCGTGCCCTGGAAGTATGGTTTCAAGAGTATCAAATCGATTGTTAAAATTTCCTTTACCGAACAAGAGCCTCCGACCAGCTGGAATATCAGCGCACCGCGAGAGTATGGTTTTTACGCCAATGTAAACCCCAGTGTCAGTCACCCACGCTGGTCACAGGCGACAGAAAGGCGCCTGCCCAGCGGCCTGTTCAGCCCCAATATCATTGATACACAGATGTTCAATGGTTATCAGGAAGAGGTGGCTGATTTGTATAAAGGCATGGATTTGACGAAATACTATTAGACGGGTTACGGGTTACGGGTTACGGGTTACGGGTTACGGTAGAACAGGAGCGGTTAGTGACAGTAGTGTGGTGGCGAAGAATTGCTATTTTTTTACTTGCTTTGAGCCCGCTTGCGTTTATCACTTATATGACGGTGACGCAGCAGCTGGGAGCGGACCCGGCGAAAACCATTGTGTTGTTTACCGGTGAGTGGGCGATTTACTTTTTGTTCTTTTCTCTGTCAGTAACGCCATTGGTGCGTTTAGCAAAATGGCGTTGGCTGATGGTTCACCGGCGTATGCTTGGGTTGTTCGCACTGTTTTACGCCCTTTGTCATGTGGCCTCCTATCTGGTGTTTATTTTGGGGTTGGATCTGTCCCGGTTTGTCTCTGAGTTGGTCAAACGTCCATACATTACGGCCGGCGCGCCGGCGGTTTTGATTCTCATAGCTTTGGGGGTTACTTCAACCAAAGGTATGATGCGCAGGCTAGGTAAAAACTGGCAAAAATTACATCGCCTAGTGTATGTTGCGTTGTTTCTCGGCTGGGTTCATGTTTTGTGGCAGGTGCGTTCCAGTTATTTTCACGCCGTATTGTTCGGTGTTATCACACTGGTTTTACTGGGAATACGGTTTTATTGGCACCGACAAAAGCTGCAGAAACAAAAGAAGGCCGCTTAGTAGCGGCCTTCTTTATAATTCACATATAGCAGGCTGTTGAACCGTTTATATCTTCCACATAAGTGTGGCGCTGTAGTTGGCTGGAGCACCGTAGTAACCCTGTGCCCAAAACAAACTGTTCAAATACTTTTCGTCGGTTACATTGTTGGCATTGACCTGCAAAGAAAGCTTGTCGGTAAAGTCATAGCGGGCCATCAAATTAACGATGGTGTAGGCGTCTTGACGAGTCACTATGTTATCACCGGCCTTGGCAAATCCCTCACCTACCACACCTTGCACACGCGATATATCGTCTTGCCAACGCAAATTTGCTCCTATTGTCAGAGCGCTTAGAGCCGCTGGGTTATAGGTTGTCGAGAGCTTTAACACGCTGTCGGGCGTATAGCCCGCAATCAGATCATCGCCTTTGATATCAAAGCTGGTAAAGCCGACGCTTGCCTGCAGGCCGCTAATGAGTTCGCCGGCCAGCTCCAGTTCGTAGCCATTGCTGCTGACTCCGTCGGCTCCGATGTAACGCTGTTGATCCGCAGGCAGGCTCGCTGTGCTGGGATCAAGCTTTGCCAAATTGGTTTGTTGCACATCAAAGTACGCGGCTGTGGCCAGTAATCGGCCTGAAAACAGCTCAGCTTTTACACCTAGTTCGGCACTTTCTCCGGTTACCGGATCGAGGCGAAAATTGTTAATGTCGAGCTCGGTTTGTGGCATAAAGGTTTCGGTGTAGCTCGCGTACGCCTTGATACCTGGCACAAGCTCATACACCGTACCCAGGTAGGGAATAAATTCATCGTCATCGGAGGTTTGGTCGGTAGCGTAAGAGACGCCGTCCACTTCGAGTTGGTTGTAGCGACCACCGGCGATAATGTGCCAGCCGTCTAAAATATTAAACCGACCGGACGCATAATACGCGGTTTGCTTTTCCTCAATCTCACTGCCCGAAGCGCCTTCGCGCAGTACCGGAAATGGCGTGTTGCCGTGCCACTGCTCCATGGCCGGCAGGGGAGGGAAACCATTACCCGTGGAATAGTCATACAGTGAAATATCTTCATAGGCCATTTCAGCAAAAGACGCGCCGGTTGCGATTTGATGTTCACGACCCAATAAGTCAAAGGCACCAGTGACATATACGTCGAATAGATCGTGGCGGTCATCTAAATCGTATTCGCTGGCATAGCCGATCAGTCCCAATCCGGTTTCACGGTCAGGGGTGCCGTAGACGTAGAAAAGTTCTGAGTCTTCGTCGGTGGTAATGTGCGAATAGATTGCGGTTGCCTGCCAGTCCTCATTAAAAGCGTGGGTCAACTCAACAAAGGTGTTTTCTTTGACAATATTCCAGTTTGACCAGTCGGCGGCGGTATTGGTACTGCGGTCAAAGTTGGTGGGCGTGCCGTCGGTGTAGTACAGGGTCAATGCGCCCCAAAGATTGCCGTCGGCACTGCTGTCACTGTAGGTGTGGCCCAAGGTGAGCTGAGTGTTACGGGTTAAATCCGCCTCCACAACGCCGTAGAAGACAGTTTTCTCGTCACTATAACGGTCCAGATAGCTTTCACTGCTCTGATCAACCACAACAACGCGAGCCCGGACCGAGTCGCCAATGGGGAACATACCGTCCACTTCAATGCGCTGGCGATCCCAAGAGCCGCCGGTAATAGCAATAGCGCCATCGGCTAAATCGGCCGGACGTTTGCGCGCCAGATTCACCGTGGCAGATGGGTTGCCGGCACCTGTCATTAAACCGTTGGCACCGCGTACCACTTCAATTTGGTCATAGATGGCGGTCTCAATATTGCCATGGGTGTTGCCGGAACTTAGGGGTAGGCCAATGCCGTCGATTTGGAAGTTATTGATTTCGAATCCGCGCGCGGTGTAATAGGTACGGTCTGATTCAATACGCTGTACGTCGATACCGGTGGCCGTATCGAGCGCGGAATTGATATTGGTCAGCTGAAAGTCTTGCATTAAATCGCTCGACAGAATCGAGATAGACTGAGGCGTGTCAGCCACGCTCACCGGTAGGCGGCCGGCTACACTGGCCTGATCTGGCGCATAACCACTGGTGCGCGAACCGGTAACTTCCATTTGCTCAATTTGGCCCGGTTGAGCTGTATCCTGGCGCGCGGTCTCATTGGCTGTGGCAATCTGGCTCACAGATAGGGCAATTGCCAGTGAGGTTAACTGAAAGGTCTTCATAAATATTCACTCAGTTCAACAGCTCGGCCCCATCCAACCGTCAGAGTCCCTCTGAACAGCAGGTTACCTTGCTGATAGTCATCATCGTGTACCGTCGAGCTTGTACTCCATTCTCACGGTCGTATTCTATATATTAATAATAATCTAAATGATAAGCGTTATCAACTGTGGGGTGGTGTTTGTTGATGCAGATGTCACGTTTGGCAATTGATGCCTAGGTGGGAAGGTTTAATAAGTTGCCTTTTACCGATGGTTTTTACAACTTCACACAACTTTGTGCTTTTTATGTAAGGCAAAAACGGATTACCTTGCAATAAAGCAACTTGATTAACAGGGGAGTTAAATCATGCGGTTCATAATCTTAGTAACAGCAATGGCAAGCGGTCTGCTGGCCTGTGGTGGTTCATCGTCGGATGCCCCGCCAGTGACAGGTAATCCTGGTAACCCAGTAGGTGTCGAGCCCGTTGAGTATGAACAACTTAAGCCTGCACAAGTGGACTCAGAGCCACTGGTTGCGGTAGCGGGCGATGAATTGAGCAATTTTCTTAAGAACGGCTTGCGGCTTCAAACCATGGGATATCAATTCACCGATGGTGAAAGTGTTGATGATACTGTTGATTTTTCTGCGCCGCCTGCAAGTGGCGATGGTGGTGGACACGACTACTCAGATACCAATGTTCACGTGGCCGGTGTCGATGAGGCGGATGTCGCTAAGTACGACGGTCAACACTGGTTTGTTTCCTACGTTCCACAAGGCACCGCGACTAACTTGCCCGGTATTCAAATATTCTCGACGGAACCTGATATTCCCGCGGCCAGTTTAGTGGGGGCATACAGTTTTGCCGACACCGAATGGGGTGGGGCTGCCGCAATGTATTTGCATAAAGACGGCGATACGGCCAGTCAGATAGTTGCTTTGCGCAATCAATGGGGAAGCGTTACCCCCGTATTGCCAGGGCCCGGACTGGTCGTCGACTTCGCAAGTGAAATCTGGCCTGGGCCGGTAAACAGTGAGCTGCGCCTAGAATTTATCGATGTCAATGTGCCGTCAGCGCCTGAGTTAAGCAACGTAATCACGATTGATGGCGCCTTGATCAACAGTCGTCGCATTGGCGATACGCTCTACGTGGTGTCGCGCTATGACCCTTGGCTGTATAACTTGGCGCTGGAGCATACCGCTGATGGCGCGCGCGCAGACAACGAGCAGTTTCTGCAACAGACGAACCTTGACGATATTTTGCCGGGCTATCGCATCGGGGACGAAGAGCACACGTTAGCGGATTCGTGTTTGGTACAAAGCTCTACTGACGAAAACTCAGGTTTCTATTCACTGGTGAATGTCACCGCGATTGATTTGGCCAGTCAATCTGTCATCGATTCGTTGTGTGTTAGCTCCGGTGTAAATGATATGACCATGAGCGCCGACACTCTGTATTTGACCGGCAATAGCTGGCAAAGCGACGGGCAAACCACAACAATCCATAAATTTGATTTAACCGATAGTGGAGCTGCGTATTCTGCAACCGGTGCGGTCAGAGGTGACTTGCGTGGCCGGGCACCGTATCGAGTACACCAGCACGAAGGCTATTTGCGAGTTGTCACCTCTGACTGGAATGGTGAGCTGGTGCATAAATTGTTTGTGATGGAGCAAAATGGCCAAACGTTGGATGCCGTAGCAGAGCTTCCCAATGATAATCGGCCCGAGGCTATTGGTAAGACTGGCGAAGATATTTTCGCAGTGCGCTTTCGTGAAGATCAGGCGTATATTGTGACCTTTCGGCGAATCGATCCGTTCTACGTAGTGGACTTGGCGAACCCTCTGGACCCCAAAATTACTGGCGAGTTAGAGATCCCAGGCTTTTCGGATTACATTCACCCTATCAATGACCAGTACATTTTTACTCTGGGGCAAAATGTCAATGGAGAGACTGGTTGGACCGATGGCATTAAGGCTCAGCTGATTGAAGTCGCCGAGGGTGTGCCGAGTTTGGTCGGTGAGGTAAATATTGGTCAGCAAGGAAGCCGCAGTGAAGCCTTGTATGATCTGCGAGCGTTAAGCTTTTTACCGGATGGCAATGGGGGTGTACGTATAGCCTTTCCAGTTAAAGTGCACGCTCGCAGCGACAGCGAGACCAGCGCATGGCAGTACAGCGGTTTACAGATGCTTGAGCTTGTGGGGGTCGACGCCAATGGCGCTACGCTAGAGGATAAAGGCGTCTTGATTGCCGAAGCCGCCGGCAGCGAACGCTGGGACTCTGGATTTGGCGCAAGGCGAGGCCTGTTGCACGACCAAGCGGTGTATTACGCGCATGATAACCAGCTATGGTTTGCCGCTTGGGGCAGTCCTGACGATCCTACCGGCCCGGTAGGAGGCGAGCCCATCGCTTGTACCGAAGAAATACGCTATGGCATGAGTGTTACGGTTTGGGCAGGGGACGACCCCTGTGCTGCCCAAGTGACGTTAAGGGATGATGACTATGTCGAGCAGGTAATGGGTATCGCTGACGGACATGGCAGTTGTGTATTCGAAGGCGCTGCTGAGCGTGCCGGCACCTACGATTTAACCGTAGTGTTGGAGGGCTATATCACCGAGGTGCACTCGGGGATTCAGGTGTCGGCCGATGCCTGTCACGTACAAACTCGTTATCGACATATCAACCTTTGGGCGAACGAGTAAGCTGTCAGGGGCTCTATTTGAGCCCCTGGTTTTTTTAACGGCGCAAATATCGCCGACCTCCTGGTTCCCTAACCGTATCGCTTGCCGCTATACTCCTTAGACTTCTACAGGAGAATAAAATGAGTGAGTGGATGGTCGCCGGTATGCCGGTGTGGCTTTGGGTTGTAGGCGGTATTGCTCTGGCAGCGCTGGAGATAATTCTTCCCAGTTTTTTTCTACTTTGGCTCGGTGTCAGCGCCATTGTTGTCGGTGTTGTTAGCGCTGTACTCCCGCTCGATTTATCCACGCAGTTATTTCTTTGGGCGGTATTGTCGATGGCCTGCCTGGTGGCCTGGTTCCGCTGGGTGGCACCGCGTATGAAAGACAAAACCCGCAGCGGTATGGCGTATGAAAAACTACTGGGCCAAACGGCAACGGTGCTGGATTTCAACGAATCCACAGGGCGAGGGCAGTTGCGTTTCCCTGCGCCTTTGTTGGGGGAAGATGAATGGCGATTTATCTGCCAAGAGGATGTAAAGTCTGGCGATAGAGTGGCGGTGACGGAAGTCTCCGGTAACGATCTTGTGGTCAAACTTCACCGATAACAATCAGCTATAGGGAACTCTAAAATGGACGCATTAATTACGGTGCTTGCCGGCGTTTTTCTGGTATTTTTTATTATCACCCGTGGCGTTAGAATCGTGCCTCAGGGCCGCAAGGATGTGGTGCAGCGTTTAGGGCGATACCATATGACGTTAACGCCCGGCCTGAATTTAATAATCCCTTTCTTTGACAGTGTTGCTTACAAGGTAACGACCAAAGACATTGTATTGGACATTCCATCGCAAGATGTTATTACCTACGATAACGCCGTTATTATTGCCAACGCGGTAGCCTATATTAATATCGTTAGTCCGGAAAAATCGGTGTACGGCGTCGAAAACTATACTATTGCCATTCAAAATCTCATTCAGACCTCGCTGCGCTCCATTATCGGCGAAATGGCTCTGGATTCAGCTTTATCCTCCCGTGATCAAATCAAAGCTAAACTCAAGGCGTCGATATCGGACGATATTGCGGATTGGGGCATTGTCCTAAAAACCGTTGAAATTCAGGACATTAACCCATCGCCTACAATGCAGCAGGCAATGGAAGAGCAGGCCGCTGCCGAGCGCCAAAGACGCGCAGCGGTAACCCGTGCAGAGGGTGAAAAACAAGCCGCCATTCTTGAGGCGGATGGTCGATTAGAGGCCTCGCGCCGCGATGCTGAGGCTAAAATTGTTCTGGCGAATGCGTCGGCTAAGTCGATTAAAGTGGTCACCGACGCCGTTCAAAGCGGTGATGAATTGCCGGTTATGTATCTGTTGGGTGAAAAGTACATTGAGTCAATCGGCGACTTGTCCACTTCCGCCAATTCCAAGACGGTTGTTTACCCAGCCGACTTGGCCAATGCCGTGAAAGGGCTATTTGCCAAAGGCTAGCAGGCTCTGCATTCGCGGTAAGATATTCTTAAGGGTGGCGCTCGCGCGCTGCCCGCCTCTTCAGTACTTCTTGTTAATTTGCATTTGTTCTTCCGGCGCGCGCACCGTCAATCGATAAATAGCCATAAATTATATGTGGTTATTGAGGGTTTTTTGCGCAATCTTACCGCACGCCAGCATGACTCATCGACGAAAACTGCGTGTCCTTTCACTTCAAACCGATCGCCGGCCAATCAAATTTGCAAGCACTCTTTCTTTAAGCTACTACAATTAAGCTAAAGTCTTTTACTCGCCATTTTCGTTTGGCGGTACCGCTTGCTTGAACTAGGGCTGAACCTTTTAAGCTGCATGCTGGACTCATTGGCTGACTTACCTATATGCGCTGTCAGTAACATGTTGCTAGCAAGGCTAAAAGAGTGATGTGGATGGTTGAATGCAGTAACCTCAAGGAGGCCAGGGTGACAGCGGATATGCTCGGATTTCTCAGTCAGGATTTCATGCCACATGGGCACTGTTACATGTGGCAGCCTGCCATTTTGTGGACCAATGTAATTTCGGATGCAATGATTGCGCTGGCCTATTTTAGCATTCCCGCAGGGCTAATCTATATCAGAAAGCGGCGCCGAGATCTTATGTTTCCCTCGCTGTTTATTCTTTTTTCGCTTTTTATACTTCTGTGCGGTTTGACGCATGTTTACAGTATTTACACTATTTGGGTAGGTAGCTATGGCGTGCATGGAGCAATTAAGGCCGCTACTGCGACGGTATCCGTCATTACGGCAATAGCCTTGATTTATATGGTGCCGCGCATCTTGGCAACTCCGTCAATAGACCAGTTGCGTCAGGCCGTCAATGAAGCCAATAAGGAAAAGCTAGACCGGTTGTCAGCCGAAGCCCAGTATGAGAGTGACCGCAACCTGCGCGAGGCTGCTAACGCTTCACCTGTTGGGCTGATGGTGGTGGACGATAATGGACAAATCACGATGGCGAATGATGCGTTGTGTACTTTGTTTGGCTATCAACTCGGTGAGCTTGCCGGTGAAAATGTCACTGTGCTTATTGAGCGCGATATGCGCGGCTCCCATGGCAAGTTGCTACAAAGTTTCTTCACGTCCAGCAGTGCGAGTAGAGCGATGGCGTCTGGACGTGTTGTGCACGGTGTACATAAGTCGGGGCAAAAAATTCCTATCGAAATTAGGCTTATAAAAAAGACTATAAATGATGAGGATAAGGTTTTCGCCGCGGTGACCGATGTGAGTGAGAAGCTTGCATCGCAAGAGCGATTGGCTAAGGCGAATCACCGATTTGAACGAATTACATCGGCGACTCGCGAAGGGTTGTGGGAGTGGCAGCTTGAAAGTAACACACTGTGGTGGTCGTCGGCATTGTGGCAATTATTTGGCTACCAGAAAGAGCCGGCTGAGCTCAATATGGGTTTGTGGGAGGCGCATGTTCACGACGATGATCGCTCCAAATTTTTCTCGGCAATGGACAAGCACATCATTAATGGTGACGACTTTGATGTTGAGTTTCGCGCAATACTGGTTAACAGAGAGGTTCGTTGGTTTAGAGTTCATGGCGAGTGTGTTGGCGAGGAAGGCGCTAGTAATCGCTACATGTGTGGTTCGGTAGAGGATATTCAGCAGCGCAAGGATATGGCGTTGTCACTGTCCGAGAAAAATCAATTTTTGGAGTCAATCTTCTCCGGAACATCCTACGGGCTATTTGTACTTGATTGCCTGAAGGATGGCAGGCAGGTTTTCACTTCGGTCAACCCCACAATTGAAAGTGCGCTGGGGACTAAGATAAAGGACCTAAAAAATAAAACAGTATCAGAGTTGGCGCCAAGAGTTCTATCTCGGGAGAGCGCTGAAAAAATAGAAGATCGCTACAGGTTGAGCTATGAAACTGGGCGCCAGCAAACCTATGTTGAAAACGTTGAAATTAAGGGGCACTCCACCTGGTGGAAGACTTCACTTTATCCGGTAATGGATGAAGTGGGCGATATATATCGAATTGTTGGGTCTTCGGTGGAAATAACTGAACTTAAAGAGACTGAGAGTAAACTAAAAGAAAGTGAACAGTTTTTGTCAGCGGTGGTTGAAAGCTCTCTATGTGGTTTGTATATTCTGGATATCAAAGATGACAAGAATGTTTTCGTCAATGAGCGTTACACAGCAATCACCGGTTATGCGTTGAAGGATCTGGAATCGTTACCCGGCATGGCATCTATTATTCATCCAGAAGACGTTGCAGAGGTGAGACGTCACGTGCAAAGAGTTATACAGAATAAGGGTGCAGTTGAGCCTATAGAGTATCGGCTTTTACATAAGAATGGACACTGGATATGGTGTTATAGCTACGATATGGTATTTCGTTTTGACCCGGACCGTAATCCGATACAAATGCTGGGAAGTTTTATCGATATTAGCGATCTAAAAGAAAGTTCGGAGAAACTGAAGCAGTCAAACAAAGATTTGGAAAATTTTGCCTATATGGCATCTCACGATTTACAGGAGCCCCTCCGGAAAATAATTGCATTTTCGACGAGTGTTGAGGCAGGGGCTGAAATAGAGAATGTGTCTGAAGATACCCGCTATGCCATGAAGAAAATGGCTGAGTCGTCACGGGTTATGAAGGATTTGGTTAAAAATATACTTCAGGTCTCTAAGGTGGCATCGAGAGAAGTTAGCGTTGCTCCAGAGCCACTGTCAGACTTGATGGCTGAAGTTCGAGAAATACTCAGCGAAGACATTGATGCAGTGCAGCCAATAATTGAAGTCGTGAGGGATGCTACATTGAGCGTAGACAGGTTCTTGTTTGTGCAACTGCTGAAGAATCTTGTCGGTAAT
This sequence comes from Gilvimarinus gilvus, assembly GCF_030518155.1. GTDB lineage: Bacteria > Pseudomonadota > Gammaproteobacteria > Pseudomonadales > Cellvibrionaceae > Gilvimarinus > Gilvimarinus gilvus. The sequence goes on along the minus strand of NZ_JAULRU010000220.1, from coordinate 153,752 downwards.
GCAATTAAGTACAAAAGTCCCGACAGAGAGTTGATTATCCGCATTGATGTTACAGATCGATATGAAGGCCGTGTGGTGTGTGGTAGGCAGATAACAGTGTCCGATAACGGAATTGGATTTGATAATGAGGATGTCGATAAAATGTTCTCGGCTTTTGGGCGGTTAGATAACGAGCTTAAAAACACGGGTAGTGGTATGGGATTGGCGATTTGTCGACAGGTTGTTAACGCCCACAAAGGCACCATTCACGCCCAAGGAGTGCTTGGTGAAGGCGCGACCTTCTTTGTTGATATACCTGATAAATTAAGTGAGGTTGAGTCGTGAAGCCTTATCGTGTGTGGTTAGTGGATGATGATGTCGATGATGTTTTCTTGGCTAAGTCAGCAGCTAAACAGTTGGCTAACCGGGTCGACTTGGCCAGTCTAAGCTCGGGGCGAGAGTTGCTGCAGTCTATTCAGGAAGTGGATGAAAGTGAAATGCCCGATTTGGTGCTGCTGGATCTTAATATGCCGGGCCTAAATGGCTTACAGGTGTTGGAGCAACGACGAGCAAACCTGAAGAAATTTGTTCATGTACCAATGGTGGTTTTATCCACGGCGGACAATAGTGAGCAGATCAAGGAGTGTTATCGTTTAGGGGCCAGTGCGTATGTTGTTAAGCCAAGTGAATTTGAAGATTTTGTCGTGGCACTGGGAAGAATTTTCGATTTTTGGTTGCTGACTAACTCCCGGTTGTCGCAATCTGCAACAAGCTAATAGCGCCTTTTTACCTATTGGGCAGATAAAGCGCTGGCCTTATTCGTGACACGATTGCGGTTTTTCATATGCGCATTCCATATTAGCGAACGGTTGCGACCGTTGATTTTTGCTTGATAGAGTGCCTTGTCCGCTCGAACGATAGGTTGTTCCAGTGTGGTTTCCTGCAATGTGCACTGGGCTATTCCAAAGCTGGCGGTTACTGAAATTGTCTCGTCGGTATCGCCGGTGTCTGATCTAACCGCCACCCGCTCTATTTTCTCACGCAACCTTTCGGCAAATTCGATGGCGCCACTCGCCGTGCTGTGAGGCATGGCTATCAGAAATTCTTCACCGCCCCAGCGAGCGGCGACATCCTCGGCTCTTACCGACTCTTTAATTAACTGGCCCATTTTCCTAAGTACCTGATCGCCACCAATATGGCCATAGATGTCATTGACTTCTTTGAAGTGATCAATGTCCATGATTACGATGCTCAAGGGGTGGCCGTGGCGCTGATGCCCGGCCCAAAGGCGATCTAACAGCTCTTTCAGTGCGCGCCTATTATTTAGGCCGGTAAGGACATCAATATTGGCGTTATACTGGGCTCGGTCGTGGGCCTGTTGGGTTAGGCGAAATCTTGCGGCTAGCGCTAAAGCCAATAGTGTAGCTTCAATCAACATGCCAATTTCGGCGGCGCGAAAGGTAAATTCATAGGCCGGCAACAAGCCTATGGCGGTTAACGTTGTGGTAATAGTGCCAAGTGTGCCGGCACTGATTGCAATTAAGAAGTAGCGGGCATTCAGCGGTTGATTGCTGAGTTGATGAAACCCGTGTATGAGCATTAACACAGTGTAAACAACAAGAAAAACAAAGGCGCTGGTTATCGCCAGGGTATGATGCTCCTGTACCAGCGCAATGACTTGGGTTAACCAAAATAGGCATGTTGCACCCAGAGCCCAGTAGAAGCCCCGCCTCCAGTGCTTGCGAATATCGAGAAACTCTACGCTAAATACGAGTGCGCTAGTGCCGAACAGACCCAGCAGTATAGGTTGCCCCCAGCGTTGCCAGGCCGTGGCGTCCGGCCATATCCAGGCAAATCCATGGCCCGTGTAGCCGAGATTGGCGGTGACGAAAACTCCAAGGTAAAAAGCGTAGAGCAAGTGGCGGCGATCTTTGAGGCCCAAAAACAGCAACACGTTATACAGCATCAATGCCAGTAGGTAGCCATAGCCTAGGCCATAAGTGAAAAGCCTTTGTGTGGCAAATTTATCGCGCTCACTTTGTGTCAGGAGATACACCGGCAAAAACATGGGGTCGGGTGTTTGCGCACGAATTAAAAGCACATGCCGTCCGGGGCTAAAGCTAAGGTCGACTTCAAAACCCGTGTACTGATGACCCCTATTCGCGTAGGGTTTGTGGTCTCCAGCAGTGTGCGTATAGATGAGCTGGCCATGGCTCAGATGAAAGAAATCGAGCTGGTCTATCCAGGAGGCGTCTATCATCAAGCGACGCCGATCGCTGCTAGCCGCCTTGAGTTCCAGGGCGAGCCAAATCGGCTGTGCGGCCAGCCCTTTTGCGATGACTGAGGTGTCTGACGCTACGAATTCTCCATCTAGAAAACGTTGGTATGCTTGGTGCCAGTTAAGCGCAGATGTATCACCGCTTTCCTGCAGCGTAAAAAGATATCTGCCAAGCGGCTGGGGCGGTAATTCCGCAAGCGATACCGGAGCGCATTGAGCTTGCCCTGCAATGCCAGAGACAATGCTTAAAAAGCACAAAACCATTAATATATTCAATGGCTTAGGCGAAACTTTACGGCGCAGACACGTCATAGGGGCGTGGTTATTGTGAGTAGGTTTGTAGGCACCGATGTTAGATGATTTTCGTGCCACCGACAATGCTTGTAATGGCCTCGGCTGAAAAGTAGGGCGACCCATCCGCATTATTAGCCCACGATATTGTGTTGCGGTTAAAGGTGCGCAATGACAGGACGGATGTGGACTTGGGCTGCTAAACTTGCCGCTATGATGACAACTGCCTTAGCGACTCTACAGACAACCTTTGGTTACAGCGACTTTCGTGGCCAGCAAGCTGACATTATCGATGCTCTAATTGCCGGAGACGATGTGCTTGTGTTAATGCCTACCGGTGGCGGTAAATCACTGTGCTATCAAATTCCCGCGTTGGTACGCGAGGGCTTAGCTATAGTCGTATCACCTCTGATCGCGTTGATGCACGATCAAGTTGAAGCGCTTGGGCAGCTGGGAGTGAGTGCGGCTTATCTCAACTCAAGCTTAACCTCCGATCAGGTTCAGTCGATAGAGCAGGGTTTGCGCAACGGCGAGATTAGGATTCTCTATGTTGCGCCGGAGCGGTTGGTGCAGCCACGAACCTTGAGCCTATTGCAATCCCTACCTATTTCCTTGTTCGCAATTGACGAGGCGCACTGTGTGTCCCAGTGGGGACACGATTTTCGCTCTGACTATTTACAGCTGAGCTTGCTGCAACAGCAGTTTCCAGCCGTGCCGCGCATAGCGCTTACCGCCACCGCCGATGAGCGCACCCGCGCCGAGATTATTGAACGCCTACAGTTGCAGGCGGCGAAGCAGTTCGTGAGCGGGTTTGACCGCCCCAACATCGTTTACCGTATTGAGCAGAAACAAAATGCGCGCCAGCAACTGCTGCGATTTCTACACAATGAGCACCCTAAAGACGCAGGTATTGTGTACTGCCTGTCGCGCCGCAAAGTAGAAGAGACGGCAAGCTGGCTGACGACTCAGGGTTTGAATGCCCTGCCTTACCACGCGGGTTTGCCCGCGCCTACCCGCCAACAAAATCAGGACCGATTCCTGCGCGAGGACGGTGTCATTATCGTTGCCACCATTGCTTTTGGTATGGGAATCGATAAGCCAGATGTGCGGTTTGTGGCTCACCTGGACCTGCCCAAGAGCATTGAATCCTACTATCAGGAAACCGGTCGCGCGGGCCGCGACGGCGAGCCCGCTACCGCTTGGATGGTGTATGGCGTACAAGATGTAATCAAACTTAAGCAGATGCTGAGCCAGTCACAGGGCAATGAAGAGTTTCGTCGGGTTGAGCACCACAAGCTCGATGCGATGTTGGGGCTGTGTGAAATTACCAGTTGCCGTCGCCAGGTGCTCTTGTCTTATTTTGGCGAGCAAGACCACGGTCCGTGTAATAACTGCGATACCTGCCTAACGCCACCCCAAACGTTTGAAGGCACTGTCGTTGCGCAAAAAGCGCTCAGCGTTTGTCATCGTACCGGCCAGCGTTTTGGGGTAAATCATCTTATTGATGTATTACTGGGTAAAACACCTGACAAAGTCATCCAATTTGGTCACGATAAACTCAGTACCTTTGGCATAGGGGGGGAGCTGGACGTCAATCAGTGGCGCTCGGTTTTTCGTCAACTCGTGGCGCGCGGACTTATGCAAGTTGATGTGGCGGGTTTTGGCGGCCTGCAGCTCACCGAAAAATGTCGGCCTCTGCTCAAGGGTGAACAGAGCATTGAATTGCGCAAAGACATTAAGGTGGACTCCGGCCGCAAATCCCGCAGCAGTGGAGCCGCTAACGGACTTTCTGGGCCAGACCGGGCCCTGTGGGATAAACTGCGCGAGCTGCGTAAGAGCTTAGCCGCTGAGCAGGATATTGCCCCTTACATGATATTTCACGATGCCCACTTAATGGAAATGGTCAGCTTGCAGCCGCAAGACTTAGATGCCTTTTCCCGTATCTCTGGGGTGGGCGCGAGCAAGCGTGATCACTACGGTGATGCGTTTGTTGCAGCCATCATCGAGCACGCGGAAAGTTTATCCGAATACGCAGGCAGTGCCGAAAACGTGAAGGCCACCGAGCACGAAACCTTCGCGTTGTTTAAAGCAGGGATGACAATTGCTGATATCGCGCGTCAGCGCGATATCACCGAAACCACAGTGTACGGTCATTTGGCCGGATTAATTGAGCAGGGCCAGCTGGATGTGACCGAGGTGGTCGAGTTACCCGAACAAGAGCTCGACACTATTTTTGATGTCATGCTCGCTCACGATGATGAACCCTTTAAGCTCAAGCCTGTCTATGAAGCACTGGACGGCGCTTACGACTACGGCGTATTGCGCTGTGTGCGGGCCGTGGTGGTGAGGGAGACCACTGATTGATGCAGGCGGTGCTTTTTGATTTAGATGACACCTTGCTTGATAAATCCAGCAGCCTTATGGACTGCGCTTGGGGCTTTCAGTGTAAATATAACGCGTGTGCGGAACCGGAGAAATTTATCAAGGCTTTTGTTCGAGAGAATGAAGTCATTCAGCCTAAATGGGCGGCATTTCGAAAAATTGCCAAGGAATGTGCGTTAAGTGACAGCCTAGCCGAAATCATGCATGTCGACTTTGATCAAAACTTCGCTCAATACTGCAAAGCTTTTCCCCGTGCGTTAGATACGGTTCGTAGATTGTCGAATACCGGCATTAAGCTGGCGATAGTGACCAATGGACGGGACTTTTTTCAGCGCAATAAAATCGAAGCTTTGGGGCTGTACGGTTATTTAGATGCCATTGTCACGTCGGGCGAATTGGGCGTTAAAAAGCCAACGCCAGAAATCTTTCTTCATGCTCTTGATATGATGGGTGCACAAGCCAAATATTCTGTGTTTTGTGGTGACAGCATAGTGGCAGATATGCAACCTGCCAACCTATTGGGTATGACAACCATCTGGAAAACCCAAAGACAAAGTGTACAACCAGCTGCGGTAAACTATAGGTTCACGCATTACAGCGAGTTCGGCAGCATACTGGGGCAGATAAAATTTGACCGTGCCTGAATCCGGGCGCCGATCACTGAGTTGAGACAAATGGAAAAAGCGATGAGCACTCCCTATATTCAACGGCTCTTTAGCCTAGCCTCTTGCAGATACTTTTGGGTGGCCGTTGCCCTGGCCATGTTAGCCCTTGAGGGTGGTGCGCTGTATTTTCAGCATGTTGAAAAATTCTACCCCTGCGAATTGTGCATATACGTGAGGGTGTGGGTGGCGCTCATTTTTTTAGTGAGTGTTATTGCTCTGTGGATAAGGAAATGGTTATGGGGGCGCATAGCGGCTAGTTTGACTGGGCTCGTGTTAAGCCTTGGTCTGGCCATGGAAACCTGGGGGTTGATCAAAGTCGAGTACGGAATTGGCAATGGCGGCGCCTGTGGCTACAAGGCCAATTTTCCGGACTGGGCGCCGCTCGATAGTTGGTTGCCTGCCGTGTTTGAGGTGCAGGATCTTTGTCAGGCTACGCCTTTGGTGTTAGGGCCAATTTCAATGACACACGGTTTGGTCCTCGTCAGCATTGGCTTGGTGCTTGCGATGAGTGTGGCACTGATGGGCTGTGTGCGCCGGGTTGCGGAGTAACGATTGTGGGGATTGAGATCGAACGGAAATTTCTGGTAGATGTGTCCCTGCTCCCCGAGCTTGTCGCAGGAACGTATATCTCTCAGGGGTATGTTGAAACGGCTTCAAGCACTGTGGTGCGTATTCGCGTCAAAGGTAATATCGGGTATCTAACCTTGAAGGGGGAAAGCACGGGTATTGCCTGTGCCGAATACGAATATGAAATTCCCAAGGCTGATGCCAAGGAGATTATAGCCACCTTGTGTGCTGGGAAAACTGTGGAAAAAACACGTTACGAATATCCAGTGGCAAATCATACCTGGGAGGTAGATATTTTTCACGGCGAGAACCAAGGGCTTATTGTTGCGGAAATTGAACTGGGAGCCGAAAACGAAGAGTTTCTTAAACCCGATTGGGTCATGGAAGAGGTGACGGGCCAGACTCGGTATTTTAATTCGCAATTGCTTAATCATCCGTATGCGACGTGGTAGTTGTTGTGTACACCGAGTGATACGCGGCGGATAAACAGCAAAACTGTATTTTTACGACACGCGCAGAGCTTGGCCGATTAGACAGGCCAATATTCTACCGATGCGACGGATGATCTAATACAACTCGGTGCCTTATAGGCGCAGAACATCGCAAACGTCTTGACGTGCACGGCAAGCGAATTGCGGGCTGATGTCGCTAACGCTTGGTAAGCCGCAGAGGGCGTGGTCTGAAGCGCACATTTGCCGCACCTTGCCTCTAGCAAAGGGAACCACCCTGTCCGTCGAGACAAGACACAAAATCTGCACGCTTCAGGCTACGCTGAGCATGCTTGGGTTTTTCAACAGCCAGCTATGGCGTAGCAGTTGAAAAATTTTTCCTAGGTGGGGCTGGTTTAAACGTGTCCTTAGTGAATTTTCTACGGCTGGTAACAACCTTTAACGAAAGATCGCTGGTAAATAAGGTAGGATTGCAGTCTGCCGGATTAGACGTTAGTGTTGTTTGGGCCAGTATTTAATGACTTAATACCCAATGGGTTTCTTAGCTCAAGGGCCTTTTACTCAAAGGACCGCAAAGGACTGTTAGGTTAAAGGACCCTTACGGAAAGGAGTGTTACTTCAAAGGAACGTCACGTCAAAGGCCTGTTCCCACAAAGGAGAGCTGTGTGCTATGGTAAGCAAGGTACGAAATTGTATTGTTATTGGTCTTGTCTGTTCACTCGCCGCCTGCGGTTCGTCGGATGATGCTGAGCATGAGTCGTTGGTTGCCTACACTAGGCTTGCGTGCCCAGCTGTGTCGAGCAATACCCCGTACGAGGATTCGCTTTTTACAGTGATCGACAATGAGCACGAGTATCGTGAGCGCTATTTGGCTACCGCTCTGAACAGCCAGCAGGATGCGCCAGCTGTTGATTTTGACACTCATCAGGTCATTATGCTGTACGCCGGTCAAAAGCCCTCTTTAGGTCACAGCATAGACGTGGAGAGTATTGCCGAGCATGGTGAATTTCTACAGGTAAGTTACCGTGAAGGCGAACCGCAAAGCTGCGGTGCCGACGCTGCATTATCCTACCCATATTGCTTTGTTTCTGTGGCCATCAACGATAAGCCCGTTCGCTTTGAGGGCGAGGTTTTTAATAGTTGCCCATAGTTCGAAGCGCAGCGCCCCGACACGGAAGTAAATCTCACGGCACTACGCCAGAAATCATAGGGCAGGCTTTTCGCCCGCCTTATGATTGAAGCGCAATCTCTACGCGCTATTGCGTAGAGATTTTGCCGCACTCACCATATTTTGCAATGCAGGCCGTACTTCGTCCCACTGGCGCGTTTTTAGTCCGCAGTCCGGATTGATCCACAAGCGCTCTGCGGGAATTCGCTCCCGGGCTTTGCCCATTAAGTTCACAATATGCTCCTCGCTGGGAATGTTAGGGGAGTGAATGTCGTAAACACCCGGCCCTATTTCATTGGGGTACTTAAAACTGTCAAACACATCCAGCAGTTCCATGTCTGAGCGCGATGTTTCAATGGTGATGACATCTGCGTCCATATGGGCAATGGCATCGATGATGTCGTTAAACTCTGAGTAGCACATATGGGTATGTATTTGCGTTTCATCTTTAACGCCATTGGCGCTGATGCGAAAACATTCTACGGCCCATGTTAAGTATTCCTGCCACTGACTTTGACGCAGCGGTAACCCCTCTCGAAGTGCGGCCTCGTCAATTTGAATGATGTTGACCCCAGCGGCCTGCAAATCCAGAACCTCTTTGCGAATGGCCAGTGCCAGTTGTTTACAGGTTTCACTGCGCGGCTGATCGTCGCGCACAAAAGACCAATTGAGAATGGTCACAGGCCCTGTCAACATACCTTTCATTGGCTTGTCAGTGAGCGATTGCGCGTAGCGAATCCATTCTACGGTCATGGTGTGTGGTCGAGTAATATCGCCGAATAAAATGGGTGGCTTGACACAGCGCGAGCCGTAAGATTGCACCCAGCCGAATTGACTAAACACGTACCCTTCAAGTTGTTCACCAAAATACTCAACCATGTCGTTGCGCTCGGCTTCGCCGTGCACCAGCACATCTAAGCCAAGCGCCTCCTGTTCACGCACGGAATATTCGATTTCGGTGCGCATGCGGTTTTGATATTCGTCGAGTTTCAGTTCGCCTTGTTTGAAAGCCAGCCGATCCTTGCGAATCTGTGGGGTTTGCGGAAACGAGCCAATCGTGGTGGTGGGGTATCTGGGCAGCGCCAGTTGCTGGCGTTGCTTGGCAGTACGTTTGCTATAGCTGCTGGCTCGCTTGCCAAGCGCGGGTGTTATTTTAGCGACAGACTCCTGTACAGTGGGGTTGTGCACACGATCAGAGGCGCGGCGGCCGGCTAAAGCATCGCGGTTCTGCGCAAGCTTTTCGGCAACGCTTGCTCGGCCTTCATTCAAGGCGGTGGCGAGTGTTGATAGCTCATCTATTTTTTGCTGGGCAAAGGCGAGCCAGTTTTTTATTTCACTGTCCAGATTTTGTTCGGCCGTTAAATCGACAGGTACATGTAAAAGCGAGCACGAAGGCGCTAACCATAACCGCTCGCCGAGCTTTTGTGAAATAGGCTCCAGCCAACTCAACAGCTCGGTTAAGTCACTTTTCCATATGTTGCGCCCGTCGATAATACCCAGCGAAAGCACTTTGTGGCTGGGCAGCCAATCTATGACTCTTACCACTTCAGTTCTCGCCCGTACCGCATCGATGTGCAAGCCCGCCACGGGCAGTTCACAGGCGAGCTTGAGATTATCACGCAGTTCGTCAAAGTAGGTTGCCACCAGCAGTTTCACCGGTGCGGCTTTGAGCTGATGGTAGGCGACATTAACGGCGTGTTGCCAGTTTCGGTCTAGTTCGGTTACCAGAGCGGGCTCGTCAATTTGCACCCACTCGGCCCCCGCATCGGCCAGCTGTTGCAATAGCGCTTGATAAACAGGCAATAGTTTATCCAACAGCTGTAAGCGGTCGCAGCCATCTTTGCTTTTACCTAACCACAGGTAGGTGACGGGGCCAATAATAACGGGCTTGGCATTTACACCCTGTGACTTGGCCTCTTGCAGTTGCCGGATCAGTCGCGCCGGATTCAAGGTGAACTCAGTATCCTGGGTGAACTCCGGAACGATGTAGTGATAGTTGGTATCAAACCATTTCGTCATCTCACCGGCGTGTACGCACTGGCACGCGGAATCATTCACCGCTCGGCCGCGGGCGACGCGAAAATAATTGTCCAGCTCAGTGCCTGCGAGATTGCTGACACGCTCAGGTAAGTGGCCCAGGGTGAAGCTGGTGTCGAGCACCTGATCGTAGAAAGAAAAATCCCCCACCGGTGCCCAGTTGAGGCCGGATTGTTGTTGCCAGTGCAGTTGGCGCAATTCGGCACCGGTTTGCTGGAGTTCAGCTTCTTTAGTTTGCCCCTTCCAATAAGCTTCTAGGGCAAATTTGAGTTCACGTTTTGCGCCAATGCGCGGAAATCCTAAGTTGTGGGTAATGGCCATTGTTGCCTCCTGTCAGTTGATTAGGGGCAGTCTAGGGGCTATTAACCATGATTAATAATGGTATTATATAATCTAAATATTAATAATATTCATGGGTTGTCTATGATTGAGCGCCACCACCTGGAGTTGCTAAAAGCCGTAGCAAGTAAGGGCACCTTGACCCGTGCCGCCGGGCATTTAAATCTTACCCAGTCGGCTTTGAGTCATTCCATCAAAAAATTGGAACAGCGTTTGGGAACTGCCCTGTGGGAAAAGGAGGGGCGGCAACTGCGCCTGACCACGGCGGGTGAATATCTGCTGGGGTTGGCAAACCGATTGGTCCCACAGTTTGAACATGCCGAGCAGGTGGTCGCTCAAATGGCCGCTGGTGAGCGGGGCTCTTTGCGAATTGGCATGGAGTGTCATCCCTGCTACCAATGGCTTCTTAAGATAGTGGGTCCTTACTTATCGGCTTGGCCTGATGTCGATGTAGACGTGAAACAGCAATTTCAATTTGGCGGTATGGCCGCTCTGTTTGGGCACGATATCGACTTACTTGTGACGCCTGACCCTCTGTTTAAACCTGGGGTAGTGTTTACTCCGGTATTTGATTATCAGCAGGTGTTAGTCGTGCCGCTGAATCACTGGTTATCCGACCGCCGGTATGTGGAGCCGAAGGATTTGGCCGGAGAGGTGCTTATCTCCTACCCGGTACCCATTGAGCGGCTGGATATTTACAATAAATTCTTACAGCCAGCGGGTATATCGCCTAAACGCCACAAAACCATCGAAACAACCGACATTATGTTGCACACAGTAGCCTCGGGCAGGGGTGTTGCCGCTCTACCCGGTTGGCTAGTCGAGGAGTATGCGCAAACATTGCCTATTATGGCCCTGCCATTGGGTAAAGCCGGTGTCAGTAAGCAAATTTATTTGGGGGTTCGGCAGGTCGACAACCAAGTGGATTATATCGATGCGTTTTTGCAAATGGCGACCGCGCGTAAGTAAGGGTAAAGTGATGAAAATTGGCTGGTGCGGAAGCTGATTCCTACTCTAATCTCGGCCGGAATAATGAATAAACAAAGGAAATGCAATGTATTCTACTTTGAGAAAATTACATTTTGTCGCGGTAATGCTCGTAATTTCACTGAGCCTACAAGCCAAAGAGCTTCACAAAGTTACCAAGGTCGATGATTTGGTTTGGGCGGAGCCGAAGGGTTATCCGCTTAAGGTGGATATTTACAGTCCTAAAACGAATCAGGATTTAAACCCTGTTGTGGTGATTTATCACGGCGGCGGCTGGTTGATTAACAACGAATCGATCATGGATTCAATGAGTCAGTATTTAGCAGAGCGCGGTTTTGTGGTGGCGAATATAAACTACCGTCTACTGCCGACTTTAAACAATACGACGACCATGAATGAGATTATTGAAGACGTGTTTGGCGGTCTACTTTGGGTAAAAGCCAATATTGCGCAGTATGGTGGTGATCCTACACGAGTAGCGATTACCGGTGACAGTGCCGGAGGCCACCTGACATCAATGATTTTAACGCACGGACGTGAACTGGAATCAGACGGTTATAGTGGCGATAGCCTTGGTTTCAACCCCACATGGTTGCCGCAAGGCAAAACAGCTGAACAAGTGGCCTCAGAAGATGGCTTAAAAGTACAGGCAGCGGTTGTTAGCTATGGAGCGTTTGATCTGCTGGGTACGGCGCAAGGCGGTTTTGAGACCGCACAGAATATATTCTGGCAATTTGCTCAGGCCGAGCCCCGCGGTATGTTTGGTGGGGAGGTGAATGTCGACAGCAATCCCGAGCACTACCGTATGGTGTCACCTCTATACAATATCCCGGCTATTGACGAGTATAAACTGCCACCTCAGCTTCATCATGTTGGCAGCGAGGATACCACCACCACTGCCGCATCGATCAAAGTTTATGTCGACAAAATGCGCAATGCTAGCCAACCCGCCGAGCTGATTGTGTATGAAGGGAATAATCACGCATACATGGATTCTGGTTGCCTGGAAGTGTTTGACAGCTGTTTTGACACTCACGCCGTGCCAGTTTTAGAAAAGGATATAGTACCGTTTTTACATGAGCACCTGTGACAAAAGTCGACACGGGTCAGGCTTGCTGTATGGGCGTGGAGAACATAGCGTGGCTTAATTGATTGGGTTTAGGGCCGCGTGTGTCGCGAAAGTAGAACGGCATCTGGTCTATACTGGTAGCCAACTTAGGGGAATACAGTGAATAACTGGATAGCACGATTTACAATTGCGCTTGTGTTTTGTTATACGGCGCAGGCAGTAGTGGCGGCAGAAATATCACTGACGGTCACTGACGCTGATGGTAGCCCTTTACCGAGTGCGGTGGTGTGGTTGCCGGGAGGCAATGTAACCCCGCGTGCGACACCTTATGTGATGAACCAGCGTAATCGACAATTTGAGCCCGGTGTATTGGCCGTTCCCACCGGCAGTCGGGTGGCCTTTCCCAACTCCGATTCGGTCATGCATCATGTCTATTCTTTTTCGCCGGTAAAACGTTTCGAGATCAAGCTCTACAAAGATAGCCCGGGCGAGCCTTTGCTGTTTCCCACAGCAGGGGTAGTTCAGCTGGGGTGCAATATTCACGATTGGATGCTGGGTTATATTGTAGTAGTCGATGCCGATACCTTTGCGGTCACCGACGCCGAGGGTAAAGTGAGCCTGAGTGTAGATGGCGACTCCGCCGATCTGTCAGTTTGGCATGCGCGGTTTAAAAATTTAAGTGCAACCGAGCAACACACGGTTCGCTCCGGTGCTCAGGTTATCAAAGTGGCGCAAGCGTTAACGCCTGCGGTCGATCCCTATCAAGCGGATGAATTTGATGGCTACTAAGCTGACATATAGGTGGCGATGGTTGGATAGCTGCGTCTGTTTGAACAGCAGGCGCAGTATTGGATTTTTTCTTTTATTGCTTGCCTGTCTGCAGGTTCAAGCCAGCTCCTTGCAGGTTAAAGGGCAGCTAGAGCTTAGGGGAACACTGTCTGACACGCCTGAGCCCTGGCTGTATAGTGGCTCAGGCCTGCATCGCTATAGTGATCAGCATGAAGGGCTGAGTGTTGGTAGCAGCGTGTTACAGGCCCAGTATGATTTTCTCAGCGCGTGGTCGCTGCATGGTGTCGCGCATATTAATGATGATGTCGATACCAAGCTTGGCATTACCGAAGCGTATCTAAAATATAAGCCGCTGAGCGCTAATGGCTACCAGTGGCAAGTTAAGACCGGTGGTTTTTACCCCGCCCTGTCGCTTGAAAACCCTGACATCGCCTGGCTGTCGCCGTATTTGTACAGCAATTCAGCCATAAACAGTTGGGTGGGGGAAGAGTTGCGTGTGTTCGGTGGTGAAGTTGCGTTTAGCCGACCCGGCCGCCGTTTTCACAGCCCTCACAGCTTTACCGCAGTCGGTGCGATTTTTAAAGCCAATGACCCTGCTGGCAGCCTACTGGCATGGCGCGGTTTTGCGATGCATGATCGACAGACCGTTTATAACGAAAGCATAGCGTTTGCCGATAACCCCGCGTTTGACGACCCGCGGCTGAGCCGTCAGGCGAACGAAGTATTGCCATTTTCAGAAGTCGATGGTCGTTTTGGGTACTACATAGGTGGACATTGGGATTATCTTAAACGCTCGCAGTTGCGTGTTTATTACTACGATAATAACGGTGATCCGCGAGCGCTCAATTATAAAACCGGCCAGTATGCCTGGGATACCAAATTTTTCTCCGCAGCCTGGCTGTTGAAACTGTCGCAACGCACCAGGGTTATTGCGCAATTTATGGATGGTAGCACTGCCATGGGGCCCAGTCTTGGAGTCAATAACGATTATCAAGCCAGCTATGTCTTGTTAAGTCACACTTTGGGTAAGCACCGGTTCAGTGCGCGCTACGACCGCTTCGAGGTACAAGATAAAGACCACTGGTCGTTTGACCCCAATAATAGTAACGGTGACAGTTTTGCCGTCGCGTGGCGTTGGAACTTGAGTCGTCATTGGCAAGTGGGCACGGAGGTTATGGTTACCGACAGTTATGTGGAAAATCGTGAATTGTGGTGGGAGCAGGCGAATCAGCAACAGACTCAGTGGCAACTCAATGCCAGGTATCGATTTTGATCAAAACAATGCGACCGAGCGACTTGTGGCTTGCGCTGCGCCACTGTGTTGTCTCACGTCACCAAACTCTGTATTCGAGGTCATGCGGTGAATGGTAAGGGGCTACACAGTATTCCTCGCTCTACCAGTGCCATTGTGCTGACACGAAGTGATTGGCGAGTGGAGATTCATCTGCGTCTGGAACCCAATGGCGTTGCCACTTTACTGGCCTACGCTGGGCGCGACAATACGCCTGAGCGTTCGACTCAGCAGGGGCCGTTTCAGACTACGGATGTTGCCTTGGGTGCAAGAAGAGCCATTGTCGTTGAACTGCTGAAGCAGAACTACCAAATCGCCGCCGGTGCTCACCCGGTATGGAGTTTGAACGCGCAGCGGGACATAAAAATATCCCGCGAGATCAAGCAAGAAAACGCGTTAAAGTTCGATTTTGATCCTAAGGATGTATTCCTCGATTGGTGATTTGCGCAAGTAAATAGCGGCCATTGTCGGAAGATTGCGTCGCAAGTCACACCCAAAATATTGAGTACAAGCCGCAACTATATTCTTATGTTCAATATGACCATATGTTAGGATATGCAAAAGCCTAATATAACAGCAGGTCATCTTGATGATCACAATAATAAAATCATTGCCCGCTTCGTTATCGCTGGTGAGCGCGATGTCCGTACTCTGTGGAATACCGGGTGGTCTTACCACGATGGCGGCACCCGATGCAGGTGATCCGTCCACGCTACCCATTGACAGGCACGCACTCGTCAATCGTCATAATCCTATCAATCAATCACCAGATATTCTGTCACCTTTCTCTCTCGGCAACGGTGAGTTTGCCGTGACTGTGGACGCGACGGGTTTGCAGACGTTCCCCAACATTTATGAACAGGGCATTCCATTGGGGACACTGAGTCAATGGGGGTGGCACAGTACGCCCAATGTTGACGGGTATCAGCTCAGCGATACTTTCGAACGGTATAACGTGGACGGGCGCGATATTAGCTACGCCGCTAAGCAACACTCTGACGCCGGGCAATGGCTGCGGGCGAATCCGCACCGCTTGCATCTAGGCCGGGTAGGTTTTGCCCGCCGCGATAAGTCGATCGGAGTTACTGATATTTCTGCTATCAGTCAAAAGCTCGATATGTGGCAGGGTACAGTCAACAGCCAGTTTGAACTCGACGGGCAGTTGGTGACTGTAAAAACCGCCGTGCACCCGGAGCGGGATCAGTTAACGGTAACCGCGTCGTCCAAACTGCTACAGCAACAAGATTTAGCCGTCGAGTTTGAATTTCCCTACGGGACTCTGAGCTGGGGCAAAAAAACAGCTGATTGGCAAAGTCCGGAAAAACACACGACGGAAGTTGTAGAGCAACGCGCGCAGGGGATTATTCTAAAGCGAACGCTCGACGCCACCGTTTACTACGTGGCCATTGCATGGGCAGGCGAAGTTCGTTGGCAAAAAACGGATGCACACCGTTATGTTTTGCAAGGTACTGCAGAGGAACTTTCATTCTCCGTAACCTACGCACCCACCAAGCTGTTGTTGGTGCCCGCTGACGCTAACCGTGATTTCTCTGTGGTTAAAGCGCACTGGCAAGACTTTTGGTTGAGCGGCGGGGCAATCGACCTTTCTCTTTCAAAAGATTCTCGTGCTCATGAACTTGAGCGGCGGATAATCCTGTCGCGTTACCTGACTGCCATTCAAACATCAGGCTCTTTACCTCCCTCGGAAACTGGCCTTACTTGCAATAGTTGGTACGGAAAATTTCATTTGGAAATGCACTGGTGGCACGGAGTGCATTATGCGCTATGGAATAAGCCGACTCTGTTTGAAAAAAGTTTGGCTTGGTACCAAGAGCAATTGCCGCAAGCAACAGCCAAGGCCGCAAGGCAGGGGTACAAAGGCGCACGCTGGCCCAAAATGGTAGGCCCTAATGCCGCGGAAAGCCCATCAACGATTGGTGTTTTCCTGGTCTGGCAACAGCCGCATCCAATTTACTTTGCTGAGCTTTTGTATCAATTAAACGGTAAAAGCCGTGAATCTCTCGAGCAGTATAAAGAGATTGTGCTCGCCACAACTGAATTCATGGTGGATTATTTGGTTTGGAATGAGCAAACGCAAGTCTATGATCTTGCGGGGCCAATTATACCGGCGCAAGAAATTTACAGTGCGGACGAAACCCATAACCCAACGTTTGAACTGGCTTACTGGCGCTATGGTTTACAGTTGGCCCAACGATGGCGCAACCGGTTGCAGCTAGCGCCAGACGAAGCTCTGAACGATCGCCTGCAATATTTAGCGCCTTTGCCCAAGTTCAATAATCACTACGTCAACGCGGGCAATGCGTTGAATACATTCGAAGACGCTTCACACCTCAATGACCACCCCAGCGTGTTGGGAATTTTGGGGATGTTACCGGGGCACGATGTTGACAAAAGCGCGTTGAATAATTCGTTTACGAAAATTTTCGCAAGCTGGAACTGGCAGCGTACCTGGGGTTGGGATTATCCGCTGGTGGCTATGACGGCGGCTCGTTTGGGGCGCACAGAGCAAGCTATTGATGCATTATTAATGCAGGTTCCCAAGAACACCTATCTCAACAATGGTCATAACTACCAGGAAGACTCGCTGCCAATATATTTGCCGGGTAATGGCGCACTTTTGAGCGCGGTTGCCATGATGGCGGCAGGCTGGGAAGGCTCTCCGTCGCGTCACGCGCCAGGCTTCCCGGCCGCTGGATGGACAGTGCGTGTTGAAAATATTAATCCTTTGCCTTAACGGAGATTGTTATGTGTGTTCACTCTAGTATTAAAGGGGCTGTTATGCTCTTTGTGCTTGCCTTAAGTAGTATCACTCAGGCGGATGAGCAATGGAAATGGGGTGACTATGGCCTGCAGAATAAAGATCAAACAATATTGCTTAATTTTCGCGGCGATACCTATGCCGAGATTACCGGTTTCAGTTTTAATTTTATCGAAACAAGCATCGACAGTATCAAAAAGTCTGGCAATTCCCTTGATGTGACACTGGCTCTGGCGAGCGGTGATGGCTATAGCCAGAATTTTCCAGGCAAGGTGGACGTTAAGGTTTCGTTTGATAATGGAAAATTTCGGTTTCAGACGCAGCACGACACTTTTAATCATATAACGATCACCCTTAAGGATCAGGATGAGCACTACTTCGGACTGATTGAAAAACTATACCCCGCTAACAAGAAAAACCCGGATTTGCGTGGGCAAACCGTAGATGTCGAAGTCTACGCCCTTGGCGAAAGAGACTATGGTGAGAACTACGCGTCGGCCTACTCGGCCTTTTATATGAGCAGTGCAGGCTATGCGAGTTTTTTCGACAGTTTTAGCAAGGGACAGTATCGGTTGGGGGTGAATGGTGAGACGCAAATCTATCACCAGACTGATGCATTGGATTGGTATGTCATTCACGGCAAAGATGGTGTGGCGATACATCAGCGTTACTACGACATTATTGGCGATCCCAAAAACGTTCCAGCCTGGGCATTAGGGCCAGTAGTGTGGCGCGATCATAATGGGGGAGGGAAAGATCAAATTATTGATGATTTGTCTCGCTTTGCTGGGCTGGAAATTCCCCTGACCGCAACATTTGTCGATCGCCCCTATAGCGATGGCGGACACAAGTGGTCAAAAATGAATTTTGCCGAAGGGTTTGAAAACCCCGAGCAATGGATTAAGACCATTAATGACGATTTCGGTATGGCGTTTATGAGCTGGGTTGGTCCAATGACATTTGGTGACCTGGATTTCCCGGGTTTGCTTCCCAATCACCGCAGCTATATAGATTTAACTCACCCCGCCGCGCTTAAGGAATTTAAACATCGCCTGACTGAACTGCAATACAAGGTTGGGGTGCAGGGGCATAAAATGGATCGCGCCGATGAAAATTTCCCAGTGACCGCTAAGTGGCACAAGGAAACGAGCGAATCTCAATCGCGCAACCACTATGTGTATTTGTATTCAAAAGTCATTGATGAATTTTTACGCAGCCATCATGGCGATGATCAATTTAACTTTGCACGCTCGGCTTACCACCGTTCACAGCCTTACTTAAGTGCTGTATGGGGCGGCGATGTCAGACCTAACTGGCAGGGCATGGCGAGCAATATGGCAAACGCCATTCGTGTGGGTTTTATGGGCTTTCCGGTGTGGGGCTCTGATACCGGCGGGTACCTTGGCGATGGTCGTATTGACGAGCAGCTCTACGCGCGCTGGTTACAATGGAGTAGCTGGAGCGGCATGTTCGAGGTTAAGCTCGATGGTATTGCGGGCCAGGGAGAGGATCGCCCGCCCTGGAAATACTCAAAAGATCTGCAGTCGGTGTTTCGCAATGCGGCAACAAAGCGTATGGAGTTACTGCCATACAATTACTCATTAGCGAACCGCTCGGCACAGCAAGGCGTATTGATGAAGCCTATGGCGTATCAGTATTTGCACGATGAGAATACCTACACCCTATGGGATCAGTACGTGTTTGGCGATGCTTTTTTAGTGGCGCCGGTGTTTACAGAAAATGCGAAAGCGCGCTCGATCTATTTCCCCAACGGCAAGTGGCGCTCTTATTATGAGCCGGGCAAAGTGATTCAAGGGCCGGCGACCGTCAATTGGCCGTTGGTTGCTGATCACATTCCCGTTTTTGTCAAAGCGGGCAGTATCTACGTAACGGGTGATGTATACCGCGGCAGCGCTAAGCGCTGGCAAGGTGAACTAAGTGCCCCTGAGCTGGTGATTCATGTTACACCGGGGCAGGCGGGGCAGCGTGAAAAATTCGAGTATGTCGATATGCACGATGGCGATGCAGTCAAACCCATGTTGCTTAAAAGTGGCAAAGCGTCACTGGAATTTACCGCGCCTGAGTTACAGCATCGCGCACACGTTGTGGTTTATCTGGAGCAGCCAGCGCAAAAAGCAACGCTAAACGGCCAGGCTGTGACGATGGAGAGTGATTTACCTGAGGCCGGCTACCGATTTAATCTGCCCGCCGGCAAGTCAACTCAGTTGCAGCTTAGCTGGTAGTTCTTCGGGGGGCGAGGGAGTAACCGGGGCAGGGCGCTTGCCTTGCCCCGGCCTTGAGCAAGTTAACCGCCCCAAAGTGACGTTAATTGACCCAGTAATTCTTTACCACCATTACTGCTGACATAGTCCAATACTACGGGAGTGAACTGCTCCACCAGCGCCGGGTCCATGCCTAATGTGTCGAAGGCACTGCGTACACTTTCCATACTGGTGACCTGCTTAATCAGAGTGTCCGTCAAGCCGCCACCGCTAGTGGGAATGATGTCTGTCAACTGCGATGCACTGTCATCGGATAGGTTGTTAGCTGCCATCGCTACCAGAGCCGATGTGCCGCCAATGGCCTGATCTGAGGTGATCCCAAATTGTTCGGTCAGCGATGAAATTAAGCTCTCTGGCGCCGAAGTTTCAGAGCCCGATAGTTGGTTTCCTACATCTTGCAAATCTAAAGCACTGGCATTGACGCCTACAAACAAACACACACACACAAGCAAAAGTCGCTTCATATCCTTATACTCCATAGTGAGGAAATAACCGCTAAAACCGTTATATTAGCGGAATATTAGTGAATCGGATATGACAGGCATTGCACAAGTGCGGTCCAGTTGGCGTTGTTGGCTCCAGCCGCGGCCGTTGCGCGTCACACTGGCGCAATAATGCAGTGCTTCATGCTATTTAATGTGCCATTTCGTGCTACCCTGTTGCCTTGGCAGACAGTTGAAAAGAAAAGAATTAGGATCGGAAATTTTGCGCAATTTACTCATTTTCTTGCTTGCAGGTTGGGTTTTCTGTTTTAACGCTCACGCTGAGCCGCCGAACCCCGATAATCTGCAATTGGCGTCGGTAAGTGCCAAGGTGGCTTCGGTCAACGATGGGAGCGCTTTGTACGAGAAGCGCGCCGATTGGGTGGTGCCAATTGCCTCTGTTACCAAGCTTATGACCGCAATGGTTGTGTTGGATTCGGGAGCTGATTTAAACGAGCGCCTAGAGGTGACCAAACGGCACTTTCCTGCCGCGGCCAACGCTTATTCCAGAATTCGGCCAGGCTCGCGCGCCAAACGCAAAGATTTATTACACATAGCGGTTATGTCCTCGGAGAACTACGCAGCCTATTTGTTGGCATGGCACCACCCTCAGGGTTATGACGCGTTTATTCAGGCTATGAACGACAAGGCGCAAGCACTGGGTATGGAGAATACGCAGTTTGTAGACTCCAGTGGCCTGTCAATCGAGAACGTCTCTAGCGCCGATGATTTAGTGACCATGCTGACGGCGGCGTATGGTTATGAGGAGATTCGCAACGCCAGTACCAGTGCCAAGCACGATGTGTGGTTTACCCACCCCGGTTACTCTCTGTATTACGCCAACACGAATCCTCTGGTGCGCAGCTCCCGTTGGGATGTGCTTCTGAGCAAAACGGGTTATTTGAGCGAAGCGGGCCGCTGCTTAGTCATGGTGGCCAATGTCCAAAACAAGCCGACAGCGTTTGTCTTTCTCGACTCTTTTGGCAAGCGCACTCCGCTGGGAGATGCTGGTCGCACACGACGTTGGTTAAGTGGAACTGCAAGTGGCCGTATAGCCGGAGCTGCGGCCCAGTATGAGAAAGATAAGGCGCAAAAGCTCTCGGTTGTGCAGATCGCTCAGGACTGAGGTAAACGCTTTAACTCAGTCATTGTCGGTGTGGTCAGTGGCTTTCAGATCCATTGTTCCGCACACATCATTTGCAGACAGCCCGCTGTTGCGCTATAAATCGGGTTGCAAAACAGTAATCCAATTTATAGCGGGTTAAATAATAATATAAATGTAGGTGACTTATGAATGTAAACCTCCCTTGCTTGGCGTTAGTATTAGTGTCGCTGTTAACCGCCTGTTCGACATCGCCTGAGCATAAATCAACCCAGAATCACGGATTTTCCAGTGCGCAGGAGTCTTCAGCCGAATTCTGGAATATTCCCTATCCCCAGAGCTTTGATACCGCAACGCTTGTCAATGAACAGGATGTCTTGTCGGTTGCCGGTGCAAAGGTGGTCGATGAAAGTGGTAACACTTTTGTACTGCGTGGCGTCAATATCGCCGATCCGGCCAAGCTCGCTTACGACAACCGATGGGACGAGCGTATTTTTGCCGAAGTGGCGGCCTGGGGGGCTAATGTTGTACGGATTCCTGTGCACCCGCTAGGGTGGCGCCGTCAAGGCAAAGATTGGTATTTCGAGCGTATTGATGAAGCGGTACGTTGGGCCAATGCGCACAATATGTACTTGATTCTCGATTGGCACATTATCGGTAATATACAGTCGGCTCTGTATCAGCATCCCATGTACGTCACCAACATGGATGAAACCCGTGAGTTCTGGCAGTCGGTTGCTTTACGCTATCGCGGTGTACCAACTATTGCAGTCTATGAGCTTCTCAACGAACCCACCCACGATTTTATTGGCAATGGCGCGGAGTCCTTGGGTAAGGCGAGCTGGGAAGGGCTTCGGGCCATTCATGAAGAACTCATCGATTTGATTTACGTCTACGACAAAAACGTCATTCCACTGGTGTCTGGTTTCAACTGGGCCTATGATTTAACTATGGTCGCCGATGCACCAGTGCGTCGTGAGGGTATTGCCTATACCATTCACCCCTACCCGCAAAAAGCCAAACCCGAGGTAAAGTCTAAGGAAAACTTTTTTGCTTTATGGCAAGAAACCTGGGGCTACGTTGCCGAAAATTATCCGGTCATGGCAACTGAGCTGGGTTGGGTTCGTGCGGATGGTTATGGCGCTCATGTGCCCGTTATTCACGATGAAGGCACCTACGGCCCGCAAATTGTTGAGTTTATGGAAGCGCGGGATATCGCCTGGACCGCCTGGGTATTTGATCCAGACTGGTCGCCTACGCTTATCAATGATTGGGATTTTACGCCTTCCGAGCAGGGCGCGTTCTTTAAAAAGGTAATGACTGATTTGAACGCCCAGTAACGGTAAAAGTACGCACGAAAAAGTGTTAAAAATTAGTACTTGAATATGTACCTAAAAAGGGAGCTTCGGCTCCCTTTTTAGTGCGCACTTACCATTCGTTGCTCATTGCCACCAGGTGTTGTAGATCGTCGTTGTGTAGACTGCCGGTCACGTTGATGAAAATGGCCTCGCGTTCGTTAATGACCGAAATCAATACCCCTTTGAATACGTCGCCGTCGGTGAGAGTGAGAATTCGAACATATTCCTTTGCGTCATTGACAGCGACAATTTTCTCCCAGCCATTAGCCTCAAGAGCACTCAGTGAGTTGCCTAGTTGACTCGTGATGACTTCAGTTGGCGCGTTCACATCGTAAAAATTCACATCCAGCCCACTGATATTGTCCAAGAATTTAGCTTCTTCGGAATCGCTTTGGCTGGCAGCCCAAATTAGAGGTTTAAGAGTCCAGCTGCCCAAGTTCAGTGAAAGTTTGCTTTTTAGCCCCTTAACGTTATCCAAACTGTAGTTAGCGTAGCCGACATGGCTTTGGTCTGGGCCGGACTTCGCGGTGGCGATTGCAACTCCCGCTCCCACTACGAGCACAAACCCTATAACGGTTATGAGTAACTTTTTCATTAGATATCTCCCAGATCGATGTTCATGCTATTGGCGATGGCGCCGACTTTATTGGGGTCAATTTGGCCAACAATATTAATAAATACCGCTTCGCCGGGGCCGTTTTCGTCAACGACCATAACCACTAAGCCATCCATAACGTTTTCAGTCATCTTAGAAAAAATTCTTACCTTTTCTTTCTCTTCGTTGACACTAACAATAGGTTGCCAGTCAAGTTTGCGAATATTGCTTGTGACCGTGTCGAGTGTTTTGAGAGCGGCTTCCGCCTCGCCATTGAGTTGATAAACACGCACCTTAATGAAATCAACACCATTCAATACATTGGCAATTTCGGGGTCTTCTTGTTGAGACAGGGTGCCTACCATATTGATTAGCGACTTGGGCAGGTTGATTTCAACTTTGGCCTCACCATACGCGCTGGATAGGTCAGCGAAATCTATGCTACCCGCAGGGCTTGCGCCTGCCGCGACGCTGACGAGCAGTGCGCTGGCCAATACTGCCCCAGAATACAATGTTGATAATGATTTTTTGAAACTTTTCATACGCTTAACCTCGCGCTATACACTAAAAATGAGTTTTCTTTAACCGGATGTTACGTCGACTACCGTATTAATAACCGGATCAATTGTGGAGTTTTGCAGTTGTTCCTTAAGTTCTTTATGAATGCTGTGTGCCGCTTTTTCGTTTGCTTTGTTGAGATAAAATAAAGCGAGCTTTACCTCTTGTTGCGCCTGTTGATGCAATTGGTACTCTTGGTAGCTCTCGTTCAGTGAGAACGAGAGCGCGCAAAACATAACCACGCTGGCTGCAACACCAGCCATTTTTAGCCAGCGTGGGCGAACGGTTTGCTTTCCATGCTGACGTGGAATGTGGTAGAGTTTCTGATGCAGGGACTCCGGTACATCTACCAGCGGAAAATCCTCCTGCTCGATCTCTTCGCAGTAAATTCGTTCGATTAGCTGCTTGTCATCTACGTGTTTACTCATGATCCACCTGCTGCGAATACCCGTGTTGCAAAATGGCTTTTAATTTCTTGCGGCCCCGGTGTAAATACACCTTAATTTGATTTTCGGTTTTCGGGACCTGCTGAGCTATTTCCTTGCCTGTCAGTTGTTCAATGTCTGCCAATATCACGATGGTTTGATAGGGCTCCTTTAGTTTGCCAATGCAGGCTTTCAGCCACTGGCTAAGTTGCGCATTGGCCAGTGCCTTGGCAGGACGCCCATCGGCGCGTTCGCACTCAAGGGTAACCGGTAGTTCGCTGCTCTCCTGCCGTTTACGTATGTAGTCAATACAGCGATTGCGCGTCACCCGCAGTAGCCAAGGTCTTGCCGCCTCCTCGGAAACCTTGTCGATGTTTTGCCACAAACGAATATAGACGTCCTGGCATACATCTTCGGCCTCAGCGCCATCAGCCAACATGTGCTTCGCTAATGAATACACATGCCGTTGATGTTGGTTTACTAATGTGCGGTATTTAAATTCCATGTTACTGATTAAAACGTGCCTGCTGTAAAAAGGTTACAAATAGTTTTGCTTTATGATGCGAAACGTTGCCATCGGTTAATAATAAGACGCACAAAGCCGTCAATCTGATGCAACAGCCTGCTACGCTAAAGGGTAGAAATGGTCTTTAAGACTATTGGACATACCAAAATGCTGTGTTAACCTATATTGGTAAGGCCAAAAACCTTAATTGGTATGGCGGTCGATGTGGGATGGATGGTTTCGGGGCCAATTGCGGCCTCGTGGAGGGTTTATGACAAAGAAAGCGCCGTTGGTTGTAGCCAACTGGAAATTAAATGGCGGTACCGATTTGATTTGTACCTCGGTCGCGTCCATACGCAACCAAAACTTTAACGTTCAGGTGGGAATAGCCCCACCCTATGTCTATATCAGTGAACTGGTAACGTTTTTACGCAATTCGCCCATTATGGTGGGCAGCCAAAACGTCAGTAAGTTTGAATCGGGCGCCTTTACCGGTGAGACCTCTGCGCAGATGTTAAAAGAGGTTGGTTGTCAGTTTTGTCTGATTGGGCATTCCGAGCGGCGCCAGGTGTTTCTGGAAAACAGTGAATCCTGCCGTACCAAAGTAGAGCGAGCTCTGGCTGCTGGTGTTATGCCTATCATTTGTATCGGAGAAAACGCACAACAGTACGAAATGGGCCTAACACGGGATATTTTGTACCGACAGCTGCACCATACTCTGGAAGGATTGAGCCTGAATGGCCAGTCACTGGCGGTTGCCTATGAGCCGGTGTGGGCCATTGGCACCGGGCGGGCGGCCAGTGTCGAAGTGGTCGGTGAAGTACATCAGTTTATCTTTGACGAGCTGGTCGTTATGTTGGGAGAGGACGCGAATAGCGTGCAAATTCTCTATGGCGGCAGCGTTAAAAAAGATAACGCCGCCGAACTATTGGCGATTGATCACGTGGATGGATTACTAGTGGGCGGCGCCAGCCTGGACCCGGAGCACTTTGTGCAAATATGTCGTGTCGCCGGAACAGGTTAGTGATCTGGCTAATTGAACCAATCGGTCATATGTTCAATGCACTTTAGCAGCGCCGGCGGTGGGTATCGGCGGTTGGGGTAAAGAGCATAAAGGGTAAGCTCGGGCTTTGAGGCCTGTATTAGGATTTCTGTAAGACTTCCGCGGGCCAGCTGGTCGCGCACAACAAATTCGGGCATAAAGCCAATTCCAAGGCCGGCTTCAACTGCGTCACGCATAAACAAAGTGCTATTCACCCTTAGTGTACCTTTAATGTGGGTTGCGCCGTCCAAGGGCCAGGTATCGCCTCCTTTAAAGTAGCTGTAGACAAAGCAATTGTGTTGTGCAAGTTCGGTAGGACTGTGCGGCAGCCCGTGGGCCTGAAGGTACTCAGGGGAAGCGCACACGCAGTAGGGGAATGTTCTCAATGGTTTGCCGACGTAATGGGAGTCTAGCGAACGACTGCTGGCACGAAAGCCCAAGTCGAAGCCGTGCTCGACTAGATCCAGGTCCTCGTCCCCGAGGTGAATATCCAGCTCAATGTCAGGAAAAATTCGCATAAAGTCGGCGAAGAAATCGCCTAAGTCGGTAAGTCCTAATGCCATGGGGGCGTTAATGCGCAACTTGCCTTGGTAGCTACCCTGCATAGCTTGCACCAAGGCGTCAGCCCCTTCGTCTTGCTTGACAATGTCCTGTGCTAGCGACAGATAACCTTCTCCCAGCGCGGTTAAGGTGAGATTGCGAGTGGTGCGGTGTAGCAGCCTGGCGTTTAGCTGCTTTTCCAATTTGCTGATTTCCTTGCTTACCATCGAGGCTGTTACCCCGTATTCCTGCGCTACGGCGGTAAAGCTCATGGTTTCTGCCAGTCGCACGAAGAGCCTGATGGCCCGCAATTTATCCACGTCTCTACCTCCAGTATAGGTTTGTTGTAGCTAGGCCTATCATTCCATATTGGCAATTATAAGTCACACTATAGTGCAGTAATGCCTATATTTTTTGGTGTGCAAGATATTCTGGATTAAAAAAGGGAAAGGATATTTTCCATTATGGAAAATGAAATTTTCCTAAAGCGGCCTTTTTGGACTGGGGTTGGTCTGCGAAACTGAGCCCTACAGTCAACCGGCCCAGGAGGCTCTATGTACACTCTATACTATCTTCCCGACACCTGTTCTTTAGCGACATTGACTATTCTGCATATGCTAGAACAGCCTGTGGAGCTAATAAATCGCGATGCCGTTGCCGACTATCAGTCGATCAACCCAACCATGCAGGTGCCGGCTTTGGATACGGGCGCCGCTGTACTCACAGAAGGTGCCGCGATTTTATTGTACCTACTCAATAGTCACCCAAATCGTTTGCTGCCCGAGCAAGGATATGAGCGCCAGCGCGCCATTGAAAATATCGCCTTCGCTAACGCCAGTATGCACCCGGCGTATGGTCGATTGTTCTTTGCCCAGGCACACTTGCATCACGCTCAGGCGAAACAGGATTTTTTAAATCTAGCGGCAGTGGAAATTAATAAGCTTTGGCAAGTGGTGGAGCTTAGATTCGGAAATCAACCGTATTTGGGCGGGCGTGAAATTGCGGCGGCGGATGTCTTGTTGGCAGTCTATGCGCGCTGGGGTGACCTGTTCCCTGTCGATATTACCATTGGCCCTAAGGCTCAGGCGATGATTGCCGACGTTCTGGCAGGCGCCGCATTTGCCAAAGCCTTGCGACAACAGGAGGCGCTTTAATATGGCTGGCACGCCCTCGTTTGCCAGTGATCTTCAAGCCATTAGCGACGTTATTGATGTTTACTTTTCCGGTTTGCATCACGCTGATACTGCAACACTGTCTTCCGTGTTCGACGAAGATTGCCATTTATGCGCACCAGGGGTTCGGCTCTCCTTAGCGCAATGGTTGGCAAAAGTTGAAAGTAGGCCGGTACCCGCCGAGCTCGGTCTTCCTTACCTCTATCGGATAGTGTCGATGGGGGTATACGGTAATCAAGCAATGGTGCAAGCAATTTGTCCGTTGCTCGGGTCCGAGTATTTCGATTTTTTGGGTTTATTGCGCGAACACAGTCAGTGGAAAATAGTCAGCAAAATGTACGCAGACAGTAGTCTGTAAATATCACCGTACCGGCTATGCGCGCTGATCGCGAAGTTCGGACTATTAAATATCCATGTCCGGCAGGGCGCCGGACGCAAAGTTTGTTGGAGAATTTGATATGCCAATTGTTGAGATAAAAATTACCGATGAAAATGTCACCGCTGTGCAGAAAAATCGACTGGTATCAGGGGCAACCCAACTGATGGTAGACGTACTGGGAAAAGATCCGGCGACAACGTTTGTTTTGATCTCAGAAATATCTACTGTGGACTGGGGGATTGGCGGTGTGTCGGTAGCAGAGCTGCGGCGCGGTGCCTCGACGTCGTTGGACATTTAAAACTCATCGCGTAGCAAACGAATAGATTTAAAAACAGCGAAAGGTGTGTCTACGGGCATGCCTTTTTTTTGTAGCGCGCGAATAATGGCAGCATTGTCTAATTGAAAGTAGGGGCAGAGCTTGCGCTGCTCGCCAATAGTCGATAGTGGCCGCTGCTCAGGTTTTAGTGGCTCCAGCTGGCTAAGCTTGGTGTTGAGTTCTTCGTTGTCAGGTTGCAGCGACAGGGCGAAACGCAAGCCGATAAGGTCATAATCGTGCGCGGTTAAGAAGGTTGTATCATCGGGTAACCCGGCCAGCCACCGAATGGATTTATACATGTTTTCGTGTTGAGCGTGCCGTACCTTGCCAATACCGTAGTTAAACAGCATATCGCCAGAGATTAGCAATTTTTGTGCCCGGCAATAAAATACATGGTGATGTGGCGTATGTCCGGGCAAGTGCTTGGTGGTAAAGCGCGCGCCGGCAAAGCTTAATATGTCGCTTTCGCTAAAGCCGGCTGCACCTTTAAGGAGGTGGCTAAAGGCTTTTGGGGCAAATATAGGGACATTGAAATATGCGCTGACCTCAACCGCACCGCCGATATGATCCTGATCTTCATGGGTAATCCAAATGGCGTCCGGGGTTAGCCCTTGGCGCTCAACATAATGAATCGTCAGGTCGGCCTGGGTAGGGTCAATAATCAGCGCTGCGCCCTGTGGATTGCGAATGACGTAGTTGTAGTTGCGCAGCGGGTTGTTCAGAAAAAAGCGCTGTATGCCTAACATAACCTATAACTCGTATCGGGAATCGGGTGCGCCTGAATAAACAAGCGCTCTGCGCTAAAAATTGTACATGCTTGCCAGTTACCCCACCAGTTAGACACAGTGAGGTGAAAGTCAGAACAAAAAAAACTTTTTTCTTGTTTTTTCTTGCTAAAGCCAAAAAACTCCTATAAATAGCAGGCTCTACATGGCTGGCAGGCTTGCATTGATGCCGACAACAGATCGCAGGGCGGTCATATATCTGAGGCAACGCGATGAGTGCAGGTTTCGAAACCGCTATTGGCCAAACCACCCTACAGTCTGAGACTTTATTTGGTCAAATTGCAGACGATATCCGCGATACAGGCTACAGTATATTGCCAAATGCGCTACCGGAACTTTTGATTCGCCAGCTGCTTGGGCAAGTCAATACGCTGCCGGCGGATGAATTTTCCGTCGCAGGCATTGGCCGGCGCCATAATTACCTTCATGAGCAACGAGTTAGAACCGATGAAATTGTCTGGATCACCGGGGATACAATCTCGGGGGCTTTATGGTGCCAGTGGGCCAATAAACTGCAGACAACGCTTAACCGACAACTCCTGTTAGGCATGTTTTCTTTCGAAAGCCATTATTCTCACTATGCTCCCGGTGCTTACTATAAGCGTCATCTGGACGCATTTAAGGGCGAGCGAAATCGAGTACTTTCGGTAGTGGCCTACCTAAACCCTGATTGGGGCGATGATGACGGTGGCGAGTTGGTGCTCTATACCGATGCAGCTGGGAGCTACGTGAAAGTATCGCCGCAAGGTGGTACGTTAGTGGTCTTTCTCAGTGAGGATTTTCCTCACGAAGTCTTGCCAGCCCGGCGTGATCGTTTTGCCATAGCCGGCTGGTTTCGTACCAATACCAGTACCACGCAGCGTATTGATCCTCCCCGATAGGGACAGTAATCATGAATATTGACATTGAACCTATGCCAGCCACTTGGCGCAGTCTGGATGCGGCTTTATTCGACGTTGTAAAGGGAACCGATATTCTCGATGCCATTGCCCCGGTAAACTACAAAGAGCAAAAGCTGCGGTTTTTCAATTCCGGGTTTAGCGTCAATCCCGAATTTGCCTATCGTAGCGTCAGTATTGACACGTTCCAGAAGCGGCGAGCGCTCTATGCCTTACCCATTGAGAATATTGATGATACGGATCTGGCTGAACTCTACATTGATGTGGTCGGGTCTTACGCCGACAAATTGGGTCAGCTGAACGCCATTGGGACGCCGGATTTTCTATACGAGTCGTTGCGCTACTATGGTGAGCCTACAGAAAAGGACATCCGCAATGCCGAATTTCTGTTACATTTGCCCGAGCGGCTGACGGCTGAGCCGGAACAACAGCATGAAAGCCCTGTTTTGGTTGAAGCACTGCGACAATTTGCGTTGCAAGAGGGCTACGATTTTCAGCTCGTGCTGGATGACAGCATGATTGCGAAGGCGCTTGTCAGTGGCACTCAAGTTAAAATTAATGCATCGGTTAGGGTAACTCAAACAGAGATCTCAGCGCTTGCTCACCACGAGCTGGGCGTACACTTAGTGACGACATTGAATGCGCGAGACCAGCGCTTGCGGGTTTTGCAACTTGGCTCACCGGTTAACACCACCGCGCAGGAAGGTTTGGCCATATTGTGCGAGTATTTGTCTGGCAGTTTAACAGTGGACAGATTAAAGGTATTGGCACTCAGGGTTGTGGCGGTGCAGTCGCTGGTTAAAGAGCGCAGTTTCAAATCGACGTTTGCATTGCTTAAAGAGCAATATGGTGTGCCGGACGAACTTGCCTTTACCATTACCGCTCGGGTCTATCGAGGTGGCGGCTTTACCAAAGACTGCCTGTACCTTAAGGGGTTCCATCAAGTGATAAACGCCTTTGAAACCCGAAAAGATTTTAACAACCTGATGTGTGGCAAGTTGTCGATTGAGCATCTGGACAAAATCACGCGTCTTATTGGCAAAGGAGTGTTGCAGCAACCAAAATATATCAGTCCAGCCGTAGCAAGGCCGGTCGCGGTAGATGATGTGCAACAATTTATCGTTCACGCCATTCGCTAAGCCCGCGCGGCATGCTCTGCCATTGTTGTCAGCGCTGTTATATTAGCTGTCTCTGCTATAGTATAACCAGAACTTCTGGGCACAATACATTAGTCGTTATCCTCACTTTGAGGCGAAGTCGTGTTAAAAGGAAACTGCCATGCGGTTAGCCGAATTAGGCAAGGTGTTGGTACTGGTCTCTGTGTTTTGGGGAGTGACAGTAAACGCCGACGTTGACAATCATGTAGTCCGAATTGCCGCGGAGGACAGTTGGCCGCCATTTTCTGACCGCAACGGTCAGGGGCTGTCAAAAAAAATCGCTGAAGCGGCCTTTGCCTATTCAAATTACCGGCTTGAAATTTCGGTTGTTCCATACGCTCGCGCCCTAAGACAAGTGGAGCAGGGATTACTTGATGGCTGTTGGAACGTTACCCGGCAGGCCAATACCGAAGCTCGCTATCATTTTGGGGAGGAACCCTTATTAAAAGCTGATATTTCATTTTACTATCGGGCTGGCACCGCTTTACATTACACCAGTTTTGCTGAAATACCCGACGGCACTCAAGTAGGGGTTATTATCGACTACGAGTACGGGGATGAGTTTGAACAGCACAAGCATCGGTTTGATCTGGTTTCAGTCTCTACTCAAAAAAGTCTGCTCTATATGCTCAACGCCCGCCGCTTCGACGTTGTATTGATGTTCGATAAAGTGTTTGAGTCTCATATTGCATCGCTGCAGCTAAATCCGGAAGATTATCGGCAGGGCCACAGTTTTTATACGAGTGAGATTTATATTGCCTTTAATGCTAGCAATAAAAAGGCTGAAATTTATAGTCAAGCACTGGACTCAGGTTTGCGTCAGCTACGGGAATCCGGCCGTTACAACGAAATTATGGCCGACTTATCGCCATAAGAGTTATTGCTCAGACATCTTTGTATTGAGGCTGGCGCGTTTGTGTGACCTGTGGAAGAAGAACCAACAACTCCAGAAAAAGCCGCATAATCCGAGCGCGGTATAGACCGCTGGCATAGGGTTTTCCAGACTGCTCACTGAACCCGCGTAGTTGGTAATAGCTGCGTAGGGCAAAATGCTCGCTAGCCAAAGCACGAGAAATCGCCAAAACTTCATGCCAGTAAGCCCGGCCAGGCAAGCGGAAACCTCCGGCAACATGGGCATGGCTCGCGACAGTAAAATAACCACCGGGCCGTGGCGAGCGAAGGTTTCAATTGCACTTGTTCTTTGCTCAGGTTCTTTCACCAGAGCAAAGAAAAGATGATTGCCGTAGCGCGCGCTTATTAAATACCCCAATACCCCCGCCAGTAGCAGCCCGACTGTGCCCGCTATTGTGCCCAGCACTGCCCCCAGTAAATAGCCCGCCAAAATCATCACCGACAAGGTGGGTACCGATATCACGAGGTCGGCTAACAGCAGACCCGCAACCAATAGCATTAGCAACCAAGGGTTAATGGCCCGTGCCGCCTCAAGCCACAGTTGTATTTTCTCAACCGTGACAATACCGGTTAGCGTAAGCAGTGCAAATGTACTGGCAAATACCAGCGCCAGCACCATCATAACTTTTAGCAGTGGTTTCATTTTCGTCCTGTACAAATGGCCTAAGGTTATCAGCCGGCTCTGAGTATTCGACGCGCAAGCAAGGGGGCGAGCGCGAATAATACGCGCAGTAATTTTACCTTGCCAATATTAATGGTAGTTCGCCCGAGCTCAATACCCTTAATCGTCTGTGTGGCGGCCTGAGCTGCGCTGATTTTGTTACGGCCCCTTCCTTCTGTCATAGGGGTATCAACCAGTGGTAAAAATACCTGAGTGACTTTTATCGTGGTGCCTGCAAGCTGGTAACCCAAGCTCTGTGAAAAACTGTTCACTGCCGCTTTGGTGGCGCAGTAAACCGCCGAGCCAGTTTTGGGGGCCAACGCCAAAGCGGAGTTCATGTTAACGATGTAACTTTTCGTTGCCGCCTCCTGCAGAGCAGGCAACAGTAGATAAGTAAGCGCACAAACGCAGGTAAGGTTTAGATTGATTTCATAGTCTATCGATTCAAAGTTAAACTGATCGTCAAGCATGGTGGCCGGATACTGTACGGCCGCATTATTGAGCAATACGTCAATGTTCGGGTACTGTTTAAGCAGCCAATTGGCCACGCCTTCGCATTCGTGCAGGTTGCTCAAGTCTGCCGCGTATACGCTGACCTGACCGAATTCGGCGGCCAGCGCGTCCAGTTTCGGGCCGGGCCTGGCAATCACGACCACCCGGTTATTCAATGTCAGCTGTTTGACCAACTCGTAACCTATTCCGGAAGTGCCGCCGGTTACGACGACCGTTTTGTGTTGTAACGGGAACACGATTTGGGGCATATTCTAAGCGCCTTCATGGCATACTGAATAAAGCGCTAGGCTAACGCCCGGACTGAATCAGTGCATTAACTTAGGTTAAAAATGACTAAAGAGCAGAGTGTGGCAGGCTTGCTACAAACACACGGTCAACCAAAGGTCTTGGCAAAGCAAACGCATGTGTTTTATCAGGGCGATCACGATGCGCGTGTTTACTTTGTACAATCGGGGTTGCTGAAGGCGTACTACTTGTCAGCAGACGGCAAGGAGAGTATTAAGTCGTTTATTGAAGCGGGCAGTATTATCGGTAGCTTAAATGCTGCGCTCGGTCAGGGCGGCTGTTCGTTTAATCTAGTGGCGCTGGAGCCATCGCAGTTGTTGGGTTTGCCATTTGCCACTCTAGTGGAGGCCGCTGCACAATCGCACACTTTAGCCGGTGAAGTCATTCAGCATTTGCTGGCCTTGGCGATGAAAAAAGAGCAGCGCGAATATGAGCTTTTAAGCCTTAGCGCTGAGCAACGCTTTGTGCGTCTGCGGCAAACCTCGCCGGAGTTGTTAAAGCGGGTCACCCAAAACGATATAGCCCGTTATTTAGGGGTAACGCCTGTGGCATTGAGCCGTATCAAAAAAAGAGGCTCCTGAGCTCTAGCACGCTGTTGAAAACCCCCTTGCATGCTCAGCGAGGCCCGAAGCGTGCAGATGTCGTGCCTTGTCTCGACGGACAGGGTGGCTCCCTTTGCTAGAGGCAAGGTGCGGCAGATGTGCTCTTCAGGCCTCGCCCTGCGGGACTTCCAGGCTGGCCCATACTCGTCGTTGCCACTTTTCGATGGGAGCACACACCGTCAAAGAGGCGCCTAGATTACGAACCAGCCTGAGAGTCTGAGTACGTAAGAGGTTTTTCAACAGCCTTGCAGGTTCCCGCACGGGCGGGTTATTCGCAATTTTGTGGCGTGTTAATCATCTTTTGCATTGCATTCTTCTATACTGTTTTAATGAGCGTTCTGATCATAGACGCGCAGCCCACACTTTGGTGTAATGGCGCCTCATGCAACATGGTGATTAATCCAAGGAATTGTTTGTGAGCCTTAAAACCCGCTTTCTTACCTTAATGGCGCTGCTGATTCTGGTGGCCGGCTCCGCCTCTTGGCTGGCGTATCAATCGTTAAGCGAGTCCATTATTGAGAGTTGGGGGCGCCAGGTCACTGAAATTCAGGTGCGCTATGACAGTGCGCGCCTGTTGAGTTCACTTGAGCGTGAAATTGCATTGGCGCGTCAACTGGCCCGTGCTCCCAGCCTGCTTGCGTGGGCCAATACACCTGAAGATGAGGCGTTGCAGGCCAAGGCGTTAAGCGAGTTGGAGAATTTTCGATCAGGCTTCGGCGACAAAAGCTACTTTGTCGCACTGACCAAGAATAATCACTACTACTTCAATAATGCCCAAAATGAGTATGCCGACAATCAGTTTCGGTATGTGCTCAAAGCGGATAGCCCCGACGACGCCTGGTTTTTTCAGCTGGTCGAAGAGGGACGTGACTTCCACCTCAATGTAAACCCCGATGTCAATTTAGGCGTTACTAAGCTCTGGATAGACGTCTTAGTGCGCTCCGAGGAGGGCGAAATAGTGGCCATGGTGGGTACAGGCCTGAACCTGGATCGCTTTCTACAAGATATTGTCGATATCGGGCAAAAGGGAATTACGACTCTGTTTGCCGATTACAATGGCGCCATTCAGCTGTATCGCGACCGCAACTACATCGATTTTGGCAGCATTATTAAGCCCGAAGGGCAGAAAAAAACGGTCGACTTGTTAGTGGATGACCAGCAAGACAAGCAACAAATACTGGGTATGTTGGCACTGCTGAAAAAGCAGGGCGCGGCCCCTGGCGTTGTCGAGAGTGGATTTGTCACGGTCAACGGCAAAAAACATTTAGCCGGGGTTGCTTACTTGTCGTCCATCGGCTGGTTTGAGGTGACTCTGCTGGATTTAAGTGTGCTGGTGCCCAAAAGTTATTTTTGGCCGCTGGGGCTGGTATTTCTTGTTGCTCTACTGACAACGCTCGCGATATTTCACTGGATTTTGCAATCGCGTGTACTAAAACCCGTTACCTGTCTCGAAGAAGCCGTGCACCGGGTGCGCGAAGGCCGCT
This sequence comes from Gilvimarinus gilvus, assembly GCF_030518155.1. Classification (GTDB taxonomy): domain Bacteria; phylum Pseudomonadota; class Gammaproteobacteria; order Pseudomonadales; family Cellvibrionaceae; genus Gilvimarinus; species Gilvimarinus gilvus. The sequence continues at coordinate 118,628 of NZ_JAULRU010000220.1, read as the reverse complement.
ATGATTTACCTTATCTTCCTAAACCCGACAACGAAATCGGCCGCCTGGCGGACCACTTTGAGAAAATGACCGATCGCGTGCGCCGCCATACCGAAGAGCTGGAAGGCCGGGTAGCGCAGCGCACCGAGCAGTTGCACCTGCAAGCGCGTACCGATTCGCTCACCAGCCTTAAAAATCGGCGCGGTCTGGATGAGTCCATGCATGAACTCATTGCCCGCGCTGAGCGCGAACCCATAAGTTTTGCGTTGTTGTGGCTGGATGTGGATCACTTCAAGGCCATTAACGACGATTTTGGCCACCAAACCGGCGACGATGTACTGAACCGAGTAGCCCTTTGGTTGCGGGCCGCGGTGCGGCCATACGAGCAAGTCGGACGCTGGGGTGGCGATGAGTTCGTGGTGTTAATGTCGCCCTGCGAAGACGGCAGCGCCGAAGCCACAGCCGAGCGGATACGTGAAACCATTGCCCGCGAAAGCAAGCATACTGGCACACCGCTGACGGTAAGTATCGGTATTTACTATGCCAAGCCCGGCGAGGGAATCGATACCTTGTTACACAATGCAGACCAGGCTCTATACCGTGCCAAGGCGCAAGGGCGCAATTGCGTTGCGCAACTCTTAACGGATAATGTAAACCCGTCGTAGCACCACACAGGCTATAAAGGTGGCGCAAGCTAAGGGGTTTCAAGTATCCTTGTCACTTAGCTATAAGCCCATTGGTATAAATACTTTGCTCTGATATTTTCCCGAGAGAGCCAATGTGCTCTTGCGGGCGCAATGTTTGATTACGGCATAGAGTTGAGAGTATTTGTAAGGGACACATTAATGAAAACGGAAGCGCACACTGCCATGAAATTTCCTCCTACTATTGTTGATACATCTGTTCGCCTGGGGCTGATTGTCTTTTTGGTATACCTTTCCATGGCGATCCTGTCTCCGTTTCTCAGCCTCCTGCTGTGGGCAATGATCCTGGCCATTGCGCTCTATCCGTTGCACGCCAAAATAACCAGTAAAGTAGGCGGCAGCCAAAGCCGCGCTGCGACCCTGTTTGTATCAACTGTTGTTCTGATTATTGGCGTGCCCACTGTTTTGTTAAGCATTTCGTTTGTCGATCATATGCTTGATATCTATAAGCAGTTAATGGATGGTTCGCTACAAGTGCCGCGGCCCTCCGACAGCGTGGCCGGCTGGCCGCTTATAGGCGAGCGAGTTGATGCGATGTGGCGCGAGGCGTCGGTTAACCTGCAGGGCTTTATGGTGGAGCATCATGAGCAGGTGCGCAATTATGCCCGCAAGGCCGTATCCGTGTTGGGCAGTGCCGTTACCACATTACTAGCGTTTCTGGCGGCGTTTATCGTTGCCGGCATCATGCTGTCCTATTCCAAGCCCGGCGCCGAAAGTACCAGCAAGATTTTTAGGCGTATTTGCGGTGCCAAAGTGGGCGACGAGTTGCATACCTTGAGTGTGGCAACAGTGCGTTCGGTCGCCGTTGGTGTCGTCGGTGTGGCGTTTATTCAAGCTTTGTTACTCGGTGTAGGCTTTTTATTGGCAGGTATACCGGCCGCCGGACTGTTGGCGCTGGCTGTGTTGGTGTTTGGTATCGTCCAGTTGCCCGCCGCGATATTTGTGATTCCGGTTGTCGCCTGGCTGTGGATGTCCGGGGACGGTTCACTGGTGGTGAATATTCTTCTGACTGTTTATCTTATTGCCGCCGGACTTGCCGATAATATTCTTAAGCCCATCTTTTTGAGCCGCGGTGTGGCAGCCCCTATGCCCGTTATTTTGTTGGGCGCACTAGGCGGTATGTTTGTCAGCGGTTTGATTGGATTGTTTGTCGGGGCGGTAGTGCTGGCGGTGAGCTATCAAGTCTTTATGGCCTGGGTCAATGAAGGTATGCCAGAGGATGCAGAGGCTGCTCCTGTGGATGCGCCCACGCCATAGGTTGATATTCCGTTGAACCTTTGCAAAACAGTCAAAATTACCTGTGCAGCGGCCGCGTTTTTGTTGGCCGGCTGCGCTCCGCTTGGTCCTGATTTTAAAGCGCCAGATACCGATTGGCTTGCCGAGTGGGAGCCTGAGCTTTATGGCCAGTTGCAGCAAGACCCGGCAGCGCTCAATCTAAGTCAGTGGTGGACGCGTCTTAACGATCCGCTACTCAACAATTTGATGTTAAAAGCGCGGCTCGAAAGCCCTACCATGCGCGTAGCGGGCCTGCGTATTCTGGAAAGCCGGGCGGTACTCGGCGTTGCTTCTGGTTTGTACTATCCTCAGGTGCAGCAAGTCAGTGCCAGTGGCGCCTATGTGGGGCAAAAGCGCGGTGGCGGTACCTACCGGGATTTCACCTCCAGTGATGCGGCTTTCAATCTGGGCTGGGAAATGGATTTCTGGGGTCGTTTTCGCCGCAGCGTAGAATCGGCAGATGCCGCCTACTTTGCCTCGCTCGCCAATCATCGCGATGTTCAGGTCTTACTTTCAGCGCAAGTAGCCAATCTTTACTTTGCGATTAAAACAACGCTGCAACGCATAGAAATTGCACAAAGCAATTTGGCTTTGCAGCGGCGTAGTTATGAGATTACCGAGCAGCTGTTTACCCAGGGCCAGGACTCGGAGCTGGATTTACAGCAGGCCAAGGCGCAGTATTTGTCCACCCAAGCCAGTATTCCGGGGTTAAAGCTGGCTTTGCAACAGCAGCGCAATGCTTTGGGCGTGTTGTTGGGGCGAGCGCCAAACGATCTGCCCGAGCTTGCCGATATTGACAGTAAATTGCCGCAGCTCGACGCCGTGAGCATTAAAGACATTCCGACTAATCTGTTGTTGCGCCGGCCCGATGTGCGCACGGCTTACTGGCAAACGGCGGCGCAGTCAGCGCAAATTGGTATCGCAAAAGCCGACTTATACCCATCGATTTCCCTGTTCGGCACCATTGGCTGGTCGGGCAACAGCCTGAAAGCCACCAACGATGTGGTGAGTGTGGCGGCCGGGCCCTCGGTAAGTTGGGACATATTTAATTACGGCAGGTTGAAAAACAATGTGCGCACCCAAGATGCCCGCTTACAACAGGCATTGGAGGCCTACCAAATGACGGTGTTAAATGCCGCGCGCGAAATTGACGATGCCGCCAGTCGAGTGGCGCAAACTCAGGCCAGCCAGCAAATTTTAGACGACGCAGTAGAGGCGGCGGAGCGCTCCTTAGAGATCGCTACACGGCGTTATCAAGAGGGTTATTCAGATTTTCAGCGGGTACTGGATGCTCAGGCCACTACATTTCGACAATCGGACCATGCGATTACCAATCGAGGTGATCATATTGCCGCCATTATTAGCCTGTATCAGGCTCTCGGTGGCGGTTGGCAAGAAGCGGAAATTGACAACGTTATTCCGCAAAGCCTTCGCGAATTAATGGCCGAGCGCACCGACTGGGGTAATTTACTGGAAGAGCCTCTGCACGCACCAACCGATACTTCATCAACCACCACTTCGCCATCGACAGCGCCAGAACAAGGAAACAACCCATGAGCGAGCAAACACTCTCCGACGAAAAACCCGCGGCCACACCTGCAGGTAAATCCGTCTCTCGTGGTGGCCTTGTGATTTTTGTGGTGGTTATTGTGACCTTGCTGTGGTCGTTGCTGGCGGATCGTTTTACGCCTTACACATCGCAGGCCAGAGTTCAGGGCTATGTTGTCGGTGTCGCCCCCAAGGTCGCGGGTGTGGTCACCGATGTGTGGGTAGGTAACAACGAATACGTTAAAGCCGGGCAAAAGTTATTTGGTATTGACCAATCACAGTATCAAATTGCTTTGCAGCAGGCAGAATCAAACTTAAGAAACACCGAAAAGCAAGTTGAAGCCGGCGATGCCGGAGTGACCAAAGCGCGTGCAAGCTTGCGTGCGGCAAAAGCCGGACGCCTCAAGGCCGAGCAGGATTACAGCCGGCTGAAACGCCTGCGCCAGGACGACCCGGGCACCGTCTCAGAGCGGCGCCTGGAAATGTCTGAGGCAAGTCTGGAGCAAGCCCGGGCGCAAGTAGCCGTGGCCGAGGCGGAAATTCAGCGCGCGATTGAGCAAAAAGGCGGTGACACAGGCGAGGAAAATACCTTACTGCAAACCGCGCAATCCGCCGTAGAAAAGGCAAATTTGGATCTCAGCAATACCACGGTCGTTGCGCAATCAGACGGGGTGGTAACAGACTTAAGGGCCGAAGTAGGGCAGTTTGCCGGTACCGGAAGCCCGGTGTTAACACTGGTGGCCATGGAGTCTATTTGGATTACGGCCGACTATACCGAAAACAATCTCGGGCATTTAAAGCCAGGGACAGCCGTAGAAATTTTGCTGGATTCACTGCCGGGGCAAGTGCTTAAGGGCACGGTGCGAAGCATTGGTGTGGGTGTGAGCAGTGGGCAGTCGGTGCCAGCGGGTGCGCTGCCCAGTGTGCAAAATAACCGCGATTGGCTGCGTCAGGCGCAACGGTTTCCGGTGCAAATCGCCCTGAGTGAACCGGTTCGGGCTGAGGTTAAGTCGCAGCTGCGTATTGGCGGGCAAGCATCGGTTATTGCCTATACCGAAGGACATGGTTTGCTCGCTCTGATCGGCAAACTCTATATTCGTTTGCTCAGCCTTTTGACATACGCGTATTAGTGGCCAATGAGCGGGTCTAGGTTTTGTTTATGCTCACTCAGCTAGCCGCTAAGTTTCGTCGTGAGCGTATGCCGCTGGCGGCGCGGCGCAGCTATCGAATGGCTATAACGCTAAGCCTGGTGCTGGCTGCCGCTTACGGCTTGAATATTGGCATTCCATTTTTAGCCCCTTTATTTGTCGTCATTCTCATGGCTAAGCCCGCGCCGCCACCGGGGCCCAAGCAATTATTCATACTCCTGATCGCCGTTGCCGTAAGTTTGGGCGTTGGGCTGCTGCTTGGGCCCTTGCTACAAAAATCACCGGTTGCGGCGCTGATTATCATTGTGGGCGGCTTGTACGCGAGTAACCGCCTGGTGATCGCCCAAGGCAAAGTTGCCATCGGTACCTTACTGGCCTTGGGGTTAACCGTGGTGTCGGCGGCCAGTAGTATAAGCTCGGCTTTGGCGTCGATGCTTATTGCGGCGCTGGTGATGGGAATCGCCGTGGCAGTCATAGGCCAGTGGATTGTGTACCCATTCTTCCCTGAAGATAACACCATGGTTAAGCCAGAAGTTCCCCCGCCTGCGCAGGATGTTAGCTGGCTGTCATGGCGCGCTACCTTGATTGTGGTACCGGCTTTTCTCATTACCCTGATTAACCCGGCGATGTATTTGCCACTCACAGTAAAAAGCATTTTGCTTGGGCGCGAGGCGTCGCAACTGCAATTGCAAGATGCCAACCGCGAATTGATAGGTTCTACATTTTTGGGCGGGCTCTGCGCTGTACTGGTATGGGGGTGCTTGAGCTTGTCGGTATCGCTGTGGTTTTATTTCGCCTGGGTGTTAGTAATATCAATTGTTTTAGCCAGTGGTGTTTACGGGGTTATGAAAACGAAATTTAAGCCCACTTTTTGGACTGCCACCTTAACCACCATGATTATCTTACTGGGCGCCGCGGTGCAGGACAGCGCCAATGGTAAGGATGTCTATCAAGCTTTTTTTGTCCGCATGCTGCTTTTTATGGCTATTGCCGTATACGCAGCCTTGGCGATGTCTTTATTGGAAAAGTGGCGCAACAGACGCATAAAAACATAGCGACGGCACAACATTGTAGGAGTAATAAATGCTGGTCAATTTTATATTAGGTTTAGCGATGATGGCGTTTTGCCTGTTCCTGCAAGGGGCGCTGGTTCTATTCGCGCTGCACTATTCGGTTAAGCGAATGCACAAACTACACTCGGCGTTTGGTGCCGCTATGCGTGTCACCGCAGGCATGATGTTGATACTGATTGTAGGAAACGTCGCGCAGGTAGTGGCCTGGGGTACTCTGTTTTTTGGCTTGGGAGAGTTTGCCAGCCTGCCCGAAGCCATTTATCACTCAGCCGTTAACTTCGCCACGCTAGGGTATGGCGACATTGTAATGTCTGAAGCGCACAAACTGCTGGGCCCCCTGGAGGCGCTGAATGGCGCACTTATGATCGGTGTTTCAACCGCCGCGCTGTCGCGCGCCTTTGCCGAGGTATTAAAAGAGCACATGCCAGAGGCGCGCCGCTAGCCCACCTGTCGGTTACAGGGAGATTTGACAGTTTTCGTCTCTCAGGTTTTCAGTTTCTGAGGTGATGTCTAAATCGTGATGCAGCGCTTTGAATTGTTCCCGGTATTCGCCTTTAAAGCGCTTGCGAAACTTACCCCAAATAAACCGCTGCACTTCAATGTCTTCTTCTAAAATCAAACCGGGCACCGTGGCCGGTTTGCGAGTGTGTTCGTCAATCGCAACCATCGTAAAATAGGAGGTATTGGTGTGCTTGTTGATGCCGTGCTTGAAGTCTTCCGAATACACCTTAATGCCCACTTCCATGGAAGAGCGACCCACGTAGTTTACCGACGCCATCAGTGTGACCAGCTCACCTACCTCAACCGGGTTGACAAAATTCACAGAATCGACCGATGCGGTGACGCAATATTGCCGCGAGTGGCTGGCTGCCGCCGTATAGGCAATTTTGTCCATCAGCGACAATATAACCCCGCCGTGAACCTTGCCGCCAAAGTTGGAATACGACGGAATCATCAGTTCTTTGAGTACAACCTGTGAAGACTTTACCGTGCGAAACTGGGTCATGATGAGTTTGCTTCCTTTTTGCCTTAAGTCCAAAGTGACAGCGAATACAGCGTTATAGTTAAACTAATCACACTATAGCGTGTTTACTTATTACAGTAACAGTGATTCTATTATACTGTTCAACCATTTGTTTATATGGCAACCCTAGTTTTTTCAGCAAGTCCAACGGAGAGGAATGTATGAAACACTTACCCTTAATGAGCAGTTTAATGGCCGTACTCGTCTTAGGTACCGCTTGCGCAGAGGAGTCTGAGACTAAAGCTGAGGCACCTGCGGCCGAGCCCGTCGCCACCCAAGCCGCAGCGGTCGTACCGGCGCCCGCCACCGAACAAATGCACAGCGAAGCCCCTGCCGCCGAGCAAAAGCCGTTTGTGGTTTTTACCGAAGTGGATGAAGTTACCGCCACCGTCATTGCCATAAACCATGAAACCCGCGAGGTAACACTGGCGGGCGAGAGCGGTGAGCTGAGTTTTGTGGTGGGCGAAGAGGTACGTAATCTGGATCAGGTTAATGCCGGCGATACCGTGGTGGCCGAGTATATGGACCAGTTGAGCATCGAAATTGTAGACGGCGAAGGTCTTGAGGCCGAAGACGCCTTCGTAGAGCTTGCGGCGCGAGCCAAAGAGGGTGATCTACCCGGTATTGTTACCGAATCAGTCGAGGTTCATGTATTTATGGTGGAAGCCATCGACATGGAAGATAACACCTTTAAACTGCGCAATGCCGACGGCGTAGTGCGTCAGTTTACCGCTCAAAACCCGGAAAACCTTAAGTCGGCGAACGTGGGCGATGCGCTTATCGCCACCCACTCGACGGCAATGGCTGTTGGTGTGGTACACGCCGAACAGGAGTAACGCTACGTTAGGGCTGCGCTCGCAGCCCTTTGGTCTTTCCCCTCTTTATTTTTCAGCTTGAGGCTGCATTCGCTGTTGCACTTTCTTGGCGTGCAATACAGCCGGCACAATAACCGCCACGCTGATAATGCCCAGTACCCACAGGTAACTTTGGTTTAACGCGGATAAATTAACGATTTGGGCCGCTTGCTCGTTATTGGTAACGCCGGCAAAGGCAATGGGTGCAAGGGCAGCCTCAAATGCCGCCGCAAAACCGCCGCTAAAGGCACTTTCCCAGCCCAGCGCGGTCATGGAACCGTAGGCTTTATAGGCTATGGCTGACACGCCAAAACCCAGCGCACCTATGGCAACCGTTCCCGTCACCAGCAGGCCAACACTTAAAGCGCCGATACTAACAACCCCCACCGATACAATGCCTACGCTTACGGGGGCAACCGCCAAGCCGCCCCAGGCAAACAGCAAACCATAGGCTCGGTCGCCACCGGCCAGCCAACCAAAGGCGGGCTTTTCGCCGTGTTCGGTAATGCCCAGCTTAAAGTGATACAGCGGTACGCCCATTAAGGTAATGCGACTGATTACGTTCCGGCGCTTGGAACCGGCCTTATCGTATTCATTGATAAAAGCCGCAGGGTTATCCAGCCGGGCCTGAGCGCGTATGCGCGGCTGAGCACGCAGCATGTAGGTGAGTAATACTAGGTACGCCGCACAAAAGCCAAATACCAAACCCTGCGCAAGCAGTGTGTAGGTTAATGCGTACTGAGGGCTGTTAATCGCCAGATACTTAAACACGAACAAACCGGCGGTATAGATAATCGCCACGCCAAAAAACAGGCCGACGATTTTAACGGTATGGCGTTTTTCACTGTATGTGCGCGATTGTGCCAAGCTCGCCTTAACGCTAAAGAACGCCGCTATTACCCCCGAGAAAGAGGCCAGCACAGTTAACAGCCCAGCCCATTTAAACGCGCTACCCGCGCCCATCCCTAAAACAGAGGCCTTCGCCTTTGGCGCAGAAATTGTACTAATAGCCAGCAGCACCGCCATGGTAAAGGACGCGCCCGGCTTACTTTTGCTGAGATTATCTTCAACGAAGGTGACCATGGCGGTTTGTAAGGCTTTGCGCCCGCGCGATAGTCGCTGTTTAACCGTATCCTCGGTTAAATCCAGCTCTTGTGCCACATTCTCCACTGAGCGCTGCTCGCGGTAGAACAGTATTAAGGGCTCGCGGTAGGTCTCCGGCAGCTGCTCCAGCGTTTTCCATAGCAGTGCCTGCTCCTGCTCTTGGATAACGGCATCATCAATAGGGGCTTGATCAGCTACTTGTTCATCCAGTGCCGAGGCATCGTTGGCGGCATGGCGAGTTTCCTTGCGGCGATAGCGGCTGATTTTAAAACGCAATATGCCACACAGCCATGCTTTCAGCTTTTCCGGGTCACTCAGCGTTTCCAGCTTGCGCCAGGCCTCCACAAAGGCCTCTTGGGCGATATCTTCACTGTGCTTTAAATCCCCCACCGACGAATACGCCAATGAGCACAGCAGGCTCTGATAGCGCCCGACAATCTCTCCAAAGGCATCGCGGTCCCCGCCAATAGAGGCGAGTACCAGATTGGCATCGGCAGACTCTTTATAGTGCACACGCTTCTTAAACAGGTTCATTCATTGGTTCCGTTATTTCGGCTGTATACCCATAAGTGCCACCGGCTGACCAAAAGGTGACAAAAAAAGTGAAATAAATTTTTTAATCACTTTTTATTAAAAATCTTGTCACCTTTCACGCCCGGCTTGGTACTTAGACAGCGACACGTTTGCATTGACTGATACGTAAAACCATTAATGAACAATTGACCCAAAAGGAAAAAGTACCATGAAATCACCTAAACCTCTTAGCTTTGTTGCCCTTAAATCTGTTGCCCTGGCCACCGCGTTGGTTCTGTCGGGTTCGGTTTTTGCCGACGCACTGCCACCACTGGTTGACAGTTTTGATGACGCCACCAATAACGATCTGGGTTTGCCACGCCAGCTTATGACAGACAGCGTGGCCGGTGGGCAATCTACCGCTACCCACAGTGTAGATGCTGGTGTAGTCGTCGTAAAAGGCGATATCACCCCAGCGCGTGGCCAGCTGGGCTGGGCTAGCTTTGTCTTGCCGCTCGACGGTCAGGGCCAGCCGCAAGACGCAGACGCCTACGAAGGTGTACTGCTCAAGGTCAAGTTAAACAAAGGTAACTTGTCGGTTTCGGTGAACAGCACTGAGGTGACCAACTTCGACTTCCACGCATCGCCCGTTACCGTGACCAACGACGGCGAATTTCACGAAGTGAAAGTACCTTTCGATTCGCTCAAGCGTGCCTGGTCTGAGCAAACACCATTAAACGCTGCCACCGTTAATGCGATTAGCATTGTCGCTTACGGTGTTCAACCCGAAAGCTTTAACTTCGTTTTAGATGAAGTCAGCTTTTACTAAGTCCAGCAGGGAGGGGCAGCCCAATGGCTGCCTCATACTATGTACTTTTACTCCACCAATGCCCGGAACAAAACCATGAATACTCCCATACCAGTGAACAGTCGATTGGATTATCTCGATGCAGTGCGAGCCTTTGCGCTGTTACTCGGCATTGTCTTTCACGCCAGTTTATCGTTTTTACCGATTTTCATTGGCTGGGCAGTGATGGATATTCACACCAGCCCGATTGTCGGCACCTTTATGCTGATTAGCCACTCTTTTCGTATGGAGCTGTTTTTTCTGGTGGCCGGGTTCTTTAGCCATATGACCTATCACAAAAAGGGCGCCGCACTGTTTTTAAAATCTCGGTTAGTGCGTATCGCCATTCCATTTGTGGTGGGTTGGTTTTTACTTAGGCCTTTGCTCGTGTCCGGTTGGGTTATGGGTATGCAGAGTATGCGCGGTGAGGTCAGTATTTTGCCCGCGTTGCGCGAAGGTTTTGTCTCGCTGCTTGGTTTTTTCAATGCGCCCTTTACCGGCACCCACTTGTGGTTTTTATATTACCTGTTGCTGGTTACGGCAAGCCTGCTTTTGCTTCGCGCATTTATCAGCTGCATCAGCCCACTGCAAAGCGTTCTGACCAAAACGGCGGATGCCCTGATGCGCTGGCTTTGTCGCTCACCGCTGGCGTTGCTTGCCTTAGCGCTACCGACGGCGGGTTGCTTGTGGTTTATGGGGCAGTGGGGCATGGACACTCCCGATAAAGCATTAACGCCGCATATGCCGGTATTTTTAATTTACGGCGGCTTCTTTGTGTTTGGCTGGTTGATGCATCGCCAGAGCGATTTAATGCGCGAGTTCAGCCGGTTAAGTTGGCACAAAGTTGTGCTCGCAATCGTTGCGATAGTGGCATCGGTTATCTTGTCGGGCTATGAAGGTCAGTCGGGTCACCCGAATTATTTCTACCTGAAGCTGGCCTTTAAGTGCAGTTATACCCTGATGATGTGGTCTTTGGTAGCGATCACCATTGGTTTGTTCCGCCGGTTTCTCGATCGCCCGAGCAGAACCGTGCGCTATATTGCCGACTCGTCTTACTGGTTGTATCTGTTGCATTTACCCATTGTTATTTGGTTGCAAATAGCCTTTGCCGAAGTGGACTTGCATTGGGGGATCAAGCTAGCACTGATCAGTGGCATTACCATTGGTGTCTCGCTTGTGCTCTACGATCTTTTTGTTAGGTCTACGTTTATTGGCGCCGTACTCAATGGCCAGCGTAAGGAGCGTTTGCTTGCACGCACCAAGGGCAAAGTGCAGGTGGTTCAGAGTTAATACCGAACGACAAATACAAAAAGGCCGCGAACGTTCGCGGCCTTTTTGTGTTGTGGCTAATCAGCCATGGCGCTGAGCATACATGGGTTTTTATCAACAGCCTGCTAGCGTTGCTTAACAGACCATTGGCCATTTTTATCGCGGCAAACATTAAAGTTATTGGTCGTTGATTTTTTTCGGTTGTCGGTTGCGTAGGTAACAATGCGAATCTGGCGGCAGGCTAGGCCACCTTTGGCCGATTCCGACCGCAATTCCACTTCGCCGGCAAACTCACTGCGCGGCATTTGAAAGGCATACTTTTCACCGACTTCGGCAGTACCGATAAAACCTTGCAGGGTTGAGCGCAGGTAATTTCTTTGTTCTTCGGTTAAGGGCTTACCAGAAGGTGTTACCACCGAGGTAATGTCAGACACTAAACTGAAGGGCGCCTTGATAATACCGGTAAAAAAACCAGAAACGGCGCTTTCTCCCGCTGTGCTCGCCGTTTCATCTATGTGTGCAACAAGTGCTTCCACCCGGTTTATGGTCGGGTCAATGGTGTCGCGTATCGCCTGGGATTCCGCCAAAAACTGTGGCGCAAGCTCGCGGTAACCGTTTAATTCCGTGCGGTAGGCTTCCAGCTCTGCCAGAATAGCCGGCAAATCACCACGCACCAGCTCCACCTCCTCGCGCACCTGCGCCACCTCGGTACGAATCGCCGCAGATTCGGCCAGAATATCGGTGCTGTCAGCGCGTACATTCTCCACCGTGGCAACCACGTTATCAACGCGCTGCAAAATACCCGGCAACACGTCAATAATCTGCTGGCTTTGCTTAACAATTACGTCGGTCTGTAGGCGTATATCCTCAGACTCCTGCAAAATGGCAGGAATTAAATCGACAATCGGCGTCACTGCCCCGGTAATTTCCGTCACGCTTGCAGCGGTTTGCGGAAGGTTATCGGCAATACGACTTAAAGACATACCAAAATAGAAAATGGCCCCGGCCAATAAACTGACCGAAGTCGCAATAGCCACCTGACCAATAACACGTGCGTTAGACATGATCATTCCCTGTAGTGTTTTGGCTAATCTTACAGGGTTAGGGCACAAACGGTAATACCTGATGGGGGTTGCCGAGCTGGGGGTTGAGCAGGGCATCAATGCTCACAAGTACCAGTCGCTGGCCAAAGTCAGTAAACCCACCGCGACGCGGGATTGGCTAGCGTGTTGGAAAAGAGGGTGTTTACGGAAGTTACCGGGGGATACGAGGTATGGGGTTCGCATTTGAGTGCTGGGTTGCGCCCGGATTGGTGAAAGGTGTGAAGAGTTTTATGCCAAAAGTTTCATCTGACCCCGTCAATTACTGCGCTCCGGAACACCCATACGTTTTTTTGTTGCGCACGATTTTAATCCGCCATTACCACACAATTGCGGCCCAGTTCTTTGGCCTTATAGAGCGCGTTGTCGGCACGCTTGAGGGCGCTTTCAAAGCTGTCTTCGGGTTCAATATCGACCAGGCCAATACTCACACTGAGGTGAATGGGCTTACGCGAGTGTTGCTCGTAGGTATGGGCCTCTACTGTCTTGCGCACTTTTTCTGCTAAATAGTGGCTGCTGGCGTGCCCGTGTGTCGGGCACATTAGTATAAATTCTTCGCCCCCCCAGCGACCAAAGTGATCGCTGGTACGCAGACAGTCCCGCACAATTCGGCTGACATCACACAATATACGGTCGCCGGCATCGTGGCCGCGGCGGTCGTTCACCCGTTTAAAATGATCGATATCCATAATCATTAAACACATGCCCTTTTTGGTCGTAGGGTTGGCGAATATGCCTTCCGAGACCTGAGCTATACCGGCGCGATTATACAGCTGTGTTAGTGGGTCAGTCATGGATTTGCTGCGGTAGGCCTCGGCGCGCACCTGCAAGGTGATATATTTATGCGCGAACCATAACAACACCGCCAAAATGGCTAGGTAAATACAATAGGCCCACCAGCTGCGCCAGGGCGGCGGCAGGATGGTAATCGCAATCGTCTGACCCTCTACCCAGTTTTCGCCATTAACGGAGGCGCGGGTACGAAACCGATATTCCCCGGAGTTAATATTGGTATAGGTAGCGCTGGTGTTGCGGCCAATATTATTCCAGCCGCGGTCAAAGCCTTCCAGCTGATAGCTATAGCGCATAGTATTATTCTGGCGAAAATTTAACGCTGCTAAATCGAACGAGAACATGGTGTCTTCGTGCGTCAAGGTGAGCTCGTCGGTCGTTAAAATAGACGTGCTAAGCGGCGAACCTTTCACGCCAATAGGCGCAGCCCGGTTGAGAATTCGCAGATTTGTAATAACCACGGGAAAGTTGGCGCCATGTTTATTCAAATCCTCGGGATTGAATACCGTAATCCCCTCGGTACTGCCAAAATACAACAGGCCTTGGCTATCTTTTAGGCTGGCATCGCGATTGTAGTTACTGCCCGCTAGGCCATTGTCGCGGCTGTAAGTTGCGATCACTGTTAGGTCTGAGCCTATGCGTGCCAAGCCGTTCGTGGTGGCGAGCCAAATATCACCTCGCTCATCTTCAAGAATGCTGGAAACACTGGATGAAGGCAGCCCTTCTTGCACATTTATATGGCGAACCTCACCTGTATTCGGGTGGTAGATATTTACCCCCTGGTCGGTGCCAATCCAGATGCGTCCTTGATTGTCTTCATGCAGTGAGCGAATATTGAGATCGTCGCCTGGCTGGCTGGTAACGCTGGCTTGTGTCGCTGGGGTGAAAGTTTCGGTGTCGGGGTCAAACAGATCGAGCCCAGGGTAGGTGCCAATCCACAGTCGGCCGCTCTGATCTTCAAGCAGGGCAGGTAAATAGTTGCCGGAGATCGTATTGTCTTGACCCTCTTGGTTTATATAGTGGCTAAAGCTATCGGTGTCTCGGTGGTAGCGATTAAGCCCGCCGTTTTCGGTGCCAACCCACAACGTTTGGTCGCGACTTAACAGCAGGCTCCAGATAAAATCATCATTGATTGAGCCGGGGTTATCGCTTTGGTTAGAGTAGTTATAAAAGCGGCCGGTATCGGGGTCGAAGCGATGCAAACCACCGGCCCAAGTGCCTACCCAGAGTTGACCATTCGTATCTTCCTCCAGAGCCAGCACCGGATTGGCCTTGAGCCCATAAGGACTGTCGGGGTCACTCATATAGCGCCGCACTCTGTCGTTGCGGCTATCGAGTGCATTCAGGCCGTTCTCGGTGCCTACCCAAATGGTGCCGTCCTCGCTTTCCAGCATTGCGAGAATGGCGTTGTTGCTAAGGCTACTGGGGTCATTGGGGCGGGAGGTGTGGTGTCGAAACACTTGGGTGCTGCGGTTGTAAAAGCTCACCCCAGCCGGAAAAGCCCCAATCCACAAATCGCTGTTATTGTCTTCATAGACAACACGTACCTGGTCGGAGATCAAGCTGTGGGAATCGTAGGGTGCATTGTGATAATGATGAAACGACTGTGTCGTTTCGTCAAAGCGCGCAAGCCCGCCTTGATCCAGGGCAACCCATACCACCCCCTCGCTGTCCAGGGTAATATCCCAAATGATGTTAACTTCCAGTGAAAAGGGGTCATCTGGATCATGGGCGTAGTGAGTAAACTTGCCGGTGGCATGATCCAGCAGACTGATGCCGTTGCCATAGGTACCCAACCAGGTGCGGCCCTGCTTGTCGTGGACAATGACCCGCACATGATTGTAAGCGATTGAGTTGGCATCATTAGGGTTGTGCAGCAAATACTCAAAGCTTGCAGTGGCCGGGTCAAAAATTGCTACCCCCATGCCGGCCATGGCCATCCATACCCGCCCATCGGAATCGATCGATAAATCCTGTACCTGACCGACATTGGGGCCCCTTGAGATAGGCGGGGCGGGTTGGTAGATGCTCATGGCCGTGCGAGTGGGATTGATGGCATATAGCGAGCGAATGCCGCCCACGTAGAGGGTATTATCTTCACCCACCGCAAGCGATGATAAACTGCCAGAGATAAAGCGGGTGTCACCGAATTGTAGGTATTGGGTAAAATCTTCAGTCCGTTCGTTGTAACGGCTAAGGCCACCGCCGGTGGCCTGCCAAAGTACCCCGTCTTTATCGAGCGCCAGACTCCAGACATAATTGCCACTGAGGCTGCGCTCCGAGGAGGAGTCAGCTTGGTAGAGTTTCAGGTCGCGGCCGTCATAGCGCCCGAGGCCATTCTCGCCCCCCAGCCAAATAAACCCTTTCTCATCCTGGATAATATCAATCACCCCACCTAACAGGTGACTGCCGGCATCGCTTTGGTCAAAAGGGTTATCGAACCGAATAGTGGGTGCGGCGGATGCCGGGTTTTTCGTCTCGGCTGTCACGGCAGACCCTGCTACCAGTAACAGCAGAGTGAGTGTCTTAAGGAAATCGCGTTGCATTGTTATTGTATTCCGGTTCCGGCACTGTGTTGATCTCAGGTGGAGTCAAGGGTGTGCAAGCCTTGCCAACCAGAGAACCACTACCTACTAACATAGCACAGGCTGAATGAGGAAAAAGTTAGCCGAGTCACGCTTTTGGCACACAAATCTACAAATGGTTGGTGCGCACTGTTGGCGATAGGTGAGGCGGGCGGGGACAGTTTACTTCATTAGAATCAACTCAGTCGTTGCTGATCAACGGGGGCTGCTGGGGTTAGATGAAACTTATGGCTCCATATTAAACAAGCAATAAATGTACGGCTGTCCCAGATTTATACACCACCACGCCAAGGGTTGGAGCAAGTAAATGTACGGCTGTCCCAGATTTATACACCACCACGCCAAGGGTTGGAGCAAGAGCTCGAACACTTCCTTCAATGGTTTAACCAACCACCTAATAAGTTAGACGCTTTAGTGCGCGCAGGTGTAGCTCATTTATGGCTAGTTACCCTACACTCGTTTGATGATGGTAATGGCCGCGTCACCCGCGCCGTAACTGACAGAGCTTTGGCGCAGGCTGAGGGGCAATCGGTGCGTTTCTATTCACTCAGCGCCGCCATCATGGCCGACCGCCAAGCCTATTACGATCACCTGGAGAATACCCAAAAGGGCGAGCTGGACGTTACAACTTGGCTTGCCTGGTTTTTATCCACATTAGAGGCGGCCTTGCAACAAGCCTTAAACCGAATAGACCGGGTATTGGATAAAACACGTTTCTGGCAACGCCACGCCAGCACCGTGCTCAGTGAGCGGCAGATAAAAGTGCTCAATCGCTTGTTGGATAACGCTGGCGAGGAATTTTCGCAGGGCATCAATGCCCGAAAGTACCAGTCGCTGGCCAAAGTCAGTAAACCTACCGCTACGCGGGATTTGGCGGATTTGCTGGAGAAGGGCTGTTTGAAGAAGTTGCCGTGGGGGTAGGAGCACGAGGTATGCTCCAAATTACTCCTGAGGGAATACAAATATTTGATGCAATAATGGCATTGTCACCATGGTTTTTCTGTAGCCTTGGGTGAATATTTCGCCTTCCAGCCTCACAAATCCAAAGAACTCCCAAAAGCGCTCAATCGTGCGAATGCTGTAGCTGTTAGTGATGCAGTCCTGTGGGCTTTTATAGGCATTGCCTTCTGCCTCGTCCAACAACATTGGGAATACTCTTACAAAATCTTCGGCAAATGCCATTTTATTAATAGCTTGGCCATTTAATCGGTGCAGCGCCACCAGCGAGTACCAACCTGCAGATTGGATAAAATTCAGCTCGGGGTAAAGGTCTTCATAAGCCCAGTTGTATTTTTCTTGGTAAGTCGTCAACAGCAGTTTAAAAAGCTCGCTATCGGTTAACGACAATGCTTTCTTGGTGAGCGTAAAGTGCCCTTTATGCAGTCGTATCAACCCTGCCAGCTCAAGTACTAAGCGGGTGATATTAAGCTCTCTAAAGTCTTCCTCTTTGTTGACTCGCTCAAGTCTAAAATCGGTGTCAAATCTCTCTACATATTGGTCTAGTACGAATTTAACCAGGGCCCGAGGCAAGTTCCCCTTGGCGGTCGCTTTTGCGTTGTGCTCGCTTAAATAGGTTCGCAGCGCATCAAAAACCACCCAAACGGGGGCGGCATTCAGTGCCTGGTTGCTAATCGTAGATTGCCAGCGAATCAGCTGCTGTTCTTCCAGTGGGTAATTCAACAATGTGTGCAATTGGCTGGGTGAAAACCCGCCCAGCTCGTCACGCGGCGCCTCGTTCATTTGCTGAATTTTATGCTCGGCAAATACCTGCATATCGTCCAGTGATTCAAACTGCTGCCCCGCAAAAGCTTTGCTGAGTTCTTGATTAACCTGTGACGCAGGGTTGCTTTGCGCTGTGGTGAGTACATCAGCCTCCAGGCAACACTTTTTGTACTTCTTGCCGCTGCCACAGGGGCAGGGATCGTTACGACCGATGTTGTTCATGTGGGTACCGGTGTCAGGGTGCAATATCCGCTTAGCTTGAGTGGTGGATTTGTTGTCGCCACCTTAGCGTATTATTCCATAAGTCATAAAGTCACTGCGGTGTATAAAGGTACTTCTGAAACCCCACAAATGTCTCCCGAATTACCGCAGGTGAGCCGAGCTCACTGGCCGCATCGCTGATGGTGTTGTATTTCAGCTCTATCAGGCTTCGCATCTTCGTGGTAGACAATTCCGTCACGCCGTCTTCGATATATTTACTCAGCACAAAGTTAATAAATTCTTGTTGCTTGTAGTTGTTGTAGGCTAGAGTGATGGCGGGTTTGGCGGTTTGTACTCGTTCGCGGCGAGTGTGGGTTTCAGCAGCGTAAGCGACGTAAGCCAGTACATCGTAAACGTCGCTTTCTTTGGCGTCGATCAAATCCTTCATGCTATTGAGTTGCTCTTCGCCGTAGCCAGCCTCACTCAAGTCTTCCAGTAGTTTTTCTCGCGTGGTGGGGTCACTCCAGATCTCGCGCAGTTGATCTTCGTCGGTAAAAAAATGAGGCAGTTCACCGAACAGGCGCTCTAAAAACTCTTTGGCGGTAATGGGTTTGCCTTCCGGGCTCCAGTACAGGGCGGAAGCGATGTGTTTAATGGCGCGGGCCTTGCCATCGGACAGGTTGATAACCACCTTTTTCTCGCAGGCACAGGGGCGCTGGCCGCAGTCGGGGCAGGGCTCGGGTTCCGGTTTTTCACAGATGCATGGGGTATTGTCGCAGACCTTGCAGGTGCCTGTTGTCCCATCACCGCCGTTCTCGCAGGCGCAAGGGCTTACACCGCATTTGGCGCAAGTTTCTGGCTCCAGTGGTTCACCATCCCACTCTGGGTCGGCGAAGTTGTAGTGGGCTTTGACGAAGTCGTAGATGGTGAAGTAATCCTTACCGTCGTACAGGCGGGTGCCGCGACCAATAATTTGTTTGAATTCAATCATATTGTTGCACGGGCGCATCAAAACAATATTGCGCACGTTGCGGGCGTCCACGCCGGTAGAGAGCTTGCGCGAGGTGGTAAGAATAGTTGGAATGGTTTTTTCGTTGTCCTGAAATACCTTCAGGTCGTTCTCACCGGCGCTGCCGTCGTTGGCGGTGACGCGCACGCAATAGCCCGGATTGGTGGTCCAGCCCTTTGTGACGGCATACTGGTTAATAAAATCCCGCACCATGCCCGCGTGTTCCTGTGTGGCGCAGAATACGATGGTTTTTTCATGGGGGTTAAAGCGGTCCATCCAGTAGCGCACCCGCATTTTCTCGCGCTCGGGGATGGTGATAATACGGTTAAAGTCCGCCTCTTTGTAAACCCGGCCCGGTTCCGGCTCGCCTTTTACCACCACGCCATCGCCGGGGGTATAAATATACTCGTCCATGGTGCCAACGATGGGCAGCACCTTAAACGGGGTTAAAAAGCCGTCGTTAATGCCGTCTTTCAGGGCGTAGCTGTAGACAGGGTCACCAAAGTAGCCGTAGGTATCGGCATTTACCGAGCGCTTGGGGGTTGCGGTCAGGCCCAGCTGTACAGCGGGGGCGAAGTAGTTAAGAATCTCGCGCCAGCTGCTTTCGTCGTTGGCGCCGCCCCGGTGACACTCGTCGATCACAATAAAGTCGAAAAAGTCTTGTGGGTATTGGCCGAAGTAGGGCGTTTTGTTGCCGTGCTCGTCCTCCGGCCCGCTCATAAAAGTCTGGAAAATGGTAAAAAACACGCTGGCATTCTTGGGCACCGCGCCCAGCTTTTTAACCTCGCCCGGTTCAATGCGCACAATGGCATCTTCACCAAAGGGGCCAAAATCATTAAAGGCCTGATTGGCCAGTACGTTGCGGTCCGCCAAAAACAGAATACGGGGGCGCTTTTTAGCGGCGGCGGGGTTGGTTTGCGCGTGCAGGCTCCAGCGGCTGTGGAACAGCTTCCAGGCGGTTTGGAAGGCAATGCAGGTTTTGCCGGTGCCGGTGGCCAGGGTTAGCAGAATGCGCTGGCTACCCTGGGCGATGGCCTCCAGCGCGTTGTTGATGGCATTTTCCTGGTAGTAGCGGGGTTGCCAGTCGCCTTTGCACTCAAAGGGAATTTGGGCAAAGCGCTCGCGCCACACGGCGGCAAAGTCGGGCTCGGGCAGGGCGCCGGGCCTAAAGTCTGGGTCAAAGGTCAGCTGCCACAGCTCATCCGGGCCTAAAAACCCTTTCACTAGATTTTCTTCGCCGGTGAGCATGTCTATCTGGTAAATATCGTGGCCATTGGTCGCGTAGCCAAAACGGCACTGCAGGCGCTGGGCGTAGTCCTTGGCCTGGCGCACCCCCTCGGTATAGCTCAGGCTTTCTTTTTTGGCCTCTATGGCGGCCAGCTTGCGGCCCCGGTATTCCAGAACGTAATCGCTGCTCAGGCTGGCGGCGCGCTTGCCGCCGCCTTTGCCCCCGGTTGGAAGAATACGACCCAGGGTAATACCGACCTCGCGGCGGATATGGCTCTCGTCCACCTGCCCCCAGCCCGCCTCGACCAGCTTGGGGTCAATCAGGTTAGCTCTGGTATCCGCCTCATTCATGGTCATTATTGCGTATTCCTTGTGTTGCTTAAATCCATTCAGCCTTACATATGGGAGTCTATAGGTAATGCAATTGCGCCCATTCTTACATATACAGGCGGTTCGGTTATCCCGTAATGATTAAAATTTAACCAGTCAAAACTGGGTCAAGAAACGGCATATTTACAACCTATTGTTTTTCCTTGTCTTTTCCCGTTCTTTCGTGCTCACGGCGCACGTGTCGGGTAAATAAATCAAGAAATTATTCAAGCTCTCTCCCGCTATAAAAGCTCACCCGGTTACCTTTAGGTTGGCGTAAAAGTGAATATAGCGTTTTGTATGTAAACATGTGGCTGAATGTTTACATAAAATAATCCATATGTAAGTTTTAGGCTTTAATCCTTACATATGGGTTTTCTTGTGTAAATATAACGCTTGGTTTTAGGGGCTATTCAGAGGCTCCCTAGGAGTTAAATAAGCGCAGATACCGATCAAAAAAGAACACCCGGTTTCTTTGATACCCGGTAACTTCCACTAAAACCCCATCGGCGACCAGCCTTTTTAACAGCGAAGACGCCGTTTGGTGGCTTACCCCCAGCATAGTGGCCGCATCGTTGGCCATAATCGCCGGGCGGCTGTACAAATGTTTAAGCAAGGTTTGCGCGTTTTCGGCGCGCTTGCCGTAGCCAAACAATAAGGTATCCATTTCTTGGCGCAAGCTTAAAATAGACTCAAACGTTTGCTTGCCGTTATTGGCCGTTTCAATCACCGCCTGCAGAAAGAATTTCACCCAATGCAGTAGATCATGTGATTCGCGCACCCGGGTTAGGGCATCGTAGTAACTGCCGCGGTTGCGTTCGAAAAAATCAGATAAGTAAAGCGAGGGCTTACGCAGCAACCCCTTATTGACTAAATACAGGGTAATCAGCAAACGGCCAATACGGCCGTTGCCATCCAGAAATGGGTGGATGGTTTCAAACTGGTAGTGGCTAAGGGCAATACGGATCAGCTCGGGTACATAAATATGCTCGTTATGCCAAAACAGCTCCAAATCACCCATTAATTCGGGCACCACACTCTGGTGGGGTGGTACAAAAGCCGCGTCATTTAATCCGCTGCCGCCAATCCAGTTTTGGCTGATGCGAAACTCACCCGGCGTTTTGTTCTCGCCGCGCACGCCCTGCATTAAAATTTCATGGGTTCGTTTTAATAGCCGGTTCGACAGCGGCAAGGTTTCCAAATCCACCACCGCTTCGTTAATCGCCTGCACGTAGTTGCGCACCTCGGCCCAGTCATCGCGCTTTTCGGGCGCCAGTTGCTCCGCCTCCAGCACCGCTTCGTCCATTTGCGTTTGCGTGCCTTCAATGCGAGACGATTTGTTGGCCTCTTTGGTAATGTGCATCTGAATAAACAGGTCAACATCCGGCACAATCAGGGTAAAGGCATCCAGCTCCGCCAAGGTGCGGGAGGCTTTCTCCAGCAGGGTATTAATTAGCGGGTCTTCCCACAGCCATTCGCGATTAACGCGGGTGGGGTCAAAGCTTTTGTACTGATACTGCTGCACCCGCTGGCCGGATTTAAATTCTTCGAATTTAATGGGGTCGAGGGCGGACATTAGGCGGCGGCCTCTTTGCTGTCTTTTGTTAGCTCTCCGGAAAAGGCCTTTTGAAGTATTGATTTTTTTAGTTCATCAACTTGCGTAGCTTTTCGGTGATACAAGTCTTCCAGAAGATCGATTTCCCGTGAAATCAAATCTAGCTTTAACGCTATTTCTTTCTGCTTATCTATTGAGGGTAGTGGTAGGATAGCTTTTTTAACTAAATCGCCACTGATATTCTTAACGATTGCGCCAGCAGCCAAATGATGAAACTGACTTTTTAAATAAGGAGACGAAAGCAAGTAATAAAAGTAATTGGAATCAATATCTTCGGGCAGGCGAAGCACAAACCAACCATCGTGAATGTAACCTTGAATAGCCATAATATAGGGACGGCCAAATGACATTGAATTTGATAGAATAAAGTCACCAATGTCGACAAACCGAGACTTAGTGGCGCCTTCCCTAGTGATTTTCTCCTTGGTTTTATTGATATATTTTTGCCCTTCTTTGGCATCTCCAATTTTCACCCAATTGACACCATCCTCACTCCCGGTTTGGAATTTCTTGATTGGTCGGGGCGAGCTACCCCGTTCGACGACGACAGCATCACCGAGGGTCTTTTCAACCCACCCCTCCCCACGCTGGCTAAACACCTTTTGCAAATAGCTTTCAAACAGTTCGCGGGCGTTTTTGAGGTTTTGTTCGGTTAAGGCGCGGGCTTTGTCGATGTCGGCAAAGGCCTGGTCGAGGATGGCGACGATGCGTTTTTGTTCTTCTAAAGGTAATAGTGGAATTTTAACACTACTAACTAAATCAATATTCAAATTTCTAACCGTCGAACCAGCAGCCAAAGAGTCAAACTGCTGGAACACGAAAGGTGAGCCTAGCAGGTAATATAAAAAATCCTGATCTATTAGCTCATCTTTAGGGCTGAGCACTAACCAGCCATCGTGAATGCAACCTGTAGTTCCCATGATATAGGGGCGGCCAAAACTCATTGAATTCGAAAGCAGGAAATCTCCCTTGTTTACAAATCTCGACCTATTTATTCCTTCAGGTATAATTTTCTCTTTAGTCTCATAAATGTATTTTTCGCTGGCTGTGGCGTCACCAATCTTTATCCAATTAACGCCATTAGCATCATTTGTGAGGAATTTTTTAATTGGTCTAGGTGAACCTCCACGAGCAATATCGTAGAGCTCATCAAGCCGAATAAGAGGCCAATCCATTACACCAACTCCTGAATCTTAGCCAATATCGCCTCACTCTCTTTATCCAGTGCAATAATCTCGGCAATAATGTCTTTCGGCTCGCGAAGCTCGGCCTCTTCCTTAGCCGTGGGGTTCTTGACCGATAAATCCCAGATGGCTTGATCTAAGTCCGCCACATTAAGCGACCAGGACTTTTCTGAGTTGGCGCTACCTTTTCCACTGATGGCAGCTGTCTGCAACTCCACAAACTCTCGCAAGTCTTTGTCGTTCAGCGGGTTGGTTTTGCCCAGGCTGCGGCCGGGGTCGAGCTGGTAGTACCAGACTTTTTGCGTGGGCTCGCCTTTGGTAAAAAACAGCACCACGGTTTTAACGCCGGCCCCCAGAAAGGTTTTGGCGGGGCAGTCGAGCACGGTGTGCAGGTTGTGGTTTTTCAGTAGCTCTTTTCGCAGTGCAATCGCCGCGTTGTCGGTGTTGCTTAAAAAGGTATTTTTAATCACCACGGCGGCGCGGCCACCGGGTTTAAGTACCTTCATAAAGTGTTGCAGAAACAAAAAGGCGGTTTCACCGGTTTTAATGGTGAAGTTCTGCTGCACCTCTTTGCGCTCTTTGCCGCCAAAGGGTGGATTGGCGAGAATAATATCGTGCTGGTTGCTGGGCTGTATGTCCTGCAGGTTTTCCGCCAGCGTGTTGGTGTGAATCACGTTGGGGGTTTCAATGCCGTGCAGAATCATATTCATAATGGCAATAACGTAGGCGAGGGACTTCTTCTCTTTGGCGTAGAAGGTGCGCTCCTGCAGGGTTTTTAACGCCGTGGTAGAGAGCTTCTTGTTACCGCGGCCGCCCTGGCGCAGGTAGTCGTAGGCTTCGCAAAGAAAGCCCGCCGAGCCTGCGGCGCCGTCGTATATCGTTCCGCCGATTTGCGGTTGTACTACGTCGATCATGGCGCGAATCAGGGGGCGGGGGGTGTAGTATTCACCCCCGTTGCGCCCGGCGTTGCCCATGTTTTTGATCTTGGTTTCGTACAGGTGGCTGAGTTCGTGCTTTTCTTCCTGAGACCGAAAGCGCAGCTCGTCCACTTTTTCCAGGGCGTCTCGCAGTGAATAGCCGCTCTGGATTTTGTTTTTAATCTCGCCGAAAATTTCGCCGATTTTATATTCAATGGTATCCGGGTTGTCGGCGCGCTTTTTAAAGCCCTTAAGGTAGGGGAAGAGCTCGCCATCCACATAGTCGATCAAATCATCGCCGGTAAGGGCGTTGTTGTGGTCAAAGTTGCCATCGGCGTCTTTGGTGGCGGCCCAACGGCTCCAGCGGTGCTCGGCGTCGATAATATATTGGTAATCCGCCGCGTCCAGCTCGGCGGCGAGCTTGCGCTCTTGCTCTAGGTCGTCCAGGTATTTGAGGAACAGCATCCAGCTGGTTTGCTCGGTGTAGTCCAGCTCGCTGGAGCAACCGGCGTCTTTCCACAGAACATCGTCAATGGCTTTGAAGGTTTGTTCGAACATAGATGGCTGAGTTCCGTCTGTTCGCCGTTAGGGGGTGGCGAATCGTCTAAATTCGGCCGATTGTGCCAGAATTGGCCGAATTTGTCGCCTCACGCCGCGCTATCGGCTCAGCCCCTAAAAAGAGAGCTTCGGAGGCGGCTTACTTAATTCTAACAATGGCTTAAAGCGCTTCTGCCCCATATTTCTGGTGTGTCATTGGTCGCCGGTCGATTATTTATTTTTGGTCAAATTCTGCTCAGTTTTCGGCCGGTGAGGCAAATCGATCAATTGTCGCCCTGTGCATCTGGTCTATTACAGTTTGCCGGAGCCAGGGCATTCGGGGTTTTTAGACGGCTGCGTTGTATGGAGTTGTCATAGCCCCCAGTGGTTCTCCCCATTTGGCGCTATTAACCTCGCTTTATCACTTGTAGCGCTAGCCGCAAAAAAGCAAAGCCTGATAGGTTTTACGTTAAAAGTGTCACCTGCCCTCGTCTAGCCGACTCCGCTAGTTTAAGATTAGTCAAAGTCAGCAACAGACCATGCGAGTAAGGCCGACGCCGACGCTAGAGTAAACATATCAAGAGCCATTGTCGCGGCTGCAGAAGCACCCCCTGTTTCTTCTGTTACACTCTCAATAAGTCCCACCTTTGTAAAATCCGAAACTATTCCTAAAATAGCGGCGGCATATAAACGTCGTTCTCTAGACGTAGTCGGTGGTGAGTCAGTCATAATTCCGGCAATTAGTCCTGCTTTTAATGATCCTTCAGCATAGGCAATAATAGCCCCAATTCTCGGCGCATAACGTATCGCTGGCGAATTGCTTTTGACGGATATGGAATAAGCTGTCCAAGCAACATCAAAGACACGGCATAAAATTTCAGTAAAAAAAAGTGTTTGTTCAAGGCCACTTGGATTCTGATTTTGGTCGCCATCAATATAAGGCGAACCTATGGCCAAATTGATGATCTCTAGAAAGCTAACAGTGATGCCCAGTAAAGATACCGACGTGTTAGTCGCCTTCGCAGCAACGGCTGCATCGATTATGGTTTCTGTGAATGCGGTAATGCCAACAGTCGCGGAATCGCAGGCCACTGAAAAACTTTGGTAGTTGAAAGACTGACTATCACCAATTAAAGCCCTTGTGTTATGGCGGTCTGGGTTGTTTAAGATGTTACCGAAATTCTGTATATCTTGCTGGTTTTGAAAGGGGGCGAAGCCCGTTGCCGCTTTATAAATAATTGTTGCTGGAATAGCGAGTAATAGTGAAATTAAATTGCCTAAAGTTAAGTCTAGCTGAGTTTTATTTTTAAAGAGTGTGCTTAATAAAGGTATATCAAATACATAATTCAAAATGTCTTGCATTGTCGTAATGATTTGATCAAATATGACGTAAATAGCTTGTAGCAGTGTTTTTGTTGCCGATATTGCAGTGTCTGAAAATGCCTGAATAACAAGTGCAATAGCCGACGTTAACTGGCTCAAGAAGTCGTCATCAGAGTCCAAGATGGCCAAAAATTCATTTCTAAAGTTATCGTCAAAGTTGTCAGATACATCATCATAAAAATTTTGAAGAATATCTCCTAGGTCACTCGAACCTTGCACCAAGTTATTATTCGTTATATTGATGTTGTTGGAGTTTTGAGTGAGCTTTGTGAGCATTAGATTTTCTGGGTTGTCACCTTCTGACGCTGCTGACTGGCATTCTGATTGCCAGTCACTACTGCCCAATGCATTCGTTATCATCGATGAAAAACTGTTATCCAAGGTGCCTTGAATTTCATCGAGCTGGGTTATTGTGGCTTCAATGAAACCTCCTATGTCAGTTTGTTTGTGTTCTATAATGCTTTGAATGTTGTTGGAAATAGCCTGAGCTGTTAGTTTTATATCGCCCCAGTTAAAGACGGTTCCTAACCAGCTAATGACACTATCAATAGTGGCGCCAATCGAGTGAAAAATAGATTGAATAAGTTGCACTGCATCCTCGAAAAACTCAATAACGCCACTAAAGTTATATTGGATTTCATTAATCACAAAACTAACGGTCGCGTTGATTACACCCTCTGAAATATTAATAATGACGCCCAGAGAGCTAGTTACACCGCTCACAATCGATTGCCAAACACCCCCCCAGTCAAACTCGGATAATGAACGCGGCTGCCGAAAGGATGCCGGCTGAGCACCAAAACTCCAGTGTCCGTCACAGGAGTTGTTATTTGCTCGGCTTAATCGCTTCGAGATACGCCTAAGTGCGGCTGTTTGGTTGTTTTTTATCTGAGTGTTGGCTAAGCTTTGGATGGCGCTTGCAACATCATCAATAGGAATGCTGGGGTTGGAAAACAAAGGGCTATTTGTAACTTGATTCTCAGCCGCCATTAAATCACTGGCTTGGAGATTTTGCAGCCTTTCAATAACGGGACCATCCGGTGATATACACGTTGCGTTATTAAAGCCAGAATCTGTTTCTGCTATATAAAATTGCTTGGAATATATGCTATCGGCATCACTGACAATCGTCAACAAACCACTGGAGTCACTCTCCACTTGGCAGGGGGAACTGGGGTCAGATGATACATAGAATGGTTTTCCATTGACCTCGACCACGGCATTGTGGTCACTCCAAATATTTACCGCCTTTTGACTTGCCGGTATATTGCTACCGTCAGCAACGCGAACTTGCGTGCGAAAAGTGTATCGTTCATAAATATTAAGAGAAGGCGCTATAATAGGCGTTGCCGCCCAATTCTCATTTTTCTGATTTCTAGCGAATAACGACAAACCCTGTGGTGAAAAAATATTAATACTAGTTGTGCCCACTACTGACGATGCATATTCAACACTATCGATAAGAGGCAGTGGGGAACTAATACCCGAAGACGGGTCACCGCTACCCGTTGCAATCCATAATGTTTTATCTGCCGTTAAAATATAAAGTGTGAATTCATCATTATCTATTGTCGATTCGATTGAAAGAACAGCGAGACCATCAAGAGGGGTATTCGTAAATAAAGTGCCTCTTGATGTCCAGATATTCGAATCATCCGGCTGATACCATTTATAACAGCCATATTCATCCGCACATACCGTCCAGGGCGAAGCGGTGTCAGTCATCACCGTCGCCATCACTCCAGGATTATAGCCGTTAATTGACCCATCAATCGGCGGGCTGGCGCTAATTGGAATACTATTGTCATCGAGCGTGGCAATTGTATAAAAGAAACCTCTCTCACTAAGACCGAGAAAATAAAGACCGCCATTAAGTTTAACCGCTGACAGCAGTCGGCAACCTGTTAATGAGCGGCTATCAAATGAAAGGAGACTAAAATCCTTGCCATTAAGATCAAAAATCAACACTTCATTACTGGATTCGATAAATATTAAAACGTACTCAGTATCAGAACTTGATGATATCGTTTGAGCCCTAACACCTGAGATGTTTGTGATTCTAGGCGAACTGTATTCACTGAATCTAAGCTCCTCGTCTTTCTCGCCGTCATATAGACACCATAACAGGCCTGACTCACCGCTTTGAGAATGTTCCAGTGCCAAAAACAATGTGCCGCTCGTCGTTGACGCTGTAGCCACTTGAGATAATTTTCTTTCGAGATCTCTCTGTGCTATGGGTAAAGACTCAGACGTAATTGATATTCCTTGATTACACTTTATAAAGCGAGGACTTTCATCTTTTAATCCGATCAAGGTGTAAATTTCACCGCTACCGCCTGTGGCACCCGCAACAGAGCTAAGTCCTTCAGTAATCTGATCGGCTTCATAAAAATCTTGGGTAAGTTGACGGCTAATTGGAAGGAACTGTAATGCACTTGACATAATTCGCTATAATCCTTTTATTGGTGATATTTAACCTGGCTGTTATTTTATTGCGTATTTATTCAGTACTGGGTTAATAAATACGTTGCTTTAGTTAACAAAAATATAATAAATGGGGCTCATTTTCGCTCAAGTGCAATAAAAGGGAAACTAAGCTATCGAATTATGAGGTTTTTCACGACTTTATAGGCGACAGATACTTTGAGCCTTAACACCTCCAGCAGAATGCCTAGTCCTGCAGTGCAACCTGTCAAACGCGTCCTAAAAAGCTACAGTTCTAATGGTGATCGAGGATGCATGCGCAATTTTTGAGCCGAAGTCGTAGCTCAATATTAGTGGGGGAAGGTGAAGCTTTTGGCGCTAATATCTTTATGTTGATGCCGGCCTCCCCGGTTTTGCAGGGCGAGCTCTTCGGTCTCTTTACTAAGTGGCAAATATTCAGCATGAGGTGAACATAGCTCGGAAGTTCTCCCCAAGTTGTTACACTGATAGCTAGGCCAAACGTAGTCCCCAGGATCAGCAACCATACTTGCCCGAACTCCTAGGCCAGTTTACTTAATTCAGTTCAACTTGCTTGTTGAACCTCCAGCATTTAGTTTTCTTAGCATCGGTTGGCTAAGTACACACCTAGTTGCTACGCAGTCGCAAGTCCCCGTGAATGCGCTGCCACGAGGGCTTATCCCTCTAATGTGCAGGTGTGTTTAATGGCCGGTTAGTGATCCCCCGGGCCCCAACCCCAAGCCGGCGAGACGGGGAAAGATCTCTTGAGTTGTGCACACTTTCTGGATTTGAATATGATGAGGGTATCTGACCCGCTATATCTCATAATCTCTCGACATTGGACGCGTCTTGAGTTAAGAAATAATTCGCGCTTTTGTTTTTAGAGAGGCCCCGATGAAATTGATAAAAATGTTCTGTACGGCGGCTGTTTTCGCCACGTTGGTGCAATCGGCTGTGGCGGCCGATTTGATCGCGTTTTGGGATCAGCCGGCGAAAGGCGGTAATGTTTTCAATGCCGAGCCAAAAAACGAAGCCTATTTCCAGGCGCTGGCGGATACCGGTGCGAGCTGGGTGCGGCTGACTTTCAGTAAATGGGAGGGGCAGCAGCGTGACTTTCTGATGGGCAACGCGGATAGCTATCGTGGCCTGATTCCCGAAGACTTAGCCGTGCTACGCGCGGAAATTGACGCTGCCGCTAGCGCCGGATTGAAAGTTGTTGTCGCTCCGTTGACTCTTCCCGGTGCGCGCTGGTCCCAGCAAAACGGCGGCAAGTTCGATGACCGGCTCTGGTCAGACCCTGCCTTTCAGAATCAAGCGACGCAGTTCTGGGTAGATCTGGCGGCAGCACTGAAGGATCACCCAAATATTGCGGCCTACAACATTCTGAACGAACCTGCACCGGAAAAGGCTTCGGGCGGTATCGAAAATGGATCGGAGGAACAATTGCGCGACTGGCAAAAGGCCCAGTCTGGGGGTACACGTGACTTGACGCGCTTCTATGCCAAGGTCATTGCCGCCATTCGCAAGGTGGACCCGGTCACACCGATTATGGTGGATGGTGGGTGGTACGCCAATCCCCGCTCGCTGGCGGCGTGGCCAAAGGCGCTGCCGGATAATCGGATGCTGTATGCCTTCCATATGTACGAACCTTATGCCGCCACAAGTGCAGCGAATATGAGGCGTGATACTCCCCGGCGATACCCCGGCGTTAGCACTGAATATGCCGGCCGTCAGGTGAGCTGGAACCGCAAGGCGGTAGCCGACCATATCGGTGCCGCCTTTGATTGGGCGGAGGAACACAATTTACCGCCCACACGCATAGTCGCCGCCGAGTTCGGTTGTATGCGGCGCTGGCCAGATTGCGGGACTTACTTGAACGATGTGCTCGACGCTGTCGAGTCACGTGGTGGTCATTGGGCCTTTTATTCATTTCGCGAGGATGAGTGGGAAGGCATGGATTACGAACTCCCCACGCGTGTTGCGCCGGGCCGATTTTATTGGCTGATGGAACAAGGCAAAGGTGACTCACTGCCACGCGACGGAAAATTGATGGACCTGCTGCGGGATCGTATGCAGTAAAAATGGGCAACGATTTATGAGACACGGATCGCACAGACCGAGGACACCGATATATTGGTGTCAAGTTTGTGAGGGGACGGTCTACTTAACTTCGTTTAGGGCATCCACACATTCGCTTATTTTAACTTAACCTCCAACTTAAATTAGTGGGTGGCGCTATTTTAGTTTGGTTCAATTTGGGATTTTGCTAATCCTGTGACGCTCTATCGCCGATATGTAGCGCTCATTCACCGTTGCCCGCACGCCGTTCAACCTTAAACGGCATTCCTTTAAAATAGGTGCCACAACGCCACGCCCATTCCAGCGGGCCATAGCGGTAGCGAGACAGCCAGCAACACCAACAAAGCAAAGAGCGCAAGACGCGACAAGAGAACGGATTTTTCAGGATGAGGTTGTTCGCCACATGGTGGCTGGGTGCTGGGGGCCGAGTGTGGTGGTTGTTCGGTGTCAGTATTTATAGAAACTAAGGTCGCTATATGAATTTGTCTAAGGAAGAGGTGGCAATAGAAACGGCGGCGCTTGCGTTTGCAAAAGCCCACAAAAAGCCGATTGCCAAGCGCTTAACAGACAAGGCGGTTTATCCTTCGGAGGAGGAGCCGGTATCGGTGTTTATGGCCGGCTCTCCAGGGGCGGGTAAAACCGAGGTGTCGTTAGAGCTTTTAGACGATTTGGCGCAGGGTGAAAATCAAGTAATACGCATCGACCCGGACGAGCTGCGCCGCGAGTTTGCACAGTACGATGGCAATAATAGCTATTTGTTTCAAAAGGGCGTGTCGGTTTTAGTAGAAAAAACTCATGATTTGGCGCTCAAACAAAAGCAAAGTTTCCTTCTCGATGGCACCTTGTCGAATTTGGACAAAGCCCGGGTGAATATCAGGCGTTCGCTCGGCAAGGGGCGGGCAGTGCATATTCTCTATGTCTACCAAGACCCTTGTTTGGCGTGGGCGTTTGTTCAGGCCCGGGAGCAGGCAGAGGGCCGCCGCATCTTATTGGCGCATTTTATCGAGCAGTATTTTGCGGCGCGGGAGAATGTGAATTGCCTGAAGCGTGAGTTTGGAAAAGAAATTGCCGTGGATTTGGTGTTGAAGGACGTTAACAACGGCCGTCGAGCCTATGAGGCGAATATCGATGTTGTTGACAACCATGTGCCTGAAAAATATACTCCGACCGACTTAGAGAAACTGCTTACGAGTTGAGCTATAATCTGTCTTATGATTACTTTTGGCCAAAACAAACCGCTTAAATCGACGTCATTTTCGGACTTTTTCCGAAATGCGTCTTCGCGCGAGAAGAAAAAAGTCTATAGCCGGGTGCTAAAGCGCGCCACAGCTCGCCAACAGGCGATTTTGGATCAGGCTAAGGCCAAGATTGAGCAGCGTCAAAACAGCCCTGAATAGGCTTTTTAGGCGCAATCATACCGCAAAACTTGCCGAATCTCTTAATAAGCCCCAGCTCTCTAGCTGGGGTTTATTGGTTTTAGAGTATCAAAAAAATCAGTCAGTACCGTATGGTGCCAAGTTTGCCGTAAAAACTACGGCCATGGGCGGATAATTGGGCTCGATTGCTAAAAACTCCTGCGCGAATCGGCAATGTCCGACCTATTTCATTATAGAGCGTTAGTTTGGCAGCAAGGTTTTATAAGCTTTTGATATTATTAATATTTTCTATTTCATCGCAAATCGAAGTTGCTGCCAATATCCGTGATGCTTCCTGGCAGGGACTAGAGTGGTTCCGCTTATTTTTTAACCGTCAGGGATTTCCTCATGGCTTGTTCAATCATTTCCCGCTGCCCGCACTCCGTTCAACCTTAAACGGTATTCCTTTAAAATAGGTGCCACAACGCCACGCCCACTCCAGCGGGCCATAGCGGTAGCGCGACAGCCACCAGGCGCTGATTTTAATTTGCAGGTAAATTATTAACAGAGCAATCAGTAGGGTTTGCCACTCGTGCAGGCTGCCCACCAGGCCCAGGCCCAGGCCCCAACCGAAGAAAATAGACGTGCCTATTAAGGTTTGCAGCAAATAATTGCTTAACGCCAGGCGGAGCAGTTGCTGAGGCGGGGGTGTACTTGGGGCGATAGTGTAGGTTGGCCATTGTCGCCGAAGGGACTGGCAGCATCTGGTTCCGGTGCTTAGAAACCGCTGGCTAGTTGCTCTTGACAGCATATTCATATTTAGCATAACCTGTTTCCTGTTTCAAAATAGGAAACAGGTTAAAGTAATGCTTAAACCTCAAGATACACTTTTAGCACTTAAATACTGGGCTCTGCAGTCCAGTGGGCTGCATTTGCCTGTGCGCGACTTGGCCGCTGCACTGGATATGAGTGCGAGTGAGGTGAGTAAAGGTGCCAGGCGCTTACTCGTTGCAAGGCTTCTTGTCTCGCGCGAGGGGGGCTACTACGCTGAGGTGAATGCGCTCACGGAATGGCTGAGCTTTGGGGTTCGCTATGCTTATGCTGTTCAAGAGAAAGGGTACGGCCGTGGTATGGGCACGGGCTGGAGCTGTGAGTTAGTAAGAACCGAAATGGTTCCACCCAGTCCCGGTGTCATATGGGCGGTGCCAGGCGGTATGCAGGAGGGTGTTATTGTTGAGCCTATTTATAAAGGAGTTCCCGTTGCCGCCTCGCAAGACGCTTTACTTTATAAGGCCCTCGCGCTGGTGGATGCTATTCGTTTAGGTAGACCGCGGGAGTTGGCCATAGCGCGTGCGGGTTTGAAGCGTTTATTAACGGGAAGGGAGTCATGACGCATGAATATGGCCCGGTATGACTTTAACCGGCGGCAGTTGGTATTAATAGCGCAAGGGCTGGGCGATTTGCTGCATCGAGTGGTCTTTGTGGGCGGGTGTACTACGGTTTTGCTGGTGGATGAAGTGGCCTATTCGGGCGTCCGGCAGACCGAGGACGTGGATGTAATCGTCGATCTGGCTACCTATTTTGAGTATCAAGCTTTTAGTGCCGCGTTGCGCGAACGAGGGTTTGTGGAAGATGTTTCAGGCCCCATTTGCAGCTGGTTATATAACAGTCGCGGTGCTCGGGTAACGCTGGATGTTATGTCTTCTGATTCGCGAGCAATGGGTTTCACCAATAAATGGTATAAGCAAGCGCTTGATCACACCCAACCACATAACGTGGCTAACGATTTAGAGATACAAGTGGTGTCACCGGTGTATTTTCTGGCAACTAAATTTGAGGCGTTTTTAGATCGTGGAGAAGGCAATTTCTACAGTCACGATCTGGAAGACATTGTTTTTGTGCTGGAAAACCGCAGTGGACTCATTAGAGAACTAGAGGCAGCCCCAGAAGACGTAAAGCAGTATTTGTCCGCTCAGGCGACAAGTTTATTCAACGACGAATTTCTGAATGTGTTGCCGGGTTTAGTGATAGACGACAGACACTCTCCAGCCGTTGTAACGGATATGTTGAGAGTAATGGCATCCTGGTTCTAAAAGTTGTCACCACAGTTTCTGATTAGCGCGTTCTTTTTCGTCAATACAAACAAGGCCACCCGCTGGGCGAACTGGTTGGGGCAGAATGAGGGCCAGGTCTTGAGCACATTTGGGTTGGATTCAGCTCACTTACAAAACACTTACCCTGAACCTGCCCAATGACGGTGTCGCTATAGCTTTGATATTCGACGGCCAACGATCATTCACCGCTGCTCGCACTCCGTTCAACCTTAAACGGCATTCCTTTAAAATAAGTACCACAACGCCATGCCCATTCCAGCGGGCCATAGCGGTAGCGAGACAGCCACCAGGCGCTGATTTTAATTTGCAGGTAAATTATCAGCAGAGCAATCAGTAGGGTTTGCCACTCGTGCAGGCTGCCCACCAGGCCCAGGCCCCAACCGAAGAAAATAAACGTGCCTATTAAGGTTTGCAGCAAATAATTGCTTAACGCCAGGCGGCCATAGGGCGCGAGGGCGTTCAGTTTACCGTCGGGCTTTTTCAGGTAGAGCCACAAAAAGGCACATATCAGGGTAACGGTAAGCGCTATGCCCAGTAGGTCGTAAGCGGTCATACCCAGCACGAAATGCCAGCTAGTCATATCCAGTGGTTGCGGCAAGGTCACGAAGCTGCCAATGGTAAGCAGCAGGAACACCAGCGCGGCGCCTAGGGAGTAAAAGAAGCTTTTTTTAACATCGGCCATGCGGTTGGCAATGTCACTTACGATACCGCTGCGTACCAGCCAAATACCGACCAGGAAATAGGCCAGCGTTAAGTAGCCGCGACCACCCACAGCGACCTGATAGTCGTATTTGGTGGCCAGCCCCTGTGTTAGGTTGAGGGCGAACACGTCCAGCAAAGAGCCGTTTTTAATCGTCTGGATATATTCGGCCAGCACGGGCGATTCAGGCGTCCAGGCAAAGGGTAAGAGCGTGTCCGAGCCGGTAATAAGGAAGAAGACCGCGCGACCAAACCCCGCAAACAAAACCAGGGCAATAACCCAGAGCACCTTATCCGGCAAACGGTAAAACAGCGGCAGGCTGAGCCCAATCACGGTATAAACCGTGAGAATGTCGCCGCGATAAAACATCGTATGCACCAGCCCAATGGCAAACAGCAGAATTAACCGCCAGAGAAAACGGCCGCTAAAGGCCTGGCCGCGCTTTTCGGCATTGGCCATCATAATGGCGAAGCTGATACCAAACAGCAGCGAGAAGATGGAAAAGAACTTGCCGCTGATCAACAAAAAGCCCACGGCCTGTATTGCTTGATCCAGTAATGTGGGCGCTACGCCCCAGGCATCACCCTGGGGGCGAGGGGCGGCGATAAACTGCTCGAGCATGTGCGCTATGGTGATGCCGGCTAAGGCAAAGCCGCGCAGAGCATCGACTGCATGAATGCGGGAGGTATTATTTTGGGTATACATGGCCTTTCCCTACCGTTGTTATTTCCGTAAGACGCACCGAACGCGCCGTTGATTGCACGACTTAGAAGCCCGTATGCAATTGCTTGGATTATCCAAGAAAGTGGCAGTCACGGCTTATCGCGCGTAGTGGGCTTTGTAGTCAGTATACTTTATTCAATTCAACACGCTTGTTGAAGCTTCAAGGTGTCATTTTCTTGGTGTTGAGTGATTAAAAAGGCACGTTCGTTAGCCAACGTAGCCGCGGGTGTCCTTTTCACCCACTCAGGCCACGCTGAGCATGCAAGGGGTTTTCTACAGCCTTGCTAGCTGTACTGTTCGCATTTTTTGCTAATGAATTCGAGAAACCTTTGCACTTTTTCCGGCATATAACGTCGGCTTGGATAGAATGCATAAATGTGTCGCGGTGTATTGATTTTGGCATAGGGGGCGATGTTAATCAGTGTTCCCTGTTGCAACGCTGAGGCGATAACTTCTTTAGGCAGACAGGCCACGCCGGAGCCTGCAAGCGTCGCTTCGCGTATTAGAGCGAGGTCATTGGATACGAGAGCAATTTTACTCGGGCGGAAATTGCTAACCCCTGAGCGCTCGGTCTCGAACATAATGCCGTCGCGCTGGGAGTTCATCAGTAAGAAAGGTAGTTCCTGCAGTTGGGTGAGGGTTACTTGCCGTTGCGCGTCCCACAGGTGCGGGGACGCGCAGAGTACGGAGTGGGTGGTAAACAGCCGTTGACCGATAAAACCGGAATCCGGTAGCGGCCCGAGGCGTATGGCAAGATCGATGTCTTTGGTCAGTAAATCTTCATTACGGTTGCTGAGCAAGACATCCAGCGTGACGTCAGGGTATTCCCGCATAAATTCACTGAACCAGCCTGAGAAAAGTTCGTTCCCTAACAGTACTGGGGCCGTAATTCGGATGGGGCCGCTCAAGGTGTGTTTTGAGCGCACCACGGTGTTGAGATTGGCACTAATCTCGTCGATTGCGTTTTCGCATAAGCTCAATAGTAGTTTACCTTGCTCAGTATGCCGGACTTTGCGAGATGTCCGGTCGAGCAATCTGACACCCAGCGCGGCCTCTAGGTTGGTTATCCGGCGGCTTACTGTGCTGGTAGGCATATTCAGACGCTTGGCTGCGGCGGCGAAGCTGCCCCGTCGCAGAACCTCAATGGCGATGAGCGTGTCGTCCAGGTGATGGCCTTTATGTTCATTGGTGGGATGATCCATTGCAAATATGCCTATTATTATCCTGTAAATGAAACGTTAGCATGTTTACCTTTATAAATCACAGGAGATAAGCATGCGATTATTGAGCTCATTTTTCATATTATTGATGGTCAAGGTGTCGGTGGCTGCTGAGCTGCCGCGCCTGTCCACCTCAGGCGAGGTACCGATCACCCTTTATGTATTGGATTGTGGTCACCTCGAAGCTCGGAAGCCGTCGCTTTTTAACCCTTTATTGCAGGACGACGAGCCACTGCAAATGGTGAGCCCTTGCTTTTTGGTGCGCCATCCCGAGGCAACGTTATTGTGGGACACAGGCCTTGATGATGCCTTGGCGGAGCTGCCCGAGGGTATTGAGGTAATGGATGGTGCCTTTCGTTTCTGGGTCGAGAAGCCGCTAGCCGCGCAACTGCAAGAATTAAACATACCGCCGGAGTCAGTTGATTATCTGGTGTTTTCCCATTTGCACCGTGATCACACCGGTAACAGTTCGATGTTTTCGCAGGCGCAGTGGTTGATGCAGGGCAGGGAAAAAGCAATGGCTTACTCCGACCAGGCCAGCGCCTACGGTTACCATCCCGATCATTATCATCAGCGCCCGGCAGACAAAGTCACTCCGGTTGAGGGCCATGTTGATGTCTTTGGTGATGGTTCGGTTGTCATTCTCTCGACGCCAGGGCACACCCAAGGTCACCAGTCCCTGTACATCGATTTGGCGGAGACGGGGCCGGTGGTTTTGTCGGGTGATTTATATCACTTTGCACTGAACAGAGAGCACTATGGAATTCCTGTGTGGAACGATAAAGCCACTACCATTCAATCTTTTGCATTTATCGACGAGGTTTTGGCACAAACCAATGCCCAATTGTGGATACAGCACGATTCCGAAGAGTTTGCCCAGCATATTAAGGCGCCAGAGTCTTATCGCTAACGCCCATGGTGGACAATCGCTAGAGTGGTCAGTGCAGCGGGGACTCATCAATCGTTAGGTGCGCAGTTGGGCGGCGTGCATTATTTGCCTTTATGCCGCCATGCCGTTATCGGAAGGGTATCGCGAAAGGTTTAAAGTAGTTCGCGTAATTTTTCTCTTGTACCCCTGAGGTACGCTGTAATTGCGGCAATTGTACGATTGATCTCGAATTGCCCCACGCCCAGTTCGGGTAGCGAAACGGGCGTGGTGTTTTTAGTTCCTGTTAGTCCTGACGCTCGGTGACTTCCAGCAGGTGATAACCAAACTGGGTTTTAACCGGGCCCTGAACTTCGTTGACCGGTGCGCTGAATACGACTTTGTCGAACTCGGCAACCATTTGGCCGGGGCCGAAGGTGCCCAGATCACCGCCGTTGCGGCCCGAAGGGCAGCTGGAATGATCTTGCGCTAATTTGGCGAAATCTTCACCGGCTTCAATTTTCGCTTTCAGTTCGTTACAGGTGGCTTCGCTGTCGACCAGAATGTGACGTGCGGCGGCTTGAGGCATAATCGTGTCTCTTTTCTATGGGTTTTAAACAAGCGCATACGATAATCGGTATTGCGGTTTAGATCCAGTTTGGAATGTGGTGTGCAAATCTGATCCGGTCAGATTTGTGATCGTTCCTGCGTCCTTCGGGGCCGGCCCACTAGCGTAGCTCGTGGTCGTTCGGCGGCGCATTTTACACACTTGCCTCACCCTGCGCCCGCGACAAAGCTGGCCCGCGAGCGTGCGAGTGCTTTGGGTCTTAGTGCGTCCATGCACGTCAACCACCCTACGGGGGACACTCTCTACTCGCCCCACAAACAAAAAAGGCCACCCAGTGGGGGTGACCTTGGGCGGGGGGAGTTGAACCCCCGTCCTATTCAAAATACTATAGAGCTAACGACTGTAATCGAAATTACGCTATGAACCGTGAAAAAGCCTTGAAATTGCTTACATCGTGTAAAGCTGAGTTGCAAAGCAAATTTGGTGTTAGCGAACTCTATTTATTCGGGTCTACTGCCCGTGATGACACTCACGAAAACAGCGATGTAGATATTTTGGTCCACTTTAATGGGCCCGCGACCGCCAAACGCTATTTTGGCGTGCAATTCTATTTGGAAGATTTACTCGGCTGCTCGGTAGATCTTGTCACTCAAAAGGCCTTGCGCGCAGAGCTGCTGACCTATGTTGAGCAAGAGCGTATTCATGTCTGAACGTGAATGGGGCTTTTACATTACCGATATGATCGGGTTTGCTGACAAAGCATTGCAGTACATCGATGGTTTGGATCAGTCACAGTTTATACAAAGCGCTATGATTTACGATGCGACTTTACGCAACATTGAGCTTATCGGTGAAGCTGCTACCCATATACCTGATGATGTTCGCGCCGCTCACCGAGATATTCCTTGGCGCATGATCATTGCGACCCGTAATCGTTTAATTCATGGTTATCTTGGCATTGATGACGATACTGTTTGGAGTATTGTGCAAGACGAGTTGCCACCGTTGATCGAAAAGCTTTCCAGTTTGGCTGATATCGACTGATTAGCGTGGTCTGGATTGCCGATGTTCTGCTGTTTCGGGCCTAACCGGTAAGGCGGGGCAGGTTCTACTCGCACCACAAACAAAAAAGGCTGCGGGGGAGTGCATGGCGCACCTCCGTGTGCGCCCAGCCCAGGCCGCCTTCTCTGCCGCTTCACGCCATTCACCTTGCCCCTTCGAGCAGCCTGGTCGGCTGTGCAAAATGCTTGACCACCAGGGATGGTGGAAATGCAGATATTGCAGGAGCAAATATCTGCCCGGCATTTTGTGACCGAAAATTGCTCCATCGGCAACTGCTCCTGCGTTGCTCTAATAAACTACGTCCATGTAGCGATGCATTTTCGGCATTTCCGCAGTCCCTTGCGGTCAACCCCACTACGGGGGACACTCTCTACTCGCCCCACAAACAAAAAAGGCCACCCATTTGGGTGACCTTGTTTGTGTGGTGGAGGCGGGGGGAGTTGAACCCCCGTCCGCCGGCACTCCGCTCGCGGCTCTACATGCTTAGTTTCCGTTAATTAATTTAGCTCATCTACGACCCAACGGGCAGGGTGTAGGGAGCGAGTCCGCTTTAAGTTTCGCAGTGTTGCCACGGGCATAACAACACAGCTATCCAGTTCTGTATGACAGTCTGCAACGCGGTACTGGCACCTTGTTACGGACCGCTAACGGCGTACCGTTAGAAGTGCTTCATCAACTGCTTACGCAGCTAATTGGGCACCGTAGTTGTCGTCGTTGGCAACTAATAAAATGCAGCTTTGGATTTACGTGATTCGCTACCCTCACGACATGCACCTTGAGTTTTGCCACCGGCGTCGAATCCAAATCGCCCCCAAAACTGGGTGCAGCTGGCGCCGCTAAACTCACCTCTATGACAAAACAATGACTGCTAAGTTCACAGGGCCGGCTATTG
Organism: Gilvimarinus gilvus; assembly: GCF_030518155.1. Lineage (GTDB taxonomy): Bacteria > Pseudomonadota > Gammaproteobacteria > Pseudomonadales > Cellvibrionaceae > Gilvimarinus > Gilvimarinus gilvus. Next base: position 78,629 of record NZ_JAULRU010000220.1, on the reverse strand, counting down.
TAGGGCCGGCAGAGGTTGGATACAAGAGATTAAACGGCCTGATGACGGAAGTCTGAGGTCTGATGCAAATGCGGTTTTAGGCGTCGGACATCCGACATCGGACGTCCGACGGCGCTATGATCGCATTTGCGATCAAAGCGCATCCAAGTTCAACGCCTCACCATAGGCTTTCAGGTCTTCTCCGCTGGCGCCGTTTGTGCGCAGGGTGAACATGGCATTGCCGTTCACGATCAGCAGAATCTCGGGGTCGTTTTGCTGGCCGTTGTAGATGGCTTTGTGCCCTTGGACTTTGATGAGTTTGCCGCCGTTCATGGTGATTAGGGAGGGGTTGTTGAACATGCCCATCATCGATTGCAACAGGGGCGAGTCGGTTACCAGTTCTATGCTGATGTTCATATTGCCCTTGTTGTAGGTGCGGTTGGCGGTAATGCCGCCGCCCATCATCATGCCACCGGCGGATTGGCTCTCGGCGTCCTCGGCGCTCCAGCCGCTCAGTGGGTCTGGGAATACCGCCAGAATACCTTCTGCCTTTTGCTGGCGGATCAGGCCTGCGGCGTAATCGAGCTGGCTTACCGCCTCGGTGAGTTGGCCGTCTTTATAGGCGCTTATGGCCTCGTCGACGGCGTCGGTGACCTCGTCCGCTAAGCTCGCGGCCGGTAGGGTCAAGGCACAGGCTAGTGTGGTGATTGCAATAACTTTCATTGGAGTATCCTTCTCTGGCAAATAGAGTGAATGCAAAGAGTTTTGTTCGGGCTAAATCGAGTATAACGGCTGGATTTTTCATTTGCAGGCTTTTATTCTGCGACTTCAGAATAACTAGCTCATTGTGACCATGAACGCAGATTGTAATCAGATGACTTCTCGCGACCCTCGCGTGCCCGACTGGCAGGCGCTGGAGTTAAGCAAAACCTGGGCGGATGAACTGGATTTGGCGAGGCCAAGCGGGCTGTGGCGCTTTTTGCGGTCGATATTTGGCCAGCGTCGCCAAGTGGTGGTCGATGCCGGGCACGACCTGTTTCGGGCGATCCCTAAGTACGCGCTGCAGGAGTTTCACAACCTGCCCAATGGCAATTATTCCAGTCGCATTGCGCGTGGCTATATCACCGGTTTTGACCGCGCCATGCTGGGTAGTATGCACCGTATTCGCCAGGAGATTGCCGAGCGCGTAACCGACGCGAAAGCGGTGTTGGATATCGGCACCGGGGGCGGCAAATTGGCCGCCGCTGTGCAATCTGTGGGAGTGGCCGATGTCTGGGGGGCGGATGTATCCCCTTATTTGCTTAAGCATGCGGCCACCGATAACCCAGGTGTTAGTTTTATTCAGGCTCCGGCCGAGGATTTGCCCTTTACTGACCAGCGCTTTGATGCCGTGGTGGTGAGTTTTCTGTTCCACGAAATGCCCCCCAAATACGTTAAACAGGCACTTGCCGAAGCGCACCGGGTGCTGCGCCCGGGCGGCTGTTTGCTGATTGCCGAGCCTTCAGAAAACCAGCTGCTGCCGGTAAAACTTGCCAGTTTGCTCACGGCAAAAGGCTGGCGCCACTGGTATTTCAAGTCACTGGCCAGCCGGGTGTACGAGCCTTTTGTGATGGCTTGGCACAAGCAGAATAAGCCCGCTATGTTTGCCGAGGCAGGCTTTGAGTTGTTGCAGCACCGCGATGAAATCCCCATTAACTTTTATTCACTTAAAAAGCGTTCGACCACGTAGAGTGATGTGGTAGCTTGACCCTTGAGACTCAGATAATTGCCTCCATGATAAGAGGTGGCGATTAACGATACCCAAAAACGACCATAGAGGGACACCGCATGACCATCTTTACTGGATTGAAAACCGCTCTGGCGGTATTAACGGTAACGGCCAGCAGTTGGGCTGCCGCCGAAGATAAAAAATTGCAAGATGTCATCTCCGCCGATCACCGCGCTGAGAGCAGCAGCCGCGATGAGTTTCGCAACCCGGCAGAAACCTTAGCTTTTTTTGGCATTAAGCCCGACATGACCGTGGTTGAAATTGCCCCGGGTGGCGGTTGGTATACCGAAATTCTGGCGCCTTACCTGCGCGATAGCGGCACTTTTTATGCGGCGCACTTCGACGCCAACTCAAGTGTGGGTTACTACAAAAACTCGCGCGCAGGCTTCGATAAAAAAGTCGCGGCGAGCCCCGAGCTTTACGACCAAGTTAAGATCTCTTTGTTCGAAATGCCCAGCAAGCTGGATATCGCCCCCGAGGGCAGCGCTGATATGGTGTTGACCTTCCGCAATGTGCACAACTGGTACATGCGTGGCGGCGGTGAAGAGAATCTTGCGCTTGCCTTTGATGCCTTTTACACAGCGCTAAAGCCCGGCGGTGTGCTGGGTGTGGTGGATCACCAATTGCCGGAAAGCTACGCTGATGAAGCGCAGGACCTAAGCGGTTACATTAAGAAAAGTACCGTAGTGAAAGCGGCCCAGGCGGCGGGCTTTGAGCTGGAAGCCGAATCTGACATCAACGCCAACCCGAAAGATACGGCCGATTACGAAAAAGGTGTTTGGACCTTGCCACCCTCCTATCGTATGGGTGATACCGATCGTGAGAAATATGAGGCCATTGGCGAGAGCGATCGTATGACGTTGCGCTTTGTGAAACCCGAGTAACTATTGCGAAACTACTGTATTTAAAAAAACCGCGCTTACGGCGCGGTTTTTTTATGGGCTTGCCAATCGTTTTGCCTTAATTTGAATAGCACATGTTCGGCGAGGGGGTGATCGTGCGCAATATCTGGGTGCTTGAAGTTTTGATCCGTGTCGCGCATGCCAAGGCGTAATATAACGGCGCGCGAGCGGAAATTTTTCACATGAGTGAACGCGACAATTTCAGGCATGCCGAGGGCGTTAAAGCCAAAGTCGAGTACGCTGGTGGCCGCTTCGGTAGCAAGGCCTTGGCGCCAGTACGGGCGCGCTAAACGCCAGCCTATTTCAATGCAGGGGCTAAAGGGCAAATCTGCGCTCGGGCTGTTGAGGCCAACAAAACCAATTAACTCGCCGGTAGTTTTCAGCTCGGCGGCCCAAAAACCCCAACCACGTTTGGCAATGCCCCGTTGCATGCGGCTGGCCAGCTCGTCGCTTTGTGTTTGAGTCAAGGTTGACGGGAAGTAGGCCATGACGTCAGGGTCGCGGTTAAGTTCGGCAAAGGCCGGCAAGTCGCAGGCCTGCCATTGCCTGAGCCGGACTCTGGCACTGGAAAGTTCTATGGTGGGGAAATCACTGTCGCCAAACATGAACGCGCTTTGTTTATTGAGACTACTCACAGCTGCTTCCTTGTCGAGTTATCGTTGATCCGGTAACAAGCAGTCTATACAAATTAGGGTGAGCGTGTCTGTGAAACGCGCCGAGTTTGACGACATTATAGCACTTGGCGGGGAGTAAAGAGGTTTTCGCTGCCAGTTATGGTGTTATATCTGCCATTGGCTCGGTCGGCACTTTGCCCAAGCGTCTAGCTACTTTGCCCATATCCGTCTTTACCTTGCCCAAGTTCGTCTGTACTACGTCCAAAGTAGACTGATGGCGCAGCCGAGCAGGCAGGCCGCCATGGCGCGGTTAAACCAGCTCAGCCTGCCCGGTAGGCTGAGCCAATGTGCCAAATAATAACCACCCCAACTCCAGGCCAATAACAAAGGGGTAGCTACCAGAGAAAAAATGGCCGCCAGTGTCAGCATAGAATACAGTGCATTCGCCTCGCCGGTGCTGGCAAGGGTCATACACATTAGCCATGCCTTGGGGTTTAACCACTGAAATGCAGCGCCTTGCCATACGCTCCAGGGTCTGCCCATTGGCCCGGTGGTGTTGCTCGCGCTCTGGCGCAACAGTCCCAGCGTTAAATAGGCGAGGAAGCCGGCACTCGCAGCGCTGAACAGCGTTTTACTGAGGGGGTAGGCACTAAACAAGTGATTCACGCCGTAGCTGGTGCTGAGCAGCATTGCGGCGCAACCCAGCACAATGCCGGCAATCAGCGGCAAGGATTGGCGCACGCCGAAGTGCACGCCGGTGGTCATCAGCAATAAGTTGTTGGGGCCGGGTGTACCTACCATAACGGTAATGATGCCCAGTTGGGTCAGTAGTGCGTCGTTCATGGCGAATCCTCCGTGAGAGGTACCATGCTAGGGGGCTACCGATTTTCATTACAGATGCAGTAAATTGTGATTGAGGCGATACAGTCTGCGGCAAGAGGCAACTGTACCGCTCTGTGCCGAGGCGACTGTGCTGTAGGAGCTGGGGTGTCGGGTTGCCAGGCAGGTATGCGCGTCTAGCGCGGGTGAACCTGCGCGGCTGAGTCGCGTTTGACCAGAGTGGGGGTGTATTTATACGTGTGTGTCGTGGAGGTGGGCTCGCCGCGGGCGTAAGCCAGTGCAAGCTCTGCCGCTTTTACTGCCATCATTTCAATAGGGTAGTGCAGCGTGGTGAGTTTGGGGTGGCAGTATTTTGCCAGCAGAACATCGTCAAAACCGACAATGGAGGCGTCGGTTGGGACTTGCAGGCCGTGATCGCTGAGCGTCGTCATCGCGCCGGATGCCATGGCATCGTTGTAGGCCAAAACGGCGGTAAAGTCTACGCCCCGGGCGAGCAGGTGGCGCATCGCGTGCTCGCCGCCTTTTTGATCTGGCGAGCTGTATTCAATATGGCTGTCGTCTAACGTCAGCCCTGCAGCATGCAGTGTGTTGCGAATACCTTGCAGGCGCTCGCTGGGGTCATCAATCTGATAACGACTGCTGATCACGGCAAATTTTCGGTGGCCAAGATCCAGTAAATGTTGGGTCATGACTTTACCGCCAGCGGTGTTATCCAGCCAAACACAGCGATGGGCAATTTGCGGAATATAGCGGTTAATAAGCACAAACCCCGGTATTTGCCCGGCAAACTCAATGAGTGTGTCATCGTCCAGTGCTTTGCTGTGAACGACCATGGCTTCGCAGCGGTGCTGCATAAGTGTGTCGATTGCCTGCAGTTCGGTGTCTTTTTCGATCGAGCCTGCACTCATGAGCAGCTGAATATTTTGTTGGCGGGCGACCGAGTCGATGCCGTGGGCGAGGGTCGCAAAAAAGGGGTCGAGTAATTCGGCCACTACCACACCTAGGGCTGAGTGCTTTTGGGTGACCAGTGCGCGGGCGTTAGCGTTGGGTCGGTACCCCAGTTCTTGCATTACTTGTTTGACGCGCTTGCGAGTCTCATCGCCGACTTTCGGGCCATTGTTGATAACGCGCGACACTGTGGCGTGCGAAACACCGGCAGCGTTGGCGATATCTTTGATGGTGATCATTACCCATTTTCCTAATTGGTATATACGTTTACCCACAGATTTTTGATTCTATCGGACAAAATGTCCACATGTAACCCATTTTTTGTGGTTTTTGTGTGCATTTTTGTCATAGTGAAAACGACTTTAAATTAATAGGGAAAACGTATACCTTATGGTATTTGATAGACTCTAACTTGGACTTCGAAGGGGTTTTTTGTGAAAGTATTGGTAACCGGGGGTGCCGGCTATATTGGCTCACACACTTGTCTGGCGCTTGTGGCTAAGGGCCATGAGGTGGTGGTGTATGATAATTTTGCCAATAGCAAACCCGAGGTAATGGACAGGTTAGAGCAGATTAGCGGTGTCAGTATTTCCTGTGTAAAAGGGGATGTTCGCGATAAGGCAGCCCTGAATCATCTGTTCGGTGAGCATGCCTTTGATGCCGTGATCCACTTTGCCGGTCTCAAAGCCGTGGGTGAATCCATAGAGAAACCGCTTGAGTACTATGATGTCAATGTCTGTGGCAGCCGCACCTTGACCGAGGCCATGCTCGCCCATAATGTCAATTGTCTGGTCTTTAGCTCCTCGGCTACCGTTTACGGTAACCCTCAGTCGGTGCCAATTCGGGAGGACTTCCCACTGTCGGCCACTAACCCCTACGGCAGCTCCAAACTGATGGTGGAAACCATACTGGGAGATGTTGCCAAAGCCCGGAATTCGTTGAGCGCGGTATTGCTGCGTTACTTTAACCCGGCGGGTGCTCACGAAAGTGGTTTGATCGGCGAAGACCCCAATGGTATTCCCAACAACTTGATGCCATTCATCGCTCAGGTGGCTGTGGGTAAGCGAGAGAAGTTGGCGATTTTTGGCGACGATTACGCCACCTGTGACGGTACTGGTGTGCGCGATTACATTCATGTATTGGATCTGGCCGAAGGTCATGTGGCGGCGTTGGAAAAATTGTGTAACCGAGCGGGCACGCATATCTACAACCTGGGAACGGGCCAGGGCTATAGCGTACTGCAAATGCTAAAAGCGTTTGAGAAAGCCTGCGGCAAAACGATTCCTTATCATATTCAAGGGCGGCGCGATGGCGATATTGCCGAGTGCTGGGCTGACACCCATAAGGCTGCGCAAGACTTGGGGTGGCGCGCCGAGCGCAGCATAGAGCAGATGACAAAAGATGTGTGGCGCTGGCAATCGGCCAACCCCAATGGTTATTAACATGTCTTAGACCGTGACCGGTCAGCCGTGTTTGCTGTGATGGTTTCCTGCCTGAAGTATACGGCCGACGAACGCGTGCAAGACCGAAGGCAAAGACACAACAAGCGAAATGCCCACGAGCAATGAAAGGCACTACACATATGCAATCGACTTTTAATCCGTCGGACCACCCGCACAGACGTCGCAACCCGATGCTGGGCGAGTGGGTACTGGTTTCACCACACCGCGCTAAACGCCCTTGGCAGGGGCAGTCCGAAGCGCCGGACCTTGTCGAGCGTCCCGCTTATGATGACAAGTGCTATTTGTGCGCCGGCAACAAGCGCATAAGCGGTGATATCAACCCTAGCTACACCGGCACATTTGTTTTTCAAAACGATTTTGCCGCACTGAATGAGCAGGTGCCAGAGTACGAAGATAGCGACCCTTTATTTGCCACTGTGGCCGAGCGCGGTTGTAGTCGGGTTATTTGTTTTTCCCCGGATCACGGTAAGACCTTGCCAGAAATGAACCGTGATGACATTGCGGCGGTGGTGGATTGCTGGCAATCGCAAACACGCGAGCTGGGCGAGCAGTACCAGTGGGTGCAGGTCTTTGAAAACAAAGGCTCGGTAATGGGGTGTTCCAACCCACACCCGCACGGGCAAATATGGGCGCAACATTCTTTGCCGACACAGGTGGCGAGAAAACAGCAGAATTTTTCCGAGTACTGGGCCGCGCACGGTCGCAATATGCTGCTCGATTACGTCGAGCGCGAGCTTAGCTCGGGTGAGCGGATCGTGTGCCGCAATAGCGACTGGGTCGCACTGGTGCCTTATTGGGCGGCGTGGCCCTTTGAGGTATTGCTGTTGCCGCGTTTTACAGTCAGCCGTATGACTGAGCTGTCAGAGGCGGCCCGGATTAGTCTGGCGGATGCGATTCAACAGTTAACGATTCGCTACGATAATTTGTTTAATACCTCTTTTCCCTATTCTATGGGGTGGCATGGCGCGCCCTATGACGCTAGCGATCACCCCGAGTGGCAACTGCATGCGCACTTTTTTCCGCCGCTGTTGCGCAGCGCCACGGTCAGAAAATTTATGGTCGGCTATGAAATGTTGGCCGAAGCTCAGCGGGATATTACACCCGAGCAAGCCGCGCAGCGTTTGCGAGATTTACCCGCTGTGCATTACAAACAACAATAAGAGTAGATGGTTGATGTTGTCTGAATTATTTAAGAAAACGTTTGGCCGCAGCCATGAAGCGCACAGTGTAGCGCCTGGCAGGGTGAATCTTATTGGTGAGCATACCGATTACAACGATGGGTTTGTGTTTCCGGCGGCGATCGATTTTGCGACGCAAGTGTTGGCAGCCCCGCGCAGCGATCGCATCATTAATATGGTTGCCGTTGATGTTGAGTCCCAGAGGAATCGCTTTTCGCTGGATGATATTCAATTCGATAACGCCATGATGTGGAGCAACTACGCGCGCGGTGTGTTTAACGTGCTGCAAGAGGCGGGCTTTACATTGAGCGGTATGGATTTGCTGATCACCGGTAACGTGCCACAAGGTGCGGGTTTAAGTTCTTCGGCGTCATTTGAAGTCGCTCTGCTGAAAGTGGCCAGTGACCTTTGCGGTTTGTCGTTAACCGGCACACAGGCGGCGCAGTTAGGTCAGAGGGCCGAGAATGAATTTGTCGGCTGTGCCTGCGGTATTATGGACCAGTTGATTTGTGCGCTGGGTCAGCAAGGCCGAGCCATGCTACTTGATTGCCGCTCCCTGGTACCTCAATACACGCCCATATCGCCGGAGTATCAAATAGTCATTATTAACTCTAATGTTAAGCGCGGCTTAGTGGAGAGTGAGTACAATGATCGTCGTGCTCAGTGCGAAGGTGCCGCTCGTGCCCTCGGAGTAAACGCCTTGCGCGATGCGACTCTGGTGCAACTGAAGCACTGGAAGCATAAATTGACCGAAATGGAATATCGGCGGGCCAAGCATGTCATCAGTGAGAACGACCGCACGCTGGAATTCGCCGAAGCTCTTACCCGGGGCGACTACGGTCAGGTCAGTGCACTGATGCGCGCTTCGCATCAGTCCATGAAAAATGACTTTGAAATTACGGTGCCAGCCATTGATTACCTGGTGGATTTGGTTCACGGTATACTGGGCGATACCGGCGGGGTGCGAATGACCGGCGGTGGCTTTGGTGGATGCATCGTGGCGCTGTGCCCCACGGACAAAGTTGATGCTGTTAAGCGCGCTGTGGCACGCCACTATCAGGCTGAAACGGGCCTTGTTGCCGATATTTATGTGTGTACGGCCGAAGACGGCGCATTTGCCGGCTAAGGCAATAATGGTTGCTATTACAATAAATAATTAAACAATAACGATACAGAGCGAGAGCGGTTATGACTATTGCGAATCTGGACCTGGCGGTCTTTGTGGTTTACGTCATCGGGCTAATTGGTGTTGCCTGGTGGGTGTCGCGCGAAAAACAAGGGCACGAAAAAAATACCAACGACTACTTTCTGGCGGGCAACAGTTTACCTTGGTGGGCTATTGGTGCCTCTCTGATTGCGGCGAATATATCGGCCGAACAGATTATTGGTATGTCGGGGTCTGGCTACAAAATTGGTTTGGCGATTGCCTCTTACGAGTGGATGGCAGCGATCACGCTGATAATTGTCGGTAAGTTCTTCTTGCCGATCTTTCTTAAGAACAAAATCTACACCATGCCCCAGTTTCTGGAGCAGCGCTATGATCACCGGGTACGGATAGTTATGGCGATTTTCTGGCTGGGCGTCTATGTGTTTGTGAATCTTACCGCCGTGCTTTGGTTGGGCGCGCTGGCGATTAACACCATTACCGGTGTCGACTTAATGTACGGCATGATCTTTCTGGGCGTGTTTTCACTGGCGTACTCTTTGTACGGTGGCCTCAAGGCCGTGGCCATGACGGACATTATTCAGGTGGTTTTGTTGGTCTTTGGCGGGTTGTTTTTGTCTTATACCGCGCTTAACTTAATTTCCGATGGCAATGGTGTTTGGCGGGGGTTCACTACACTGACCACTGAGTTACCGGGCAAGTTCGATATGATCTTAAGCGCCGACAGTGAGCACTATATGGATCTGCCCGGTATATCGGTATTGATCGGCGGCATGTGGATTATGAACCTGTCCTATTGGGGTTTTAACCAATACATTATTCAGCGTACCCTCGCCGCTAAGAGCGTGACGGAAGCGCAAAAAGGTATTGTGTTTGCCGCTTTCCTAAAACTACTGATGCCTCTGATTGTGGTACTGCCCGGTATTGCCGCTGTAATTTTGGTGCCAGAACTGTCGAGACCCGATCAGGCGTACCCATCGTTAATGAATGTCATGCCAGTGGGTATTAAGGGCCTTATTTTCGCCGCCTTAGTTGCTGCGATTGTGTCTTCACTGGCCTCCATGACCAACAGTGTTTCCACGATTTTCACCATGGATATTTACTCGGATAAACGCCCGGGTAAGAGTCAGCACCACTATGTATTGGTTGGCCGTATCGTAAGTGTTACTGCCCTGGTTATTGCCATGATTGCGGCTAAGCCATTGCTGGGTAAATTTGATCAGGCATTCCAGTTCATTCAAGAGTTCACCGGCTTCTTTACCCCGGGTATCGTGGCGCTGTTTGTCTTGGGTATGTTTTGGAAAAGAACCACTGCGACCGGCGGTTTAGTTGCGGCGATAGGTTCTGCGGTACTGAGCTTCGGGTTTTATTTATTGTGGCCCACGCTTCCGTTTATGGATCGGGTTGGGCTGGTATTCTTGCTCTGTGTGGTTGCGGCACTGGTGGTTTCGCACTTAGGCAAAGGGCATAAAACCGAACAGCCGGTGGAGCTTTCCGAGGTTAATTTTGGTACTACCGCAGGCTTTAATATCGCCAGTGTGGCGGTCTGTATCGTGCTTATCGCGTTTTACACTGTATGGTGGTAATCCGCTAAAGAAAAATTAAGTGTTTTAAAAAGCCGCTGCAGCCCGGGTTGCAGCGGCTTTTTTTATGGCTGCTCAATAGGTATTAGCCGAATACAGTACAGGTAATCTATTTTGCATCTGTTCCGCTCTAGGTGTAGCTTTATAAAACTGTACTGCTTTGTTGGACGCCTACTGTACGTTTCAGTATTTGTTCACTGCGTTAGTCTATAGCTAATACGACAAGGAGACCGTGGCGATGCTTTACCAAGACCTAGCCAACCGCTTGCAGGGGCTGATTACCGACGAGGTGTATCGGCCCGGCACCGCTTTGCCCGGCGTGAGGCGCCTGAGTCAGCAGCATCAGGTCAGTGTGTCGACGGCCGTTAATGCCTGCCGTGAATTGGAGCGCCGCGGCTTATTGGAAGCGCGACCGCGCTCGGGTTATTTTGTGCGACCTCAAACGGCCAAGCGCCGGCCGCCGCGGGTGCGCACGGTGAGTAAAACGCCTAAGCCAGTTACGGGGCAAGAGCGGGTTTTGCAATTGATTCAGTCGGCCAATAATCCCGATGTGGTGAATCTGGGCACCGCGATCCCGGATCCGGACTTTCTGCCGGTTCACACCATTGAAAAGGCTTACCGCAAAGTGTGGCGCGAGCAGAGGCGCCGCTGCGTTAACTATGAGTTTCCACCCGGAGCGCCGGAGCTGCGTACTCAAATTGCCCGTCACTTGGCGAGTTTACAGTGTGATGTTAGCCCGGAGCAGGTGCTGGTTACCAACAGCTGTCAGGAGTCTGTGTCCATTGCGCTAAAGCAAATCACCCGGCCCGGTGACGTGGTTGTGTTGGAGTCGCCGATCTATTACGGCCTGCTGCAGGTGGTGGAGTCTTTAGGTTTAAAGGCGCTGGAAATACCCACCGACCCGGAACAGGGTATTTCACTCGGCGCGCTCGAGCTGGCATTGGATAAATGGTCAGTGGCGGCGTGCGTGATGGTGCCGAATTTTTCTAATCCACTAGGCGTGTGTTTATCGGACGAGCGCAAACAAGCATTATTAGAATTATTGTATCGCTACAAGGTGCCGCTGGTTGAGGATGATATTTACGGCGAGTTGCCACTGAGCGGGCCGCGACCTCGGCCCATAAAAAGTTGGGACACCAAGGGGCTGGTGTACTACTGCTCATCGTCATCAAAAACCCTGGCCGCGGGCTTGCGGGTAGGGTGGCTGGTGCCCGGTAACAATATTGAGCGCGCCGAATACCTGCAGTTTATAAACACGGTGTGTGTGAACACACCGGCGCAGTTGGCGATGGCTCATATTCTGGAAAAAAGCCGCTACGAACGTATGATGCGACAATCGAGAGCCGAACACGCGGTATCGGTGGCGCGTATGATTGAGCGTGTTACTCAGTTATTTCCGGATCAAACCCGCGTCAGTCGCCCCACCGGCGGTTTTGTGCTCTGGCTTGAATTGCCCGGAAATATCGACACCAAACAGCTGATCGAGCCGGCGCTGGCGCAAGGCGTTAGCTTCGCCCCCGGTAGTTTATTTTCCAACAGCGGAAAATTTAGCAACTGTTTACGGCTGAACTGCGCGGTAAAGTGGGATGCACGCGTGGAGCGGGCGCTGGCGAATTTAGCGAGGTTGGTAGGGGGGTAGAACGTCAGACGTCGGACGTCTGACGCAGAAAAACAGATTAATAAAGTCAAAGTTGATCAGCGGATTAAGCTTTATCAGACATCAGACATCAGACATCAATCACCCAAGCAACCGCTTAATTTTCCCCTCCAATTTTCCCGGTTTGGTAACCGGAGCGAATCGGCGCTGTGGGGTGCCGTCGGGCGCTACTAAAAATTTGGTGAAGTTCCACTTAACATTATTGCCACCTAAGCCTGGGCACTCTTCTTTTAGGTATTGAAAAATAGGGTGTGTGTCGGGGCCGTTTACGTTAATTTTTTCGCTGACTAAAAAGTCTACGCCGTAATTTAACAGGCAGCCGTTTTGAATTTCCTCGGCATCGCCCGGCTCTTGTTCACCGAATTGATTGCAGGGAAAGCCAATGATAATTAATCCCTGATCAGCGTATTTTTTATGCAGCTCTTGCAGGCCTTCGTATTGTGGCGTCAGCCCGCATTTGCTCGCGGTATTGACCAGCAGCAAAACCTTGCCCTGAAAATCGGCAAAGTTGATGGCCTCACCTTGCAAACTGTTAATCGAAAACTTGTGAATTTTGGGCATAGTCGCCCCCACCGCTCGGTTACATGTAGAGTTTAGATACGGCCTATCATAGCAGTGCGCCAGTTGAGCGCAAAGAGAGGTGTTAGCGACGCCAAGCGCCGCTAACGAGGGGAAGCAAGAGTTAAATCGACACTTACGGTTGAGTGAATTCAATCCAATTCATATTCCAGGCTCCCCCGACGGCCTCCAACCTAAGGGCAAAGTCGCCAGCGGGTAATTCTACGCTCGCAGAGACGTTTTGCCAGGCTTGCCAATCGCCAGTGTCTGGAACGATGATGGTTGTGAGGGGCTTGCCGTCAATGATGACGTTAAAGCCCTCTGAGCCGCCCTGGCTGGCAAGTCGGAACGTTACATCGTATTCACCTGCTTGGGCGCTAGTAAGCTGGTACTCAAGCCAGTCGCCGGTATCGAGGTAACCGATGTTCTCACCGCCGCCCGCGTCGCTGGTCGATTCGATTTGAATGCCTTGCATGCTCATAAAAGCCTCGGCTTGTAAAATTCCGGGTACGGCGCGAGGCACAATGGCGGTTGCGAGGATGTTGCTGGGGTAGCTGATGGCATCTCCCAGATATGCACTTATGCGGTAGTAGTATGTCGAGCCATCGGCATTGGTGTCGAGGTACTCGGTGTCCGTTACAGTGGCAATAACGCTGCCCAGGCTTGCGGATGACTGGCTGCGGTAAACGTAATATCCGTCAACCGTATCGGGATTGGCGTCCCAATATAATTGGTTGCCAGATTCTGTAACCATCAAACTCGAACCTGTTGTCGGAGAGGGCAATACAAATAGGGTGGGCGATTCGTTGGTAGTTAGCCACTGCTGCAAGGGCTGATGGACGTCATAGTTGATGGTACCAAATCGCTCGAACAACGCTTCGATTTGCTCGAGACTGGCACTTGCAAAGTCCAACTGAGGTATTGATTCACCGGTAATATCCTCGCCGTTCTGGGGTTCGCTGCTGACGAGGTAAATTTCCACCCAGGCATCGGTGCTGCCATTATCTTTAAACACTCCGTCGAGTTGGTACGCTGCACCGCCTTCGAGAGTGATCTTCTGGTACAGGCCGCCGTTGCTTGGTCCTGTACTCGTTAGGTGCAGATAACTGCCCTTGGCACCGGTCGGTTGTGTGGCCGCGTCAGTTTGGTTGAAGTTAACACTGACGGCATCGCCAATGGTCCATTCGCTCCAGCTGGCACTGTCACCAAAATCGCCGTTGGTCAGCACGGACGTGCCGCTGTCGACATGAATAATGTCCAGAGAGTCCATCGCCACATTGAGTGTACCTGCGCAGCATGCCTCGGCTTTAACGGCTAAGTAGTACTCTTTATTGCCATCGCCGGGCACTGTGAACTCCTGCGCTGAGGTGGTACAGGCAGATGCCAATGTACTGTCCCATCCGGGGCATGCCCAGGTGTCAGCTTTGCTAAGCAGGCCTAAGCCCGGCTCGTTTGCCACCATGCCCCAGGTGCCGGCACCTTGGCCGCCGATATTGGACAGAACTTTGTAGGCCCAGTTGGTTGCAGCCCAGCCGTATTCGCCGTAAGTATCGTAAGTGGCGCGCGCAATCTTAGCGCCAAGCTCAAGCCCCTGGCCGGCCCAAGGCTGAAATTCACCGATCAAAAAGGGGGTGTCTAATGTGCGTACGCGCTCGTTCCACTCGCACACCCCTATGGTTCCGGTTCGGCCGCAGGTTAGCCAGTCGCGTTGCGCCTCATACCCTGTAATGCCCCAACCAAAAAAGCCCGGGTAAAAATGCATTTCAAACGCTACCTTTTCCATACCACGCTCGGCGGGATTACCGTAGGCGTCTATGCCCGCGCTGTGGCCCGGCAGTATGATGACATGGTTGGAATCAATGGCCCGCACCTTGTTGTATAAAGTGGTAATGACATCGGCGAGATTCTCTGGTGAGGTACCCCACGGTTCATTTAACAACCCGTAGGCGGCCACCGTTTCGTTGTCCTTGTAACGCTCAGCGATTTGCTCCCACAGCCATATGGTGCGGTCTTGGTAATAGGAGGCCTCTTGACCGTTGCCGCCGTCCCAGTACCAATTGCGTCCAGCGCAGCCGGAGTGATGTTCCCAGCCCTGACTCCCGACGGCGCCGTGTAAATCGAGAATAATATACATATCTCGTTCGGCCGCCTCGGCTATGGCGAGGTCCAGATATTTCCAGGCATCGTCGCGCAGCGTGTAGGGGTTGTTTTCATCCTCAATCAGGTTCCATATAAACGGCAGCCTAATAACGTTAAGGCCAAAATCAGCCATGTGATTCCAGTCGCGTTCGGTAATCCAATTATCACGAAACAGGGTCATCAAACGTTTGCGCTCGGCGTTGCCGAATCGCTCATCAAGTACCGACTCCAGTGTGCACTGGTCGTTCACGGCTTGGGTACTTTGTCCCATCATCCAAAACTCTTGCAGTAACCAGTTACCTAGGTTGGTGCCTTTTAGTAGTACAGGATTGTTATTGGCGTCGACCCATTGCGTACCATCGGTACCGAGCATTGCGGTCGCATCCATACTGGATGAGCTAGAGCTAGAGCTAGAGCTAGAGCTAGAACTAGAACTAGAACTAGAACTAGAAGAACTTGAGCTCTCGCTGGATTGATGGGAGGAGCTGTTGGTGCCCGGCGAGCTGCTGGATGATCCGCAGCCATTGAGCAATAGGGCGCTGAGTAGGGCGGCCGCAAGCCAAGTGAAAGTCCTGGTGTGGTGGCGCATGGTGAATATCCTCTTTTTATTATCTGACCTATCGGTCATAGTTTTTTGCTTCCTTAATTCGCGCGCCATTGTGACGACTCGCCAGTGGATAAGCGTCTCAATTTGTTCAAGGCACTAACATGGGACCAATCTATGAGTGATATCAGATCAAAAAAAGGATTGCGAAAGGCAAGGCTTAGAGATTGGATCTGTACCATTTGCCCCTGAGTAGAATGCCACTGTTGAATTCTGACAATCTCGTCAATGGCGCGGTACCACAGCGATCAGAACAACGTTGTTGCGGGTAGTTTTAGGCGGCGGTATTTTAACAGTAACGTGGTGTTTAACAACCGCTTTTAAGAGGCGGGCCAGGTGAAAGCTTGCGCTATGTAGCAAACTTACCCACCGGGAATCAGGGAGTATAGAGAGGGTACAGAGTTGTGAGTGGCCCCTTGAGTGTGCAGGTTTGTAAAGTAACGTTTTCAAAAATTGAATTGTCAGTGTAACCGGTTAGCGTCTATGCTTCGGGTTTGATCCCTATAATAACCAACATGGAGATACCATGATTTCTTTAGCTCGCATGACAAGACGCCTCGTTATAGGTGTGTTAGCCGTCACCGCCATTATGGCGTCCACCCTGGTCTTTGCCGGAGATTCCGCTTATCGCGGTATTTCGGTACAGCTTTGGTCCGTAAAGGACAATGTTACTGAAGATGTTAAAGGCACACTGAAGTCTCTGGCCGATATGGGTTTTGACGCCGTTGAACTGGCCGGCAATCTCGGTGAATTTGGTGATGACGCGGCCGGATTTAAGGCCTATATCGACTCGCTGGGCCTAGAGATTAGCGGTGCGCATGTTGGCTTTGACAAACTAACCGAAGAGAACATTGACGCTACCATCGCTTTTTATAAGACCTTAGGTGTCGAGTGGTTAATCATCCCCGCTGATGGTCGCGCCTGGAGCGACGAAGGCATCGAGAAAATCGTTGCACAGCTGAATGAAACCGCCAAAATACTCGCGCCTCACGGCATGAAAATCGGCTATCACAACCACCAGGACGAGTTTAACGATTACGCGGATAGCAGCTACTGGGAATACATGATCGAGAATACCAGTGACGACGTCGTGATCCAGCTTGATATCAGTTGGGCCTATTTCGCGGGTAAAGACCCGGTAGATTTAATTAACCGCTACGGTGACCGTATACGCACCGCGCATATGAAGGCTCAGGTAACGCAATACGATAAGGTAATGCCAGTCATCAAAGAGGCGGCCCCCGGTAACTGGGGTGAAAAAATGGGTATTGTCTTTGGTGAGCTGAATAAGGTGACTCACGCTGACAATGGTATTACCTCCATTGTGGGGCAGGATTTGGTTGACTGGCAGGCCGTTGTAGAGCAGTTTGCTAAGTCTCCTGAGCCCGTGTGGTTGGTAGTGGAGCAAGAAGTTTACCCAGAGGGTATGACGCCTATGCAGGCGGTAGAGGCTTCCAAGAAAGGTTTGGAGAAGTTGCTTTAAGCTTTCGGTTGACGGTTATGACCGGACCTTGCAAAAGCCCGCTGGCCTTATGGTTAGACGGGCTTTTTTCTTGTGTTCAATCTAGCAACAGCCTGCTAGGTTATCGCGTTAAAAAATTGCTACAGCTGTGTTTTACATATTCGCCTCTGGTGAGGTGACGTATGAAAAGGATTTAATCACCTATGCAGCAGGCGCCGGTTCTTTTATTTGATATCAGTGGGGTATTAGTCGAACTGGGTGGAATGCCAGAGTTTGTACGTTGGTCAGGCATGTCGGAGAAACAGGTGGGCGATAGTTGGCTCGTTTGTGAATCAGCGCGGGCTTTGGAATCTGGACGTATTGGTTTCAGTGAATTTCACACAGCATTCGTCGACGAGTGGAACATTGAAATCACGCAAGACGCGCTGAGAGAGGCTTTTGCAAGCTGGGTAAGTGTGGCCTTTGACGGCGCTATTGATTTGCTGCAAGAGCTCCAACCTCGTTACCGCCTGGCATGTTTGTGTAATACCAATGAAGTACAGTGGCCCGTGGTAAGAAAAACCATACAAGCAGATCGTTTTTTTCCGATGCAGTTTATTTCTCACTTAATGGGTAGGGTTAAGCCTGATCCTGTAACATTTACGCACGTTGTGCAAGCACTGAATACGACACCCGAGAATATAGTGTATTTCGACGACAGCTGGCGGAATGTTGAATCAGCCCAGGCATTCCAAATCAACGCGTTTCAGGTAAGTGGTGTCGGGGAAGTACGGCAAGTGCTTGCATCGCTCGGGTTGTTATAGTTCACTGGGTTGGAAGAACAGCTACATGGAGAGTCAAATATGCGCTATATCATTTCTTTATGTGCCTTGCTTTTCGCCAGTTCGCTTTATGCTCAAGAAGTCATTCCTTTATGGGAAGACGGTGCCCCCGGCTTTGAGCATTTAAAAGACGAGCCCGAGTTGGCGCAAGACTGGTGGGTTAAAAACATTCATAACCCCAGCATAACGGCTTTTTTCCCAGATCCTAACATTGCGACGGGTGGCGCTGTGTTGATTGCCCCTGGTGGGGGGCATCGCGAACTGGTATTCGAGGCAGAGGGCGTCGATGCTGCGAAGTTTTATCAAGACCTCGGTATAGCCGCTTTCGTACTAAAGTATCGTTTAGCCAACGAATCTGAATCCCCTTACTCTTACCCGGAGCATAGTACGCAAGATGCGGCTCGCGCGATGCGGGTGATACGTCACAACGCTAAACAATGGAACATCAATCCCGACCAACTGGGGATGATGGGGTTTTCTGCTGGTGGCGAGGTTGCCATGTTTATTTCCTTCGGAGAAACCGGGAGCGATTCCAGCGCAAATGATCCAATAGAGCGATTAAGCGCAAAGCCCGATTTTCAGGTGTTGGTGTACCCAGGCTTTGGCGGTTTGCCGGATAAAGTAAGCCAGGATGCACCGCCTTTGTTTACAATATCTGCGGGTGATGACACATGCTGCAGGGCAACCGGACCCGTGTTGTATATGCGCTACCTGGAGGCGAAAGCCGACGCCGAAGCACACTTCTACAGTTCGGGTGGTCATGGTTTTAATATGGGACAGCGTGCTACTGACAGAAGCATCGCCAACTGGAGTGGGCGATTGAAAGACTGGTTGTTAGATCGAGGGTTGGCGCGTACCAACTAATTTTCGGTACTGTCTGACGAACATAAGGAAAACAAAATGCGAAAAATAACGTGTGTACTGTTCTTGGTCATTTTAGTCTTAGCTAATTATGCACAGGCAGATCGCTGTGATCACAGCTGTCAGATGAGTCTGGTTGAGTCGTATTTTGACAAGTTAACGGTTGTTTATCGATTGGGGTCTACCCCTGCTGATATTGAAGCTCTCTTTGCCGAGCTGCACCCATCGGTTAGATATGAGCATATACGCTACGGAGCGGCTTTTAGTCGAGATGATTGGCAGGACGCATTTGTTCGCAATCAAGAAAATGACGCTTACCAAAATGATTCGGAGTTAATGATTCAGGTGAGTAATGCTATTCAGGGAGATTCCCATATTGCAGTTGCTTATAGCTATGGACGTGTAGATGAACATGGCGATTGGCAGCCTGACGGGGATCAAGATCTAATGGCCCTGTTTACTATTGAGAATGGAAAAATATCGCGGGTGCAAGAGTATTGGTAGAACACCTGTAATCTAAACAAAAACTTATCTTCTTTAGGGGGTACGTCAGACGTCTGATCGCAGACATCTGACGTACCAGTTTAAACACTCAAATACTTTTGTACCAGCTCGTCGTTGAGTTCTTCCATCGCACCGGTGGCCTCTACTTTACCTCGTTCCATAATGTAGAAATGATCCGCCACTTTACGGGCGAAGGGCAACTTTTGCTCGACCAATAGCACCGTCAAGCCAAACTCTTCGTTAAGGCGTCGGATCACATTGCCGATGTCGCGCACGACGTTGGGCTGAATGCCTTCGGTAGGCTCGTCCAGTATGAGCAGCTTGGGGTCGAGCACAAGCGCGCGACCAATGGCAAGTTGCTGTTGTTGTCCGCCGGAAAGGTCACCACCACGGCGGTGCTTCATTTCTTTTAGTACCGGGAATAGTTCGTAAATCAAATCCGGTATCTGACTTTTGCCATCACTGCGGGCGCCAAGAGATATTTTTAGATTTTCCTCGACGGTGAGTAGCGGAAAAATCTCGCGGCCCTGAGGCACATAGCCAATGCCTGCACGCGCGCGGGCTTCGGTACTGGCCTTGCTGACTTCCTTGCCATTGAATTCGATTGTGCCGTCTTTAATGGGTAGTAGGCCGGTTACGCATTTTAGCAGTGTGGTTTTACCGACACCGTTGCGGCCAATCAAACAGCCGCAACTGCCTTCGGGCAAGCTTAAATCTAGGTCCCAGAGTATGTGGCTCTGGCCGTAAAACTGGTTTATGGTTTGTATGTTTAGCACGTTTTAGCTCCAAATTGTTGCGGTTGACGGTACACGGCCAACGGGGAACGGGAAAGAAAGCCTCAGCTTCGTTTCCCGTACTCCGTGTACCCTCAACCGTTACTCCCCCAAATACACCTCAATCACCTTCGGATCATTCTGCACCTTGTCCATAGTTCCCTCGGCAAGTACAGAACCCTGATGCAGTACCGTGACTTCACGGGCAATCGAGCGCACAAATGCCATATCGTGCTCGACCACAATCACCGAGTGTTTACCAGCCAGAGATGTCAGAAGTTCAGCGGTGCGTTCGGTTTCCTCTCCGGTCATGCCGGCAACAGGCTCGTCCACCAGCAGTACGCGAGGGCTTTGCATCAGTAGCATGCCAATTTCCAGCCATTGTTTCTGGCCGTGGGACAGATTACCGGCATCGTTCCTAACTGAGTCGGTGAGGCCAATGGTTTCCATAACTTCACTGATACGGTCCTTCTGTTCGCCGTTAAGACCGCGCGTTAACGTTGACCAAAATCGTTTGTCGCCTGCGGTGGCCAACTCCAAATTTTCGTAAACTGACAGTGCTTCGTATACCGTAGGCTTCTGGAATTTTCGGCCTATACCACCGCGAGCAATCTGGTGCTCGGACAACTCCAGCAAATTGATTTGTTGGCCGAAGTAAACGCTACCCGCATCGGGTTTGGTTTTGCCGGTAATCACATCCATCATGGTGGTTTTACCGGCGCCGTTGGGGCCGATAATGCAGCGCAGTTCACCCTCATCAATGTACAGGTTGAGGTTGTTCAGCGCCTTAAATCCATCGAAGCTTACACTGACATCTTCTACGTACAAGATAGGGCCGTGACTGGTATCCAGCGGGTGGCCGAAGTTAGGGTCTTTTTTGGGGAGTGCCCTGGAGCCCCAGTTGCGGGCGTGTTTAATTGGATTCATTACGCGCCCTCCTTTGTGTCGGCCTTATCGGTTGTTTGCTTATCGGAATTGTCGCCAGCTCTGTTCTTCTTAATTTTACCCAGAAGTCCTACTAAACCTTGCGGTAGTACTAGGGTTACCAGGACAAACAGCAAACCAAGCGGAAACAGCCAGGCCTCGGGGTAGAAAGAGGTGAACACTGTCTTACCGTAATTCACGCTGAAAGCCCCGACAATGGCGCCATACAAAGTTCCCCGACCACCGGTAGCCACCCACACCACAAGCTCAATTGAGTTCAGTGGCGAAAACTCGCCGGGGTTAATAATGCCTACCTGCGGTACGTACAGTGCACCGGCAATACCGGCCAATACGGCGGAGAATACAAACAACCAAAGTTTGTAAGACTCCACTTTATAACCGGAGAAACGGGTGCGGGTTTCGGCATCGCGAATGGACACAATGACTCTGCCTGCGCGCGAGGTAACAATGTAACGACAGGCGAGGTACGCTAACATGAGTGCAATGCCGGAAGCCAAAAACAATCCAATTCGGGTAGAGTCGGCGGTAATTGAAAATCCGAGTATGTCTTTGAAGTCGGTTAAGCCATTGTTACCGCCAAAACCCATTTCGTTGCGGAAGAAAGCAAGCATTAAGGCGTAGGTAAGCGCCTGGGTAATAATCGCAAAATAGACACCGGTTACGCGTGAGCGGAAGGCAAGCCAGCCGAATACCCAGGCCAGTATGCCGGGAATGAGAACAATCATAATGGCGGTAAACCAAAACATATCGAAGCCCTGCCAGTACCAGGGTAAATCTTTCCAGTTAAGAAATACCATAAAGTCGGGCAGGAGCGGATCACCGTACTTGCCTCGGTCGCCAATTTGACGCATGAGGTACATGCCCATGGCGTAGCCGCCCAGAGCAAAAAAGGCGCCGTGTCCCAACGACAGAATGCCGGCGTAGCCCCAAATTAAATCGAGCGCCAAGGCGAGAAGGGCATAGCAGAGAAATTTGCCCAGTAAGGTAACGGTAAAAGTGGATACATGAAAAGGCGAGCTTTCCGGTACCGCCAGATTTAGTATTGGCACCAGAATGCAGGTTAGCGCAAGAATCGCCAACACTATCATTCCGCCTTTATCACTGGTTAATAATCGTTGAGTGAGCATAGTATTTTCACGTCCTATCAATATCACTGGGTGCTTCGTTAGTGGCGGCAAATATTTGTACTGCCGTTGCCCGAAGGCCAGCGCAAGCCCGATTGCAACAAGAAGCTTGGAAAAGCTTTGTTTGCCTCAATAGGGCGATAAGCCAATGGTTTATAAGCAACATACTGGCTTTCCTGGGTACTAGTCAGCCGCAGCCCGGCCTTTTTGCGGGAATAGCCCTTTGGGTTTTTTCTGAATGAATAAAATCAGCATCACCAGAATCAGCACTTTGGCCAGCACGGCACCGGCGTAGGGCTCCAGGAACTTATTGACAATACCAAGTCCCATGGCGCCGACTAAGGTACCCCACAGATTGCCGACGCCGCCAAACACGACGACCATAAATGAATCGATAATGTAGGCCTGGCCTAAGTTCGGGCCAACGTTGGTTAGTTGCGAAAGGGCCACGCCGGCAATTCCTGCAATACCAGAGCCGAGGCCGAAGGTAAGGGCGTCTACCCAGCTGGCGCGTACACCTACGGCACGAGCCATGGGGCGGTTTTGCGAGACCGCGCGTACTTTGAGGCCCAGCGAGGTTTTCTTAAGAATGGCCATTAGCGCGAAGAACACCATCAGGCCAAAAAGTAATATATACAGCCGGTTAAACGTGATCGACAGGGCGGGGTTTATTTGCAGGGATCCACTCATCCACTCGGGCAGGCTAACGGCCCGGTTTAATGGTGAGAAAATACTGCGAGCGGCCTGTTGTAATATCAAGCTGATACCGAAGGTGGCCAGCAAGGTTTCCAGCGGGCGGCCATATAAAAACTGGATGACGCCGCGTTCAATGGCAATGCCTACTAACCCCGCCACGACAAAAGCCGCAGGAATGGCCATAAACAAACTGTATTCAATTTGGTTGGGAAAGGCTTGTTGAATCACCCATGTGGTGTAAGCGCCGATCATCATGAGCTCACCATGAGCCATGTTGATTACGCCCATCACGCCAAAGGTAATGGCAAGTC
This sequence comes from Gilvimarinus gilvus, assembly GCF_030518155.1. Classification (GTDB taxonomy): domain Bacteria; phylum Pseudomonadota; class Gammaproteobacteria; order Pseudomonadales; family Cellvibrionaceae; genus Gilvimarinus; species Gilvimarinus gilvus. Next base: position 55,734 of record NZ_JAULRU010000220.1, on the reverse strand, counting down.
CAATGGCCGACAGCAAAAATACAGAACCTAAGCTCAAACCAAAAAAGACATTTTCGCCGAAACGAAACATCTTCAGTTTGCCTTCAATGGAGTCAATGGCGCGCTCCGCCTCAATGCGTACCGCTTTGTCAGGATCGTTAGTGACCAGAGCTTTAAGCGGGCCGCGTACCTCAGGGATTAAAGAGCCGCGCAGTTGTTTGACTGCGTACAATCTAACGGTAGCATCGTCACTTTCGATTCTGTAGAGGGCGATGGCCGTGTTCATGGCCTCAACGACCGCAGCGCTAGTTTCATTCGCTTTGAGAGATTGCAAAAGCTCTGCGGTGTCGGCGTCGCCACCGTCGGTAATCAAGCGAGTAACAGCGCTTAAGCGAATTTCTTCGTCTGCGCTGGATAAATTAATCTGTGCTAGCAGCGTGCGAATTTGGCCGCGTAATTTGTTGTGAATAGGTACGCGCTTTAGGCGCCCTAAGTCTTTATCGATTATAGGCTCGCCGGTTTTTGCGTCGACGTATTGGTCGTTGGCGATTTCAATCACTACCAAGCCTTCTTTACCACGCGCATTCTTTAGTGCACCTTCTTGTAAGGCTTCCAGAATGGCTGCACTGCGGGTGTGATTGAGTTCGGCAATCGCATCAACAGTTTTAATGCGTTTGCTAAGGCTGCCGGAGGCCACCTGATCGACTAGCGCATAAAATTCGGTGTCGGTCTCGCTAGCTTGCGCGTGACTTGCTAAGGGCAATAACGTTGCCAGAAGGACCAGCAACACTTTTAGACATTCGCGGTACACCATAGTCGGGCCCACTTTTTTAAATCTTTCCATGGTTGTCATCACTGTCATGGTTTAGCGTTCTTTCCCGGAGGAAAACAAGGGGCGGCAGTCGCCGCCCCTATACTCATATCGAAAATACGAGAGGTCTTACTCGGCAGTAGCGCCTACACACTTTTTGGTTGCTGTGTTGTAGTTACCACAGTTCATGCTAGGCCAATCAGACTTCAGGTCTTTAGAGCCTTCAAGGTAGTCAGACCATGCATCACCCGCTACCAGGTCTTCGGTTTCCCATACGGTCAGGAACTGGCCGTCTTCCTGGATTTCGCCGATAAGAACAGGTTTGGTGATGTGGTGGTTAGGCAGCATTTTGCTGCTGCCACCGGTTAGGTTCGGTACTTCAACGCCGACGATTGCATCGATTACAGCGTCAACATCAGTAGTACCCGCTTTCTCAACCGCTTTCACCCACATATTGAAACCGATGTAATGAGCTTCCATTGGGTCGTTGGTAACGCGTTTGTCATCACCAATGAACTTCAGCCACTGATCAATGAAGGTGTCGTTCACGTCGGTTTCAACGCTCATGAAGTAGTTCCACGCCGCCATATGACCAACCAGAGGCTTAGTGTCGATACCAGACAGCTCTTCCTCACCTACAGAGAATGCAACCACTGGGATATCTTCAGCAGAAATACCTTGGTTGCCCAGTTCGCGGTAGAAAGGTACGTTGGCATCGCCATTAATGGTCGAAACTACAGCGGTTTTCTTACCCTGGCTGCCGAAGCGTTTGATGTCTGCGACAATGTTCTGCCAGTCAGAGTGGCCAAACGGGGTGTAGTTAATCATAATGTCTGATTCGGCTACGCCCTTGGACTTCAGGTAGGCTTCCAAAATTTTGTTGGTCGTACGTGGGTAAACGTAATCCGTACCGGCCAATACCCAGCGTTTCACTTCCATGTCATTCATCAGATAATCGACAGCTGGTATGGCTTGCTGATTAGGCGCCGCACCGGTGTAGAACACATTGCGCGAAGATTCTTCACCTTCGTACTGAACAGGATAGAACAGCAATCCGTTCAGCTCTTCAACCACGGGTAATACTGATTTACGTGATACCGAGGTCCAGCAACCAAAAATTGCATCGACTTCTTCCTGCGAGAGTAGCTCGCGAGTTTTTTCAGCAAACAGTGGCCAGTTAGACGCAGGGTCCACGACTACCGGCTCCAGTTTTTTACCCAGCAGGCCACCTTTTTTGTTCTGCTCTTCGATCAGCATCAGCATGGTGTCTTTCAACGTAGTTTCTGAAATAGCCATGGTGCCAGAAAGTGAGTGCAATACACCGACCTTGATAGTTTCATCTTCGGCGTAGCTCGTGGTTGCGGACAACGCCATACCACAGGCAATACCCAATGCCCCAACGGTTTTTGCCAATTGCTTGAGAATCATGGTTTTTCTCCATTTGTGTAGAAAACGATTTGGTTGAACTCCAAGTGCTTAGCGAAGGCGCCTGTTTTTCAGGCGTCTTTCTTTTTGGGGACTGTCTTCCCCCTATTGCAGCCGGTAAAGGCTCCAAATTTGCGAGCGTCGGATTGCACCGCAGTCTGACAACTGCCGCAGTGTTTACTTCACCGCTTGTAGTTACTCGCAAATATTTTTTATTACGAAACTTTTCGCTTAATGCTCGCAATATAATTTTTCCAGCCGCCGAATTCGGTAACGTCACTTGCGTTGGCAATACCGGCCGCTTCGCAGATAAATCCTTTTACGGATTCTCCGGTGTGCAAAGTGATACTGCCTAGGCCCAAAGGTGCTGGAATTTGTGAGAAAAAAGCCCCCAGGTTGCTCATCGGCAGCTGCCAAATCTCTAGGCTAATTGCCTGGCCGCTCTCTGCGCGAACCAGTGCGGGTTTGGCCGGTGTGGTATCGGCCAAGGCGTATAAACGATAATTGTTGGAGGTTGTGGTTTCTTCCACAAATTGGGCGCCGAGCTCGGTAAGCTGATAATTGAGCGGCATGCCGGTTAGGTGGGCGCCAACAACGGCTATGCGCATACAGTTTTCGCGGTGGGTAAACGTGAGTTGACCGTCTGCCGGTAATGTTCCTGCCAGGGCGCCGCGTTGCCACGGGCAAAACTGTTGCCAGCGGTGACCAAACTCGGCCAGAGCCAAATCGTTCCAGGCTGGGGCTATCAAGGTGATGCCGAACGGCAGCCCGTCGCTGCGAATTCCTGCCGGTAGCGATAGTGCAGAACAATCGGCCAGGTTGACGAAATTTGTAAAAGTACCCAATTGGCTATTGACTAGAATAGGTTCATCAGCCACTTGCTGTTGCGTAGGGAAGCGAGGAGTGGTTGGTACCAGCAAGGCATCAACGGCCTTCATTTTCTCTTGAATGGTTTTGGCGAGAGCAGCGCGATTGTATTCGGCGTTAAAGGCATCAATGGCAGAAAAATTTGAGCTATTGCGAATAATTTTTCCGACGACTTCATTAACGCTGCCGGGTTTTTGTTCGATAAAATCACCCACAGCGGCGCCGCGCTCAGCCACCCATGCACCTCCATACAGAAGCTGGGCAAGTTCAAGCATAGGCGTAAAGTCCATTTCGACAATGGTTGTGCCCATCTCTTTGAGTTTTATCAAGCTTTGCTGCCATGCGGCTTGTTGAGCTGTGTCTCCAAACCAGTCAATGCTGGCAGGAACAGCAAAGGTTGGGGAGTTGCCAATACGTTTAGCTTGCGCAAGTGTGTTCGGTTCGCGCGAATAGCCATCGCCTACATCTTCACCTTGCATAATCTCTGCAATGCAGTGAGCATCGGCGACTGAGAGCGCGAAAACGGAAACACAATCAATACTGCGACACGCCGGTACAACGCCTGCGGTACTGAAACGCCCCTTGGTGGGTTTTAGTCCGACAATGTTGTTGAAGCTGGCCGGCACACGGCCAGACCCAGCTGTGTCAGTGCCAAGACTGAAAGGCACCAGACCATTGGCGACGGCAACCGCGGAGCCGGAGCTTGAGCCACCGGAAATATAGTCTTTGTTGAAACTATTAGGCACTGCTCCGTACGGGGAGCGTGTACCTACCAAGCCTGTGGCAAATTGATCGAGGTTGGTTTTGCCTATTACAATCGCGCCGGCGTCTCGCAGTTTGGCAACGGTGGCGGCATCGTGGCGAGCTTCATAGGCATAGTCGGGACAGGCAGCTGATGTGGGCAGGCCGGCCACGTCTATATTGTCTTTTACGGCAAAGGGGATGCCGTACAATGGACACTCTTGCGGTCTCTTGTTGCTTAAATCGCTCAGTGCTTGCTGTAGGTATAACTCGCTAACAATGTGAGTCCAGGTGGGGGCGCACTCAGTAAGGCTACTCAGCAGATCCTGCAGTAGGGTGTCGGGTGTGTGTTTACCGCTGGCATAGGCTTCTTGCCAGTCCGGTATTGTCCAACCTGTGGTCAGCATTGTTTATTGATGTCCTGTCTATTATGGCAAACTCTGCTTGAGCATGAAGCGTGCCAAACAAAAAATGAGAGGTATGCTGTGTGCGGGAAAGGCCGATTTTATGGGGCTTGGCGAAAGAAACTGATCACCTCTCAGAAATCGGGTTTGCTTCAACAGGTATTCTTTGCACTAATGGTGCGCACCAAATTAACGATACGTGCACTCAATTGCGTTAAAATGGTGCGGTAATTCGGTGGCTGTTTGGAAAAGGCTTTCGTGGACTAAAAATGCGCCAGAGCGCCCTCTGTTATCTGGCTTATTGACGCACCTAATGCGAGCAGCACGGGTGTACTGCAACTAAGGAAAGTAAGAATTATGAAGCATTGGCTGCGTTTCCCTCGCAACGTCTGGGTGTTAGCGGGAACCTTATCTTTGGTCATGACCTCGATCCCATTGATGGTTCTCATTAGTGGGCTGTTGGGGGCAAAGCTCGCGGCTAACCCCGCATTGGCCACGTTACCATTGGCCTGTACTATTGTCGGCACCGCGTTAACGACCTTGCCGGCGGCTTCGTTGGTTCGTCGCCGAGGTCGACGTTTTGCAGGTTTCACGGGTATCGCTTGCTCGGCGATCGGCGCATTGCTCGGATTGGCTGCAACCGAATTTTCCAGCTTTATCAGTCTGCTGTCAGGAGCCGCTTTTATGGGCGCGGCCATGGCTTTTTTTCAGCAATTCCGCTTTGCCGCCATAGAGAGCTTAAGCGATCCGGCCGATGCAGGTCCCGCTGTATCCATGATTATGTTAAGCGGTATCGTCTCCGCCATTGTGGGGCCAGAGTTTGGGGCCTGGGGCCGGCACTGGTCGGGGCTGGCACAGTACAGTGGTTCTTTCTTGATTTTGCTGTTGGCTATCGTCTTGGCGGCCATCGTGTTTATGGGTTTTCGCAACCCTGAGCAGCTGCAAACTCAGGACAAAGGCACCGGTCGGCCTCTTTCAGAGATTGTGCGCCAGCCTGTGTTTTTAATTGCATTGGCCTCGGCTGCCATCGGCTATGCCGTTATGAGCTTCCTAATGACGTCCACACCCATCAGCATGCACAGTCACTATGGCCATAGTTTGCATGAGGCAAAATGGGTTATCCAAAGTCACCTAATGGCAATGTTTCTCCCCTCGTTGTTTGCGGGGTTTTTATTGCAGCGCCTGGGCGTTATCACGCTAATGTTGAGCGGCTGTGTCCTGTATTTTGCCGTGTTGATTATCGCATTGAGTGGACACGCTGTTATGCACTATTGGTGGGCTTTGGTGTTGCTGGGGGTTGGTTGGAATTTTCTTTTTCTTGCCGGTACCACCTTACTGCCCAAAGCTTACAGTGGCGCCGAGCGCTTTAAGGCGCAGGCGGTTAATGATTTCAGTGTATTTTCACTGCAGGCTGCGGCATCGCTTTGTGCCGGTTGGGTGTTGGTGAGCTTTGGCTGGCAGGTGCAAGTGCTGGCGACGCTAGTGCCCGTGGTGTTGCTGTTGTTGATTTCAGTGTGGGCTTTGTTGAATCGCCAACGATTGGTATAACCGAGAGACCGTGAGGCCTCTCGGGGGCGGGGTTCTGGTTTATTTATTTGCGTGAGGTAACGTGGCTAAAACATCTTCAGCCGCTTTTTTGATCAGAGCTTCCCGGTCATCACGCCTGTCGCTGGTGATTTTTTGTTGGTAAACACCCTGCCAAATTGCCTGCTTGTGTTTGGCATCGACAACATCGATATTCAGCGCCCCGGTATAGGTAATACGAGTGCTGCCACCTTCGCGCTCTTGCGGCAGTGGGCCATAGAGAGAGGCCCAGGAGCTGTAATAACCCATACGATTTGGGGTTATGGGAATGGCGTTATTGAATGACTCCAGCTGGTTATCCACTTCCGCCCGATAGTTGACAAACAAGTCTCCACCTTCTTCGATGTGGCGGTAACCTTTATCTTCCATGGCGCTAATGATGGCGGTATTGAAAACCGCTATATAGGGCTTAGCGTCGTCATAAAGCAGCATTTCTGGTTCACGGGTCAGAGAAAATGTCCGATAAACTGAAAAATCCGCCGCCTTATTGTATATCGACTCAATTTTAGGTTTGGGGGCGCTCTGACATGCCGCCAGCACTGCAATGGCGAGAGTCACAGTTACAAATAAAACGGCTCTGGATTTAAAAATCATAAGGTAGGGTCGCATTCACAAATGTAAGAGGGCGCGGCGAGTGCCGCGCCGTAATGTTACTCGGCCGCTTTAGGTGCCGTGGGGTATTGCTGGAAAATCTGCTTTACTGCGCTATGAATGGCAGGGCGCGGGTTATCCAAAGCTTCTTTGCTGAGCTTGCCTTCGGCAATCCCTTCCCAAATTAAACGCTCCTCGCTAGCATCAACAACGTCAATGTTAAGTGTGCCCATTTTATAGTGTCTGGTTTCTGTGTCTGACTCATAGACAGGAAAGCCCATGTACAGCCCTGAGCGGTATCCGTAGTAGCCATAAGATGCCGTCATTCTGGGAGACGAGCGAATTTCAGTTCGATTTTCTGTGTTCATGAAGAAATTCACCAGAAGCTCTGGATCGTTTTCGTTGTAGGTATATCCCAGCGCTTCCATTTCGTTGCGCGCGGCGGACTTAAAGTGCGATGTTACCAGTGAAGAGTAGCCGTGCTTATCCGTGCCCAGCGGGTCAACGAAACCAAACGTTTTATAGCTTCGGAAGTCGGCGTTTTTATCGAAGTCACTGCGAATATCGGGACCAGTAGCACAGCCTGTGGCCAAAACCAGCGCGGATAAAAGGGCACCCGTGATGACTGTTCGAAATGTGTACAAAAAACCTGTGGCTTTCATAGCATTACATCCTGTTAGTGAAGTTTGACGCTTGCCCTAGTATAACGTTATTTGAGAGCGAATAAATGCGATGCCGCTGCGTGTTGAGGCACAAATTACATTGATTGTGCGACAATCTGTCGCACTATATGTCGGGCGGATGTGGGTAGAATACAACCTCATATGTACAAGGCACATCTTTAGGAGTAGATAATGGAACAAAAATTGACCGGATTGGCTCTGGCTGTTGCACTCGCCGCCTCGAACACCTCTATGGCACACGAAGGTGGCCCGGTTCCCGAGTCTCATGCGCCAGCAGGGGTTATGGCTGACCATACCCACAAAAAGGGTGAGGTTATGACCGGTTACCGGTATCTGCGTTCCAGCTATAGCGGTATGTTTCACGGTAGTGATGAGGCCAGTGCACACGATCTGGCCATGGCCGGTTTCTCGATGATGCCAACGGGCATGACCATGGATATGATCATGCTGGATATCATGTACGCTCCCAACGACAACCTCACGTTGATGCTGATGCCTATGTACATGAGCATGGATATGGATATGGCTTCCACCGGTATGGCCGGACATGGTCACGCCGAGATGTCAGATATGGGTGAAATGCCCAATATGAACGATATGTCGGGTATGGACGGAATGGCCGATATGATGAATATGCATCACCACCATAGCCATGGCACCTCGGGCTGGGGCGATACCGTGGTCAGCGCCCTCTATAACTGGACCCCAAGTTCTTCTCACCAACTGATAACAACCTTTGGGGTGAGCCTTCCTACCGGTAGTGTTGATGAAAAGAACGCCGACGGCAGCTTTGTTCATTACGGTATGCAGCTCGGCAGTGGTACGTTTGACGCGCTACCTTCGATTACTTATACAGGGTTTAGTGGCATAGTGAGTTGGGGCGCTCAGGCTAACGCTGAAATTCGACTCGAAAACGAAAACGATTCGGGTTTTGCTTTTGGCGACAAGTATGGCGCTACGGTGTGGAGTGCCATTCGTGTACTCGACTGGATGAGTGTGTCGGCGCGGCTTGAATGGTCTGAGCAAGACTCCATTAGCGGACACTACAACGGTCCACATGGTCACAGTAGCCCAAGCGATTTACAGGCCAATTATGGTGGCGAATTTTTGGATGCGGGCATCGGTATTAATACTGTGATAACCGGCGGTAATTTTGCAGGACTGCGTTTAGGCGCTGAGTGGATTACCCGTATTGAAGAGGATTATAACGGCTATCAGCTAGGTTTGGATGATGGCGTTAATATTAGCCTTTCTTACGCATTTTAAAATATAAATAAAAGGGTGCGGATTGCGGGTGGTGAAAAGCTAGGCTTGGCATCCCGCATCCCGCATCCCGCATCCCGCATCTAATTTGTTAACAATTGTACCCGTTACAGTTTTTTAACATTTATTCCGATACCCTCTGCGTCAAGCAATTCTAGATAAGTTGCTCATCGCCAATAACGATTGCATGGATGAGGGGAGTGAACAGTGATGCTCGAATTTCTAACGCGGCCTGTCAGTGCGTACTTGCTGCTGATTGTCATATTGTTTTTAACCGCTTGCGGTGGCTCGGGTAATTCCGGAGCTGGCGCTAGTGTGGTATCAAGCTCATCCGGGCAGGCCTCGTGTAGCAGGCTGTTGAAAAACCTCATGCATGCTCAGCGTAGTCTGAAGCGTGCAGATGTTGTGTCTTGTCTCGACGGACAGGGTGGTTCCCTTTGCTAGAGGCAAGGCGCAGCAGATGTGCGCTTCAGGCCACGCCCTCCGGGGCTTTCAGGCTGGCCCGTACTCGTCGTTACCCTTTTTCGATGGGTGGACACACACCATCAAAAGGCCGCCTAGATTACGAGCCAGCCTGAAAGCCTGAGTACGCTTGGGGTTTTTCAATAGCCTGCTAGTTCATCTTTCAGTTCCCACAGTTCGGATTCGTTAAGTTCAGCAGCCGTTGACTATGATGTGGTCGTCAATATAGCGGGCAATGGCATGGCAACCCCGGCACTGACCACGGTGAGCCAAGGGGAGTCTTTGAGCATTGATTTTACTCCCAACGAAGGCCAGCAGCTGATCAGTGCAACGGGCTGCGGCGGTGCATTAATTGGTCTTTCTTTTGAGATTGATGAGGTTGTTGAGTCTTGCGAAGTTAGTGCCGAGTTTGCCCCGGTTCCTGTCAGTGTGACGGTAGACGTCAATGAGCATGGTAGCTATCAAGGATTACCGACGGCGTTGCTATATGGTGAAAACACTGCGATTGAGCTTATACCTGAAGAGGGTTTCTACCTGGAATCCGCGACAGGCTGTGACGGGCAGTTGATCGACAATACCTTCACAATTGAATTTTTGCGAGAGTCGTGCACCGTTGCGGTTGAGTTTGCGGTACTTCCACCATTACCCGATGCTTTTGATTACACGTATCGTTACATTAATCAGAATCGACTCGAATTCCAGGCGACGTTACCGAACCATGCAGACGCTCTTAATGTAATAGAAGTTGATGTGTTTGGGGAAAGATCTATTGTTGGTGAGTTTGAGGATGGCAGTCACAAGCAAAATGTATCAGTTTTCTTACTCGATGCAGTAAACAATACCTATGTTGTCGAGGCGTGCAATATAACGGGTTGTGTGGAAGGAAGTATGCAAGGGCTGCCGGGCAATTTTCGTCATGCTATTGGCCGTACTAAAATTGAGGCTAATGTGGGTAACTATGAAATACTAGCTTTTTCTGAGAGTGGTGAATATGTCGCTTTGTATGCTGTGGGGGAGGAAGACCGGTGTGACCGGTCCGTGATTATACTGAGGGAAGAGAATGATGAGTGGATAGACTACTTTACTATTGAAGTGACGGGCTACGATTTCATCATTGAGGCCAATTTTAGTGGCAATGGTGAAAAGTTGGCTTTAGTACAAGGGCCCTATGCAGGCTGTGGCGATAATCCTAACCCGCATGAATTCACTGATGAAACTGTAATTGTTCGATACTTTGATGTGTCGGAAAAAACTGAAAAAAGTTCAATACTAGCGAAATCCATGGAGGGACTCATCTACTGGCATTCTGTGCACGGATCAGCCTTTTCGTTCGATGGAAAACAGGTGGCGCTCGTCTATGCTAACTGGATGTTTACCTTTGAATGGAAAGATAATGGCTGGTTGCCGGCAGAAAAGTTGCATTTGATCGATGGCTACAATACAGATGATGCGATATCTTTTTCGAGAGATGGGGAAAAACTACTGTTGGCTTCTGCAATAAACTTAAATGACAGTGAGGCTGACTCTCTAGACCTGGCCAAGGTTGGCATGGTTGCACATAATATTCCGCCTAAAACCTGCGAGTTTCCCCCGTGTTTTGGTGCTGTATACGTTTATGAAAAGCTCGAACAGTGGGAGCTGTCGGCCGCGCTTGATGCAAAAGTCATTGACAAAATGGATGCATTAGACGGTGCCCATTTCGGCATGGAAGTTAATGCGGACGCAACGCGGTTTATTATGTTTAGCAGGAGAGCGAATTTTTTCATTACGTACAATATGCAGGCTGGAGAGTGGGTGAGGGAAGAAGACTATTACTTGGCTGAGAGTGCAAGCCTAATGAGAATGTCGGCCAGTGGAAATAGATTGTTTTATTGGGATGGTGGCCCCAAGTATCTTAGATGGGGGGGGCGGAGTTTGGAACGCTATGTCTGTGCCTGACAATTTTATCGAATACCAATATATGTATGAAGGCGTGCAGTTTAACAATGACGATGCTCTGTTCATGGTGGGTGGCTCGGACGACGAGCTGGTTGCTGAAAGCAGCTATCGCTTTTACCTATATCAATTCTAACGGATGTATCAATAATAGGGCATTGCTTACGTGATTTTTTACATTGAATTGCAACCACCTACTCGTACAGTTCTTACCGCAAACTCTGCACAAAGGTTATCAAGATTAACGCCGGGCAAATAAACCGGACATAAAAAGGCCACACTTTCCAAAACAAAGTGGACTCAATCTCCGGGTGGCCTTTAGTTAGCTCTTCCAATAACTTTTTGCGCGATAGGACCCAGCCTGCAAACAGACACAGGGCTACTCCAATAAGGGGCTCTGCGTATTCGGTACTTACCGTGATGGCCAAAGAGAAAAGCGTATCGAATTGCCAGATGATAATAACGCTCAGGCCAAAAATGACCGAGCCACAGGCCCACGCGGCTTTTGCCCGGGGTAAGCCCCAGCGTTCCACGCACACAGATACGGGGACTTCGAGCATGGATATGGTTGAGGTTAGGGCGGCAATGGTCATCAAGGCAAAAAAGGCGAAGGCCAGAAAGGTGCCGGCGCTGCCCATGCTAGAGAACAGCGCAGGCAATAATTGAAAAATCAGGCCGGGCCCGGCGATCAAGTCGCCGGATTCCGAGTAGATGCTTACGCCTTGCGTTTGAGCGACGTAAATGGCCGGTATGATCAACAGCCCTGCGGTAAAGGCGAAACCGGTATCGAGCAGGGTGACAGAAGCTCCCAGTCGAGGCAGGTTGTCGGTATCGCGTAAATAGGAACCGTAAATCAGCATGGTGCCGACACCGAGCGACAGCGAGAAGAATGCCTGCCCCATGGCACTTAAATATAAAGATGGCTCTCGCAGATGACTAAGATTGGGTATCAAATAAGCCTTCAGGCCTTCGCCGGCACTGGGCTGCATCAAAACGAAGACAATCAGGCTGGTCAGAATCAAAAACAGTAGAGGCATTAAGCGTGTGGACCAGGTCTCTATGCCTTTTTCAACGCCACGAGCCACGATCAGTATGGTTAGCCCGGCCATTACGCCGCACATGAATGTATCGCGTCCAAAGCTATTTTTCTTAAGCCAAAGGTGACCCGTCTCGCTCCCCCCAAGGCTTGCCACCGGTGCCAGAAATTCGGCCAGCATCCAGCCGGCCACAATAGCGTAAAAGCCCAAAATGATAACCGCGGTGCAAACGGCCACGGTGCCTATTGCTGCGCCAAATGTGCGAACCCAAGGGGTAGGACTCATGTTGCTCAAGGCTGTGAACACATTCGAGCGACTGTAACGGCCGATGGTGAGCTCTGCCATTAACGCTGGGTAGGCCAGTACAAAGGCCAGAATCAGGTAGACCAGTAGGAAGGCGGCGCCGCCATTGCTGGCCGCCTGCGTCGGAAATCCCCAAATATTGCCCAGACCAACCGCGGAGCCCGCGGCTGCCAATAGAAAACCGATTTTGCTGGAAAATTGTCCCCGCGGATGCGCCATAGTCGTCACTTATTGCCTGATTGGAGTGATTTTTGGTGCTAGTATAAAGGCCAACACATAGGCATTAACAGGGAATTGCCCGTGGATCGCGATCAAGACAAGACAGTAATCAGTGAGTCGCAGGACAAAGACAAGGCTCCGGCGACGCAAAAAATTGGTCACTACGAGGTAGTGGCTGAGCTGGGCCGTGGCGGTATGGGCACGGTGTATCGTGGTTACGAAAGCTCGCTAAACCGCTATGTCGCCATTAAAGTATTGGCGCCGCATTTAGCGGATGATGAGTCTTTGGTTGGGCGTTTCTCGCGTGAAGCCAAAAGTGTGGCCGCGCTCAATCACCCAAACGTTGTACATATCTACTTTACCGGCGAGCAAGATAATTTACCCTATTTTGTCATGGAGTGTATCGAGGGGGAGACCCTCGCTGACAGGGTGCGCGAAAAGGGCACGCTGGGTTCGAAAGAGGCGGCCGGTATTCTTATGCAGGCGGCCAAGGGGCTCGCCTGTGCTCACGATCGCGGCATTATTCACCGCGATGTAAAACCTTCCAATTTAATGATCGAACCCTCCGGTACCGTAAAAATCACCGACTTTGGCATTGCGTTGGCGCGGGACATAGGCGACAAGCTCACAACCACCGGCCAGTTTGTTGGCACAACAGGTTATGTAAGCCCCGAAGTCTTTCAGGGGCGGGCTGTAGACTCTCGCTCCGATATCTTCAGTTTGGGAGTGGTACTGTTTGAAATGCTGGCCGGTGTAAAACCCTTTGACGATGAAAGCCCGATGGGGCTTATGCTGCAGGTTGTGGAGAAGCCTGCGCCGGATATTCAAACGCTCAACCCAGACGTCGACGCGCGCCTGCAGTCCATACTCAAGCGCATGATTGAGAAAGACCCGGACAATCGCTACCAAACTTGCCAAGATTTGGTCGAAGATTTGTCTCACTATCTGGCGAATGAACCTCTAATGGGCGAGCCATTAGCCTCTGCTCAGGCTCGGCCCGCCCGCCAATCCCGCCGTGTCTTGCCCGTGTTGTTGCTGGTCTGTCTCGGATTGGGGGCTGCGGCTTATTCTTTTAGAGTGCCGTTATCAGAATTAGTGTCAGGCACCGATTCCGCGCAAGAGCCCGATCTTGAAATGGCGAGCAGCTCGCCGGCGGCCGACGAGTTAGTGGCCGAAGACATGGTGAGCTCCCCCGACATTGCTACCCGTGAAAATCATGCAAGATTAACCAGTAATAATCCCGACATCGATAATGACGTCTCGAACAAAACCGATTTAGCTGGCGCCGATGCAAGCGCAGCCGACGCGGTCAGTGAGGGTACAGCCCCCCAGCTTGCGCAGGCCAGCATAATGCACGACGCGCAACCGACAAAAAGGGCGAGTGAAATACACCGTGCGCCTGGTACCGCTGCGGTTAAGTCCGCCGCTTTGCCTGCGCCTAAGGCTGCGGTAATCGCATCTCGCGGCGATCCGTCCATAGTGGGGCCACTCGCCACACAGCTGGATGAGGCCTTGCGCAGTGATGCGGTGGAAGTGCTTGACCCGGCTTTTGTACCGGGCGCGCAGCAGGCTTTGCAGGCGCAGCAACCTGACTTAAGTTATTTGAAGGATCATTTAATCGGGGCTGGCGGGCGTTATTTGATACTGCTCACCGCAACCGCGCTGGATGCCGAGGCCATCGAGTTTTACGGCCAATACGACACCCTTTATTCGGCACAAATCGACGTCGTGCTTTATGACTTAACCCAAACCCGTTCACTGGGGCGCTGGAGTGAGCAGGTCAGTTACACCAATTTGAACGCGGCCGACAAAGCCAGGGATGCGTTTGCCGGCCACTTGTTGAGCTTGGCGGAACAGATTGCTCAATAACGCGACGGGTCGAGGTGAGACAGGCCCAGTCTTTATCTAGCGCTGCGTGTGCTGGAATAGGCGCTGCTTTTCCCGGCTCCAGTCGCGCTCTTTTTCAGTTTCGCGTTTATCGTGCAGCTGTTTACCCTTACCCAGTGCGACCTCCACCTTGATTAGGTGCTGCTTCCAGTACATGGCCGTGGCAACCACGGTGTAGCCCTTTTGCTCGGTGGCACGCTGGTACTTTTCCAGTTCGCGGTCGTGCATCAGGAGTTTACGGGAGCGGTTGTTTTCCGGCACAAAGTGGGTAGATACCGTTTTTAACGGCGTAAATTGCGCCCCAACCAGCCAGGCTTCACCGTTTTGAAAAATCACGTAGGTGTCGGTTAGCTGTACCTTGCCGGCCCGGGCACTTTTAACCTCCCAGCCAAGCAATGCAATACCTGCTTCAAGCTTGTCTTGCAGCACATAGTCGTGGCGGGATTTTTTGTTCAGCGCAATTGTGTTGCTACCGGTATTACTTTTCTGCTTTTTGGCCATGAAAATACAATTTCTGGTCGATGAGTGAGCGGCAGGCATTATAGCGATTTCACCAACACCATGCTATCAGCGTACAATCAGCGACTGTGATCTTAGTTCAATAACCGGAGCGGAGCGTGAAAAGAGCACAACAACACGCCATTTGGGGGCGCAGGGGCACTTTTATCTTGGCGGCAACGGGTTCGGCCGTTGGTCTGGGGAATATTTGGAAATTCCCTTACATTGCCGGGGAAAACGGCGGTGGTGCTTTTGTACTGATGTATTTGCTGTGCATTTGCTTGATTGGCCTGCCCGTGATGGCCGCCGAGGTTATGCTCGGGCGGCGCGGACGTGCCAGCCCCATTATGGCAATGCAGAAGGTTGCGCATGAGTCGCGCAATAGCCGGAGTTGGTCGTTAATCGGCTGGAGCGGCGTGCTGGCAGGGTTTTTAATACTGTCCTATTACAGCGTTATTGCCGGTTGGACCCTGGAATATGTCACGGCCGCGGCGCGCGGTGGATTTGAAGGCTTTGATGGCACCACGGCCAGTGCTGCGTTCAGCGCTTTACAGGCTGATACCAGCACGCTCGTGCAGTGGCAAACGGCCTTTTTGTGTATGACAGCCTTGATCATCATGTTTGGTGTTACCCGCGGTCTGGAAACCGCGGTGCGCATCTTGATGCCATTGCTGTTCTGCCTGCTGCTGCTGTTACTGGCGTATGCGGCCTACATTGGTGATTTTGCGGCGGGCTTTAATTTCTTGTTCAGTTTTCGGGCCAGTGAGCTTTCAATGGAGGGGCTTTCGCTCGCATTGGGGCATGCGTTTTTTACCCTGAGCCTAAGTATGGGTGCAATTATGGCCTATGGCTCTTACATGCCGCACAAACAATCCATTCTAAAAACAGCGGTGACAGTGGGTATTCTGGACACCTCAGTCGCACTTTTGGCGGGCTTGGTGATTTTCCCTATCGTATTTGCCAACCCCGGTGTAGAGCCCAGCGCCGGCCCTGGCTTGATGTTTGTCAGTTTGCCGATAGTATTCGGTGCCATGCCTTTGGGCGAGGTCTTCGGCACGGTGTTTTTCCTACTGGTCACGATAGCGGCCTGGAGCTCGACCATCTCGCTACTGGAGCCCGCGGTGGCTTACCTTACCGAGCGATTTCGATTCCACCGCGTTGCGGCCAATTTGCTGATCGTATTTTGTGCCTGGCTGTTGGGCCTCACCACGGTGTTTTCTCTCAATCGCTGGCAAGATTTCAAGCCAGTTGCGGGAATGACCCCATTCGACTTGAGCTTGTTTGTTACCGAGCAAGTGATGCTACCGCTGGGGGCCTTGGCTACGGCTATTTATGTCGGATGGTTTATGAACAAGCGGCCACTGCGCCGCGAGCTGGCTTTGGACTCGTCGCGCTGGTTTGTGCGCTGGTTACTCGTACTCAAGTATGTGTCGCCGGTGTTAATTGCGGTGGTGTTTGTATTAGGTATTTTTGATAAATTTGTGGGGTAAGTGTGGGGCATCGAATTGAACGCTCAGAGAGCATCCATTTTTCATGTCAGCAGATGTTTGAGCTGGTGAATGATATTGAGGCGTATCCGGAGTACATGGAAGGCTGTCAAAAGGCCGAAATACTCAATTCGGGTGAAGGTTGGTTAGAGGCGCGACTGTCTTTGGGGATGGGTGGTATTTCACAGAGCTTTGTGACACGCAATACTCTGCACCCGCCGCACAGTATGACGTTAGATTTATTGGATGGCCCCTTTCGCGAGTTTAAAGGTGAGTGGCGATTTGCCAATGAGGGTGACCAGTGCAAAGTAACACTCGAGTTGGTTTTTAGCATGAAAAACCCCTTGCTTGCCTTTGCGGCCAATCGCATGTTTGAGCAAATAGCCGAGTCGCAGGTTAAGGCTCTGTGCCATCGTGCCAGTCAAATATATGCGAATTAAAGTGGATTCCACAGTTCCTGGGGTTGGATTGAATACAATGGTGAGAGAAGCAAAATGGCGGACTTGGATTTAATTACCGTTGAGGTGGCTTATGCGCTACCCCAAAAACAAAAAATAATTGAGTTACTGGTTGAGCCCGGAACGACTGCTTTTCAGGCAGCCGAGCGATCTGGCATTGTTCGAGAGTTCCCTGAAATCGACTTAGAAACCGCCAAAATGGGTATTTTTGGCCAGGCACTCGGGGTGAAAGGGCTTAAACCACCGCGCGAACATGTGCTCCACAGTGGCGACCGTGTCGAAATCTATCGGCCTTTGACCGCTGACCCTAAAGAGGTGCGCCGACGCCGGGCAGAAAAAGCCAAGGCACAAGAGAAAACGGCTAAATAGACTATAGTGGTATAGGGGTGGAGAACTTTAAAAATGTAATCAATTTCACCCATTGGGAAGCCTTGAATTCAACATGTCTGGACTGAATTGATTATGGGCCTAGTGCGATTGCGCCGGTTTGAATGGTTGTACCCTTTGCTGTTACTGGCGATGTTCTCGCTGATCGTTGGTTTTCTCTGGTATCAATATCGCGCGGTAAATGGGCAGGTAGGACAGCTGCGTTTGGACGCCGAACATAGCCTGTGGTCTAACAAGCTCACACATTTGGAGAATACAGCCATTGAACGCTGGCGTTGGCTGAGCGAGTTTGCACAGGCGCAAGCTGAGCGTCAGGATTTGGCAACGTCGCAGCACGCGCTGATCCAAAGTTTATGGCCTGGCGCCGTGACTCTGGACATTAAACCGGACGGATCATGGCAGGCAATTCCCCCAGAGGCCTCTAAATCTCTTCGCTCAGGCCTTTCTGCAGACCTTGCTTGTAGTGACATACATGATTCAGATTGGTTGGTTACGCGACAAGAGGTCTATCTAGTCTTGCCGTTTACCGCGCAGCCTTCCCCGGCGCAGTGCTGGGTGTATTTATTGCCACTGGTTAGTTTTCTCGAATCACAATTCGCAGAAACGACAGATCTGGGGTGGTTATTGACCACGCCCGATGGCGCGATGCTTTCGAGTGGCGGTGCGGCTGTACTCGTCGCCTTGCAAAATCATGAAAGCATGCTGGCACAACCAAATCGAGCGATTGAAATACACGCAAGCAACGGCTCTCCCTATTTACTCATGGGGTTTAAGTTACTTGGGGGCGAGGATCGACAAGCGCTAACACTTACGATCAGTCAGCCCATTGACCCGACTTTTGACGTCCTATTGCATCGCAGCAGTTGGCTACACTATTTGTGGTTAGCCGTTGGTTTGATTGGCATAGCCATTTTATTTTGGGTTATTTTCAACCGGTTTAGGTTAAATGCACCCCGCCGAGCGATGGGCGCCAATCGGTTGGATCTTGCTTTGGAAAGTAGTCAAAGCGGGTATTGGGAGTGGGATATTCAGACCAATAAGGTAGAGTTTTCTGATCACTGGAAAAAAATGCTTGGGCTGACAAAAGGGGATTGGGTTAAAACAGGCGTTGATGAGTGGCTGCGGCGAATTCACCCTGAAGACCGCGAACAAAGCTACGCGCTGCTGGTGGCACACCTTAAAAGTCAAACAGATATGTTCGAGCACGAACAGCGTGTGCTCGATCGCGACGGGCGCTACATTTGGTTTCTGACCCGGGGTAAAGTTTCTGAGCGTGATGGACAAGGTCGTGCTCAATACATGATAGGCGTATACACCCGAATCAATGAGCGCAAACAAGTAGACATAATGGTGTCTAAACAGCAAAAAGCGTTGCAGCAGCTGAATGAAATCGCCACACTCGCTGAGTCGCAACCGCAAGAACAGTTGCGTAAATCGCTCAGCTTAGGCGCACAATATCTCGGCTTACCAATCGGTATAATCAGTCATATTCGAGGAGACGACTATACTATCAAGGTGCAACATTCGCCGCCAGATGCGCTGCACGACGGGCAGGTATTTTCATTGCCCGATTGCTATTGCCATGACACCTTGCGACTAGGTGATGTCCTGTCCATGCACCACGTGAAAGAGACAGGTTTCGCCACTCATCCGTGCTACATAAACACACAGTTGGAAAGCTATATTGGCGTCCCTATATGGGTGGCGGGCGAAATTTACGGCACGTTAAATTTTTCTGCGCCGGTGGCGAGGCCAGAGCCCTTCAGTGAAACCGAGCTCGATTTTGTGCGGCTGATGGCGCGGTGGGTTGGCGGCGTTCTAGAGCGTTGGTTTAGGGAGGCGGAAAGCTCCAGGCTAAGCGAGACTTTTACCAAGCTTTCCGACAGTTTACCTGGGTGCTTGTGCCAGTTTCAAATGAACCGTGACGGCGTTATGTTTTTCCCCTACGCGAGCCGCGGTATTCTGGATGTCTATGGGGTTACGCCCGAACAGATAGCAGAATCGGCTGCTTCAGTTATCGAGCGGATACATGAAGAAGATGTCGAACGCGTCGGTCAATCGATTATGTCTTCTGCGGAAACTATGACGATGTGGGCCGCCGTGTATCGTTATCATCACCCCGATAAAGGAATAGTTTGGGTGCGAGGTCAAACCAGCCCAGAAAAGCTCGATGATGGCAGTGTCATGTGGCACGGTTTCCTTTGGGACGTTACGGAAGAAATGCTGGCACAAGAACGCCTTAAATACTCCAATCGCTGGCGTCAGGCAATTCTGGACGCTGCTAATGTATCCTTTATTGCCACAGATCGCGATGGAATTATTCGTACCTTCAATAGTGGTGCCGAAAAAATGCTGGGCTACAACGCCTCTGAGGTCGAAGGTAAACGTGATCAAGGTTTTATACACGTTCAAGAAGAGGTTGTGAAGCGCGCTGAAACTCTGTCTCAAGAATTGGGGTATGTGGTGCAGCCGGGGTTTGATGTCTTTGTTGAGAAAATTAAACGTGGTGGCACAGATGAGCGCAAGTGGACGTATATAAGAAAAGACGGCTCGCGATTTCCTGTTATCTTGACGGCGACCGCCGTATACGATGAAGAAGGTAACGTCGATGGCTATCTCGGGGTCGGCCGTGACATTAGCGAGGTTGAGTCTCAACGTGAGCAATTGCGGGTGTTTGCAGAGCGTACCCAAACTATATTAAACAATGCGGCCGATGGAATTATAGCAATTCGCAGTGATGGCACCATCGACACTTTTAATCA
The DNA here is from genome assembly GCF_030518155.1 of Gilvimarinus gilvus. Taxonomy (GTDB): domain Bacteria; phylum Pseudomonadota; class Gammaproteobacteria; order Pseudomonadales; family Cellvibrionaceae; genus Gilvimarinus; species Gilvimarinus gilvus. Next base: position 35,951 of record NZ_JAULRU010000220.1, on the reverse strand, counting down.
ATCGGCTGAGAGACTGTTCAGTTGGCGTGCGGAAGATGTTGTTGGTCGGTCCGTGGATATTCTTCTGGCGGCGAATGAGACGACCAGTCAGAGCAGTTTTCTCGAGCTTTTTAAGGCTGGTCAAAAGGAGCGCGCAGTGGGCGCCACTCGTGACCTTGTTGGTGTTCGACGAGAAGGAGAGCAGTTCCCGCTTGAGCTGGCGCTTTCCGAAATTATGCAAGAAGGTGAGCCTTTGTATATCGCTATAGTGCGTGATATCACGGAGCGCAAACGTATCGATCAAATGAAAAGTGAATTCATCGCTACGGTCAGTCATGAACTGCGAACACCTCTAACGGCTATCAGCGGCTCATTACGCCTATTAGATGGCGGTGCTATGGGTGCTTTGCCAGCGCAGGTCGGTCGTTTGGTGCACATTGCCTATACCAATAGTTCGCGCTTAATACACTTGGTTAATGACTTGCTCGATATGGAAAAGCTGGTGGCTGGAAGAATGGAATTTACCATGCGTCCGCGGTTGTTAGCCCCGCTTATTTGCTCAGCTATTGAAGAGAATGCAAGTTATGCGGCCGAGCACAATGTCACCTTCGAATTAAGTGATGAAAAGTTAACGAGTCGGGTCAGTGATCGCCCTGTGATTGTAAGTGTTGACGAGAATCGCCTGAAGCAGGTTATGGCTAATCTATTGTCCAACGCAGCAAAGTTTTCACCAGAAGGCGCCAAGGTCACCGTTCGGTTAGAGTGGGAACCGAAGTTAGTGCGCGTAAGTATTATTGATCAGGGCAAAGGTATACCGGAAGAGTTTCGTGACCAGATATTTCAAAAGTTTTCGCAAGTGGACAGCTCCAGTACCCGCAGTAAGGGAGGGACAGGCCTCGGCTTGGCGATCACCAAAGAGCTAGTGCAGCGTATGGATGGACATATTGGCTACGACACGCACGTGGGCAAAGGAACGCGGTTCTATTTCACGTTGCCAGCCTGTCTGGGGTCGCGATTTGCTGCTCGTCCACCGCGGGTTTTACCGAGGGTCTTGCAGGTAGAGGACGACCCGGATATCCGTGAAATCGTAGCGATTTTGATGCAGGGCTGTTTCGACTTGACCGGCGTTGCAACCGTCGCGGACGCACAAACACTGCTAGAAAGCGAGCACTATGACTTAATTATTTTAGATGTCATGCTGCCCGACGGTAGTGGTCTGGACTTGTCCTCCAAGATAGCGGACACTTCTTCGCGAGGCGCAGATATTGTGGTTTTGTCGCAGGTTCCGCTATCTACCCAGCAGTCCCGTACATATAAAGCTGTGATTGAGAAGGCGGACCAGATGGCCGATTCGCTTGTCGAACTATTGGATGAGTGGTTGGATCGGTACAATGAACGATAAAGTATGAAATGGACAGGTAAGAAAACATGGCACAGTTGCAAACGATTTTGTACGTCGAAGATGAGCCGGATATCCGCGCTATTGCCGAGCTCGCCCTGGAAACCGTAGGTGGTTATACTTTAGTGAGTTGCTCGTCGGGTCGTGAGGCTCTGGCGGCTGCCAAGAGTGAGGTGCCAGACCTGATTTTGCTGGATGTGATGATGCCGGAAATGGACGGACCGGAAACTCTGCGCCAATTGCGAGAATTAAAATCTATGGCTGGCGTACCCGCTGTTTTTATGACAGCGAAGGTACAGCCTTCAGAGGTAGCCGAATACTTGGCTTTAGGCGCGGTAGATGTCATTGCCAAACCGTTTGACCCGCTTACGCTGGCCGAGCAGATCAACAAAATTTGGCTAAGTGCCAAACCCAATACAATTTAAATTCGAGGGGTCGGGTGAGTCGAGACAGTAAAAAAAGTGTTTTGGAGAAGCTGGCGAAACTTCGAGCGGAGTATGGCGCTCACCTGCCGGTAGAATTAGCCAAAATAGCGGGCGACGCGTCGAAGCTATCTGAAATCGACGACGCCAAGCTGTTGCAGGAGTTGCATCGCCGCTTACACAAATTGGCAGGCTCTGCCGGCAGCTTTGGATTCCCGAATTTGAGCCAACGTGCCCGCGAACTCGAGTTGGCGATTCAGGAGTGGCTTAACGTGGGTGCTCCTGATGCCATAACCCGATCACAAATTATCAGTAATCTTGCCAATTTAGAATCCGGAATTGCTGAGCCAACAGATACCCACGGTCGCCCTGAAGGCCATTCGGCCCATGGGCCAGATAAACGTCGCAACACCGTGTATGTGGTAGAAGATGATCACCATCTGGCGCGAGAAGTTGAAGCGGCCTTGATCAGTTTTGGCTATGACGTTCACCATTTCGACCAGCTCAAAGATGCAGAGAGTGCCATCTTATCCCGACGGCCGGATTTTTTAATCGTTGACGTCGTTTTTGAGGGAGAGCAAGAGTTGGGGCCGCAGAGTATTGCGCGCTTGCAGGGTGCTGTCGACGACCCTTTGTCGGTTATTTTTATTTCCAGCCACGATGACTTCGAAACTTACTTGTCGGCGGTCAGAGCCGGCGCTATCGGTTATTTTGTTAAGCCTTTAGATATTGCCGAAGTGATCGATTGTCTGGAATCACACCTAAACTTGTCGCAATCGGCTTCTTATCGTGTGTTAATTGTGGATGATGATGAGTTATTGGCGCGCCATTATAAGTTGGTGTTAGAAGCCGCCGGTATGATGGTTGAGGTGGTGAACGATCCGCGTCAGGTGCTGACGGCAATGGACAGCTTTCATCCTGAGGTGGTGCTGCTCGACTTGAATTTACCCACCTGTCGTGGATACGAACTGGCGCAGCTCATCCGTCTTAACCCTGCATGGCTGCGAGTTGCCATCGCGTATTTGTCTTCAGAGCAAGACGAACAGGCGCAGGCGTTCGCAATACGCCATGGCGGCGAAGACTTTCTTACTAAGCCGATTTCTGATTTGCGCTTAGTAAGCGCAGTAAGTGTGCGAGCTGCACGTGCCCGGCAGCTCAGCGATGCCATTGATCGGGATAGTCTCACCGGCCTGCTAAAACACAGTCGCATCAAGGAACAGGTCAATATTGAGTTGCAGCGCGCGGCAAGACAAAACAAGCCAGTGAGCGTCGCTATGATAGACCTGGATCATTTTAAAAAGGTTAACGACACTTATGGCCATCCGGTAGGCGACAAGGTGATTCGCGCATTGTCGCAGTTGTTGCGCCAACGGTTGCGTAAAACAGACAGTATCGGTCGGTATGGCGGGGAAGAGTTTGTCGCGGTATTGCCCGAGTGTGATCAGGATTCGGCCGTGACCTTACTTGAGGGTATAAGAGAAAGTTTTGCGGCGCTGGGCTTCAGTGTCGACAACAAGAGCTTTAATGTGACGTTAAGCGCAGGTATCGCAACGGCCATAAGTCAAAGTGGAGATGTACTTGAGGCCGCTGACAAAGCCCTGTATCAAGCGAAAAGCAGCGGCCGCAACCGTGTGGCCGCGGGAAAATAGCCAGAGAGGTTAGCAGATGTACGCTACAAGCCTCGTCCTGCGGGACTTTAGGGCTGGCCCAAGTTCGTCACTGCCGCTTTTCGGTGGGTAGACACCTTTACAACAGCGTATAGATTGCGATTCAGCGAGCAAGCCTGATGACATAAGGAGTTTTTTACCCGTTTGCCTAATCGTTGGATGGCACTGGCGTATCGGGCTCGTCGCCTTCGCCTTCTTCAGTTGCTTTTTCCGGAAGGTTTTCGCCGTCGAAATGGGTAAAAGTATCACCGTCAAAGTAAATGGTCAGCGTGCGCTTGTAGAAGCGTCCATTACCCATTTTTAGGCTATAGTAGTAGTCCCAGCGGTCATCGCTGAAAACATCGGAAATCAGGGGCGTGCCCAGTATAAAGCGCACCTGGCGCTTGTTCATGCCAGGCTCCAGCTGTTCGATCATCTCGGTTGTGATGATGTGTCCCTGCTGGATATTAATTTTGTGGACACCAGGGAATTGAAAATATTGACACCCCGCAAGCAGAAACAGGCTACATAGAATGACGAGGGGCAATTTGACTATTTTCATTACAGGGGTTCCACTTGATAAAATGAATGGGCGATAATACCTGAACAACTTGAACACTGAGAAGGGTTTGGACAAAAAAATGGCCGACGAAAACCAAGAACTACGTAAAGCGGGCCTGAAGGTAACCTTGCCTCGGGTAAAGATTCTGCAGATGCTGGAATCTTCCGATGAGCATCACATGAGTGCTGAAGACGTCTACAAAGCACTGATGGAGGCCGGTGACGATGTCGGTTTGGCAACGGTTTACCGGGTACTGACACAGTTTGAGAGCGCAGGGTTGGTGATTCGCCATAATTTTGATGGTGGCCACTCAGTGTTCGAAATCTCTAGTGGTGAACATCACGATCACATGGTTTGCTTGGACACGGGGCGCGTGATCGAGTTCCACAACGAGGAAATTGAAAAACTTCAGCAAAAAATCGCCGAAGATCATGGCTTTGAGCTAGAGGACCATTCTCTGGTGCTTTATGTTAAGCCGAAAAAGGCCTAATTCAGGGGCTTACTAGCCTCCGGGGCCACCTCAAGCTCCGTCTACTCCTTGCCTGCAGCTTACTCCGAACCCGTTAACATTTGTTCGGCGTGAGCACGCGAGGCGTCTGTAAGCCTTGCGCCGCCAAGCATGCGGGCCAACTCGTCAACTTTTTCATCGCCTGCCAGTTCCACTAACGTTGTGGCGGCTGATTTGGCTGAACTGATTTTCGTCACCTGCAGGTGGTGGTGCCCTTTACTCGCAACCTGAGCTAAGTGAGTCACACAAAAGATTTGGCCGCGCTCGGCTAGCGCGCGCAGCAGTTGACCTACGGTATCGGCGGTAGCGCCACCTATGCCAACGTCTACTTCATCGAACACCAAGCTGGCCAGGGTGCTGTTTTCCGCCGCCACCACCTGAATCGCGAGACTAATACGTGACAGTTCACCGCCAGAGGCTACTTTGGCTAAGCTGCCAGCAGGTTGGCCAGGGTTGGTACTGATTAACAACTCAACGTCTTCGGTGCCGTGTGGTCCGGGCTTATCGCTGCGATCAAAGAAGTCAATTGTTAGCTTTGCATGTTCCATTGCCAACTGCTTGAGGTGCTGATTGACTTGTTCACCCAGGCGTTTGCCCGCTTTGCGGCGAGAGCTGGTTAACTTTGCGGCGAGTTTACGGTAATCGTCTTCGAGCTTGCGGACATCGGCTTCCAGAGCTCGCAGCTTCTCATCGCTCACGTCTAATTGGTCGACCTCTGTGCTGAGGTTGGCGTGTAACTCCCGCAGCGCCTCGGGCTGCACACGGTGTTTGCGGGCTATATCGTAAATTGTGGTCAGTCGGTCATCAATTGCGGCGATGCGCGCCGGGTCCATGGCAAAGTCATCGGAAAACAGTTCAACGCTATTGAGCGCCTCACTGACCTGAATTTGCGCTTCTTGCAGCATTTGCTCGACCTCTTGCAGAGTATCGGGTTTCTCTTTCAGCATGGTCAACAATTGCAAGGCACGGCCCAGGCCGACTTGAATCCCCATTTCATCGTTGCCCAGACAGTCGCTGAGCTGACCCGCTGTTTGCAGCAAATTTTCTGCATTGGCAAGCATGTGTCGTTCGGTTTCGAGCTCCTGTAGCTCGCCGTCTTTTAAATCGAGCTGATCGAGCTCTTCGACCTGGTAGGCAATCAATTGGTGGCGGGCACTGAGTTCCTCGGTATTAACCCGCAGCGACTCCAGGTGTCGGGCTTGCGCTTGCCAGTGTTTAAAGGCTTGTTTCACCGCGTCAGCCAAAGGCAGGTGGCCGGCGTATTCGTCGATCAGGCGGCGGTGATTGTCTTTTACCAGCAAAGACTGGTGTTCGTGCTGGCTGTGAATGTCCATAAGCATGTTGCCCAAGGTTTTCAATTGGGTCAGTGTGGCGGGATGGCCGTTGATGTATGCTTTGGAGCGCCCCTCGGCGGTAACGGTGCGGCGCAACAGACATTCGCTGGGCAACTCAACTTGCTCCAGGTCTTGCTCCACCAGCCAGTGGCGGGCTCGTTCGATGCGTGTCAAATCGAAAGTGGCGCTGATATCGGCTTTGCGGGTGCCGCGACGCACCCGGGTGGCGTCAGCCCGGTCGCCCAGTGCTTGCCCCAGTGCCTCCAGCAATACGGACTTGCCAGCGCCGGTTTCACCGGTAATAACCGTCATACCCGCTTTAAAGTCGAGATCGAGACTCTCAACCAACGTAAAATTCTGCACGCTTAAGTGGGTCAGCATAAATGCGCTCCATTTCGGGCTTATATCTGTTTATATATACAGTATTCTTGGCGATTCTGCGACGAAATGCAATACACCCCTTGAAAATGGTTAATAGGGCCCCACATTCCGCTTAATTGAATAAACCTGAATGAGGCACAACAAGGTGACAGATCAAGAGCACAAAGATCAGGTCGATCAAGAAGCAGTAGAAGCCGAACAGGCCGAGACTGAACAGCCTGAAGAGGCGGTAGAGGTTGATATCTCTAGTTTACAGTCGCAACTGCAGGATCTTACCGCAGCCCTGGCCAACGCCAAAGAGCAAACCCTTCGGGCCCATGCGGAAACGCAAAATGCCCGGCGCCGCGCCGAGGCTGATGTCGAGAAGGCCCATAAGTTCGGCCAAGAGAAGCTTGTCGCTGATCTCTTGCCGGTCGTGGATAATCTGGAGCGCGCATTGGCCAGCATTGATGTGGAAGATGAAAGCTTCAAGGCTGTGGTCGAGGGTATTGAGCTAACGCTTAAGTCTTTTACCGACACCTTAACCAAACACCAGGTCGAACCGGTGAATCCGGTGGGGGAGCCATTTGACCCGCAACTACACCAGGCAATGTCAATGATTGAGAGCCCTGACTCTGAGCCCAATACGGTGCTCGATGTATTCCAAAAAGGCTACACGTTACACGGCCGATTGGTACGACCAGCCATGGTCGTGGTGTCAAAGGGCTAAAACACCACAAAATGTATGGATTTTTGCCTGCTGGGTCTTGAAATGCGCTGATGCGCGCCCATATAGGCATTAACGACTGAATTCGCCGCGTTGCGGCAACCAACTGAAACAAAGCGTCTGGTCGACGACCAAGTCGTTGCTCTTACCGAGCGATGCGTGACCAACGAACTGAGCAACTTCAGGAGACTGAATTATGGGTAAAATTATCGGCATTGACCTGGGTACCACCAACTCGTGTGTTGCGGTGCTCGAAGGCGAAAAAGCCAAAGTTATTGAGAACTCGGAAGGCGATCGCACCACGCCATCTATTGTGGCGTTTACCAACGACGATGAAATTCTGGTTGGCCAGAGTGCTAAGCGTCAGGCGGTTACTAACCCCGACAACACCATGTATGCGGTTAAGCGATTGATCGGCCGCAAGTTTAAAGACGATGTTGTACAGAAAGACATCAAAATGGTGCCTTACAAAATTGTCGAGGCTGACAACGGCGATGCTTGGGTTGAAGTTAAAGGTGACAAAAAAGCGCCACCACAAATTTCTGCCGAAGTACTCAAGAAAATGAAGAAAACCGCTGAAGACTACTTAGGCGAAGCGGTTACCGAAGCGGTGATCACCGTTCCGGCTTACTTCAACGACTCCCAGCGTCAGGCGACCAAGGATGCCGGTAAAATTGCCGGTCTGGACGTTAAGCGTATTATTAACGAGCCAACCGCTGCTGCTCTGGCCTATGGTATGGACCAGAAAAAAGGCGACCGTACGATCGCGGTCTATGACCTCGGTGGTGGTACCTTCGATATTTCCATTATCGAAATCGCCGATGTCGATGGCGAACACCAGTTTGAAGTGCTGTCTACCAACGGTGACACCTTCCTGGGTGGTGAAGACTTCGATATGCGCCTGATCGAATACTTGGCTGAAGAGTTCAAGAAAGAGCAAGGCATTGACCTGCACAGCGATCCTCTGGCCCTGCAACGTCTGAAAGAAGCCGCGGAAAAAGCGAAAATTGAACTGTCGTCAAGTCAGCAGACAGAAGTGAATTTGCCTTACATCACTGCAGACAACACAGGTCCTAAGCACTTGGTGGTGAAGATGACACGCGCCAAGCTTGAGTCTCTGGTTGAAGAGCTGGTCACTCGCTCGTTGGAACCTGTGAAAATGGCGATTAAAGACGCCGGTGTGTCGGTAAGCGACATCAGCGATGTTATTTTGGTGGGTGGCCAAACCCGCATGCCTATGGTGCAAAAGGCCGTATCAGAGTTTTTTGGCAAAGATCCACGTAAAGACGTCAACCCCGATGAAGCTGTCGCCATGGGCGCGGCTATTCAAGGTGCGGTACTGGCCGGTGACGTGAAAGACGTGTTGTTGCTGGATGTGACTCCGCTGACTTTGGGTATTGAAACCATGGGCGGTGTTGCCACGCCACTGATTGAGAAAAACACTACCATCCCGACGAAAAAGTCGCAGGTGTTCTCAACCGCTGAAGATAACCAAACCGCTGTGACCATTCACGTGGTGCAGGGCGAGCGCAAGCAAGCGACGCAGAATAAATCACTGGGTCGTTTTGATCTGGCCGATATTCCGCCAGCGGCGCGCGGTATGCCACAAATCGAAGTGACCTTTGATATTGATGCTAACGGTATTTTGAATGTTGGCGCTAAAGACAAGGCCACCGGTAAAGAGCAATCCATCGTGATTAAAGCGTCTTCCGGTCTGTCGGACGACGAAATCGATAAGATGGTACAAGACGCCGAAGCCAATGCCGAAGCGGACAAGAAGTTCGAGCAGTTGGTGACTTCACGCAACACGCTCGAAGGCCTGATCCACGCCACTGAAAAAACGCTGAAGGAAGCCGGCGACAAGGCAACTGACGAAGAGAAAGCGGCGATTGAAGCGGCGATCACTGAAGCTCAGGAAGCGGTTAAAGGTGACGATGTTGAGGCTATCGAAGCGGCGACAACGAAACTTACCGAAGCTTCTGGCTCATTGGCGCAAAAAATGTACGCTGAGCAACAGGCGCAAGGCGCCGGTGCTGAGCAGGCCGGTGGCGCCGAAGCGGGTGCAGAGGCCGACGACGGCGTGGTAGACGCTGAGTTTGAAGAAGTGAAGGACGAAGACAACAAGTAAGTTAAGTCCTGATCCGGGTGCGGTCGTCGATCGCACTGCTCAAACTACAAATGCGGGCCGGAGATTCCTTCGCCCGCATTTGTTGTGTAACAAGACAGTGGCTTTCCCGGATATGCGGGAAGTTACGAGCAATCAAGCTGGAAACTCGAATACATGGCAAAACGCGACTATTACGATGTTCTTGGGGTGTCTAAAGACACGTCGGCGCAGGAGCTAAAAAAGGCTTACCGACGAGTGGCAATGAAACACCACCCGGATCGCAACCCAGGCGACGCCGAGTCGGAAGAGAAATTCAAAGAGGCCAGCGAGGCTTATGAAGTTCTTTCCGACGAACAAAAACGTGCCGCTTACGATCAATTCGGCCATGCCGGAGTTGATGGTCAATCGGGCATGGGCGCCGGCGCCGGTGGGTTCGGTAACTTCAGCGATATATTTGGCGATGTGTTCGGCGATATTTTTGGCGGGGCAGGCGGTGGCCGTGGTCGTCGCGGTGGTCCGTCACGTGGATCCGATTTACGCTACACCCTGGATTTAGCACTGGAAGACGCTGTGCGTGGTTCTCAGGTGCAAATTAAGGTGCCGCGATTAGCGCACTGCGACACGTGCGAAGGCTCTGGCGCTAAGCCCGGCAGCTCTCCGGTTAGCTGTGCCACCTGCGGTGGCGTGGGTCAGGTGCGCATGCAGCAGGGTTTTTTCTCGGTGCAGCAAACCTGCCCGACCTGTCACGGCCGCGGCACCACCATTTCCGACCCCTGTGGCAGCTGTCATGGCCAGGGTAGGGTAGAGGAAACCAAGACCTTATCGGTCAAGGTGCCACCGGGCGTGGATACCGGTGATCGCATACGTCTTTCTGGCGAAGGCGAAGCGGGTTTGGAAGGTGGTCCCGCCGGCGATTTGTATGTTCAAATTAACGTTAAAGAGCATGAAATTTTTACCCGCGATGGACGCGACCTGTATTGTGAAGTGCCGATTGATTTTGTGCATGCTTCACTGGGCGGTGAAATTGAAGTGCCAACACTCGACGGCCGGGTTAAGCTCAAAGTTCCGGCGGAAACTCAAACCGGCAAACTGTTTCGTTTGCGCGGCAAGGGAGTAAGCCCTGTGCGAGGCGGCGCTGCTGGAGACCTGATGTGCCGCGTTGTGATCGAAACGCCGGTTAATCTCACCTCTAAGCAAAAAGAATTGTTGCAGCAATTCGCCGATACCATGAAAGAAGGGAAAAACTCCCCGCGCCAAAAAAGCTGGTTCGATGGTATGAAAAATTTCTTTGGGGATATGAAGATTTAGATTGTCAGAATAAAGCGCTGTATTAACGGGCCCCGGTACCTATGACAGGTATCGGGGCTTTGTTTTTATGAGCTAGACGTTTGACGTCCGATGTCTGACGAGGGCAGCTTCAGACCTCGGACATCAGACATCCGACGTGTTTTGCAATGTATGTAAAGAAGTGCCAACTTCTACCCCAGAAAAAGTTAAAAAGATGGGGTTTTTCAGCTACATTGGTATACTCGGTCAACGCTTGGCAATGCCCGCTAAACGCGTTACAGTAATTGAATATAAAAAGCTAATTACATATAAAATCAATGTAGAGACCGCCACATCCCTATGGCATCCTCCTGGGTGTGGCTAGACCCTATGGAGAACCACAATGAAGATGATCAAAGGCCCCGCGCTATTTCTGGCTCAGTTCGCCGGTGATGAAGCGCCTTTTAACACCTTAGAAAACATCGCTGAATGGGCCGGAAGTCTCGGCTTCAAAGGCATTCAAATGCCCTCGTGGGATAAGCGCCTGTTCGATCTGGAGCGAGCCGCGGACGATTTAGATTACTGTAAATACGTAACAGATACCCTGGGCAAACATGGCCTTGTGCTGACTGAGCTGTCTACTCATTTGCAGGGTCAGCTAGTGGCTGTTCACCCCGTCTACGACGAAATGTTTGATATTTTTGCTCCCGAAGAATTGCACGGTAAGCCCGATGAGCGCCAGAAATGGGCCGTAGAGCAAATGTACCTGGCGGCAAAGGCCAGTAAAAATTTCGGCCTAACCGCACACGCTACCTTCTCTGGTGCTTTGCTGTGGCCCTTTGTTTATCCTTGGCCCCAGCGACCACAAGGTTTGGTGGAAACCGGCTTTGCCGAGCTAGCCAAGCGTTGGAGGCCCATTCTTGACGCCTTTGACGAGGCCGGCGTGGATGTTTGCTACGAGCTGCATCCCGGTGAAGATTTGCACGACGGTGTCACCTTTGAGCGCTTCCTGAAGGAAGTGGATAACCACCCGCGTGCCAACATCCTGTACGATCCCAGCCACTTTATTTTGCAGCAGTTGGACTATTTGGCGTTTATCGATCGCTATCACGATCGCATTAAAATGTTCCATGTAAAAGACGCAGAATTTAACCCAACCGCTCAGCAGGGTGTGTACGGTGGTTACGAGGGCTGGGTTGAGCGCGCCGGTCGTTTCCGTTCACTCGGCGATGGCCAGGTGGACTTTAAAGGTATTTTCTCCAAGCTTACTCAGCACAACTACGACGGCTGGGCGGTTATTGAGTGGGAGTGCTGCATGAAGCACCCAGAAGCGGGTGCGGAAGAAGGTTCGCGCTTTGTCGCTGAGCATATAATCCGCATTACCGACAAAGCGTTTGATGACTTTGCCGGTGGCGAAGCCGACGAAGCCAGCAATCGCCGAATCCTCGGCTTGGGGGGCAAATAATGGCCGCAGCAAGAATTCGTTTAGGCATGGTCGGTGGTGGCCGCGGTGCCTTTATTGGCGCTGTTCACCGCATTGCTTCGCGCATTGACGACAAATACGAGCTGGTGGCCGGCGCGCTTTCCTCTAATCCGGAAAACGCCAAGCTGTCAGGCGAAGACCTGCTTATCGCCCCCGACCGTTCGTACGCGTCTTACCAAGAAATGTTTAAAGCCGAAGCGGCGCGCGAAGATGGTATTGAGGCCGTGTCTATCGTGACGCCAAACCATATGCACTTCCCAGTCGCCAAAGCGGCCCTGGAAGCGGGCATTAACGTTATTTGCGACAAGCCGGTAACCCGCACATTGGAAGAAGCGCTGGAGCTCGAAAAGCTGGTGCAAAATTCCGACAGCTTTTTTGCCTTGACCCACAACTACAGCGGTTACCCATTGGTGCGCTACGCGCGCGAAATGGTTGAGCGTGGCGATATTGGTAACATCCGTATCGTGCAGGTGGAATACCCTCAAGAGTGGTTAACCGAGCAGCAGGACTCAGATAACAAGCAGGCATCCTGGCGCACCGACCCGGCCCGCTCGGGGGCCGCGGGATGTTTGGGCGATATTGGTACCCACGCCTTTCAGTTGGCTCGTTTTATCAGCGGCCAGAAGGTTACCTCTGTCTGTGCAGATTTAACGGCGTTTGTACCCGGTCGTCCGGTCGATGACAATGTACATGTGATGATGCGCTTTGAGGGCGGTGCTAAGGGCATGCTCTGGTCCAGTCAGGTAGCTCCTGGTTGCGAAAACGGTTTGCGTATTCGCCTCTTTGGCGATAAAGCCGGTTTGAGCTGGTCACAGGAAAACCCCAATGAAATGTGGTTTACCCCGCTGGCCGCTCCTGCTCAACGGATCACTCGCCGCGATGACTACTGGGACAGCGAATATGCAGTGCGCGGTATTCGCATACCTTTTGGCCACCCTGAAGGTTATCTGGAGGCGTTTGGCACCATCTACAACGACATTGCTGACGTTCTGCAAGCCAAACGCGATGGCAAAACCGTTGATATTGAAAGCTGGATTCCCGGTATTGAAACCGGGGTAGAAGGTTTAAAATTCATCACAGCGGTATTGGCTTCTTCTGAGGCTGACAGTCGCTGGACTGACCTGTAAGATGATACTCGCACCGGGCTCTAGAGCCCGGCAACCATAACAATAAGCATAGGGTTAAAACTATGACTGAAGTCCATCGTTCTAGAATTTTTACCGCCAGCTGCGTGGCGCTAATTGTAACTGCTATGACCTTCGCCATTCGAGCGGGTATTTTGTCCCAGCTTGGTGAAGACTTCGCACTCAACAATACCGAGCTAGGCTGGATTAACGGCATGGCTTTTTTGGGTTTTCCATTCGCCATGATGTTTGGTGGCCTTATTTATAATCACGTTGGTCCGAAAAAGCTATTGGCAATAGCTTTTTTGTGTCACGCCATTGGTTTGGTGATGACCATGACCGCCACCGGCTTTTGGACATTGATTCTGTCCAGTTTCTTTATCGGTTTTGCCAACGGCTCAGTGGAAGCGGCGTGTAACCCGCTAATTGCCGAGCTTTATCACGATAAAAAAACCATTATGCTCAACAAATTTCACGTATGGTTCCCAGGTGGTATTGTGATCGGTTCGTTGACGTCACTGCTTATGGGCGATGTGATGGGACTTGGCTGGCAATGGCAGATCGGTATTATGCTGATACCAACCGCAATTTATGGCTACTTGGTATTTGTAGAAGCTTTCCCTGCGCTGGATCATACCGAAACCTCTACGCTTAATAATGTGAAAGCGCTCCTGTCTCCTCTGTTTATCTTCATGATGTTTTGTATGACGGTAACCGCAATCTCTGAGTTTGGTCCGCAGCAGTGGATTGAGAAAACCCTCGGCAGTTCAGGTGTTCATCCCATGGTGATTCTGGCTATGGTAACTGGCTTGATGGCCGTTGGTCGATACTTTGCCGGGCCTGTGGTCGAGGCGTTGAACCCTGCAGGTGTACTTTTGGCCTCGGCGGTTGTCGCGACTATTGGTGTTTACACCATGAGCTTTGCTTCCGGTGCAATGATCTACGTGGCCGCTATTTTGTTTGCCTTAGGCGTCATGTATTTCTGGCCGACCATGATTGGTTTTGTCAGTGAATACCTACCAAAAACCGGGGCGTTAGGTATGTCCTTGATGGGGGGCGCCGGTATGTTCTCTGTGAGCATGTGGAACCCCGTTATTGGCGGCTGGTTGGATTCTGCCAAAGAAGACGCCATTGGCGCAGGTCTTGTTGGTCCAGAGGCTGAATTAGCTGCTGGCTTGGCAACGCTGGAGAGCATGGCGCTGTTCCCTGCCGCTTTGATCGTCGCCTTTACCTTCTTGTTCATTATTCGCAAAAAGTTGGTGCGCGGTGAAATTAACGCCGAACCTCTAGCGGATTAATGGAAGAGAAAGACTGACGCCGAAGGTCTGACGTCAGACGGGTACTGCGGATCGCAGAACGTAAAAAGGGGGGGAGCCAACCGGTTCGCCCCTTTTTTGTGTAGGCCGTACTTGGAATACTGCACATTGACGTGACGGTGCTTCAAATAAAGCCGCGACTTTTCCGTTCACAGTTCACAGTTCACGGTTCTCCCCAAAAAAAGCCCCACTTAAAAAAGCAGGGCTTTTTGTTTGCATCTGACATCAGACCTCCGACGTCAGACATCAGACGTTCTTTTACTCTATCGAGTCCCGTAAACCACCATGGTTTTGCCTTTGACGTCTACTAAACCTTGTTCTTCCAGAGTTTTGAGAACGCGGCCCACCATTTCACGGGAACAGCCTACTATACGGCCAATCTCCTGACGGGTGATTTTAATTTGCATACCGTCTGGGTGAGTCATGGCATCAGGTTCTTTACACAAATCCAGCAACGTGCGTGCAACGCGACCGGTGACATCCAAAAAGGCGAGATCACCAACTTTGCGCGTGGTTTTACGCAGGCGACGAGCCATTTGTGAGCTTAACGCAAATAGAAACTCGGGGTGGTCTTCGGAAATTTCCTGAAATTTACTGTAGCTGATTTCGGCTACTTCGCATTCGGATTTAGCGCGTACCCAAGCGCTGCGAGAATCTTGCGTGTCAAACAGTCCCATTTCACCAAAAAAGTCACCATCGTTAAGGTAAGCGACGATCATTTCGCGACCTTCATCGTCTTCGATTAATACGGTAACGGACCCTTTAACAATGTAATAGAGCGAATCACTTTTATCTCCAGCGTAGATAATAGTGCTTTTGGCGGGGTAGCGACGTCGATGACAATTGTTTAAAAAGTCATCAACATTTTTAATATGTGGCGTAAGCGAGACAGCGACCAAAGTGCAGCTCCTGCAGGATTTGTAACATGAATTAAAATTTGGCTCATTATGCCGCGAAATACCGCTAGTGCCAAATTACTGCATAAAAGCTTGGCTAGGATTGTGACCCAGTTATATCAGTATAACCTTTAAGGGGTGAATAGCGAGTTGCCAAGTGTCGAAATACACGACAAGTTCTTCCCTGACGCCGTTTGTGGTAGGCTTGGCGCCCCGATTTAGGCCGTTGGGCCGCATGGTAGAAATTTACAGAGGCAAACAAATGCAAGCGACAGTCAAATGGGTAGATGGTGCACAATTTTTGGGTGAGTCTGGCAGTGGTCACAGTGTCGTGATGGATGGCCCTGAAGATCACGGCGGTCGCAATACCGGTGTCCGCCCAATGGAGATGTTTTTGCTGGGCCTTGGCGGTTGCTCTAACTTCGACGTTATTAGTATCTTGAAGAAAACACGCCAGAATGTGTCTGATTGTCGGGTAGAAATTAGCGCGGAACGCGCCGACGCGGTACCTGCCGTGTTTACCAAAATCCACTTGCATTTTGTGGTGAGCGGCCAAGATTTGAAAGAAAAGCAAGTGGCTCGCGCTGTTGAATTGTCTGCCACTAAATACTGCTCTGCCTCCATCATGCTGGAAGGCGCTGGGGTAGAGATTAGTCACGATTTTGAGATTGTAGAGAACGCTTGATGTCCGACGTCGGATGTCAGATGCCAATGCGCCCGCGTCAGACATCCGACCTTAAGCGTTAGACCTATTCTATTAAATATAATAACTTGCCACTGTCATGGCTTTTGACGTCAGGGTCATGGCGGCCTTGACCGGCGTTGGAAAGCGCATACCGCCGGCTTCTAGGGCGGTGCGGGCGTGACGCGCCTCATCTTCCAGCATTTGTTCGACGACAATCCTCGACTTTCCATCTTGTTCCGGCAAGTCTTTGAGGTGCGATTCGAGATGCTTGCAAACCTGATCTTCGGTAGCGGCTACAAATCCCAGACTGACACGGTCGCTGATCAGCCCGGCTGTAGCGCCAATCGCAAATGAAGCAGAATACCAGAGCGGATTAAGGTAGCTGGTGTGACTGTTCAGATCGTCGAGCCGCTGCTGGCACCAATGCAGATGATCTTCTTCCTCACTGGCGGCCTCGCGCATTTGCTCGCGTACTTTGGGCAATTTAGCCGTTAGTGCCTGACCTTCGTACAGCCCCTGTGCGCAGACCTCGCCGGCGTGGTTGACCCGCATCAAGCCGGCACTGCGGCGTTTTTGCTGCGGGGTCAGCTCGGGCTCGGTAATATTGTCCGCCGGGGATGGGCGTGTGTGCTCTGCTCGCCCACCTGCCATATTTTGTAGGGTTTGGTCGGCTTTGATAATAAACCGGTCTAGCACTGAAAACTCTGGTGAATGCATAAGCCCTCCGTCAATCTATCGCCAGTATACTACGAGCTTGAAGTTTTCCGACAGCAGCTACTGCTTTGCATTGGCACCAATAATGCCCCTCTCGTCTATAATTTTGCGCAATGCGACAGTAAAGGGCTCAATGAGGTGGGCGTGGTGTTTGTGAATAAGGGGGCTGGCCTCAATTTGTCCGAGTCTTAGATTTTCATGTATTGAGTCTTGCGCGTTTACCTGTTGCACCACATTCCTGAAAATGACCTCTACCCCAAGGCAATGGGTGGCACGCTCTAAAGTCAGCATCCGTATTGCAGACTGAAAGTCGGGCACTTTAAAGAATTTAGGCGCACGCTCGCTATAGCGTTGCTTAAGCTTGTTAACCCAAAAGCGAGCCGAGTAGTTGCCGTCTACATAGCAAATTGTATTCTCGGGTTGAATAATGTGATCCAGTTCCTGCTTCCCGGCGTCAGCGCCCCAGATGCTCATAAAAGTTTGTCCGATAACAACATCAACGGGGACAACATGCGCAAGCTCTTTATCGGTAAGGGCCTCGGGAATACGGGCGCAATCGCCATGGCTGGCACCGGAGACGGCCTCTGCTAATGAGCGGCGGTCCGGGCGATAATCCATACTAAAGTGATAGCCCATCTCAGCAAAAGCGTCGTGGTAGTACTGCTCTAGTACTTGCGCCTGTGGCATTGCACTGGGTACTGAGCAGGTAAAGCGAATTGTTTTGGCTTCATCTTCGTGAGCCAAGACCGGTGTCGCCATTAAGGCAATCAGTAGCAGGGTATACCATTTCAATTTCACAACGTTCCTTGCAGTGTCATTTGGCTATATTGTATCGGCCCTGCTAAGGATAGCAACAATTGTTGCGGTCAGCCTGCAACACTGGCAGGATTGTGGCGATACCCAGAGCGGAGCTAGTCGTGCAGGAAACCAATAATATCAATCAAATCATGGATGCGAGCATCCCCCTCGTGGTCATGGAAACCTTTGAGGAAAAGAAAGCTGAAGACATGTTGTTGGGCATCGCTCGCCAGCGTTTCGCCAAATTGGCGCGCTGGAGCATTACCGACGGATTAGCGACGTTAACCTATGGGCCGCAAATTGTCGCCAAGGAAACTAAGTTTAATGAGCCGGTTGAGCTTCTGCGGCATATTAAAGCGACCAACGAGCCGAGTATTTATCTGTTATGCGATTTTCACCCCTATCTGGAGGAGCAGCCGGAAATCGTACGTCTGATCAAAGATATTGCACTGAATCACTTGAGTGTCCCCAATACACTGATATTTCTCAGCCATCGCTTGCGGCTACCTAAAGAGCTTACTCGTTACGCGACGGGCTTTTCGATGCCCCTACCTACTGATGATCGAATTTTGGATTTGATTCGAGAAGAGGCCCGTGCCTGGTCACAAAAGCATGGCGATGCGCGCATTAAAACCGACAATGTTACCTTGAAGAAAATGGTCGCTACCTTGCAGGGGCTTTCCAGTAGTGACGTCCGTCGTTTGGTGCGTTCGGCCATTTGGGATGACGGCGCTATTTCCGCAGACGACCTGCCGCGAATTAACCGCAGTAAGTTTCAGCTAATGGACCTTGAAGGCATTGTCAGTTTTGAGACCGAGGTAGATGATTTTGCCAACGTGGGTGGCCTGCATAATATGAAGCGCTGGCTAACGCAGCGCCGTGACGCCTTTGTCGAGCAAAACAGTACACTGGACCGACCTAAAGGGATTCTATTGCTCGGCGTGCAAGGGGGCGGTAAATCTTTGGCCGCAAAGTCGGTCGCCGGTATGTGGGGGTTGTCATTACTTAGGCTCGATATGGGAGCTCTCTATAACAAGTATATTGGGGAGACGGAGCGCAATTTGCGCGAGGCACTGCAACTGGCCGATGCGATGTCGCCGTGCGTGTTGTGGATGGACGAAATTGAAAAGGCGATGGGGCAGGGCGGCGGTTCCGATAGTGGCACGTCGCAGCGTTTATTGGGCACTCTATTGACCTGGATGGCCGAGCGCCCAAGCCGGGTGTTTATTGTCGCCACCAGTAACGATATCAGCCAGTTGCCGCCGGAGCTGATTCGCAAGGGGCGGTTGGATGAAATCTTTTTTGTCGATCTGCCCGATGCCGACATACGCCAGGAGATTTTCGATATCCATTTGAAAAAGCGCGACATGGACCCCGCCCAATTTGATTTGGCGGCACTTAGCGAAGCCAGTGCTGGTTTTAATGGCGCTGAGATTGAGCAGGCCGTGGTTGGGGCCTTGTATCAGGCGCAAACCGAGAGCCAGACGATGAACACTCAGTTAATATTGTCACAGTGCTCTTTTACCAGTCCTTTGTCAGTCGTCATGGCAGAGCAAATGGCCAGTTTGCGCCACTGGGCGCAGGATCGGACGGTGCCCGCATGATGATTAATGTTCGGATAATGCAGTGGTTGGTTGTGGTTTCCGTTTTGCTTGTGACGGCTTGCAGCGATGCGCCAAAGTTGGCGCCCCTACCCAGCAATGCCACCGTACTGGCGTTCGGCGATAGCTTAACGCGGGGCACCGGAGCCAGCTCTGAGCACAGCTACCCTGCGCAGCTGGCGCGCTTGACGGGCTTGTCGGTCGTTAACGAAGGAGTTCCCGGTGAGCTCTCAAAACAAGGGGCAGCGCGGTTAGCGAGTGTTCTCGATCGAGTGCAACCGGATTTATTATTGCTGTGTCACGGTGGCAACGACATCCTGCGTAACCTCGATAAAAGCGCCATGCAATCCAACCTGCAGTCAATGATCGATATGGCCTACGAGCGGGGTATACCCGTGGTATTGATCGCCGTACCGCAACGGTCGCTGTTGCTGCGCGCGGAGACGCGTTATCAGGATTTAGCCAGGCAAAATCAGCTTGTATTTGCCCCAAATGTCGTCGCCGATGTACTGGGCGAGCGTGCGCTTCGCTCCGATCAAATTCATCCCAACGCGGCTGGGTATAAAATAATCGCGGAGACAATAGCGCAATTATTGCGCGAATCGGGCGCCATATAGATGTTTTGAGTGATTTTTGAGCGTTTGACGCAAGGCTGTCGTACGTCAGCTTGGCGTCAGGCACATCTCTGACGCAGATTTCAAGCTCGTATCCCGTTTTACTGGTGTCTCACCCAAAGACATGCAGGAACCTAACTATGACCACTGCCGATAATGCAAACGCCACCAAAAGCGGCGTATCCGTCTCTTTGTCAGAAGGTATTCAGAGCTACTTTGACATTGGCGAGCACACCATTTCCGTTTGGGCCTCGGCCTGGAGTGGGCGTGAACAGGTTAAAGTTGACGACCAAATCGTCGTATCCACCCGAAATCTGACAGGGCTCAAAAGTGAAATGTCGTTCCCTCTCGATGGCAAAACCTATCAGGTCGTGTTAGAAACCAAGTCTATTTTGCGAGGCTGTTATAGCGTTTCTTTATTCTGCGGTAACACTCTCATTGACTCGGATGAAGGGGCGTATCCGGCCACCAATTTCATTTGGCGATGGGGCTGGAAAGGTGTGGTTGGCTTCTTTATCGGCTTGTTTGCTACGGGTTTTGTTGTGGGATTAGTCAGTGCCCTGATCGCTGCTGGAGCGGCGCAATGAATATCGATGGTCAGCTGATTCGCGAATCACGTCAAGCCCGCGGCTGGACACAGCAGCAGTTAGCCGAGGTGGCCACATTGAGCTTGCGCACGGTGCAGCGGGTAGAAAATCAAAATATGGGATCGAATGAAACGGTCTCATCATTGTGCGCGGTATTGGAGCTACAGCGCACTAAGTTGATGGAACCACAGCGACGGTTGGAACCCAGTGCCTATAAACAGTATTTGCTGTTACTCTCAATTTTTGTCGCGCTGGCGGCGGGGGTAGGGATAGGGATTATGGGCACTCTAATGGTCATTGACTGAAAGACTTGCCGAGTCCGAGCCATCCATAATCAGGTTTGACGCACTTATTGCACCTGATTATGGATGGTGGCCTAGCGACTTTTAGACGTTGTGATTAATACAGTTTAAATTATCGCTATTGTTGAGTGCCAATTTCAATGTATTTGATGGCAAGACTGCGGTTTTGCGGGTCGCTGGCAAAATCGAGCGTCAAATCGTAGCGACCCTTAGCCAAATGCAGTGTCTTTGCATGTTTGCCCCAGCTTTTGGTTGGTGCCTCCGAGGTGTGTGCCAACCTTTTACCCATTCGCTCCTTACTTTTAAACGGTGCGAAGTCTCGCAACACAATTTTTTGTTTACCTATACTTAGCGTAACCTCGCCGCTATATTTTTTTTGCGGTGTATCATAGCCAAGCGTGAGTGTATACCGGCCCGCTTTAACGACTTCCAAAGGCCAGCGTATTTGCCCCGGCTGCTGGGATACTGACTCTACCCAGTCGTGCGCCCATCCATCTTGAAAATGATATTCGACTCCTTCGCGGGTTATTTCGGCTTCGTGCGCTGGGAACATTGTGTACGGTATACCTGCGTGTCCGACAGGAATGGGCAGTGCTCGATACTCGTTTAAACGTGTATCTTGGTACCACTGTAAATATTGATTCTTTAGGTCATTTAACTTCTCAGGGTTTTTTTCGGCCAAGTTCACTTTTTGCTGGGGGTCTGTGGCTAAATTGTATAGTTGCCAGCGTTGCTGGTGGTCGGTTGTCGCCAGCCAGCCTTCTTGTCTAATGGCTCCCGGAGAGGCCTGAACCGCCTGTTGTTCGGGGCGTCGGGTATTGCGGAAATGGTGGGTAAACAGTGGACGCTTATTGAGTGCCGCTACATTTTCCCCTTTTATGGCGGGTGACAAGTCCACGCCGTGGATGTTGTTCGGTTGTGTTGACTTCAGCCCGGTCAGAGTAAGCAAGGTCGGTAGTAAGTCGATGTGCTGGCCCGGCGTTGTCACTCGGTAGCCTGAGCGCAAATGGCCCTGCCAGTAAATAGCGAACGGAACTCGGACACCTCCCTCATCGACTTTTCCTTTCGATCCTTTCATGTCACCGTTATAACGGCTGTTACCGCCGGGAAACGCGGGCCCATTGTCGGATAAGAAAACGACGAGAGTGTTGTCGAGCGCCCCCCGACGATCCAGTTGATTGAGTAGACGCTGCAAATTGGTGTCAATATTTTCAACCATGCCAAATACGCTGGCATCTACGTTATCGAGACCAATCAATTTGTATTGGTCAAACAGAGCCTGCGGCAATTCGAAAGGGCTGTGGGGTGTATTGAAGCTCAACATGGCAAAAAAGGGTGAGTCACTTTCTTGTATGAATTCTAGGGTTTTATCCGTTAGTCGGTCAGGCAGATAGCCTGTAAAGTTTTCTGTAGATTGGTTGTGTTGAACTTCGCCATCGAAATAGTCTGTGATGTGGCCGTCGGCAAAGCCGTAAAACTCTTCAAAGCCCTGGCCGTTAGGGTCATAGGGATATTGCAGGCCGTTGTGCCATTTGCCGAAGAGGCCGGTACGATATCCGGCGCCTTTAAATATTTCCGCGATGGTGACTTCGCTGGGAAACATTTTCTCACCGCCGCGGGTCACGCTGTACACCCCGGTTGCCAGGGAATGGCGGCCCGTTAATAGGCTGGCACGGGTGGGCGAACACACAGGACTTACATAAAAGCGATCAAAGGTAACGCCGTTGTTCATTAGGTGATCAATGGTGGGCGTTTGGATGTTTGGATTGCCGTTAGCGGCAACGTCGCCCCAGCCCATATCATCTGTTAGTACGAGCAGGACATTAGGCCGAGATATGGCGTCGATATCGGGTTGCGTTTGGCAGCCGCACAGCACAATCAGCGTTACTAGGCCAGATAATAAAGGCAGTCTCATCAGGCTTTCACTCTTGGTTATTTAATTAAAAAAAGGGCGTGTTAGCCTAGGTTAACACGCCAAATGGAGAGCGTAAGCTCATACATACAATAAATAAAATTTGCGGGCTAAGCATCTAGCCCGCAGCACGCGCGTTTAGAATGTCGCTCGTACACCGACGGAATAACGAGCTTCGTATTCATTTTGCCACGCAAACTGGTCTTTCCATTCCAGATAGTAAGTTTCTTTTTCTCCGGTAATGTTTGAGGCATTCATAAAGACGCTGATGTTGTCATTTATGTCATAGCTCGCAGACGCATCAATGTAGCTTGTTGACTCTTGCCACAAGGTGCCTGAGCCCCAGGTTTGGTTGAAACCAACCACGCGCTCACTGCGGAAGTTGTAAGCCAAGCGCGCCTGAAATGGGCCGGCTTCGTACCAACCTACTAAGTTGAAGACATCTTCCGAGTTGTCCTGGAAAGGCAGGTCGTCACCGTTTAAGCCGATATTGCCCGAAGAGCTAGGCGAATAGGTGTAGTTGGCATCAATACCAAAACCACTGAGCAGGTCAATGTCGGTAACGTCGGCAAAGGCTAGCTTAGCGGCTAGTTCAACACCTTTGAGAACGCCTCCATCACCTTGCACACTGGTTGAAACCGGCACGGTACGGCGTACGACACCGTCCTGGTCGGGCAGTGCCATATCGACGCTACCGCTTTCGATAAAGCTTTCGACGTCCACGTAAAACCAGCCAACGGACAGGGCGCTTGCACCTCCCAGGTAATACTCCAAAGACAAGTCGTAGTTAGTGGCTTGCCATGGGTCGAGTGCTGGGTTGCCATCGGCGTTGCCGCCAATCACGATAAACTTGTTGTAAGTCTCGCTGTCTGGGTCCGAGTCGATGGTGTAATTGGGGGCAAGGCCTGCGCCCCACTGTGCCAAATCAAGCGGCGCCATGGTGCGGTTGTAAGAGCTGCGTAGCACAAGGTTATCGGTTAAGTCGAAGCGCAAGTTGAGGGAAGGCAGTAAGAAGTCCAACGAACGCTCAGTGGTAACGTCACCGGCATCCAGTGACGCTGCGCCGTAAGGCTGAGCTGCGCCCACTTGGTTCTGTCGTACGGTCAGGTCAGCATCGATGGCTTTTAAACCAAAGTTACCACTCATAATCCCAGTTGCGAAATTCGCTTTTGCGTAATAGCTGATTTCTTCCAATTGTACGTTGAAAGAGCGACCTGGGTTAATGGAGCGGAAGGTGCCTGGGTACAAGTCACTGTGATAGGCCTCAACGTTTTCCATGCTCGCTGGGTTAACGGTCCAGACTGCCGGAATACCTGATACGCCACCGAAGTCGGAAACCTGAATCGCGTCGAGCTCAGCGATTGGGGTCGGTATACCGGCCGTGTAAAAGTTCTCACCGTCACCCTGAGTACAGGCATCTTCAATACCGCCGCCGTTCAAGGTAACGTCAGTTGCTTTCCACTTAACGGCGCACTGCGCCTCGCCGATAGGAGACAGCAGGTCGAATTCGTAGTTGTCCACTTCGCGATCGCTGGCGCGAACACCAAACTCAATAGAGGTGATAAATAAATCATCAAAACGCCATTCGCCATCGAAGCGGGCAACATCAAGCTCGCCATCACGGGTGAAGTTGTTCTCAGAGGTTAGGGCGCCCAATGCGTAGCTATTAACGTCAGAAAGGTAGTCGCCTATGGAGCGCGCGTTACCCATGACCTCACCATTGGGGCCAATGTTGGCATTGTTGTCAAAGCCACTCCAGCTCGGGTTGTCGCCTGTGTAATTCACAGTCATCTGAGGGATGCCCAGGTAACCGCCAGGGTTGGTTTGCAATTGGCCGTCGGCGCAGTCGCCTTGTTCGCCACGGGTGCCCGCGGGGTAGTACTGACACTCAACACCCCACTGATTACCTTTGGCAAGGTCAATATCCATATAACTGTTTAAGCGCTCTTGCTCGGCTTCCCCGTGCACCAATAGCAAGCTGCCGGTAAAGGCATCGCCATTATCGTAATTAAGCTCGACGTTATAATTTTGTGACTCTGCGGTTTGCGCTTGCACGGCTGAATAGGACTTTACGCGGCGCCCCAGGCCCGTGTACTCCTGCACTGTGTGCAATGTGTTGCCATCGGCAATGGCGTCTTTTTCGGTGTAAAGAGTTGGGTCAAACCAACCCCAATTTTGCCATTTGTCGGAGTGCGACAAGCCCATCTGTAAATCGTTGTCTTCCTGGTCGGTCATTAATGCTTCGGCAATTAATTCGAAACCGCTACCTAAATCTACCTGAATCGCAAGATTAGCACCGGTGCGGTCGCGTTCTGTGATTCGGTTGTAGGCGGTGTGTCCTTGATAAGACCAATAGGTATCATCCAGCTGGCCGTCGCCATTAATATCGACGTTGCCGTCCACAACGCGGTCGTTAAAGGTCGGGTTGCCGTTGGCAGCCCAGCTGTAAGCCCAATGCTCACTGGCAAACCCACTCCAACCACCATCGCCAGCCATACCAGCGTAGTAGTTCGCGAGGGTAGATTGCTGCTGG
This sequence comes from Gilvimarinus gilvus, assembly GCF_030518155.1. Lineage (GTDB taxonomy): Bacteria > Pseudomonadota > Gammaproteobacteria > Pseudomonadales > Cellvibrionaceae > Gilvimarinus > Gilvimarinus gilvus. The sequence continues at coordinate 11,076 of NZ_JAULRU010000220.1, read as the reverse complement.
CTGATCGAAGCCATTACGCCAACTCGATCAGACTTCCAGTTGACCACCAAGTTGGCTGATGGGTCAGACTCTTGAGTATCGACGCCCTGGGCGAGGGTTGCGGCACCAGAGATGGTAAAGCCGTCGTCAAAATCAAATGGGCGGTAGGTCTTTAGGTTAACAATACCGGTGATACCGCCGGCGTTCATGTCGGCGGTTTGCGCCTTGGCGACTTCGGCGCCGGAGAACAACTGAGAAGGGATATCACTGTAGTTGGGCTGTACTGTCGTCAGTGAATTGGCACCCAGGTAAGATTCACCATTGAGGGTGGTCAGTACCTGTGGCATGCCGCGAACATTCAGTGATGTGCCTTCACCCGCGGAGCGGCGAATTTGTATGCCGCTGATGCGCTGGAGCGAGTCGGTAATGGTAATGTCGGGTAATTTACCAATGTCTTCAGCGGCAATCGCATCCACGACCGAGTCGGCATCACGCTTGATGTTAACCGCTGATTCTTGGGCGGCGCGCACGCCGGTAACGACAACTTCTTCCAGCATGCCACTTTCTGTGCCTTGAGCAAGCACGCCTGTGCTACCGCCTGCCAGCGCTATAGAGGCGATAGTGCGCGCCAGTAGTCGCTTATTGAAAGCTGTATTTTTCATCGTATGGTCTCCTTATCATTATAGAAGACACCTGCGTGTATGGGCTGGGAGTACAGGTGCCAGTTCGTCTTTTTATACAAATAATATGTAACCGGTTACACTTCGGGCATATAAAAACCCAGCGAGGCTAGGTTTAAAAATCGGCCTTAAGTCGCGATATGTTGCTATTAGGCCGCTATAGGCTGACTTTTTTTTTAAACGCTTTGCCGAAATCAATGGGGTTTGATTTCCGTGAAATCGGTTACATGGGAAAATAGCGAATGAAAGGCGAAATATCAAGGATAATTTCAGAGCTTTACGGATTTTAAAGATAGGTGGGCATAACTTGTTCGGAAATAGCGCCAACTTTAACTGTAGGTAAAAAGTATTTTCATATGAAAATGTTGCACCGCTGCAATTTGTGTATTAGTGTATTAATACACATGCAAGTGTATTGTGTTGTTGAGTTATAGATTTGGAACTTACAAGAGTGAAATAAACATGGAAACTGAATCAAATATGACGGCTGGGATGATTTCCCCGGCCGATTCTGTCAAATCCGAACCGGAGTCCGAGCCGCGCCTGCCGACGCCGGGTAAAGGTGTGGCCTGGTTTACATTGTTTGCATTGGTGTACCTAATTTCTGCCGTAATGTATTTCTTTGGCGTGGGCTTTTATGCCGCTGCATCTCAGCCTGAGTTATCGCCCGCGCAAATTCAAACCTTTGTGACCAGCCACGCGGAAAGTCTGCAGGGGCTGTCGGGTATGTACATTGTGCAATTTGTCTGTCTGGTGCCGATGGTGTTGTTAGCGAGTCGGTTTAAGAGTCAAGGTTGGCGTCAGACTCTCGCGCTGCACTCCGTGATGCCTAAACAGCTATTGTTTTGGTTGGGCATATGGGGCAGCTATCAAGCGGTTGCGATCACTTTGCACTATTTTGTTGACGTGGATCGGGGGGCATTTCTGCAGCAAATGAGCGGCTCGGGTAGCCTGCTAATTACGGCTGTGGTCGTTTTGTTGGCGCCGATTCTCGAAGAAATTATCTTTCGCGGTTATTTGTTTAAGGCGTGGCGTCACAGTGCTATCGGATTGACCGGAACACTATTTGTCACCAGTGCCTTGTTTGTCTCTTTACATCTTGGTCAGTATGGTTGGATATTACTAACGCAATTGTTTGTGTTCGCCATTATCCTCGGTTTGGCTCGGGAAAAGACCGGCTCGTTGGTGACACCCTGGGTTTTACATTTAGCCAACAATCTTTTTGCCAGCCTTATGATTACCTATATTGGAGTGGAGCTATGAGTGCTGATCAGGAGAAAAGTATGACCGGCACAACATTACAAGCGAGCCAGCTGCAAAGAATGCTATCGGGGCAAACCATTTTACAAGATATTTCGCTAACGGTTGCGCCGGGTGATGTTGTGGGCTTACTTGGAAAAAATGGCTCGGGTAAAACCACTTTGTTGGAAACTTTGCTTGGCTTTGGCTTTGCCTCATTTGGCAACTGTTCAGTTTGGGGGGAAGAGTCGACTAAAATGTCCAGCGACTGCAAGCAGCGTATCGGTTATGTGCCACAGCGCGATGAGCTGCCCGGCGAGATGACGGCAAAGCAGTTATTTCATTTGTACCGACAGCTGCGCCCGCGTTGGGACGGTGACATGGTGGAGCGTTTGATGCCAGCATGGGAGCTCTCTGAGACAAAGCGTATTCGCCGTATGTCGGAAGGGCAAAAACAGAAGTTAGCCATTGTGTTGGCGCTGGCGCATCAGCCGGAGTTGTTGGTGTTGGATGAGCCGGTGGCATCGCTGGACCCTATAGCGCGTCGACAGTTCTTTCAACAATTAATGGACTATGCCTGTAGCGATAATAGAGCGATTATTTTTTCATCGCATATTGTCTCCGACATGGAGCGCATCGTAAATCGCATTTGGTGTTTGCAGGGTGGACAATTAAGTTGTGATCGCACGCTGGATGATCTTTATGAATCTGTAGTTCGGGTCAGTTACAAAGGTGAGCTAGCTCAAGCTCAAAAGGTGGCAATTGAGGGACTATTGCACAGCGAAGAAGATCGCGTTGGCGGGCAGCTTATTCTGAATAACTGGTCGCAGGGTCGATTAATCGCACTGCAAAATTGTGGGCTTGAGAATATCACCGTAAGTGGCTTATCACTGGAAGAAATATTTCTATATTTGCACGGAGCCAAACATGAGTAGCGTCAGCCAGTATCGCACCTGTCTGGCCTATTTGGTTGTACCGAATCGGGCCTATAGCATATTCATTCTCGGCCTGGTGTTGGCAACAACCGCTGTGTCGATATACCTGTATTTACGTGGGGCGGAGCGGGCGCTACAGGCCGGTTGGTTTTTCTTAACGGCTTGCTTTTCTGTCGGTTTATTCGTTTTGCCTTTCCGTATGCGGCAACTTCTTATGTCTCGAGCATTTGTTCTTTCCTCTGTTGGCCCTAGGGTGCTTATCGCCAGCGGGGCGTTCATTTGTTTGCTGTGGGCGCTGTGCGTGGCGATTGCTGTTTACTCTGTTGAGGGGCTCAGTATAGTTGCGGTAATACTGGTGTTTTGGGGCACTGGCAGCTTACTGATCGCAGGCGCCACGGTAGTGCCAGCGGCTTTCCTGTTAGCTTTTTCGCTGCTTATGTTTTTGCCCTCACTGCTCCCGGCAAGTGTCTCGCTGGCACCCTTAGCGCAGTCGTTTGAGTTGTGGTTGGGCTGCGTGATTGGTTTGCTGCTGGCATTGGCTTGCTGGGCGTCTCTGCACCGGTATGTTCAGAATCATCCGCTTGCTCCCTCGGAATTATCACTGGAAGTGAAGTCCAGCCACGGACCGTTTTTTACCTGGTTTGCCAATGTGCGCTTGAGTGGCAGTGACTTTGATAACTTCCTCAAGGTCGTACAGAATTCTGGTAGGCCCGTGCTGACTTTTGTCGTGGGCAGTGGGTTGGCGTGCGTGATGTGGGTGATCGGCGGTAGCATGCTTAGTTGGTTAAGGGGGGGCGAGTTTCTTTTCTGGCTTGAATTTGATAATGAGTCGGGCATGTTTTATTTGGGCTTTTTATTTATTCCTGCCGCTATGGCGTTGACAGTTGGTCAGTCGATTTTGCGCAAGACGCGCACTCTGTGGCTGATTCTTCCTGGTGATCGAAAGCGGCAGATGAAATATGTCGAGCGCGCTTTTGGAGTTTTTCTGGCCTCGGCTTTTACGCCGTTGGTGCTGCTAGCGCTGTTGGCCGGTGCATGGGGGCTGGTGCCGGTCGATAAAACAGCGGCGCTAATAACGGGCGCCACAGCATTCTCGATATTGCTGTTTTATTGGATCATGTTTATTTATGGTCGTGACGAAAGTTGGATTGGCATTGTTAACTTATTGGCTGCTCCTGCCCTTATAGGGATCGTCGGTGGTATTGCCGGTGCTCATACTGGAAGTTGGTTGTGGATGTACCTGTTGGCTGCGGTAATTGTGGGTTTGGTTTTAATCATCCGCATAAAACTCTATGCCCGCTGGGAGAGAATTGACTATACCCAACTGCTAACGGCTCGGCTGTTTTGAGGAGCCGTTGAAATGACACCCCAAAAAAATTGTTTACTTATTTGTTTTAAGAGGGGGAAGATGGCGCCATTCGTGCAACGGGCCCATTTAGTACTGTGCTACAAGCACTGTGTGTTCGATCGGAGGGCGCCGTGTTTATTCTAAATTCCGGCTCTGGAGTGCCCATATACCGCCAGCTTGTCGATCAGGTTAAACGAATGGTCGCCGGCGGTCAGCTGGCACCGGGCGATAATTTGCCATCGGTTCGCGAACTTGCCGGCACCCATGCAGTCAACCCCATGACCGTATCCAAAGCCTATAATCAGCTAGAGGCAGAAGGGGTATTGGTGCGCCGTAGGGGTAAACCTATGCAGGTTGCCAATCAAGTTACAGAGGCGGAAACGCCCCGTGTTATGCTTGAGCCCTATTTGGCGTCCGTGGTGCAATCGGCCGAACAACTGGGCCTTAACAAAGATGAATTGCCTGACCTGATGCGAGAGTATCTCGATAAGGAGAAATAAGTGGGAAATGGACTGAGAACCTTGCGCTTACTGGGCGCGGTCCTTATGGCGGGTACATGTGCCGCGTGTTTTGAAAATAAGCCAGAAGAGCTAGGCTCGAATGCTGTGTTGACTTCATGTGAGCGCAGCATGGATGATCCTCCGCCGGCGGTTAACGGCGCCCAGTGCGGCGTTATTTCCGTTCCGATTGACGAAGCAAGGCCCGAGCAGGGCACTATTGACGTCTTTGTAAAACGCTGGCCTTCTATCAGTGCTATTTCTGAACCCGATCCTGTGTTTGTTATTGCCGGTGGGCCGGGGCAATCGGCAACGCAAGTTTCCGATAGCTTATCCCAAGCGTTTTTCAATTTGCGTAAAAAGCGCGATATTGTTTTTGTTGACCAGCGCGGCACCGGCGACAGTTCGCCTATGCACTGCGACGGTGGCGAAGAGGATACTCTGGCCGTTTTGCACAAAGACACCCGCGAGGAAACACTTAACTTGCTGCGCCAGTGCGCCGACGAACACCGCAATCTAGCGCCCTTCGTCACTACGCCCTATGCAATTGCCGATTTGGAGCGGGTGCGTCAGGCGCTGGGTTATCAACACGTAAATTTATGGGGCGCCTCCTATGGTACCCGTGTGGTATTGGAGTATGTTAGGCGTCATCCAACTGTAGTGCGCTCGGCCGTTGTCGATGGTCTGGCGCCGGTTGAGCTGGCGTTGCCATTTACCATGGCGGCAAGCGCCAACCGGGCCCTGCAGAAAATATCCCAGCAGTGTCGCCAGAGCAGTGAGTGTAGTGAGCGCTACGGTGACCCCGAGCGCAATGCGCAGCGCGTTGCCGCGCAATTGAGTCAGCAGCCAGTGACTTTGGATATTGCTAACCCGTTAACCGCACAGCCGCAAACGGTAGTACTGGATGTCGAAAAATTTTCCTCGTTGATTCGAATGCTGATGTACGACCGGTTGGCAAGCAAGGTGCTACCGCATTTATTGGCAAGTGCGGCCGAAGGGGATTTTGCTTTGCTGGGTGAAACGGTTAGCCAGCTAATGAGCTCAAATATATTTGCGCAATTGGCGATGGGCATGCACTTTAGTGTGGTGTGTAGTGAAGACGCGCGTATTGCCAATGCGCCAAGCCCTGAGACTTTTTTAACCGTAGATTTATCGGATTTAATGCTGGAGGCCTGCAATTTTTGGCACAAGGGACAATTGCCGGAGGATTACTATCAGCCAGTTCGGTCCGAGGTGCCTACGCTATTGTTATCGGGCGAGCGGGATCCGGTGACACCGCCGGTTTGGGCGGAGAAAGTCGCCGAGCACTTAAGCAATGCTATTGTGCTGGTGGCGCCCGGTGCCCACCACGGTGTTACGGTGCAAGGTTGTGGCAGCGCGCTGGTGACTCAATTTATTCGCGATTTGCTATTAACCGAAGAAAAATTGGCGTGTGTCAATGATATTCAGCCTTTGGCGCCTTATTTAAAAGCTCAAATTGCTCAGGATGAGGAGGCTTTGCCGTGATCGAGATAGAACAAATCAGTAAAAGTTTCGGCAAGGTACAAGCGTTGAACAATGTCAGTATGACCATTGGTAACGGAGAAATCGTTGGGTTACTCGGGCTAAACGGTGCCGGTAAGACAACATTAATGCGCATTATCTACGGGCTACTGGCCCCGACCGTCGGAACCGTTAAGGTGGATGGTCTCAATGTGGCCACTCAAGCCGAACAGGCACGGTTGCAACTGGGTGTGCTACCCGACGGCGCAGGTTTGTATAAGCGCCTGACAGCGCGGGAAAATATTGCCTATTTCGCGCGCTTGCAGGGAATGAATGAGGCGGCTATTACGGACTCTACCGACCAGTTGATTGATATTTTGCGAATGGACAATATTGCCGAGCGCTATAGCGACGGCTTCTCCTTGGGTGAGCGTATGAAAACGGCCTTAGCGCGCGCTATTGTGCACAAACCGCAGCACGTTTTGCTGGATGAGCCTACCAATGGCCTTGATGTGATCACGACTCGGGCGGTTCGCGCGCTGTTGCGTCAACTCAAAAGCGAAGGTCGTTCGGTATTGTTTTCCAGTCATTTAATGTACGAAGTAGAAAACCTCTGCGACCGAGTGTTAATTATCTCGGGTGGTCAGCTGGTGGCGGGCGGCCGGGTAGAGGATGTACTGCATTCGGCGGGCTGTAACAGCCTGGAAGAAGCTTTTGTGGCTCTGTCGCAGGCGGAGGTAAGCCATGTGGTTTAAGCAGTTACGAGCCGTTTGGAACAAAGAGTTGGGCGATGCCGTGCGTGATAAGCGCGCTATGAAAATTGCCTTTTTACCTCCCGTCTATATGGTGTTGTTTTTCGCCGTGGGGATCGGTTTTGCTATTCATTTGCAAAACAATGAAGAGCGCGATATTGAGATTCATCTTGCCGGGCAAGATGCCCCTCTGGAGGCCTGGCTAACTGAGAACAGTATTACGCTTAACCCAGCCCCGGAAGACCCGTACGGTGCGGTCGAAAGCGGTGAGGTGGAGTTTGTGTTGGTACTTAACACCGAGCCCGTTGCCGCTGGCAGCAAGGAGCCACGTTCTGCCACAATGGTGTACAACGCCTCCAATCAAAGTGTGCATGGCTCTGTCGGTGAAGTGCGGCGCTTGTTGTACCAGTACAACAGTATGGAGGCCGGCATTAATATTCTCGCGCGTGGCTTAAGCCCTAAGCTTATAAACCCTGTCAGCGTACGCGAAGCCAATGTGGCGAGCGATCAGCAAATGGGTGGGCTAATTTTAGGCGGTGTGCCGTTATTGTTATTGATGTGCGCGATGATGGGCAGTGTCGGTTTCGCGGTGGACATGACCGCCGGTGAGCGCGAGCGCCATTCGCTTGAGCCCTTGCTGATCAACCCCGTGCCATCCATGACACTTATTCTGGGTAAATGGTTAGCCGCTGTCGCTCTTACCTTGGCGGTAGTTTTGGTGTGTATTCTATTGATGAGTATCGCGCTCTACTTTTTGCCGTTCGATAAAATCGGCCTGCGCGTATCGGTCAGTGCCGGCGCTATGCTGGGAGTATTTCTTTCATTAATGCCCATAGCTGCCATTGCTGCAGCATTGCAGTTGGTGCTCGGTATATTGTCGCGCTCGTTTAAGGACGCGCAAACCTATATGAGTTTCTTAATCGTATTGCCCATGGTGCCCTTTTTTGTGGTGGTAACAAACCCGGGTATTTATGAGACATGGCATTTGTGGGTACCCATGCTGGGGCATCAAACCGTGCTGCGCAATTTGCTGTTGGGCGAAGGAGCCGAATTTATGGCATTTATAGCATTCACTGTTAGCGCAATACCGGTTGTTTTAATCGCATTGTGGCTGGCGGCTAAACAGGTTCGCCGGGCGAAAATTATCTATGGCTAAGGTTCGCTACTTGCGGCTAGGGGCCGCGTCGGCACTGCTGTTGTTACTGGTATCGAGTTGCTATTACTTGCAAGCGCCCGATGTACCTATGCCGGCTCGTTATTACGCCAAATCTAACGGTTACCAAGGTGATGATCAGCCGCCAGCAAAGCACCAACGTGACCTGATCATTATGCTGCCCGGTATGGGCGACCGAATCGATCGCTTTGCAAAGGAAGGGTTAATTGATCAGTTGGCCAGCGCGGACATTCCGGTGGATGCGGTCGTGGTCAATGCGCATTTTGCCTATTACCGGTCTCGTTCGTTTTTACAGCGTCTGCAACAGGATGTACTGCAGCGCGCGGCACAGGCGGGCTACCAGCGGGTGCATTTGGCTGGGGTATCTCTGGGTGGGTTTGGCAGTCTGTTATACTGGCGCCACAACCTTGATAATCCGACCCCGGGCTTGCCGATAGCCAGCGCACTCTTGTTAACCCCATACGTCGGGGAGCCGGAATACTATGCTCATCGGGTAAACCTTGAGCAGCCCCCCAGGCTTGTAATGGAAGAGAAGAATATTTGGCCGTGGCTGGACCAGCTAAGCCGGGCCCAAAGCCAGCATTGGTACATTGGTATCGCTGAGCAAGATGCTTTTTATCAAGGCAATCAAACCTTTGCCCAACAGTTGCCGAAGGACCACATATTTGTCACCGAGGGTGGCCATAATTGGAATTCCTGGCGTGCCTTATGGCCGCAACTGTTGGCACAATTTAAACGCGATTACTTTCAATCGCAGGAAGACGAATCACTATGACAGAAAAATTTCATTTAGAGGGCAGTGAATACATTACCCTCAACAACTTGCTTAAAGTGGAAGGTTGGGTAGAAAGCGGAGCGGTGGCCAAGCAGGTGATTGATGAAGGTATGGTCAGTGTCGATGGTGTTATTGAAACACGAAAGCGCTGCAAGCTGACGGTGGGGCGCGAAGTCTCATTTAATGATAATACCATTGTTATTGTGGAGTAAGTCATGACCTTGCAGTGGTACCCCGGGCACATGCACAAAGCGCAAAAAGAAATGCGCGAAGTTTTGCCCAAGGTCGATTTAGTGATTGAAGTACTCGACGCCCGCATACCTTTTAGCAGCGAGAATCCGCTCATTGCCAGTATTCGCGGTGATAAGCCTGTGGTAAAAGTGCTGACTAAGTCAGACTTGGCCGATCCTGACAATATCGCCTTTTGGCAAGAGTATCTCGATGCTCAGCGCCAAACCAAGACCCTGGCGGTCAGCACGCAGGAACCCGCCAGAATTCACACTCTGCCTGATCTATGTCGCAAGCTTACCCCAGAGAAAACCCGCGGCCTTAAAAAGCTCAAGGCGATGATTGTTGGTATTCCCAACGTGGGTAAGTCGACGCTAATCAATACGCTTGCTGGCAAAGCCGTTGCAAAAACCGGCAACGAGCCGGCAGTAACCAAGCGCCAGCAAACCATCCACATTGAAGACGACTTTGTTCTGCTCGACACTCCCGGCATTCTATGGCCTAAGCAGGAGGTAAAAAACTGCAGTTACCGTTTGGCCTTCACCGGTGCGATAAAAGATACCGCACTGGATTACGTTGACGTTGCTTTTTTCGGCGCCGAATACCTACTGGCGTATTACCCAGGCAGGTTGCAAGAACGCTATCAGTTGGCTGAACTACCTGAATCGAATCTGGAGGTGCTAGAGCTTATCGCCGCCCGCCGCGGTTGTTTAGGGGCCGGCGGCCGCGCGGACCTTAATAAAGTATCGCAGATATTCGTCAATGACTTTCGCTCCGGTGCCTTGGGGTGTATCAGCCTGGAAACACCCGAAGTGGTAGAGCAAGAAGTGGCCGAGGCGAAAGTGTTGGCCGAGCAAAAGGCCGAACGCAAAGCCCAGGTAAAAGCAGAGCGGAAAAAGCGCAGCCGCAAAAATAGATAGTGTTGTTCTCGGGCGAGGGATATTAACCTTGCCTTCAGGCGGGCAATACTCGCCTATCCCCCGCTGAAAAACGCCTCATGATATTTGTCGCTATAGCCTTATACACGCGGTTTTCGGTCAGTACGGTCTATTAAGGTAGTCAAAATAGTCGCCACGACACCTATCCTTGGGAGCTATCTAGAAAATTGAGAATCACAGCTTGTTTTCAAGTACTTAGAGGTGACTGTTATAGCCGGGATAGACGTCACGCCAAGACACCTATCCCAGGATGATTTATCGGCCTAAATGTTCAAAGCCTTGATCACGCGCGGGTTGTGGGATAGTGTCGTGTTTCTACTAATTCTGGATAGGTATCATGACCTGAGATTTGGCGCCAGGCACCTATTAAACTGTTAGGCATCAGGAATGATCGAGCACCGAATTATTCTGTACGTCGCATCTGCAATCGTAGGGACGATGGCAACTTGGTTGGTAATTTTCATACTTGGTATGATTTTTGTGCCAGACTTTCATGTTGTAGCAATGGTTATTCTACTGTTCGCACTCCCTACCGCGGTTGGTGTTTGCTTAATTGGATTTCCAATATTCAAAGCTTCTACAAAGTTTTTCTCTGAGCTTAATCACTATTTGAATGTATTAATTTCGGGTTTACTATCTAGCATTCTGCCGATGGCAGTCGCGGCATTCTTTGTATGTTATTTGCTTCAGAGCGAAGTAAACCTTCCACAATACTTTTCCTCAGTGTTGAGTGTTTTATTAGTAGGCATGCCTTTTTTTCTTGTTTCCTCACTAATCTACGCAAGGTGTTCAAAAAATGCCTAACAATCAGCGGCAGAGTGACAGCCAACGCTACGCACCTTTTGTGTTACTCGCTGGCGCTCAAACAATGACACAAAAGGTGCTCCGCACTGGCTGCGCCTGCGCTGGGCGTTGAGACTGTAGAAAAACTCCAAAAAATAGGTGTTTTTTGCTAAAATTGGCCATCGAATAAGGGACCGGTGCCATGCCAAACTTCAAAAAGTATAACTATAACCAAGACGCCATGGTTGTGATTAATTTCGAAGAGC
>NZ_JAULRU010000055.1 GCF_030518155.1 Gilvimarinus gilvus | reverse complement strand
GTACTAGAGGCTTTTTATAATTTTGAGCGCAAAAATGAAGAAATTAAACAACTAAAAGAAAAAAATCAAATCTTTTCAAAACAACGCATTTTGTATTTATCTCTTATTGGTATTTCAATAATTGGAATTGTGCTAATGGTTTATATGTTCATTTACAAACAAAAATTAAACAAACAAAAAACCAATTTATTAGAAGCTGAAAAACAAGAAACAGCTTTAACTTTAAAATTAGAGTTGGAAGAAAAAGCTCGTTTAACAGCTGAACGAAAATTACTTGATATACAACAAGAACAATTACAAAAGAAAGCATTAGCAACATCATTGCAA
>NZ_JAULRU010000432.1 GCF_030518155.1 Gilvimarinus gilvus | reverse complement strand
CAATTTTTTAAAATTATCGATGAAGCTGATGACGGATCTGCTTATGGAATCTCTGTCATCGAAGATGCGGCTGAAAGAGATTTTTTGTAAAACATAATTATATATTTTAACATGAGAACAATACAAATAGCAAGCAAATTGGCAAAAATTTGGTTTTATATTTTATTAATTTTAGGTAACCTTTTTATTATTTTCTCAGTACTTAAAGGTATTGTTGAGACGAATGAAAAATATAATACTCCAAGAATTATTTTTAATAGTGAAAATGATTTATCCTCTATTGTTGTAGATCCAAATAACGATATTAGCCCTCTTGTTTTAGAGGATATGTATATAAGACAAAGAGCTTTCGAAATGAAATATAATAGAAAGTTAAAAGT
>NZ_JAULRU010000052.1 GCF_030518155.1 Gilvimarinus gilvus | reverse complement strand
GCCCCATCGGTTTCGAACAATGGCTAGGCGAGAACCTGGCCTCCAATACCACGCTCGATTGTCCACTGTGCAGCCACGCGGGCCTGGCGTTCACGCCCCTGCTGCCAGACCTGCCGTTCGCACACGCTGCGCTCGATGACCGCCTGCCCGCTGCCCCGGCAGCCTGGCCCCGGCGCCTGTGGCCCGCAGCCAACCCCCGCGCCTCGCCTGCTCTGGCCTGATCCGTTGTCCCTGACCCGCCCCACGCCCTTGGCTCTATGCACCTGGGGATGCCGCCATGCGCGCGGGGCTGGCCCGCCTCGACTTATCGCAACCGGAACACCCAGAGCATGAAGAACAAGACGCTTTGCTGCGCCGCCGCACTTGC
>NZ_JAULRU010000050.1 GCF_030518155.1 Gilvimarinus gilvus | reverse complement strand
ATAAATATCTATCAATTTATTGTCAATTTTGTATTGTAAAATAAAGCAATCGAAATATGGCAACAAATAAAGAAATAATTTACATACCTCTAGAGGATGTAGAAAGCGAACATTGTGCATTAATCGTAGAAAAAGGACTTGCACAAGTAAAGGGAGTTGAAAGTCACAAAGTAGAAATAAATAATCACAGAGCGGCTATTACGGTTAAGGATGAAGAAGTAGTCGCTGATGCTGTAAATGCCATAAGAGATTTAGGTTATGGTGTACCAACAGTAAAAGCTAGTTTTCCGGTTTTGGGGATGACTTGTGCTTCATGTGCAGGTAGTGCAG
>NZ_JAULRU010000047.1 GCF_030518155.1 Gilvimarinus gilvus | reverse complement strand
GCCACTCAACTCAGTAGCGATCTTGCCGTTACAGTAAAAAAGCTGGCGGCCAGCTTCACGGGTATAGGGAGCAGGCGACATGAACATTACCCTCAATCAGGTTTGAATGTCCGTTATGGTCGCGCCCTTAGTCAACAAATGACTACTGGCAAAAATAATAGGTCATTGTAGGAGCGGGTTTACCCGCGAAGAAGGCAACGCGGTGAATGGCACCGGCGTTGCCGGTGTTCACGGCTAAAGCCGCTCCTACAATGACCGTGTTAGCCGGACCGGTTGGGGCAGGTCAGGGCTTCAGGGCCTTTTTCGGGTAGATGTCATACCGGCTCGACTTACCCTCCAGGCTATGGCT
>NZ_JAULRU010000044.1 GCF_030518155.1 Gilvimarinus gilvus | reverse complement strand
AAATCATTTAAATGATTTGGGCATCAAAAATAATTTTTCTCTTTTACGAATTGAACAAGGTGAAGAAGAAAATGTAAGGACTTTTTATTATGAAATAGCAAATCCTACTTTCAAAACGATTATTCAAATTCAATATGATTTCTTAAAAGAAGAGCAAAAAGATTCTTCACAAACTTCTTTTAGTTGGATGGATTACAAAAAAATTACTGAATAGACTTTTTCATTTTTTATATAATTAATGATAAAGTCTTTTTTTTGTTCTCTACTTTTGAAGATTAAAATGATGTTTTAGAAAATTATGGAGAAGATAGAACAAACCGAACAATTAAATGTTTTTCGCACCAAAACTCGTATTCTGTATAAACACACCGATCAAATGAAAGTGGTTTATTACGGAAACTATCCAGAGTTTTATGAAATTGGTCGTGTAGAATTGATGCGTGAACGTGGTTTTCCTTATGCCGAATTGGAAGCACTGGGAATTCAGATGCCGATTATCGAAATGCAT
>NZ_JAULRU010000039.1 GCF_030518155.1 Gilvimarinus gilvus | reverse complement strand
CGCCATGACGGCCACCCCAGGTTGGGCAGGTCACGGTCACATCGCCGGCATCCAATGAGGACTGGGTCTGATCCATCGGGGGGCATTTCGCTTGAGTGTGACTCCCCGCGTCGCAGGAAGGCGATCAGTTGAGGCCAGCGGCGTTCGCGTGCACACTGCTTTTGAACAGTCAGGGTTCGAGGGCCATGGGTACTTCCAAGCCGGGCAAAGATTTAGAACGGGTCACCTTGTCGGTGGGAGAGCACGTTTACACCTCCGAGATCTGGCGGCTCAGTGAAAGCCGTTGGGTTCTTCTCGCTGTCGAGGTCCACGGCGTGGGAGGGCGCTCGGATTTGAGCATCAAAGCGTCG
>NZ_JAULRU010000037.1 GCF_030518155.1 Gilvimarinus gilvus | reverse complement strand
TTGCCAGGAACCATAGAATCTCCCACAGGGACCACACAGATTTCAGAACCTGTGCAATACCTGTGGGAGCCGGCTTGCCGGCTATAGGGCCAGCACAGGCAATACACCCTCCAGCATGCACAACCATTCATCCATACCCCTCGTCACCCGCTGTTGACGACAGGGGGAGGTATGAGCGTATATTGATAGTTAGCAAACTATGAATATACCTGGATACTGTTCATGTCCCTTGATCTCCTGCGCCTGCAGGTCAGCAGTGGCATGGTAGTTGCGGCTCGCCATTGGCGGCGCATCTGCCATTGCGCGTTGACCAGTTACGGCATCTCCGAGGCCTGCGCTGCGCCGCTGCTGATGATCGTGCGCCTCGGCGACGGTGTGCATCAGGTAGCGGTGGCCCAGGCAGCCGGCCTGGAAAGCCCGTCACTGGCA
>NZ_JAULRU010000035.1 GCF_030518155.1 Gilvimarinus gilvus | reverse complement strand
CTGCCAGTAACCAACCACAAAGGTCTGACCTTCACCCTGACTGACGGGACTACTGTGACCGTCAAGGCAGGCGAAGCCACCGGTTCGGTTACCGTCACTGCGCCAGACAACGTCTACGTCAACGATCCAGTCACCATCACTCAAGGCCTGACCAAGGTCGAAGGCGCTGGCGCCGATCAGTTCGAACAACTGAACCTGGGCAAAGATACTGTCAGCACAGTAGTTACCGATGAGCCAGGCACTCCAGGTAACCCAGGTGGCAATAACGAAGGCGACCTGGTCAAGGTCACCATCGCTGCGGATCAGCTGTCCGTGAATGAGGCGACTGAGCCAACCTTCACCGTCACTCTGAACAAGGCGCTCGATAAGCCATTCACCGTAACCCTGAGCACTGGTGCCACCCTGACCTTCGCGGCAGGCGAGACCACTAAGTCCTACGCCGCTCCGGCGCAGGGCGATGACGTGTTCAAGGACGAAGGCAAGATCACCGTCAGCATCACCAAGGCGGAAGTGGTCGGCGAGCAACTGGAAAACCTGCAGATCGGTCAGCCTGCGTCCGTAGCTGTGACCGATACGCAGAGCCCGGTTACTGCTCAGCTCACTGTGGATAACACCACTGTGGCCGAAGGTGGCAAGATCACTTACACCGTGACCCTGGTCAGCGCCGATCCGAGCCTGCCAGTGACCAACCACAAGGGCCTGACCTTCACCCTGACCGACGGCACAATCGTCACGGTCAAAGCCGGTGAATCGGTCGGCACCACCACTGTCACTGCGCCAGACAACGTCTACGTCAACGATCCGGTGACTATTACCCAAGGCCTGACCAAAGTCGAAGGCGCCGGCGCCGATCAGTTCGAACAACTGAACCTGGGCAAAGATAC
>NZ_JAULRU010000028.1 GCF_030518155.1 Gilvimarinus gilvus | reverse complement strand
GGCAAGACCACCACGACCATCGCTTTGGCCGGCCTGCTGGCCGAGGCCGGCAAGCGCGTGGTCGTCGTCGACCTGGACCCGCACGGTTCGATGACCAGTTACTTCGGCCACAACCCTGATGCCCTCGAGCACAGTTGCTACGACCTGTTTCTGCACAAAGGCCGCGTGCCTGAGGGCTTGCCGGGGCAACTGCTGCTGCCCACCAGCGACGAGCGGATTTCGCTGTTGCCGTCGAGCACCGCGCTGGCCGTGCTGGAGCGCCAGTCGCCGGGGCAGAATGGCCTGGGCCTGGTGATCGCCAAGAGTCTGGCGCAGTTGTGGCAGGATTTCGACTTTGCCTTGATCGACAGCCCACCCTTGCTCGGCGTGCTGATGGTCAATGCCCTGGCCGCCAGCCAGCAGTTGGTGGTCCCGGTGCAAACCGAGTTTCTTGCGGTGAAGGGGCT
>NZ_JAULRU010000024.1 GCF_030518155.1 Gilvimarinus gilvus | reverse complement strand
CCACTTCATCTTCGGTGATGCGGCCACCGCCGTGGTGCTCGAGCGCGCTGACAAGGCCAGCTCGGCGCACCAGTTCGATATCGTCAGCAGCAAGCTGTGGACCGAATTCTCCAACAATATCCGCAACAATTTCGGCTTCCTCAACCGTGCGGCGGAAGAGGGGCAGGGCGCTGCGGACAAGCTGTTCATCCAGGAAGGCCGCAAGGTGTTCCGCGAGGTGTGCCCGAAAGTGGCCGAACTGATCGGTGAGCACCTGCAGGAAAACGGCCTGAACCCTAGCGATGTGAAGCGCTTCTGGTTGCACCAGGCCAACCTCAGCATGAACCACCTGATCGTCAAGAAGCTGCTAGGGC
>NZ_JAULRU010000022.1 GCF_030518155.1 Gilvimarinus gilvus | reverse complement strand
AGCCCGACGAGCTACCAGGCTGCTCCATCCCGCGCCTGTGAGATCGAATTTTACGGATTTGCGCGCTGGTGTCAAGCAATTGTTTTGAAAAAACCTTTTTTGTTCAAACCCTTAGCGCATCACACCTGCATGCGGCTCAGGCGCGGCGGGCCTTTCAGGCCGATTATCGCGTGGGCATGCGGGTCAGCTGTTGAACGGGCGGCCCCATGCGATACTATCTGTATGAATTTACAGTGCTGACGGTCATCCATGTCTTTGCGCAAGATCATCCACGTTGACTGCGATTGCTTCTATGCCGCGATCGAGATGCGTGACGACCCGCGCCTGGCCGGGCGGCCCATGGCAGTGGGCGGCTCGGCAGAGCGCCGTGGCGTGATCGCCACCTGTAATTATGAAGCGCGTGCCTACGGTGTG
>NZ_JAULRU010000431.1 GCF_030518155.1 Gilvimarinus gilvus | reverse complement strand
GATTCTTCGTTTTCTTATAGAAAGTATAACAAAGCTTTAAATGATTATTATAGTAAAGATTCTTTAATACCAGAACCTTCTTTTGATTTTGCCGAAGATCAATTTATATTTTATAATGACACTTTAACCTATTACTATTTTAATGAATTTCCTTACGATAAAATGTGTGGAACTGGTGCAATAAATGATTTTGAAGACAAGAAAATTACCGAATTATATAAAGTTAAAAAGAAAGATCTGATTAATATTAAATCTGATACTATTGAACATTTTATTCAAAAGTTAGAAACTAAAAATTCTAAT
>NZ_JAULRU010000018.1 GCF_030518155.1 Gilvimarinus gilvus | reverse complement strand
AACTCGTCGAGGTCGCGGATGTACTTGAACACCTTGCGCGCGGCGGCCGGCGGTTTGTTCCGCGCCTTCTCGTGCTGGGCATGGCGCACCAGCGAACGCAGTTGCTGGCGATCGGTGTCGGGGTATTCGTTGACGAAGCGTTCAAGGTCTTCGTCGTTACCGTCGATCAACCGGTCGCGCCAGCGCTCCAGGCCGTGGAAGCGTTCGTTGTACTGGCGAGTCGAGCTGTCCATCTGCTCGAGCAGGGCATGGATGGCATCCAGGTCCTGCACGCGCATCAGCTTGCCGACGAACGACATGTGGCGTTTACGCGCACCATGAGCAGTGTGCTTGCTGGCCTCGGCAAGGGCCTTGCGCAGCTCGTCGGTCAACGGCAGGCGGGCC
>NZ_JAULRU010000015.1 GCF_030518155.1 Gilvimarinus gilvus | reverse complement strand
GAATCGATCTCACCGCCCGCCCCCAGCGTTGCAATCGCCACACTACCATCGACCCCTGCTTCCCAGCCATCGCTGCCACGAAATTTCTGCAAGGCGTCTTTGCTCATAAACAACAGCACTTCAGATTTCAACTGAGCCCCTAACTGAAACCCAATTGAGGCCGATGCTACATTATAATACGCCGTTGTTTTCCCGCCTTCACGCAGCGCACCTTCACCGTATTCTCCGCCGATACCGATACCCGCTTTAATCACGTCAGGAAAGACCAAGACAGCTTCAGCCTTTTGAGCCAGTTCTTTTCCTGCTGGGCTGTGTCGATAAAACTCTTTCAGGGC
>NZ_JAULRU010000012.1 GCF_030518155.1 Gilvimarinus gilvus | reverse complement strand
CGCCCTAGCCTTCTGCGGCGTGGCCCAGGCGCTGGCCAACCCGGCTACCAACCAGGCCATCGCCCAGGCGGTGGACGCACCGCGCGCCAGCCTGGTAGGCATCAAGCAGGCCGGGGTGCAGGCCTCGGCGCTGCTCGCCGGCCTGGCCCTGCCGGTGCTCAGCCAGGCCCTGGGCTGGCGCATGGCGCTGGGCTGCTGGGCGCCATTGGCGCTGCTGCTGGCGCTGCTGGTCGCTCGACAGATCGCCCCGGCGCCCCAGGCGCATCGACCGCCCGTACGCGTACAGCGGCCCAACGGCTGGCTGCTGCGGCTGATGGCCATCCAGGGCTGCGCCGGGCTGTGCCTGTCGGCCTTCATCACCTTTTTTGGCGTG
>NZ_JAULRU010000008.1 GCF_030518155.1 Gilvimarinus gilvus | reverse complement strand
GCCCTTGGCCTCGATCACGGCACTGGAGGTAAGGATGCGGATGCCTTTGGCACGCGCTTCTTCAACCAGCGAACCACGCGGGTTGTGGCGGGCATCGGCAATGGCGACCACTTGCAGGCCGGCATCGTGCCAGTCCAGCGCCGCGCGGTAGGCGTGGTCGTTGTTGGTCGACAGCACCAGCTTGCGGCCCGGGGCCACGCCGTAGCGGCGTACGTAGGTGGACACGGCACCGGCCAGCATGTTGCCCGGCACGTCGTTGTTGCCGTACACCAGCGGGCGCTCGTGGGCGCCGGCAGCCAGTACCACGCGCTTGGCGCGCACACGGTGCACGCGGTGGCGTACCTGGCCGATCGGGGCGCGGTCGCCGAGGTGGTCGGTGA
>NZ_JAULRU010000002.1 GCF_030518155.1 Gilvimarinus gilvus | reverse complement strand
CTCCACTACCTCTCCTGCACGTGCCAGCTTGTACAGCGGCTGGCCATCACGCTTGAGTGCCGAGTACATCGGCGGTATCTGGCTGATGGGGCCGCGAAAACGCGGCAGCACCGCCTCGATATCGGCGCGACCAACGGTCACCTCGCGGGTCTGCAGAACCTCACCTTCGGCGTCGCCGGTGTTGGTAGTCTGCCCCAGCTGCATGACCGTTTCGTAGCCCTTGTCGGAGTCGAGCAGGTACTGCGAAAACTTGGTCGCCTCGCCAAAGCACAACGGCAGCACGCCGGTTGCCAGCGGGTCGAGGCTACCGGTGTGGCCGGCCTTTTCCGCATTCAGCAGCCAGCGCACTTTCTGCAGGGCG
>NZ_JAULRU010000370.1 GCF_030518155.1 Gilvimarinus gilvus | reverse complement strand
AACCTGAAACGGCCGGGAATGCATCTCTTCATAGAGAGACTCTCTCAACGGATGCATATCAAGCTGAAGACTGGTATTTGAAGACATCAAACTACCTGTTAACTATTAACGAAGCACTATTGTTAGCGATTATCACCAACTAACGCAACTATCCTTATTACCCTGCCCAAAAGCACTGACCAATCGTATTAACAATAGTCATTGTCAGTCTTCCAAAGGTGCCATCAATAATGGTGCCTGCAACAGATCAACCGCCATCACTTGCGGAAGAACCTCAAACCATTGAAGAAACAGCTCCAGTGTTCTCTGCTGCGGCCAGTGATCGCCAAACTCATCCCAGGCAG
>NZ_JAULRU010000369.1 GCF_030518155.1 Gilvimarinus gilvus | reverse complement strand
CGCCGAAAACCGACAGCTTTTCATGGCCGAAATTGCGCACCTTTTCGGTGTCCTTGCCCAGCAACACGTCGACCAGGTGGCCCACACCATAGCGCTGGCCGGTGCGAAACACCGCCGACAGGGCCTGGCGCGCCGGCTCGGTAGCATCCCAGGTCTGGACGTTGTCGACGCAGTAGTCACAGTGCCCGCACGGCTGCTCGAGAATTTCATCGAAGTAGGCCAGCAGCGTCTGGCGGCGGCAGCGGGTTTCTTCGCACAGCGCCAGCATGGCATAGAGCTTGTGCTGCTCGATGCGCTTGTGGCG
>NZ_JAULRU010000368.1 GCF_030518155.1 Gilvimarinus gilvus | reverse complement strand
ATGCGACTGACTAACCTTTTCCTGATTGGCGTAATGGCAGTGGGCATCAGCGGCCAAGCCTTTGCAGAGGGCGGGGCCGAGCGCTCACTGAAATTCAACAAAGAATTCCGCGATGACCAGAAACGCCTTTGGGGCGAGAAGGAAAAGGAGGCAGAGCAGTCGAAGCCTTCGTCCACCCAGCAAAAGGAGGGCCCTAAAAGCCAGTCCTGAGCTGATAGATGTGCTGTTCATCTACCTATTTTTTGCTGCTCGATGATCAAAGGCGCCTCGGCGCCTTTTCTCGTTTCTACCATCCCACTCCGCCATACCGACTACCCGACCTGCTAGGTCAGCTCCTCACTTCAAGTAAGACCTGAGTACCGAGGAGATTTTGTCTGCCTCCTCTAGTCGCTGAGCCGCATCCAGATGCTCTGCCGCCAGATGCT
>NZ_JAULRU010000367.1 GCF_030518155.1 Gilvimarinus gilvus | reverse complement strand
GGCACGTACAAGAAGATCAACGACAAGTACTTCCCGTTCAGCATCGAATGATCCGCCCTGACCTGCGCGCCCCCGCGGCGCGCAAGTCCCTAGAATGACCTGCCCATGAATATCGACCTGCACGGATTCGGTCCGGCCATGATGGCCGGCACCCTGATGACCGTAAAACTGGCGCTATGCGCCTTGCTGCTGGGCCTGGTTTTGGGCCTGCTTGGCGCCCTGGCCAAGACCTCTTCGATCAAGCCGCTGCAATGGCTTGGCGGTTTCTACTCGACCCTGGTGCGCGGCGTGCCCGAGCTGCTGTGGGTACTGCTTATCTATTTCGGCACCGTCGGG
>NZ_JAULRU010000366.1 GCF_030518155.1 Gilvimarinus gilvus | reverse complement strand
CTGCGCGCGCTGGGTATCGATCTGGTGCTGCCGGGTGAAATCCCACACGCCCCTGCCAACAGCTTGCCCATCCCCAAGCGGATTTCCTGCCTCTGGGTAGGTGACAAGACCTTGCGCCCGGCCTTGCTGAGCAACCTTGCCCACAATGTCGCGGCGCTGGAAAACAGTGATTACAGCCTGCGCCTGTTCCTGTCCACGGCCAACCCTGGCGCTTACGAAGAAAACCTGCGTCTGCTGGCCGAACAGGCGCCGGGGCTGCAGGTGCTACCCCTGGAAGAACAGGCATTCTTCAGGGCATTCCAGCAGACCAAGTACTATGCCCAGTACGACGCGGCGCTGGACGGCAATGGTGG
>NZ_JAULRU010000430.1 GCF_030518155.1 Gilvimarinus gilvus | reverse complement strand
GCCCTTCGGGGCTTGCAGAGCTTTCCGATCTCTGTGTTGGCTCCCCTCACCGGGCCATCGGCACGCCATCGGATCGCCGCCTTGACCTCGAAAAGCTCTGTAAGCCAGAGGCCACTGAGGACTTAATCAGAGGCTCCCTAGCGGGTTACACTTACCGGTAGATGATCTGAATGTAGACTCTTGTGACACGTATTGGCCTCGCCCTTCACGCCAAGACGATAGGGGCGAGGATAGTAGCGGAGTGACTACTTCAGCGTTAAAGAGTAAAAAGTCGCCTGTGCGTAATGTCCGTTTTGGGAGTCCTCGCTCCAAATACCAGAGCCTGCACAACCTGCATACCACATACCGTCTTGATCTTTAGCACTGCACTGGTTATAGGCACCGGCTTTGAAGTAGAACCAATCACCACTGTAGCCCTTTGGGTTATCCAGCTCATCAAGCCTCCCTTCAGGGTCGACGTTATTTGAAAGATCCACGCTGTAATTAACAGTGGGCTTTCCCTCTGCGCTAAAGGTTAATGTCATTACGCTGCCATCTATATCCACAACGTAACTAAAAGGCTCGTTAAGCTTGACCCCTTGCTCCTGTGGACTCTCGCTCGAATCCCACAGATTGCCCCACACGGGGTATGCGATATCGGTACGGTTGGGATCATCACGCTCTAAGTTACGCTCATAAGTCCAAAAGACGGACCCATATTCATGATCGGGCCACTTTTTGTAATAGATCTTTAATGGCTCATTACCATAACCAAAACCTTTCGCCATACTGCTGTCTTTGCCCGCATGAATCTGACCGACAACAACAGAGAATGCGGGTTTCTTATCAGGATTTTTCGCTTCAATAGCCACATGATTTACAGCCAATTTAGCCGATAAAGTGCCCCCAATTGAGCCGTATCGCGAGGCATTAGGATGCGCCGCCAGCACAAAATTGTTACCGGGTGCTTTGGTCTTAGATCCGCTGGCATCAATCATTTGACGCAGTTCGCTGCGCGTATTGGTAGAGTTTGAAGTCGTTATTGCTTTGTTCGGCGCCGTAAATACCACGCCACCTTCGCTATTTGCATAAAAAAAGCGTGGCTCAAGCAAGCGACTGATCGTAGGCGGACCGACCTCATCAATCTTCCCGTCGCGATTGCTGTCCATAGGTAAAGTAATTTTCCATTGCGATAGATCAATTACAGTACCCGGAGCGCGCTTACCCCTAACATCCATCGATTCGGAACTCGACTGCGAAGCTTGTGGTTGGCCCTGACACCCGGCTAAAGCGGCGAGTGTGGACACGAAAACGAGCTGCAACAAACGGGTGGCATCAATACTTTTTATCATCTTATTCTCCTGCATCTGACATTCTACCAAGCGAGTCAAACCTATTTAAATTTCAAATAATTGAAAACTGGAATTTATCTCTTCAACTGAAAATAGTTGGTGATTTTCGTTGTTTGCAATCAAAACCATACCAGCGGCACCAGTGCGTGACCGATATGCCTTAGAGAAACCGCCATCTATACAGAGTAGCTGGCCTTCAGCGTGCCGAGGAGACTCACCAGAAGCAAGCTTCACGGGCACATGCCCATTCACGACAATACTGTCTTTTTCGCCACCCATTTCAACTGAAACTCTTTGCACAAAAGATGTGTCATTTCTCGCAGTAAAGTACGAGTTCTTCCCTTCATGATGATATTTGTCATCGGATATAAAATATCGTTCGAAAGTGGTCATCTGCTGCTTTCCGAATAGCGGTGACCGAGGTCCACACCACAAGTACCAGGCTACGTCGGACAAATACTTGCAACTAGAAGCATTCCGCCTTGAATGAGCCTTTCTAAGCTGTAACTCTAGAGCATCAAACAAGGCACTACCGCTTAGCTCTCGGCCTGCCATCGAAAGCGACATAAAGTTACCCTCTTCATCCACCGGTACGCAACCATGAAACATTACGTAATTTTCGTCTGTCTCAATTAAACTGCCGTTGGAAAATAGGAAATGTACATGACGTTGCAATCGAGTCGAACCAACGAACTGAGATTTTAAATCTTCAATAACACCCCATTCATCTTCCGTCAGTGAAGATGGAGACTCTCGATTTAGGGTTGGAAATTTCGTATCGGTTAGCTCGACCCTTTCCCCATTGACCTCCATCTCACCGGCGTCGATATCCAGCCTATCCAAAACCAGCCTTTCACCCATCGAAAAATTCGCATTGCGGCGAATTATCTGCTGTTCTAGCTTAAACTGAATAATAGAGATGGCTTTGTGCATAGCTGCCAGCGTCTGCGCTGACCAGGATTCATTTTTATCAAAAGGAATGAAATTTTCACAAGGATCGTCGGAATAACAATTCACTGATAATTGTTTGAGAGAATCCAGCGCTATTTCATAATCTTTGGTGAGAGTATCAATATGTCCATACCGAATACATAGACGAACCACAGTTGCGATACACTCCAATGAACCAGAAGCAGCACCCATCCACAGTACGTCATGATTACCCCACTGAATGCTGACAGACGACATTTTTTCAAGCTTATCCATAATTTCTGGAGCATTCGCCCCACGATCATAGATATCTCCGACGATGTACAAACGGTAGGTCAGGAGACAATGTACCGCCTTGCCAACTAACTGACAAAGAGAATCTCGATCTTGAACATCAAGAAGTAATATTGACTCAAGATCCCCCTCCACTACTTCACCGCGAAGCGCACATTGCTCGATTATTGCCAGAATCCAGCTGCAACTGGAGAAGACTTCCACACAAACTGGCCAAAATCGGCGCTGACTCTTAAAGCCAAGCAACAATTTTAGCATTTGAGAGACATGGGCCATTTCCCCATACACTGTGCCGGCTACCGTATTGCCCGGTATGAGATAGTGGCGGTAGAGTGACTCGAGTGCATTGCAACCACTAGAGGCATCCACGACGAGTTTCTCTACAACGCCAAATTTCTCTTGCAGCAAATAATCAAATACGTCCCCTTGCCCATGTAGGTCCGAAAGGAACACTCTATAGGTACTGGCCGAAAATTGACTCAACGTGGGATTCATAAATTTTCCAGACAATCAAAATACACTTTCACAGTTAAGTTGGCGGCATATATCCGCAAGCTTCGAAGAGAATCCTTCCTCTGCTTTTCGGAGCCACACTCGTGGATCATAGAATTTCTTGTTTGGTACATCGGAACCTTCAGGGTTACCTATTTGCGCTTGTAGGTACTCTCTACGATCTTCGTAAAACTCTCTTACCCCCGACCAGTACGCCCACTGTAAGTCGGTGTCTACATTGACTTTAACGACACCATAGTCAATGCCCAGTGCGATATCTTCAGCAGACGACCCTGAACCGCCATGGAAAACAAAATCGACTGGATTGCGCCCCAAGCCAAGACGTTCACTAAGGTGGTCTTGTGAGTTTTTCAAAATTTCAGGGCGCAATGAAACGTTACCAGGAGAGTATACGCCGTGAACGTTACCAAACGAGGCCGCAATTGTGAACTTATCGCTGACTTCACTTAGCTTCTCATAGGCATATGCGACCTCAGAGGGCTGTGTGTAAAGACGAGAAGCGTCGACTCCAGTGTTATCGACACCATCCTCTTCTCCGCCAGTAACACCTAGCTCTATTTCCAGTGTCATTCCCATAGTGCTCATGCGCTTAAGATAGTGACAGCAGGTTTCGATATTGTCCTCTAAGGACTCTTCTGATAAATCAATCATATGGGAGGAGAAAAGCGGCATTCCGTGCTGTTGGAAAAAGTCTTCACCGGCATCAAGCAACCCATCAATCCAAGGTAAGAGCTTACGAGCTGCATGGTCTGTATGCAGCATTACATTGGCTCCATAGGTAGGCGCCATAGCGTGAACATGTAATGCCGCCGAAACTGCACCTTTAATTGACCCATGATGATTCGCATTCGAAACAGATTTACCGCCGTAAAACGCCGCGCCACCATGGGAAAGTTGAATAATGATTGGCGCACTGATTTCAGCGGCAACTGCCATAACGCTGTTCGCCGTACTAGAACTGGTAATGTTAACGGCTGGTAGAGCCATACGCTGACTCTTAGCATAAGAAAACGTTTGCGTAACCGCATCACCAAGAATTACGTTATCTGGTAGCGTTAGTTTGTTGATCATGGACAAATCTCTTGTAAAAAACTGGATGCGTAAAGCTTAATTAACTAAAAGCTGGGCATATCACTTTCAGCAATAATGGCGCCTTTATGCTGTATCACAGTAGAAGCCAGGGTGTGGCCATTCTGTGCAGCAACAACATGCTCTGCGCCTTGTGAGCGATAGTGCAGGTAAGCTGCGTTAAATGAGTCACCGGCTGAGGTTGTGTCGACTACGGAGACCTTTCGGCCAGTTACCATGAAGCGTGATTCACCACTATCGATACAACAACCCTCAGCACCCATTTTTAGAATGATTTCAAGGGCGCCACATCGTCTAATTCTTTCGATTACAGCATCCTTGTCAGACTCGCCAAAAAGTAGCGATTCATCATCAATGGTGGGCAGGGCTATGTCGCTGATGGCGTAAGCCCGACTGAACGCCTTTTGAGCAAGATCAGTGCTTTCCCATAAAATTGGACGGTAATTGCCATCGAAAACGATCTTCTTTCCCTCAGATCGTAACTCTTGCAGAATCGTAAACAGGCGATCTTGTGATGGAGCATCTAAAATTGCGAGGCTAATACCAGACAAATATATGCAGTCGAACTGTGTAAGCTGAGATTTTAGCTCAGTCATTTTGGCGTCCGAATCCAAGATGTACTTAGCTGCGGAGTCGTTGCGCCAGTATATGAAATGACGCTCACCATTCTCATCATTGCTGATATGATACACGCCCGGTCGCTTGTTAGAGTCGATTTTGACCAAACTAGTATCCACTCCATTGTGACGCCATTGAGATGTCATCCAGCGACTTGCTTGATCTTCTCCCATTACAGTCACAAAGCTAGGCTGTGAACCTAGCCGGGCCAGATACACTGCTGTGTTAAGTGTATCTCCACCATAACCAAGATGAGCGGGAATTTTAGCTTGGTCTGGTGACAAGCTACCACTGGACATCTCCAGCATGCACTCCCCAATTGCCGCAATTTTCACAAACTACCTCGTCAAAGAAATGGCCGGACTTGTTGCCGACCGAATAACTAGAGATTAAGAGAAGAGTAACCCGCCGTTAATATCCAAATTAACGCCCGTTAAGAATGATGCTTCGTCGCTGGCAAGATAAGCGACCGCATCTGCCACTTCACCAGGCGCCCCCTCTCTTCGAAGCGGTGTCGATCCTGCGACGTTTTTCCGCGCCTCGTCTTTGGTGAACGTATCGTGAAATGTGGTGCTGATCATACCGGGGCACAATGAATTGACACGTATTCCTTTAGGACCGAGCTCTTTTGCCATAGAGCGTGTGAAAGTCATCACAGCACCTTTGGCTGTTGCGTAGGCAGACGCACCTGGGCCACCGCCATCGCGACCGGCCTGCGAGGAGAAATTAATAATGACACTCCCACTGTCCATATGGGGTGTTACATATTTGGTTAACAGGAAGGTACTGGTAAGGTTGAGCCGGACGACAAAGTCGAAGAAATCGGGATCCATTTCATCTACTGTTTTGCGTGCAACCAAGCCCCCGGCCACATTGACCAGAATGTCAATTTTTTCACCGAAGGTCGCCTTGGTCTTTTCGACCAATGCCTGAACCTCTTCAGGTTTGCTCATGTCGCCACGAAATAATATGGCTTCGGCGCCTATTGCTTTAACCTCAGACAAGGTCTGCTCTGCGCTTTCTTGGCTACCATAATAGTTAATCACTAACTTCGCTCCCTCTTGCGCGAGCTTGAGAGAGATTGACTTACCTATATCTCGGCCACCGCCAGTGATAACACACACTCGGTTTTCTAATTTCATACTACGCCCACCTGTCATTCAGGATTACATTAATAAAGAGGACCGTCTATTTATTAGCCTTTTTCTGATCTGAAAACTATTGTTAGCTGATAAAATCTGCGCGAATTGGGCTAAAAATATCAATCAGTATGCCGGCCTCAAGACAAACAGCGCCATGTTCTTCATTAGGCGGAACATAAAAACAGTCGCCACTTTTGAGGACTTTCTTTTCGCCATCAATCATGACTTCAAACTTTCCTCGCTCAACATAGGCCACCTGAGAGTGAAAGTGGCTATGCACGTAGCCTTCGCTTCCCTCGTCAAAGGTAACCCGAACAACCATTATCTGCTCGTTGTACCCCATCACACGCCGTTTTACTCCGGGGGCTACCACTTCTTCTTCGATGGTTTCCATTTCAATAAATTTCTTCGATTCAACTAGCATTCAAATCACCTATACAATTTTTAAGGGTGGAATCGTTTACTCAAGCTGTCCGATTAACTACTCATTGATGTCTCGCACAACTGTTGCCTGATATGGTCCTGACCCAGAACTTTTAGTAGTCATAATCAATATGTATTTACCAAACTCTCCCATATCAACAATGAGTTTAGAGTTCAACTTTGAAGCCTGAAACTCCAAATTCTTTACTTTGCTGGATGAGTCTCGAACGTATTCATGAGTGCCGTTGTACTCTCCATGTGGTTCAACGACGGAATAGAAAACAGCATTGGTTGACTTGAGGCGCCTAAGTAGACCTTGCTCGCGTCGTAAGTTATGGTCGGGATCATTTGCACCTAGCTGGAAAAACAGTGTTTTTCCGGAAACTTCGGCTTGCACTGAATGCCCAAAGGTATACGAATAGAAACGATCGTCTAGAAGCCACGTTAAGCGATTATTGCTGACGGCACTCTTGCCTTCGCTGCGCAACAGCATATGCTGATAACCGCTGCTTTCCCCCATGACCTTCCAGGTATCAAAGGCCTTATAATGCGTCAGATTGTGGTCGATGATTTGACCACTGAAGTGAAAAGGTAGATCGTATTGATGAACTTTGTCTGACTCAATGGTCACCACATCTATAACGAAGGGGTTAGCCAGTTCCGGTTTAACCAGAGCCAGCACTCGTGTCAGCATGACGCCTTGGTACGCCGTATTCAAACGGCCAATACTAATATCCGCCACTTTGCTGGATTCAAATGCTACCTGCTCTGCAGGTCTTGCATTAGCCAGCATGAGGTCAGCACCGAACTGGCTTGCCTGATCCACTACCACGGCATTGTGAGCAACGGTTTGCTTGGCCCACGTATCGTTCTCACGCAAGTAGTGGCCGCCATATTTCGCCTCGACATTAAGGTATCGAGCTGCGCCGTAGTCGGTAACCACCTCTTGTCCGTTGTCGTAGAACTGCCAACCTAAACGATCGAAATGGCCGTGCCCCATTCCCTGACTCGTATTTTTTGCGACCACCAACGAACCCGTTTCATTGTCGCCGGAACGCATCAATGCCAGCCCGCCCTGATCTCCATCAGCGCCATCGCTGTATACTTTTGACTGGTACGGATATGGTATGACTTGATCACGAGCAATAATGTTGGATAGAGCTACACCTCCGGCACTGAGACTAACACGCTCTTGTTGACGTGCAACATCACTCAATGATCGGTCGGATGTTATATCGTAGGCAATCGCCAGGGCCTGAACCAACTCTTCCGTTTTAATCCCCTTGTCTTTGATCGCGTCGTTAATAGGGATAAACAGACCGTTGTAGCTTAATTCAATAGTGGTTCTTATGGCCTTTAGCAAAATTCCGTCGCGGTACCCAAAAATGTTTTCATCTGGTTCATTGGTATCAATTGCCTTTGCAAACCAAACAAACGGTAAAAGCGCATAGCGCTGGTAGTATGGCCCCTCTGTATAATAGCCATCGGGTGAAAAAAGCTTGTCCAATTGCTGATAAAAGCCAGACTCTCCGCTCCGATTCAGCCCGGTCAACGCTTGTGCAACGTAATCTTCACGATTCGTCGCATATCCGACCATGCCAACCGCAGCAACGGCCCAAGTACCATGGTTGTGAATTTTGTCGAAAGTCTGCGGCTGGCCAATTGAAAGATAGTCAGCAACCGGGTACAAAAGATCGTTTAATATGCTCTGATTTTGCCCTTCACTTAATGTCTCCGCGATAAAATCATAGGCTTGAACGGTATAGACCAACCAAACTGCTTCATTAAGGCTTTGCCAAAACAACTTTCCTGGAGTTTGCTCTTTTTTCTCTGGATGCAAGCCAAGCTTTGGATACATTTCAGCATAGGCGATTAGCATTTCAACTACGTAGTCACTGTAAGCCTTATCTCCACTTAGCTGATACTGCAGACCCGCCGCATACATCGCTTTGTAATTGCGTTTGTGTTGCTCATGAGTGTATCCCCCCCCTGCGTCTTCCGGCCAGGGTACGATTATACCTTCCCCCAAAGCCATATCAGCCACCCGCTTGTTCTGAGCCAAAGACTGCCCGAGAAGTCCTCCACCAGCACCTTGTAGTGCAGTAATGTCTTTCTCGCTGAGCACCAGGGAGGGTGCGGCAGACGAGAAAGCTGACACACTAGCCAACAACAAACAGACCGCAGCAATGGTTTTTACGACCAAATGGGATATTTTCATGGTTGATCACCCAACAAGGAATTGTTGTTTGCCGTGAATGTGGATTCCATACCAGACACAACACTTTCGACCTTATACAGAGGATTATTTTTGTAGACGTTGTCTTCAATTCGAATTACCGGTCCACCCACTGTGTGTCTTACAAGTATTGGCGCGCTATTATCGAATTTACTATTTTCAATCAAACCACGTTGGACACCGTGCAATAGAATACTGCTACTTGTGCTACTCGCAGCAGGAGAAGATTCCAAGCTAACCCTGTCGACGTGTACATGCGGCCCAAAAGTACTCTCATCAGTGCCACCGCGATAGACCGCCATCAATCCACCCGTTACATTACTGAGCTGACTGTTTTCTACATTTATATACTCTGCGTTATACATTCCGTAGTCGTCTTTTTCTGTATCGAGCTTCAGAACCGTGCCTTTAATATTCACAAAGCTAGATGCTTTAACAACAACATTGTCGGCGAAAGTGCTTTTACGCAATTTGATGACATCAAAGTCTTTGTTTATGTCCAGATCGCGAATTTCCACGCCCAGCAGTTCCAACTGCATATTTTTGTTCATAGGTTTACTGTCAGAGCGAATAACCGCATTGGCTTTGTCGTCTGGTGCACGAAGACCACTCACACTCAAATCCTGCAAGCGCAATGCGCTACCGTTTAACATATCAACCAGAGACTTACGGGCAAAAGTGAGGCGAGTTTTTCCCTTCCCGGCGCCGCGAATTACCAATGCCTTATCTAACATTAGCGTTTTGGAGAAATGATAGTCACCTTCATCGAGCAGTAGTTCGCCTGCACTACTGAGCTCACCGTAAGCCTCAATTACAGTATCTGTACCCGGCGCTACGCTGACGCTTTTACCGTTTATAAATCGATCTGATTTCTCGTATTTCGGGTACCACGCGACACCGACTTCACTCTTTTTCACCGGCAACTCAGGCACTGCAAGTTCAACATTAGAAATTTTTGCAAATCCGCCCTGTAACGCTTCCTCCACCTCGAAGTTGACTCTGTTTTCAGCGAAGTCAATCCCCTTAACACTGTCATGCAATTCAAAAGGCGACATCATCGATTCGTTTATAATGGTGTTGCCAATAAAACGGCTATTGGATGGCACCGCACTGCGCTCTTCATCGCTTCCTGCACCGAAGATGATTCGCTCTACATTTACCAAAGTGTTGCCAGTAATCATAGCGTTATCCACTTGGTGATAGCGGTTGATTGGCGAGTCTGGCACACCATTCATTACCACCAAGCCGCCACCAAAGCGCGAACCCGCCAGCCCTGATAAATAGTTATTCCTAATGACTTGATCGGCATTAATGACACGAATTCCACCGGTATGGTCGACACCATTGCCTATGAAGGCATTCCCCTCAACCAGATTGCCGTTGCCGTGCCTCAGCGTTAGAGTACCTCGTGACTCAAAAAAGACATTATTCTTGAGAACATTTTTACCAGACTTATTTGAGATTATTTCAACTTCACCATCGCAGTGCTCAAAATAGTTGTGCGCCACCGTAGTGAGTGAGTCACTCAGTGAGAAGTGACTGGTCCCAATCCGCAGAGTCTCGCCTCCATTGGAGCCAAGAACTGGGCGCGGCCCGAAATAGTTGTAATCAATAACATGATTATTTTCGCGGCTGTGTACAGTGTCCAGCCTAACCGCCATAGTTACGCCCTTGTTGCGCTTAAAGCTAAAGTGGTTGTGATCAATACGATTGTTTTTTCCATACACGCTCACCCAGTAGTCTGTCTCATAGCGGTCTGGGTTACTGAAGTCATCAATCACTACTTCAGTGAGACGAGTATTAACGGCAACCGTCGAGTAGTCTTCTGCACTCTTGGGCTTCGCTGTACGAAATGAAATTACCGAATCCGTTGGTGTATAGCCGTCTTTGAATACAAGTCCGCGCACAACCAAATGCTCGCCGGCCAACTTAAGATTGGAACGACCACTTATAATCGCTTTGCCAGGGTTGGCTGCCGCAAGAGTAATGGGGTTTGTTTGGGTACCTCTGGCAGAGAAAACAAACTCGACATCGCGCCAGTGGCCATCCTCTAAAAGCACCCGGTCACCCGGCTCAAGTTTAGCTACCACACTCTGATACTCAGCGAAGTCGGCGACCTCATAATCTTTCGCAGAACTCGCCGCACAAATAAACGACAAAACAAGTAAACCAGATATAACCGCAATATTATTATTCATCTTAAGCACACCAAGAATTCATTCAAAAAGTCGGTTGTTCCGCACCACCACGCTTCGACTCAACCCAAAAAGAACAAGGTCGCAACTAAAAACAACAGCCCTTTACCACGCCAGACTAACAGCAGCACTACAATTATGTCAACCAATTATTATTACAGATCCGGTTACCATGAATCACCTGCGCACTAATGTTGCCCACAGCTGATTCGGAGATTTAGGCGTCACAGAAGGAGATTCGGTATCTAGCCAGCCTAAAGAGGCAGAAATCCACGACAATTTGATCAATTTAACACTTCAGATTGACCACTGAAGACATAGCGACACTCTACGGTAGTATTAACCCCCAAAAAAGTTTACCAAAGTGTATTACCAATTGGTAATCTTTGTGCTAGGATTAACGTTATAGCTATAAACATAAGCGATTTCGGCGGAGATAGACCATGACCAAACCCGGCGGCAATAAAAACCAGCGTAGCTACCGCAAGGTTGCCCAAAAGATGCTGGTAGCGCTCGACTCTGGCGCATTCCCTGCTGGCGCACGCCTGCCGCCAGAGAGAGAGCTTTCAGAACGTTACAGCGTGAGCCGACCGACGATCCGTGAAGCGATCATCGCCCTTGAGGTCATGGGGCGAGTGGAGGTTCGAACCGGATCAGGTGTATATGCACTCAAGTCCTTCAAGGCGAGCGGCGGCAACCCAAGAGAGTACAGTCCATTTGAAATTACCGAAGCCCGGGTATTAGTTGAGTGCGAGGCAGCGGCGCTTGCGGCCTCCACCATTACCGCGGATGAGCTAATTGAGCTAACGGACGCGCTCGGTGAAATGATTGCAGAAAATGACAGCGGCAACCTCACCTCTGAAGTGGCCGATAGAAAGTTTCATTCAATTATTGCACATGCTACCCAGAACCGGCCTTTGATAAGCATAATCCAGCACCTCTGGGACATACAGGCTAATTTACCGGAGATTAAAACGGTACACCAGTCAGTGTGCAAAACCGATGGATCGAAACGAATTGAAGAGCATCGTGACATTCTCAATGCACTCAAAAACCAGGACTGTCATGCAGCCAGGGTAGCGATGCGCAATCACTTTTCGCGCTCACTGGATGCTCTGCATACGATGACAGAACAAAAGGCAGTAGAGGAAATTCAGAGACAACTTGTAGAACGAAGAGAGCGGTTCTCACTGAGCCGAATTAAATATTCATCCGAATAATTGCGATGCACGCACTCTAAGTGAGTTAATTTTTCGTATCGCCAACAATAGATGCACAACCTTAATATGGGAGCGGCTGCACAATACTCCCGCACTTAGACGCACCGAATTCGAAAACAACCTCTGATGGAGTAACAATAATGAAGCTTAAGAACTTACGGTGGTGGGTGATCTCGTTAATCGCTTTAGCCACTATTATTAACTATATAGACCGGCAAACAATGAACGTGCTTTGGGCAACAAGTATGGGCGAAGAGCTCTACCCTGATTTAGATGCTGATGGCCGTAAAGCGATTTACGGGACAATCTCTGGATTTTTTATTCTTGCATACGCTATAGGTCAGGCAGTTTTTGGCAAAATCTTTGACTGGATTGGCACCCGTATTGGTTTTGCTCTGTCAATTGGCGTATGGTCTATAGCCACAGCGCTGCATGCGTTTGGCCAAGGCGTCGTCTCTTTAAGTATCTTTCGAAGCCTTCTTGGTGTTGCGGAGGCCGGCAATTGGCCCGGGGCCGCAAAAGGCAATGCCGAATGGTTTCCCTCAAAAGAGCGTGCGCTCGCTCAGGGAATCTTTAATTCTGGGGCTGCTATTGGCGGCCTGGTATCCATTCCCATCATCGCGTTTTTAGCTGTATATTTTAGCTGGCAAGCGATCTTTGTCATCGTGGGCCTTATCGGCTTGCTGTGGCTGATTCCCTGGATGGTACTGGTAAAAGCGCCTCCAGGTAGCCACCCCTGGATCACCGAAGAAGAGCGCGATTACATTCTAACCGGTCAAAAAACAACGCCCGCTACGGACGACAATAACGTCGAAACCGAATACGCCCCCAATACCAAAGAAATGCTATCTCGAAAACAAAGTTGGGGCGTTATTATTGCGTCAGCGGCCATTGATCCAATCTGGTGGCTGTTCGTCTTTTGGATTCCAACGTATTTAGCTGAAGTTTATAGTATGGATGTTAAAGGCATTGCCCTTTACGGCTGGGTCCCCTATGTAGGCGCTATGTTCGGTGCTTGGTTTGGTGGTCTTTTATCACAAAATCGAATTGGTGCTGGCTGGAGCATTAATAAGACTCGTAAGTTTGTTATCACGCTTGGGTGTCTGCTAATGCTGCCCTGTCTTCTAGCTATGGCGAACCCGGGTGGACCAGTCACAGCTGTACTTCTGATGGGCGTCATCTTATTCGGCTTCCAGACCACTATCAGTAGCGTGCAAACTCTCCCCGCTGACATGTTGAGCCAAAAGTCGGTGGGCTCCTTATCTGGCTTTGCCGGTATGGCGGCTAAGTTCTCTGCATGGGGACTGACGGTTTTCGTTCCCTGGTTAACTCAAGGTGGAAATTACACGCCCGCTTTTGTGATTGGCGCATCATTGGCACTAATCGCCCTGGCCGCCATTTGGATTCTTATTCCTACCGTCGAACCGCTCAAAGCTAAGGAGTAAATCTTAACTTTTAGGAGAGCCGGTTATTCCCCCTAAAACCTTTCGCCAAATGCCAGGCATTATGACGAAAGGTTTTTTTAGCGCTTTAATAATCCTTCCTACTTGCAGCCAGCGGTGCATCCGCCACGATCTTCCCTTTAGTGTATTACCATTCCTCTACCCGCCAAACCAAGTACAATCATACACAGGCCTTAGCGGGACAATAGGACAATAGCCATCATCGCACAAGAATGTGGACAGGACGTTAAATATGGGCCAAAAAGTTTACTGTAGGTGGAACGGCAAGGAGAGAGAAATATGCCAACGGACGCGAATCTAACCTGTTTGAAAAGAAATACAAGACATAAAAAAACCGCGCTTCGTACGGTGCCGAAACGCGGTTTTTGTATTCAATACTACCTCAACTCATTTTTCTAGCTTGAGATAATAGTCGAATATTTCAGGCACATTGCCATTACCCATGCCCGCATCATAAGCCGCTTGCAGGCCAGCGGATGTGCCCTCTGCAATGGGTGCTTTACTGCCCAGGTCATCCACCATCTGAATGAAGTAGCCCAAATCTTTATTTGCATTCGCAATTGAAAATCCCAAATCACTAACGCCGTCAACCGCGTAGTTTTTGCAAAAATTCATAAACGGTGACGCAGAAGGGCCAGTCGACATAATGTCAAACAGTTGCTGCCGATCCACACCGGCGCGATCAGCAACTGCGAATGCTTGCGACATAGCACAAACGGTGGTCATTCCCATAAAATTATTGATCAGCTTCGTAGTATGTCCTGCCCCCAACGCGCCTAGGTAGAACACGTTTTCGCCCTGCTGCTCTAGTATCGGCTTGACTTTTTCAAAGGTCTCTTTGTCTCCAGAGGCCATAATGTTAAGCAATCCATCTTTGGCATGAGCTGGTGTTCGCCCTAGTGGCGCATCAACCATTCCAGCTCCCTTCTCGGCTAAATCAGCACCAATCTTGCGTGTAGAGGCCGGTATAGACGTACCAAAGTCAACGAGTACTGCACCTTTTTTGATGCCAGCCAATATACCATCATCACCGTACACGAGCTTTTCAACAACAGTCGACGTAGTGAGACAAAGCATAATAATATCGCTCGCTTCAGCGAGCTCTTTGGCTGTTTTTGCTTGTTTTGCACCACGCGCCAAAACGGCGTTTACAGCCTCTTGATTTAGATCCATAACAACGGGCTCAAAACCTTTTTTTTGCAGGTTTTCAACCATGTTACCGCCCATAAGACCTAAGCCAATAAATCCGATGACAGGTTTGGTCATATCCGACTCCTAAAAAGTGTATATCAATCTCAACTAATTGATTAAACCCAAGCCCCACAGGCCTCAGGTAAATTTGAGCAACAACCGCCTATAAACTGTGCTCTTAAAGTAAATTCGCAACTGGGTAGTTTGTTTCTGCGTTAGCTTAGGAAAACGATAAATATATGATCTCTCAGATCACGTTTTTATTTTCATATCCTTCAAACTACAGCTCTTCGAAAAATCGGCCGAACCCCACTCGCACGCGAGGTCCGGCCCAAGGAGAGCCACACACTAGAACTCAGCGGATCAGCTAATTTCCAGTAAAGTCAGCGTAAATGAACAGCCAGAACAAAAGCCCCTTGTTACGCACCATTTAACAATGCCCAAAGCCAAGCTCAACCGTCACTCATGCCTGAGATTTAAGATTACCAACGGTGCACCCAAAATGTCAACCAATTATTATTACCGGATTGTCTGGAGGGGCGAATGAGTTACCTGCGAGATAAATAACACCGCAAAATCGTGGCAAGTCAACGTACAATGCCGGGCAACCACCCCCGGGGATGATTTATGTGCCAGAAAGCTAGGTGAACGAGGTCAGAGGGTAAGCGTCGACCAAAATGTATTACCAATAAAATGATTTGTGTTACTATTGAGCGCGTATTAGTTAGTTAAAATTATTATCAGGAGCATGCAAATGAGCGATAGTACTAACGGCGGCAACAGACGTACCTATCGTAAGGTAGCGCAGAAAATGTTGGCAGCTCTCGACTCCGGCGAATTCCCCGCGGGTGCTCGACTCCCCCCTGAACGTGAGCTTTCGGAAAGATATGGTGTCAGTCGCCCAACAATTCGCGAAGCAATCATTGCTCTCGAGGTTATGGGGCGGGTTGACGTGCAAACTGGCTCAGGGGTGTACGCGCTCAAATCATTTAATACCAATAGCAACAACCCTCGCGAGTACAGCCCCTTTGAAGTCACCGAGGCTCGGGTGCTGGTTGAATCCGAAGTGGCCGCTCTAGCGGCCTCGACTATGTCCAATGAAGAGCTCGAAGAGCTTCAGGCTGCCCTGGAAGACATGATCAGCGAAAACGAGACCGGCAACCTCACCTCAGAAGTTGCAGATAGAAGGTTTCATATGGTCATTGCCAACTCTACCCAAAACCGTCCGTTAATCAGTATGATTCAGCACCTTTGGGATATTCAGGCAAACCTCCCGGAAATTAAAACCGCACACCAGTCTATCTGTAAGACTGATGGAGCGACGCGTATTAACGAGCACCGAGCAATACTTGAGGCGCTAAAAGCCAAGGACCCGCATGCTGCTCGCGTATCCATGAGAAACCACTTCTCTCGCTCCCTTGATGCCCTGCATGCCACAACAGAGCAACGCGCCGTTGAAGAGATACAGAAGCAGCTCACCGAAAGACGCGAGCGCTTTTCACTCAACCGCATACAATATATGGCCGATTAACTGCAGCGAGCTGGAATTGCCCTTCCCTTACGTGAACAAGGCTGTCTTACCCGCAGCCTTGCTTACTATTTTCACGTCACCCAAATAACCTAGCAGGCTTATGGTAAGCCAATACCAGATAAATCGAATCACTTTTAGATAATGTCGTTTTTGAGGTGATTGTTAACCAATTTTCTCCTAACATCCTCAGCCAATCGCTTAGCCATGTATGAAGGTCAATGGCTAATGTTGCTTTAATGAATTAACGGCTTTCTTAAAGTTGAGGAAATTGACAGATGAGTAAACGCGCTCCTTTTGTAATCGCCAACTGGAAACTTAATGGCGGAATAGATCTAACCTGCACATCTGTGGCGTCGATGCTAAACAAACAATTTGAAGTCAAAATTGGTATAGCGCCTCCTTATGTCTACATTGGTGACATGGTGAGCTTTCTTCGCAATTCCAACATCATGGTAGGCAGCCAGAATGTCAGCAAGTTTGCCTCCGGTGCTTACACAGGTGAAACATCAGCGCAAATGCTCACTGAGGTAGGTTGTCAGTTTTGCTTGATCGGCCACTCTGAACGACGACAGGTTTTTCTGGAAAACGATCACTCTTGTCATACCAAGCTAGAAAAAGCCCTCGCAAACAACCTCATGCCCATTTTGTGTATAGGTGAAAACTTGCAGCAGTACGAACTTGGTCTTACCAACGACATTCTCTATCGTCAGTTACATCAAGCCTTACCGGGCCTGGATCTTAATGGTAAAGAGCTGTGTATTGCTTATGAACCGGTTTGGGCGATAGGTACCGGAAAAGCCGCCAGTACGGAGCAAGTCGAAGCCGTACATAGCTTTATATATCAGGAGCTTGTCGAAATCCTAGGTGTAGAAAAAGCCAACCGAGTGCACGTCCTATACGGTGGTAGTGTTAGCAAAAATAATGTTGCAGAGCTTTTGTCGACACCTCACGTCAACGGCGTTTTAGTCGGCGGCGCTAGTTTAGACCCTGAACATTTCTCAGAGATTTGTACTATTGCCGACAACACTGTTCGGTAACCGGCGAGAGCATCTCCCTTGTGTAGCTCCGTTTTTAGATTCATCAGTCTAGCAGGCTGCCTTTCGAGACTTAAGGCAGCTTCAATCTCCCGGTAATCCCCCCACATTTTTAACCAAGCGAAAAGTAGAAGGTTATGCAGATATACCTGTGCCCCTCCTATCGATTCCCTATTCGGGCGAGCCGATAACGCTTTGCAAGGCCATTCTATCTTCCCAAAGCGCGCGCACCCGAACATTGGTCTGTATTCGGCTGTCTCCCCAACCTTCCCCCCTCCATAAAGCCTGAGACTCCCAGTCAGCATTGATATAGGCAAAAGCACCAATGATGTCGGCATACTGTTCGATATGGGCAAACACCGGACGATACCAGTTATCCCATAACTCGAGCGACTGAGCTTCAGAAAGCTCATCCAGTTGATAACCGCGCGGCGCAGCTTCGGCGATAAACACCGGTTTTTGTTTGTTTCGGGCAAACTGCACAGTGGCGGGTTCAGACATGCCCGAAACCAAGCCTGCATCAAACACCGAGTACCCCACCCACTGCACATACGCATCGCCGGGCCAGTAGCGTTCCCACGCCGCCGCAGAGGTCGCTGGTGTCACGGAACTCATCACGGTGTTGAAGTTGGTCAACTCGTGGGCCAGAAAGGTATCCACGATTCGGCGGAAGGCTTGTTTGAAAGCAGCGGCGTCGTAGTGGTTGT
Organism: Gilvimarinus gilvus; assembly: GCF_030518155.1. GTDB lineage: Bacteria > Pseudomonadota > Gammaproteobacteria > Pseudomonadales > Cellvibrionaceae > Gilvimarinus > Gilvimarinus gilvus. Next base: position 43,070 of record NZ_JAULRU010000430.1, on the reverse strand, counting down.
GGGGCCCGTCAAACTCATACCCCGGACGCACAAAGAAAAACACCTTCGGATAATCGCCCATGAAACGGGCCACCTGTTCAATACAGGCGCCTTTGCTGCCATTGGCGGTGGCCACTTCCGAGTCGTTGTAGGCCATATCGATGGACAAGTGTATCCGCACCCCATCGAGGGTGCTCGAATCCAGATAATGCTTCAGATTAATGGGGCCGGCGCCATAGTCTACGGTGGTGGCCAGGCCGGGCAACTCTGGCAGGCAGTCAAACCCAAAGCCGACATACGAGGTGATCCCTGCTGGTACGCCCAGGTGGTCTACATAACCGTTTTCATAGGTGAAGTTGCCCCCGACAGAAGCGTTGTCCTGGCCGATAAACAACCAGGTTTTGTCGATTTCCGGACGATTTAACGGGGGCAGGTCCGAAACCGGGGCCGGCTCCAGCGGAGCGGTGGGCTCGGGTTCAGTGGGCGACGGGGCAGGTGAGCCGGAAGACGGCTCAGCAGAACCACCTCCGGAGCCACCACAGGCAACCAGACTCAGTGCCAACAAGACCAACAGGATCGAGGCGGTTTGGGTAATCATTCTACGCATCATCGGCAAACGCCTCCCGAATCATGGCCATTTGGCGTTGAATGGCCAAGCTGTCCCGCGCGGTCACCACCGAAGAGCCTGCCCTGCCCGCCAGTAGATCATTTGTCATCGCCTGAGCTTCATAATGAAAGCCGTCTGTCGCCCGTTCGTCCACAAAATGATCGACCCGGTCATCCAGAACATGCAAAGAAGCTTCGCGTGCACGCCAAAAATCAGGAATAGCTATATAGCCTTCGTCACCAATAATGTAGGCCCAGTTTTGTAGCTTGCAACGAAAAGAGGTACCGAGGATTGCAACCGACTCTGGATAATTAAATAACACTGACAAGTCGTCCTCAACACCATTGGGCGCGAAGCGTGCCATTACCTGGATGTCAGTCGGGTCCTGCTGCATAAACAACCACGCTAACGCCACTGGGTATACGCCCATTTCCAGTAAGCAGCCGCCAGCGAGACTGGCGTCATAAACACGCTTTTTGGAGTCATAAGGAAACTGGGGGTAACCAAAGTCCGCTTTGATATGACAAACACGTCCAATACGGCCCTCTTGCACCCAGCGCAACGCCTTCTGCACCGGCGGCAGAAAATAAGTCCACATGGCCTCCATCAGGTAGCCGCCTCGATGTTCGGCCACACTCTGCAGCTGCTCGCACTCCTGAGGCGTTACCGTCATAGGTTTTTCACACAACACCGCTTTTCCATGCTCTAAGGCAACTTTCGCATGCTCAAAATGCAAATTGTGAGGAGTACCGATATAAATCGCGTCGATCTCCGGGTCGGCCAGCAACGCCTCGTAGCCTTCGTAGGCGTTGGCGATACCATGCTCTCGGGCGAAGGCGCGCGCGTTTTCACCGTTTCGCGCAGCCACCGCGTGAATCACGGCATTTTCCACAACGCTAAAATCTCGGGCAAACTGACTGACTATATTGCCCGCACTCAACAGCCCCCAGCGAATAACCCGGCTCATGATTGCGCCCCCCGAGTAAAGTCCGCTTCCAGTTCCTCCAAGGTTTTGCCTTTGGTTTCTGGCAGTAACCAATACACCAGCACCAGACCAATCACCGCAAATACACCGTAATTCAGGAAGGTGATCGCGGAGCCCCAGTTGGACAACTGCCACGGAAAGATAAACTGCACCAAAAAACTGACGGCGCTGTTAATCACTCCGATAAGCGCCATACCGACGCCCCGCAAATGATTGGGGAAAATTTCCGACAACAGAACCCACATTACCGGGCCAAGAGAAACCGCAAATGATGCTACAAATCCGAGAATGCCGATCAAAATAAGTGTCGGCTGCATGTCGATAGCGGCCTTGATAATTTGCCCCTGTTTCTCGCGCAGCTCACTTTCACTGAGATGCTCTCGGAGCGCATTCTTGAAAGCCACATCCGTCTCATAAACCACGCCCTCCAGTGGTGCCAACCGAGATTTCAACTCAACATCTTCAATTTCAATAGCCTGGGCATCTCCTAGTACAAAGGTGGCCTGCTTAAATCCATAGGCACACACCACCATACTGAGAATAACGCCAAATAAGCCCACCAAAAGTAGAGGGCGGCGGCCATACCGGTCAATGCAAAACATTGCAACCAAAGTAAATACGACATTGGTCAACCCTACCCATATTGCTTGCGCGAATGCTGCGTTGGTACCCACGCCACTCTGCTCAAAAATCGTAGGAGCATAAAAATAAATAGCGTTCACACCCGTAATTTGCTGAGCGACCCCCAATACCAGCCCCACAACTAACGCGAGCCGAACACTCGGCTTCATTAGCTTCGCGAGTCGCTTGAAAAACGGCTCCAATGCACTTGCATGGCTCGCCCGGATCTCTTGTACTTCGCGCTCAGCATTCACTCCCGGCGTCAGTTTGCGAATGACCTTTAGGGCACGATCTGTTTGGTTGTTCAAGACCAACCACCGAGGGCTCTCGGGAATACGTAACAACATCAACACGTATAAACTTGCTGGTATCAACTCGATGCCCAGCATCCAGCGCCAAGTGTGCGAATTTAAACCGATCGAGCTCACCCAGCCGGCGTCGGAAGCCGCCGTCGACAAAAGAGCGTAGTTGGCAAAATACGCCGCAGAAAAGCCCACAACGATATTCAACTGGTTAATGGACACCATACGTCCACGCTGTGAAGGGTGGGAGATCTCAGCAATGTAAATCGGTGCCAACGAGAGCGAGCCAAAACCCAAGCCGCCGATAAAGCGTGCAAGAGTAATGGTGAGGAAATCAGGTGCCAGTGCCGAAATAGCCGCAGAAACGGTATACAGGATGGCAATCAGCAAGAGAATCGGTTTTCGGCCAAAACGATCACTGAGCGGCCCCGCCGAACCGCCCGCGATAATGCCGCCCAAAGTGGGCGATGCAACCACCAAGCCCATTTCCCAATCCGACAGGGCAAAATCAGCTGCAATGGCATTAATCGCCCCGGAAATAACCGATGCGTCAAATCCAAAAAGAAAACCGCCCAGCGCCACCACAATAGCCAAGCGAAAAGTTTGAGCTGTACCACCTGTGGGGGCGTCGGGTACAGTGGCTGAAAGCTGGCTCATTTAATACCTCCCGCAAGCCGATCTTCTACCACCGAACTGGTTGCGAACTTGTACCGCATATTGCGATAAACACACACATCGGTAATGTCTTCCGGTGTGCCCTGAGGGCAACAGCGGTAATTAGTGGAGACTCGATAGCCGCCGACCACAGGTCGCACCCGATGCCAAGTATGCCCATGAAGCATTACCAGCGTGCCTTTCTTGGGTGTCAGCACCACCTGGTCTGCAAACTCTTCGTTCACCTCGCCCACAGTAATAGTACCCCTGCGATGCGAACCGGGAACGACCAAAGTCTGGCCACCGACTTCTTCGCGAATATCGTCGGTATAGATCAGACGGTTGACGTTGAAGCGTGATGCGCTTTCTTCCGGGTCACAGTCTTGGTGCCAGGCCTGGCCTTTGGTACCTTTGCGAGAAAACATCGTCATGCAGTACAGCGAGTACCAGCCTTCTCCCAGTAGCGCTTCGGTCAACGCCTTGAGGCGCGGATCATTCTCCACTACATCAAATGCATTCTCTCCTTCTTTTTGCGGAAACCAAGGAATAACTTCCGTCGCAGACTTATTCAAAAATTCATCTGTGTGAAGAAATACCGGGCTCGAGCCAAAATGACGAACAATAAGCTCTTGATATTGATCCATCAAGTCGGAATCAAAAAAATCCTCCAGCGCGAGATAACCATCGCGCCAGAATTGTTGGGCTAACGCTTCGTAGTTCATATAACCCCCGACCCTTTAGGGTCTTTCGTTATTGTAAAGTCAGTTATTCAACAGGTGCCGGCTTGTAAAGCCTTACATCTATGCGTAACACCCGACATTTTTTATCACGCTTAAGACTCTCTACGGTACGAGAAATGGCCAAAGTCCGCCGCTCGGGCCGTGCCGGTCAAATCCTGACAAGCCATTCCGATAAACGTCCCGGTAAAGCTGGCTCCCTCCCCTTTCCCCGCCTCGCAGGAGAGGTAGCGATAATCCAGCGCTACCGGCAGCTCAATCCACTCTCTATCGTCATAACGATAAGAGAACGTCAGCTCCGCTCGACGCACAACCGCTTTCAGGTGCACTTGGCAACCGGGCTTCAGCGCAATGGGCTCGACCGGAAAGCTGGCTTCCAAGCCCTGCTCAGCGTGACAGGACATAATAGCCAGCTGCTTGCCTTTTTCTTCATCATGAGAGATGTATAGGTAATGAAACTTCTGTGAATTGTAGTAGCACACAAGACCAGCCATTTGCTGAAAACTCTCGGGCTCAAACTCCACTATGGTGCTGGCTTCACAGTTCAGACTGTCCTGGCGCAGAGCAACAAGAGAGGACTCGTAATGGCTGCCTAGAGACTCGCGCCCAAACAAACGAAGGTAACCTGAACGATCCGTAAAGCTGAACAAACGCTCGTGGCGCGGTGTTCTCAACCATTGAAATGCCGATGGCAGCTCGCTCTGTTCAAAGTCAAAATCAGTCGCCGGTATTGGCCAGGGTTGCTCCGGCAGGTCCGGCGCTTGCACCGAGGTCTCTGGCACCCCTTCCTCATTATCTAGGCGCAGCCACCCTTGCTCGTCCCAGTGGACGCGCTGAATGGCCGTTTCTCTCCCCATAGGACTATGCCGGTCTTGAGGGGAGAACGGGCGCGAGCATAAGTGCACAGCATAATGGTCACGCCCATCGGGGGTATCCACCACCGAGCCATGACCACAGCGCTGCAGAGGAAGATCGGGATTATCTTTAGCGGTAATAAAATGGCCGTTAGGATCCAACTCGTAAGGACCACTTAATGAGCGCGAGCGAGCCAAAGTCATCGCGTGGTTATAGCCCGTACCACCTTCGGCAGTCAAAAGATAATAATATCCATCGCGCTTGTATATGTGGGGCCCTTCCGTAAAACCAAGCTCGGATCCTTTGAATATATTCTGCGGTGAACCGACAAGTTTTCCAGAGGAAGTATCGTACTCTTGCAGCATAATACCGCCAAAAAACGTCCTGTCAGCTCTATGGTCCCAAACCATATTAGTCAACCATTTGCGACCATCATCGTCATGAAATAGTGATGGATCAAAACCACTACTGTTTAAATAAATAGGATCGCTCCACTCGCCATCAATACTCTCACAGGTGGTGAGATAGTTATGCGTATCTTTAAAATTTCCGTCAAAGCGCTTGACGTCGGTGTAGACCAGCCAGAAAACCCCATCAGCCCAAGTCAGACAAGGCGCCCAGACACCACAAGAATCCGGCTCGCCGGTCATATCCAGAAGCGCCGCCCGGTTAAGTGGACGGCTCACCAGCCGCCAGTGCTTTAGATCACGGGAGTGATGGACCTGCACGCCTGGGTACCACTCGAAAGTGGAGGTAGCAATATAGAAATCATCTCCGACGCGTACGATGGATGGATCGGGGTTGAACCCCGGAAGGATAGGATTTTTAATGTGTTTGGGGCTCATGGCGTAACATCTGCCTTATTTTGCTTATTAGTGTCTAATACACAGGGCTCTTCTCAAGGGCCTCTGATTTCTAATGTCTGCTAAGTGAATGCGACTGGCTTGGCGTCGCGGGCGACATAAACTTATACAACCGTACAGTCGTTTTTTAGCCCACCAGTCACCGAGACTTGCATTCAGGTTTATTGCTTTGTTTACAACGTCCGTAGCGAAAAAAAGCTGCCCGAAGGCAGCTAAAATGCACATAAGAGAGCATGCTAAACGGAAACCAATCTAGGAAAAGCCTCAATCCAAATTCACTTCCTCCAAACCAAAGCGAATGACTAGATCCGTTACCGTTAACGTTAACATTTGCACCTAACCAAGTCAATAAAAGTTTTTTACTGATATTCGGCGGAAACCTCTTCGGACTGTAAATCCACTCAAAACACCCCCAACTGAAACACATTGTTTAAGCTCTCGCTGTCAAATTCCGCTCGCTAAACAAGCCAGCCAGTCTTTTTACCTTTGCGACTTGATACCGAGAAGATTGTTAGACTGAGACCAACACTAAATTTTGCGTCGTAACTGGCTGATGGCATGGATGGGCAGGGGAATAGGGTTTTCCAAATTGGTTGTGCCGCAACCATTCAGCGGTAACGGTTTCACCTTGCCCTGCTGAGAATGATGACAGTTGCAACTCTTGCTCGCATCACAGGCGGCACTGGCAAGGCGGACTCTAACACTACGCTATGCGATGATGCACTCCCCTGTGTAGTAAAAACGTTTTATAACTTTATACATTTCGTCGTTCAGCATTAGAACACTATTCGCTTGTACTTCGTTGATCAAACCATGTTCGCTCTGTTTCAAAATTTACGCGCCTGGCTATTAATATCTCCTGACTGTCTCACCTGAAACGTTCGAATACGATTTCAATAAATTTATTTAATATTTGATACGAGAGCTATCTCAGGACCAAGGATAGACGCAAGAATATCGCCTATTCAAAGTTCATACGTTGCTCTAATTGAGATAAACAAACTTTATCCAAGATTGCCCTATATTATTACATAGCGATAAAAAATTACGCCCCCGAAACAAACAGCGAGTTAATTCTTGCTCACCAAAAAGCTATTCGGAGTTTTTAATAGGTTGCGATATAAACATCATTAATCGATCACTGCGCGGTGCTTCGTCAGAGCGGTTAATCTCAAAACTCAAAGTATCGCCTTCGCGCTTCAGGACCTGGTGCAACAAGTCCATCCTAAAGGAGCCCGTGAGGATATCCGCCCTACCATCGCCGGTAAAGTCCTCGATCACCAACGGCACCAGACCTCGCAACTGCTGGCTGATCGGATACGGGTGAAATTGCTGATCCCCCTTATTTTCATACCAAACAAGTGCATTACGTTTCGGATCGTCCCAATAATTAACCCAACTACTGGCAACGATATCCAGATCCCCGTCACCGTCCATATCGGCGGCTTTAGCGTTGACTGCACCGTAGTAACGCCCAACATCACGAGCGGTAAATTTCAGCTTGCCTCTGTTTTCGAGCCATTGTACGCCGTGATATGGCTTAGGGTCGGTTTGCGTGTCAAAAGCATCGCCATTGGTAAAAAGTAAATCATCATCACCATCGCTATCAAGATCTACCACTGTCAAACTGGTAGCCCCAAACATGGGATGACCAGCGCTAACCAGGTCATGACGCTCGAACTGTCCATCTCCAACTCCGACAAATGCAATCAGAGTTTCATGCTCCTGTGCCACCAGTGTAACCAAATCGACAATACCATCCTTATTTAAATCCGTATCCTCAATATTTAGCGCGCCACTCATAGTAAGTAAAGTGTGAGGCTGATAGCCTGTTGAGGTTTTCTCCAACCACAACACCTCGCCTTTGCCCTGCCCCCCAAATACCGCAATAGCAATGTCCGTATCGCCATCCTGATCCAAGTCCAGTGCATTTACATCACTCACCCGCCCCAGTTTCTCTACCAACAGCTTTTTCTCAAAGCCGCCCTTGCCGTTGTTGAGTAACACATACACCTTGCCCGAGGGATTTCCGTTGGGAGGCAACTCCCCTAAATCAGCGACAATATAATCAAGCAAATTGTCGCCGTTAACATCAAGTGTATCCACGGCCACCGGCAGCCCAATCTCGGCTATACTTTGCTCCTGCCACTGCTCCAATTGCCCCACTTCACCCCATAACTTTTTCAACTGACCAGTTTCGGCATCGGCCAATAAAAACTCAAAGCCGTGCGCGCTTTGCGTCACCTTTGTGACCGACATAATTTGCGGCACCTGAGTCGGCGCCGATAGTGAATGTCTGGCAAATTGAACCTGTGAGTGGGGCTTATCAATATAAGGCAGTACCGGCAAGGCTTTGGGAGCGCTGCCGTAATACAAGGCTTTAATATGATGAAGTGCAGAATCGGGAATAAACGGTTTACCAAAGCGCTGCGCGGACAATTCAGCCATAGAGTCGATAACCACAGGCCAACTGGCTTTAGGCAACAATTGAGACGAAGGCGTGGTGTGACAGGCGCCACAATACTGCTGAACAAGCGCCACTATTTGTTCAGGCTTTATTTTTTGCTGTTCGGCGGCCGTTGCCTGCGCAGCACTTAACAACCATACCGTAAGTAGCACCACTACTCGCCAAATTAGCAAAATCCCCTCCAATTTACGCTCAAAAGACCATTATACTGATAGATAGCGTTTTAAAAACTCAGCGTGAGTAGGTAGTTGTGAAACTTGAGCCTGAATGTTGTGAGACAGCTGCCCCAGCATCGTGGCAAGCTCACTCTTCGGCATTTCATCAACAACTGAGTGATAAGTCTTTGGAATTAACCCCTGTCCGATCATGACCTGAAACCAAGAGTCCACAAACAGCTCACCATCTTCAAGAAAAAATCTTCCAGTCTCTTTAAATTGTGTCATACGGCGCGCCAAAGAGTCCGGCACTTTCATATTGCCGCAGTGCTGCCAGAATGGTGAGTCTTGTCGCTCCGTCAAACAGTAGTGCAGCACAATAAAGTCCAACACCTGGCGATACTCGGCATCGGCCCGGCGATTAAATTCCTCACGGTCAATCGCGCAATCAAGACTAGCGGGAAACAGCTTAATCAACTTTAATATATTCTGTTGAATTAAATGAATACTAGTGGACTCTAACGGTTCTAAAAACCCACCCGCGAGCCCCAGTGCGATACAGTTTTTATTCCACTGCAGCTTACGCTTGCCAGTCACAAAGCGAATTTTATTGGGCTCCGATTTCGCTTTACCGACAACAGATTGGCTTAATATCTCGAAAGCTTCATCGTCGCCTAAATGCTCACTGGAGTAGACAATGCCATTTCCGCGACGATGCTGCAGCGGAATCTCCCAACGCCACCCGGCCTTGTGAGCCACCGCACGAGTATAGGGTTTAGGTTCAGCGGTCAACTCAGTTTGCAAAGCAATGGCTCTGTCACAGGGTAATAGATGACTCCAGTCGTCATAGCCCGTTTGCAATGTTTGTTCAATTAACAATGCAGCAAAGCCCGTGCAATCGATAAATAAATCGCCTTCCACGCTTTTGCCGTTATCCAGATCTACCGAGGTAATGTTGCCAGTTGTTTCACATTGCACGACACGGGCAACCTTCCCCTCTATTCGCGTCGCTCCATTGCGTTCGGCTATTTTGCGCAAATACCGGCCGTACTTGGTTGCATCCAGATGGTAGGCGTAGTTCAGCCCACTTTTGGAACCTATAAAAAATTTGTCCGCCTGGGCGGCCTGAACTTCACGGCAATAGCGGCCGAACGGCTCTGCAATACCCTCATCCATACCACGCCGCCAAAAATTATGAAAACCTGCGGCCCAGTAATTCTTACCGGTAGCACCAAAACCATGGAAATACTGATGCTCCTCTGAGCGCCACCCTTCAAACTGGATGCCCAGCTTAAATGTTGCCTGAGTTTCCCGAATAAATTCGCGCTCGTCTATGCCGAGTAATTGATTGAAAAATAGCAGTGTAGGAATGGTCGCCTCACCCACACCCACCGTACCGATTGAGTCGGACTCAACGAGTGTGACTTTTAACCTATTGAAAACTTTACTTAAAGCCGCCGCGGCCATCCACCCTGCAGTACCGCCGCCAACAATGGTTAATTCGCGAATTCTCTGACTCATACCCGACCTCTTTTATTGTTCTCGTATAACAAAAACAGCCGCTATCGTATACACGATAGCGGCTTACAAAACTAACAAAGAACGTTAGTAAATAACACGACTAGAACGAGTAGCGAGCACCTAACGCGTAACGCGCGCCCTGCTCACCGTAGAATACCAGCATATTGTCAGTACGACCGTGAACACGAATATCTTCTTCAGTTACATTCAGCCCTTCAAAAACGACCGACAGGTTGTCTGTAAAGTCGTAGCTGACAGAAATATCTACCTGACCATAGGCTTCGGTATACACTGGTTCTTGCTGACCATTGCCTTGAGCCGTACCACTTAAGAACTCATCGCGCCAGTTATAAGCAATTCGGGCCTGAAGGCCATAGTTATCATAAAACGCAACCACATTGGCCGAATCACTCAAACCCAATAATGCAAATTGGTTTTCATTAATCACATCATTATCGTAGCCAATATCGCCATCGACAGTGGTGAAGTTAACTATGCCCCCAAATCCAGACTCGCCAAACATATGTTGCAAGGCAAATTCAAAGCCGTCAATAGATGCTTCTTTTTCGTTTACCGGAACACGGATGGTATACATCAACGGATCGTAGCTACTGCGATCACCCAAAATTTCACCACTGGTTCCGTCAATCCAGCCCTGAGCCACATAATAATCGCGAACATCCTGACCAAAATTATCAACAGAAGCCTGTGCAGCAGCTTCATCATAGTGCACACCAGTTGCGGGATTAACTACCGAGGGAAACAGCACTTCGTTTTCAATACTGGTACCGATAAAATTCTCTACATCTTTTTGGTAGTAGCCCAAAGAAACGTAGCTGCCTTCGCCGTAATACCATTCACCAGAGAAATCGAAGTTGGTGGACTCAAACGGATCCAGGTCCGGATTACCAGAGCCCGCTGTACTGTTATCGAACGTACGCGCCTGAGGGCTATCCGGAATCGCTGTACCTTGCAAATTGCCGTAGTTAGGGCGCGCGATAGTCTGGCTAAACGAGGCCCGCACTACAACATCGTCTATGGGATGAAGGGCAAAATCAATATTGGGCAGCAAGTTATCGTAGGAGCCTGTCCCCTCACGGAAAATTCCACCATCGGCTTCCAGCAATAGTTCGTTAGCTGTTTTCCATTGACCATTGAAGTAATTCGGCAGAAGAGAGTTAGACGTCACTTCAGTTTCTTCGTAGCGCAAACCGATAGCCAAATCGGTTGCCATTCCAGCGGTATCCCACCCTAAGCTCACCTGAACATAGGCAGAAGATTGCTCTTCTTTCATACGGTTGTCTACGGCGTATTCAGGGTTGATGCACAAACTGCCCGGGTCACAGTGAGTAAAAACATTTCCGCCAGCACCTTGGCCGTCAGGGTATTGCTCATAGAAACGTGCAAGATCTCCAGAAAACTGATCGTAGTTTACGTCGACATATTGACCATGAACACCACCAGATGAAAGCTCTCCAAACTCACCAGACAAGCTTGCAAACTCGAAAGCTGCGTCATCATAATTGTTATCACCATCACCGGCAGCGGAGTTCCAGTCACCACCAATATTGGTGTAACCCACGCCACCCCAGTTACCGCCTTGGTTTAGGCTAAACGCGGTACGGTTTTCAATTTTAGTGGCTGCCAAGCCAAAGTCTATGCTTTTAACGACGGACTCGTCGAACTCATAGGTGCCGTCTAGTTTGACCTGATCGATTTCGGTTTTCTGGTAAGAGTTACGATGGCTGGTACCAGTAGATATAATATCGTCTGCCGTCAACGCCCCATCATCCAGTTCTACACTCATTAGCGGTAGGTCCTGACGGAAATCTACGGTAGTTCTAGTCCGGATAAAGGCCGCAGCGGTCACAATGTTGTCACTACCGCGGTAATCTTGGGGTTTGGCTTCAGCTTCAGAGGAGTGAGCATCCAACGCCAACGTAAGGTTATCCGTCGCTTGCCACTCAAGGTTAATACCTAAAGAGTCCATGCGGCTATCGGTTCCCCAGCTGCCAACACCGAAACCCACATCGCAGCAATCGGTAGCCACCAGGTAAGAAGGAGTTACCACATCGCTGCCAGCATACACATCGCTGTCGCCTTGCGAGCTAAAACCACCGCCAAACCATGCCGAAAGCTCTTGGCGCTCCCGGTCTACAGACTGCTCAGTATAAGTGTAATCGGCGGTAGCGGTAATACTGTCAACAGGCTGCCACTGTAAAGTCGCCTGGGCATTAGTACGTTCGCGAGAGTAATCATCAATGCGATACATGTAGTTTTGCGGGGTAGACATTAAATCACCCGCCGCTACAGGGTAGGCATCGATCAGCGGGTCACCCTCAGCCACACGCAAGCTGTTCCAACCGGATGATACGTTCCCAGAAAGCTGTGCTGAGTCGCGTTGTTGATAGCTCGCCGATACTGCTACACCAATGGTGTCATCAGCAAAGGTGTTGCTGTAAATACCGGAAATCTCGGGGGTTACATCATCGCCAATACGGTTGGTGCTGTCGGCCACGGCCTTTACCCCAAAACTCGCATTCACCCCGGCGTTTTCCAGCGGGCGGGTGGTTTGGATATTAATAGTCGAACCGATACCACCAGTGGTTAAAGTTGCCTTACCCGTTTTATAAATCTCCACGCCACTGACGCTTTCAGCCGCCAGCTGCGAAAAATCAAAAGAACGGGAGTTGTTGGTAGAAGTTTCGCCTAGATTAGCCGTAGGCATTTGGCGCCCATTGAGGGTAATCATGTTGTAATCAGGGCCAAAACCACGCACGGTCACACGGGAACCTTCGTTATTTTGACGATCGATGGACACGCCAGTCACACGCTGCAGTGACTCTGCTAAGTTAGTATCAGGAAAATCACCTATATCCTCCGCGGAAATGGCATCGACCACCCCTTGGGAGTCGCGCTTGATATCCATAGCCCGGTCCAGAGAGGCACGGATACCGGTGACGATTACTTCCTCCAACATGCCGATATCGGCTTCCGCGCTTTGCGCTACAGTATTTGCGGCCGCGCCCCCCATTACCAAAGCAATGGATGACGATAAAAGACGTTTTTTTAATGTTAGTTGACTCATTATTTTTTTACTCCAGGTTGTCTGCTTAACGATGGGCTCTAGTTAACGCAACTGCACTACATTGAGTGCTCGTTATCGTTAACGTTAACAAAAACGTTATCAGGCCGTCAACAGGATTTTTTCCTGCGCGTTAATCAATCAATTTGCGGTCTTGTATTTAGTGGCGAGGATCAGGTCAGGCGATTGGTATTCAGCTGATGAGCGTTGAATCTCGCTCGATAATGGAGTGGGCCAAAATCTCTTTTTTCTGCAGCTTAATGTCTAGAAGACTGTCGGCCCTGATCACCTCAATCAACAGATTAACCGATTGGCCGGACAATTCTTCGATAGGTTGACGCACTGTCGTAAGCTGAGGGTAGATTGAGGTGGCGATATTGGTATCATCAAAACCAGCCACTGCCAACTCTTCCGGCACCCGAATACCACGGCGATGAGCAGTGGCGATTACCGCGCTGGCCATATCGTCATTACTGGCGAATATGGCGCTTACGGGTTTACCGGCTCCCAGTATTTGCTCGCAAGCCTCCATGCCACTAGCGAAAGAGAAGCTGCCTTCCGCGACCAGCGCTGCATCTACGGGCAGCTCATGCTTGTCCATCGCATCCCGAAACCCTTCGAAACGAGTGACCGCAACTCCCTGATGTATATCACCTTTAATAAACCCTATCGCCCTATGCCCTTGGGCAATTAAGCGTTCAGTCATCTCGAAGGTGGCCCGGTAATCATCAATGGAGACATACGATGAGCGCTCCAACTCCAAACCCGGACCTACCCGTACATAACGAACCCCCGCCTTATCAAGTGCATCCAGAAGAGGAGCGTATTCGCAAAGGGGCGGAGGGAGGATCACACCATCAAGCATGTAACGCCCGGTCAAGCCTTCAACTATGGAGTCCACATCACTCTCGCCGTAAGAACAGGACTCTATCACTAGATGATAGCCCAACTCGTTACAACGCTGGAGCACGCCAATTAGGTACTGGCTGATGTAACCCCCTAAAGAGTTATCGTAAAAAAAGCCCATTAAATAAGACTGAGCACTCGATAAGCTGCGAGCCGAGGCATCGAGACGATAATTCAAAGCGCGAACGGATTCCATCACCTTGTCGTGGGTCGCTATCGCCACCCGATCGTTATTTAGGACTCTTGAAACTGTCATCAAAGAGACGCCCGCTCGCTCGGCGACATCTTTCATAGTGACCCTGGTCGATTTACCAGAGCGTTGCTTTTTATTCATCTAATATCCACATTGTCTGCTGCAACAAGCCAAGTTCCGCGCTCCAAGCAGATCTCGAGCGGGTTTCTTAGTATCACAAACGCGAACAATTTACCATGCAAGACCATAACTATGGTATTCGATGATGACGAATAAAACGCCACCAAAAACACGAGCGAATCACTTAGTTGTCCAGCATGTTGATGTCTATATGTTCTTTCGTTGTAACAATAGGTACTCAGTCTTAGCAGGCTGTTGAAAAACCCCAAGCGTACTCAGGCTGGCTCATAATCTAGGCGGCCTTTTGACCGTGTGTGTCCACACATCGAAAAAGGGTAACGACGAGTGCGGGCCAGCCTGAAAGCCCCACAGGGCGTGACCTGAAGCGCACACCTGCCGCGCCTTGCCTCTAGCAAAGGGAGCCACCCTGTCCGTCGAGACAAGACATCTGCACGCTTCAGGCAACGCTGAGCATGCATGGGGTTTTTCAACAGCCTGCGAGCCCTACAGCGGCACTCCGCGTCACGATAACAAAAATCGAACTCTACCTGTCGTAATAACGAACCCCAAAAGATCCCACTTACCCTCTATATACAAAACTATCGATATTGCTGAGTGGCATACTGTGGCATCAATATTCACTCCATTATTTTAACCACAACCCGATACGAATTAAGGCAGGATTGATTGTGACAAAACGACCTATTAGCACTCGTATTTATCTATTCATCACGGCTCTCGCCCTTCCACTTTTTCTTTCCAGCTGCCAAGTCGGTCCCCAGCCAACCCCACGCACCTACCATGTCTCGCCCCAAGGCTCGAATGGTGCCAGCGGTACCGCCAACGCACCTCTAAATTCCATTAATGCCGCGGCGCAAAAAGCGCAACCAGGAGATACTGTGCTGGTGCATGCTGGAACCTATAGAGAATGGGTCAACCCACCCCGCGGCGGCAACGTCGAGCAAGGCCCCATTGTTTACAAAGCCGCCAGCGATGGCCAAGTTCGCATTCTCGGATCTGAGCGAGTTAGCGGCTGGCAAAGACAGAACAACGGCCTTTACCGAGTCTCACTCGATCCCGATTTTTTTGGCGATTTCAACCCCTTCTCTCAACTCACTCGCCATCCGGAATATGTCGAGGCCGATGAAGAAGGTGACGGCTGGGGCTGGTTAAAATACGGCCGCTGGACACATCGCGGCGATATTATCGCGGACGGTAAAGGGTTAACCGAGCGCGAAACCTTGGAAGATCTAGCCGACCATCCTATGAGCTGGTTCGTGCGCGAAGACAACGGCAACACCATTTTATGGGCCAACTTAGCCGACCTGGATCCCAGCCAGGCTTCGGTAGAGGTTACCAGTCGCCCCTTTGCTTTCTTCCCCAGTAAGCCGGGTCTAAGTCATATTACCGTTGAAGGGTTTTCCTTTGAAAATATCGCCACGCACTGGGCGCCCCCCACGGTTTTCCAGCCCGGTGCCATTGGCCCCAATGGCGGCAGTCATTGGGTGATCAAGAACAACACAGTGCTCTACAGCAAGGCAGTATGTATTTCTATTGGCAACCCTAACGGCGCGGCGGACAAAGCGAACAGCGGTTATCATCAAGTCATAGATAATGTGTTACTTCGCTGCGGCCAGGGCGGCATTGCCGGCGAAACCTGGAATAAACACTCGCTGATAGCGGGCAACCATATAGAGGACATAAACTACCGCGAAGAGTTCGGGGGCTGGGAAACAGCCGGGATAAAACACCATAATACATCGAACCTGGTAATCAAAAACAACCTGATCCGTAATATCTATACCTTGGACCCCGAGCGCGGAGCAGCCCACGGCATCTGGAACGACTTTAAAAACAAAGATTGGCGCATCGAGAGCAACGTAATTATCGGCGCAGAGGCCTCATCGATTCTATTTGAAGCCAATTGGGACGGCTACCCTAACGTTTTCGCCAACAACGTCATTGTCGGGGGGCAGGTCTCGGCCTACTCATCTCGCGGGGATGTAATGCTGCACAATTTGTTTTTGGATATCGAGCACGCTTGGGGAAATCAAGACTGGCAGGGCCGCCCCACCCTAGCGGACAGCTATTGGTTAAACAATCTGTTTATTGGCAAAGGGCTGGATCCAGAGATAGAAGCGACCGATTTTCACTATCGTCACAACGCCTACCTTGCCGGTGCGAAACCGCTACCGCAAGAAGCTGACGCAACAACGCTCTCGGGCGAAGTCGAGTGGGCGCTTCACGAGGACGAAACGGGCCTGAGCTTGCAGCTGACTCTTCCGCAGAGCGCAGAGGGGCTCAATGTAACACCGGTAAAAGCGGATATGATTAACCTGTCGTTAACTATTACCCCCTCTGTACCGGAAGGGTTCGCTGGAAGTCCTCGTCCAACCGATTACTACGCCCCCGGCCCATTTGTTCACTTAACACCTGGCCGCCATAGCTACCCGCTACTACCTTTGAGCGAGCGATATCAGAAAGCCAAAGCGTTTATCGAAAACTCCTCTGCACGCTAACCCTAGGTTTGCACAAAAAAAGGGCTCACGATTGTGGGCCCTCCAATTGCCGCAGATCAAGTCACTTCGTTTTCGTACACCCGAATAACCTGCGTCCCGGTACCGATTCCACAAACATCAACAAAGCCACTCTTAATGCAAGGCTGCAGATCTTGCCCAATTAACTAGCACCTGAAAAATAAAGGCGAGGCCAGTTTTATTACTGCGACCGGCTCACAGTCGACAAACATTAATTGTTGAAGTGTCACACTGAGGTAAACCCCGATAAGCCCTGAGAATCACCACCACTACGAATGTTACAACAGTCTGAAATAACACTAACTCAAACGTTTTCTTAGAAGCGTAAATCCTATTGCTACAATAGCAAAGAGCCGGCGAGATCGCCGGCTCTTTGGACGCTCCCCTATCGGGGCAGCTCGGGTTTTACAGAGTTTCTACAAATGCCTGTACGGCCTGCTGCTCACTTGCACTGAGGCTGTTGTAAGCCGCGCGCGAGTCTGCTGCATCACCGCCGTGACGGCTAATAGCATCGGCTACGCTGCCAGACGCACCGTCGTGCATATACAGCATCTCGTGGCCATTGCGCTCTAACAAGTGAATGTTCTGACCAATACCCCACAGCGGCGCTGTGCGGAACTCACCTTCGCCCAGATCCCAAAGTTTCATGTCGGTATAGGGACGAATGGCCAGGTTACGCAGGTGCGTCGGCGCATCGGCGCGAGTCTTTTGCTTCGGCGTGTGACAGCTGGCACAACCGATATTATCAAACGCGACTTCACCCTGGCTCACCGCCGGATCACTGTAAGTGCCCGGGTCGCGCGCCGGTACGGTTAACACCTCAACATAGGTGGTTAACAGCTCCAGCAAACGAGGTGGCATCTCGTCAGGCTCCACACCATGATCCACCCTCAGTGCCGATTTAACCTGATCGGCCACAGTAGGTGCCGAGCCATCCCAGGCAAAACCAGCTTCGCGGCCTTCAATGGCTTCGAGCAGTTTTACGCCGTATACCGGTGGCGGCAAGCGCATACCTTTACCTGGCACGTTGACAGGCTCGGTACCACGACCATCACGGAAGTGACAGTTACCACAGGTGTCACGACCAATTTGTACATCCGGATCGTTAAACTCACTGGAGCCTAACTTGTTGGGATCCACACCGTGGAACAGGTGATGCCCCAGGATAAAATCATCCACCATGTCTTCTTTGTGCAAGGTCACCATGGGCTGAGTGAAGATCGCGTTGTGCTCCAGATCGATGTAACCACCCGAGTCAGAGAACACCTGGCTGGTACCGGCTTTACCGGCTGGGTTTAATCGCGGATCACCGTACTTACCACACCAACCACAGCCCACTACATAGTGGGAGAAGTCGTTGTAGGTTTGTGCACCGGTGTTACCGGCAATAGCGGTTACTTCAAAGCTGATCACCTGACCGTAGCTGTAAGCCGAGTCAAAACCGGGGTTTTGAGTCAGGGCAAAAAACTGCTGGCCGTTTGGCCCACCGGCGGTGTTGCGCATCGATTCGTTACGCAAAATGCTGCCGTTGATACCAAAACCTAAGTGCACATCACCAGGGCTGTCTTCGGTCCAGATGGTGTAACGGTCAAGGTTACGCAGACGATCATTATTGTGGTGCGCATCCAGTACGGCTGCGGTGGTTCCGTCTTGGGTAATCGGGTGACGGAAACGCATCCAGTTGGAGGAGCCATCCACAAACGGCTCGTAGTTATGGGGGTTAACCCGCGCACCTTCGGTGGTAAACAAACCTGTCCAAATCCACTGCGTAGCCGGATTATTGTTTAGCGCCTGAGGATGCAAATAGCGGAAGAAGTAATTGTAATCACCACTACAGGGGATGGTCGCTGTACCACCGCTTACCGCTACTTTCTTAAAGGTTAAGTCGCCATCGTCCGAGCAGTGCATCTCAAGCCCCGAATCACCGGCTCCCTTGATAATGTAAGGCCCCCAGCGCCATGTTAACTGGTTCCCGTCCACATCAAAGGCAAAGCCGTGGCTGGTAGGTGCATGGCCATTTTCAGGTGTGGCCAGCGCATACACGGGGTTTGCCCGCGGTGGAGGTCCCACTTCACCGTCAGTGAGTGAATTGCTTGTCCAGTCGAGGTGGGCAAAGGGTGAGTCTGGGTCGATATTATCACCCGGATCACCGTTGCCGCCGTCGTTACCGCCATCATTGCCGCCGTCGGCGCCATTGGTAGTGTAGTCATAACGGGGGAATTGATCAGCGCCCATGCCAGGCACCTTTAACTGTGCGGTAAAGCTACCGCCAGGCAAATTTGCGAAGGTGTGCTCGTAACGATCGCCGTTTTGGCTCGCGGTGTAACAGTCGGCTTCCAGATCACGACACAAATAGTAAGTGCCGGAGTCGGGCCAACCTGGCTGCACGGCAAACCACAGGGTGCTGCCGCTAACGCCAAACGGCTCATCGCCGTTGCCGCCGTCATCTCCGGGATTGCCATCATCAGCGGCCGCCACTTGTACACTCACCTCATCGCGCACACCGGTCAGGGTATGATCGGCTTCGGCCAGTTCAACCGCGAGGGTATGTGTGCCCACAGCCAACCCATCTATAACCACGTCGGCGCTGCTGTATAGCGGCCCCTGATCTTCACCATTAACAAAGTAATGCACATGACCATCGTTTTGCGCCAGCGGCCAGTTGTTTACCGCAAAGCCCAGTGTAACGCTCTCACCCTCGCTAAAGCTCGCACCATTGGCCGGTGAGGTGATACCCACTGTGCCTTGTGGGGCTGGTTGATCGCTCACCTGAACCTGCACGGTATCAGACTCCACAGCGCCGTCGTTATCCGTGGCCTCGACACGAAATTGCCACGTACCCACTTGATCGGCGGTAACGCTAAAACCGTAGGGTGCATTGTTTTTTGTGCTCACCAAGGTCTCAGACATACCCGGAGCTGTCGCGTAAAGGGAAACACTGACCACATTACCGTCGCTGTCTGAAGCACTTGCCGTCAGGTTAACTGTGTCCCCTAGGGTTGCAGCGGCCGGTTGGCTTAAGGTGACCGAAGGTGCCTGATTCTCGACAGGGTCTGTACTGCCACCTTGCAGAGTAAAGTCCAGCAAATCAACATTCATAGCCGCATCGCCATTTTCGTAGCGCACTTCTACACTGGCGCCTTCAGGCACCTGAACGTCTACATCAACGGTGTTATAGCTACCAACCCAAGAGCCGGTGCTGGCAAAAGGCACAGCCGTATCGCTACCGTTTACCCGCAACGTGATACGCCCTGATACTTCTGAGGCGTAGGTAATGCTGACGGTATCGGCCTGCGGTGCGCTCTCAATGCGAAAGCCTGCGCCATTGCTGCTGATGTAAGCCACACCCTCGCCACCACTGGCCGCTGTATCCGGGTATAAGCGCGCGCCGCCAAACACGGTGGCGGCTTCGGCCTCCAGTGTCAGGCTGGTGGGGTCGCCACTACTGCTGTTATCTTGCACCACGGTTTTGCTGGTGGTGGCCTCTGCTGTGGCGCCTTGATCGTCCACAGCCACGGCACGGAACTGGTAGTTGCCTGCCGTATTAACGGCGACGTCAAAGGTGTGAATATTACCAGAAACCTGATCTACCAATGTCTCGCTACCGCCGGGAGCAGTCATGTACAAGGTTACAGATTCTACGTTGCCATCACTGTCATCGGCGCTCACCGCCACCGAAATAACACCGCCCTCGATCACCACGCCTGCATTCGTGCTGGCGGACACCGCGGGTGCGGCATTGGGGTCGTCCACAGGATTGGTACTGCCTTTGGTAAAGATCGCCTGATCCTGAACCATGTACTGCCCGGTTTCGTTGTCCTGAACCTTAAACTCAATAGCGTAGCTTTGATCTAACGTCCCGCTAAAGTTTCGGGTAAATAAACCATTTTCTCGGGTCGCTGACAAACAGTAAGCGTCTAAGCATAAGTAAGCGAAACCACCTTCCCAGTCGGGGTTATCCTGATGGAATACTTGTAAGGTAGTGTCGTCGATATAGCGAATACCAAACTCAGCATTCGGCGCTGGGTTGGGCTCGCCACCGTCTTCAGTCACCACATTTTTATTGCTTATCGCGTCGTCAGTGCGGCCATCGTTATCGGTGGCGACTGCGCGCAAGGTGTAACTACCTGCCACTGACGTATTGACGGTAAAGGTAGCCGTCGCACCTTGCGAGGTCCCGACCAGCACCTCACTGCTGTTGGGCGCGGTAACATACAAGCTGACGCTGGTTACCGAACCATCGGCATCGCTGGCGCTTACGTCAACTGTAAAGCTCTCGCCGGCCACCACTTCTGAATTTTGCGCCACTAAGTTGACGCTAGGGTTTTGCCGATCAACCGAACCCTGATCACCAAAATTGAGCTTGCTGAACAGATTGGCCCCAGCTCGAATAAAATCGGTGCCGCCGGTAGTGTTTTCCCAACGGTTTAAAATAGTGCTGTTGGCCTGAACCCGGCTATCGCCCCAGTAACCCTCTGGGCCATAGACGCCGTCGTTAGGGTTCCAGCGTGGCTGGGCGTCCCAGTTAGCGTTGATATAAGTGATCGCGCGCAGAACATCTTTACTGCCGCTAGAGTATTCCGCAATAAAATCAAAGTACGGCTGATACCACTCATTCCACACTTGGTCGGCGGTTTTGTTGACCTGGTTATTGCCAAAAGCCGCGTCGGTGGAATAGGTTAACGCGCCGGTTTTATAGCGCTGCGGAGTGGATTCATTAATAAACAGTGGCTTATTGTGAGCAACGGCAAAGTCTGCCACCTTGCGCACTTCAGCCCAGTTACAATCCTGAGGCGCAAAATACGAGATACCCACCCAGTCGACTACGTCATCGCCGGGGTACCACTCATCAGGGTTAATAGGCACTGGGCAGTAGGTGGCGGTTTGCCATACAAGCGCGATGCGGTCGTCATAACCCAGCTGCTCAATGCGGTTGTGTACGTAAGCGAATGTGGATTTAACCGCGGCGGGGTTGTGGTTGTTCCAGGGGCCGTCCACCTCGTAGGCCCAACGCAAGTACACGGGGCGGTTATAACCACCTAGGGTGTTTAACAGCGTATCGATATTAGCGTTGTAAGTGCCGGCTGCAACCTGATCGATTACACCGTTCATGGATACTCCAACCACCAATGCGCGATCGGGGTAGGTGGTGGCAAGCTCGGCGACGTTATTGCGCCCGGCGCCAGCGTCTGCGCTGTTGTTCAAACCGTCCAGATTTGTGATACCAACATAATTGGTCACGCCTGCAGGCTGTGTGCCTACCGATGACACATAATCACCGATACTTTCGATGTCTTGCCCCACCGACAGCATAACGCCATCGTCCGGAACAAGCGTACCGCTTACCGCAAACGCCTGTGAGGCGCTGAGAGCAATACCCAGCGTGAGACTATGGCGGCGAAAGTCTTTCCAAGAGCTACTCATGGTTTACCCTACCTTTATTGTCTATTGTCTTAATGAATACGCAGCTGGCATATAACCAAGCGTTAACCATAAAATCGCAGATTAAATATAGGGACAAGTTCTAGGTTAGGCATTGGAGGGGTGAGTAAAACGTACTGCAAAGCGACAGAACGTCTGAGCAACTAAATAGAAGTTCGTTTCAATCCCGAACACAGTGTGGGTAACATATGAGCGCCCGTCCTGAGAGCAGTCAGTGAAGTTTGTTACCATTTATCTGCCGGTAACGGTAACGTTACATATTGCTAATTTCGATGTTTACGAGCTTATAAAATGATCGTTCGACTTTAGGAAAATAAATATGAACTCAGCATGATAATGAGTTATGTGCCACTTTCCGGTTCTGGCTCTTGAGGCAAAATTGCATCGCGGTACTGACTCGGTGTCATACCCACGTATTTTCTAAACAATGTAAAAAAAGAAGATCGTGAACGAAAACCTACTGACTCATAGATCTCCTGTATCGAAGAATCGGCCCACTCCACACTTCTTAACCGCTGCTTAACTTCTTCCAAACGATAGTCGTTGATAAATTCGAAAAAGTTTTTACCGAGCTCACGATTGATAATCTGAGATAATTGGCGCGGAGACAAAGACAGCTCTTCAGCCAAGCGTTCAATATTCAGACGTGGCCGACAATACAATTTTTCCTCCGTCATCCGCTTGGCTATATAGGACTGATGTGATTGACTTTCCTCTTGAGAGGCGTCATCACGCCTTGTCACTTTTTCCTCCTCAGTCACAGGAATCTGGCGGGTGGCACGCGCGTAAAACAATCCCGCGAACACAATAAAATAGATTAAGGCCAACTCCAGTACGCCCGGCAAATGGACCACCGTTTCCATTAGTGGCCAGGGTGCCCAAGCGTAGAAAAACGGTGGTAAAACCTCCAACACCCAGACCAGTAAAAATCCCCACACCATAAGCCTTAGCCAGCCATACTCCATAAGCTCAACTGTACAGAAGTGATTCTTGAGATGTTCGGAATAACGCTCGATATGAAAAAGAGTGGCGATTGCAAACCCAACGGAAATAACAAACCCCAGAACGCACACGAGAACAAACTCACGCCAAAACATCAGCTCTACCAGCGAGTGCCAGCCGAGGGGTTCCAGCACAATAACTGCGAAGCCGGGTGCGAGCGGCCACAGAAAAGCCCAACGCCAGGAGTAAGACTCTGAGGTCAAAGCGCGCGTATAGTGATACAGCATAGGACCGTGAGTGCTATAAACCAATGCCCAGAGTGCATACCCTCGATCACCCCACAAAGGATGAAAGGTGCTAAACAAAACGGGGTTATACGTCAAAAGAAAGACCAATTGGCCTACAGCTAACGACATTAGAAAGACAGACAAAAGTCGCTGGCTTAGTGGGCGCGGGGGCCGGATCAGCATCAAGAAACCAAATACCGCGCATTGAACCATCAACATGATCAAAATCAGGTCATAGGCATTAAATTGAGCTTTATTGAACCAAACGTAAAATTGTTGCATCACGGTACCTGTAGTCGATATCACCTCAGGAAAATTATCGTTATTGTTGAGTTCCGTGCTCTGCTCTAGCTTCAACTATCGAATTTTATAGTAATCTAGAAAGTTAACGTTAACAACCGCTATTGGTGAATCATCGAAAATCGTCCCACTTTGACAGTTTGTGCCTGAATCTGCCGCACCCCGACTGCCCCCCCCATGTCGTCAGAGACTAAGTGCAAACACACAAGTCGAGCCTCAAAGCACATGTTGAATCAATATCTGCGTTACTGTGGCTTATACACTAGGAAGTAATCCATCGGTCTCATCATTCTTCCTTAGCGGCACCCGTAAACAGATCGAATTTTCAAGGGGTTATACAGCTATAACGCTCTTTTGCTCAAAGCGATCATGGCTGCAGACACAGGCAAGAATACACGATCGTATATGTCTTCAAGGTCGAGAGGATAAAACACACGGTTCACTTGATAGCGTTGATAACCTGTAAGATAAAATAAATGTACCATCTTAAAATCAATCACGTCCGCAATCGTGTGGGCGGTCGTCGGGCAGTCCAGCACTCCCAGCTCGGAACGCCGATTACTCAGCAGTCGATCCACATTTTCATTTTCATTGCGAAGGTCATTAAACACCTGCAACATTAACAAATCATAAAGATCAGCCCGCCCCAGGCTCCAATTCGTATGGGGCGGCTCAAGACTGTGCAGGGTTGCCAGTGAAAACGCTTCATGAGGATCGACACCCAACCCCTCTAGCAAAGCATCTAAGGTAAATTCATTGGCGCCCAGTTCACGAGCGAATTTATCGGCCTTTTTTTGCTCGTTATGCGAGAGAAATGCATTCCCTTTTCTTAAGTAATAGGCCAATATCAGCGCGCTTTTCGCTGTATCGTATTTGTGATGGTTCTTTAAGCGGGTAAACGCCCCTCGGGCAGTGGCACTGCCCATAGCGATATTGGAAAGCAGAAGCTCTGCGCCAAAATCATGGTGTGCAATTTGTCTTTTTCCTCCGCGCTGTAGAAGCTCATCGCGCCAGAGCAGAAAAGAGAACCGGCCAGAGGCCCCTTCGCCAGCCATAATAGAGTTCATAGCGCGTGCATGGCGGTCATCGAGCGCCTCACCTTGTGGACCTTCGGCGATATTGTCTCCAAAAACCCCTGGCCAATCTAGGTTTGTCCCCCATACTGGCCGTGAATTCTTACCACCATGACATTCTCTGCAACTTTCGGCGTTACGAGTAAGAACAGGCTCTTGCTGAGTAAAATCAAACACCGAGAACTCCCAAGCCCCCGTCTCTTTATGAAGTTGCGCAATGTCCAACTTGTGATAGGTTGGGTCATCGGGCTTCGTACCGATATTCATCAGCAACATTCCGTCTGAGCCAAATAGAATAATTCTGGGCCGCTCCAGACTTGACTGTCCTGTTGCACGGGTATGCTCGACCAACGAAAAATTAGTACGGTAATGCACAGGCAACCGGGTCAACAACTCATCAATAGAGCGAACATTGTTTTCTTGAATGTAACGGTTAACACCAGCGATGGTCATATCAGTAATAGACTCGCCAGCAGATGAATCGCTCAGAGGGACGATAGTATCGAAAGCACTCTTGGGGCAAAGCCGAAAATTACCGGCCACGCCTCCTGAGTGGAATAACCGCTGCTCGAAATCATCAGACGTCAGTGCGCCAACCGGGCTACCGACCAGAACAAAAAAGATGCTTATCGTAAACAAAGAGACACGGTTTCTTGCATTATCACTCAAGGTAATTAACCTCCACGCTCTCCATTAAATGATCAACTGCCTGCACTTCCAGAAAGATGTAGTCACCTGTTGTTTCAACAACGGAGCAAAGATAATAGAAAACACGAACTATATCCCCATGCCTATCAATCAGAGCAACAGTCGTTTGCCCGTCGACATAATATCCAGCGGCTGAGCAGCCTTGCAAAGATTCCAACAGCTGCCCCTGATTGGGATAAAATAGAGGGCCATCAGAGATAATTTGCTGCCATTGCGAGCGGTCTTCAATATAAACTTCCGAGCGGAAGTTTCCGTGATGGTCCTGCCAAATTGCTCGTCTTTTGCGTTCGACAAACTCCTCTGAAGATATAGAGGTGCTCGCGTTTTGGGGTAAAGATTTAACTGGCTTTGTCACAAGTGAAGATAGAACGTCATCCACTGCAGGCGTTGGTATAAGACTCTTTGAAATAGCAGAGGAAACGGAATCCTCAGCCATGGGAGTGAGAGAAATAGAAATCTCTTGCTGCTTAGGGGGCGTCACTTTCAACAATGTATTAAACACCAACCATGAGAACCCCAGCACAATAAACATGGAAAATAAAGTTAGAGATGGTTTTAAATTCATAACGTAGCGTCGATTAATCCCTGCGACAGCTGGAGAAACTGTCGCAGAGGCCCTACTTACTATTGAGAACAACCTGCCGATGCCGCTTGAGCAGCATCGGTAAAGCACTGTGCGCAGCTTTGCGACCACAGTGGATGTGAAGCTGGGCAGTTAGGGTTACCCGGGGAGCTCGAACTTGCGCTGGAGACCGAGCTTGAGCTGGACGACGATACACTGCTTGAGCTCGAACTTACCGGGTTATTGCCATTACAGCCACCGCGATACTCGCAAGCCTGCGCGTCTACGCCTGGCTGCCAACTGCGTGTAAACTCAAGCATGGCGGCTTTGACTGAATCATCCAAATCGCCAGCGTATTTGTCAATCGCTCCATCTCCGACATACAGCCCCACGTAGGCCATTATGTCATCGGTCGACAAGCCGCAACCAAATCCTGTGTTTAATAGTTGGCGCGGATCAGAACCTTTCGCCTGGCTGGCCTCGTTACGGGTAACTATATTGTCACCATTAGTATTCAGCAGACTCACTAGCTCTACGCCTTTCTGCTCGCCAATAAGAGCGCTAAAATAAGTCTCTGCATCGGCCACTGTCATGGTAGGATTAATAGAGGGCGGCGCGCCCTGATAACCAGACATTGCCTGAAACTGATCGTCAATCTCGATACCCAGGTTGTACTCAATATCAATGATAGCCTCGCGAGCATTGGCCGGATCGCTGCAGATACTGGCATTGCTGACAAAAGTACCAGCGGCATTTAAGCAACCGGTGCCATTACCCACATAAGTGACACAAACGGTATCACACCATGGCTGGGTGAATTGCTGGCGACGGCCCGAAACAACATGCGAAGGGTTTTCATCGCTTGCACACGTAAGATTGTTACCGGCATTATTGCTATTGTCCGAAGAATTGCTCGATGATTGACCGCTACTACTCGATGTCGATGATTCACTACACCCACCTGCTTGTGCTTGGGCCGCGTCTACATAACAGGCTCCCCCGCATTGAAAAGGATGGCTTGCCGGACACGATTGGGAAAACCCCATATGACTCAATAGCAATAGTGTTGTACCCGCAACAGGGGCAATTAGTATTCGACTTAGGTATCGCATAATACTCTCCTTGGTAGAGATTTGGGGTGCTAAATATTATTGCACTAGCACGGATGTGAACGTTCGACATTAATGACGAGCGCTTATTATTAGTATTCGCCGTCTAAAAATTGCGCGCCTGCTAGTGACTAAAACACGTAAAGCGCATCATTGAGACTACAGTCCTCTCAAGCTGAAATCACTCAGCCCTACCTATGGAGAAGATCGCCAGTCGGTCGATCGAGACTAACACTTAATTTCGTACCGAAGAGTTCAAGATTCAATATTTGAAGAAAACAGAACCGCTGTGCATTCTCAAACTCCGAAAACGAACGCAGCAAGTCGAGTTCGTTTTCGCGAATTCAGAAAGAGAAACACTCCAGAGTGGACATCGGAAACTTCAATGTATCGCATTGATTTTTCTGCTACTTTTAACATTCATCACTCAATAAAAACCTAATCTACTTATGGCTATGAATCCAAAAGAATGAATTTGTACTGCCATACCTTTTAGCCTTAGAGTATCTTTATGCAATAAATTACCTCGCACCGCCCGATAAATAGTTTTAGTATTTGCCGGCACGCGTAGGTAGGAAGCCATCATCTAGCCTTAACTAAAAAATGCAAATACATTGAAATATATTGCTTTTCAAAAACGACACAGCGAAATTTGGTTGCATCTCTTGTCAGTTCCCAAGTATTCTTTCTCGACTAACAATACACGCGGGTGTAACACATAGATTATGGGCAGATGGCGACCACCTCGACCGAAAGGCTCGGCGTATATTACCCCCGAAGGAGCCTCTGCGTTGCGCGATGAGCTGCGCTACCTGTGGAAAGACGAACGGCCGAAGGTAACGGAGGTTGTGCACGAGGCCGCCAAAAATGGCGACCGGTCTGAAAACGGGGACTATATTTACGGCAAGAAGCGATTGCGTGAAATTGACTCCCGGGTACGCTTTCTCACCAAGCGCCTGGAAGCTTTAACCATTGTCGACCGCATACCCGATGACAAAAGCCGGGTATTTTTCGGCGCATGGGTGACCCTGGAAGATGAAGACGGAAAACAGGTGCGCTACCGAATTGTCGGCCCCGACGAGTTCAATGTGCGCGAAGGCAAAATCAGCATGGATTCACCACTGGCGCGCGCTATGCTAAAAAAGCAAATCGACGATGAGGTAGTCGTGCGCAACGATCAGGGCGAGCGGGTTTATTACATCGAGAAGATTGAATACGAAAAGTATACTAACCTTTAAAAACCAAGCCTTTGTTGCGGAACTCTTGTACAAATATACCGTGACTACCGTCGGGCATGGTGTCACGAATGAGGTGTTCTTTACTGAGCTTACCGGCTTCAATTTGTGCTAAATCTATTATTTTTTCTTTTTGCAGTGGTTCACTGCCTTGGTTGAGCAATATCACCTTGGGAAGGTGGCGATACCGCTTATTCCCCTCAAGCACTAACCCTATCAGCCCATTTTTAAGCTCCACAATACTGCCCGGTGGATAGAGCCCTACGCTTTTGATAAAAGCGAGTGCCAGTCGTTCATCAAAATGAGTGCCACGATCTTTATATATGATTTTCAATGCTTGAGTAGTGGGTATAGCCGGCGCGTAACAACGATTGGCCGTCATCGCATCATAGGCATCGACAATTGATATGATTCGAGAGAATTCGGAAATACCTGCAGACTTAAGTTTGCGGGGATAACCTTTGCCATCCATTCGCTCGTGATGACTGTAGGCCACATCGACGGCTGCGTTAGCTACCCCTGGGGACGCAAGCAGAAGGTTTCTGCCATGGATGACGTGGGCGCTCATTTGCTTCCACTCTTTTTCCGTTAACTTGCCAGGCTTATTGAGCACCTCTGGGGGTATTCGCATCTTGCCAACATCGTGCAGTAGGCCGCACAAACCAAGCTTTTCCAGCTCAGCTTCACTCATCCCCAAGTGCCTGCCAAAGGCTATGGCCAGAATACACACATTGAGGCAGTGCTCAGCGGTATAGTTGTCCTGATTGCGGATTTTGGTCATCCATAACAAGGCGTCTGGGTTGCGCAAAATACTGTCAACGCACGACTTTACCGTCGCTTTCGCTTCGTCATTGTTGATGGTGCCGCCGAGCCGAATATCATCCACTAAGGTTTTGGTCAGGCGGCGCGCCTCGCGAAATACGCCCATGGCCTGGCGGTGCTCATCCTGCGCAGATATCTTGTTGATATAGGTTGTTTTACGGCGTGGGCCCTCAATGTTGCCTCGCTCCTCCGGAGGTACCCACTTAGGCTGTACCGCATCAATCCAAACGTGCTCACAGTAGTCGATGACGGTATCTATATCGTCCTGACTTTCAAGCAAAAAGCCCTGCATGAGAAAGGGCGTTTCCAGCCAATCGCGATCGAGCCTTGACACAAACATGCCGACACGGAGTTCGCCCACCGGGACTTTAACGCTGCGCTTACTTTTATCGTAAAAGCCTGCCTTTACTTGCCGAAAGTCAGTCACTCAGCTCCCCTTGCACCGTTTTATTGTTGCCACTTACACTATAGCTAATCCTGCCCCGAGCACGAGCTTACAAAATCAATAAAATAAGCTCGGCTCATAGATTGGCACAATTTTCAACATCTGGGCGAATCCATATTTCTGATGAGCATCCCTTTGGTTACCCACCCTGCATACTCTTACCCCTTCCCTGGTAGGCATCGGTTCCCGATGGAGAAGTTTGCTTTATTGACCGAATGGCTGCGGCATCTGGGCATTGCCACGCCCACCAATCTGATTCGGCCAGGCAAGGCGCGCACCGACGTATTAAGTACAGCCCACTGTTCTGATTACATACGCCGATTTAGCCAGAACCAGTTAACCTCCCAAGAGTTAAGACGAATGGGCCTGCCCTGGAGCGAGGGGTTGGTGAAACGCACCTTGATTTCCCCCAACGGTACTCTAATGGCAGCACACCTGGCATTGCAGCACGGGATAGCCTGCCATCTGGCCGGGGGCACCCACCACGCTCATTACGATTTCGCCTCGGGGTTTTGCATCATCAATGACCTTGCGGTTACCGCAGCGACACTGCTGGCTCAGGGCAAGGTGGGCAAAGTACTTATATTTGATTGTGACGTGCACCAAGGCGACGGTACGGCCAGTATTTTAGCTAATGAGACCGGGGCATATACCTGCTCAATACATTGCGACAAGAACTTCCCCGCCCGCAAAGCCAAAAGTGATCTAGACGTAAGCCTTGCCCCCAACACGACAGATGCCGACTATATCGCCACAGTAGACACCCACCTCCAACAATTGCTGGATGATGAAAGGCCAGAACTTGTACTATACGATGCCGGTGTAGACATCTATACCCACGACCCGCTGGGCCTGCTGAATGTCAGCGAGCAAGGCATCTGCGAGCGTGATCACTTAGTTTTAAAGCACTGCCGAGACAAAGGCATACCTGTGGCGACTGTGATTGGCGGTGGTTATGATGACGACCGCAAAGCACTGGCCAAGCGGCATGCTTTTGTAGTGGAAGAGGCGCACAAGCTTTTCGCCCAAGGTTAGTTCAACGAGCCTTGCTATTTACGGCGGTAAATAACCGCCTCAGTGGACAGTATTTTAGTGACTTGCCCGTCAAATTGACGGTCGATTAAATCACCAACGGCATTCAACAGCTTGTCTAGAAGATCTGGCCCTAAAGCAATATGACTGGAAAAAGTACTTAACAAACCAAGATACGCCTGCGTCGAATAGTCAAAACTCCTTTCGAACTGCGCGGCTCCAACCCTTTCCAAACCAATGCCATTCGGCAACTCAAGCCGTTGGGGGCTGGCGGCTTCCATTTCAGGTGTAAACTTACTGTAGACGGACTGAACCTGGTGAAAAAAATCCCTTTTCTTTATGTGCCTGTCGGTGATAAGCAAAAAAATACCAGCCGGGTTAAGCAGCTCAGCGACTTTCTTAAAGCCAACCCTGGCATCTAGCAGGCTGTTGAAAAACCCCTTACGTACTCAGACTTTCAGGCTGGTTCGTAATCTAGGCGCCGCTTTGAAGGTCTGTGCCCACCCATCGAGAAGTGGCAACGACGAGTACGGACCAGCCTGGAAGTCCCGCAGGGCGAGGCCTGAAGCGCACACCTGCCGCACCTTGCCTCTAGGAAAGGGAACCACCCTGTCCGTCGAGACAAGGCACGACAGCTGCACGCTTCAGGCCTCGCTGAGCATGCAAGGGGTTTTTCAACAGCCTGCTAGCCAATGGAAACTCGTGGCGGCATAGATGACATCGAACGCACTATTCGCGTTAAGCGCTTCAAAGCTCACATTCTGAAATTGGTAGTGGGATCTGTCGGGAAAACGCTTCTCACTTAACTTAAGCAACCTCGCACCTGGATCTATGCACAGCTGGCTCGGGGCCAGAGATTGAAATAAGTTCGTTGCTTGGCCCGCGCCGCAACCAATTTCCAATATCTTTAACTCGCCTGCAAGGCCGCAATGCTCCAACACCCAAGGCAATATTCTACTATCAACGTCTGGACGGTATCGAAGGTAATTTTCTGCGTTTTTATCGAACTGAGGCATACTCAAAGCATCGATTTTAGGCGCTCTAGCTCTTCGCTCAGACTGTTATCGGGAAAACTCTCCCCTGCCCTTCGGTACCAATAACCGGCATTGCCTATATCCCCTTCATCGCGGTGTAAATAGGCGTGCAGCAAGCAGGAGAGTGTATCGCTCTCATCCTGTACCAGGTTATGAGCGCCCTCCCAATCCCCATTTTCGATTAGCCCAATGGCTTGACGGTGCATCCGTTAACTCCTGTACCAGTAATTCGATCAGTGTAGCTCGCTCTGCCAGCAACTCAGAGAAAGTAGCGGCAGAAACGTTAAGGGCAAAGTATTGTCTATCGGTGCCACGGTCAAGCCACCCCACATACCAGCCTATCGCCCCGCCTGCGGGCAAATTGCCCGCTCCGGTTTTGGCATAAAGCAGGTAATCCTCACGCTTCTCGACCAACATCATTTCTTGCAGGGCGGCCAACGATGCCTCTCGTACGTTGAATTCACCTGCACGCAGGCGGCGCAAAAATTGAATTTGCTCGCGGGCGCTTATTTTCAGGCTGGCGCCAAGCCAGAAGGTATCAATTCCGGCACTGATATCTTGATTGCCGTAGTCGAACGTTTCCAACCACTTAGCCATTTTCTGTGCGCCTACCTCAGAGGACAAACTACGGTAGATGGGCACAGCGGATCGCTGCAAGGCCTGCCTAAAAGTCATAGGCGTGCGCTGCCACGATTCTGGCCACCAGCCCTCTGGTGGGTACTGGGCACGGTCGAAATCTAACATTTGCGAGAAAGAATTCACTAGCCCTTCTTCCAGAAAAATAACGCTATTGGGTACTTTGAATGTCGAAAAAGGTGAGAACCGCTCTTGGCTACGCTTCGTATTATAATATTGACTCGTGTTAGATGATTCATGGTAAATAATCGCTGTACATTGCGCTGCAGGCTGCTCACACAACCGCAATGTTTGTGCTGAGGTAATGCTGGAAAACGGCATTATCAGAAGAATGCCCGGCAACCACAGCGAACCTTTGAATTTGTGAAAAGCACTCAACAGCATCACAATTGATCGCCTCCCTGAACGACCTGCTCCTGATACTTGCCCCAATTGGAGCAAAGAATTTCTTCGGCCCCCAACTCTTGGTCGGCAAGATTCATCTTATCAATCAAAAGCATATAGTCCTCATTGGCATCAATTTTGATAAAAAAGCTCGCTATCAATGAGTCATAATCGGCTAAGTCGCTCAAACAAAACCCATTAATATTGAAACCGACGTAGCCACTGCCCTTAATGTCTGAGTCTTTTTTGATAGTGATTTCTTTTTGCAACTGGCGCATGCGCTCAATTTCTTCTGGCGCAAATGAAACGATAATTAAACGCTCATCATGTTTTAAGTTGTAAAAAAGGTCGGCCGGTGGTCGCTCATAGTCCTGCAGGGTGAACTTTAGTTGTTCGTGTATATCCGACTGATCGTCCTCGGCATCAAACCCCATTAGCATCACTACATGGGCAAGCGTTAAATCGATACTTTTGGGGATGACAACCGCCAGCTGAAGTGCCTTTGGGTCTTGAGTAAGCGGGTCGAACTTACGCAGTTTGTACATGGTAGAAAGTGGCATCGAGCTACAACCAGACAGAACCATCAAAAGCACAATAACAGTTAATTTTATTTGCATGTACCATTTCCTTGGTGCGTTCGAAAGTCTGACTGACAACAACTGTTTTGGTTCAACACTAAAAATGCATTTGCACTTTCTAACCGCACTGAGCGTCCACACACCCACGGCAAACTGATCACAGCAGGCGAAAACTTGCACCTCTAAAGCATTAATAGCTTCCCCGTGCGAAGACTCGGCCAAGTTGATAGTTCGATCATTCAATAATTCGAATGACGTGCATTGCTAGCCTCATTCGCCATGTGTATTTGCGTGCCAGGCTGCCCTGAAAAACCGCAGCGCCACTGGTGCCATCACAGCAACGCCCCCCTGTCTTGGTACTTTTCAATCAAGCCATCCACCAATTCAGGTGTCGAAAATCGCGAGTGCGACACTCTTGAAAATAGTAATACAAATAGGTTATGGTAGCGCTACCACTTATGGTCAACAACACCATATGATCAACAATAGGAGCGGCATATGAGCGTTACCGGAAACCTCTACTTTAACGGACGCTGGCAATCTGGCGAGGGGGGTCAATACCAAGCGGAAAACCCTGCCACAGGCCTTCCGATTGACCCTGTACTCACGAAAGCGAGCGAGGCGCAAGTCTCTGAAGCCCTTGCCGCCGCGCAACGTGCCCTAGCCCCCTATCAACAAACATCTCCAGTCGACCGCGCTTCCTTTCTGAATGCCATAGCCGATGAGATTATGGCTCTTGGCGACCAACTCACCGAACGGGTTTGTCAGGAAACCGGCTACCCTAAAATGCGAGCGGAAGGGGAGCGTGCGCGCACTTGCGGACAATTACGGATGTTCGCAGACTTTGTCGCCAAAGGCGATCACCTGGATGCCCGTATTGACACCGCTGATGCCGCTCGTAAGCCAGCGCCCAAGCCCGACACTCGCTACTGCAATCAAGCTCTAGGACCTGTCGCTGTTTTTGGCGCAAGTAATTTCCCGTTGGCATTTTCGGTTGCCGGTGGAGATACTGCATCGGCACTAGCAGCTGGCTGCCCGGTGATTGTAAAAGGTCATTCATCTCATCCTGGCACCTGCGAGCTGGTCGCTCAGGCAATCGCCCGTGCCGCTCTCAGCTGTCATATGCCTCCCGGCGTTTTCTCACTGGTAATGGGAGAAGGCCGGCAAGTCGGCAGTGCTCTGGTTGCCGCTCCCGAAATTAAAGCCGTGGGTTTTACCGGCTCTCTTCAGGGCGGTATGGCTTTACACAAACTTGCCAATACACGCCAGGAGCCCATCCCAGTCTTTGCCGAGATGGGTAGCCTGAACCCGGTTGTATTATTGCCGCAGGCACTGGATTCAAACTGTACGGGTATTGCCGAAGGTTTTGTTGGTTCACTTACGCTTGGAGTTGGGCAGTTTTGTGTAAACCCCGGCGTTGTGCTGGCATTAGATACACCTGAGCTTGAGGAATTTTTTACAGCCACCTGTAGCGCTCTGGCACAAGTCGATAGCGGGATCATGTTGAATCAGCGAATCTGTGATGCCTATACACAAAGCACAGAAGCTCTGCAGAACACAAATGGCGTGACGATTTTGGCTTCAGGTCAAGCTACGGGTAACTCAGCGGGCTATCCGGCGCAGGCCATGCTTGCCAGAACCAGTGCTGAAAATTTTATTAGCAATGTATCACTACGAGAGGAAATCTTTGGCCCTGTGTCACTGGTAGTGGTATGCCGCGACCAAGACGAGCTGATGGCGGCCATTTCTTGCCTTAGCGGCCAGCTAACCGGGACGATTCATGCGGCAGAGGGTGAACTTGACAACTATCAGGACTTAACTGATTGCTTGCGTGCTCGCGTTGGCAGACTGGTCTTTAACGGTTTCCCCACCGGAGTGGAAGTATGTCCCTCTATGGTCCATGGAGGACCTTTCCCAGCGTCCACTGACACCCGTTTTACATCCGTGGGGACCGCCGCAATTGAGCGTTTCCTACGCCCCGTTTGTTTCCAGGATGCGCCCAATTGTGTTCTGCCAGACGCGCTTAAAGACGATAACCCGCTAAATATTGTAAGACGCGTCAACAACAACCTGACCCAAGACCCGGTAACGCGTTAAAAACCCTGTAGGCGAGCGAGACATATTATGAAAAAAAAGAACAATAAACTACGCAGCCAAGATTGGTTTGGCAGCAACGATAAGATGGGTTTTGTTCATCGATCATGGTTGCGCAACCAAGGGTACCCCGATGACTATTTTCGCGGCAAACCGGTAATCGGAATCTGCAATACATGGTCGGAGTTGACGCCCTGTAATGGTCACTTACGCGACATAGCGGAAGTCGTTAAACGCGGAATACTCGAAGCGGGAGGCGTGCCTTTTGAATTTCCGGTTATGTCGCTCGGGGAAACCATTATGCGCCCTACGACTATGCTTTTCCGCAACCTCGCCAGTATGGACGTCGAGGAATCTATCCGGGCCAACCCCCTAGACGGCATTGTATTGCTGACAGGCTGCGACAAAACCACCCCCTCACTCATAATGGGAGCCGCCAGTGTCGGCCTGCCGACACTCGTTGTACCAGGCGGCCCAATGCTTAACGGTAAATTTCGTGGCACAGAACTTGGATCGGGGTCTTTCAACTGGAAAATCAAAGAAAAAATTGAAACTAACGAGTTTTCAGATGCCGACTTACAAGAAGCTGAGATCTGTGCTGCACGCAGTGCCGGACACTGCAACACCATGGGTACAGCTTCTACCATGGCAACCATGGCCGAAATGTTAGGCCTCACACTGCCCGGTGCTTCAGAGATTCCCGCCGTTGATTCACGTAAGAAATTAATGGCGCAACTTTCGGGACGCCGAATTGTTGACATGGTAAAAGAAAACCTAAGCATGGACAAAGTTTTAACCCGAACAGCGTTCGAAAATGCAATAGTGACCAATGCGGCAATTGGCGGGTCCACAAATTTTATTATTCACTTACAGGCCATTGCCGGGCGAATGGAAGTACCGTTAGAACTGGCGGATTTCGATAAACTGGGCAGTCAAGTGCCATTGCTAGTAAACCTGATGCCGTCAGGAAAGTACCTAATGGAAGACTATTTTTACGCTGGGGGGCTGGGAGTCGTAGTCAATGAGTTAGGAGATCTGCTGCAAGACAATCTGACCATTAACGGCCAATCTATCAAGCAAAATTACCCGCAAGCTACCTGTTATGACTCTGATGTCATTCGAACCCGAGAGCAACCGCTGCACCCAGCCGCAGGCATTGCGGTGCTCTCAGGTAACCTCTGTGAAAATGGGGCGGTAATTAAACCCTCTGCCGCCACCGAAGCTCTTATGAAGCACAGAGGTAAGGCTGTGGTTTTTGAAAGCATGGAAGACTATCACGCGCGTATTGACGACCCTGATCTCGAAATTGATAAGGACAGCGTAATGGTTCTTAAAGGCGTTGGCCCTAAAGGTTACCCTGGCATGCCCGAAGTCGGCAACCTCGACTTACCCAAAAAGTTGATTCTGGAAGGCGTTACTGACATGGTGCGGATTTCTGATGGCCGTATGAGCGGCACAGCTTACGGTACGGTCATCTTACATGTATCCCCTGAATCATCAATCGGTGGAAACCTAGCTCTGGTTTGCAATGGTGACGAAATTTCTCTGGATGTGGAGAACCGGAACTTAGCCCTCCATGTAACCGATGAAGAGCTAGAGGCTCGCCGGGCACAATGGCAACCACCTGAACCACTTGCGACACGCGGATACGTAAAAATTTATCTCGACCATGTTGAGCAAGCACACAAGGGCGCGGACCTTGATGTACTTGTGGGCAAATCCGGATCAAACGTAGATAGGGATTTACACTAGAAAAACACTCTAAAAAAGCCAGCGAGCAGCTGTTGAGCTACCAATAAAAAGCAATAAATACGTATTTTTCAGCCCCAAAATAGTAGGACCGCTGACTGTCCTACTAGCTGTTTTTGGTTAAACATCACGATAAGCCAACCGGCAGGGAAAGTCATGCTAGTAGCCTACTTATTGGGTTGTATTGTACTCATTGTCGTCCTTACTTCGCGACTACGCATCCATCCATTCATTGTATTGCTACTTGTAGGGTTAACCTATGGGTTTTTAGCTGGGATGCCGAGCGATCAAATCGTTGCGTCCGTTAACGAGGGGTTTGGTAAAACTCTAAGTGGCATTGGTTTGATCATAGTGCTGGGGGTCATAATTGGG
This sequence comes from Gilvimarinus gilvus, assembly GCF_030518155.1. GTDB lineage: Bacteria > Pseudomonadota > Gammaproteobacteria > Pseudomonadales > Cellvibrionaceae > Gilvimarinus > Gilvimarinus gilvus. The sequence goes on along the minus strand of NZ_JAULRU010000430.1, from coordinate 5,679 downwards.
GTATTTTTGGAAAATACCGGTGGCGCCTATGCGATAGCCGAAAAAATTCTTCGCTTTCTGGGTAAAAAAAATGTCACACCAGCCATGGGCATTATGGGATATGTGGTGTCCATTCCAGTGTATGCCGACAGTGGATTTTTACTCTTATCACCGCTAAAAAAATCCCTTTGTAAAAGCGCAGGACTGACCCTATCCGGCGCAACGATTGCTCTCAGCCTTGGCCTTACTGTCTCGCACACTATGGTACCGCCAACCCCTGGACCTATTGCTGCCGCCGGCATACTGGACGCAAACTTAGGTCAGGTTCTGCTCATTGGATTACCCGTCAGCTTGATTGCGTTAGCTGTCAGCATTCTATTCGCGATGGCGTATGTTTCACGTATACATATAGATCCATCAAGTACAGGCGCTACAGACGCCGCCCCCGCACCATCAAAAGATTCACCCAGCGCACTCAAGTCACTTTTGCCTATAATTGTTCCAATTGGACTCATTCTCAGCAAATCTGTTGCACAAATGCTGCAACTGCCAGCCACCCCTTTACTTTCTATTATCAATTTCTTGGGGACGCCGTTTATTGCACTGCTGGCTGGCACTTTTTTGGCTTTACTTTTGCCGAAAAAACTAGAACTTAACATGCTTTCTTGTGACGGATGGATTGGAAAAGCCCTCACCGGCTCGGCTTCTATCATACTGATTACTGGTGCAGGAGGTGCATTTGGAAAAATCCTGCAGAACTCCGGAATCGCGACAGGACTCGGCACACTGATCAGCGAATGGAGTCTTGGGATTTGGCTACCGTTCCTACTGGCCGCAGCCATTAAAACGGCTCAGGGTTCCTCTACCGTTGCTCTGATCACAACGGCTTCAATACTAGCACCACTAATGGGTGAACTTGGGTTTGTATCGGAACTTGATAAAGCGCTGGTTGTAATTGCAATTGGCGCAGGCTCAGCAGTTGTTTCACACGCAAATGACAGTTTTTTTTGGGTAGTAACCCAAATGTCTGGCATGGATGTCCGCACGGGATACCGTACCCACACACTTGGCACTTTAGTAATGGGCACCAGTTCCGCACTTGTGGTATTCGGCATATACAGCACCTTTTCCTAATCCCTTATCATTGCAACAGGTAGAATATGAAAATTTACAAACTCAACTCATCTATTTTATTGGAGTATCAAGACAATTTTTATCAGCTGGAAGACGAATCTTGGGATAGCTTCATTAATGACGATTATCTGGACGAAAAAGTTAAGCAAATTGCTTCGAATCTATCACCTATCAGTAACAGTGACGCCTTGCTGAAACACGAGCTAGATGCGCCAGTTGTTGGACAGGAATTGTGGGCAAGCGGCGTAACCTACATTAGAAGTAAACAAGGAAGACAGGAGGAAAGCGCAAAAGCTGGAGGATCTGACTTTTATGCTCGGGTCTATGAGGCAGATCGCCCAGAGCTTTTCTTTAAAGCCACTCGCAATCGTATTGTCGGGCACGGTGGAGAAGTGCGTATTCGGCGAGATTCGAATTGGGATGTTCCGGAGCCAGAACTAGTTCTGCTTATGTCCAGCAGCGGTAAGATTATTGGCTATACCATAGGTAACGATATGAGCTCCCGCAGTATTGAGGGGGAAAACCCATTGTACCTACCTCAGGCGAAAACTTATGACGGCTGCGCTGCGTTAGGCCCATGCATTTTGGTTGCCGAATCTCCGTTAAAAGGTGATACAAACATAAGACTTACTATTGAGAGAGACAATGAAGTTGTGTTTAACGACAGCATTGCGATTAATCAAATAAAAAGGGGGATGGAGGAATTGGCGGGATTTTTATTTCGTGAATGTAGCTTCCCTCAGGGTGCTCTGTTGATGACCGGAACGGGCATCGTACCAGGCAATGATTTCACACTGCAGGCTGGCGATTGCATATCAATTAGTGTCGACGGCATCGGCACCCTGACTAACTGTGTCGCTCGCAACACTTAAATCACCTTTAGGTCGCCAACTGGCGGCCTTTATTTTATAAGCCTTTGGTTTTTGCCTCATCCCAAAGTGTGTCTAGTTCTGCTAATGTCATCTGTTCCAGCGCTTTACGAGCATTATTTTCAATGTAATGAAAGCGACGTTCAAACTTGTGATTCGCCCTGCGCAGAGCGCCTTCCGGATCTTGTTTGAGACTGCGACTAATATTTACTACGGCAAACAGTAAATCGCCGATTTCTTGATCTACGGCGTCCATATCCCCACTGGCCAAGGCTTCTTCAACCTCTAACAATTCCTCGCGAACCTTAGCGATAGGCCCTTGAATATCATCCCAGTCGAAGCCCGTGCGAGCAGCGCGCTTTTGCAGCTTTGCGGCGCGTGTCAGCGCTGGTAGATTTACGGGAATATCGTCAAGCATACCCTTCACTCCCTTAGCGTTACGCTCTTCCTTCTTAATATCTTCCCAGCGCTGTTTAATGTCGGTCTCATCGGCAGGCCGGTTACCGAATCGCTCCCGAAGATTTTCGTTGGGGAATACGTGCGGGTGGCGCCGCACCAATTTACTTACTAAAGTATCCACCACCTGATGAAAATCAAAGCGCTTTTCCTCGGCGCCAAACTGACTGTAGAAAATAACCTGAAACAATAAATCACCTAACTCTTCTTTTAGATGATCAAGATCCCCGCGCTCAATGGCATCCGCTACCTCGTAAGCTTCCTCAATGGTAGAAGGTACAATTGTTTTATAGGTCTGCTTTACATCCCACGGGCACCCATCAACCGGATCGCGCAAGCGTTGCATTAGGTAGATTAGGTCGTCGAGGGTGTAGTTTGGGGGGGGCATTGATTCGTATCCTGTGTGTTTGTGTTAGCGTCGGATGTCGGATGTCGGATGTCGGAAACAAAGGAAATCAAAAAGCTCTCGCAACCTAAAGCTGCAATACACCAGAAAAAGTATATTTCCACTCACTGGGTTTTAATGGCCTATAAAGTTTTAAAACCTAAAATTAGGTCAGAGTTTCTGCAGCAGCAACGTTCAATAGCGTTGGCTGTAGAATCACTTTGATTTCCATCCGACGTCAGACATCTGACATCTAACGTTCGGTTACAACTTCCTCCGCGCTGAGGCGATATTCGGCAGCTGATTAAGCCGCGTCAGTACCCGGCTTAGCTCTTCAAAGCCGCGAATTTCGACGGTGATTTGCATATCCACGGTGTTTTTGCGCTTGTCGGATAAGGTTTGCATGGCGCTGATGTTGATATGCTCGTGGTCGAGTAGCGAGGTGACATCGCGCAGCAAGCCGGAACGATCGTAGGCTTCTATCATTACATCCACGGAGTAGCTGCTTTGCGGCGCGGCGCCCCAGTCAACTTTGATAATACGTTCGGGCTCATCGGACTGTAACTGCAGTAAATTGCTACAGTCTGAGCGGTGAATGGAAACCCCGCGTCCCAATGTTATGTATCCGGTAATGGCATCGCCCGGCACCGGATTACAACAGCTGGCAATTTGCGTTAATAAATTGCCCACACCTTCGATAAATACATCCGAGTCTTTTTTCTTTTTCGGCGAGCGCGCCTTAAACGGAATAACATCCTGCTGCGGATTCTTAGCATCTATCAAGCGCTGCGCTGCGCTTAGCACCTGCCCTACACCAATATCACTGGCGCCCACCGCGGCGTAGAGATCATCCAACGAATGCATATTAAGTTTTTGCGCCAGCGCTTCGTAATCAAACTCGTGTACCGCCAGGCGCTTAAACTCGCGATCGAGCAAAGACTGACCTTCGGCAATATTGTCGTCGCGCGCCTGTACTTTGAACCAGTGCTGCACCTTGGCCCGAGCGCGGGCGGTATTGACATAACCGAGCGCCGGAGACAACCAATCCCGGCTGGGCGCTTCGCGCTTACCGGTCAAAATTTCTACCTGATCGGCGGTGTTTAGGTGGTAGTTAAGCGGCACAATCCGGCCATTGACCTTGGCACCACGGCAGCGGTGACCAACGTCGGTGTGGATACGATAGGCAAAATCCAAAGGCGTCGCGGTGTGCGGCAAGTCGACTACGTGCCCCTCAGGGGTAAACACATAAATGCGATCTTGATCGAACGATTTTAAATCGTCCTGTAGCTGCTCACTGTCACCACCAAGTTCATCGTGCCACTCAAGCACCTGACGCAACCAAGCAATTTTTTGTTCATAACCGTCTTGCTCGCCTTTGGTATCAGTGCCTTTGTAGCGCCAGTGGGCACACACCCCAAGCTCTGCCTCTTCGTGCATGGAAAAGGTACGCACCTGAATTTCCAGTACCTTGTTTTCTGGGCCGATAACGGCGGTGTGCAACGAGCGGTAGCCATTTTCTTTGGGCGAGGCGATGTAATCGTCAAACTCGTGGGGAATGTTGCGCCAAAGACTGTGGACAATACCGAGCACGGTGTAACAGTCACGTACACTCGGTACTAAAATGCGCACTGCTCTTATGTCGTAAACCTGGGAAAAACCAATGCCCTTGCGACGCATTTTGCGCCAAATACTGTAGATGTGCTTGGCACGGCCAGCGACTTCGCCCTCAATCGTTGCATCGGCTAATTCGTGACGAATTAACTCGAGCACCTTTTCAATGTATTCCTGTCTGGCGATACGCCGTTCATCGAGCAGTGAGGCAATGCGTTTGTAATCGCTGGGCTCAAGGTACCGAAACGAGAGGTCTTCGAGCTCCCATTTAATATGGCCGATGCCCAGTCGATGGGCGAGCGGAGCATACACATCGGCGACCTCACGCGACACCTGCCGGCGCCTGGCCGGAGCGGCCGTTTTAACCGCGCGAATGGCGCAAGTGCGCTCGGCAAGTTTGATCAGGGCGACACGAACGTCATCGACCATAGCCACCAGCATTTTGCGAATATTTTCAGCCTGCTCGTCGGACTGTTTACCAAATACACACTCCTCTGACTCATTGCGCTGGTAAGCAATCGCGGCCATTCGCAACACCCCCTTGATCAGCTTGGCAACCATATCACCAAACTGTTTTTCGACATCGGCTAAGGAGAGTTTTTCTTCGCGCACGGCGCGGTAGAGAACGGCGGCTACCAGAGTGTCTTGGTCCAGCTGCAAGTCGGCGAGAATTTCTGCCATTTCCAGGCCGATGCGAAAACAGCTGACGCCCTCCCCCCAGCGGTGGGAGGCGACACTGGGCAAGACATCCACGCTCTGACATAGCTCGCAGGCACGCTTGATCTCGGTCATGGCAGCGGGTGATTGCTGCTCAATGCCTTCTAGTCTGAGCAACCAGGCATCAATATCGACACTGCCGTCATCGGCAATGGGATGGTCTTGGCGGACTTTAACCATAATATTTTCGCTTTTACTGCGTCTGGTTGTCGTTGATTGTTTTCCGCAGTCCCGGTCAGGTCAGCCTAAACGGGGTTCCGTAACCTCTATTCGACGTCACAGGCGGTCAAAAGTTGCATTCCAGATCGTGTTGCCTAACCTAAGGCTAGCAGGCTGTTGAAAAACCCCTTACGTACTCAGACTCTCAGGCTGGTTCGTAATCTAGGCGCCACTTTGACGGTGTGTGCCCACCCATCGAAAAGTGGCAACGACGAGTACGGGCCAGCCTGGAAGTGGTAAGCGAGGCTATGGTAGCCATTTCGGAAGGTTAATCAAGCCCACGGCGACTGCCGCAGGCTGATTAAAAGC
>NZ_JAULRU010000365.1 GCF_030518155.1 Gilvimarinus gilvus | reverse complement strand
TAACAGAAGCCGCCATGCCGATCATCGGACAACCCCGTCCCATTCCTGAACTCAAGCAGTTGCCCAGGCCACTGTACGCACGTGCCGAAAGCCTGGGCGCCGGTTCCTGGACCACACGCCACCAGCACGACTGGGTACAGTTCTCCTACGCTATCAGCGGCGTGCTGGGTGTTTACACCGACGCAGGCAGCTACTTTGCGCCACCGCAGTGGGGGGTGTGGATCCCGGCTGACGCCGAGCATGCGGTGGTGACCTCGATGCAGGCCGAGATGCGCAGCCTGTATGTACGCCGGGACGCCTGCCCCTGGGCTGCCCCGCAGTGTCGGGTATTGGAGGTGACGCCGCTGGCGCGTGAGTTGATCAAGCAGTTCTGCCTGTACCCAGCCGATTACCCTGAGGGCGATAGTGCTCAGGCGCGGCT
>NZ_JAULRU010000364.1 GCF_030518155.1 Gilvimarinus gilvus | reverse complement strand
CCCCGAGCAATGTCACCATCAATGCTATCGGTGCACCGGGAAGTACCACGATAGGTGCCGGCGGTGGGAGTACCACCTTCACTGTGCAGTACACCCCGACTCTGGCCGGGGCGTTTAGTTTTGATCTGAGCTTTGTCAATGATGATGCGGATGAGAACCCGTTCAACTTCACCGTCTCGGGCACGGGCTCGGGTGCGCCTGAGATATCGGT
>NZ_JAULRU010000363.1 GCF_030518155.1 Gilvimarinus gilvus | reverse complement strand
CTGATCGGATTAAATTTGATGCGGTCTCCTACCTGTACCGGCATAGTGGGCTCAGCTTCTGGATCGAACATACGCGTAGGGCAGAGGCCGATCAGGTTCCAGCCACCGGGAGAAACTGCGGGATAAACAGCTGTCTGACGGTCGGCAATAGCTATCGCTCCCCGGGGGACTTTCATTCTCGGTGTAGCAAGGCGTGGAGCGGCAATGCGTTCATCGACTTCGCCAAGATATGCGAACCCCGGTGCAAAACCGATGGCGTAGACCCGGTATTCCATTTCGCTATGTAACCTGATGACTTCATCAGTGCTGAGTCCGGCCCGTTGAGCCAGCGCAT
>NZ_JAULRU010000362.1 GCF_030518155.1 Gilvimarinus gilvus | reverse complement strand
CTGCGGTGTTCAAAATTATAATCTTTACCTTTACCACATAAAAACGCCCGGCGTACGCAGCGGGAAACACAGTGATAGTAAGGGGTATCGGCAACAGATATCAGCTCTTTCCTTGGGCGAGTCATCGTTCTTCCTTAAACGTTGAGGTCGATATTTACAATGGCAGAGGGTTGTGGCACTGTCAAGTTTTTGGGTGTCCTCAATTAAAGCGATGGCAGAGGGTTGTGGCACTGTCAAGTTTTTGGGTGTCCTCAATTAAAGCGAAAATTAACAAAGCGAGGCAGTGAAAAGCCCGTCAAAAACCAGCTGCGCGGCGGGCTTGGGGCTCGTACCTCGCCCCTGTGCTTTGTGTTATGTGCGCCGAATTCATACACAAAGTGCAAAATTGAGATTACTGACAATGCGTAGAATACTAAAGCAGATGCGAGACATGTTTACCCGTAAGATGAGTTTCAATGACTTGCTGAAAGAAGAAGCTATTTACCTATATGCGGGTGATGTTCCCCGAAATGGCTTATACGAGAAATTTGTCGGATTATCTCTTACGCAAGCTAATTCGCAACACATTAAGCACGATGTTACGAAAAGGCTTCCATTGAAAGACTGCTGCGTAGATATTTACCAGTCCGAAGATGTTTTCGAGCATATTGAACCAAAAAAATTAATAACTGTAATAGACGAGATATATAGAGTATTGAAGCCTGGGGGTATCTTTAGATTGTCACTTCCTGATTATCAGTGCGATATCCTGCGCAACAGGACACTGAAAAGCAAAGAAGGAAAATTATTATTTGATCCCGGTGGCGGCGGCGATTTCGAAGATGGAAAAGTCGTTAATGGAGGACATTTATGGTTTCCAGAATACAATTCGGTTAAAAGTATTCTTGATCGCACACTATTTAAGGAGATCAATTTTTATCATTATTACAATGAGGATGGAGAAGCCGTCACAAATACTATTGATTATTCTGTAGGCCATGTAATGAGGACTCCAGATCATGATGAAAGAGTGAGAAAACCATACAGGCCTATGTCTATCGTAGTTGATTGCATGAAATAAAAAAAAGCCCAAAAAAAGGCTCTACTCCGGACTCTGTAGTTCCCCCGTTTTGACGGTCACCTTCTGATGAAGTTTTTGGCTTTTCTGTTGCCGGAAATGAGTTGACATTAAATCCTACAGGCGCAGAAAACTCAGCAACGTTCGTGAAACTATTTTAATATAACAAATCCCGCCAAGTGGCAGTTAAATCTCTACGCGCTTTGACTGCCCCTCCTGTTGGTGCCAGGGCGAATCAAGGCAGGGAGCATCTAGATGCAGGGTAATCGTGCTCAAAACACTAACGGTATTTAATGCGAAGAAGCTGTTCAGCTGGTCAGATGAAAATGGAGCCCTCCGTAGGTGATGTAAGTATGAGTTTTTCAGAGTTAAAGTATGGGGTAGACGATGGGTCGTATAGGGCCGCAGGAGGGCTGGAAGGGATAACACAGCTCGTGGATGCGTTCTACGACTTTATGGAGGAACTACCAGAGGCTCAAGTCATTCGCGGTATGCATCGAGCGGATTTGGGCGAATCGAGAAAGAAGCTGGCTTACTTTTTGTCAGGGTGGCTGGGTGGGCCTAAGCTCTATGCTGAGAATTTCGGGGGTATTGTTATTCCCAAGGCGCATGGGCACTTAGCCATCGGTCAGAACGAGGTGGATGCGTGGATGTTGTGTATGCAAAAGGCTGTGGATTTGCAGCCCTATCCACAGGCGTTTAAAGATTACCTTATTAACCAATTGCGCGTACCTGCCGAGAGAATAAGAGTCGTTTGTGAAAAGAATATCCATGGTGAGTGACGTCGAAACCAAGTTGCTCAAGTATAGTGGTGGCTGTAGACATTTCCGGTCGAATTTCGCTAGGAATATATTTTGAGACAAGCGCTAAGAGAAAAGATTATAGAAGTGTGTAATCAGAAGATTGAGAAAAAGGGTGAAGGGGTAGGGTTATCCTTTTACGCATTTTTCAAGAACAAGAACGATCAGCCGGAAGTGCTTATGGAGGCCGCGCGGTGGTGGATTGAAACTCACAAGCTCGATCATTTCGAGAAAGCCACTAAAATTAAAACGATGGTTTGTTCTGGCGTTTAGAGTGGGCCATGCAACCAGCCAGCTAAAGCTGCTGTCTAGCAGCGGTTGTTCGCTTTTAATGTTTCTCACCCGTCGCCCGTCATTTATTCACCAAATATACATATAACTCAAGGTGATGCTATCAAAATCGCCGGCAATCTTTGACTCAATTCCCGTGCTAAGCGCTGCCCGGATCGCGTGCCTGCGCTTTATGGGTTGTAAAAAGGTGATGCCGGCCCGGGAGTTTTGCAGTTCGGCCTGCTCCGGGCCGTCGCCAACGGTTGCTGCGCCGCCCTGATACCAGTTGAGGTCAAAGGAAACCCAGGTGCCGCTTTTAATGACATGCACTAGGTGAACTTCGGATGACAGAAGCGGCTTTTGTGAGCGAGTTTTACCTAGGTAATTGTCGTTATCCTCGTAGAGCCAGGCGCCTAATTCACCTTCAAATAACCATCGGTCACTCAGGGGCAAAATAAACCCTAGCGCCGGTTTTACGGCCCAACGGTTCGTGCCAGCGTTAAACAGTCGATTGCCGTCGTATTCGCCGGTGGGAATGCTAACGAGCACGCTTGCTCCTACAATGGGGCCTGGGTTCGCTGCCAGGTTGCGAAATTGCTCGCGGTCCATGCTGGGAGCGCCCATTAAATTTATAGCCATGCGAACGCGTGGGTCTGCAGACGCGCTAATGGAGTGCTCTGCGAATTCACCGTTAACAATCGCTTCGGCATGGCCCTGCACAAGGGGATAATTTATTTGCAGATTGCCGGTGCGTTCAAACAGATTGAAAGTTCGCTGATACGTTAGGGAGAGAAAGTCGAGTGTTACTTCGGCGCCTTCAATGGGGGCGGAAGCGTCAACGAGCACATCGCCTGCAGAATGTTGGTAGCTCATCACCGCTGCGTTCGTGCCATTGGGGGCTGGCCAGTAGGCTCTGGGGGCCAACTCTTGCGCTTGAACGCCGAATACCAACATGGATGTTAGTAGTATGAAAAGTGAATACGTAAAATTGAACCGCATGAACAACCCCCTGTAGTGTTAGCGGCTACAGTATAGCGAGGTGTACAGGGAAACAAAAAATGCTTGATGACAATTTTGAGGCGCCAGAAATTAGGCTTAACGTTCCCCATTCCTTGCCTATACTCCCACTATAAGGAGTGCATATGAATACCCGATCGTCACGGGCCGATTTGGTCCGCCATCACCAGCCTAAAAATATCGCGAAACGCCTCTCGGATGGCCCGGAAAACAGCTATTTGCGTGATTTTATTTACGGCGCTATCGATGGCTTGATTACCACGTTTGCCATTGTCGCCGGCGTGGCCGGTGCGGGCTTGTCCTCTACCGTGGTGATTATTCTCGGCTTGGCCAATCTGTTGGCCGATGGATTCAGTATGGGAGCGAGTAACTACCTGGGGGTACGGGCCGATAGTCAACTGAAGGAGAAAACACGACGCCAGGAGCTGGAAGAGATTCGCCTCTACCCGGAAGGGGAAAGGGAAGAAGTGCGGCAGATCTTTGCGGCCAAGGGTTTTTCCGGCGAACAGCTTGAGGATATAGTGTCTACTATAACCGGCGATCGCAAGCTGTGGGTGGATACCATGCTGCAGGACGAGCATGGCTTGTCGCTGCAGGATCAGAACCCGCTGCGTTCGGGGCTCGCGACCTTTTCGGCGTTTGTTTTGCTCGGGGCGTTGCCGCTCATGCCTTTTTTTATCGGCGCTCTCTGGCCCGGTGTGCCTGCTATACCCTATTTATGGAGTGTGCTGCTCACCGTATTCGGGTTTGTGGTGGTGGGGGCGGCGAAAGGGGTACAGGTTAAAGGCTCAGCGTTGTAGTCAGCGCTGGAAACGTTAGCCGTAGGTGGCGCCGCCGCCTTTTTAGCCTATTGGGTAGGCAAACTGTTAAGCGGTTTGTGATTCCGGCAGTTCTTCCAGACGAATATCCACGGCTAGCTCATCGGCAATGGCGTCGAGCTGGTCGTAGAGTTCATCCATATTAACGCCGTTAGGCAGGTGAATAATACCGGTGGCTTCAAACATGGGCTCGCCGGACCAGGGCATGCTGGATGTATCGGTTTCTAGTTCATCGACACTGATGCTGCGACTGGCAAAAGCCTGTGACACTTCATACACAATGCCGGTGCGGTCTGGGCCTACCACGCTGAACGACAGCGCCACCGGTTGCGCCTCGCCCACGCCCTCTGCCTTTTCGGCGACGACCTGTAAGCCATCACAGGCTAGCCCGCCGAGCGCTGCTAATAGCGATTCGCAATGTTCCTCGGGCACCGCAACCTGTAGAATACCGGCAAACTTACCGGCCAGATGCGACATTCGGCTTTCTAGCCAGTTACCATGGTTGTCGTGAATGGTTTTGGCGAGCTGCTGGACAACGCCCGGACGGTCAGCACTAATAACGGTAAGTACAAGATTCTGATTCACGGGTTTTCCTATTATTTGGACGTATATGCGAAGAGGCCAAGTGCTAAGCGCGAGCCCCAATCTTACCCCTAAAGATAACACAGACTTGAATGATTATTCCCTATCAGCAAATACCCCAAGGTACACTGAACGCTCTGTTGGAAGAGTTTATTACCCGAGAGGGGACGGACTACGGTGAGGTCGAAGCAACTCTGGAGGATAAGGTGGCTGAGCTGACACGCCAGCTAAAAAGTGGCGAGGTGGCGATCGTCTTTGATCCGGCACTCGAGACAACATCCATTGTACCGGCTCGCGACCTAAAAGGTTGGGAAGATGCCTGATCTTATCGTTAGTAGGGCCGAGTCCGCTCGCGCTGCACTGGTGCTTGCGCATGGCTCGGGCGCCCCGATGGACAGTGATTTTATGAATCGGGTAGCCCAGGCGTTCTGCCAAGCGGGGGTTAACGTCTACCGTTTTGAGTTTCCCTATATGCACGAGCGTCGAGCCTTAGGTAAAAAGCGCCCGCCTAATCGCCAGCCGGTATTAATAGATAGCTGGACTGAGGCGCTCAATCAAGTGACTGAGCGCGAATCCTTGCCAGTATTTATTGGTGGTAAGTCCATGGGCGCCCGAATGGCCTGTATACTGGCGAGTATTGAACCTGTGGCTGGGGTCGTATGCTTCGGCTACCCGTTCCACCCGCAGGCAAAACCGGAGAAAACCCGGCTTGAGCCGTTACAAGAGTGTCGCTGTCCGATTTTTATCGCTCAAGGAACGCGCGATAAACTCGGTAGTTCAGAAGATCTAGCCAGTTACGTTCTCGCCGATTCGGTCGTTATACACTGGCTCGAAGACGGTGATCATGGCCTAAGGCCGCGCGTGAGTTCAGGATTGACCCACGAGCAACACATTCAAGGCGCTGTAAGTGCCGCTGTTGGTTTTATTGATAACCTGCTATGAATCATTTATATCTGCATTGCCGCCCGGGCTTTGAAAAAGAGTGTGCCGCTGAAATCACTGAATTGGCATCGGGTGTGGGCATTTTTGGCTACAGTAAAACCAAAGACGGCCAAGCTCTGGTTACTTTTGTGACTCAAGAGCCAGACGGTGCCTTAACGCTGATCAATAAGCTGCCATTCGCCCGCCTCATATTCATTCGCCAGTGGTTTGCCGGCCCCGCTGCGGTTGCGAATATGGACCCAACTGATCGGTTGTCACCACTACTGCAGGCGATGGCATCGCTGCCGCGGCCCGCCGAGTGGTGGGCTGAAACCTGTGATACCAACGATGGTAAAGAACTCTCGGGGCTGGCAAAAAAAATTGCTCAGCCTTTTACCCGCGCGCTGCAAAAGTGCAGCTTGATTGATAAGAAAAGCCCGTGGCGGCTACACGTGTTGTTTTTAGCGGGCACTACGGCCTTGATCGGTGTTGCGCCATTGGCGAACAGTTCGTCTAGCCCAATGGGGATTGTGCGTTTGCGTCAGCCCTCACAGGCTCCCAGTCGCGCCACGCTCAAGCTCGAAGAGGCGTGGCATCATTTTATTCCCGCCCATGAGTGGGAGGAGCGTTTAGCCGGCGGTATGCGAGGGGTAGATTTGGGCGCGGCCCCCGGCGGTTGGACCTGGCAATTGGTCAATCGCGGTATGTTTGTCGATGCGGTGGATAATGGTCCTATGGCTGAGTCTCTAATGGACACTGGCCAGGTGACTCACCATGCCATGGATGGGTTTGTGTTTGAGCCTAAAAAATCCGTGCATTGGTTGGTTTGTGATATTGCCGATAAACCGGCGCGCGTTGCGAATATGATCGGCCGTTGGGCGGAAAACATGTGGTTTGGTGAAGCGGTATTCAATTTAAAGCTGCCCATGAAGCAGCGTTACGCCGAGGTGAAAAAACTGGAGGCGCGATTGTTGGCGGTGCTGGCTGAGCTGCCCTGTAAGTCAGATTTGGCTTTTAAACAGCTTTATCACGATCGTGAAGAAGTCACAGGGCACCTGCGACTTTTTCGTTAAGCTGTGCCAGCGTTATTTCTTGAGCAGTGTGATCTTTTCAAAATCAGCCAGAGTCGGGTTGAGCTGATTGAGTGTTTGATGTCTTTCGTCGCTGTAGTACCACTGTTTCCAGTCGTGCAATGAGCGCCACTTGGACAGCAGATAGCGATGATTAGGGCGTTGCATATCTTCAAGGGTTTCCCCGTTAATAAATCCGGGGGCCCTGTGTGCAGCTTCTAATGCTTGTTGGGCAAACACATCGTAGGTACTTTCCATACCTTCGGCAATGTGTCTTTCGACCAGTACGTAAATCATGGCTAACCTTAACACTGGTTTAGAATGGTTTTTAAAGTTCCTGACCCTATTGTAACGTAAATTGAAGAATTGCCAACGCCGTTTCACAGGTGTTGGCGACAAAGTGATGCGTAATAGAAGAGATTAACTTGCCGAAGATTGACGCACTAACCAGTCGCCCAGCTCGATCCACTGTTGCAATATTGACTGCAGCTTGGCCAGCGAGTTGGCGTCGTTGGGTTGAATGGTTAGCCAGTGGTTGCCCAGTTGGGTGAGTGCTTCAATAATTTTACCGATCGTTATCGCGCCTAAATTATTCAATACGGTAAAATGGTCCAGGCTCGCTTGGGCGACATACTGGGGCGTAATATCAGCAGGTGCCAAGTCGGCCAGTAACTGACAAATTTTGTCCGACAGTTGCGGGTGCTGTCCTTTTAGCAGCATTTGTGTTTGGTGCAGAGTGTGACAATTAAACTGTGGTATATGTGTTGGAACATCAACCACCGAGTGATACAGCGACGGCATGAACGCTTACTCCAGCACGCTGTGCGTGCGCTTTCATTGAACCGAGAACCAACTACAGTGAAAATACCAGCAAATGTTGTTTAGGTTTGCCCTTTGCGGTGGGTGGGCAGGTTGATATAAGGGCAGGTACCTCGCCGTTCGGGCTCCTTACAATCGTAAGTCTAGGCAACCTAAGAGCATCGTGCCCGCAATTTATAGATGATATAACGCTATGAACAAACGAATTGATAATATTTTGGATACTTGTGGTTTACTCTGCCCTGAGCCTGTGATGATGTTGCATCAAGCAGTGAGATCTATGTCGCAAGGTGAAACAATACAGGTATTAGCGACCGATCCTTCAACGACCAGGGATATTCCCAAATTTTGTCTCTTTCTTGGTCACGAGCTGGTGTCGCAAGAGGAAGCGGATGGCGTAATGACCTACACCATCCGATTGGCGGGAAACAACAGCAACGACTAAGGCGTTACTGGCCTTCTTCTACCAACATGGAAATCGCCGCCAATGCTTCTGGATCTTCGGCTTTGATTTTGTTGGCAATTTGGTGCTGAAAGAAGTAGCGAAAATCATCGTGCTTTTGCGCCGCGTACAAGCAGTCGTCACCGGGTAGAACCGGAGTGCTAATGACTTTTTCCGCATCGGTAAGCATGCCGTATATGTTGCCGTCGTGCAGCAAGCGCCAGCTCACCACCTCTACCAGCGTAAGTTGGTGATTTCCGGCATTGGCTAAAACCGCATGGGTACCAATGGTATCTGGTAGCTCCTGAATGACATCGTCTTCATTTTCACACTCAAGTTCATAATATTCGGCCGAAGTTTCCAGCTCGATTATTTTGTGCAGGGGTGCGTCGAAGAAAACTTCGTCAATACCGACATCGTAGTATCCTTCCCATTGACCGTTAAGGGGATCGCAGACCTCAGTGCAAGAGACTATGTCGTTAAGCCAAGGTACCAGCCCAACAACCTCGCCATTCGCACGCAAGCCCCAGGCGACAACTTTTAGGCTAAACAGCTTATCTGGATTGCTTTCGTTGGAATACAGCATTTCCAACCCGTCCAGTTCTGGAGCGAGTCGAATAAAGCGCTGATCGTGAAGCTCACTGAATGATTTGCCGGTAAAAAAGTCCACCACATTTTCACTATTGTGGCTTTTGACTGGGGTCTTCATAATACACCTCCCGAATGAGGCCGATGACCGCACTGACAGTGCTGCCGAATTTTTTCGATGCCGAAAAAAACGCCGTTTTTATTCGGCTATCACTATATAAGGTATATGCTATTGCTGCCGAGCACAATACTTACCCTTAAAAATTTACTGTTCGCCGTTAGGCGACGAAGCACAAGTGGTCATAAAAAGCACAAATCGCCTGTTAGAGAGATATTTTGAATACAGCTTTCGTCGTTGCAACCCACCAAAGTCACCAGTTGGTTGAGATTTTTAATCGCTGCTTCTTAGACCGCGAAAACACCCGTTTGCTCGGTGGCGCGCCAGAGCCTCTGTACCTGCCGGCAAGTGCCGGCAGCCCTGCGCAAATTCACTTTACCCAAGATTTTTTTTCCAGCGCCTTGCATGAATGTGCCCACTGGTGTGTGGCCGGTGAGGCCAGACGCCAGCTGGAGGATTATGGCTACTGGTATGCACCCGATGGCCGCGATGCCAGCCAGCAAGCAGAGTTTGAGCGAGTTGAGGTGCGCCCTCAGGCGTTGGAGTGGTTGTTTTCGGTGGCGGCGAACTGGCCATTTCGGGTCAGTGCCGACAATCTTGCCATGGAGCTGGGGCCGTCAGACGCCTTCAAGGACGCTATTTGTGCTCAAGCGCAGAGCTTGACGCCGCTCACGGTCAATGACCGAACCAGCCAGTTTGCCCAGGCCTTGCTTGCGTATTATCGCCCAGCTAAGGGGCTTGATTGGTTGTTTAGCCCAGAGCGCTTTGCCCGGAGTTCACTATGAGTGACAAGGGGCGCGCGGCGGCTCCGGTGTGCTTAATCGACGCTTCTATTTATATATTTCGCTATTACTTCGCCATGCCGGCAAATTGGTTTAGCGAGCCCGAAGGGCACTCAACCGAGGCCGTCTATGGCTTTGCCGGATTTTTGGTGCAATTGCTCGGTGGCTACCAGCCCACAGCGGTGGCGGTGTGCTTTGATGAAAGTCTGGGCAGTGGCTTTCGCCACCGTCTATCACCCGATTATAAAAGTTCGCGGGTGTTACCCGATGAGGCGCTGGCGTTTCAGCTCAAGGCCTGCGTTCAAGTGGCGCAATTGCTGGGTCTCGCTACCTATGCCAGTGACGAATACGAAGCCGATGACCTGTTAGCGAGTCTTTACAGTGCCTGTGCGCGGGAAGAGGCACCGGTGGCAATTTTGTCCCGGGATAAAGACCTGGCTCAGGTGTTTAGGCGTGATTGTGACTTTTTATGGGATTATTCCGACAATAAGCGGTATTTTCCTAACGATATCGCCACTAAGTTTGGAGTGAGTTGCCAGCAATTGGTGGATTATCAAGCTTTACTGGGCGATGCCATTGACGATATTCCCGGAGTGCCTGGCATCGGAGCCAAAACCGCAGCCGGGCTGTTAACTCACGGCGGCAGCATCGCTGCGCTGCAAGCAAACCCCAGCCAGATTGCCGGCTTCCCCATGCGCGGCGCCAAGACACTGGCGCAGAAATTGTCTGAATACCGTGGGCAAATAGCCCTCTCGCAGCAACTGGCGGGCTTAGTACAGGGTATTGAGTTAATCGATACCAGTAGCCAACTGCATAGAAAACCCGTTAACTGCGTTCAATTAACCGATTTTTGTCAGAAGATGGGTTGGTCCGCCGGGATGATTCGGCGCCTGACTTCGCCTTTTGCAAATGCCCAAGCTTAAGTTAAGGAATGCCCATTCCCATGAAAATAGTAGCCGATGAAAACATACCGCTGGCCGAAGCCTTTTTTGAGTCCGCGGGTGAGGTGGTGCGCCTGCCGGGACGCAACTTAAATGCGGATGATGTACACGATGCCGATGCGTTATTGGTGCGCTCGGTCACCCGGGTTGATGAGGCGCTATTGGCGGGCTCCAAGGTGAAGTTTGTCGGTACCTGCACCATTGGTATGGACCATCTGGATCAGGCCTACCTGAATAAGGCCGGTATCACCTTTGACAACGCCCCTGGTTGCAATGCTAACTCGGTGGTGGAATATGTGTATGCGGCCCTGTGCCGTTTAGGTGTGGATTGGCGCAACCGCTCGGTGGGTATTATCGGCTGCGGGAATGTCGGCGGTGCACTGTATCGGGCACTTAAGTCTCAGGGTGTGGAGTGTCGTTGTTATGACCCATTACTGAGCCGCGATCAAAACCCAGATTTGGCTGCGCTGGAGGAGGTGTTGCAATGCGACATTGTCAGTATGCACACGCCGCTGACCACCGAGGGCAGTCATCCCAGCCGCCATATGATGGGATATGAGCAGCTCAACAAATTGCGCGATGGTGCCGTCCTGCTTAATTGTGGGCGCGGAGCTGTGATTGATAATCAGGCCCTATCGCGCTTGCTTGATGAGCGCGATGATCTGCAGGTGGTATTGGACGTGTGGGAGTGGGAACCGGAAATCAGCGTATCTTTATTGCATCAGGTGCAGCTGGCGTCTCCGCATATTGCCGGTTATAGCTACGACGGTAAGTTGAAGGGAACGTCGATGATTTACCAGGCATTTTGCCGTCACTTTGGTCTCAATGAGCAAACGACTCTAACAGATGTGCTACCCGCTACTGAGAATAACCGCCTAACTCTGCCTGTGGGCGATGTGTGGCAAGTGATATGCAAACTCATTGAACAGGTGTATGACATACACGCGGATGACCGGGCGCTGCGAGATATGGTGGCTGCGAGCGCCGAGCCGGTGGGTGTTGGTTTCGACCGGCTGCGTAAACAGTACCCGGTGCGACGGGAGTTCAACAATTACATCGTGCCCGCCAGCGGTAACCCCGCCATCGACGGGCCGCTGCAAGCGCTTGGGTTTACCCTGGAGTCACGCTGATTGTGTTGAAACTCGGAGTCATTATTAATCCCTATGCCGGCATCGGTGGCAGTGTTGCCCTTAAGGGCAGTGATGGGGTTGAGGCGCGCGACAGGGCACTGCAGCTTGGTGCGAAGCCCAGAGCTGCTGAACGCATGCTGCGCGCCCTGGCACCGCTAGAGGGCCTGCCAGTGAAGCTCTATGGCTATGCCGGTGATATGGGGGCGGCAGCTCTGACGTCTTTGCCATTGCCTTTTGAGGTTGTGGGCCGCGCGGCAACGGTGCCGAGCTCTGCGCAAGATACACAGAAAGCGGCGCGCGCGCTGAAAGGCTTGGGGGTTGACCTGATTGTATTCGCCGGCGGTGATGGTACCGCCCGGTCATTAGCTGATGCGATTGGCTGCAATGTTCCGGTGTTAGGGGTGCCCTCAGGCGTGAAAATTCACTCCGGGGTCTACGCGATTTCACCCGAGGCGGCCGGCAGAGTGCTATGCCAATTGGCGGCCGGATGCTGGGCTCCTTTGGTGGAGTGTGAAGTACGAGATATCGATGAAACGGCTTTTCGCGAGGGGCGGGTGCGCGCCCGGCACTACGCCGAAATGCGGGTTCCGATGGAGGCTGGCGCTATTCAACAGGTAAAAAACGCCGGCGCAGAGGTCGATGAGTTGGCCCAGGCCGATATCGCGGCGGATGTTGCTGAGCGTATGGACAGTGACAGTTTGTACTTAATTGGTCCGGGCTCCACCACCCGGGCGGTCATGACCGAGCTCGGCCTTGAATCAACGCTGCTTGGCGTAGATGTCGTTAAGGCGGGGCAATTACTTGCCGGCGACGCCACCGAAGCGGAGATTCTGGCGCTCATGCAAAGCCATCGCGGGCCGGTTGTGATGGTAGTCACGGCCATCGGTGGGCAGGGACATATTCTGGGGCGCGGCAACCAGCAGTTTTCTCCTGCGGTGGTGGAACAAATTGGCCGCGATAATATTTGGGTAGTCGCTACGGCCGATAAGCTTAAAGCGCTAGAGGGGCGGCCACTTTTGGTTGACTCTAACAGCCCGCAGCTTGATCGGCAGTTGGCCGGTTTACTGCCAGTAATATGCGGCTACCACCAGGAAATACTGTATCCAGTCGGAGGTGGTCATGAACCTGCTGGATAGTCAGCGCGTGCAGGCGCTGCTTGATCGGGCCGGTGCTGAGCCGCAGGCACCGCTCGACAGCTGTCGCTTATTTCACGGCCGCGGACAGTGCTACCCGGGGCGTGAACATATAGTGGTGGACTTCTTTGCTCCGGTAATTTTGATCACGTTTTTTGCTGAGCCCCATCCCGATGAGCTGCCGCAACTATTGGATGAGGTGGCGCCAATTATGGCGGAGCTGGCGGATACGGTGGTGGTACAAAGGCGTTACCTGGCCGGCAGCCCCAATGAAGTCGTTAAGGGGCAGTTGCCGGAGGATTGGCGAGCCCGGCGTGGCAATATAACGTTTGGCCTGTCACTGCAGGGGCAGCAAAATTTGGGTTATTTCCTCGATATGGAACCCGGTAGGCGCTGGCTGGAGCGGGGCGCGCCCGGTAAAAAAGTGCTGAATTTATTTGCCTATACCTGTGCCTTGTCCGTAGTGGCCGTCGCCGCGGGTGCCCGGCAGGTCGTTAACGTGGACATGAGTAAGCAGGCGTTGGCGCGCGGTCGGCGCAACCACCAAATTAACGGCCTGGATAAGCGGGCCAGTGGCTTTTTACCGGAGCAGATTTTGAAATCCTGGAGCCGGGTAAAAAAACCGGGGCCCTATGACGTGGTGATTCTGGACCCGCCCAGCTTTCAAAAAGGCAGCTTTGTTGCCAGTCGCGACTACGCCAAGCTTATCAAGCGTTTGCCAGAGCTTATGCCCGGTGGGGGTGAGGTGTTGGCGTGTTTGAATGCGCCGGAACTGCCGGAGGATTTCCTCAGCGAACTCTTTAGCGAATATTGCCCAGGCGCTGCCTTTGTTGAGCGGCTGGCACCGTGCGATGACTTTCCGGACAAGTACCCCGACCGCCAGCTAAAGTTAACCCACTGGCACTTGCCTGCAGCCTAAAACCCTGCGGGCGAGTGAGCTCGGGGTTAGGTGCTAACGGTGCAGCAGAATTTGCATAATGGCATCAATGGCATTGGACGATTTGCCTTTCAGTGCGGCGCGCACCAGATCGATCGCTGGCGCGAAGTCGCCTTCAATATCTCCGTTTTCCAGCATGGGTTCAAGCTGAGCATTAATGTGCGTAGCTTGGTTGGAGAGCCGCGAACGACAGCTGATGAGACTGCTAAGCAATACAAAGCCGCGGTGTGTCAGAGTGGCTTGATCTATGGCTTCCTGACGGATGGTGTCGTCGTAACGGATATAGCCCTCATCGGCAAGCCATAGCAGTGTCGACAGGCAGGCCATGTGGCGAGGGCTGTGCAAACCGAACTCGTCGGGGGAGTCCGGCCCGGCAATATCCTCAACAAACAGCGTGAGCTTACGCGGAAAGCTGGAATAGAGCAGATTCAGCGCGCGAGCGGCGTCCTTATGAAAATCACTAATATGAATATCGGCCATGGTGTTCTACTGGGTGTATCGCTCTATAAAGTGACCAAAGCGCTCAATAGCGCCCGCCAGTTCGTCTTCGCGGGGCAAGAACACTATCCGCAGGTGATCGCGGGTGGGCCAGTTAAAGGCCGTGCCCTGTACCAGTAAAATCTTTTCCTGAATCAGGAAGTCGAGCACCATTTGCTGATCGTCAATAATCTTGTGACGATTGAGGTCTATTTTGGGAAATAAATAGATCGCCCCTTTGGGTTTTACGCAGCTGATGCCGGGTATGTCGGCCAGCGCGGCCAGGGCAGCATCGCGCTGATCGCGCAGGCGCCCACCCGGCATAATCAGCTCATTGATGCTCTGGTAGCCTCCCAGTGCGGTCTGCACGGCGTACATGGCCGGAACATTGGCACACAAGCGCATGGAAGCAAGCATTTCTATACCTTGCACATAGTTTTTTGCTTTGTGCTTGGCACCGCTAATCACCATCCAGCCCGAGCGGAAGCCAGCTAGTCGATAGGACTTGGACAGGCCGTTAAAACTAATACACAAGGTGTCGCGCACCAGGCGGCCGAGCGGGATGAACTCGGCATCGTCGTAAAGGATTTTGCTGTAAATTTCATCGGCAAAAATAATCAGCCCTTTTTCTTCGGCCAGGCGGACGATCTGCTCAAGTATGTCCTGACTGTATACGGCGCCGGTCGGGTTGTTTGGGTTAATCAGTACAATACCGCGCGTTTTATCGGTAATTTTGCTTTTAATGTCGTCAATGTCCGGAAACCAGTCCGATTGTTCATCGCACAGATAGTGAACGGCTTTGCCCCCGGCGAGATTTACGGCCGCGGTCCACAGTGGATAATCGGGGGAGGGGATCAGCATTTCGTCGTTATTGTTCAGCAGAGCCTGCATGGTCATAACGATTAATTCACTGACGCCATTGCCGAGGAAGATATCGTCGATATCGACATTGGGAATTCGCAGCCGCTGGCATTCCTGCATAATGGCTTTGCGCGCGGCAAACAAGCCGCGCGAGGCGACGTAGCCCTCGGCATTTGGCAGGTTGTAGATGACGTCCTGGATAATTTCGTCGGGGGCGGCAAATCCGAAAGGGGCCGGGTTACCGATGTTGAGTTTCATAATTCGGTGACCTTCCTCCTCGAGCCGGTAAGCGTGCTCAAGGACAGGGCCGCGAATGTCGTAACACACCCCGTTTAACTTGTCGGATTTTTGAATCGTTTCCATTTACAGTAAACTGCCTTTCAGTCTCAAACGTATATAAATCAATAATATGGGTCAGACAATCATCCGGTTTGCCGGCCCCGTGTGTCAAGGAGTTGTTGATGTCGCAAAACAAAAACTACACAGAAGCCTATTTTCGCGAAAGGTTAACGCCTGATCAGTACTATGTTTGCCGGGAAAAAGGTACAGAAAGGCCTTTTTCCGGGGAGTACTGGAACGTGTTTCGCGACGGCACTTATGTCTGCCGCGGCTGTGGAGAACGTCTGTTTGAGGCCGGTACAAAATTCGATGCAGGGTGCGGCTGGCCCAGCTTCTCTGCGCCGGCCGATGACGGTGTTATTCGTGAAGAGTTTGATGCGAGTCACGGTATGCGTCGCACTGAGGTATTGTGCGAGCGTTGCGGCAGTCACCTGGGGCATGTATTCCCCGACGGGCCCGCTCCTACGGGACTGCGTTACTGCATTAATTCGGCATCGATTGCGCTGAATGAAAAAGCGGACGATCAGTCGTAGACTTGTTTTTTCTTCCAGTCATCGTCTTCTCTTTCCAGTTCTTTCCATGAGTTCTGCAGGTCTTCGTCCTCTTGTGCTGGTTTGGCACTGGGGGAGAGGGCGGCGTGCTCCTGCTCCAGTTTTGCGATCACAGTTGTGAGTTGATCAATTTGTTTCTGAAACCCCTGCTGGCTATTTTCTTTCACCAGCAGCTTGCGAGCTAAGGCGTAAAAATGAATGGCCAGGCGCAGTTTTTTCTCTGCTTGGGCTTTTTTGGCTTGTTGCAGGTAGCTGTCTACAGAGATTTGTAACATCAGGCGGCGGAGTTGCAGCATAAGACTTTTGGCCGTTGCGGCCGGCAGGGCACCGCTTTGGGTTTGAGTGCCAATGTGGCGACCTAGTTCTTGCAGTAGGGTGCGAGCCTCGTTGGTTTTTTCCGGCGGCAATTTGATTTTTTCGGTTTGAGTGGGCAGGGCTTCAAGTTGCTTGCTATACACCTGAAACTCTTCGCTATAGCCATCGTTGGGGGCGAGCTTGGCCAGCTGTTCGCTGGTATTGAGCAAAACCCGGTAAACGTATGTAGCCACCTCTGTCGGTAAATAGCCAGCGGGCAGCTCAGATACGATTACTTTGAATAACTGCTGCCGCTGTTTAAGCGCTTTCAATACACGGTTTTGTTGTTTTTTCTTTTTCGCGATGTGCTGGGTGATGAACACATAGCACACCAGGGCGGTTGCCAGGATGACCAGTGCAGCAATTACCAGTACAGATGTCATAGTTGCCCCTGTAATAGCTCGCCCATAACCGACGGTTGCGGTGTGTCATGGGGGCGGAATTCGTCGTTTGATAGCTGAGATTATAGCATTTTGACCTATAAAACAGCCTTGGCGTGAGTTTTAGCCAACTTTTACGCTATATTCTCTGCACATTTGCCTAATATCAAAGCACTTTGGTGAAAGCTTATTCAGGTGGTTGCTCTCAATAACCGGCTGCGCTAAGTTGTTGTTTCGCCGCATTTAAAATTTGCAACAAAGTGTTGACAGGTGCCCAAGGCGTGCTTAGAATGCGCCCCTCTTTTGACGAGACACGGTCCCCTTCGTCTAGAGGCCTAGGACACCGCCCTTTCACGGCGGTAACAGGGGTTCGACTCCCCTAGGGGACGCCAAGCGGAAATAGCTCAGTTGGTAGAGCACAACCTTGCCAAGGTTGGGGTCGGGAGTTCGAGCCTCC
>NZ_JAULRU010000343.1 GCF_030518155.1 Gilvimarinus gilvus | reverse complement strand
AGCCGGTCTCGCCGATCACCAGGCTGCTGTGTGCGGGCAGGTTGGCGAAGCGCTCGGCCAGGCGGGTTTGGCCGAGGAACACATGCTTGGTTTCTTCGATGCCTTCGTTGACCGCGAAATAGACGTCGTCGTACTGCCGCGAATGGGGGCGGCCCTGGTCGTCCCAGTCGATCTGGGCGTGCTGGAGAAGGGTGGGTTCAGGCATGGCTGGTTCGCTGGAGATGAGTGGCAAGTTGCAAGTGGCAAGTCGCAAGTGGCTAGAAAAAGCAGATGGTGGCATGGCTTACGTTTTCTTGCAGCTTGCAGCTTGCA
>NZ_JAULRU010000342.1 GCF_030518155.1 Gilvimarinus gilvus | reverse complement strand
CGCAGGTCGGCCTTGGCTTTGGCCGCCTGGGCCTGGGCATCGCCAATGGCGGCCTGGCGCTGGGCAATGGTGGCTTCGGCGCTCTTGCGCTGTTGCAGGTTGTTGGCCAGGGCTGCCTGTTGCTGCTGCAACTGGGCGAGGGCCTGGGCCAGTCGCTGCTTGTAGATACGGTCGTCCAGTTGCACCAGCAGGTCGCCGGCCTTGACGAACTGGAAGTCGTGCACGGGCACGTCGACGATGTAACCACTGAGCTGGGGGCCTATCAGGGTGACCTGCCCGCGCACCAGGGCGTTTTCGGTGCTTTCGATGGCACTGCTGAAGGGCGGCAGGCGCCAGGCATACAGCACCAGCAGAACACCTGCCAGGGCCACGGCGGCAAAGCAGATCGAGGACAGCAACCGCACCCGCCGCGTGCGTACCGGGCTACCCGGCTCGCTGGGGGGCGTGGCGCCTTCCGGGGTTTCGGCGATGGCGGT
>NZ_JAULRU010000341.1 GCF_030518155.1 Gilvimarinus gilvus | reverse complement strand
AGAAATACATTCGACTGATGACTTAGAACACGTAGAAGGCGATTCGTTACAAAACGATTTTCCTCAACTTTCTTTATTTATTGATGATTTTCCTTTGGATGTAGAATCTGTGGAGGAATTGAACGGTAAAAAAGTTTCTATTCCTTACGGTTTTGCCGAGGAAGAAGACGAAGAAGGTGAAACTGTGGAAGTATATTACACAACGTTGAATGTTTCGGAAGAAGATTATGAAACGGTGAACAACGAATTAACTTTTAGTGTAAATGACAAAGGAATTTTGACCTTAAATTGGAAAGGTGAAGTACAAGATTTTGTAGAAGAATCTGACGGAGATATTCCTTTCGAAATTGAATGTACATTTGAAGAATTCGAATTTGACGAAGACGATTTTGAAGAAATAATAAAACCAAAATAAATAAAAAACGGCT
>NZ_JAULRU010000340.1 GCF_030518155.1 Gilvimarinus gilvus | reverse complement strand
GCAGCTGCCAAACCAGCGCAGACGGGTTACTAATTGATTCCGTCTGCACTGGTACGACCTTCAAGCAGCGGGGATCCAACCAGGGCTATTGCCTGCCGAAGGAAACACGGTGCACGGAGCCGTTCATGTAACCACCCCCTGCATGCGTGCGAACAAGCCCCTGCGGCAAATCACTGCCCACGTCCCAATTTCTGATCTGGAAGTTGCCCTGATAGCTCCCTGTGAAGCAAAGACTTCGACGGTCGTCGGTGTTAAGGAAACAAAGCTTGGAGTTGCCACCGGGGAAAGCGTACACCTTCGCGGAGCGTGATTTTCCGCTGGCTACTGCATCGCATCCTGGAAAGTCTGAAATCTTGCGCACATAGCCATGGGACAGGCGGAATGTGCAGGTATCACCTCGATAGTCTGCAAGAGAATAAAGTTGAATAGTTACGGACGTGTCCAGCGTGTACACGATATTTCGAATTTTTCCGATCAAAGGTGTACTACCAGGAGGGATTTCTCGCTCCAGCCCATCAGGCAATGTGCCTGACGCATCAAGGTCCGCCACCTGAAAAGCACCCGTGTAAGAACCGCGGT
>NZ_JAULRU010000339.1 GCF_030518155.1 Gilvimarinus gilvus | reverse complement strand
AGCCTGGATGTTGATTTGAGTTTCACCGATTCCATCCCCAATTAAAGGGTTTCTGAAGTAGTTTTGATCATGTGTTGATGTGCTCATTTAGTCGTTCCTGGATGACGATATATCCTTGCTAGGCAAGGCTAACCACCGTCTGGGTTAGCCTCCTGTAGTATTTCCATCACACTTGATTGAGATACTCTCGAGTTATAGAACGTACCAGCTGGCTTAGAGCTAGCCCCTTACTATCGGCTATTTGTTTAAGTTTCAGCGCATCATCCTGAAGAACGTAAAAATCTATTCTTACCTTTGAGCGCTGCGCTCGAGGGCGACCACCAATAGCGTGTTCTATCTCTGCCATGGTTTGTAGCTTCA
>NZ_JAULRU010000338.1 GCF_030518155.1 Gilvimarinus gilvus | reverse complement strand
GCCGGATGATCGCCAGCATTTCTGGCCTGTCCCGCATTCTGGATGCCGAAACCATGGTGGTCGGCATGCAGCCGGCCGTGGCCATTACCTTGGTCGAACTGGGCCTTACCCTGCCGGGCGTAAGCACGGCACTCAATGTGGAGCGTGGCATGCAAGTGCTGCGTCAACGTGTGAGCCAAAAATGAATGTGCGCGAAAGCGGCAGCCAACCGGTACGAATCGAACAGGATGTGGTACTGGCGCGTCAGTTGGCGCGCAAGCTGGCCGGCGAATGCGGCATGCGCCTGGTGGACCTGACCAAGCTGGTGACGGCAGTCAGTGAACTGGCGCGCAACACGGTGGTGTATGGCGGTGGTGGCGACATGGAC
>NZ_JAULRU010000429.1 GCF_030518155.1 Gilvimarinus gilvus | reverse complement strand
GATTGAATGTTCTTAAAAAAGAAGTTCCTTGTTTAGATGCTGCTTGGCATTACCATTCGCAATACGAGCTTTTATACATTTCAAAAAGTAATGGGATTCGTTTTGTTGGAGACAGTGTTTCGCCTTTTGCTCCGGGTGATTTAGTATTGGTTGGTCCTTATTTACCGCATCTATGGAGAAATGATGCATCATATTATAAAGGTGAAAAAACAAACAAGGTTAAAACTATTGTAACAAAATTTAATAGAGATTTTATTGGTGAAGGAACATTTGATAGTTCAAACTTTTCGGAAATTAGTAAAATGTTAGACGAGTCTAAATTTGGTGT
>NZ_JAULRU010000337.1 GCF_030518155.1 Gilvimarinus gilvus | reverse complement strand
ACCGGCGAGCACATCTTCCAGCTCGTTGGGGTACACATTGAAGCCGGAGACCAGGATCATGTCCTTCTTGCGGTCGACGATACGCATGTAGCCGTCTGGCTGGATCAAGGCGATGTCGCCGGTCTTCAGCCAACCCTGGTTGTCGAGGATCTCGGCAGTGGCCTCTTCGCGCTGCCAATAGCCCTTCATGACCTGCGGGCCCTTGATGCACAGTTCGCCGACTTCGCCCAACGGCAACTCGTCGCCGGCCTCGTCGATTACCTTGCACAGGGTCGACGGCACCGGAATACCAATGGTGCCGACCTGGTTCGCTTCGGAAGGGTTGACCGTGGC
>NZ_JAULRU010000336.1 GCF_030518155.1 Gilvimarinus gilvus | reverse complement strand
CAGCCCGCAATCCGCTCTTGCCCTTGGTCTATGACAGGGAAGCGCCCCGACGACTTGTAGTCCCGCGATTGAATCTTGGTCTTGCCCGCGACGGAAACCGGGACAATGCAATCAGCCACAGATTCGGTAGCCCACGATTCAAATGTCATGCATCCTCCGTCTTTGCCAGCGGACGCAAGAGTTGCAGCAGGTTGGATGTAAGGCTGATTTCTTGTTCGTTGAGTTGTTCGAGCTCGCGTAAGAGATTCGGAATCGAGCCGACCTCCGCGTTGCCGTTCTGTCCAACCCATCGGCTCGGACTCAGGTTGTAGTCCGCTTCCTCCGCCTGCTGCGTGGTGATAATCGCCAGTTCGCT
>NZ_JAULRU010000335.1 GCF_030518155.1 Gilvimarinus gilvus | reverse complement strand
CACTATCGACGAGGCCAGGTTGCCCAGGGTAAGGCCTGTGCCGTGAGTACCGGTGGTGAGTGCCCCGGCAATCGACTGGCTGTCGATGTCGCCCTGGTTGACCATCGACAGGCCGGCCGCCCGCAGGGCCTTGCCGAAGGCATTGATGGTGGTGCCGGCTGCGGCGGTGACGCGCTTTCTGGCGTGGTCGACATGGCGTATGCCGCTCATGTTGGCCAGCGTCAGGTGCAGGCCATTGGTCAGCGCTACCGGGGTGAACGAATGCCCGGACCCGGCCACCCGAACGTTCATGCCGTTGCGGCTGGCCTGGTTGACCAGCGTGCACAGTTAGTCTTCGCT
>NZ_JAULRU010000334.1 GCF_030518155.1 Gilvimarinus gilvus | reverse complement strand
AAATGGCCACAAGATGTAACAGGGCAAGCTAAATTAATCAATGGAGGTTTTTATCCTGGTGATGAATGGACGGGAGATGTCGCACGAATTATTATGTATATGTATTTACATTATGGTTTGGAAACCGACCCTAAATTGGTTGCGTATAACAATACAACAACTAATAATGATGGAATGCCAGATATGTTTTTAAAATGGAACGTACAAGACAAAGTTTCAGAATTTGAAAAAGTAAGAAATGAAATCATTTATGAAACACAAGGAAGTCGAAATCCTTTTATAGATAATCCATATTTAGCAA
>NZ_JAULRU010000333.1 GCF_030518155.1 Gilvimarinus gilvus | reverse complement strand
TAAGTGTTTTTAAATCAAGCATAAAAATTACTCATATTATCAACATCACCGAACTTTTTGAATATCAACCTTATCGTGTCGAAGTTCATATGATTTTGTAAAAAAATGTTTAAAAGGTTCTTATCAAATTTTCCAATGAGTTCATTCTCCATGACGGTTAAGGCTTGAGAATGACTCATTGCACTGCGATAACACCTTTCCATTGTCAGGGCATCATACGCATCTACGATAGAGAGTATTCGTGCTTCTACAGGTATACTTTCACCACTTATACCCAGAGGGTAGCCTGTACCGTCAAAGTTTTCATGGTGGAACATAGCCACTTTGTAGCAT
>NZ_JAULRU010000332.1 GCF_030518155.1 Gilvimarinus gilvus | reverse complement strand
CTCAGGTCAATCTTCGCTGATGGTGATGCTCGGCATCGCCGGCGCTGCAGCTTCCTGCAGCACGATCCGCGCCCCTACCTGGCGCGCCAGTTCCTGGTAGACCATGGCAATCTGGCTTTCCGGCTCGGCAATGGCGGTCGGCTTGCCGTTGTCGGCCTGCTCGCGGATGACCATCGAGAGTGGCAGCGAGGCCAGCAGATCGACGCCATACTGGCTGGCCAGTTTCTCGCCACCGCCTTCGCCGAACAGGTGCTCGGCATGGCCGCAGTTGGAACAGATGTGCACGGCCATGTTCTCGACCACGCCCAGTACCGGG
>NZ_JAULRU010000331.1 GCF_030518155.1 Gilvimarinus gilvus | reverse complement strand
CTGCTGCAACACGCTTTGGCTCTGGATGGGCTTGGTTAATCGTAAAAGATGGAAAATTAGTTGTAACATCAACTCCAAATCAAGATTCTACTTTGATGCCTGTTGCTGATGTACAAGGATTTCCTGTTTTAGGATTAGATGTTTGGGAACATGCTTATTACTTAAATTACCAAAACCGTCGTCCTGATTATATCGAGGCTTTCTTCTCTGTAATTAACTGGGATAAAGTTGCGGAAAGATTTGCATCTGCAAAATAATAAGGTTTAAAAAAATTAAACAATACAAGACTTGTGTAGAAATACGCAAGTCTTTTTTTATCTTTGAACTATGGGAGTAATTATTTTAGAAAATATAAAAATATATTCGAATCACGGATG
Organism: Gilvimarinus gilvus; assembly: GCF_030518155.1. Classification (GTDB taxonomy): domain Bacteria; phylum Pseudomonadota; class Gammaproteobacteria; order Pseudomonadales; family Cellvibrionaceae; genus Gilvimarinus; species Gilvimarinus gilvus. The sequence continues at coordinate 36 of NZ_JAULRU010000331.1, read as the reverse complement.
TTTAGATGAAGAAGCGCGCATTGGTTCTGATTATTT
>NZ_JAULRU010000330.1 GCF_030518155.1 Gilvimarinus gilvus | reverse complement strand
GGCGATAATGCTGAGCGTGCTTTGTATGCGCCTTTTACAACATTTAGAACGATTTATGCGACGGATAAAGTTTCATCAATTATTGTAACGCCAAAAGATGGAATGGCTTTGGCTGATATATCTAAACTAGCAAATGCAATCGAATATAATATAAAAGGCCGACACAATGTTGCGCCTTCTGATTATGGTGGAATTTGGGTGCGAAATGCAGCCGATGCAATGGAAGATACCAATCAATTTTTCTTGATTTTGACAATTATTGTATTTGTAATTGGTGGAGGAAGTTTGATTGCAGGAATCGTAAGTATCGGAAATATTATGGTGTTTAGTGTAAAAGAGCGTACCAAAGAAATTGGTATTCGAAAAGCTTTGGGCGCAACACCAGCCAATGTTTTGGGATTGATTTTACAAGAAGCAATTATGAT
>NZ_JAULRU010000329.1 GCF_030518155.1 Gilvimarinus gilvus | reverse complement strand
AGCGATTGCGCACACAAACCGAGCAATTACAAATCATAATATCGAAACAATCTTTTTATTGACATCTTCTGGGAAAGCTTACATCAGTTCAAGTATTGTTCGTGATGTCATGCGAAACGGGGGAAAATATGAGATATTAGTTCCAGATGTTGTGAGGATTTAAGAAGATTTTTTCTATTAAATATTGAGAGAGTAGATAATTTATCTACTCTTTTTTTGTGCTATAAAATTTGAAAAGCAATATATTTACAACAATTAACACAAAATAAATATGAAGAAATTAATTTTACTATTAATTGCGTTCGTATTTAGTACGCTTACTTTTGGTCAAGAAAGGCCGATTGCTAAAAAAGTAGAGCAAGCTAAATTAACGAGTCGTAGTTTCAAATCGTATGATGTATTCAGCGATGTAATTCAACAAAAAGGGAATCAATTTGCAGACTTTGCAAAAGGAGTTTCTGTTTTTAA
>NZ_JAULRU010000328.1 GCF_030518155.1 Gilvimarinus gilvus | reverse complement strand
GTGGAAAAATAAAGGCTTTGAAGCACAATACAAGTATCAGTCACACAACACTTTCAACCCCCTGTTAGTTTTGAGCTACGGTTATATTGAAACGAGTGGAACCAGAGTACTTAGCGAGGTAACTAATAGAATAGATCCTTTAGAGACCCGAAACCCTATGCATACGGCGTCATTACTAACCAGTGTAACCCTCCCAAATAAGCTACAGATTAGTCTGAGTCATTATTTTCTGAGCTCTGTTCAGTGGATAGAGGCCCATCGAAATGTTGACGTTGACCCACCTAATTCACCTTACCATCGTACCGACCTGAA
>NZ_JAULRU010000428.1 GCF_030518155.1 Gilvimarinus gilvus | reverse complement strand
CATTGACAAAGCTCAGATCAAAACTAAACGCCCCGGCCAGAGTCGGGGTGTACTGCACAGTGAAGGTGGTACTCCCACCGCCGGCACCTATCGTGGTACTTCCCGGTGCACCGATAGCATTGATGGTGACATTGCTCGGGGACGCAGCGGTGGCCGTGGCGATGGTGAGATCATCGGTACCGGAGTTGGTCACGGTGTAGGTCACGGTCTGGGGCGTGCCGGCAGCCACGAAGCCCTGTGCATCAGTGCCGCCATCGGCGACTGCGCCGCCCACGGAGGAGGAAACCGATATCTCAGGCGCGCCGCTTATACTAATTTGCCCAGAATTCCCCGTATCGGTGTATGTAAAACTGATTGGGCTTGCGCCATGGGAACCGGTGACGTTGCAGCCGGTACTGCAGTTAGTAGTGACCGTCGGGCTAACGGAAGCTCCATCAACAGAAAACGACAGATTGGTAGGGTCACTACCACCTTGGAAAATCTCGAAATTCGTGAGGCCCGAGTTGTCAGCGACTTCAATGAGTATATAGTCTTCAGAGCCATCGCTGTTAGCGGTAGGAACCGATGAAACAAAGACACATTCGCCGTCGGTTATGTTCAGGGCGAGCTGTTGACCGACAGATGTCGCGGTCGGGCAGTTGGTATATTGCGCATGGGCGGAAGCAGAGAACGCAGCCCAGAGCAGGAGTACCTGACATAGGGTCAATACTGCGCCCCACAGCCCCATACGCTCACGCCAAGCCATCAGGGTGAACAAGTACAACTTGCCGAATGTATGGAAAGCGTGCGGTGCAGACTTTTTCGAGGGAGAGACACTGTGCACGTGCTGCTCCTGTCCGGTGTACAAAGAATCGCGCATTACATGTCTTCCTCTCGATTTGAGTTTCCGCGTTGTCGGCAAGCCTGTTGGTATTTCGCGAAAACCTTCCGTTTAGTGGGCCAATTATAACCGTATCAAATACTTGAGTTTTCTGAGATTAGTTTGGCTCCATTTACCGCATAATAATCTACCCCCTCGATTTTATACAACACAACAAATATTAAGCGTAATGTCCGAAAGTTTCCTGTAAGTGCCAACCAATGATGGTCAGAGATTTACACGCCCGCTCGCAGAAAAAACAATCCAGCAATGGAAACACCTGAGGAATAAGGTATCACAGCGCTCTTTACGATGTGTAGGCCATCGACAGCCTGGGCCCCGCCACCGTATAAATTCGGTTCTGCACGACGTGCTACATCTTATTTTTGTTTTGTAATACTCTCTTTGATTCACCAAGTAATATTATTGTGCAGGCTCCCCTAAAGTAAACACCCCGTGTAAATCTTGCCGATAACCCGGTGTTTGCAGCTGGCTTACGGAGAAGACAAATTCTGATTGCCGGGATACACGAATCGCCTCGTCTCCCGTTAAGTGCACACCCGCCAAATCCAATTGACTGGCATTCGCTTGCAAGGCCACCTTCCCTTCTAACCAGGCATTTGTCAGGGTTAGCTCGGAGCGGTCGACACTGAGGGCCCACTCATCTGCGGATAACTTCAGGCCTCTTCCGACGGCTGAACTGTCAATAAGCTTTAGAGAGTCGGCATTGACATCTAGCAGCCGTACATTTTGGCAATTAATGATCTCAATAGCTCCGAATTGGCCTCGCAGCTGGACATCATTTTTGCCTTCGCACCGATAGTCGCCCTGATTTTGCCCCAATTCTTCCGTGTTATTAGTCACCTTGGTTTTGTCTGTCAGAAATTGCTTAATATCTGGCAAAACTTTGCTGGGGTGCCATAACGGCATATGCCCTACACCGGGATACAGCACGAGTCTGGCGTTCGGTATCTGCCCTTGCAACAAGTACCCCGTACGCAGCGGTGTAACCGGATCTTCTTCTCCCCACAAAATCAAGGTTGATACATCCAGCGCGGTCAAGTCGCCACTGTAGTCCTCTTCCACCAGCGCCAAGGCCGCATTTATATTAGGCTGCCCCCGCAAAGTCGCCGCCCAAACCACATCGCTCTTATTCAGTAACGCAGCGGGGTCTGGCAGCGCGTCCCAGCGCAGCAGGTCACCGCCAATATCCCGCACGACACCACTGATGCCACTTTGTAAACTCTTGGGCAAGGCATCAAAATAGGAGAGCATGCCCGCCTCCAAAGGCAGAGCGGCCGCATGTCCGGCAAAAGTACTGCGCTCCAATATTCCCGCGGCACTCATTAACACCAATCGTTTGACAGAATTTGGGTAGCGCGTGGCCAGACGCAGGGCGACGGCACCGCCCATTGAGTGTCCCATCAAATGAAAACGGTCAATTCCCGCTTGTTGCAATATAGCCTGTATGGCTGCGGCATAGTTAGACGGTGAATACTTGCCTGCGGGGGTATCAGAGCGGCCAAAGCCCGGCAAATCAAAGGCGACTACCCGGTAGTGCTCGGCCAACGCCGGCATTAATTCTTGCCAATCACGCCAACCGTTTTGTCCCAACCCATGTATCAACACTACCGTTTCAGAGTGGCTGCGACCGGCTTCTACCCAGTACACCCGGCTGTTAAAGACAGGCTCTACTGCATAGCCAGAACGCCAACCCTTGGGCAAGATAACACTGTCGTTATCAAGTGTAGATTCTGCGGCCACTTGCGTTGCCAACAAAACACTTAAAAGCACTAAGCCCACGGGGGCCAATCGGGTGATATGGTTAAACAATGAATACATATTGAACATTTTGCCAAGATTGCAGTCTGTAAGCACAGAGCGGTTCACAATTTTCAACAGCCTGCTAACACATTGATCGAGCATGGACGTATTCAATCACAACTCCCCTGCGGTCCCCGTTAACACCGTACTCAACCTAGAGTCCGAGCCTGTTGACCTAGACAACAGGCAGACAAAAGCAACGAACCTTCATATTCTTGCGTTGACTGTTGTCGTATCCGCCGTACTGCACTCTCTTTTATTGTTGCTCAGTGTCTCGCCGGCAAAACGCCCAATCGCAACCGCGCAGCCATCGCAGGTACTAAACTTTACCTTGCGTAAACCGGCGGTACCGGACACAAATCCCGAAGCGGCTCAGGTTACCCACAACAACATTAAAAGCGCTCGGCCAAAACACATCGAAACAACCGATAAGCAACAGAGCAACACCTCCAAACCTACCCCGACGCAAGCTCCAACATCACAAAGCAAAGCTGATTATCGTGCCTATACTTTGCCAGATGTAAGCCGTACGGCAACCCTGCCGGACAATAGCCAAGTCTTTCACCCTGGGCTGCGCAACCAACTTCGCCAGGCGGGAGAACAATCGAGGGTGAGCAATATTTACGATCAGGCTGAAGGGTATCGCGACGTCAGCGGGGCTGCCCGTGTAGAAATAGACGGCAAGTGTTTTCGCGAAAACCTCACCGCCTCCGACAAAGCCAAAAATTGGTATATGACCTCGTGCCTAACTGACAATAGCGAAGGCGCGAAAATTATCAATGGCTTAAACAATCGGTTAAAACGCTAACGATCACTCAATAACCGCGCTCAGGCTAACGGGTATCGTCACCCGCCTGTTCAGTCCCTTTATCTTCTTGCAACACGCGTCGAAGGTCATCGAGGTTTTTCCGTATGGCCTTGCCATAGGTTTTATCATCGCCCCACACCTTAGCCAGTTTCCTGAGAGATTTGTCATCGTGGCGCTCGAACAGCTCACCCGCACGCTCTGCCGCATCGCTGGCTTGACCTAATTGCTTCAGTGCATCTACACCCAGCGCCAACGCTGAGTGGAATGTCTCCCGGCGAAAGCCGTCCACTCCCGCATCCAGCAACTGATAGGCGTGACGGCGATCTACAGCCCGAACCAATATCTTTAAGTTGGGAAAATGTTTGCGTGCCGTTTCAATTATGCGCATGGCTCGCTCTGGTTCATCCACTGCCACCACCAGTAGCCGCGCCTCGGCCCCACCGGCGGCACGCAGTAAATCACTGCGCGAAGCATCGCCGTAATATATTTTATTGCCGAATCGGCGCACCAACTCCACCTGCCCTGGGCTGTGATCGAGAATGGTTAAGCGATACCCTTGCGCTGATAGCAATCGCCCCACAATCTGCCCGAAGCGGCCATAACCGGCAATGATGACATGATCCGTTGACGCAATATCTGCATCCGCTTCAGGCGTGCTTGTCGAGCGACCGGTGCGAGAAAACAGTGTCTCGTATAAAGCGAGCAACAAAGGCGTTACCAACATAGATAGTGCAACAGTTAAAATCACCACACTACCCACATCGGTATCGAACACCTTCGCGCTCTGCGCCGCGGCGACAATAACAAAAGCGAATTCACCGCCCTGCGCCAATGCCAAGCTAAACAAGAGCCCCCGCCAGCGCCCCATTTTAAAGACTGCAGCCAACAACAACAGTACAGCCAATTTAACCGCCACCAACATTGCCACACATAGAGTGACCAGCAGCGGTTTATCCAGCAGCAAGTAAAAGTCGATACCAGCACCGACGGTAATAAAAAATAAACCAAGCAGCAGACCTTTGAACGGCTCAATATCCACTTCAATTTCATGGCGGTATTCGCAATCGGCTAAAACCACGCCGGCGATAAAAGCGCCCAGCGCTGGCGACAGTCCGATAAACTGCATCAGAACCGTGATCGCCACCACAATAAACAACGCAAACGCGGTAAAGATTTCGCGTGAATTAGACTTGGCAATTAATCGAAAAATTGGCGCCGCCAAAAACCGTCCCGCCAAAATAACCAATGCAATCGTCATGACGCTAACGCCGACCTGAATCACTACAGGAAGGTGGTCTATGGCGCTGGCATGCTGCTCGGAAACGGTATTTGTTGCCGAGGAAAGCAGTGGCAGCAACGCCAGTATGGGAATAATGGCCACATCCTGAAACAACAATACTGAAAATGCATTGGAGCCCGCGGGTGTATTGAGTAAACCTCGCTCCTCTAGTGACTGTATGACAATGGCCGTCGATGACAAAGCCAGCGCCAATCCAATCGCCAAAGCTGACTGCCAGGACAGATCAAACAGCGCGACGACCAACCCCGTAATCAGGCTGGCAGTCAACATAACCTGCAAACCACCCAAACCCAGAATAGGTTTACGTAAATCCCATAATCTGGCGGGCTGTAATTCAAGCCCGATTAAAAAGAGCATCATCACCACGCCAAACTCGGCAACGTGCATGACATCGGTTTGGTCACCCACCAGCGAAAACACATAGGGGCCAATCAACACACCGGCCAACAGATAGCCGAGCACCGCACCCAAGCCCAATCGTTTGGCAATAGGCACAGCGACAATGGCGGCAAAAAGATAAATTAGGATATTAACGAGCATAGTGGCATCTACTTAACGTGGCCGGGCATCCGCTGCCGGTAATGCGATGGCAAATATATTACAGTATTCTAACGCTCGACGCCTAATAAGAACCGACCGGTTCGGTGCGGCACAGTAGCACCGTAAGCGCAACCATTGCGTCATGCATGATCCGGCGACTCATACTCGTCAGGCCCCACACACCACCGATTACGCCCCGTGGATTTGGCTTGATAAAGCCCGATATCGGCCCGTTTAAATACTCGACTGAAGCTCTCCCCGGCCTCGATTTCCGCGATACCAATACTCGCGGTGACGACCAAACCTAACTCTTCATCAACCACGGTGAGTGCCACCAGTGTGCAAATTTTTGCAGCCAGTGACTTGGCCTGCTCCAACTGCAACCCCGGACACAAAAGCACAAACTCCTCACCGCCCCAGCGGGCAAGAACATCTCCGTCACGCGTGTTAATACGCAGTAAATGGGCGAGCACCTGTAAAACTCTGTCGCCGCAATCGTGACCGTGATTATCGTTAACGGCTTTGAAGTGATCGAGATCAATCAACAACAACGCACCTTCATTGACCTCTCCGGGAGCAAACAGGCGACTGCAAACATCCTCTAACCCTTTGCGGTTTAACACCGACGTTAGCGTGTCGGTAATCGATTCCTTTGCAAGCCTCTCCTGTGCTCGTGTTAATTCGCGATAATTCCGTACCAGTTTACTGAGGCGGGCTTCACGGTCCGTAGCCAAACGTTTAAGGCTTAAGTACCGGGTGCCCGCTTCCCAGGGAAGAAGCAGCGCCCACCCGACCAACACTATGTACAAAAGTGAAGTGTGCTTGATCCAAGGCTTCTCTAACTCGATAGAATCAATTCGAACCAGATGCTCACCCACCGTGGAAATATCGACTCCGAACGCGGTGGCATTAGTAAACGTCGGCTGCGCGTACTGGCGAGGCACTTCGTATTGATCACGCCACCAATCCGCCACCGAAAATTCGCTGAGTTGCACCTTACCACCGCCCAAAAACTCATCGGGGCGAACTCGAACACGCAAATATTTATGCATTACAAGCGGTGCATCAGGCTCTAGTAAGCCTGCGGTTCGGTCGCGAATAAACAAGCGTAATTTTGGAGAATTGCCCTGATAGTCGAGCTTAACTTTAATAGCATCATAACCCGACAAATCCACAACATCGCCATTGTCTCCAGCAAGGTTAAGAGAGACACCGCAAACCGCGTAGCTGTACCCCTGTGAAATCGTACAACGAAATACCCCCTGTGACTGGTCAATCCACTCAAAATTAACCATTTCAGGGTGAGATGAGTCGGTAAAAGGCCATAGAGCGCGATCGGGCGCCGGGTACACCTGTTGACGCTGAGCCGGTATAAAGGGCTCAACGATTAGAGCCAGCAACGTAATGAGGGCCGCCAAAATGCGTACTTTCGTAAAATCGATTCCCACCGAACCTCGCCTTACATTGGGAGCCCTAGAGTGCAACATCGAGCCGGCTGCTCTGACTCGCTACGCTACTTTCCCTGTATTCCGGCTAGACGACCTCCAAAGCGCACAATGTGAATAACAACAATTGCTCTAAGCATAGCAGGCAACTCCCAAGTTGGCACATTTTTCACCAAAACCGCATCAATGACCTCCTGCTGAAGGCCTAACCACATTCAGCTGGAAACTTACTGATCAAGTATCCAGTGGCCCCTGGCTTGCAAAGTTTTTTTGAGCTCAAGGCGGCGAACTGAAAGCGTGCCGGCCGCACGGTAAAGTGAGCCAACACACAGAGATCGGAAAACTCTGTCCCCCCGAAGGGCGCGGCCAAAACACTCCCTAGGTCGCGTTGTTTTTCTTGCCAAGGGCCACGGCCATTACCTGCGAAAAACGCTTTAGTTATTGGGCGTTTTGCACTCGCGCAGAGACGACTGGAGACTTAATCAGAGATTCCCTAGCACCTAAGCGCGTGATTTCTTAACCAGATCATAGGCCACCTGAATCTCCTTGGAGCGCTCGGTCGCGGCATTAACGGCATCTTCAGGTAACCCTTGGCCGGCGAGCTTATCGGGGTGGTACTGACTCATCAATTTGCGATACGCGCGCTTAACTTCCGCATCACTGGCGCTGGCTGACACGCCGAGCGCATCGTAGGCTCGAGCTAGTTCATCGGCACTGGACTGCTGTGTCGCACCGCCGGATTGGCGGTAACCGCCACTGCTGGAGAAGCTATTTTGCGCTTTAATCATGCGCATCAGCTGCTCGAAGGCAAAGCCATTCACCCCAAGACCTGCGGCAACCTCTCGCAGTACGCGCTCCTCCGCCGCGTCAAACTGGCCATCAGCCAGCGCCAGATTCACTAAATAAGTCAGGAGCATTTGCACCAGATTCTTATTGCGACCACAGCGAGCGCGAAAATCACGCAATACCTTAGTGGGCTCAAACCCCTTGGCTGAGCCTTGCTTAAACAGCGCAATGGCCTCTGCCCGCTGCTCCTGCGACAAACGCATTTGCCCCATCAGCTGCTCAGTGCCCGCCACTTCCGCCTCGCTAACACGACCATCGGCCTTGGCCAAATAACCTAATAGGGTAAAGGTCGTCTCAAAGAAGCTCTTGGTGAGCGCATCGCGCTCCTCAGGCGTCACCCGCGCTGTGTTGGCGGCGTATCCCTTATCGAACATATGGCCGAGAAACACGCCCAGCACCGCACCAACAATGTTAAACAGTACAAAACCAATTGCACCGCCTATAAGCTTTCCCATCATTTATCCTGTCTTCAGTATTCCGCAAAGGGCTAAGCTTATCATACAGAGCCCAGTGCCCTGCAGGCGGTATCAGTCCGATGATCCACACAAAACTTTACGGATTCTGGCCTTTTGTTGCATCTTTGCAACTCGATAACAAACACCCCTTTCCGTATAATCTCGCCATTGCGATAGATCTAGGGCCTGTTCACTCTGCTTGAATACGCCTGCTGGAAGCCAGCCTTGGTTCCCACTCTGCACCGTGAAGACCTTTGGGCTATTCCCAATGAGCGACCGGCAGCAAGGCAGGAACAAACCTGGCTCCAGCCCTTCGGGTTGCGGCTACCAAACCGCCACGGTGCGGCGCCTTCGGCCCCAGCGCCTTAACGGGCGAATTTTTGGTCGCAATTGGCTGTATTTTATGAGTATAAACAGGCCCTAAATAGTATGAGCCAATCCATAACCAACACTCTAGAAACCTTGCTAGCCCCGCGCCTTGCGGACACGGCCTTAGCATTTTGGCAGAAAAGCCGCGATGAACTGACCGCAGGCGTCAGTACTCACCGTTTTGCGGCACTCATTGCGCTGGCCAGTCGCCACGCCAAGCGCACGCCCCTGGAGCTCAGCCCAGAGGAAATTGACGCGATTGCTGAACTCGGCGTAAGCATCGACATGCGCGGTTGGAACTTGCTGGAGCTGTTGCGAGTCGGATTAATTACCGCCCGCTGCGATCTAAACGAAGTAAGCTTTGCGGAGGATTTTGAGGCCCAATTCGTCTATGCCGACGAGGGGGAAACCTGCGCGTTGTATCGGGCTCTGGCATTACTGCCAGCGGGCGAGCGTTTTGTCTGGCGCGCCGGCGAGGGTTGTCGCACCAACATGAACAATGTATTCGCCACTATCGCTCTGGATACCCCATACCCGGTACAGCACTTTGACGATACCGCCTGGAACCAGCTGGTTATGAAGAGCCTATTTTTGGAACTGCCCCTGTGGCGAGTGCTAGGCTTAGATAACAGGCGCAGCCAAGACCTAACCCGCATGGTGCTGGATTTTGCCGAGGAGCGCGAAAGTGCCGGACGCGCCATCAACAACGGCCTGTGGCTCTGCCTGGGACCTCACGATAACGAACGCACCAGCGCCTTGGCCCTCAGAGCCTGGGCCGCTGCCAACAGTGGTCAACACGCCGCTATTGTACTGGGGTTGGCCCGCTGTAATCTGGTCGCAGTAGCCGAACAACTCGGTGCAGACTCAATAGACACTAGCGTCACTAGCGCGCTGCAAGCGGCCCAAAACGGCCAGACCGACAACATTCACTTTGCCCAACTAACGGCAGACAACAGTGAGACACAGGCATGAGATTTTTTGATCCACATATTCATATGGTGAGCCGCACCACCGACGATTACCAGAACATGGCCGCTGCCGGTATTCGCGCGGTCATTGAGCCCGCCTTTTGGATGGGGCAACCGCGCACTAACGTCGGCAGTTTTGTCGATTACTTTGCCACCTTAGTGGGTTGGGAGCGCTTTCGCGCATCCCAGTTCGGCATAGCGCACTACTGCACCATAGGCGTGAACTCCAAAGAGGCCAATAACGAAGGGCTGGCACGCGAAGCGCTGGAACTTTTACCCCACTTTGCGCTGAAAGAAGGCGTAGTGGCCATCGGTGAAATTGGCTACGACGAAATTACCCCCGCTGAGGAGTGGGTATACCAGCACCAGCTGCAATTTGCCGTCGACCACGACATGGTGGTAATGGTGCACTCACCACACCGCGACAAGAAAAACGGCATTATCCGCTCCATTGATGTGGCTCGTGAAATTGGCGTGCCAATGGAAAAACTGGTTATCGATCACAACAACGAAGAAACCGTGCAGGCTGTCCTCGATGCCGGAGCCTGGGCCGCTTTCACCATTTATCCCAATACCAAAATGGGCTCTGAACGCATGGTCGAAATTGTTCGCCAATACGGGCCCGACCGGCTGATTGTCGACAGCTCGGCCGATTGGGGTGTGAGCGATCCTTTGTCTGTACCGAAAACAGCGCACCTAATGCAAGAGCGCGGTATCGAACAAAGCGCGATTGAGCTGACCTGCTGGCAAAATGCCATTGACGCTTACGCGCAATCAGGGCAAATCGACGTCGATGAACTTATGCGCGACCCCGTCATCGACCAGAGCCAAAGCTTTAGTGACAACTCAGTGCTGCGTGGCCAACAACCGCGTATTGATGAGCCTGTGCAAAACTAAAGCGAAGCGGAGAGCCTTGTGTATCAAATAGATCAATCCTTTGTGATGAATTACTCGTTCCCGGTCTGCTTCGACCGGGACACGTTAGCGCCTGAAAGTACGGTACTCACCGATATAGTGTCACGCGCAGGAGTCGGCCCCCATCGGGTACTGCCCGTCATTGATAAAAATGTGCTGGAAGCTCACCCCGATTTGGTCGAGCGCCTGCAGTTCTATGCCGATGTTCACAATGAAGTGATTGAATTGATCGAGCCACCGCTAATTGTGCGCGGCGGGGAAATCAGTAAGTCTGACCCAGTCGAGGTGGACGAGTTTTACCAGCGTACCCAAACCCAAAACATTGACCGCCACAGTTTTGCCCTGGTAATTGGCGGCGGCGCCGTGGTCGATGCCATTGGTTATGCGGCGGCGACAGCCCACCGCGGCATTCGCTTGATTCGCATGCCCACTACAGTGCTGGCACAGAACGATGCCGGCATTGGGGTAAAAAATGCCATTAACTATCGTGGCCGCAAAAATTATCTTGGCACTTTTGCCGCCCCCTTCGCGGTGATTAACGATTTCGATTTTCTAAACACCCTACCTCCGCGCGACCGCGTTAGCGGCATAGCAGAAGCCATTAAAGTGGCGCTGATTCGCGATGGCGAATTTTTTACGTGGCTGCATAAAAACCGTTCGGCCTTGGCGGATTTTAGTCAGCAAGAAACCGAGTACATGATTACCCGCTGCGCCGAGTTGCACCTCAATCATATCCGTAGCAGTGGCGATCCCTTCGAGCAGGGCAGCGCGCGGCCTTTGGACTTTGGCCACTGGTGCGCGCACCGCTTAGAAGAGATTTCAGCCAGCGAGCTGCGCCACGGCGAAGCCGTTGCCATTGGTATTGCGCTCGACTCAATTTATTCGTTCTTAAAGGGCATGATCGAACTGCCCACGTTGAACCGTATTCGCGAAACCCTGGAAGGTGTTGGCTTTAATTTGACCCACCGGGCACTGGAGTCACTCGATATTCACAAAGCGCTGGAAGACTTCCGCGAGCATTTGGGCGGCAAGCTATGCATCACACTGCTGACGCAGGCCGGCGCCGCCATTGAGGTGAATGAAATCGACCACAAAGCCATGGAAACTTGCCGCCAGCATTTGCTGGAGGGCGTATGGCCGCATTAAACCGCGCGCTGACATACTGCAGCAATATCCACCCGGGGGAATCCTGGGCGGACATAATGCATAATCTCAACAGCCACGCGCTGGACGTTAAACAGCAGCTAGGCGGCGATGCAGCTTTTCCCCTCGGCTTGCGAATTGCCCATCAGGCCGCACAAGAAGTGGACGATGCTGCGATTGCACAATTTCAGCAGTGGTGCAAACAACACAACGCCTACCTGCTGACAATAAACGGTTTTCCCTACGGCACCTTTCACGAAACCCGGGTAAAAGAAAACGTCTACCTACCCGATTGGCGCGAACGCGAACGGGTGGAGTACAGCAAGCGCCTGGGTGATTTAGCCGTTGCCTTGCAGCCAGACGCCAAGCGTATTTCCATATCCACCGTGCCCATTGCGTTTAAACCTGCGTTTAAAGACAGTGACTGGGCCACTGCCTGTTCTCATGTGCTCGAAGTCGCGGAGCACTTCCAGCAATTGACCAAGCAGCACGGCATTGAGCTGGTACTGGCCATTGAACCCGAGCCGGAGTGCGTTCTTGAAACCACCGAAGAGGCCATCGAATTTTTTCAGCGGCTCAATTTACCCAGCCATTTGAAAACGCACGTTGGCTTGTGTTTTGATTGCTGCCATCAGGCCGTCGAGTTTGAAACTGCCACCGAATGCCTCGCGCGTATTAAAGCGGCCGGGATAACCATCGGCAAGGTTCAGGTGTCCAGCGCGCTGAAAGCCAGCGGTCTGGAAATAGAAAAGCTACTAGCGTTTGATGAGCCAGTTTATTTACATCAGGCCGTGGCTCGCTGCAGCGCGAATGGCGCACTGCAGCGCTTTGCCGACTTACCCGAGTTTGCTCGCGCACTGGCGAACGGCCAACAGTTCGATGAATGCCGCGTGCACTTTCACATTCCCATTTTCTGCGAACACTTAGGCGAGGTCGGTAGCACTCAGGATTTTCTAATAGAACTGCTGCCACTGCTTGATACCGACACCCCGCTGGAAGTGGAAACCTACAGCTTTAAGGCCATTCCCGAGCATTTACGTCACGGCAGCATCAGCGAAAACATCGCCCGTGAACTCACCTGGGTTGGCAACCTGCTCGCAGACAAAGCATCCTAAATTTTTTATCCGTAAGGCCGTCATATGCAAAGAACCGTTGTATTAAACGTGGTTGGATTGACTCGCAATTTATTAGGCGAACACACACCCAACATTAATACGCTGGCCAGACAACAGTGTACCGATATTAAACCGGTCACCCCGGCCGTCACTTGCAGCGCCCAAGCCACTTATTTGACCGGTAAACGCCCGAGCGAACACGGCATTGTCGCCAACGGCTGGTATTTCCGCGACCAAAACGAAGTCTGGCTGTGGCGCCAGAGTAATAAGCTGATTCAGGCACCAAAAATCTGGGACATGGGGCGGGCCCGCAATGCCGATTTCACCTGCTCCAATACCTTTTGGTGGTACGCCATGGCGACCGGTGCCGACTACACCTTAACCCCACGCCCACTGTACTGCGCTGACGGCAAAAAATTACCCGACTGCTACACTTTTCCTCTCGAATTGCGTGACACCCTAACCGAAAAATTAGGTACCTTTCCGCTGTTTCATTTTTGGGGGCCAGCCACCAGCGTTAAATCCAGCCGCTGGATTGCCGATGCGGCCATGCATGTAGAGCGCGAACATCAGCCAACATTGCAACTGGTGTATCTACCGCATCTCGATTACTGCCTGCAGAAATTTGGGCCCGACGGTGACATTGGCAAAGACTTAAAAGAAATTGATGATCTGGTGGGCGACTTGCTCACGTTCTTTAAAGCTCAAGGTTGTAATGTCATATTGCTGTCCGAATACGGCATTCAACCGGTCAACCGCCCTGTGCACCCAAACAGAATTTTGCGCGATGCCGGCAAGCTATCGCTGAAAGTGGATTTGGGCCGCGAGTATCTGGATTTTGATACCTGCCGGGCGTTTGCCATGAGCGATCATCAAATATCCCACATTTACGTACAAAAGCCCGAAGACACCGCCGAAATTAAAGCGCTGTTCGAACAAACACCTGGTGTTGCCAAAGTACTTGAAGGTGCCGAACGCGCCGAGTACGGGCTGGACCATGAACGCGCCGGCGAGCTGATTTTGCTTGCCGAAGCCGACAGCTGGTTTACCTACTATTACTGGAACGATGAAAATCGGGCGCCTGATTTTGCCCACCAGGTAGAGATTCACAAAAAACCCGGCTTTGACCCCTGCGAAATGTTTTTCGACCCCCGCTTGAAATTCCCCAAGTTAAAAGCCGCGCGGAAGGTGCTGCAGAAAAAACTGGGGTTTCGCTATGTGTTGGATGTTATTTCCACCGATGCGAGCCAAATAAAAGGCTCACATGGTGTCAGTGACGGCTCTGAGTACTCCACGCCTATACTGATGAGCAGTCGCCCTGACTTATTACCCCGAGGTAAGCTGGATGCGACCGAAGTCTGTGAACTGATTCTGCAGCATATATTTAATGAGGTCTCGCCCAATGTGGCAGACGTTGAAGCAACTGCAATTGCGGATAAAGAACCAGAAGAAACAATAGACATGAGCCGCAAGAAAGATGATTAAAACCGCACTGACCTTGGGGCGCGTTAGCAACCTACCTACCGTCTGGATGAACCTGGTAAGCGCGAGTGTGCTGACCTCGGCAGCGATGGCAGTCCCTTTTTCCATCACCACCTTGCTTATACTGATAGCGGCGCTGTCGTGCTTTTACGCCGGCGGCATGTGTTTGAATGACTACTGTGATCGCCACTGGGATGCCGAGCGCCAACCTTATCGCCCGATACCCGCCGGTAAAATAAAAGCCGCGACAGTTTTATCGCTCACGCTGGGGTTGTTTGCGCTAGGGCTCAGTTTACTACTGCTGGCACCCAGCGCACGGGGCATATGGGCCGCGTGCGGTTTACTTGCGTTAATTGTCGCCTACGACACATTGCATAAAAAACACAGTAGCAGCGTCTTTTTAATGGCGACCACCCGCCTCGGTGTCTACCTGGTCGGCGCCTTTGCCATCGCTGGCACGTTGCCTGTCGCCGTGCTGGTCATTGGCCTTATTCAGTGTATTTACACCTTGTTGGTGACCGTTGTCGCCCGCGCGGAAAATTATAAAGAAGGCGGTTACGGCTTTCCGATTATTCCCTGGATGATAGCCTGCATGGGCTTGATCGATGGGGTATATCTTGTCGTTGCGGTTGCGCCCGTTTGGCTACTTGCGGGCGTAGCCACCGTCATTTTAACGCGCTTTGGTCAGCGCTATGTGCGCGGCGATTAGTCCTTAGAACAGTAAGACCACTGACCAGGTCGACGTCAGTGGCCTTCCCGTTAGGCGGGCTATTCTCGTGACTTTACGGCTTCGCCCTGATTACCTATCACAATCTCGACGCGCCTATTTTGCAGTCGACCTGCGGAGTTATCGTTACTGGCAACCGGATGCGCCTCACCGTAGCCCATAGTGGCAATGCGATCCGCTTTCACGCCATTATTAATCAAATGTTCTTCAACCGATTCGGCCCTGCGCTCCGACAGGTTTAAGTTATAACTGTCATCACCTGTGCTATCGGTGAAACCTTCAATCATCACCTCGCGGTCTGGGTACTCCTTAAGAAAAGTCGCAACGCGCTCCAGCGTTCGTTCCGATCCAGGCTTGATCTGTGCCTCATCCAACTCAAACAGGATATTACCCAGGGTTAATACCAAACCACGTTCAGTTCGCTCAGTGGAAATATTTTCAAGATCGGCTTCCAGCGCCTCGGCTTTTGCGCTCATTTGCTCGGCCAACGCCTGCGCTGCCAACGCAGATTTCTCTGCCTGTAGCGCACGATTCTGCGCTGTTTCTGCTTCTTGCAACGCAGATTGAGCACGTTTTTCCGCCATTAGTGCCTGGCGTTCTTTTTCCGCCGCAAGAGCTTCCGCCCGCTCTGCGCGTTGCGTGCGTGCGGATAACAGTAACTCGTTACGACGCTCATCGGCCTGCTCCACCACCTCATCCGCCTTATTCATGCGTGATGTCTGGGTGGCAATACTGAGCTGTCTCTCAACCAAATAAACTTGCTGCCTGATTGCCTGCTCACTGGCATTGGATGCCATCAACCTTTCAAGTTTATCTAGCCCCTCTTCCGCCTCTTTGAGCTGTACCGGCGCATACTCGCGAGCATTATCGACAGTAGCCACGTTGGTGTATTTATCCTGCAAGGTACTCAGGCGGTTATCTTCGACGGGAGCGGTTGCACACCCTGCCATCAAAACCGCCGTTACTGTCGACATACCCATTAACTTTTTACTAAACATCATGTTTCTCCCATTGTGTTGAGAAAATCCAAACCACCGTCTGTTCTGCGTATTGCGGAAAATAGCCAGAATGTGATTATTTCACTTCGCGCTCTAGCGCCCGCAGGTTATCCTGAACTTGCTTAGAAGCCCTTGAAGATTTTTCAGCATTGCTGGTTGCAATGGCTAGGTTGGCATCGCTGATGGATCTCTCCAAATAATCCCGTGCCTTCTCGTACTCTTCTTGCGCAATTAAATCATTAGCCATTTCATAATTTTTCTGTGCATCACGGAAGATAACGGGCGCGTGACGATCGGCATCAACCGATCTCGCCTGCTCTATGCGAGACTGTGCTTGCGCAAGCATACTATCGGGCTTGGCGACACCCGATGCGCAGCCGGTTACGACTATAACGAAAGCCAACGATGACAGAAGTGCCAATACCTGTTTCATAACCTTCTCCTTTTGTAAGAGTTACACCAAGCGTTAAAAACCTTGTAATGAATACTTTGATTACACGTGTTTTACCTGCCTTGTAACGACGAGTTGCAACCGGGGTGCCAGTTAAGACACTTGCCATTGTTAGCAGTAAAAAATGTGAACTAGAGCATCTAAATAGCTCAAGCTTACTGACAACACCTTTGCGGCCGTCACTCGTGATCTTTAAACAACGACATATTGATTTGGACGACCGACCAAGATATATTTGGGCAATTGACCAAACTGAATAAGAGACAAGCCTATGCCCACCCTTGAGACTGGCGATACCGCTCCAACATTTGTAACGCAAGATATATTTGACAACACACTGTCACTGGACGCACTGAAAGGCCAAAAGGTCATGCTGAGTTTCTACCGCTACGCCAGCTGCCCGCTGTGTAATTTGAGGATTCACGAGTTAATTGATCGCTGGCCGCAGTTCGAGGGTAAGTTGTGTCTTATTGGAGTCTTTCAAAGCCCAAAGCAGTCAATGCTACGGTACGTTGGCAAACAAGACGCGCCCTTTGCCTTAGTCGCCGATCCAGCAAAGCAGCTATACCGCAACTACGGACTGGAACCTCGGGTCGGCGCATTACTGAAAATGTTATTGAAACCACAACAGGTTCTTCGCGCATTTCGCCAAGGCTTCTGGCCGGGTAAAATAGACGCGTCACTGCATACGGTTCCTGCGGACTTTTTGATCGATGAAAATGGGCGTATACACACCGCTTACTACGGCAAAGATATTGGCGATCATTTGCCGCTGGAGACCGTATTGAATTTTATTCGTGAACCTTAAGCCTGGATGCCTGCCATGAGCACCGACAATAGTCGCAACCAAATACTCGATGCCGCACAAACCCTGTTCTACCAAAGAGGCTTCCACGCCACCAGCATAAGTGACATTGCCAATAAAGCGGGGGTTTTTAAGGGCAATTTGGCCTACTATTTTAAGTCTAAGCAAAGCTTGCTGCAGGCCGTGGCGGATAACCGGCTGGCGCAACTGGAAGAAACACTGGCAGGTTTTGCCAACTTTGCCACGCCGCGCGAGCGCCTGAGCGCGTTTATTGGCATGGTTGAAGACACAAGAAAAAACCTGGCTCGCCATGGGTGTCCCATGGGCAGTTTGAGTACCGAAATAGGCAAAACTTCGCTTCCTAAGGAGCATACTCGGGCTCTACTGGATTATTGCCTGAACTGGCTACATGGCGAGTTCAACAAAATTGAACCCAAATCTGCTAAGCAACACGCAGAAACACTATTGGCAATGGCCCAAGGCACCGCGTTACTGGCACACAATTTTAACAACGAGGAGCTTGTCCGGCGCCAATGCCAGGCTATGCACCAATGGTTACGGGTAATTACCGATTAGCTTTACCCAACCTAAAAAGTGTTAACCGCAGCTGTACTTGCTTTGCAATAGAGTTACACTCAAGTCCTGCCAGTAAAAATAAGGGTTTAACATGAAGTCACTGTTTTTCGCTTTTGCACTCTGTGCCTTGAGCGTTGGATGTATCGCCAAACCTCTTATTATTTTTGATACCGATTTTGGCGGTGACGCCGATGATTTGGGTGCGTTGGCCATGCTCAACCATATGCACAACCAGGGAAAATGCGAACTTGTAGCCGTGATGAACTGGAATAATGAGCGCTATTCCTTGCCGGCCATAGGCGCCATCAACCAATACTACGGTAACCCCAATATTCCGCTGGGCAGCCGTAAAGAAGGCCTATGGCACGGTGAATGGCAATACAGTAAACCGTTAGTCGATGCGTTAGGCAGTAATCGCCAAATTGATCAAACCCCAGACACTACCGAGCTTTATCGCAAGTTGCTGGCCCAAGCAGCGGATAGCAGCATAACCGTTGTAACCGTAGGGCCGCTTCTCAACATCCTCAGATTGCTTGAATCCGCACCTGACGAGCACTCCGATATGAATGGCGTTGAACTGGTTCAGAAAAAAGTTCAAACATTCGTGATCATGGGCGGACAGTTTCCAAAGGGCGACTGGGAATAGAATTTTAACGGCAATATG
Organism: Gilvimarinus gilvus; assembly: GCF_030518155.1. Taxonomy (GTDB): domain Bacteria; phylum Pseudomonadota; class Gammaproteobacteria; order Pseudomonadales; family Cellvibrionaceae; genus Gilvimarinus; species Gilvimarinus gilvus. The sequence goes on along the minus strand of NZ_JAULRU010000428.1, from coordinate 17,163 downwards.
CCGGGCGTAACTCGCAAGCTTTTCGATGTGCTCAATGTGCCCGTTGTATTTTCGGGCTATGAAGTAGGCCAGGCTATTATGACCGGCGAAACCCTCAATCAGCTCGATCATGCCCATCCACTTTACATTGGCTATCGCCACTTCAGCGAACACGCGCAATGGATGCAAGATCAGTTTGACGGCGACATCTCTGCGAATGCCTCTTACGATCAAACCGCTGTACTCTTTGCCGTGCAAGGCCTTCAACCCTATTGGCAGCTTTCTTCAGCCGGAACAGTTAAAGTAACCGACGACGGAGGTAACACATGGCACCCAAACGAGGCGGGACAGCATCGCTACCTAATAGTTAAGGACGTCGATGCCGTTACCCGAGAAGTACTTTCGGCCATGATAGGAACATCTAAACTACCCTAGCAGCTGTTGAAAAACCCCATGCATACTCAGCCCAGCTCAACACACAGTGGGGCTATTATCGCCAGCTGGCCATTTATCGATCAACATGGCAAAGTATGCATTGAGCCCATAACGATAATTAAGCGATGACTATGCTCATTACCCGCCTAACGGCAGCGGCACTATTGATATTTTTGGCAACACTCAGCGCTGGCTGCGGTGGAGGCGGTAGCGGCAACAATCCCGCAAATCCTCCGGTTTCGCCGCAACCAGAGCCTGAGTTGCCCCCAGAGCCTGACCCTGTTGCCGAATTACCCCTATCGGCAGACGAACACTGGGACGAAGCCAAAACGGCCGCGCGCTTTTTACAACAAACTACCTTTGGCCCCACCGAAGACAGCGTACTCGCCGTGCTCAATCAAGGGCAGGATGACTGGCTGCAGGAACAGCTCAATACCCCCGCTACCTTACACTTACCGCTGTTGGATGAGCGCTTTGAATCCCTCGGATGGGAGGCAACACCATCGCCTGAAATAGACGATGCAGATGGTTACTATCGCGATTTACAACGCAGCGATATTTGGTGGGAGGTAGTACTGCGCAGTCCCGACCAATTGCGTCAGCGCGTAGCCTTTGCGCTGAGCCAAATACTTGTTATATCCAATGTCTCCGACGTTTTGTACAACGACACCCGCGGCATCGCCAGTTACCAGGACATGTTGGCCGAACATGCCTTTGGCAATTACCGCGATTTGCTCGAAGCCGTCACCCTGCATCCTATGATGGGCGAATACCTTAGTATGGTGCGCAACGAAAAAGCCAATGCTGAGCATAATATTCGCCCCGATGAAAACTACGCCCGGGAAGTAATGCAGTTGTTTAGTATCGGCCTGGTGGAGCTAAACCTCGATGGTACGGCTAAAACCGACGCACAAGGTCAACCCATTCCCAGCTACGATCAGGAAACCATAAAGGCTTTTGCCCGCGTGTTTACCGGCTGGAATTTTGCGACAACCAACATTTGGTGGGAGTGGACCAGCGATGCCATCGGCGAAGCTCTGCCAATGAAGGCGTATCAGGCCATTCACGACACCGAATCCAAAGCCTTACTCAATGGCACTGTGCTGCCAGCGGGCCAAACCGCAGAGCAGGACATGACCGGCGCCATGGACAACTTATTTAACCACCCCAACGTCGGCCCGTTTATCAGCAAACAATTAATCCAAAGGCTGGTGACCAGCAACCCCAGCCCCGCCTATGTAGAGCGCGTAGCCAGTGTGTTTAACAACAACGGCTTTGGCGTTCGCGGTGACTTACAAGCGGTCGTACGCACGATTCTTACCGATATTGAGGCGCGCAGCGGTCACGTACTAGCGCCAGACTCCTTTGGTAAATTGCGCGAGCCCATACTGCAAATCGCCAACGTATGGCGCACCTTTCCGGCAGAGGGTACGGCCGTTTATAACGAAGACGAAAGTGCCGTGGTGGGAAAACGCATTCGTTATTTAGGCTCTGACCGAAAACTGGGGCAACGACCCTACGGCTCATTTTCGGTGTTTAATTTCTACCGCCCCGGTTACTCCCACCCAGGCACCATTAGAAACCAAAATTTGTTATCACCGGAGTTTCAGATTCATACCGAAAGTACCATGGTGGCGAAAACCAACTCGCTGACAGAGGCCATTTACTGGCGCGATAAAGACGCCGATTGGGTTCAGGCCCAGCGCGCTGGCTACAACTGGGACATACACCCACCGGCTATTGATGTCAGCGCCGAAAAATCGATTGCCGGTGATGCCGCCGCACTGATAGACAGGCTCAACCTGTTGCTGTGCGCCGGGCAAATTCCAAACGACGCCCGCCAACTACTGATTGAAAATATCGACGCACTGCCATTTGGCGAAAACAACGATTACTCACGTATGCTCAGAGTACAGGAGGCCGCTGGTGTGATTGCCGCCTCTGCGTATTTTGCACTGCAGCGCTAACCTTTACAGGAAAAGACGATGACTCACATATCCAAATCACGCCGTCGCTTTCTTCGTCAGGGTGTTGCCGCTTGCCTGGGCAGTGCCAGCTTTGCTGCCCTAAGTGCCCGCATGCAAGTGGCCATGGCGCAAACTGCTGCCGCTGACGACTACAAAGCGCTGGTGTGTATATTCTTGTTTGGCGGCAACGACTCCCACAACATGGTGGTACCAACCGACACCTCGGCCTATAACACCTATGCCAGCGTGCGACAAAATTTGGCTGTTCCTCGTGCCGACCTGTTGCCCATGAGTACAGGCAGTACTGCGTACGGTTTTCATCCGGCGATGCCCGAGTTGCAATCTCTGTACAACAACCAAAAGCTAGCGGTGTTGGCCAACTGTGGCTCGTTGATTGAACCTGTCAGCAAATCCGATTACGTCAATAACCGCTCGCAACTGCCACCTCAACTTTTTTCACATAACGATCAACAAACCTTCGTGCAATCCCTTGCTGAAGATGCCGCCACCACAGGATGGGCCGGACGCGCTGCAGATGTAATGCGTTCGATGAATGTAAATCAGCAGCTGTCGATGAACATTTCCCTGAGCGGCAACAATATTTTTCAAAGTGGGCAAACAGTATTCCCGTACGCGGTTAATGGTTTTGGTGTTGAACTGCTTAACCACTTTAACGAAAACAGCTCCGAGCCCAACGAAACCACCCGCGCCCAGGTGTTCCGCACGTTAATGCGAGGGGCCGATAGCCACGTATTTTTACGTGAATACGCCGGTATACAAGAGCGCGCCTGGGCATTGGCAAGCGAGGTGAAATCAGCACTCGACCAACAGACACCTCTGAATACCCGCTTCCCGGCAGGCAAACTCGGCACCGACCTTTCCATGGTCGCGAAGCTTATCTCCGCTCGCAGTGCCCTTGATGTAAAACGGCAAATCTATTTCGTCGGTATGGGCGACTACGACACTCACGGTGATCAAGCCAATCGTCAACCGGCACTTTTCAGCGAACTTTCCGCTGGCTTAAATGCCTTTCAATCAGCGTTAGCAGAACTCTCACTGACTGAAAACGTTACCACCTTTACCATGTCCGACTTTGGTCGCACTCTCACTAGTAACGGCGACGGCACCGACCACGCCTGGGGCGGGCACCAAATTATTTGCGGCGGCGCCGTGAACGGTGGTGAAGTCTACGGCAACCTTCCCTCTCTGGAGCTTAACAGTGACGACGACATTGGTGAGGGCCGTATTATTCCCACCACCAGTGTTGATCAATACGGCGCAACACTCGCAAGCTGGTTTGGCTTGCCCGCCTCCGACTTCGCCACAGCATTCCCGAACTTGGGTAATTTTAGTGATGTGGATTTGGGGTTTGTATAGGAGTGGGGTACGGGGAGCGGGTTACGGGAAACTTGCGGTCTGAGGTCTGAGGTCTTAGGTCTGAGGTCTGAGGTCTGAGGTCTGAGGTCTGAGGTCTGAGGTCTGAGGTCTGAGGTCTGAGGTCTGAGGTCTGAGGTCTGAGGTCTGACATTGTGTTGTAAGCGTTCACCACACCAACTTTATCTCCAATCAGCTGCAAAATGCTGCAATTTGCCGCGCGCCACAAGATTGCGGCCCCGCACCCTACCGCATAATCCTGACCTAGCTGGAAGCGCGACCCGGAGTCGGGCACAATAGGCCCGACTCCTCAAATGCGCTCAAGTAGCTCTATGTCAAGGCAGACACTATCGCGACGACTCTTATGGCTCACGGCAGGTTGCGCTTTAGCACCCCTAAGCCACGCCGACCTGATGACCGAGTGGGCCGAAGCCTTTGCCCAAAGTGATATTGAATTTAGTCGCTCGACTTCTAACGCGCCGTTTTTACCTCTGGCTTTTGCGGGCTACAACCACTACCAGGAAAGCGATGTCGACCTTGGCGACGGCCGTTCTTTAAGCTTTACGCAAGATACCGTGACTCAGGGCGCGATACTGCCGTTTTTAATGAGCGACCGCGACGCCTTGCTGGTGGGGGAATGGGTCAGCTGGTCACGTATGACGCCCGAGTCTGACGAGCGCGAAACATTGGACGTGATGTCGGTCGGCATTCCCCTGGGCTGGCTCCACCAGCGCGACTCAAACTGGCAAACAGGCGGCTTTGTCCTACCCTTGGGGCACAAGGCTTCCAGCAAAGACTCCCACTGGAGCTGGGAGCTAATGGGTGGCGGTTTCGCCCGCTACACTCAAACTGATCGCCTTTGGTGGGCATTTGGCTTGTACTTTGATATTAGCGAGCAATCCAACTTGGTACTGCCTTATGTAGGCGCGTCTTACCAATTTAACGACCGCTGGACTCTGAGTGCAATCATGCCCTGGCCCGCGGTGATTTATTCCCCCAGCAAAAGCCTGCTCTTTCGTTTTGGGGCCTCCCCTGCGGGCAACTCCTGGCAGCTGGACACCCGGGGAGATAAATTTAACTACACCATCGATAACTGGGATTTGGGTTTATCGGTAGAAAAACGAGTGACGGGCAATTTTTGGCTGGCCTTGGAAGGCGGTGTCGGAGGTCTTAAAGGCTTGAGCGTAGATGTAGACAACGGCGACTGGGAGGAGCCTCACATCAGTTTAAGCAGCAGCCCTTACCTCAGTTTAAGCTTCAACTTTCGCCCCTCTTTGTAACCTTAGGGGCTTGGAGACACTTACAACTCGGAGAGGTTCCAATACACCCGCTCCATTGGCTGGAGCTTTATTCGACCCTTATTCGCCGCGACGAATTACAGGCCCGATCTCCTCGATCTTATCGGTCCATAGGTAACCGGAAAAATCATCCGGCACCAGCACCAGTTGCTCTTGGGTATCAATCGACGGAGCACCATTGTTATCCATCGCGCCAATTAGAGCAATTTCGCTGCCCACATCATGCAGGCGCTGAGTCAGAAGGTGCGGCCACCCCCAGAGCCAAGGAGCAATATCGATGGGTACCATTACCACCGTGTTGTGACACTTTGCAGGCATATGCCCCGTCCAGCCAAGTGCTATATACCGCACCAGACACTTTTTAACACTGGCGCGCGAGAAGCCCAACAGGTTATCACCTATTAATTTTTTAGCTCGCCAGGTGGGTGCATCCCCGCCGTAAACGCCCCAAACTGTTTTCCGCCACTGGGGATGTGTTTTGAGAAGGGCCGCCAACATATCACCCTCTCTCGCCTCGCGGCTTTTGAAATTTATAAGAAAGCGCTTATCGGGGAATTCGGCGAACACTTCACCCAGTTCGGGCATCATGCCAATGCCTTTGCCGCGCAGAGGGAAAGTTTTGCCCTTATCAGCGGTGTAGCCGTATCCGAGGTCTAAGGTTTTTAAGTACGCAAGGTCATGCTTGCGCGCAGGCCCCTTGCCTTCGGTACGACAGTCTAGCCTCCAGTCGTGCAACACGGCCAAGTAGCCGTCGGTGGTAGGATGAACATCCAACTCAACCACATCGGCGCCGGCGGCAAAAGCCGCGCGCATAGAGGGAATGGTATTTTCGATAAAGTCGTGTGCGGGCGAATCAATCCTTTCGGCTGTACAAGTATCGTTGGTCAGCCCTTCACGGTGATAGGTTTGATGTACGCCGCGATGGGATAAAAGTTTGGGGCCGCCGCTCTCTGGTGTCGCACGCCAGGAAGCGTTAAATACATAGACGCAAACTGCGAAGGTGGCGATAGCAACTAGGATTACGGTTGTTGTTTTCAAAGCATTCTTCCTTGTGCTTTTAGCGACGGCCTACGGTCGCCAAATTACAGGCCAGCTAAAAAGCGCTCACAAATCGCAGAACAGGTTCCGTGAGCCATTGTCGCAGCGGAACCAATCGACGCGGGATATCAAGCTACTATATCACCCCCTACTGACTTGCTCTACAAAATCCGATAATACTAATTTCGCTTCGCCTTCGTCTAGTTTGTTCTCACAATAAACATGCACTAATCCCGCAAACACCCAGCCTAGGTAATTGAGTGTATGGCTCACAACAGAAACAAATGCATCAGACGGTTTTTTGCTAGCAGAGGTTGTAAATAAGTAGAACTGCTTTTTACGCAAGGCCTTACCTTTTACTTTTAAGCACTCAAGCTCAGTCAGGTCAGTGAACCGGTCAAAAAGACGTTTGAAAGCAGGAGTCAGTGCGTACCAATATTCCGGGCAAGCAAAAACAATAACGTCTGCTTTCAACATGCTATCAATTACATTGGCAAAGTCGTCACCTTGATTGCCAAAGTCATAGTCGTAGTCGCGTATATCAAGATCGTCTAAGTATAAAGCTTGTAAGGGGATTAAGTCAGTTAGCACTTTAACCATAGCAAAGGTGTTGCCGCGGGGCCGTGCGCTTGAATAAAGGGTTAGGACGTTTTTCATCAGAAGCTCCTCTAGGCTAAAGGAACCAACACTAAAACCTCAACCTAGGTTGAGGTCAATCGATTCTTTGGTTACATTAAAGCTTTGCTGTCAGTAGGAATCCTTATGGAAAATGACTTAAAGGTAGGAGATGTCGCCAAGCGCAGTGGTGTTAATGTTTCAGCCTTACATTTTTACGAAAAAAAAGGGCTGATTAGCAGCTACCGTAGTAGCAGTAATCAGCGTTTTTACCCTCGGGCGGTATTGCGCAGAATCGCCATTATCAAAGTGGCTCAACAACTTGGTATGCCGTTAAGCGAGATCAAAGAGGCGATTTCGATCCTGCCCATGAATAAACAGGCGAGCAAGCAAGACTGGCAAGAGCTGTCGCGTTTTTGGAAAACTCAACTAGAAGCGCGCATTGCCAAATTAACGAAGTTGCGCGATGACCTCTCCGATTGTATTGGATGTGGCTGTCTTTCCATGCAAGCTTGTGTACTGCGCAACCCTGAGGACGAACTCTCTGAGTGTGGCTCAGGCGCTGTATTACTAGAACCCTAGTCTGGGAATATTTAGGGTGAGATTCGCAAGTGAAAGGAAATAGTTACTCGAATTTTTAATAGGGCTATACGCTCGCACAACGGGGTACTGATTTAAACCGAGAGCGGAAAGTAACAAACAACCTTTGCTCGCAGGCGGTTGAAAAACCCCATGCATGCTCAGCGTAGTCTGAAGCGTGCAGATGTTGTGTCTAGTCTCGACGGACAGGATGGTTCCCTTTGCTAGAGGCAAGGCGCAGCAGATGTGCGCTTCAAGCCACGCCCTCTGGGGCTTTCAGGCTGAGTACGCTTGGTTTTTTCAACAACCTGCTGGCTCAATCCTCATCCTCGCCTGTAACGCGTCGGATACGGGCCTGCTCTTCTTCATTTTCGGCAATGACGGCTTTGATCTCTTCCAGCACTGAGTCCACGTCGGGCTCGCCTTCTTCGCCGTAGTAGATTCCGGTTATTTCCGACTCAGGGGTCAGCTCGCCTTCGGCAAACAGTGCCCACATTTCACGGGCGTAATCGGTGTTGCTAAGCTCGGGGGCAAAAGTGGCGTAGTATTCGGTAATCTTATTCACATCCCGCGCAAACATCGCCTGGGCGTTGTTATTGGCGGCGGCATCGACGGCCTGCGGCAAGTCGATAATCACCGGACCGTAAGGGTCGAGCAGTACATTAAATTCCGACAAATCACCGTGCACCAGACCTTCACACAACATGAGCTTAATGTAGTGCATCATCAGGGCATGGTCTTCCAGCGCCTGCTCTTGGGTGAGAACTACATCGTCAAGGCGCGGCGCGACATCGCCGTCGTCATCGGTGACCAGCTCCATCAGCAACACACCATCGACACACCCAAAAGTCTCTGGTACACGCACACCGGCCTTCGCCAGGCGTGAAAGCGCGGTTACCTCGGCGTTCTGCCAGATTTCTTCCTGCTGCTGGCGGCCATAGGCGGAGCGTTTAGACATAGCGCGGGCGCGACGGCCACCGCGCACTGAGCGGCCTTCCTGGTATTCGGCAGCCTTTTTGAAGCTGCGTTTAGCAGCGTCCTTGTAGACCTTGGCGCAGCGGATGGTATCGCCACAACGCACTATAAAAATATCGGCTTCTTTACCGCTCATTAAACGGGATTGGACGCCACTGATTAAGCCGTCATCGAGCAGTGGTTGCAAACGCTTGGGGACTTTCATTCTTGCCTTTCAAATGCCTTATGGGAACTGTCAGCCACAATAGAGACAGTCGTACCAAAGTGCAACTTGAATTAGGATTGAGGCCTAAAGCTTAATGATGGTAATAACACTTATTTACATCGCCAATGTAACAATACCGTCTTTAATGACTCTACCCTTTACAGTCTAATATCGGAGATCACTATGAAGCTACTCGCTCGATTGCTCGCCACCATCGTCATCACACTCGCTGGCACACACGCATGGGCGCTCGACACTGAGCCCTTCAGTAAAGAGAGGTTTGATACCCTGCAAAGCAATGGCACGCCTGTGCTGGTGGATGTGTATGCCACCTGGTGCCCCACCTGTGCCAAACAACGTAAAGTATTAGAGGCCTATCAGGCCCAAAATCCTGAGTCGGAACTGGTCGTTTTAGATGTAGATTTTGACGATCAAAAAGAGTGGGTAAAGCATTTTAAAGCCCCGCGCCAATCAACCCTGATACTCTTTAGCGGCGGCAAGCAGGTGTGGTTTAGCGTGGCCGAAACCCGCGAAGAGAAAATCTTTGAAGCACTGAACCAAGCCACTATGGCGACACCATGAGCCTTGAATTAACCGCCATTCCACTGGCTTTTTTGGCCGGCATGCTGGGCGTACTATCGCCCTGCGTGTGGCCATTAGTGCCTATAGTAATGGGCTCCGCTTCGGGCCAAAGTCGTTTTGGCCCCTACGCGCTGGCACTGGGTTTAAGCTTAGCTTTTGCCGTTGCCGGCACCCTACTGAGCTTTGTACTGGTCAATCTTGGGCTCGACCCGGAACTGTTCCGCTACTTTGCCGCCCTTTTACTGCTGCTAGTAGGGCTTGTTCTGGTCGTCAAACCCTTAGGCGACTGGTTAAGCTTGCGTCTGTCAATGTTAAGCAGTCGTTTTAGCGGTATAGCAGACAACGCCTGGGGTGGGCAATTTGGTGTCGGTTTCTTACTGGGTATTGTCTGGCTGCCTTGCGTCGGCCCAACCCTTGGCGCCGCTATTGCCCTAGCCTCTCAGGGCCAGCAAATGACCAAGGCGTTTATCATTATGCTCGCTTTTGGCGTCGGTACCGCACTTGTACTGTTGGTAGCAGGCCTCGTCTCAGGCAAGGCTCTACAAAAGCTCACGGGTGGCATGAGCAAAGGCGCGGGCTTTGGCAAGATAATGCTAGGCGCCATGCTTATATTGCTGGGTTTGCTCACTCTGACGGGGCTGGATAAACAGCTTGAGGCTTGGGCACTTGGCTGGCTTCCAGAATGGGTGTTTGGGTTGTAGGGTGAGGAGTGGGCGTCGGTAGAAATCAGGTCGTGTATTGTCTCTGCGCTTATTCATCGTTGGCTGGCTAGCGTCGTGGCTTTTTAGGGCCTGAGCGGGCGGGCTTTTGTCGCGATCGACTGCCGGGTTTATTCTTGCCTCCCGGTTTATTAGCTCCACCTTTAGACGGCGCGCCCGTATTGTGGCGTGATGACTTTGACGCAGGCTTGCCACCCCCTGCAGGCTTATTTTTACCCCCGCCGCCAGCTTTGGGACCAGACCTTTTACCGCCCACTGCAGCAGATTTTTTATTGCCACCCGCGATGGTTTTTTTGCCACCGGCCTTCGGCTTGCCCTGCCCACGCGCTTTATGTGGCGCACTTTTCTGTGAGTTTTTGCGTCCAGCAGGTGCCTCAGACGAGGAGTCTTCTATCGAGGCGAGCAGAACTTTCAATTCTTTTTGGGTAAGGTCGCGCCACTCGCCCACCGGCAAGCCCTTCAGGCCCACATTCATAATTTTTACGCGTTCAAGGCGCACAACTTCGTAACCAAAATGCTCGCACATCCGGCGAATCTGGCGATTAAGCCCCTGTACCAAGGTTATTCTAAAGACAGTGGGCGATTCCTTACTGACTTTACACTTTTTCGTCATAGTGCCCAGAATCGGCACGCCCTGACTCATACCAGTAATAAAGTCGTCGCGAATCGGCTTATTAACTGTTACCAAGTACTCTTTTTCATGGTTGTTGCCCGCGCGCAGAATCTTATTAACCAAGTCGCCATTGTTGGTTAAAAAAATCAAACCCTGAGAGTCTTTATCCAACCGCCCGATGGGAAAAATTCGGGTGCTGTGACGCACAAAATTAACTATATTGTCCCGCTCACTACTCTCCGTGGTACTGACAATGCCTACCGGCTTGTTCAGTGCGATAAAGATTAGATCCTCCGCCTCTTGCGGCTCGATAAGCTGACCATTTACCCGCACCACATCCCCCGGCGCCACCTGATCGCCCACCTGAGCTCGCTTACCGTTTAGGTACACATTACCCTGCTCAATATAGCGGTCGGCATCGCGCCGCGAGCACATACCGCTCTCGCTAATATACTTATTCAGGCGTGTTAAAGAGGTGTTGAGCATAAAGTGTCGACTTTTAACCGGTAAGACTAAGAGAACAAAGTTGGCTGGTACTGCTGAGGGCAAAGCACAGCCCCAACAATCCGCCCCCATTGATGCGAGAGCGGATTATATCGCACAACGGTGGTTAAACAAAAAGGGCCTGCAAGATGAGCACAAATGTGACGCCGGATAGAAAGTATCTATTTTTTGTACGAAACATGGGCCCGGACGAATTTGAAAATATCGACATTTTCTGGGTAGGTGCGCAGTTTTAAAAACCTGAGGCCCCAACACTAAACCTACTCAGATATAGTGACTGTAGCCCACTACAATGGCGCAACGCCGAGGCCAACAAAAGAAATATATAGGACAGGTTTATTGACGCAACTCAAACATCGATGCCATCAATAAACTCGCCCTTCTACGATAAAGCGCAGAGCGCCTTGCATACTGCTACGCCGTTACCTGTGTAGGCAATTTCTGCCATTGTCGATCGGCCTGTTCGGCATCGATAAATTCAAAACTCTGTGAATCCGTTAACAGTTGGGTAACAACATTGGCGTTGATGTGGTGGCCACTTTTCAAGCCGCGAAAATGGCCTTTAATCGGCGCACCCGCCATCGCCAAATCGCCGTATAAATCCAATACTTTATGGCGCACGCACTCATCAGGGTAATGCAACCCTTCAGGATTAAGAATACGGTCACCTTGCACCACCAACGCATTCTTGAGCGAGGCGCCTCGCGCAAAGCCGTTTTGCATCAATTGCTCAACATCGTCCACAACACCAAAGGTTCTCGCGTCACGGATACTACGAACAAACGTTTCCTCATTCAGCTCAACTCCCTTAATGGCTTGCCGCCCAATCGCCTGGGCCTCAAAATCAATCTCTAAATCGGCGGTTAAACCCTTGCCGGGCACAAGCATCCCGGAGCGATCACCCAAATCAAATTGCACGGCCCGCTTCACCACGATCACCTTGCGACGGGCGCGCTGTTGTTTTAGGCCCGAGGCCAAAATTAAATCAGAAAAGGTACGCGAGCTACCTTCCAAAATGGGCACTTCAGGGCCATCCAACACGATTTTTACATTGTCCACGCCATGTGCCGCGAACGCAGCCATCAAATGCTCAACGGTCGTTACCGTTACGCCAAAGCGGTTGCAAAGCGTGGTGCTTAGCTGCGTGTTACGCACATTAAACCAAATGGCTCGCACATCGTTTTGTCCCGTCAAACAATCGCGCCGAACAAAGGTGCGCCCCGTGTTGTCACCAGCGGGCAGTACTTTCATCACCACCGGTACACCGGTGTGCAACCCACGTCCAAAACAAGTAAAAGGTGTATTAATGGTGTGCTGATAATACTGTGAACTTGTCATCCCGAATTCCTCCTTTTGGGTACAAGTTCAGAATATGCCCAACGCACCGGGGCGATTTGTTCCCAGACGCCAACTGTTTAGCAATTGCTGCCAAGATGGTGTTTTTTGCTTAAACTGGGGGTTCACTGATGTATGCAAGGAATTTATGGACACCACACTGACGAGCTGGGCCAAGCTTATTTGGCAAACCCTGAGTGATGACGGCATTGATGCCCGCGCCGCTTTTCTGCAGGCGGGGCTAGACCCAGCGCGCCTGGCCGATGCCAGCGGGCGCTATCCAGCAACGGGAATGCGCCAGCTGTGGACAGAAGCTGAACGCTGTTACTCCAAACCGGATTTCGGGCTGGACGTCGGCGCTCGCTGGCAGCCCACCAGCTTTAACGCCTTAGGGTTTGCCTGGCTTGCCAGCGACACCCTGTACGAAGCACTGGAGCGTTTGGTGCGTTACGCACAGCTGGTTAACAGTGGTTTACACGCCAAGCTGAGCAAAGAAGGCGCCCATTACCAACTGCAAATTGCACCCCATGCTCAGAGCACCGACGCGGCCAAGGTGGCAGGACTGGCAGCCATCGTCACGATGTGCCGGTCACTGCTAGGCGACAGCTTTAGTCCAGTGGCACTGGGGATAGACCTAAACGGGCAACCATTATCGGCCGAGGCACAGGCTTTTTTTAGCGGGAATGCTGATACTTGTGCCGCTAACAACTGGATTGCCATTGATTGCCAGCAAGCCCACATTCACCTGCCCGGCGCCAATACTCAGCTGGCACTGGTCAATGAAAAGCTGGCATTGGAAAACCTCAGTAAAGTGCAAAACAGTAATATCCGCGCCCGCCTTGGCCAGGCAATCGCCGCGCGACTGCCCTCGGGTGAAGTCTCAGAAGCTGCCATCGCAGTCGAACTTGGCCTTAGCACCCGCAGCCTGCAAAGGCGCCTGCAAGACGAAGGTACCCACTTCAAACAACTGCTGGATAAAATTCGTCGCGAACTGGCCAAAGAATACCTGAGCTTAGGCGAGCACTCACTCAGCGAAATCAGCTACCTACTTGGCTACGGTGACCAACCCAGTTTTAGCCGCGCCTTCAAACGCTGGTTTGATGTATCCCCCAGCCAATATCGGAATACAACAGCCGATGAAAAAATACGTGGCGACGCAAAACAAGGACAGCCGGGGATATAGTGCAGAGGTCTTTGAGAAAAATCATTGGGATACGGGGTACGGGGTACGGGAAAGAATACTCCTAGTACGTGGGTAGTGAATACCTCACCGAAAGCTTCGTTGAGATAAATAATCTATTCCGAGCCCAGGCTTTGCTACAAGCTCGCCCCCTGACAATGATCTATAGCTATCCCCTCGTATTTTATTGCTTTGAGTTCTGCAATGACATTGGTGTCACTAAGTTCTTTAACAGCCTTTTTAAGCAACTTCTTCAGATTGGGTTTCAAGCAGTTCATTGCCCGCACGACCGACATATCCTTAAGCAGTAAAAATAATGCCAAGGCATACACATGCTCTGATTCTGTTAGATAACCGCCACCCGTAGTTTGCCAACCCTGCGAGCCCGTATTTGTGATACTAACTAAAGTTAAACGAAGAATTGGCCATGAATACGCCAAAGCCAAGAAATGTCGCCGCAATGTCTGTAGCAAACTCCCAATTATCCCACCCTCCGGGAGGCGGCTCATTGGCGGTACAGGTCAGGTAGTGAGATAACTCATGGGCAAAGGTTGCAACTAACTGCGTGGGGCTTGTTCTAGCAGGCTGTTGAAAAACCCCATGCATGCTCAGCGTAGCCTGAAGCGTGCAGATGTTGTGTCTTGTCTCGACGGACAGGGTGGTTCCCTTTGCTAGAGGCAAGGCGCAACAGATGTGCGCTTCAGGCCACGCCCCCCGGGGCTTTCAGGCTGGCCCGCACTCGTCGTTGCCCTTTTTCGATGGGTGGACACACACCTTCAAAAGGTCGCCTAGATTACGAGCCAGCCTGAAAGCCTGAGTACGCTTGGGGCTTTTCAACAGCCTGCTAGGGTTATACGTAATAATAGCTTCATTATCACCCCTATATTCGAATGTCCCCAATGCGGAGTTAGGCGCATTCTGCACGACAAGCATCTCGCCGACCAAAGGGTCAACATCGTCTTCTTGAGCTAAGAGCTTGCACGGCCAATCCTCCATACCTGCGTACTTCTTAACAGCGTAAAACATTGCAATCGCGGCTTCTTCGGGACTTTCAACTTTGGAGGGAAAATACTGCCGGGGGGGAGAACGAGCTCGGACCTTTCATAGAAATCCTTTCCGCCGAAGTATTTAAGCAACCATTGATAGGTCTCAATCTGAAACGCAGCGTCTTGCTCAGAAAGAATAGGTTTTGATTTGAAAAAATTAAACATGGTCCCTCTGTTTATTTTACCACCAGGTGGCACAATTTCACTTACCAAATTTATCAAATTCTAAGGCATAAGCAACGACACGAAGCAGCCCCGTTTAGGGGCTGCCCTCGGTTTTGAAAGTACCCAGTATCTAATTATTTTCGTGTATATGTTTAAAAGGGCAGAATCCCCTAGAATTTAGCCAGGGGATTCCATGCGATCAATTAGACAGAACCTTGTGGTTGGCATCCATATCTTTTTGAAAATCGATAATGGCCTCACGCGATTCGGGGAGATAGCAGCGGAAAAGAGCGTTCCAGTTTTCTGGAACTTCCAGGTTGTTAATTGAATCTTCGGGGCCATTAAAGTTAATTGTGTAAGTGCCGTCTTTGTTTGGCTTCGCCTCGAGCGAGCTAATTTTAAATGGCTTGGTGGTTACCCAGCCCTCAGGGTTATAGACGGTAAGTGACCAGTACCCAGAGCGGTCAAACTGCACCGGCGGTGGGCTGAAGGTAAAGCTGGAAGCGTCGCCTTGCCGGGCCTTATCATCTGCCGGAGCGACTACAAAATAGTGGGCATGACGTGCAGGTAGTCCTCCCCAACCCGCTAGATTGGTCATCTGGTAATGAGGGGACACTATATCGTCAAGGCTTTCAATAAACCCCTTGTAAACAATAACCTCTTTAGGAGCGCGAGCGATAAGTTCGTTGCGCAGCGCGTTGAACGAGCTCACATCATACTTTACCTCAGAGGTATAGGGGTTGCTCGACCCGGCTTTTACCTCTACCGAATCCTGACGCTGATGCAGTTTCTCAATGCCGGCCTTATCCGTGGAAGGGGGCTGGGTACGCATAAATAGGTATACATGATCGCCATAGGTGAGTTGATCATGTGACACGATTTTGGTTTCACCCGGATACACTACTTCCAGTGTTACATGATTTTCATCAAATACTTGAACCGAGTGGTACAGATCGTATTCAGGAACCGTAATTTCCAGCCCCTCACTGGCGTCAAAAACTGCATAGGAATAAATCAGGTCGAAGTTTGAGCGAATAATGGTTTGGTTGTCGAGCTGAATACCATTGCGTTCGTGACGAAACTTATTCGGGCCTGTTTTGATGGTTTCCTCGGCAAAATACTTTGCCGTTTCGGCGCGAACTACATTGTCCATAGTGACCTTTTCGCCCCCCTCTCCTATAAAAGCCGGACTGGAAGGCAAAGCGACACCATTAGCACCCACACCGGTCGATTCATCAGCCATTACTCCGGGAGCGGCGCCCAACAGTAGTGCAACTAAAATGACTTGAGCCTGGCGAAAAAATTGGTGAAAAAGCCTTTGCGGTGAGAGGAAAATCTGGATTTTCATAGTACTTACTCCTTGTGCTCCAAAACATGCACGCGACCCTCACACAGGGCCGCCTGTGATCGTAAAACAGTCTAGCCAATAAACATGATAAATAATAGTTCGTCGAGTGCAGGGGACAAGACCATTGGAACAGGCGCTCTTTCGTAGCCGGAGAAACATGGCAAAGATCAGGCAACTCAAAGAGTGGCGTTACCAATGCTTCGCTGGCTGCACAATCAAACCATGCACATACCTCTGGCAGATAAATGCGCCATTGACCGCAAAGCGATTTTTAAGGCGCTGTTAACCAATTGCAACAAACACCAGTTAGGCTAACACCGCGAGTGCCGCGCCAAATTCGGTGCACCCCCTAAAATGCCAGAAAAGCGGTGCAAAATATGAATATGAGCGACCCGTTATGAAAATAGTCCGCGACTGGCTGGTAACGCTTATTGCCTTAGTCGGGCTGCTTTTGGGTATATTACTGCTGCTGTCCCCTATTCCCGTGGGGCTGGTGGTCATCACCGCCAGCCTTGCCGCTCTTCTGTGCGTAAATCATCGCTCCCGTCACCTTTTACAGATGGCGCGCTCACGCTGGCACAAAATCAATCGCACGGTACACAAAGTGGAAAAGATACTGGAACGCCGTTTCCGAAAGTTATGGACAGTAATTTCCAGCACCCGCCCGCAGAATGACGATCATTCAGGCTAGGCGCCACCGTTTCCTTAATTTTAGTAAGAGAAATAGACCTTCCCCATTTTCAACAGCCTGCCAGGGCATATAAAGAGGGTGTAAAAACGACAGTACTATCGCGATCAATCTTTACATTCTATAGATCTTACACGATTAGTATTGCCGATCATTGTGCCTATAATTTCGCCCACCAATTGCTCCAATCACAACCATCGTCGATTGATTGTAATTACCGATTCATTTCGGGACGATCCATTTCGGGACACCCAAAAACTTGACAGTGCCACAACCCTCTGCCGATCCATTTCGGGAAACCCTCTGCCGATCCATTTCGGGACACCCAAAAACTTGACAGTGCCACAACCCTCTGCCATTGTAAATATCGACCTCAGCGTTTAAGGAAGAACGATGACTCGCCCAAGGAAAGAGCTGATATCTGTTGCCGATACCCCTTACTATCACTGTGTTTCCCGCTGCGTACGCCGGGCGTTTTTATGTGGTAAAGGTAAAGATTATAATTTTGAACACCGCAG
>NZ_JAULRU010000327.1 GCF_030518155.1 Gilvimarinus gilvus | reverse complement strand
CGCGCAGCTGAGCCAGTTTCATCTGCTTCTGCCGCTCTTCAAACCGCTGACGTTGCACTTCACTTTGACTGTCATAGCAACTCGGGCAGCTGATCCCCGCCTGGTACTGATCACTTTGCATCTGTTCAGCTGTCAGCGGCAGACGGCAGGCATGGCACTGGTCGTAGCTACCTTTTTCTAACTGATGATTGACGGTGACCCGGTTATCGAATACGAAGCATTCACCTTCCCACATCGAGTCTTCCTGAGGGACTTCTTCCAGATATTTAAGGATTCCACCTTCCAGATGGTAAACCTCATCAAAGCCTTGTTCTT
>NZ_JAULRU010000325.1 GCF_030518155.1 Gilvimarinus gilvus | reverse complement strand
GCCTAGAGTGCAACCCCGACACGCCTTATCAAGTACAGGTCGACGGCGGCCAGCACGGCGGCACTGGCGACGTGCGTTTCCTGGCCAGCGACGACGCCCCGGGCCGGCCTATTCCTTATCGGCTCTATCGCGACGCGGCCTGGCGCGAGCCACTGCCAGTGAACGTTGCGCAGGCGGCCCGGGTGCCCGATAGCGGCTCGGCCGAATTGCCGCTGTATGCGCGAATCGACACGCTGGCCTGGGTGCCGAAAGCCGGCCTGTACGCCGACCTGTTGAAAGTCACGGTCACTTGGTGAGGATGCTGCCATGCACAAGGACGCGCAGCCATGAACCGCACCTCGATCCTGCTGTTGACCCTGGGGCCTTTACTGGTACCAGGCGGTGCAGCGCATGGCAGCGCCACTGGCTTCATTCA
>NZ_JAULRU010000323.1 GCF_030518155.1 Gilvimarinus gilvus | reverse complement strand
TCCTATTCTTATCTTCTTCATTTAACGTTATAATTATTGTTGTTCCATTTCCTAATACCGAATCCACTTTCAATACTCCTCCTATAAGATTTATTCGCTCATTAATATTCAAAATTCCTATCCCTTGTTTTGTTTCTTTTATATCAAATCCTTTTCCATCATCTTCTATAATCAAATTAAACATCATATGATGTCTTGTCACAGTTATTGAGACATTTTGAGCATCAGCATGTTTATATATATTATGAAGAATTTCTTGTAAAATTCTATAAAGATGTATTTTTTGTTCTTCATCCAACAAATCAAAAGCCTCATTAGGATAGATAATTAATTCGATATTTATTGT
>NZ_JAULRU010000322.1 GCF_030518155.1 Gilvimarinus gilvus | reverse complement strand
TAAGCCAAATCAGTGGGGCCGTCTAGCAGGGCGTTGAAAACCCCCTTACGTACTCAGACTCTCAGCCTGCTAGGTGCCACTTTGACGGTGTGTGCCCACCCATCGAAAAGTGGCAACGACGAGTACGGGCCAGCCTGGAATTCCCGCAGGGCGAGGCCTGAAGCGCACATCTGCCGCACCTTGCCTCTAGGGAGCCTCTGATTAAGTCCTCAGTGGCCTCTGGCTTACAAGAGCTTTTCGAGGTCAAGGCGGCGATCCGATGGCGTGCCGATGGCCCGGTGAGGGGAGCCAACACAGAGATCGGAAAGCTCTGAAAGCCCCGAAGGGCGC
>NZ_JAULRU010000320.1 GCF_030518155.1 Gilvimarinus gilvus | reverse complement strand
GGCGCCGATGACGCTGCGCCAGCCGCCGGCGAAGAGCAGCCGGTACCCGATGAGCCGGCTGCGCAGCCGGCGCCGGCCGCTCCCGCCGGTGATGCCCAGGCGGCCGAGCCGGCAACGCCTGACGAACAACATTAAGGACTGCCTGTGAGCGGCTTGTTTATTACTTTGGAAGGCCCCGAAGGCGCGGGCAAAAGCACCAACCGCGACTACCTGGCGGCGCGCTTGCGCGAGCATGGCCTGGATGTGGTGCTGACCCGTGAGCCTGGTGGCACGCCGCTGGCCGAGAAGGTGCGTGAGCTGCTACTGGCCCCCAGCGATGAACCCATGGCCGCCGACACCGAACTGCTGCTGG
>NZ_JAULRU010000318.1 GCF_030518155.1 Gilvimarinus gilvus | reverse complement strand
GAAGCAGGCTTAATGACACCAAGCGCATTGCCCGCTGAAGATCATCCACTTTAGGCAACGAACCCGTACCCAAATAGGGTTTATCCTGCCAGACACCCTGATAACGCGTAGGCCCTCCCAGCAATACACCCAGGCCGCCTGCGCCTGCGGCAATGACCGGCCCGCCATTAGGACTCGCATGTGCAGCTGCCTGTGTTTTCCAACACCTAAGGGCATTAGTCGCATCAGATAAAACGGCATAACTCAAAGCGGTGCAACGGGCGGGGAGATAATTCAACCCATCATCCAACTTAGCCGCCGCCCAGCCAAAATGGCAGTAACGCTCTGTACGATACCCCCACATAGCATCCAGTGTATTCACTAAACGGTAGAAGACAATCCCCGGCGCA
>NZ_JAULRU010000317.1 GCF_030518155.1 Gilvimarinus gilvus | reverse complement strand
CGCGCCTCGGCGGTGGCCTCGCGCTCGGTCACGGCCTTTTCAGTGACGTCGACCATGTTGGCCCGCCCCTGGGAATCAAGATGTGTCAGCACTGCTCTGCTCCTGTGAAGGGAGCCTGCAGTGTAAACCTGTGGGTCAGGTTTGAGCAGAGGTATGTGTCGGCAGGTCTGGCCGCTGTATGAACACACTCGTGGAGATGCCGGGCAGCGGGCTGCCCGGCGACAGGGTTTTACAGATGCGACTCGGCGTACTCGGCCAGTACCGAGCGTGGCACACCCTGCAGGGTGATGTGCACGCCATGGGGGAAGTCCTTGAAGCGCTCGGTCAGGTAGGTCAGGCCCGAGCTGGTCGCGGACAGGTAGGGGG
>NZ_JAULRU010000316.1 GCF_030518155.1 Gilvimarinus gilvus | reverse complement strand
CTCTTCGCTGATGGCCGCCGCCAGGTTGTCGACGCCCACCGGGCCACCATCGAACTTCTCGATCATGGTCAGCAACAGGCGACGGTCGGAATGATCAAAACCGCGCTCGTCGACGTCCAGCAGGTTCAACGCCATGTCAGCCACGGCCTTGGTGATCTGGCCCTTGCCGCGCACCTCGGCGTAGTCACGCACGCGGCGCAGCAGGCGGTTGGCGATTCGTGGCGTGCCACGGGCACGGCGGGCAATTTCGTAGGCACCCAGGTCCTCGATGGCCAGGCCAAGAATATTGGCCGAGCGGCTGACGATGGTGGCCAGGTCCTTGTCGCTATAGAACTCCAGGCGCT
>NZ_JAULRU010000315.1 GCF_030518155.1 Gilvimarinus gilvus | reverse complement strand
CACACAACAGAAATCAAAGAAGAGAAATTTATAAAAGCTTTGTTTTTATGTTTATTCTTATGCACAGCCTTATCTGTGGATAAACCTTTGCAGGCTTTGAATTACGTAATGTACAGAGAAATTAAACCCTGTGGTTGGAGTGGCCTGAGGGGTATGGATAACGTGATTTAGCCTGTGGATTAAATGCCTGTTTACCCACAGGGGGTTTGGTCCTCAGAAAAAAAGCATGCTTATCAACGGTGCTGAAGGCGGGTTTTCCACAGGGCTCCTGAACGCATTTCCAAGCTTGTGTATGAAAAATTGTGAGCCTGTACTGGCCTTCTGGCAGGTAAACCCTTTCCCACAGGAGGG
>NZ_JAULRU010000314.1 GCF_030518155.1 Gilvimarinus gilvus | reverse complement strand
GCAGCTCAATGAGAGGTCGAACCAGCTGGCGCATTATCTAGTTGCAGAACGAGGTGTTGAGCCTGACACGTTGGTTGGGTTGTGCGTTGAGCGCTCTGTCGAGATGGTGATTGGCCTTTTGGGAATTATTAAGGCCGGAGGAGCCTATGTGCCGATTGATCCGGACTACCCGTCATCGCGCATAGCATACATGTTGCAGGACGCGAGTCTGGGTGCGGTTCTGACACACTCGTCCTTACTAGAGCGCACAGGGATCAGTCAAGCGCAGGCCTTACTGTTTGATGATGTGTTATTTCGGGATCAGTTGGCCGGGCAAAGCATAAGTAACTTACCGGCTCAGGGGTTGGGTCTTACGTCCTCTCACCTTGCGTATGTGATCTATACCTCAGGTTCTACCGGAACGCCTAAAGGTGTGATGGTTGAGCATATCAGTGTAAATGCGCTTATATTCGGTGATATTAAACCCTTGGTGGGTAAGAGTCCTCCGATAATTCTACAGCATTCCCCAATATCATTTGATGCTTCCACGTTTGAAGTTTGGGGGAGCATGCTAACGGGAGGAGTATGTGTTCTAGCGCCCTCAGGGGCACTTGACTTTGCAACTTTGAAAAAGCTTATAGAAAGTCATCAAATCAATACTATATGGTTTACTGCTGCCCTCTTTCACGATGTGGTAGATCATGCCGACGATATTTTTAACGGTGTTAATTACGTGCTGTCGGGTGGAGATGTTGTCAACCCGGAGAAGATAAAAAAGCTTCTAGATGATTATCATCATTTAACATTTATAAACGGATATGGGCCAACAGAAAATACTACTTTTACTACTATGTGTCTATCGACACGCGGTAATAGCCTACCAAATTCTATAGGCGCTCCACTTGCTAACAACTTTGTTTACGTTGTTGACGGTAGCAACGAGCTTTTGCCAATTGGATCGGCAGGCGAGTTGTGTATAGGTGGCCCGGGGTTGGCTCGTGGCTACTTAAATCAGCACGAATTAACGACCGAGAAGTTTATTGAGAATCCATTTTATGATTCATCGGATCCTTCCAGCAGTCAACGGTTGTATAAGACCGGGGATCTAGTTCGATGGAGAGAGGATGGTAATCTCGAGTACTTAGGAAGAATTGACCATCAGGTAAAGATTCGAGGG
>NZ_JAULRU010000427.1 GCF_030518155.1 Gilvimarinus gilvus | reverse complement strand
TACCACCTTCACTGTGCAGTACACCCCGACTCTGGCCGGGGCGTTTAGTTTTGATCTGAGCTTTGTCAATGATGATGCGGATGAGAACCCGTTCAACTTCACCGTCTCGGGCACGGGCTCGGGTGCGCCTGAGATATCGGTCTCCTCCTCCGTGGGCGGCGCAGTCGCCGATGGCGGCACTGATGCACAGGGCTTCGTGGCTGCCGGCACGCCCCAGACCGTGACCTACACCGTGACCAACTCCGGTACCGATGACCTTACCATCGCCACCGCTACTACCGCGGCCCCGAGCAATGTCACCATCAATGCTATCGGTGCACCGGGAAGTACCACGATAGGTGCCGGCGGTGGGAGTACCACCTTCACTGTGCAGTACACCCCGACTCTGGCCGGGGCGTTTAGTTTTGATCTGAGCTTTGTCAATG
>NZ_JAULRU010000313.1 GCF_030518155.1 Gilvimarinus gilvus | reverse complement strand
CGCGCGAGCAAGGTTCGGCAACACCGCTCAGTGGCCTCGCCGCGCAACTGATGCGCCTGCACGGTAGCCAGGGGTACCTGCATAAAGATCCGGCGACCCTGATAACGCTGTATCGCAGCAAGGGGTAAACACCACGAGGGTGCGCTGCAGCCGGTCCAGCATGGGTTGCAGCTCGGCCCAGGGCATTGGCCGCCCGAGCAGAAAGCCTTGCAGGTAGTCGCAGGCGTGGTCTGCGAGAAACGCTCGCTGTTCCTCGGTTTCCACGCCTTCGCTGACCACTTGCAAGTGCAGCGTATGCGCCATCACGATGATTGCCTGGACAATTTCA
>NZ_JAULRU010000312.1 GCF_030518155.1 Gilvimarinus gilvus | reverse complement strand
CACGTTCTCCTGGATGCGCGGGTTGTTGAGCCCCAGGCCCGTTTCGCTAATGCCGGCAAACTGCAGGGTGGCAATGGCAGTGAACAGGTACAGGCCGAGGATCAGCATGACGGTCAGGGTGGCAGCCTTGCCCGGCACCTCTTCACTGCCAACCGACTCTTCGCTGACGGTCAGGCAGGTATCCCAACCCCAGAAGATGAAGATCGACAGCGACAAGCCCGCGGCAAAGGCCGAGAACGACTCCACGCCGAATGGGTTGAACCAGGCCAGGTCGAACGCCATCGGCGGTGGCGCGGTGGTGCCGCCGAACGCGGCGAAAGCGAAGCCGACCAACACCAGCAATTGCAGGGCCACCAGGCCATACTGCACGGTCATGGTGGTGGCCAT
>NZ_JAULRU010000311.1 GCF_030518155.1 Gilvimarinus gilvus | reverse complement strand
TAATCAGATTATAAAAGAATAGCGCAATTGCATCCCAGATACGCTGTATAAATCCCGCTTCATTAATGCTTTCAAGCGCAACAACCGGTGCCTCTGCAACAAGCTTTCCTTCAAGCATTACTTTCAAAGTACCAAAACTCTGCCCTTTCTGGATCGGCGCTTTGATCACTTTATCCAGATCTAACACTGCCTGAAGCTGCTCGCTTTCCCCCCGAGGAATGGTAATCGCCATCGCATCGGTCAATCCAACCCTTAGCTTATCCTGCTGCCCCGCCCAAACCTTCGTGGTTTCGAGTACCTGGCCAG
>NZ_JAULRU010000310.1 GCF_030518155.1 Gilvimarinus gilvus | reverse complement strand
CGCCCGGTTCCATGGGTGGGGATTCACCTGGCTGCGCAGGCTGCGGCGTATCGGGGTCAGGCTGATGGGGCACGCCCCCGGCCTGCATGGGCAACGGATGCGCCAGCAAAGCCCAGGGCAACAACCCGATGTGGTTGGGCTGCAGACCTGCCAGCTTGGCACTGATTGCGGGATGGAGTTTCATTGGCTGCTCCTGACGAAACCGATGCACATCATGAACACCGGCGTACTTCGTTGGAGTGGCAAAAGCGCAGGTAATTCCCCGCGCTCGTCGGCTCAGGTCCGCGGCAGGGTCACGCCGCGCT
>NZ_JAULRU010000309.1 GCF_030518155.1 Gilvimarinus gilvus | reverse complement strand
CAGCGGGCTCGCCGGCAGGGCAGTCAGGGTATTCAGGGCAGCCGAAGGCCGCGCCACACCCCTACAGGGTGCAGCCGGCTATCAAGGTTTTAACGGCGGACGGGTCGCTTAGTAGCGGCCTCTCGGAGTGGCGCATGGCACCGGTTGGCCTGCGGCCAGGGGCATGAAGCTGTCGCTGGCAGCGTCGTAGGCTTCGATCCTGCTGGTCTCGATGTCATAGATCCAGCCATGGATGTACAGCTGACCCGCTGCAAGCCCCGAAGCCACCGAAGGGTGGGTGCGCAAGTGGTGCAGCTGGGCAATGACGTTCT
>NZ_JAULRU010000308.1 GCF_030518155.1 Gilvimarinus gilvus | reverse complement strand
ATGCTATCTGCTATGCAAGAATTTTCCGAATGGAAAAAAGCGGGCTTGATGCCCGGCAAACTATCAATGAACTTATCTATGTTGCAATTAGAAAAAGATGACTTCATTGACTTTGTTATCAGGAGTGCAGCAGCTTGTGAACTATCAACCAGCGATCTAATTTTTGAAGTCACTGAAACTCAAGCAATGCTAAATCCGGAACGTTCAATAATTGCTCTAAATGCTCTTAAATCGTTAGGGCCCGATATCGCTATAGATGATTTTGGCACAGGCTTTTCTTCCCTCTCATACCTGAAACGCTT
>NZ_JAULRU010000307.1 GCF_030518155.1 Gilvimarinus gilvus | reverse complement strand
CGACATCGAGCTGGTGGCCTTCCCCCAGGCCGGCGTGGTCACCTGCCCTGGCACCGCCCAGGTCATGGAGGCCGCTATCGGCGAAGGGGCTCAGGTGGTTGGCGGCATCGACCCCACCACCTTGGACGGCGACGCTGACGCCCAGCTGGATATCGTCTTCGGCATCGCTGAGCGGCATGGCGTTAAAGTCGATATCCACCTGCATGAACCCGGCGATATCTGCATCGCCCAACTTCAGCGCATTGCCGCGCGCACCCAGGCCCTGGGCATGCAAGGCCTGGTTGCGGTCAGCCACGCCTACGGCCTGGGCGACGTCACCGACGCGGTGGTCGACCACACCGCCGAGGCGTTGGCGGGCGCAGGTATCTCGATCATGACCAATGCCCCGGGCGACCGGGCCTTTCCGCCAG
>NZ_JAULRU010000306.1 GCF_030518155.1 Gilvimarinus gilvus | reverse complement strand
GGCACGAACACCACGGCGACCAGCCACGATGCCAGCAAGGCAATGGTCACCACCTGGAAGATCGAGCGGGTGTATTCGCCGGTGCTGGAGGCCGCCGTAGCGATGTGCAAGAAGCCCGCTGCGGTGATCAGGGTGCCGGTGAGCATCGGGAAGGCCGTGCTGCTCCAGGCGTAACTGGCCGCCTTGAGGCGGTCGTAGCCCTGCTCCATCTTGATCGCCATCATTTCCACGGCAATGATCGCATCGTCTACCAGCAAGCCCAGGGCCAGTACCAGCGCCCCCAGCGAAATCTTGTGCAGGCCGATGCCAAAGTAATGCATGGCCGCGAAGGTCATGGCCAGCACCAGGG
>NZ_JAULRU010000305.1 GCF_030518155.1 Gilvimarinus gilvus | reverse complement strand
TTTATTGAGAATCCATTTTATGATTCATCGGATCCTTCCAGCAGTCAACGGTTGTATAAGACCGGGGATCTAGTTCGATGGAGAGAGGATGGTAATCTCGAGTACTTAGGAAGAATTGACCATCAGGTAAAGATTCGAGGGTTTCGTATTGAGCTTGGTGAAATTGAGTCGACTTTAACCACCCTGGCTGGTGTTAAGGACGCCGTGGTTGTGGCACAGGGAAATGAGTCAGATAAGATTCTAGTGGCGTATGTGGTCCGCTCACACAAATTACTCAATTCGGAGTTTAAGCCGGTTCAGTTCGATGTGCTGGTGTCTGATATAAAGCAGGCGCTGGAATTGAGTTTACCGTCGTATATGGTGCCTTCTGTATTCGTTGAGCTTGAGAGCTTGCCGCTAACGTCAAATGGTAAGGTTGATCGGGGGGCACTACCGGCGGCGGATGTGTCGTCTATGCAAGTTGGTTATGAAGCCCCTCGCACACAGGTGGAGTCAATGTTGTGCTCGATCTGGGCGCAGGTGTTAGGGGTGGAGCGTGTTGGTATACACGACAACTTTTTTGCTCTCGGGGGGCACTCGCTATTAGTGATGCGAGTGGTCAGTGAAATTCAGAAGCTATCAATGAGTGTTTCTGTCAAAGATGTCTTGTCAAACCCCACAATCTGTGAGCTAACCAAATGCCTGGTGACGGAAGAAGATGAGTTTGTCGTTCCTAAAAATAAAATCGAGGTAGGGATTGCAATCACACCAGAACAGCTTCCGTTGATTGAGCTGAATCAAAGTGACGTCAACAGAATTACTGATTTGGCGCCTGGAGGCAGCGACAACATACAAGACATTTATGCACTGGGGCCCCTGCAACAAGGTATTCTGTATCATCATATTATGGATGAAAGCTCTGATCCGTATATATTGCCGACTTTGATCAAAGTTAATAGCGATGGCGAGTTAGAGCAGCTGTTAGATGCATTACGAGTAATTATCTCGAGGCATGATGTGTTGCGTACCGGTATATTCTGGCGGGAGATGAGTTGTCCGGCTCAAGTCGTATTTCGAGAAGCTGACCTTTTAGTGAAGTGGTTGGAGGTTCCGGTTGACCAGTCTATAGAAACTTTCTTCGGTGAGTTATGTGATCCTGAAGTTCATCAGATGGATCTGGAACGTGCGGGTTTGCTGCAGGTTCAGTTGGCTCAAAATACGAAAGATGGT
>NZ_JAULRU010000426.1 GCF_030518155.1 Gilvimarinus gilvus | reverse complement strand
AGCGAGCTGGCCGAGCAGTTCGGCCTGGAGTTCCGCAAGGGCCAGACCCCTTGGAGCCTGGCATGCGACATCGCCTTGCCATGCGCCACGCAGAATGAACTGGGCGCCGAAGACGCCCGTACCTTGCTGGCCAACGGCTGTATCTGCGTGGCCGAAGGCGCCAACATGCCGACCACCCTGGAAGCGGTGGATATCTTCCTGGAAGCCGGCATCCTCTATGCCCCGGGCAAAGCATCCAACGCCGGCGGTGTGGCCGTGTCTGGCCTGGAAATGTCGCAGAATGCCATGCGCCTGCTGTGGACTGCCGGCGAAGTGGACAGCAAGCTGCACAACATCATGCAATCGATCCACCATGCTTGCGTGCATTATGGTGAAGAGGCGGATGGCCGGGTCAATT
>NZ_JAULRU010000038.1 GCF_030518155.1 Gilvimarinus gilvus | reverse complement strand
CCTTTTGGGAATTATTAAGGCCGGAGGTGCCTATGTACCGATTGATCCGGACTACCCGTCATCGCGCATAGCATACATGTTGCAGGACGCGAGTCTGGGTACAGTTTTGACACACTCGTCCTTACTAGAGCGCACAGGGATTAGTCAATCGCAGGCCTTACTTTTTGATGATGAGGGAGTTCAAGATCGGTTGGCGGGTCAAAGCATTCGCAACCTACCGGTTCAGGGACTGAGTCTTACGTCTTCGCACCTTGCGTATGTAATTTATACCTCAGGTTCTACCGGAACACCCAAGGGCGTAATGGTAGAGCACAAGGGGCTGGTTAATTTGGCTCTTGGCCAGGTTCAAAAATTTTCAATAAGCGAAAATAGTCGCGTGCTACAGTTTGCCTCATTATCTTTTGATGCATCAGTATCAGAAATATTTACTTCTATCGTTTCCGGGGCAATGTTGGTTCTGCTTGAAAAAGCGGACATTCAAGATCCGTTCAGGTTAACAAAGGTTGTTAGTCATCAAGGTATTTCCGTGGTTACACTTCCTCCTAGTGTTTTGCCATCGTTGGATTGCGAAGAGTGGAGAACGGTTGAAACTATTGTGGTGGCAGGCGAAAGCTGTACGCTTCCCTTGATTAGGAGATGGGGTACAGGAAGAACACTTATTAACGGTTATGGTCCGACAGAAAATACAGTATGCGCATCTCTTTGTAAGCTACTGGCTGGATGTAATAAAGTGCATATAGGAGGCCCATTTAACAATGTTCAGCTATATGTACTCGATGGATTTTTGAATCCGTTGCCTGTAGGTTGTGTTGGAGAACTCTACATTAGTGGTTTAGGTTTGGCTCGAGGATACCTGAATCAGAAAAAATTAACCGACTCAGCGTTTATTAATAATCCTTGGTATTCCTCAAGTGTCAACGGAAAGGAACGGCGGATCTATAAAACCGGTGATAGGGTGCGGTGGCAGGCTGATGGCACGCTTGAATTTATTGGGCGGTCTGATGATCAAGAGAAAATAAGAGGTTTCCGTGTAGAGATTGGAGAAATTGAATCTGAGCTATCTAAACTAGCTGAGGTCCAAAGTTCGGTGGTCTTAACATCAGGTGAGGGGGATACTAAGAGGCTGGTAGCTTTTGTGACGCTTGCTGGCTTGAATCCCGACAAAAATGACCGAAAATTGAACCCTTTATCGATTGTAGATGTTGTCGAGAATATTAAGCTAAAACTATCGAGGATACTTCCTGATTACATGATGCCAAGTTCAATTAGTTTAATTGAAGAAATTCCGCTTACACCGAATGGTAAGGTAGATAAAGCTAAGCTCTTGCGTAATTTTTCATCGAGCAATGATACCGCTGTTATCAAGGCGCCGAGTAACGACATTGAATCTTTTTTATGCACCCTTTGGTCAAGTGTGCTGAATGTTAATGGTATCGGAACAAATCAAAATATATTTACTTTAGGCGGGCATTCCATTGCTGTAATGAAAGTGGTGGCAGGGCTTCGAAAGGCTGGCTTCAATGTAACCGCTAAGTCGATATTCGCCCGGCCAACAATATCAGAGCAATCGTACTACTTGTCTAAGGATTGCGGCCGTCATTCTGAAAAAGCAATACAGCGCCTGGGTAAGTTATCTGCACCCCTGTCATATTCTCAATACCGCCTTTGGGTGCTGGATCAGGTCGGAGGAGGTGGTCCGCAATACAATATGTCCAGCGCGATGTGGCTTCGTGGTGATTTGGATATTGCAGCTTTTAAGAAAGCGCTATTTGACATCATTCAAAGGCATGAGGTGCTGCGCACTCGTTTTGCGGTAGACTCAGAAAATGAAGTCGTCCAAATAGTAGAAAAGGTGGAAAATCTCAGGGAGGAAAATTATCTAACGATTACCTCTTTAGATAGTAGCAAAGAAAATATAGCGCAGTTTATTTTAGCAGAATCACTGAAATCGTTCAGCCTGTCTCATGACCTCATGATTCGAGTGCACTTGTCGAGCGCTGGTAGTGATGATCATATTGTGGTTTTCACCATGCATCATATAGCCTCGGATGGTTGGTCGCTTAAGATTCTGGTTGACGAGTTTAGTAATTTGTATTCAGCTTACGTTAAGGGGGAAGAGTCGTCGTTAGTCCCCCTTAACATACAGTACTCTGACTATTCGTTTTGGCAGCGAGAGAATCTTCAGGGAGATGCTATTAATGAGCAGTTGAGATACTGGGAAAAAAAGCTTGCTGGACTTCCTGTGGTTCA
>NZ_JAULRU010000304.1 GCF_030518155.1 Gilvimarinus gilvus | reverse complement strand
TGCGGCGCGATGCAGCCATCATTGTCTCCGGGTGTGGGCGGGGGCAGCCGGCGCTGCCGCCGGGGCAGCACTTGGGGCCGCAGGCTGCGCGGCCGGGGCCGTTGGCGTGGCCGGGCTGGCCGGCGCTGCAGGGGTACCCGTGGCCGGTGCGGCCTGCTCGCCGGTTGTGGCTGGCTGGCCGGCGGGCGCGGTGCCCTTGCGGTCGGCTTCTTCCTGGGCCATGGCAGCATCGGTGGCACGCTGCTCTGGGGTGCGCCGGTCACTGAACACCAGCAGCATGTAGCGGCTGCGGTTGAGCGCGGCGGTGGGGATGGCACGCACGAT
>NZ_JAULRU010000303.1 GCF_030518155.1 Gilvimarinus gilvus | reverse complement strand
CCCTTAAAAACCTCTGCCCTGACGCCTTTTCTAGCCACTTGCAGGCGCGCAGCGCCGTTCTAGCCAGCCGCGTAGCGGCGCTCTAGCTACTTCTTCGCCCTTAAATCCGAGACACGAAAAAGCCCCGACCAAACTAATGATCGGGGCTGTCTCTTATTTGAAGCTTGGCGATGACCTACTCTCGCATAAGGAAACCCTACACTACCATTGGCGCTAAGACGTTTCACTTCCGAGTTCGGTAAGGGATCGGGTGGTTCCATCTCGCTATGGTCGCCAAGCAAAACTGGTTGCTCTAACGATTGAACATTGCTGTTCAAGCGTCATTTGAATCCTGTAATCAGTCGGAGAGTATGTACAAACTCTTATCCGTTTTGCATATATCGTCTTTCAATCAGATGACCCAAACG
>NZ_JAULRU010000302.1 GCF_030518155.1 Gilvimarinus gilvus | reverse complement strand
AAAGCTCTGCAAGCCCCGAAGGGCGCGGCCAAAACGTCCATCCGCTGTGTTGCACCTCTTGCCAAGGACTATGGCCATTGCCTGCGAAGCGCGCCTTGCCGAGTGAACGTTTTGACTCGCGCAGAGACCACTGGAGACTTGATCAGATGCTCCTTAGTCGAAATTTACTCCGGTCGGGCCCCTAAAACTTTTTGGGGCCCGTTCGTAAAATAACGTAAATCGTCTTACTCTGGCTCCGACGCGGCATACAATTAGATATGAGCCGAATATTAATTATCGATGACGATCAGGACTTGTGTGGTATGCTCAGCGAATATTTGAGCGAACACGAGCATCTGGTTACCTGCCAATACACGGGCCGAGAAGGCCTGCAATCTGCCCTGAATGACCCACCAGAACTGATTTTACTCGACGTTATGCTGCCCGAACTGAGCGGTTTTGATGTGCTTAAACAATTGCGCCAACGCTCAAGGGTGCCAGTATTAATGCTAACCGCCCGTGGCGATGAAATCGATCGGGTATTAGGCTTAGAGCTGGGTGCAGATGACTACCTGGCCAAACCGTTTTCGCACAGAGAATTGCTGGCCCGTATTCACGCCATACTGCGCAGGATGGTACCAGAACCCAACTCAGCCGGTGCGCTTGTGCTTAATAGTGCCAATATGCAGGCCCATTATTACGGTGAAGTCGTCGATCTCACCGCGGCTGAATTTCGCGTGTTACATGTGCTGTTTAAATCAGCCGGGGAAATTGTCGAAAAACACATTATTTGTGAACGTGCATTTGGCCGCAAGCTATTGCCGTACGATCGTCACATCGACATTCATGTATCGCATATTCGCAAAAAACTCACCGCGATCAACCCCATTGAGGCCATTAAAACCATTCGGGGCAGTGGCTATCAATTGCTGGTTCATAACCTGTCATGAAACTGAAGGTCGCCGGCTTTGCCGGACGTCTGTTCCTGTGGTTTTGGCTGTCTCTCACGCTACTCATAGTGGGCAATTTTTTCGCAAGCCACTACTTTGACGATAGAGCCCAACTCCGTCAGCCCACCGCCAGAGATGCTGAAAAGCTCGAAATGTACAGCCGCAGTATTAACAGTCGTCAGCCCGCCAACATTCATCAGATTATGCGCAGCCGTATTGGCCACACTCTGATTATTCTTGACCCTAAATCAGGCAACCCGATACGAGATCAAAGACGGCACTGGCGACTTACACCTTTGTTCGATGTCGACCAAGTACATGTAATGAAGCTTGGCCCTGGTATTAAGGTTATCGGCCCATTTACCATCACCACCAAGTCAGGGGATTACCAAGCATTCTGGATGATGCCGCGTACGCACGTTTCGGCCTGGCGACAACTGCTCTACGATTCACCTAAGTGGCGACTGGCAGGCTCCATGTGCTTAGTGCTGATTTTGTCGCTCATATTGGCGCGTTGGTTAAGTCGCCCGGTGCAAGCTTTGACTCAAGCCGCACGTCAGTTGGGAAATGGCCAATTGGATGTGCGCGTCGCACCGGGTAAGGGCGAATTCGGGGAGCTGGCGCACGAGTTTAATAGCATGGCAGACAAATTACAGGCTGCCATGGCAAGCCAGCAACGCTTAGTCGCGGACGTGTCGCATGAACTGCGATCGCCACTGACGAGATTGAAATTGGCAGCGGGAATGCTCTCCGAACAAATGGATAACAGCCACGTTAAGCGCATTGAAAAAGAGTGCAATACGTTGGATCACCTCATCGAGCAAGTACTTACATTGGCACGACTGGAAGGCTCGGTATACAAAGAGCAAAGCACCCGGGTCGACTTGGTCAATTTAATCCAATCGAGCGTCGAAGATTGGCGGTTCCAGTCGGAACGAACCGACATTACCTATTCCGGACCAGCGTTCCTTGAAGCGTATTGCAAACCTCATTTGATGCTGCGTATTTTCGACAACTTACTTGCCAACGCGTGTCGCTATGCCACCAGCGTTCAGCTTTATTTAAAGCAAACGGACAGCGGTTGGCTATTAACCATTGAAGACAATGGGCCCGGCGTAAGCGACGAGCAAATACAACACCTGTTCGAACCCTTTTACCGCGCTGATCCCGCGCGCAGCCATCAGGGCAACTTCGGTTTAGGGCTCGCCATTACGCTTGCGGCGGCCCAGGCTCAGGGCATTCGTATTCGTGCTGGTCATGCGAAAAGTGGCGGCTTACAGCTCGATTTATCGGGCTGATACCACGCAAAAAAGGGCCCGTTAAGGCCCCCTATTTTCACTGCGCAGATTCGCTAACCGAGTAATTTTAACGCTTACCCGAGCCTCCTTTTCCGCGCTTTTGCATTTTGCGTTGAAAAGCATGCAGTTGCTCTTGCTGTGCGTCGCTAAGCACTTGGTTAATATCAAAGCGCAGTTTCATGGTCGCGATCCTGCGCTCATCACCGGCATCCACCAATTCAGCCGCCGCTGCATTGTCGAAGGTCTCGGCGTTCATTAGCGCTTGCATGCTGGCACGATGCTCCTCACGAGCGCGGCTATCGCGCGGATAGACAGCTTCATAATTTTCGGCCAACACACGTATTTGACTCACTTGCTCTTCGCTCAAGGACAGCTTCTCAATTACCCTCTCCTTTAGCAAAAAATGCCCCGCTGCACCCCCGGACCCATGTGGTCCGGCGAAAGCGGCCGCACTAAAAGACAAAACGCCTGCGATTAATAGTTGGGGGATCAATTTACTCATTTTTTCACTCCAGTGTTGTAAACAAGTTCAGTATCAGAATACCGTTTGCTCTGAAAAACACTGTCGCGCTATGTAAACTATTGAAAACTTGGCGGTCGTATATAGGGTTTGAACACGGGTGCATCCAACGCACCTTCGAGTGGCGTATTGGGATGCTCAAGAATGATCAAGTGTTGCCAACTGGCGCGCATGGTTTCAATCAGGTCACCATAGTGTTGCGCAAACAACATATCGAGCTTGCCATTGGCCTGCAATAGATCCATTCCGCGCTGCAAACGCTCGGCCAGTTGCGGGGCATTAGCGCTGACGTAGTAAATCAAAGGATGGGGGTAGTAAACACCTAGCCCAGGTACAACAGACAGTTCATCGGCATACTGGCTGCCCGCCAGCGTTGGAGCGGCCTCCATGACGCCGAGAATAACGGTATCGAATCTTTTGTGTGACAACATGCCGAGCAACAACCGGAAACGTGCACTTTCATCGACCTCAATGCCATTATGACGATAAACTTGGGCGTCAAACCAGCCAGAGCCCTGCCCTACAACGACCTGTTGCAGATCAGACAAACGGGTCATTGCCGCAAATTTGGCCAGATCCTGTTTACGCACAATCAACGACCGGTAGCCGAGCAAACCTTTTAACAGAGGCCGTTCAACGGGGATTAACTGGCCGGTCGTAACGAGTGCGTCGTGCTGATACGCAGACGCATAGACATTAACCCGATCACCCAATGCAATCTCTTGACGACCACGATCACTGCCATAACTTTGAACGTTATGCTGAACGGTGTAAGGTGCATCACTCGCGGCATCCAAAGCCTCTCGCAGCACCTCCAACTCATACTCAACGCGACCTGGTGTGCCGCCCCAGTACCGCACCTCAAGTGTATCCGGGAACGCTTGATAGGGGAAAAACAAGGCGAAAGTCAGATATAACCCCTGCCGAGCAATCCATCTTATGTTATTTTTACCCATGCAGCCTCCGCCATGCGGTTGGGACTAGCAGGCTGTTGAAAAACCCCATGCATGCTCAGCGTAGCCTGAAGCGTGCAGATGTCGCGCCTTGTCTCGATGGACAGGGTGGTTCCCTTTGCTAGAGGCAAGGCGCAGCAGATGTGCGCTTCAGGCCTCGCCCTGCGGGACTTCCAGGCTGGCCCGTACTCGTCGTTGCCACTTTTCGATGGGTGGGCACACACCGTCAAAGTGGCGTCTAGATTACGAACCAGCCTGAGAGTCTGAGTACGTAAGGG
>NZ_JAULRU010000301.1 GCF_030518155.1 Gilvimarinus gilvus | reverse complement strand
CAGCTTGTTGTCCTGCCCTGGCACCACACTGCCCGTGCCGATCTGGGTGCCCTTGGCATCGAACAGCTTGTAGCCCTGCGAACCGCTACTGGCGGCGTCGAACACCACGCGCACCGGCATCGAGTCGCGAATCGACTGCTGGATCAACGCGGTGTCGGCACCGCCGTAAATGTCCAGCGCTTCACCCAGCGTCGGCTGGGTGATGGTGCCGGTGCCGCTGTTGCCACTGCCCGCGTTGGCACTGATCGGCCCGGCGAAAGCCAGCTTGTTGGCGTCGGTCAGGGTGGTGGTGATGCTACCGGCAGCGGCACGGG
>NZ_JAULRU010000300.1 GCF_030518155.1 Gilvimarinus gilvus | reverse complement strand
AGCGGGGCTACCCTCATGGTATCGCTGATCAGAATTCGGTCGTGAATAGCCAGGCAGCGAGTTCTGGTCCTGAAATGATTGATATTCTTTCAATATGATCGGTGGTTTTCTCGAATTTATCATTTATCTTATTCACGGGGCTAACGACTGATGAAAATATGGGTCGATGCAGATGCTTGTCCTAATGTTGTTAAAGAGATTCTTTTTCGGGCAGCAGAACGCTTAGCAGTAGAAACTACTTTAGTTGCAAACCAGTACCTGAACACGCCTCCTTCCAAGGTTATCAGTGCTGTGCAAGTACCTGCAGGTTTCGATGTGGCAGACAATTATATTGTGCAAAAAAGCCACCCAGGTGATCTGATTATAACTGCAGATATTCCTCTTG
>NZ_JAULRU010000299.1 GCF_030518155.1 Gilvimarinus gilvus | reverse complement strand
AAGCTTTGCAAATTTAAAGATTAAATCCTAAACCACAAAAAATTTTAAAAATTAAGTTTGTGGGGAGAGCAGGATTCGAACCTGCGAAGGTTACCCAACGGATTTACAGTCCGTCCTCGTTGGCCGCTTGAGTATCTCCCCGACCTATATTTTTGCTGAGCCGATAGAGGGACTCGAACCCACGACCTGCTGATTACAAATCAGCTGCTCTAGCCAGCTGAGCTACATCGGCAAAAATATTATTATTTGAATATTTCAAATTGAAAACAGGAGATTCATTTCTCGAAAGAAGTGTTGTTCCTTTTTCGTGGTGCAATATTAGGGCAGTTTTTCGAATCTCGCAAATGTTTT
>NZ_JAULRU010000298.1 GCF_030518155.1 Gilvimarinus gilvus | reverse complement strand
TGATTAATAAACCGAAATATCATACCAAAATTTTCAAAAAACATCTTGAAAATCCAGAAATAAATCCGATTTTACAATATATTTTTAATGGAATAAAAGATTAAAAAAAATAAAAACCCACTCAAAGTTGAGTGGGTTTTGTTTTTAATTTTTGACTACTATTTTCTTTCTAGTATAATAAAATCCAACAGCAGTTGCTAAAACTATTAATGGATATACATAATCCGAGATTGGTGTAGCATTTGGATCATCAGGATCGTCTACAGTTCCAATATCATTTGAAGCTTTAGAACTTGAGAAAAAAGAAACTTCTTCCTGCTCATTAGCAAAAGCTA
>NZ_JAULRU010000297.1 GCF_030518155.1 Gilvimarinus gilvus | reverse complement strand
CGCGGTGCACAGCAAGCTGTTCGACGGCATGGCCGAACTGCTGGCCGACATCGAGAAAGGTAAGCTGCTGTGGGGCGTGGTCACCAACAAACCGGTGCGCTTCGCCGAGCCGATCATGCAGCAACTGGGCCTGGCCGAGCGTTCGGCGCTGCTGATCTGCCCGGACCACGTAAAAAACAGCAAGCCGGACCCAGAGCCGCTGATCCTGGCCTGCAACACCCTGAACCTGGACCCGGCCAGTGTGCTGTTCGTCGGCGACGACTTGCGCGACATCGAGTCGGGCCGTGACGCCGGCACCCGTACCGCCGCGGTGCGCTACGGCTATATTCACCCAGAAGACAACCCCAACCACTGGGGCGCCGACGTGGTGGTGG
>NZ_JAULRU010000296.1 GCF_030518155.1 Gilvimarinus gilvus | reverse complement strand
GTCCATGGTGAATGTCCGTGCTGAGTATTTCCGCGAGCGTAGCACTGCCCTATAACGCTTCAGGCATACATGACGTACATTTCATGAAAGCTGGCTGGCACGGGCTGCGCCCGTGTTCGCGGGCACGCCCGCTCCCACAGTGATGGTGCCGGGGATTATTTTTGGCCCATAAAGACAAAACCCCTACCTGCATGTGCAGATAGGGGTTTTGCGAAATGAATCTTGACGATGACCTACTCTCACATGGGGAAACCCCACACTACCATCGGCGATGCATCGTTTCACTGCTGAGTTCGGGATGGGATCAGGTGGTTCCAATGCTCTATGGTCGTCAAGAAATTCTGTAGCCAGAATGTCCAGATGGACAGCCCAGCGAATCCGGATATGTGATGTTTGTGATGCCTTGCGAACTTTCGGTTCATGTCATCTTCACCACCGCAATCTGCGTCAGCAAATTGCTTGGGTGTTATATGGTCAAGCCTCACGGGCAATTAGTATTGGTTAGCTCAACGCCTCACAGCGCTTACACACCCAACCTATCAACGTCGTAGTCTTCGACGGCCCTTTAGGGGATTCAAGATCCCAGTGAGATCTCATCTTGAGGCAAGTTTCCCGCTTAGATGCTTTCAGCGGTTATCTCTTCCGAACATAGCTACCCGGCAATGCCACTGGCGTGACAACCGGAACACCAGAGGTTCGTCCACTCCGGTCCTCTCGTACTAGGAGCAGCCCCTCTCAAATCTCAAACGTCCACGGCAGATAGGGACCGAACTGTCTCACGACGTTCTAAACCCAGCTCGCGTACCACTTTAAATGGCGAACAGCCATACCCTTGGGACCGGCTTCAGCCCCAGGATGTGATGAGCCGACATCGAGGTGCCAAACACCGC
>NZ_JAULRU010000295.1 GCF_030518155.1 Gilvimarinus gilvus | reverse complement strand
CAGGAGAGCCGAGGCATCAATGCGGCTATACTTCAATGCAACAGGCATTTTTACACTGCTTTTATGCGCTGTAAGCAGTTCACCAAAGGCCTTTAAAGGACGCTCCCGAAGCTGCTGTTCATCGCAATCTATCTCTATATGCTTACCATACCGCGCTCTGCACTGGGTAATATCGACAACGGAATTACCTCGTACTTTAAGTTTATCCGTCCCGGAATAGCTATCGACAGTAATTTCACCCTCAATTAGCAACACAGCATCTTTGACCAATACCGTCCGGTACTCATCGTAAGCCTCACCAAACAGAGAGACTTCAATCCGCGAAGTGCGGTC
>NZ_JAULRU010000425.1 GCF_030518155.1 Gilvimarinus gilvus | reverse complement strand
TAGAAGGAACCCAGCGGTAGCCTTGTAGTTCTTTCGCGATGGCATCAAAAGTAGAGCCTGTCGTAGCCGCACAGTATTGCGGATACAACGGCAGTACTGTTATATCACGCACATTTATATCAACGAGTAACTTTAGTGCACTTTTAATCGATGGATTCCCATAGCGCATACCTATGACTACCGGCAGCTCTGCTTCACCATAGTCGTCATCTAACTGTTGCTGTAGAGCTAATCCCTGACGCTTAGTAATCGCTAATAAGGGAGAGCCTTCTTTTGTCCATACAGATGCATATAATTTAGCTGAACTTTTAGATCTGAAGGGCAAGATAAATAGGTGCAAAATCATAAGCCAGAGAAACCGGGGTATCTCAACGACTCGATGATCGCTTAGAAATTCTTTCAGATAGCGCCTCAATG
>NZ_JAULRU010000294.1 GCF_030518155.1 Gilvimarinus gilvus | reverse complement strand
ACCTTCGATTCCTAAAATTACCTGGAACAATTGGAATTATGATTATCGCCATGTTAGTATCTGTCGCTATCCGTTTATTGGGAGATAGCTATTTTCCTGATGCTACAAAAGACATGTTTCAACTCTTTAATAGTTTAGACTTTAATGAAATATTGATGGGCGCAATGCTTAATTTTCTGCTTTTTGCAGGCGCAATGCACGTTAATATCTTAGATCTGAAAAACTTGAGATGGACAATTGCTACTTATGCTACAATTTCGGTAGTATTATCAGCATTTATTATATCAGCAATTTTATATTATATCG
>NZ_JAULRU010000293.1 GCF_030518155.1 Gilvimarinus gilvus | reverse complement strand
TGCAAGTTCGCGGCATCTGCGTCCAGCCAGCGGCGGAAGTCGATGCGCTCGCATGCGGTCACCTGGGGGCTCTGCAAGCGCACGTACCATTGGCTGGCCACGCTTGCCAGCACGTCCCGGCGCGGGCGCCCGGCCATCAGGGCCTGGTCCATGTTGCGTTCGACAGTGGCCAGTGGCAGGTCAAGGCGGGTGGCAATGCTGGCGAAGTCCAGCTGGTCGAGGCGGCTCAGCAGCATCACTTGCTGCACCCGGCGTGGCAGCCGCTTCAGCGCGTGCAGCAGGGCATTGTCGGCATCAGGCTCATTGACCGCGGTGGGGTGTTCGACGGGCAGCAGCAGACGGGTCATGACCGGCTCCTT
>NZ_JAULRU010000292.1 GCF_030518155.1 Gilvimarinus gilvus | reverse complement strand
AGCGGTTCAGTTTGGTGAGGAGCGACTCAGTTACCAGCAGCTCAATGAGAAGTCGAACCAGCTGGCGCACTATCTGGTTACAGAGCGAGGTGTTGTGCCTGACACTTTGGTTGGGCTGTGCGTTGAGCGCTCTGTAGAGATGGTGATCGGCCTTTTGGGAATTATTAAGGCCGGAGGTGCCTATGTACCGATTGATCCGGACTACCCGTCATCGCGCATAGCATACATGTTGCAGGACGCGAGTCTGGGTACAGTTTTGACACACTCGTCCTTATTAGAGCGCACAGGGATTAGTCAATCGCAGGCCTTACTTTTTGATGATGAGGGAGTTCAAGATCGGTTGGCGGGTCAAAGCATTCGCAACCTACCGGTTCAGGGACTGGGTCTTACGTCTTCGCACCTTGCGTATGTAATTTATACCTCAGGTTCTACCGGAACACCCAAGGGCGTAATGGTAGAGCACAAGGGGCTCGTGTTCTCGAATACATCTAGAGACGAGTTTTACGGTAAGTTAGTAACCTCGTTCCTAATGCTTAGCTCGATAAGCTTTGATAGCTCTGTGGCTGGAGTTTTCTGGATTCTCAGCGCAGGAGCAAAGTTGATTTTACCGGAGGGGCGGGAGGTTAAAGAGCTGTCGCGTATCCTGCAGATAATGCAAGAGAATGCAGTAGATTTGCTGATCGCAACGCCGTCTTTTTACCGGCAAATCCTGAGTTTCCCAGGGGGGGGGGAGGCATTAAAGGGCCTTAGCAATGTTATTGTTGCCGGCGAATCGTTACCTCCAGCAGCGGTAGATGAGCACTTTAGTTCATTTGGATCATCGGTACAGTTGTTTAATGAGTATGGCCCAACTGAGGCAATTGTATGGAGTACGGTATTCAAAGTCACTGAAGGTGAGTATTTAGGCACCATACCGATCGGAAAAAGTCCTTACGCAGATAAGCTCTACATTTTGGATGAGCAAAAAATGCTCAACCCTATTGGGGTGCCGGGAGAGTTGTGTATCGGTGGCCCGGGGTTGGCTCGTGGCTACTTAAATCAGCACGAATTAACGACCGCGAAATTTATTGAGAATCCATTTTATGATTCATCGGATCCTTCCAGCAGTCAACGGTTGTATAAGACCGGGGATCTAGTTCGATGGAGAGAGGATGGTAATCTCGAGTACTTAGGAAGAATTGACCATCAGGTAAAGATTCGAGGG
>NZ_JAULRU010000291.1 GCF_030518155.1 Gilvimarinus gilvus | reverse complement strand
ACCGTCGAACTGGGTGGCAAGTCGCCGAACATCTTCTTCGAAGACATCATGCAGGCGGAGCCGGCGTTCATCGAGAAAGCCGCCGAGGGCCTGGTGTTGGCGTTCTTCAACCAGGGCGAGGTGTGCACCTGCCCATCGCGTGCGCTGATCCAGGAGTCGATCTACGAACCGTTCATGGCCGAGGTGATGAAGAAGATCGCCAAGATCAGCCGTGGCAACCCGCTGGACACCGAAACCATGGTCGGCGCCCAGGCGTCGGAGCAGCAGTACGACAAGATCCTCTCGTACCTGCAGATTGCCCGGGAGGAGGGTGCCGAATTGCTCACTGGCGGTGCCGCCGAGCGCCTGCAGGGTGACCTGGCCAGCGGCTATTACATTCAGCCGACCCTGCTCAAGGG
>NZ_JAULRU010000290.1 GCF_030518155.1 Gilvimarinus gilvus | reverse complement strand
CAGGATTATCAGGCGCTGACAGAGTCATTAGAAGGGCGGATGGATAAGCATGTTATTCAGATAATGATGCTGCGTTCCATGTCTCAGGCGGTCTACAGTCCTGAGCATAAGGGGCATTTTGGTCTGAATTATCCGGCGTATACGCATTTTACTTCGCCGATCCGCCGTTATCCTGATCTGCTGGTGCACCGGGCTATCCGGGGCCTGATTCATTCTGGCAACGACAGTCGTCACCTGGTTCGGCCTGATGATTTCTTGCCGAATAAGAAATTCCACTACAACTACACGATGGAACAGGTGGTTGAACTGGGTGAACACTGCTCAATGACTGAGCGACGGGCGGATGATGCGACCCGCGATGTGATGGCCTGGTTGAAATGTG
>NZ_JAULRU010000289.1 GCF_030518155.1 Gilvimarinus gilvus | reverse complement strand
AGCAGCCACGCCATACGCTCGCATACTGAACATGTTCACTGTGTTGAAAGGCTGGTTCGAGTCGGATGGTTTTCGCGGTTGTGCATTCATCAACACGGCAGGCGAGGTCGGGGACCCTGAAGACCCCATCCGCCAGATCGCCAAGTTGCACAAGCAGAAACTCCTGGACTACACGCTTGAACTGGCTGAGCAATTGAATGTTCGGCAACCGTTGGTCGTGGCCAGGCAGTTGTTTGTCCTGATCGAGGGCGCGATCACCACGGCGCGTGTCATGGGAGATTATCACGCTGCTGATGATGCCATGGAAGTTGCGCAACTTTTGCTCAAAGAGTTTGCGCCCTGACGTTTGAATGCCTGAAGTTGTAATCACACTTTGCTGCCCAACTCGACTGGAGTCATGATCATGTCCAATGCCCAAACTCGGCCGTCACTTCCACCTTTTACCCGTGAAACAGCCATCGAGAAAGTTCGACTCGCTGAAGATGGCTGGAACAGCCGCGACGCGGAGAAAGTCTCGCACGCCTATACGCT
>NZ_JAULRU010000288.1 GCF_030518155.1 Gilvimarinus gilvus | reverse complement strand
CAGGCCGCGTGGCGCTTCGCGCTGGTACAGGTCGAACGGCGCGCGGGCCGGCACATACAGCAGCGAGTTGTATTCAAGCTTGCCTTCGACCTTGTTGTGGCTCCAGGCCAGCGGGTTCTCGAAGTCGTGGCCGATGTGCTTGTAGAACTCCTGGTATTCCTCGTCCTTCACGTCGCTGCGCGAACGGGTCCACAGGGCGCTGGCACGGTTGACGGTTTCCCACTCTTCGGCCGGCTGCTCTTCACCTTCGGCAGCCGCCTGCTCTTTCGGCAACTGGATAGGCAAGGCGATATGGTCGGAGTACTTC
>NZ_JAULRU010000287.1 GCF_030518155.1 Gilvimarinus gilvus | reverse complement strand
GTGGTCGTCACCAATCAGCTGAATGCGGTACTGAAGGCTGTTGGCATTCAGGATCTGGTTAAAGGCGTGATTGCCTACGAGCCGGTCTGGGCCATTGGTACTGGCGAAACGGCGACGCCCGAGCAGGCGCAAGCGGTGCATCGACACATCCGCCAATATTTGGCTGACCAAGATCGCGCAGCGGCCGCCGATTGCCGGATTTTGTACGGTGGCAGTGTGAAGGCCGACAACGCAGAACAATTGTTCAATCAACCCGATATCGATGGCGGCTTGATCGGCGGAGCGTCTCTGGATGCGATGTCTTTCGCTGCCATTTGCTGGGCGGCTCAAACCGGGCCGATCACCGACTCTATCGCGAT
>NZ_JAULRU010000286.1 GCF_030518155.1 Gilvimarinus gilvus | reverse complement strand
CGCGTGGGAAGGGGTTCGTCTTTTCACTGCTGCGGCTAATGACCGTCGCGCCAAGGCCCGTCGAGTGCTGAGCAATGCCCAGGCTCGTATGGAGCGTGCTGTGAATGCGCTGGAGCGTGCCCAATGAGCAAGGTGATCGAGTTCGCCCAGGCTCCAGAAGCCGTTGTCATCAACGAAGAGTTCTTCGAGAAGTTCGCCGACGCCGCGTTGCTGATGATGTGCTTTGAAAGCGTTGCCGATGCGGTCGAGGTGGTCGGGGAGGGCGTCAAGATCCACGACCGCGACGAGATCCACGTAAAGCTGATCGAGGTCTGCATGGCTCTCGCCGTTCTGTTCCGGCGCCGCACTGGTCACGACGTGCAGCAGGTATCTGCCGATCATCTCGACGAGGAGCGGCG
>NZ_JAULRU010000424.1 GCF_030518155.1 Gilvimarinus gilvus | reverse complement strand
CATTGATGACTCGCGCCAATTAGTGACCACCTACCAAGGCGCTCTCATTGAATCTAAAGAGATTGACGGTCTTAGTGTTACCGCAGGCAGGATCACTGAGATCGCATCACGCGAGTCATCTAACAGAGAAAAGATTTACTTAATGACCGGGAGTGGTCGGGTAGCCCGCAGTGACGGCCTAAATTTTGCGGGCGGAACTTACGAGCTAAGTAAATCGCTTTCCGCAACATACTTTTACGGCCAGCTGGAAGACATCTATAAGCAAAATTATCTCGGATTAGCTCATGTTCTTCCATTCGGGGATGGATATAGCCTGAAGACTGATCTTCGCTATTACCATAACACCGAAGATGGCGCGGCGCTTTACGGGGAAATCGACAACCAGGCATATGGCGTCATGACTGCCCTGAAAAAAGGAGGTCATACATTCACAATTGCCTACCAGCGCATGCTTGGTGACGATGGGTTCCCCGTTTTCAATGGCTATGCTCCGCAA
>NZ_JAULRU010000285.1 GCF_030518155.1 Gilvimarinus gilvus | reverse complement strand
CAGCTGGCTCCCGCCGCCCGCGGGGTGCTGGAGCTGCTGCCGCCGTTCGACCAGGGTGAGGCAGTCGAAGGCCTGGAGCAGGTCAGCCATGTCTGGCTGCTGTTCCTGTTCCACCAGGCGCTGGAAGACAAGCCACGCCTGAAGGTGCGGCCACCGCGCCTGGGTGGCAACAAGAGCATGGGCGTGTTCGCGACCCGCGCCACCCATCGGCCCAATGGCATCGGCCAGTCGGTGGTGCGCCTGGAGGGGGTTGAACCGGGGCGGCTGCTGCTGTCCGGGATCGACCTGTTGGACGGCACGCCGGTGCTGGACATCAAGCCCTACGTGCCTTACGCCGACAGCATTGCATGCGCCAGCAACCAGATGGCCAGCGCTGCGCCTG
>NZ_JAULRU010000284.1 GCF_030518155.1 Gilvimarinus gilvus | reverse complement strand
TCGAACCGCTTCATCAACAACTGGCGTAAGCGATCTTTAACATGCTTAACACCATATTCCAGTGTTTTCTTTGCACCGAGCTGATTACCAGGCAAAACAATCGCCATATCAGTCGTGTTACCCCCAATATCTAACCCAAGTCGCACAATGTCTGGATTTACTCCGGCCTTTATTTCACCGTACTCATCAATCATGTAGTCTACGATTCCAGCAACCGCCTCGGGATAGATCCCTGCAAACACAACCTTAGCTGACGGCTCTTTACGCGGCCCTACATAGACTTCCCTTAACAGATTCTTTCGTTTCTTTT
>NZ_JAULRU010000283.1 GCF_030518155.1 Gilvimarinus gilvus | reverse complement strand
AAGGCGGCTGGCTGGCACCGAGGGTCACGGTGTATCACGACGTCACCATCGGCAAGCGCGTGGTCATTCAGTCGGGTGCGGTGATCGGCGGCGAGGGCTTTGGCTTCGCCAACGAGAAGGGCATCTGGCGCAAGATCGCCCAGATTGGCGGCGTTACCATCGGCGATGATGTGGAAATCGGCGTCAACACGGCGGTCGACCGTGGCGCGCTGTCGGACACGCGCATCGGCGATGGGGTCAAGCTGGATAACCAGATCCA
Source organism: Gilvimarinus gilvus (assembly GCF_030518155.1). Lineage (GTDB taxonomy): Bacteria > Pseudomonadota > Gammaproteobacteria > Pseudomonadales > Cellvibrionaceae > Gilvimarinus > Gilvimarinus gilvus. Next base: position 65 of record NZ_JAULRU010000283.1, on the reverse strand, counting down.
GATCGCCCACAACGTGCAGATCGGCGACCACACCGCCATGGCTGCGTGTGTCGGGATTTCCGGCA
>NZ_JAULRU010000282.1 GCF_030518155.1 Gilvimarinus gilvus | reverse complement strand
AAGAACTTCAATAAGTTTATTAGATGATTTTCAAGTAGGTTACGAATTATACCATAATGCTGGCACGTGGATCACGAACAGTCATCAAATAAAGATAGACGGACGTTTCTATGCAAACCAAGGAAATACACCAAGAACCATAGAATTTGGAAGTTCTAAAATTTATTTAACAACTTCTACTCCTTATTTTCATACAAACTTTGCTGCTACAACAATTAATGCTGGGACTTCTCATATTTATTTTACAGGAAAAGTAACATCTAATACCTATGGCTTAACAGCTTATCAAGGACAGAATTTTTACAATGTTACTTTTGAAGAACAAGCAAATATAAATTTATCAGGTTCGG
>NZ_JAULRU010000281.1 GCF_030518155.1 Gilvimarinus gilvus | reverse complement strand
GTACACCCGGACCAGGCCCTGGTGATGAAGTCGCTGTCAGACCTGTTCCCGCAACACACACCCAAGCTGAGCAACGAACTGACCGAAGTGCAAAGCGACGGCCAGGCACGCTTGCTGACCTTCACCCCGATCACCGGCCTGCCCTCGGCCAATTGGTACATCGGCCTGTCGGTGGACAAGGCCAAGGCCTTCTCGATGCTGAGCACCTTCCGCACCTCGGCAGTGGTTGCCACGGTCGTCGCCGTGGTCATCATCATCGCCTTGCTCGGCTTGCTGATTCGCGTACTGATGCAGCCGTTGCACACCAT
>NZ_JAULRU010000280.1 GCF_030518155.1 Gilvimarinus gilvus | reverse complement strand
CGCGTTGTGCATGGGGGTGCTGGGCAGCACCGAACTGGCGGCCCACCAGATCGCCCTGCAGATCGTGTCCACGGCATTCATGGTGCCGACAGGGCTCTCCTATGCGGTAACCATGCGCGTGGGCCTGTACTACGGCGCCGGCAACCTGCTGGCGGCGCGCAGCGCGGGGCGCGTGGGCATCGGCTTCGGGGCAACCGTGATGTTTGCCTTTGCCGCGCTGTTTTTGCTGTTGCCCGAGGCGCTGGTGAGCCTGTTCATAGACCGTAATGACCCGGGCTTTGCCGCCATCTACCAACTGGCGGTGCACTTGTTGATGGTGGCCGCCTGGTTCGAGTTGTTCGATGGCATGCAGACCAT
>NZ_JAULRU010000279.1 GCF_030518155.1 Gilvimarinus gilvus | reverse complement strand
CCAGGGCCTTGGCATCGATGTGGGTATCGCGGATGACCGCCAGCAACAGGTCGAGTACCTTGCGCTGGTTGCGCGCCGGTGCTTCGATGACGAAAGTGGTATCGGCACTGCTGGTAAAGGCGTTCCATTCCCCGCCCAGCGCCTGCAGGCGCTCTTCCAGGCCGCCTTCGCCGGTTTCATCGATGCCGCTGAACAGCAGGTGCTCAAGCAGGTGCGGCAGCTCTTTCTGCTCGCAATCGAAATCATCCAGCCCAACCCCGACCACCAGGCGTATCGCCACATGGTCACGCTCGTAGCCATTTTTCAGAATCACCTGCAGGCCGTTGGGCAACAGGTAGCCTT
>NZ_JAULRU010000278.1 GCF_030518155.1 Gilvimarinus gilvus | reverse complement strand
CGCGTTTCCACGCGGTGATCGGCTCCAGGCGCTGGTCTTCCAGGTGCCAGATGCTGGCGCTGTCGACGTTGTAGATTTCGCAAGCGCTCTGGGTGATCAGCTGGGCGGCTTCCAGCAGCGAGTTTTCGGCACTGTAACGTTGGCGGGCCAAACGCAGGATCAGGTCCTGCTGGCCGCGCACGCGTTCCAGGTGCTCAAGTTGCTCCTGCTGGGCGCGCTGGTTCAGTTGCAGGGCCAACTGCAGGCGGTTGTTGCGCGACTCCAGGTCGTTGGCATCCTGCTCGGCGGCGTCGTGCGGCTGGTCGTCGAGCACGCTCAGGTAGCCACGCAGCAGCAGGCGGTTGTGCTGCTTGTAGGCTTCACCCGCCTCCAGCAGGCGCAGTGCGGTA
>NZ_JAULRU010000277.1 GCF_030518155.1 Gilvimarinus gilvus | reverse complement strand
CTCAATTAATTAATGATTTAAAATATAAACATAATTTAACAGAAGAAGAAATTTGTAATTCATTAGCAATTACTAAACATAACTTAAAACGAAATTTGAGGGTTCATTCACTAATTAATCGATATAAAGAAAGTGATTACGGTGATCAATTTGAAACCAATATGTATTCAATTTTTGAGGAAATCATCAAGAATGTAAATATTAAAAATTGGTTAGATTGGGATGATTCAAATATGCAACCATACAATAGTTTGAATGAAGAAAAAATATATTCTTGGATTTCAACTATTGAGGAAATAGATTTGGATAATGATGATGAAATATCCATAATTAAAGAACCAA
>NZ_JAULRU010000276.1 GCF_030518155.1 Gilvimarinus gilvus | reverse complement strand
AGCTAAATGGTGACAGTCTCGAGGTACAACAAGGCACCTCGGTGGCAGCCCTGCTTGAGCAGATAAAGCTCGGTGAGCGGCGTGTAGCAGTTGAACTTAACCTGGAGATCGTGCCCCGTAGCAGACATGCTGAAACAGTGCTGCAGGACGGTGACAGGGTCGAAGTCGTTCATGCCATAGGCGGCGGTTAAGTAGCCGGATTTATTAGGGAAAGGGGTCCTTTCCTCAAATTGGAAACAGAATTTTTACTGGGTAGAAAATAATGTCTGAACAACATAACGATCCTTTGATTATTGCAGGCCGAAGCTTTCAGTCCCGTCTATTGATCGGGACGGGTAAATACCGTGATCTGGAAGAGACCCGTGTGGCAATTGAAGCCAGCGGTG
>NZ_JAULRU010000423.1 GCF_030518155.1 Gilvimarinus gilvus | reverse complement strand
GGGTTATGGGTTATGGGTTATGGGTTATGGGTTATGGGTTATGGGTTATGGGTTATGGGTTATGGGTTATGGGTTATGGGTTATGGGTTATGGGTTATGGGTTATGGGTTATGGGTTATGGGTTATGGGTTATGGGGATATTTTCGCATACTGTGGAGTGGAAGGTTAGTGTTGCCATCTTTTAATGAGAATTCTACATGTCTGAGGTTTTACAGGCGCCACCTTCACCGCCACGGCGCGAATTATTTCTGGCACCCTTAAGTAACCCGACCGCTCCAGTGCCCACGCAAAGCTAGGCCCTAAGCAGAGTGAGTGTTTAGGGCCTGAGCTAAATCCGTTAGTAGCAGCTCCCGCTGCCACGGACCTCCCTCACCGCGACATACGCTCTATTGACCTCTCGCCTCCTTACCCTTTAACCATTTAGCGAATATGTACGCGGCCTCAAAACAGGTTTCGGGCGTCGCCCGAATGTCTTGCTCCAGAAGGTTTGCTGTCGCCGCGATGACCAACTCATGTTCTGGAAAAATCAGCAGGAAAGCGGAGCTACCCGAAGCCGTCCCCCCATGATGAACAAAAAGCTCGGCCTCCTCCCCCATAACCGCCTCCAAATGCTTGCTCTCAACACGCCAACCCAATGCATATGACTGCGGGTTAATCGCTCCGTTATTGAGCTTCTGAGGCGTCCAATAAATCTCTCGGGTATGTTGATCGAACAAAGTTTCGTTCAACCAGGCATTGGCGAGTCTAACCATATCGCTGGGGGTAGAGAGAAAACCGCCACCCGCCCACTTGTAGCTGGCATTGGTCGGCGCAGAGGCGCGAACACCACTGTTGCTCCCCACTTGGTCGTACCAGCTCGCCGTTCGCAGAGAGTGCTGAGTGCCTTCCGCGGCGGTAGTTTCCATCCCCAGAGGCCCAAAGACAGTTTCTTTCATTAATGCCAGGAAATTCTTATCGGTGGCGCTTTCCAGAACACCACTGGCTAAATTGTAACCGTAGGAACTGTACGCAAAGCGTTCGCCGGGAGGGTACAGCAGCCGGTCTTCGATAAAGAGTTCGAGCCCGTGGTTTACGTCTTTAAACGACTCATTGATATAGTACTCGGCAAATGGCGGACTCCACATCATGCCGTAGTGGCGAATGCCCGCCTGATGACTAAGCAACTTGCGCAACGTCACCCCGCTCCCCTTGTGGGGGTAATCGCTCCGATAGGCTTCAATCGGCTTGTCGAGCGATACAAGTTTTTGATTGGTTGCCGTCGCCATTGCCGTGGACAATAAAGTCTTAGAGACGCTGCCAATGCGGTAGGCTGTATCCAAAGTGACAGGCTCCGCACTGTCAACATTTACATGGCCTACTGCGCCGGCCCAGACTAACTCCCCCCGATAGCCTATGGCCACAGACAGAGACGGTGTGGTGTACTCGTCTCTCCATGCGACCAAGTGCCTCTGTAAGCTTTCTCCCACCTCTGTAAACCGCGGATCGAACGTCATCGACGTCTGCGCCCGGTCCGTGAGCGGTTTTATACTTTGTACCGGAACCCAAGGTCTAATAAAGTAACCAGCCAACAGTACTACGATGAGTATAGTGACAACCAAAATAGCTAACGCGTTGCGCGTGAATCTTTTCATTAACGGCTCCTTAAGTCGTATTGTGAGATACTGCCGTTAGAGCGCACCGCAAAGCGTGAATTAACAATGAAAAACTCGTGAATAAATTGTGAAGCCCTTTCAAATCAATGACTAAGACCACCCACCAATGTGTGCGCCTGAACCACATTCTCGTCGACTTTCACAATCGTCGCCTGCGAGATGGGCAAAGTGACATCGATATTGACGGTCAAAGCCTAAGGGTTTTGCAGGTGCTGATTGAGCATTACCCTGACACAGTACCCAGGCAACAACTGCTGGATGAGGCCTGGCACGACCTTGTCGTCAGCGACAATAGCCTGAGTCAATGTGTCGCCAACTTACGCCGGGTTTGGCAGGATGACCCTAAGACTCCAACGTTTATCCGAACCGTACCGCGCCAGGGGTACCAGCTATTGGCGCAGCCCCGCTCCGACTCGAAGCGCAATAGGCGGGGAAGTCGTTATGCTTTAGTCGCGGGCCTTTCGCTGGTTGTGGCACTGGGCATCTATTACCTGGCAGACCTTCAGCCATCTAACCCCAGGAAGGCCGGTACTTTTACATCATTGCCAGTCGAGCAATTTCAACCGGCACGAGTAATCACTTCCCGCCCCGGACTTGAATTGTTCCAACGATTCTCGCCCGATGGAAAGTGGCTCGCCTATGCGCAAGCCGGTGCCGACGGTGATTTTGATCTGGTTAAAACAGAGATTGTCAGCGGCAGTCATACCGTCTTACTGACAGGCGAGAGTGATGCGTATCCAGGAGACTGGTCTGTGGATGGTTCTGCGTTAATTGCCGTAGTACAGACAGAAGACACCTGTGAACTGCGCGTGCTCTCTGCTCACAAAGAAAATCTCAACTACCCGTTATATCGTTGCGAATATCACGATTTACCGGCTCGCGTGCGCTGGGTCACCAAGAATCAAATGCTAATCGCTCACAGTGTCGGCGGTGAACCCAGACTTACCCATCTAACGTTATCGACATGCGCCGACGGCCGTCTAGAAGTCTCGGAAGAAAATACCATTGAAGGTGTGCACCCCGAAGACCTTGACGTAACAACAGACGGCCGCTACCTGCTGCTCAGCGAGCGACTCGACAGCGAAGCCCGCTACCGTCTTTCCCGGTACGATATGCAATCGGGAGAGCTGCAAGAACTCGACAGTCAGGCGAGCCCATACTGGGGAATCAGCTGGTTAGATAATCACTTAGAGTATTTAATCGGTGGGCATCTACGCCGCGGCAGGCTCGATGCGCCATGGCAAAGCGCCTACCCCGCCACCAACTCTGTTTGGGATGTGGATTACCACACAATTGGCAAGCTGGCGATTAGCGAGGCTCGCGCTCAAATCAATCTTACCGCACTTAGAGTCGAACCGAGCAACGCCGTACCCACGGATGCAATTGCCCCCTCTTCAAAAGTGGATTTTTTACCCGCCTTTTCCGCCGATGGCGCTCAGTTAGCATTTGTATCCAATCGACAAAGCCTGACCGGATTGGGTATATGGCGCATTGACTATCCGCATGGTGAGCCTGAACTTTTAACGGAACTCGCAGACGGTATACTACCGCAAAGAATCGCCTGGTCTCTCGACAATAAGTACCTGGCTGTTCTCGACAATCGCCACAAGTTGTATTGCCTAAATATAAAAAATCGCCAATGGCGCCAGATTTCAAAGAGCCCGGAGAAATCTTATCACCCCTTCTGGACAGAGGCAGGATTAGCATTTAGTCAGCAATCCGATGACGTTATTGATTGGGTCGTATGGAGCTCATGCAAAGAAACAGAACTCATGCGTAGGCGTGTAGAAAATATCGTACTGCAGCAACCTGACAACGGGAACCTCCTTCTCGGCGACCCGAAAACAGGATTAGTTTATTGGCAGAATGGAGCCACAGTCGCACAGGCCGAGTCATTAAATTTTTCTTACATTGACAAAGACGTCATCTACTACTTTCAACGTGATGGGCAAGAGCTAGTGCTAAAACTACAGAATTTGAAGTCTGGGAGCACTCAAAACTTACACAGGTCGTTAGCAATTCATTATGGAAACATCCCCCTGCAAATCGCCGTACACGAAAGCACCGGTGACGTCATTATTCCAACGCCCCAAGGACATCAAGCAGACATTGTACTTTTGAGTAAACACACACAAAATCAATAGCAACAACGGTAGCTGGGCTACGCCATATTGTTGTTAATCAGGCTTTTTAACTCAAGAAGTCTACTGATTGCTGTACTGCACCCACGCTTTTGACTGAGCCACATAGACAAAGTCAGCCCCGGTGACAGCATTAACCGCAGGTCACCATGGCTTGGAGGGTCACAATCTTCAAGCCCTTCCAGCGCCAAGCTATTCGCCATAGGTTCTTTTCGGGTAAATGGCTTGCAAACTTCCTACAGATGCAACTCTTTTGCCGTCCACGTCAACCCATCGCGCTCTTGCCCCGAGCTACATGGATTGCTCTCATCAATAAACACTGCTGAAGTACCCGCTAATTTTTTGTACGCCATATCAGCCATCTATTGTGAGACTAGGTAGTCTAGCGATGCATCTATTAGCGAATTTGATCTAAATCATTTATTACTACTTATTACCACTGTTGCATTATGCGTGACAATAAACGGCCACACTGAGCGAAAGGCACTTAACCCCATTCACCTTCAATGTTATCTCGCAGTTTCTTGGGGTAGGTGTTTGGGTCGACCGGCAAGAACTGACCATCTCTCTTTTTATACAAGGCTTTTCGGTAGGGGAAAGTAAGTATACTTTCTTCAATCGACGAAAAAAACGCCTTCCGACCACTCCATTGCGTGCCACATTCACCGCAGGCCCATACATCTTCTTGATCATTGATACACTCTGCAATAAAGCCGCAGGCCTTGGTAGGGCAATGGTAGATATATTCCGTACCATCGGACAGCGCAGCTAACACATCCGCTGGGGTGATAGCGTGACCTTCACTTTCACGGAAGTCATCAAGCCTTTTTTCCTGTATAAATTTCAGTTCATACTTGTCTTCAGATACTCTTCTAAGATTGCCTTTAAACTTCCGATATTTCTCATCGCCACAGAACACCATAAACTTTTCTTGGATTTCTTGATTCTCTATACGTCAATGTCCATACAAATATCGTCAGTGTCGGAGCATTAATTACTGCAGCACACTTCAAAACGCCGCTGCTGAATGACTAGATTGAAGTTACACCAGCATTCGTATTTACACCACCTCAAAAAACGTTAGACTGGCATACGAATTGGCGCTACCGCTTCTCACCGCAACGGATACCCTACCTATGAGTCAAACCCTTAATGTTGCACTAGCCTCTTACGGCATGTCGGGTAAGGTTTTTCACGCACCTCTGATTGCCGCGCATCCGTTTCTTAGGCTTGCCAGCGTACTTCAACGCAACGACAACAGCGCCCTACAACGCTATCCGAAGGTAAAAATCGTCCGTAGCTTTGATAAGCTGATCAGCGATCCCAAAATTCATATCGTGGTAGTCAATACACCCAATGTCCTGCATTACCCCATGGCCCGCGATGCACTGCGCGCCGGTAAAAATGTAGTACTGGAAAAGCCTTTTACCGCCGAGCTTGATGAAGGCCGGGAGCTAATTGAACTGGCCCAGCAACAAGGGCTTATGCTCACCGTATTCCACAACCGCCGGCTGCAATCGGGCTTTAACACCGCAAAAAAATTACTGCAGGAAAAGCGCCTCGGCAAAATTAATACCTTTGCCGTCACTATCGACCGCTTTCGGCCCGAACCCGGCCCCAAAAAATGGAAAGAAGAGCCCAATCCAGGCGCCGGCTTACTCTACGATCTGGGCTCACACTTAATCGACGAGTGCTTAACCCTGTTTGGCTTACCTAAGTCGGTGTATGCCGACTTGCGTATCGAGCGCAACGGAGCGCAAACTTGCGACTACTTCGACGCACGGCTCGACTACCCGAGCCACAAGTGCTTACTCAAAGCCAGCATGCTCGCACGCGAACCGGCACCCGCCTACCTCATACACGGAGATAAGGGCTCTTACCTAAAACCTCTGGGTGATGTGCAAGAAAGCCGCCTGGCGGCAGGCCAGATTCCACAGGGAGACAATTGGGCCGACGAACAACCCCATGAATGGGGTCACATCCGCACCGACCAGGGCAGAGAAACCTACCCCACCGTCGCCGGCAATTACCAATACTTCTACGACAACGTCTACCGGCACCTAACCCACGGCGACGAACTACTGGTCATCCCCGACCAAGCGTTGGTCACCATAGGGTTGATCAAAGTTCTCGAACGCAGTGCCCACGAACGTACCTGTATAGAGCTAGCATAGTATTGGGAAGAGCTATGTTCATGCTCGTCGTGAAGAGTTTAGCCACGAGAGCTTATGCCTTTTTGCAGACGTGGTGATTCACCAATCAATATTGCAAACGAATTCTAAGGTCGGACTTCAGTATTGGTTAAGAGTTCATTAGTGTAAAGCGTTCGATAAATTTTGAACGTCGACATTTTTTCTTTTTCGGATCCAGCTTGCCTCACAACAGAAAAAGGTATGCCAACTTTATTGATGAGGCCACTAAGGCAACCCAACCAAAAAAAGTAAGCTCTCTCGCTGTCATAGCAGGCCAAAAGAAAAGAAACGTAGCGAATTTACCGTCCAAAAAATTGGCGCCACCTCCAATCACGAGCCACAATCCAATAACACCTGGCACCAAGTAGAATATGTACTCCATGGTCTCATTATCTCCACTTTAGAAAAGACCTTCATTAGGTTGTCAAATGTTAACTTAAGATATAATTACACCCCAAAAAGACGCCGTTCTTTTCGGAAATTATTGACGACTTTCCAAGAAACCGCCAAGTCGTTTTCATTTGCATTTACCACGTATTTTTTCAATAAGACATGGCCAGAAAAATGCTTTTTTGTGGATGACTTAAATAATCAACAAATTCATAGTGCTAATTTGAATAAGAAGGAATTAGCTATCAAAGAGATCAAAATCGCTAAAATAAGTCCTAGTTTAAGTTTGCTCATACTTCAATATTGTTAATTTCTAAAGGCTGAATAATATCTTGTTCATATATTGAAAGTAATACCTATATTTACATTGCTCTTTACTACGAAGCTCAAGTTCCCGATAACATCCAGCCGCGTGCTGGTGAATTTTTAGGGTTGATCGCGCATAAAAGCACATTTAGAAGAATTTCTTGGGACAAGGTGAATGCCTCGCAGAGACAAAGAGGGCAGCCTGGGCTGAGCGCAAGAGCGACCTGAGGGCATGACTCAATGCCTACGCCTTCCCCCCACACGACCCTCTAACCACCAACTCTGCCGGAATCAAAAACGACTCAATCTTCTCTCCTTCCATCAACTTTAGCAGATTTTCCACCAACAACTCACCGGCAAGTTTGGTGTTTTGCTGCACGGTCGACAGTGGTGGGTAGGTGTAGGCCGCCATGGGAATATCATCAAACCCCATAATCGCAATTTCATCGGGTATGCGTATGCCTTTTTCTTCCAGCGCCTTCATAACACCGATGGCAATTAAATCGCTGGCGCCAAGTACGGCATCAAAGGTAATGCCGTTGTCGCGCAGAGAAACCGCGGCTTGATAACCGGAATCTTCCGAGGTTTCCGCATCCGCCTGCAGTTGCGGGTCAATGCTAATACCGGCTTGCTCCAGCGCTTCGCAGTAACCTTGATAACGCCGACGAAACTCGGGACTGCCTTCGGAGATCCCCCCCACAAAAGCAATTCGCTCGTAACCCAAACCTAGCAAATGATCGGTGGCTTTTTTCGCTCCGCTGAAATTATCGCAACCAATCGAGACACCCGGCTGGCCCGGCAGTACTGGCCCCCAGGTAATATAGTGCGCATCTTGCTCATCCAGGTGATTTAGTTTTTCGACATAGGTGGTGTAATCGCCATAGCCCAAAAAGATGATACCGTCGGCGCGGTTGGCGTCTTCGTAGTCGGCGTGCCAGTCGTCGCTAAACTGCTGGAATGAAATCAGTACGTCGTAATTGCGGGTGGCGCTGGCCCGAATGATGCTCGCCACCATCGACAGGAAAAATGGGTTTATCAGTGAATCGCCGGTACCGTGATCTTCGTTTAACAATAGGGCAATGGTGCGGGTTTTTTGCGAGCGTAGATTGCGGGCATTCTTATCGACCTTGTAATTCAGCTCAAGGGCAATGTCTTTAATACGCTGCTTAGTTTCTTCATTGACCAGAGGGCTGTCGCTCAGTGCGCGCGATACGGTCGCCTGAGAGACGCCCGCCTTATAGGCAATATCGAACGATGTCGGTTTGCGATCTTTCATACAGCCATCCCATGGACACGGTTGGGCCGCGGTTGGGCGGCTTTGTAGTTATTGTTGCGGCTCACTAATGGCTGTATTCTGCCACGTATGGCTGGGTCTGTTAATGTTATTCGAACCGTCCCGCGAGAGTGATTATTTATTGACCCACTTAATTTGCTTAATCAGTACAAAGCCTGCAAATCCACAGGCCGCCGCTACCGTACCGCCGACCACTTGCGCGACCATCCACATAGTGGCTCCACCACCGTCATGGGGCGTGAAATACACGGTATAAATTAACGCTCCCAAGAGCCCAAACCAGGGCAATGCTGCCGATACAATAGCGCTGATTGGTGTGCGTGAAATCCAGCCACACACAAGACCTACACAAAAGGACGGTACTATTAGCAGTAGCCAAACCCACATAATTTTTCCCCATCGAAAAAGGCCGTTTACCTACCTTACACCAAAGCGGCCGTGGGTGCTTAGGCACAGGGTTGTTAACGACTACGCGCCGCTCCCAAAATGACAATGGCGCTGTAAAATTTATAAATACCGATAATCGAAAAGCCTCACCCAGACACAAGCTAACTTCGCTCCAACCCCTGTTAGCACTGCGACGGCGGCCTATAAAGCCCACTCACCCAGTGTGGGAATGGTCTTTGCTACATTCTGCTTATGAGTCATTGGACATACATGTTTACCCACAGGAGGTATTTATGAACACCGATCAGTTTGCAGGCAACTGGAAGCAACTCAAAGGCACCGTGCAAGAGCACTGGGGGCGTCTAACCGACGACGATATCAGTAAGGTGGTGGGCAAGCGTGATAAATTAGTGGGCCTCATCCAGAAACGTTACGGCGTTAGCAAGCAAGCAGCCGAACACGAGGTCAATGTCTGGTCGGTTAAATACGAGCAGTAGGCACTCACTATGACTAGTGCACACAGTGAGGGGTTAACCGATACCATTGAGCTTATACTTGAGTCCAACGAAGGGCAAAGTGTTAGCGTTGGCAGTGTACTGGAAAACGCAAGTGACCGGGGCTTCGGCCCCCTGCTGCTGGTGCCAGCATTGTTTACTTTTTTGCCGACAGGTGGCATACCGGGTGTGCCCATTGTGGCAGCAGCCGTTATTGTGTTGATTGCCGGGCAACTGTTGATAGGACGCCGCTCGCCTTGGTTGCCTGCGCGCATACAACGCATGCAACTGAAGAAATCCTCCGTTACTGAGGTGCTGGAGCCGGCCAAGCGCTACACCGCACGAGTTGATCGAGTTTTAAAGCCGCGCTTAAGTTTTTTGTTGGGTGAGAGCGGCCTTAAAGCAATCGCGGTTTTGTGCATTGCACTGGCATTAGCGTTAATACCTCTCGGCCCCATACCGTTTGCAGCCGCCGCCCCGTCTGGCATTTTAGTGCTGCTGTCGTTGGGCATAGTCGCCAGAGATGGCGTATTGGTGCTAATTGGCGCACTGCTGAGTGTAGCAGTCACAATGCTACTAGTGTGACACACCATACCGACGACCTAAGCTGGCCGGGCTCGGTAGTACGCGCCCTAGAATAAAAAGCCCGACGTAGCGCCAGGCTTGTTGTTTTACATTAGGCTGCCGGTGTAATCACTGGCGGGTTTGCCAGGGCGCTCAGAGACGGGGCGGTTGGGTATTTCGTTAATTTTTCCGCCCTTGGCTAAGAACGCCTCTATCTGACACGAAAGCTCACAGCGCAGCTTTTCGCGCGAGGCAATATTGTAATCTTCCGTGGGCTGAGCTTTGCCGCTTGCAGCCGTGTTCAGAGATTCGTCATCCTCCACTTCCATGTCATCATCCTGATCCAGATCCTGTTCGGTTTCGTCGTATTGACTCGCCATAATCACACCTCTTCAAAAACCAGCGTTAAATACGCGCAAGTAAAAAATAGGCGAAATTGGTGCCAACAAAGGCCCGCCAAAAATGCTCTGCTTTCATTGTTTTTTTGTCTTTATAACGCAAGATTTCGCTCAGGTCACATTTTTTTTTGGATTTCTTAGGCCAGTTTTTTATTAGCAAAGAGGGTTGCTTATACTTTAGTTATTTATGCTTTTATGCAGGCAATTTTTTGCACAAATTATCCAGTCGCGCTAGACTGCGCGCTTTTAGCGGTTGCATCATTATGGCTCGCCAGACCGAACTTAAGCACTTTCCCGAACTCCGCCACCTACCCATAGAGGAGCAGCGCGAGCGGCTGTCTCAGGCCAAGGCGGCCGCCTTCGGACCAGACCAAAAGCTAACACGCTGGCGCGGTAATTTATTGCAGTTTGCGGTTATGTTTGGCATGTCAGTGCTGTTTATGATGGTGATAGCGCCCGCACTTGCTCTATCGCAGGATGCATCGGCACTGGTGATGCTGCTGGTGGTGTTACCGGTATTCTTTGTCTTGCAACAAAGACGCTATCTTGCCCTTATTCGCAAAAGCCTGCACGAGCAACATGCCGACAGTGATTTACCCAAACAGTAACGTCAGCAGAAACCGCGCGCATAAAAAAAGCGCCGAACGGCGCTTTTCGCTGCAATTGAGCTAACCCTAACCCCGTTGCAATGTAAGGCTTAAATGGCTTCAGAGCCAGTTTCACCCGTACGAATACGAATGATTTCTTCAAGTGGCGTGATAAAGATTTTACCGTCACCAATCTTACCGGTTTGTGCCGCCTTGGTAATGGCTTCAACAGCCTGGTCTACCATGGAATCATCAACAGCCAGCTCGATTTTTACCTTGGGTAAGAAATCCACCACGTACTCTGCACCGCGGTACAGTTCAGTGTGACCTTTCTGACGACCAAAGCCTTTTACCTCGGTTACGGTCATACCCTGTACACCCACTTCCGACAGTCCGGTACGAACGTCGTCAAGCTTAAATGGTTTTACGACAGCAGTAATCAGTTTCATTATGAGTTCCTTTTGGGTCTTAGTCTCTGCTTTTAACTTGGATCCGCCACAGTGTAGTCGGACGCCTGTCTCAGGTTATGGGTTAAAGATACACGCTGAGCGCGGGAAAATCATCCTTATCCTTAAGCCAAGTGAGAGACCAGGGCCTGAGCCCTAAGCGAACAGCGGCTCGGGCGAGCCGAACCGCTGCACTAGAGACTTACTTAGAGGAAGTGAACTCTGGGTAAGCTTCCATACCACACTCGGCAAGGTCGACACCCTCGTACTCTTCTTCTTCGCTTACGCGCAGACCGATGATCACCTTAATGATGCCCCATACGATCAGGCTGGTAACGAATACCCATACAAAGATGGTCAGCGCACCAATGATTTGGCCAGAGAAGCTAGAACCGTCGTTGGTCAAAGGCACAACCAGCAGACCGAACAGGCCAACCACACCGTGCACAGAGATGGCACCAACCGGGTCATCGATTTTCACTTTGTCCAGCGCGATGATTGAGAACACAACGATCACACCACCGACAGCACCGATAACGGTAGCCGCCAGCGCGGTAGGTGTAGAAGGCTCTGCGGTAATCGCTACCAGACCAGCCAGGGCACCGTTCAAAGCCATGGTTAGGTCGGCTTTACCGAACAGGATGCGAGCAACGATCAGCGCGGCAACCAGGCCACCAGCGGCAGCAGCGTTAGTGTTCAGGAACACCATGGCCACAGAGTTAGCATTGGCGATATCGCCCAGCTTCAGCACAGAACCGCCGTTGAAACCAAACCAGCCCATCCACAGGATGAAAGTACCCAGAGTGGCCAGAGGCAGGTTAGCGCCTGTAATGGCGTGAATTTCACCGTTAGCGCCGTATTTGCCTTTACGTGCACCCAGCAGGATAACACCCGCCAAAGCCGCAGCAGCACCCGCCATGTGAACAATACCGGAACCTGCAAAGTCAGAGAAGCCCAGGTCGCCCAGAGTGTACATACCGAACACAGAAGCACCGCCCCAAGTCCAGCTGCCTTCCATAGGATAGATGAAGCCAGTCATAACGATGGCGAACAATAGGAAAGCCCACAGCTTCATACGCTCAGCAACCGCACCCGATACGATAGACATAGCCGTTGCTACGAATACGACCTGGAAGAAGAAGTCAGAGGCGCCTGAGTAGATAGAACCGCCTTCGAAACCGTCTTCACGGCCAGCGAAATCAGACAAAGTAGCTGCAACATCTACTTCTTCAATGCCTGAAAGGAAGATACCGCCACCGTACATAATGGCGTAACCGCACACTAGGTACATAATGCACGAGATCGAATACAGAGCGACGTTCTTGGTCAAGATCTCTGTGGTGTTTTTCGCACGAACCAGACCTGATTCGAGCATGGCGAAACCTGCTGCCATCCACATTACCAGCGCGCCGCACACCAAAAAGTAGAAGGTGTCCATCGCGTACTGGAGATGAAAAATATTATTTTCCATTGCTTAATCCCCGTTTGAGTTAAATTGTTTTAAAGCGCTTGATCACCGGTTTCGCTGGTGCGAATCCGGATAACTTGTTCAAGGCTTGAGACAAAGATTTTTCCGTCACCAATTTTGCCGCTGTTGGCAGCTTTGGTGATGGCCTCGACCACGGAGTCAAGCTCCGACTCTTTTACGGCAATTTCCACCTTGGTTTTGGGCAGGAAATCTACGACGTATTCAGCGCCGCGGTAAAGTTCTGAATGGCCCTTTTGCCGGCCGAAGCCCTTGACTTCGGTGACGGTCATACCGTGAATGCCGATCTCTGATAGCGCTTCGCGCACGACATCGAGCTTAAACGGTTTGATAATCGCTGTTACCAATTTCATTTATTGTGCTCCTAAAAAAACCCGCACCCGAGAGTGCGGGAAACACTGGAAAGACGATCTGTCTGTCCGCCTTAGCGGTAAAACAGAAGAGCAGACCCTAAAAGAGGCTCCACGCCCTTTACTGTGTACTCGCCGAAGGTCACTGCACAGAGCAGGCCAATTAGAAATTTATGCTGAATATCAATGGCATATCGCAAAATCACAGGGGTTGAGGCGCACTGCCCACCGCCCAGAGCACCTACCCATGCACCAAAATCGTGCCACCGTCATTTGTGCGCGCACCATTTGTGCACCACTTTATGAACCTGGACGATTGTGGCGACAATTGCCCACTTTTAACGCACCTGAGTGCGCCCGTAAGTCGCATAAACGGTTGCCACCAAGTCGTTGTACAATGCGACTTTTAGAGGAGCAGAATCATGCAAGACTTCGCCGAACGGCTACTTCAGGAACTCAGAGCCCAATTCCCTTCACTGGAAGACGTGCCCACCCCCAACGTCAAGGCCGCACTCAACCGCGCGATTAACAAAATGGATTTAGTCACGCGGGAAGAGTTTGACGCCCAGGCCGCCGTGCTCGCCCGCACCCGGCAAAAACTAGAGGCGTTAGAGAAACAAGTAGAGGCAATGGAGCAAAGCCAAGGCTAAGCGGGTTTAACAAGCGCCAGACGTCTGATGTCGGACGCCACCGTGCAATGGGCGCAAAAGCGCCCGTTCCCCGTTCCCCGTTCCCCGTTAACATCCTCTGATTTTCATACCCAACATTGACCCCACCCTCCACTCCCGCTAAATTGAGCTGTACTAGGTGCAAGGCAGCACCTCCACAGGCAAAGGATTGCGTATGTCACTCGCTATTGTTCACACTCGCGCTCAATTGGGTATTGATGCGCCCAGCGTTACCGTCGAAGTTCACCTATCCAACGGCCTCCCCAGTCTGGCCATTGTCGGCTTACCGGAGACAGGCGTTAAAGAGAGCAAAGACCGGGTGCGCAGCGCGATTTTGAACAGCCACCTGGAGTTTCCGGCGCGCCGTATCACCGTTAATTTGGCCCCAGCGGACTTACCGAAGGAAGGCGGACGCTACGATCTGGCCATCGCCATCGGCATACTCGCAGCCTCAGGTCAGGTGCCCACAGAGCCACTAGAGCGGCTCGAATTCCTGGGCGAGCTGGCGCTGTCTGGCGGGCTGCGCCCGGTACATGGCGCCCTGCCCGCCGCATTGGCTTGCGTACGTAGCTCGCGCAATCTGATCACCGCACAAGAAAATGGGCCCGAGGCCTCTCTCGCCGGAGCGGGCCACATACATATAGCCACAAACTTACTCAGTGTCTGTGCGCAGCTGCATGGCCGGGCTCAGCTCCCCTGGGCGCAACCGGCCCAGAGCAACCAAGCCAATACCTATCCGGAATTACAGGATGTGCGCGGCCAGGCTCAAGCCAAACGCGCACTGGAAGTGGCTGCCACCGGCGGTCACAACCTGCTCATGTTCGGCCCACCCGGCACGGGAAAAACCATGCTGGCCAGCCGTTTGCCGGGTGTGATGCCGCCGATAGCACTGGCGCAGTCGCTTGTAAGTTCTGGCGATATATGGAAATGACTAGCAAAAACTGGTATTTTCTGGCGATAAATGGAAATGATAATTTCATTCCCACTGCTGTGAGTTCTAGAAATAGATGCGATAGTATGGAAATGGGCGCGACGAATCCGAACACATCCTCCGCAAGCCTCTATCATGGAACGTAGCATGTATGCAGTTGCTACTTTTTGCCTTCGAGGAATAGCCACCATGAAACATGTAGCCGTCTCTTGACGTTGAGATAGCTTTACAGCTTTCCCTTAAGTGCTTTCTGTCTCGATGCTAAACTATGAAATACAGGTGTCGCTCAAATTTTGTTGAAACGAAACCACAAAAGGTACTGGTGGAATGGGTGGGTTGGGGAGTGAAGACAGGAAGCGTTCAAGGCTACTGGTGCTTGATGTGGACCATACCCTGCTTTATGCACCCGCCTACGACCCTTTGCTAGAGGTCGTTAGCGGGGCAAGTATGACTCGCAAAGCATTCTTCGACGCACTGCCAGCCGGGGGCGTGACGATTCAGGTAGGGCGTCCAGAATTGGTCTATCCTAGGCCACATCTAGCCACTTTCATTCAAGATGCGAAGGCCATGGGCTATGATCTAGGCATATGCACCACGGCGACCTTAGATTATATTGAGTTGCTGTTACCCCTGTGTGGTGTAGAGCTGAGCCTCTTTTCAGTGGTTGTCACCAGAGAAGACTTATCGCGAAGCGGGGGTAAATTAGTCAAAAACCTACACCGCTTTTCTGAATTTGGTTATAGCTTGGATGATGTGGTTGCCATTGATGACCGAGAGGATATACACCAACACACGGAGAACCTCTTAACGATAAAGCCCTTTAATATCAGCCGTGATGATTTCAGGGAAGACAAAG
>NZ_JAULRU010000275.1 GCF_030518155.1 Gilvimarinus gilvus | reverse complement strand
CCGAAGTACCTGACTCTGACCGCTGAGAACGTCACCGTTCGCCTGTCCAAGCCCACCACCCTCAATGGCGTTGATCAGGCCACCATCACCCTACGTGCGCCGACCGTGAAGGATATTCGCAGCTCCGGGCAAACCTCGGACGGTGACGATGAGCAGCGCGAGCTGAACCTGTTCGCGTCCCTGGCCGAGGTGGGGGTCAAGGATCTGGAGGGCCTCACTTACAAGGACTACAACCGCGTAGCCGCCGGTTACAACTTTCTGGTGCGAGAGGACGAACTGTAATCCCGCGACCCTCAAGCACGCCGCCAAGCGTCTCGCGGCCGAGCTGCATTTCTCGGCTGCCGAAATCATGACCATGTCGTATGCCGACATGGTTTGGTGGCTTACCGATTGAGCTT
>NZ_JAULRU010000274.1 GCF_030518155.1 Gilvimarinus gilvus | reverse complement strand
GGAGAGTTTAAAGCTTTTCTAGAATACCTGAAAGCTACTCGACCAGAGTTGATTGATGGTGTTGAAACATTTGAAGATTTTCAGAAAATTATTAAAGATGTTGAGCCAATTATTGAGAAAATTATTCCTAAACCATTTGTAAAATATAATTTAAAAGCGATAACTTTTCCCTTTTCAGATAAATTTATTTTTGCAACGGATCGACTTAAAGAGTTGATTGATAATAATGAATCACGACTAAAATTCAATTTTGAAGATTTAGATTATGATACATTATATAAGTTTTGTTGTTGCTTCATCTTATCAAAATATTATCATAAAAATTTAGATTTTAATTTATCAAATCAGTTGGTGATAGACAATCAAAATGGCTACAGAATTTATCTTGGGACTGATATAAACCAT
>NZ_JAULRU010000273.1 GCF_030518155.1 Gilvimarinus gilvus | reverse complement strand
CTGTAAAAGGATCTGCAACAGTAAATTGTATTGCTTCTACAATTGATCCTTCTCAATCTATTGATGGGAATACTCCAAAGCCCATTATTTCAGGAAGTATAATTAAAGTGCCTTATTCTGGAGGTAATGGAGGTAAGTTTGTAGGGGCTTCATTTACTTCGGTTGGTAATCCAAACATTACTGCAACTATAGCCGATGGTAAATTGGAACATGGTTCTGGGTATCTTGTTTTTGCCATTCAAGGGATGCCCAATGCATCACAATCTTCACCAATTGGAATTTCATTTGATTTAACTCCGTTTTTTGCAGCAAATACAGATAT
>NZ_JAULRU010000272.1 GCF_030518155.1 Gilvimarinus gilvus | reverse complement strand
CTGTAATATTATAATTTTGTAAATTCGTAGGGATTGGTAAAGAACATGGAATATTATTACTTGTATAATTTATCTGTATAGAGATGATTTTTTCCTCAGTAATATTTTGACCTTGCGCTGTTACATAACCATATATTGCTTTAAATTTGTATTCTGTAACTCTTGGAGTTGTAAAAGTGTGTTTAAAACCTAATGTTATTTTTACTTGCCCTCCTGGTTGTACAGCTTGTGTACCTTCAGGAAACTTACCTGTATAACCATTGTCTGTAGAAACAGGATGTATATTAGCTCCCATATTTGAAGGAAATCTATTATTAGAAAAAACAATTTCAACAAATCCAGTTTGACCATACGAAATTACATCGGAT
>NZ_JAULRU010000271.1 GCF_030518155.1 Gilvimarinus gilvus | reverse complement strand
CAGGAATCAGTGAACTACTTTCCACAATCTCATGCCCATGGCTCTGGAAATATTCCAAAAAGGCCTGACGCAGTTCAGCACTTGTCATATTTTTCATGGTTTTAATCGCTCGTAATACCTGACGGTCATCAGCACTCTTTCTAAACAATACAAAAACATAGAAAAAGGCTTAGAAATCATTATAAAAATGGCGAGGTAGTATATAACGAGAGGATAAAATCTACGAATTTTTTTGTTTTAAGCGCATTTCTGATCGAATTTCATACAAGCAGAGCTCCAATGGAGACTCAAATGCCTTCATGACCGATAGTAATGGCGTGATTAATTTGCTCCGAGGTGAAGCCTCTTTGCGACATAAAACGCATTCTTTTAGCCCGCTCTTTATAATCATCGACGGCTAACGCTGCTTTATATTTTCGTTTATACCGATCTACAGCTAACTCAAACCAGTCAATATCTGCCGCTTCAAATGCCCAGGCAACTAATTCGCTATCAACCCCTTTACGTTGCAATTCAAAACGGATCTTGATCATTCCCTGCCCCTG
>NZ_JAULRU010000270.1 GCF_030518155.1 Gilvimarinus gilvus | reverse complement strand
CGCTATCTTTTTGATTGGAATGTGGATGATGGCGCGACGAAAAATTGATAACTGGTATTTCTGGATTATCGGCGATTTAATCATGATTCCATTAATGATTTACAAAGGAGCAGTTATCACTTCGGTGCAATATATTGTCTTGTTGATTTTATCATTTATCGGATTAATCGATTGGATAAAATCAGCCAAAAATTCACAGAAAATAGTGAGCTAAGAAATAATTTAAAATTAGTATTTTAGCCTTGTAAATTGAATTTGAAAAACCTATAAAAATTACGAATATGGAAAATCAACACGTATATCAACAAAACCAATTGGTTGCACAGGCAACAAGCGTAGAAAGGGCAAATTTCTATAAACATACTTACGGACACGTTGCTGGAGGAGTTTTGGTATTTGTTTTAATCGAATCTTTGATGTTAAAATCAGAAGCATTAGTCAGCTTTATGTTAAGTTTAACTTCTGGATATCTTTGGCTTATTTTATTAGCAG
>NZ_JAULRU010000269.1 GCF_030518155.1 Gilvimarinus gilvus | reverse complement strand
TAGGGTCGGCGGAGAAGACGGGAGCTTTCAGAAGAGTTTCGTAGTAGCCAGAAACGAGTGGGTTGCTCAAGCAGGGCGCTCCTGAGGTTAAACATGATTTGAGGTTATCATGCGCACACTCAATCGCCTGTTGCTGGCCGGCTTATACAGTGACCCTTCTTCTCTCAGCCAAGCTTGCGAGATAGTGGTTGCCAACACATGAGGTTCTACATGGTCAGACGCAGGACACCGCTTTCCTCATCAAAAATCGTCGACGCACCTTTAGCTGCGATGCCCAGCAGCGTGAAACAGGCAATGCAAATCGATTTTGGTCGGGAGATCACAGCTTTTCTCTCATCAGTCGAGTACGGCACTGGTGAGCTTTTTCTGGAAGGCATCGTTTTCCGTGACCGTGAGAACAGGTTCGATGATGGTGATCCAATTCGAACCTCGATCATCATGA
>NZ_JAULRU010000268.1 GCF_030518155.1 Gilvimarinus gilvus | reverse complement strand
CGAAGTACCGAGGCAGCGTTTTTACCGACGAGCATCTGAGTTCGCTGGAAAGCCTCTTTCGCAGCGTGTGTAACGACTTTGAAACGGAACTGGTGGAGTTCAACGGTGAGGCTGATCACGTACATCTGTTAGTGAACTTCCCGCCAAAGGTTTCCGTTTCAAAGCTGGTGAACAGCTTAAAAGGGGTTTCGAGTAGGAGGCTGAAGCAACTTCACCCTGAGTTACTAAAACCCGCGTACATGAAAAACGCTTTATGGAGTCCTAGCTACTACGCGGGAAGCGTTGGCGGTGCACCTATCTCGGTGATACGTCGGTACATCGAACAACAGACCCGTCCACACTAAGGGAGGCTAACGCCTCCCACGCTATCCTTCCCCGCACTAGAAGTACGGGGCTTGCCGCGCATTTCGGTCAACTAGGCTGACTTCGATACCGTAGATATTAATAATAGCA
>NZ_JAULRU010000267.1 GCF_030518155.1 Gilvimarinus gilvus | reverse complement strand
AGCTCAACCAGTTCCAGCAGTTGAACTCGGCGATCATTCAAGGCGTACCGATGGTCAGCCTGGGCGAAGCGCTGAAGACCGTGCAGGACATCGCCCGCGAAGAGGCACCGGAAGGTTTCGCCTTCGACTATGCCGGCGTGGCCCGCCAGTACGTGCAGGAAGGTAGCGCACTGTGGGTGACCTTTGGCCTGGCGCTGGCGATCATCTTCCTGGTCCTGGCGGCCCAGTTCGAAAGTTTCCGGGATCCGCTGGTGATCCTGGTTACGGTACCGTTGTCGATCTGCGGGGCGCTGTTGCCACTGTTCCTGGGCCTGTCGAGCATGAACATCTACACCCAGGTCGGGCTGGT
>NZ_JAULRU010000266.1 GCF_030518155.1 Gilvimarinus gilvus | reverse complement strand
CGCTCAAGGCCGGGCTGGACTGCCATGACAGGCCAAGCACACCCAGGCCGGTACTGAGGAAGTCACCCAGTACCGAGGACAAGGTGCCATTGGAGGGGAAGTAGCCATAGAAGTCAGGGTGCTGCCAGTGGGACAGGCCAGGCATGAGCAGTGCGTTGACGTCGTCGAGAATGGCCTCGAAGGGTTCACCTTGCTGGGGGGCTTGCCCTGGCAAGGCGGCCTTGAGGTAACCGGGTTCGACCTGGGCCATGACCGGGCGCTCGCCCACGGTCTGGCGGTAGTCGGCGATCAGGTCGATCAGCTGGTGGCCGTATTGGCGGAATTGTTCGGGGGTCA
>NZ_JAULRU010000422.1 GCF_030518155.1 Gilvimarinus gilvus | reverse complement strand
AATTGCAGAGGGTTAACAAAGATGCTGGCAACGGTGATGTCGGCATTGTTGTTAGACTGGTGAATGAGTTGGATATGGCCGGTGTGAAGATTGCCCATCGTCGGTACGAAACCGATTCTTTTACCCGCACGACGCTCCGCACCGAGGACTTCTCGCAGCTCGGCGATAGAAAAGATAGTTTGCATGGTTATTCGAATCCGTGTTCCGTTCCGGGGAAAGTGCCAGCTTTAACTGCATCACCATAAGCTTTAAAGGCTCCGGCGATATCACCGCTATCAGCCATAAAGTTTTTAACAAACTTAGGGCTACGGCCTGGAGT
>NZ_JAULRU010000265.1 GCF_030518155.1 Gilvimarinus gilvus | reverse complement strand
GCATACGTTTGCAAGGCATTACGAGAAGGAAAACGACCAGCAGTTTCTTTCAGATTATACTTTTTTATAGCATCTTCTACAGAGGCAACAATCAATTTTTCGCCAATTTTATCGACCAAATAATCTCTAAATTTTATCGCTTCAGGAAAATTGTGTCCTGTATCTACATGCACCAAAGGAAAAGGAAATTTCCCTGGACGAAAGGCTTTCAAAGCTAAATGAATCAAAACAATCGAATCTTTTCCTCCTGAAAATAACAATGCTGGACGCTCAAATTGAGCAGCTGTTTCTCTCAAAATGTAGATTGCTTCGTCTTCTAGCTGATTTAAATAATTTTTTTCTTGACTTGACAT
>NZ_JAULRU010000264.1 GCF_030518155.1 Gilvimarinus gilvus | reverse complement strand
AAGGTCGGAGAAGTTAAAGAGATCACTTAGGTCGAGAAGGTCTTGTTGAAAAGCCATAAAAAAATCCGATTCCATGCTTGAAATCGGATTTTCTACTAGGCCACGCTGTACTTCAAATGCTTAAGTGAACAGCATTGCGCCAATCGGCGGGCTTTTTTTTACCCTTTAAACAGCGGTATGCTAGGAGCCAGATAATAACTAGGTTTATCAATGAACGGTAGCAAGCACTCAATTAGTCCGAGCCAAGAGCTTGACCATATGGCCCCGCAGGAATTGCGCGAGCTAGTGCAGCGCTACCGTCGCATATTCTCAGGCAGTGGCTACGGTTTTTGGGAGTGGGATCTCAGTAATAGTTTTATTGATTGGTCAGGTACCTTCTGGGAGCATTTGGGGTACACCGATGAAGACCGCAAGGGCTTCACAGACTCTCGCATGCTGCCTAACTATATTCACCCCGACGATATAGAAGACATGTACGAGGCGGTGCGTGAGCATTTGCGCACCGCTGAACCTCTCAACACCTGTTACAGAGTCAAAACTAAGGCCGGCGACTATATTTGGACTCAGGTGCGAGCTGACTCTATTCGCGATGAGTCGGGCCGGGCCGCCTACATTTCAGGTGTCAACTTCGACATTACCGAGCTCAAGCAAACGGAAGCGGCTTTACGCGAAAGTCAGTCGCGTCAGGCGCGTATCATTCAGGCCTCTAAAGACGGAATATGGGAATGGTATCCACAAAGCAATGGATTCCAGTTTTCGGCTCGTTGCTGGGAGCATCTGGGGTTTACTGAAGAGGATGATATTGTCAACGCAGGCCAGGACCGTATGTCGGAATGGCGCAGCTACATGCATAAAGAGGACTTGTTAAAGTTCGATGCCATGTTAAAGCAGCACTTGCGAGGCTTTGGTCCCTTTGATGTGGAATATCGAATTTACGATAAACATGGTGATATACGTTGGATTAGGGCGCGCGGCAAGGCAAGCTTTGATGTGGAAGGGCGGCCAACCCGAATGTCCGGCACCAATATGGATATTACCGATATTAAACGCGCTGAAGAGCGTGTGATTAAAGCAAAGGAGCTGGCCGAAAAAGCAAACCGGGCCAAAAGTGATTTCCTTAGTAGTATGAGCCATGAGCTGCGTACCCCACTTAACGCGATCCTCGGCTACGCACAGTTATTTGAATACGATGAAAACCTGCAGGAGTCTCACAAAGAAAATATTCGAGAAATACGCTCAGCTGGCGAGCATTTGTTAAAGCTGATTAACGACGTGCTGGATCTGGCAAAAATTGAATCGGGTGCAATGAGTACGGTATTGCAGCCAGTTTTGGTCTCACGATTGTTGGTGGACTGTTTTACGTTGGTGCAGCCACAGGCCGACGCCCGTGGGATCTATCTACACAGTGATTTTTCGGGACTGGAGAATACCTGTGTCGCCGCTGATCAAGTGCGCTTAAAGCAGGCGTTACTTAATTTGATGAGTAACGCCATTAAATACAATAAAGTCGGCGGTGAAGTGAAAGTCAGTTTGTCGGCGACCACTGACAACTATTTGCGAATAGAGGTGCAGGATACCGGGTTGGGTATTGATGATGCTCGTCGCGATGAAGTGTTTCAGCCTTTTAACCGCTTAAATGCTGAGATGAGCAAAGTCGAAGGCTCCGGCGTGGGCTTAGTGATCACCAAGCAGTTAGTCGAAATGATGCAGGGCCGTATTGATTTCTCCAGTGAGGTGGGTAGCGGTACGTGTTTTTGGCTGGAGTTGCAAAAAACCGGTGAAGCCGAAGACGCTCGAACCTTAACTGCAGCGAGTGATAATTTTGATACGGGGCTCAAGCTTAAAGTTGAAGGCAATTATCGGGTGCTCTATATCGAAGACAACCTCACGAATATACGGTTGTTACAGCACTTCTTCAGTTACAGTGATAATTTTCAATTGGAAGTGTATGAAGAGCCTTATCAAGGAATATTTCATGCCCGCCAGAGCAGGCCGGACCTCATAGTTCTTGATATTAATTTGCCGGGCTTGGATGGTTACGATGTGCTCAGTGTGTTGCAGAGCGATCCTGCGACGCGAGATATTCCCGTTGTGGGCTTGTCGGCCAATGTTATGTCTATTGACATAGAAAAAGGTCGCGCGGCGGGCTTTTACGAATATTTGACGAAACCGCTGCAGATTGCGCATATGGTTGATGTTCTAAATCGGCTGTTTGGTGCCGCGGGCCCAGACGCAATTGCGCTGCAAGGCGTGGTCAAACCAATGCGTACGGAAAAGTAGGGAGATAGCGCTCGCCGGGACCTTTAGGCCAGCACCTGCGAGTAGGCCGGCATGAGCGAGGCGGTGGTAACCGCCTCTGTGTGGCTCAGCGTATGTGCCCCATGTGCTTTTGTACGATTTGCAGCAAAGGTTTAAAGGTTTTGGGGCTGCCGCACACGACATGACCCGTCTCAAAGTGTGTGTTGCCGCCGTTAAAGTCACAGGCTAAACCGCCCGCCTCTTTAACCAGCAGCAGTCCTGCGGCGATATCCCACTGATTCAGATTCATTTCCCAGAAGCCATCGAAGCGGCCGGCAGCCACATAGGCGAGGTCGAGGGCGGCTGATCCCTGGCGGCGAATACCAGCGGTCTGGCCCGCGATTTCTTGTACGGTGGCTAAGTACGCCGATATATTGTCCAGCGCGTAACCGCTAAAAGGAATACCTGTACCAATAACGGCACCCGCAAGCCCCTTGCGGTCGCTGGTGCGAATGCGGCGGCCGTTAAGTGCAGCGCCTCGACCACGGCTGGCGGTAAATTCTTCGCGCTTGATGGGGTCGTAGACGACGGCATGCTCGAGTTGCCCTTTAATACGGCAGGCAATAGAGATGGAAAAGTGGGGGATACCATGAATGAAGTTAGTGGTGCCGTCGATAGGGTCAATGATCCATTCGATATCGGAATTACTGCCCGGTTGAACACCGCCTTCCTCGCCGACAATTGAGTGGTCGGGGTAGGCTTTTTTTAGGTGGTAGATGATTTCTTTTTCCGACGCCTTGTCGATTTCAGTAACAAAGTCATTGCGACTTTTTTCTTCAATAGTGACAAGGTCGAGGCGCTCGGTAGCGCGCTCAATCAGTTCGCCGGCCTTACGTGCAGCACGCAAGGCAATAGTTAGCATAGGTTCCATGGGGCACCATTTAACAATAAGCTTAAAGAACAGGGGCGATATAGCCGGCGCAATTATAGCGATTCGATGCGCCGAAACCAATCAAAATCTTGCTGCCCATAAATATAGCGCACTGCAAGCACAAACAAGGGGCGGAGCGCAGTCTTTGGTAGGACAGTAACGCTTCCCGGCGCAAAAACGCGCTAACGGAGTGGGGCTTTTTTTGCTAGAATGCCGCGGTTTTGCAGACCTAACCTTTGCCGAGGCGCCCCAATGAGTGAAAATCGACTGGATAACCTGCGTATTGTGCTGGTGAATACCTCCCATCCTGGCAATATTGGCGGGGCCGCACGTGCCATTAAGAATATGGGGATGGGCAGGCTCTATCTGGTGGCTCCCAAGGAGTATCCGGCGGAAAAAGCTGTATGGCGGGCAGCGGGAGCGCTGGATGTGCTGGATAATGCCGTCGTTGTGGAAACCCTGGACGAGGCGCTGGAGGGGTGTGGGTTTGTCGTCGGCACCAGCGCACGTGAACGTCGCATACCTTGGCCTTTGGTCAATCCGCGCGAGTGCGGTGAGCGGGCAATTCATGAAGCCGGTACACACGACGTTGCGATTATGTTTGGGCGCGAAGACCGCGGTCTCACCAATGAGGAGCTGCATCGCTGTCACTACCATGTGCATATACCGTCAAATGCGGAGTACTCATCACTGAATTTAGCTGCAGCGGTGCAAGTTATTGCCTACGAGCTGCGCATGGCCTGGCTTGCCCATAAAGATGGTCAGGCGCCTACCTACGACGATTGGGACGTGCCACCGGCTAAAGTCGAGGCTATGGAGCGCTACTTTGATCATCTGCAGGAGACACTGGAAAAGCTCGGGTTTCTTGAGCCTGACAACCCGCGCCAGACTATGACCCGGTTGCGCCGTCTCTACAGCCGTATTCGCATGGACGAAATGGAGCTGTCGATACTGCGCGGTGTGTTGACCTCGACCCAGAATTACATCTATCACGCTGAGAAGCCGCAAGATGGCCATGATGGCGGGAATTCGTAGCGGCTAAGCTGGGCGAGACTGTCTCGTTGACTGGTGTGGGCTTGGCATTCGGGTAATAGTTGAGTAAAATACTCAGTTATTGCCAAACGCCTGAAATACTATGCGATTGACCACAAAAGGCCGCTATGCGGTGACAGCTATGCTTGATCTCGCCCTGCATTCAGAGTCAGGGCCGGTGAGTCTTGCCGATATTTCTGAGCGACAGGGTATTTCCCTGTCGTACCTAGAGCAGTTGTTTTCCAAATTGCGTCGTGAATCTTTGGTTGTCAGCGTACGTGGCCCCGGTGGTGGGTATCGACTGGCCCAAACATCAGCGGCCGTATCTGTGGCCGCCGTTGTCGATGCGGTGAGTGAATCTCTCGATGCTACCAAGTGCTTGGGTGCCGGTGATTGCCAGGATGGGCAAATCTGTATTACGCACCACCTCTGGCAGGATTTAAGTGGTCAAATACACAATTTTTTGAGCGGTATCAGCCTCGCCGATTTGGTTTCTCGGCGCGATATACAGGCGGTGTGCCGTCGTCAGGACAATGAGCGAGACCAGCAAAATATTGTCTGTAGTGATTTGAGCTGACGGTAACGCATGATGAATCCAATATATTTAGATTATGCCGCTACTACGCCGGTAGCGCCTGAAGTTGCCGAATTAATGTCACGGTGCCTGACCCTGGAGGGTAACTTCGCCAACCCGGCGTCTCGATCTCACATCTACGGTTGGCGTGCTGAAGAAGCTGTAGAAACGGCTCGGGGGCAGGTCGCCGCGCTGATCAATGCAGATGCCCGCGAAATTGTCTGGACCAGTGGCGCCACCGAGTCCAACAACTTGGCGCTGAAAGGCTTATGTCGAGCCGGTGATCACTTGATTGTTTCCAGTATAGAGCACAAGGCCGTGCTGGATGTGGCCACTCATTTACAAACGCAGGGCGTTGAAGTGGACTTTGTTGCGCCGCGGCGGGACGGCTCAGTTGATGTTGATCTGTTGCGCTCTTTAATCAAGAGCAGTACGCGTCTGATCAGTGTTATGTGGGTCAACAATGAGCTGGGGACCATCAATCCCATCGCCGAAATTTCAGCGCTTTGTCGAGAGCGAGGTTGTTTGTTGCATGTGGATGCGGCGCAAGCATTGGGTAAGGTGCCGATAGATTTACAGTCAATCAGTGTGGATGCCTTGTCGATATCGGCGCATAAGTGCTATGGCCCAAAGGGTATAGGTGCGCTTTATGTCAGGCGCAGCCCAGAGGTCAGTATTCAGGCACAAATCCACGGCGGTGGTCACGAGCGGGGCATGCGTTCAGGCACGCTTCCGACCCACCAGTGTGCGGGGTTTGGCTTGGCCTGTGAAATTGCGGGAACTCATTTACTCGAAGAGAGTGCTCGCGTCTGTCAATTGCGCGATCAATTGTGGCAGGGAATTTCCGATTTGCCCGGAGTCCGACTCAATGCATCGGGTGCAGAGCGTGCCTCGGGGCATCTCAATGTTGTCTTTTCAGGGGTGGATGGCGAAACGTTATTGTTGAGTTTGCGCCAGCTCGCGGTGTCGTCGGGTTCGGCTTGCACGTCGGCAAGCATGTCGCCCAGTTACGTATTAAAAGCGATTGGGTTGAGTGACGCAGATGCCTTGGCATCTATCCGCATGAGTGTGGGTCGATACACAGATACTCGCGAAATCGAACAGGCCGTGGAGCACATTCGTTCGGTGGTATTGGGTTTGCAACGTCAAGGCGGCGCCGTGGCGCGTTAGTGAATGATTGCAGCACGATAAACATACAAAAGACAGCCAAATAGGTTGCATTAAATTGGGCAGCGTTCGCGCTGCAAACGATTAGCACGGCAGTAATCCTGCCTACTTCACATATCGTGAAGGAGAGGAGAAAAATGTCTGAACAGGTTGAACACCTAATCAGGAAAGAGTACGCCGCGGGTTTTCACACCGCGATTGATACTGATACTTTACCACCGGGTCTGAACGAGGACGTGGTGCGGTTTATTTCGGCTAAAAAAAATGAACCAGAATGGTTGCTTGAGTGGCGGTTACAGGCGTTTCGTGCGTGGTTAGAAATGGACGAGCCGAATTGGGCGCAGCTCAATTATAAGGCGCCAGACTATCAGTCAATTTCATATTTCTCGTCGCCAAAAAGTATGGAGGATCGACCGCAAAGTTTGGATGAAGTTGATCCGAAATTGTTGGAGACGTACGAAAAGCTTGGCATTCCTTTGCACGAGCAAGAAATGTTGGCAGGCGTGGCCATGGATGTTGTGTTTGACTCGGTCAGTGTTGTGACGACTTTTCGTGAAAAGCTATCCGAGGCCGGGGTTATTTTTTGTTCTATCAGTGAAGCGGTGGAGAAATACCCCGCGTTGGTGCAAAAGCATCTGGGCTCCGTTGTGCCGCAGAAGGACAACTACTTTGCCGCGCTTAATTCCGCGGTTTTTTCTGACGGCTCTTTTGTCTATATCCCCAAGGGTGTGCGTTGCCCGATGGAGTTGTCGACTTACTTTCGAATTAATGAGCAAAACACTGGCCAGTTTGAGCGAACTTTGATTGTTGCCGAAGAAGGCTCACACGTTAGTTACCTCGAAGGTTGCACCGCACCTATGCGCGACGAAAATCAGTTGCACGCAGCTGTGGTTGAGTTGGTGGCCAATGACAACGCGGAGATTAAATACTCCACGGTGCAGAATTGGTACCCGGGTGACGAAGACGGCAAGGGTGGTATATACAATTTTGTAACCAAGCGAGGCGTTTGTCATACCCGTGCCAAGATTAGTTGGACACAGGTAGAGACAGGTTCGGCGGTTACCTGGAAGTACCCGAGTTGTGTGTTGCGCGGTGATCACAGCGTTGGTGAATTTTATTCGGTGGCGCTGACCAATAATTATCAGCAGGCCGATACCGGTACGAAGATGATTCATATCGGCAAAAATACGCGCTCGACCATTATCTCTAAGGGAATATCAGCGGGTAAAAGTCAAAATACGTATCGTGGCCTGGTGCGGATGAATCCGGGCGCGGATGGGGCGAGAAATTATACCCAGTGTGATTCCTTGCTTATTGGTGATCGCTGTGGCGCACACACCTTCCCATATATCGAAAGTAAAAACCCATCGGCGGTGATTGAACACGAGGCGACGACATCTAAGGTCAGTGATGACCAGATGTTTTTGTGCCAGCAGCGTGGCTTAGATCCAGAGAAAGCTGTATCCATGATTGTTAATGGTTTTTGCCGTGAAGTTTTTAAAGAGTTACCTATGGAGTTTGCGGTCGAGGCCGGCAAGCTTTTGGAAGTGAGCCTAGAAGGTTCGGTAGGTTAAATTTTAATCGGCGCTTGCCGGTTCAGCTTGAGAACACTGATTATGTTGAGAATTGAAAATCTGTGCGCACGGGTCGAAGAAAAAGAGATTCTGAAGGGGCTTAATTTGCATGTTAAGCCCGGTGAGGTACATGCCATTATGGGGCCTAACGGTGCCGGTAAAAGCACGCTAGGCAGTGTGTTAGCCGGACGGGAAGCATTTGAGGTTACGGCGGGAAGCGTTGCCTTTCAGGGTAAAGATCTGCTGGATTTAGACGTCGAGGCGCGCGCTCATCTGGGCTTGTTTCTGGCTTTCCAATACCCGGTAGAAATTCCTGGGGTTAGCAATATGGAGTTTTTGAAATCCTCTGTTGATGCCGTGCGAAAAGCGCGGGGAAAAAGCGATCTGTCGAGTGTTGAGTTTATGAAGCTTGCTCGCGAAGCAAGCAAGAAAGTGAAGCTGGATCAGGCGTTTTTAAAGCGCGGCGTGAACGAAGGCTTTTCCGGCGGAGAGAAAAAGCGCAACGAAATTTTGCAAATGATGTTGCTCGAGCCAAGCCTGTGTATTCTCGATGAGACCGACTCAGGCTTAGATATCGATGCCCTGCAAACGGTCGCGGACGGGGTAAACGCAATGCGCAGCCCAGATCGCAGTTTCGTTGTTGTTACTCACTATCAGCGTTTGTTGGATTATATTGTTCCAGACTACGTTCACGTGTTGGCCGGTGGAAAAATTGTCAAATCCGGTGATAAGTCATTAGCCAAGGAGCTGGAAGCAAAAGGTTACAGCTGGTTGGACGGAGAGGTGGCTTAATGGGTGTATTGCAAGCCCGAGTGTTAGAGCTCGCTGCCATACAGAATGCGCCTGCTTGGCTGTCGGACCTGAGATATCAGGGGGGCGAGCGATTTGCCGCAGCGTCATGGCCGACGCGACGCACAGAGAATTGGAAATATACATCGCTCGCGGCTCTGGCAAAAAAAGATGTTGCTGCGGCGCACGCAGAGAGCGTTGAATTTAATGATCTGGCTATGATTGATGCCGATGCGTATCGACTGGTCTTTATAAATGGCGTGTTCTCTGAGAAACATTCTGATGCGCTGCCGCCACAGGTAACAACATTCGCGGCAGCTAGTGAAGAGCAGATTACTGTTGTGCAGCGCCACTTAGGGCGTTTGGCGGACAGCAGTGAACACCTCTTTGCTGCATTGAGTCAATCTGTACTTGAGCAGGGCGTACTGATTCACGTGGCGGCCGGTCAATGCTTGGATAAGCCTATTTACTTACTGAATTATTCCGCGGGAAAACAAGCGTGTCTTGCCAGTACCCGCAATTTAGTGGTTTTAGAGGAGGGCGCGCAGGCAGAAGTTTTTGAGCAATTTAACTCTGACGGTGATGAACAGTCGAATTTGGTGGCTTCGCAAACGGAAGTGGTGATTGGCAACAACGCCAAATTTAAGCACTACCGGCTTAATTTGGAGCGTGAGGGTATCACACACGCCGGCGGCGTATTCGTCGAGCTCGGCCGCGATGCTCTATACAGTGGGTTTGCGTTAACGAAAGGCGCCGTGCTTATTCGCAATGATTATGTATTGACTCATCGCGGTAGCGGTGCCCACGTTGAGTTGAACGGTGTGTATTTGCCGCGTGGCAAACAAGTTGTGGATTATCACACCAATATTCAACACTGCGTTCCTCATTGCACGAGTAGCGAAGTTTTCCGGGGTATCATTGGTGATCAGGCCAAAGCTGTTTTTAATGGTCGTATTCATATTCATCAGGATGCACAGAAAACGCTGGCGGAGCTGTCCAATAAAAATCTGCTCACGTCCAATAAAGCCGAAGTCGACACCAAGCCAGAGCTGGAAATTTACGCTGATGATGTGCGGTGTGCTCATGGCGCTACAGTGGCGCAGCTCAATGACGAGTCACTTTACTATTTGCAATCTCGCGGTATTGACCGCGAACAAGCACAAATCATGATGAGTTTCGGATTTATCAATGAATTGATTCAAAGTGTGGAAAATTCCGACGTGGTTGAGTTTTTGATGCCGATTCTAGCCGATCAGTTTGGCCGTAAAGAGTCGCTGTTGCAAATGGAGGCTGACGCGCTTGAATCACTTTGATGTCGGCGAGCTGCGGTCGCAGTTCCCTATATTACAGCAGCGAGTCAATGGTCAACCTCTGGTGTACTTAGACAATGCCGCTACCACACAGAAACCTGATTCTGTCATTGATGCCATTGCCAACTACTATCGCAATGACAATGCCAACGTACATCGTGGTGCTCATGCGCTCAGTGACAGGGCGACCGAAGTCTTTGAAAGTGCCAGGCAGAAAGTTGCCGAGTTTATATCGGCGTCATCGAAAGATGAGGTGCTGTGGACGCGAGGAACCACCGAGAGTATTAACCTGGTCGCTTCTAGCTGGGGTGGACAAAATTTATCGGCGGGTGATCGTATTTTAGTCTCGGCAATGGAGCATCACGCCAATATTGTACCGTGGCAGATGGTTGCCGAAAAGCACGGTGCCAGGGTTGAGCCCATTCCGGTTGATGCGGATGGCTCCATCAATATGGCGGCGTTTGTTAGTTTGCTCGATGAACGTGTAAAGATGGTGGCTGTCGGTCATGTGTCTAACGCGCTTGGCAGTATTAATCCTGTATCAGAGATTATTAGTTTGGCCCATGGCGTGGGTGCACGAGTACTGATTGACGCGGCCCAATCAATAGCACATTGGCCGGTAAACGTTGCTGAACTAAATTGTGATTTTTACGCCTTTTCCGCGCATAAGATGTTTGGCCCTACCGGCATGGGTGTGCTTTACGGAAAACGTGAGTGTCTGGAGAGTATGCCGCCCTATCAGGGCGGGGGAGAGATGATTGAAACGGTAAGTTTTGCCGGCACCACGTTCAATAAACTACCTTATAAATTTGAAGCGGGAACGCCCAATATCGCCGGGGCTGTAGGTCTGGCGGCAGCGGTGGAATTCCTGCAAGGGATCGACCGGACGGCGGCTGACCAGCATGAAACGCAGCTGCTCGCCCGTGCAGAGCAAGAGTTGGACGCATTGGGTGGTTATCAAATCGTCGGTAAAGCCTCGCAGCGTGTCGCTGTGCTGAGCTTTATCGGCGATTTCGCGCACCCGCAAGACATAGGTATGATCCTCGACAAACAAGGGGTGGCTGTTCGTACGGGTAATCACTGCGCCCAGCCAATTATGGATCAATTTGGGATTCCGGGAACGGTACGGGCAAGCTTTAGTCTCTACAATACGGTTGAAGATGTCGACAGACTGATTGCCGGGCTGGCGAAAGCCAAGATGTTTCTCGCATAAAATATGAAGAGGTTTGGGTATGAGTGTTGAAAGTTTTGACCCAGCGGACACCTCCTTGCTGGAAGTTACCAACGATGCAGCGGAGCATTTTAAGCAGCAATTGGCGCAAGATGCCAAAGGTGCCAATGCTGTTCGCTTGTCTGTAAAAGAAAGTGGCTGCACGGGTTACATGTACGTGTTGGATTTAGTGAGTGAACCGTCAACCACCGATAAAACGATGGCTTTAGGCAATGGGGTGACGTTGTTGATTGATCCTGCCAGCATTCCTGTGGTGCGTGGGACCTGTATCGATTTTGTTAGCCAGGGGCTGAATCGCCAGCTGGAATTTCGCAACCCCAATGCCCAGGATTACTGTGGTTGCGGCGAAAGTTTTAACATAGTCTAAGGATTACTATGGCGTTAGATCGAGAAATGGTGGTAACCCAAGCGGATTGCCCTGCGCGCCGTGTTCCGGATGGCACACCCGTCACAATACCTAAGGACACCTTTGTCACCATTACTCAGGCACTGGGCGGCAATTACACCTTGAGTTTTCAAGGGCAAATGGTGCGGGTCGACGGGTTAGATGCCGCGGCGATTGGTAAAGAACCCGAGCAGTTAAACTTTCAGGACTTAGGCGATGGCCAAATCCATGAAGAGCAGGTATGGGAGGCGCTTAAATCTGTATATGACCCTGAAATACCGGTCGACCTAGTAAACTTGGGTCTCATATACACCCTGGATATAGATCAAGCTTCAGGGCATGTAGGTATAGCAATGACGTTGACTGCGCCCGCCTGTGGAATGGGACCGGTTCTGGTTGGCGACGTTGAGTACCGCGTTGGCAGGGTGCCCAATGTGCGCGAGGTTGAGGTGGAGCTTGTGTTTGACCCTCCCTGGAGTCGCGATATGATGAGCGAAGAGGCTCAGTTAGAAACGGGCATGTTTTTTTAGGCTGGAGTCGAAATGACTGAGTTTGGTGTGGACGTAAGTGCCGAGGATATTATTGATACCCTGGGCTTTTTTGATGACTGGGAAGATCGATACAAGTACATTATTGATCTCGGCAAAGAGCTGCCGGCACTGCCGGAATCGGCCAGGACAGAGCAAAATTTAGTCAGGGGCTGTCAAAGTCAGGTTTGGCTCGACAGTAGCCTAAAGCAGGGAAAGATGTACTTTGGCGCCGATAGCGACGCCTTTATCGTCAAGGGGTTGTTGGCCATTGTCCTCGCTGCATACAACGGCAAAACGCCAACAGAAGTAAACGCCTTCGATATTGATGCGTATTTCAACGATTTGAGCTTGCTGAGCCACTTGAGTTCAACACGCGGCAACGGTTTAAAGTCCATGGTAGAGCGGATTCAGGCAGAGGCGACTGAGGCCCTGTAAAACCCTGCTAAACGTGTGGAATTGATATAAAAATACCCAAAACCCGCGTATAATTCGCGGGTTTTGGGTATATAGGATGGGCCAATCGGCCTTGGATTGGAATTATTGGAGTGCCAGATGGCCGTAGAACAGACTTTATCGATCATCAAGCCCGATTCTGTGGGCGACAACAACATAGGCGCAATAATCGCGCGTTTTGAAGAAGCGGGTCTTCGTCTCGCTGCGTTGAAAATGATTCAGTTGACCAAAGCGCAGGCGGAAGGCTTCTACGCAGAGCACAAGGAGCGGCCATTTTTCCCTTCGTTGGTGGAATTTATGACATCTGGTCCGGTATGCGTTCAGGTACTTGAAGGTGAAAATGCCATCGTACGGAACCGCGACCTAATGGGTGCTACTAACCCGGAGGAGGCCGCTGAAGGTACAATCCGCCGCGATTTCGCCACGGCAGTTAGTGCCAATGCCGTGCATGGCTCTGATTCCGCGGAATCCGCCAAGCGCGAAGTGGCATATTTTTTCAGTGCCGATGAGATTCATACACGCTGGGCGTGAAGGTGTAAGTAATGACTGATGTAATTCAACAAGCTCCGTCAACGAATCCGCTAAAAGTAAACCTATTGGGTTTAACCGAGGCGAAATTGGTGGCGTTTTTTGAGCTATTGGGGGAGAAG
This sequence comes from Gilvimarinus gilvus, assembly GCF_030518155.1. Lineage (GTDB taxonomy): Bacteria > Pseudomonadota > Gammaproteobacteria > Pseudomonadales > Cellvibrionaceae > Gilvimarinus > Gilvimarinus gilvus. The sequence goes on along the minus strand of NZ_JAULRU010000264.1, from coordinate 168,033 downwards.
CGGTTTCGTGCAGCCCAGGTGCTTAAATGGATTCATCAGTTGGGCGCCGACAACTTCGATGAGATGACCAATATCAGTAAGGCGTTGCGCGAAAAGCTAAAAGAGCACTGTGAAATTCGTGCGCCTGAAGTTTTGCGTCAGTTGGATTCGACAGACGGCACCCGAAAGTTCTTAATTGAAGTGACCGGTGGCAGCGTTGTAGAAACAGTTTTCATTCCTGACGGTGAGAGAGGCACGCTGTGTGTTTCCTCTCAGGTTGGCTGTTCGCTTGATTGTAGCTTTTGCATGACGGGTAAGCAGGGGTTTAACCGGGACCTAACCGCAGCGGAAATTATTGGCCAGGTTTGGATTGCAGCGAAATCATTTGGTCAGCTAGAAGCCGGTGGGCCACGCAAAGTGACCAATGTGGTCATGATGGGCATGGGCGAGCCCTTGATGAATTTCGACAATGTTGTCGACTCCATGAATTTGATGATGCACGATAATGCCTATGGCATCTCCAAGCGCCGTGTGACTCTAAGTACTTCCGGTGTTGTTCCTCAGTTGGATAGACTGGGTCAGTATACCGATGCCTGCTTAGCGATCTCACTGCATGCACCCAATGACGCATTGAGAAACGAATTGGTGCCCATCAACAAAAAATATCCTATCGCCATGTTGCTGGAGTCGGCGCAGCGTTACATTGAAGGGTTACCGGACACTCATCGTAAGATCACAATAGAATATACGTTAATCGATCATGTGAACGATCGTCCGGAGCATGCTCGGGAATTGGCCGAGTTGCTGCGAGATGTTCCTGTGAAAATTAATTTGATTCCTTTCAATCCATTTAACCTTTCGAATTATAAGCGAGTCAGTAACAATGCTATGCGCCGCTTTCAGGATATTCTGATGCAGGAAGGGTACATTACGACTGTGCGAACCACCCGGGGTGACGATATTGATGCCGCTTGCGGTCAGCTCGCGGGGGAGGTTAACGACATTACTAAACGTTCACAGAGGTACAAAGCACAGTTTTCCGAAGTGGAGCCGGTTACCATAGTCAATTAATAATAATACTTTGAGTGGGTGACTTATATGACAGGCATAATGCGAACGACATTATATTTTGCAGGGCGAGCTCTTGCTGCTTTGATGTTGGTAAGCCTTTTGAACGCGTGTATTAGCACTCAGGAGGCGTCCAAGTATCAGGTCGATGAAGCGAAAGCGCTGGACAGTCACGTCACTTTAGCGTTGAAGTATATCGAAGGAAAAAATCGAGAGTCGGCGCGCCATCATTTGCGTAAGGCGATGGAAATAGATCCTCGTTCGGTTGAGGCGAACTATGCTCTGGCGATGCTGTATCAGCTCGAAGGTGAAATGGATTTAGCGGACAACCAGTTTGAAAAGACCTTGCGATTGGATAGCAGCTACTCCCGCGCCCGAAACAACTACGGTGCTATGCTTTTTGATGAAGGACACTATGAGGCAGCATTTAAGCAGTTTGACTTGGCGGCCAAGGACCTGGACTATGATGCCCGCCCTCAGGCGCTGGTTAATCTTGGACGCACCGCGCTTAAATTAGGCAACACCAAGAAGGCAGAATCTGCCTTCGAACATGCCGCCCGATTGGCACCGGCTATGGCGGTGGTGAAGTACGAACTTGCCGAACTGAATTTTGCCAAAGGCGAGTACAAAGTGGCCAAACAATACTTGGATGCTTACGAACAAATCGCTCGCCCGGCACCGCAAACTTTATTGTTGGGCATAAAAATGGAGCGCGTGTTTGGCAACAGCGATAGAGAAGCGAGTTATGCTCTGTTGTTAAAAAACAAATATCCGTATTCAAAAGAATACCTTGAATACAAAAGTATGCTGGAGCAGTCAGAGAAGTAATGTTGGAATCACCGCATTCAAGCGAGCAGAGCTTGGGGAAGGCGCTGGCGGAAGCCAGAATACGTCAAGGGAAGTCTTGTGAAGAAGTGGCTCGGGCACTGAATATACAGCCGGATAAACTTAAGGCGCTGGAAGAGGATCAATATGACAAACTTTTCTCTCCGGTCTTTGTGCGAGGTTATATTCGAAGTTACGCGAAAATGTGTGGTGTTGACAGCGAGCCATTGATCGCGTTGTACGACGCTAACCATGACGCAGCGGAAGATCAGCCGCCTTTAATTAACGATTCTCTTAACGTCAAAATGAAAAATAAGCGGGCCAAGTGGCCTGCAAGAGTATCGTTAATTGTAGGTATTATTGCCTGTTGGGCTCTGGCCTATTGGTATTTCGGTAGTGCAGAACCTGAACCTACCGCACCCGCTTCGACGGAGCAGGAGGCGCAGAGCGAGCAATCGAGTGCTGCCACGTCTTCCGTGTCGCAAAAAAGGTTTAGTGCTGCTGAAGAGGATGATTTGGCAAAGCCATTGCGGAACGATACTGAGCCAGCCGCTGACGGTTCGCCCGCAAGTAAACTGCCCGAGGAATCAGCAGTCGATCAGGCGCAAACCAGCACAATGGAAGAGATACAGTCGCCCATTGAGACAAACGTTGTGGAAAGCGTCGAGGTGGCTGAATCGCAAGAGCCCGACGCAACCGCTCAGGATTCATTGGTTATGCATTTTACCGAAGATTGTTGGGTTAGCGTGGCCGATGCTGCAGGTGACGTAATCGTAGCGGAGTTGCGTACAGCCGGAACAGTGCTGTCACTGACCGGTCGCGGGCCGTTTGATATTACCTTGGGTAATGCCAAGGCAGCCGATGTTTTAGTCAATAGTTTGCCAGTAGCTATACCCAACTCTGGCAATGATAACGTCGTTCATTTTAGTACTGATCGTACCCTGTAGGGGATTAATTATGCAGCGACCTTCTCCGATTAAACGACGGCAATCCAAGCAGATTATGGTTGGAAATGTGCCCGTTGGTGGTGATGCGCCTATTGCGGTGCAAAGCATGACTAACACGGAAACGTGTGATGTCGAGGCAACGGTTGAGCAAGTTAATAGAATAGCCACAGCAGGCGCTGACATTGTTCGGGTGTCGGTTCCGTCAATGGAGGCGGCTGAGGCATTTGGTGAGATTCGCAAGCGCGTTGACGTCCCATTAGTCGCTGATATCCATTTTGATTATCGCATTGCGCTTCGCGTTGCGGACTTGGGCGTCGACTGCCTGCGAATTAATCCAGGCAATATTGGGCGCGAAAAACGCATTCGCGCCGTGGTCGATAAGGCCCGGGACCTCAATATCCCTATTCGCATCGGTGTGAATGCAGGCTCGTTAGAGAAAGACATTCAAAAGAAATACGGTGAGCCCACGCCGCAGGCGTTGGTGGAGTCGGCCATGCGTCACGTCGATATTTTGCTGGGTCTCAACTTCGATAATTTTAAAGTCAGCGTAAAGGCTTCGGATGTGTTTATGGCCGTCGATGCCTATCGACTGCTCGCTAAAGAGATTGAGCAACCGCTGCATTTAGGCATTACCGAAGCAGGTGGCCTGCGCGCCGGTACGGTAAAGTCAGCGGTTGGCTTAGGCGCGCTTTTGCTGGATGGAATTGGCGATACGATTCGTATTTCACTGGCGGCCGATCCGGTCGAAGAGGTCAAGGTTGGCTGGGATTTATTGAAAAGTTTGAAGCTGCGCAATAAAGGGGTGAATTTTATTGCGTGCCCCAGCTGCTCGAGGCAAAACTTCGATGTGATTAAAACCATGAATGAGCTGGAGCAGCGCGTAGAAGATATCACTATTCCACTGGATGTCGCCGTCATTGGTTGTGTTGTCAATGGGCCGGGTGAGGCCAAAGAAGCTGATCTTGGCTTGGCCGGAGGTACACCCAGTAATTTGGTTTATGTCGATGGCAAGCCTGACAGTAAGTTGACCAATGAAGGATTGGTGGATGAGCTGGAACAGCTGATTCGACGAAAGGCTCAAGAAAAAGAGCAGAGTGAACAACTCATTATCGCTCGCTCATAATTATTAAACTGTGTATTAAGGTGTTCGATTGAAAAAAATTCAGGCCATCCGTGGTATGAACGACACGCTGCCCGAGGACTCACTCTTGTGGCAATATCTGGAGAGTGTCATTAAGCAGACTTTGGCGGGTTTCGGCTATCGCGAAATCCGTTTTCCTATTATGGAAAAAACGGAGTTGTTTAAGCGTTCAATTGGGGAGGTGACCGATATAGTCGAAAAAGAAATGTACACCTTTCTCGACCGTAATGAAGAAAGTCTAACCCTGCGCCCGGAGGGGACTGCGAGCTGCGTGCGCGCCTGTGAAGAGCACGGTTTGCTCTACAATCAGACGCAGCGACTTTGGTATATGGGACCTATGTTCCGGTATGAAAAGCCGCAAAAAGGTCGTTATCGTCAGTTTCACCAAGTCGGTATCGAAACCTATGGCTTAGATGGCCCTGATATCGACGCAGAGCTGCTGTTGCTGTCTTTCGAGCTGTTTAAGAAGCTGGGTCTGGATCACTGTGTTGAGCTGCAAATTAACTCGCTGGGCAGTGAAGCCGCCAGGGCTGAATTCCGTAACGCACTTGTGGCGTATTTGCAGGACCACAAAGATGCGTTGGATGAAGACAGTCAGCGCAGGCTCGAAACCAACCCGTTGCGTATTCTGGACAGCAAAAGTCAAAGTACACAGCGCCTGTTAGATCAGGGCCCAAGCTTAGAAGATTACCTCGATACGGAATCCCGCCAACATTTTGCCGAGCTGACGCAACTGTTAGATGCCTGCGCTGTCCCATACAGCATCAATCGTCGGTTGGTAAGAGGTCTGGACTACTACAGTCGTACTGCTTTTGAGTGGGTAACCGATAAGTTGGGCGCACAGAGTGCCGTGTGCGCCGGCGGTAGATATGATAATCTCGTCGCCCAGTTAGGCGGTAAAGCAACGCCAGCGGTAGGTTTTGCCATTGGTCTGGAGCGCTTGTTATTGCTGTTGCAAGCTGAGGCTGAGCTGCCGGCACTGAAAACCGTGGACGTCTATATGGCGGCTGTAGGTGATGTGCAGTCGGCGGCTCTGGGTTTGGCGGCAAGAGTGCGCCATGCTTTGCCGGAGTTAAAGCTGTTTATGCACTGCGGTGGCGGTAGCTTTAAAAATCAGCTCAAAAAAGCTGACAAAAGTGGCGCCGATGTGGCGCTTATTCTCGGTGAAGATGAGGCCGCGGCCAATACTATTGCCGTCAAATTTTTACGCGAAGACAGGCCACAACAAACTTTGTCGCAAGGTGATGTGATCGACCTGTTGGCCGGCTTAATTATTAAGAACTGATTCTGGTTAGGAGACAAGTGTGAGCGACCATTTAACAGAAGAAGAACAAATTGAGAATCTGAAAAGGCTGTGGAAAGAGTACGGTACCAGCGTTATTGCCAGTGTCGTGGTTGCCTCGGCGGGCTATTTTGGCTGGAATTATTGGCAAGGCGCTGAGCAGCGCAAAGCCGAAATAGCTTCTGAGTATTACGAGCAAATACTGGTCGCGGCGCAATCAGATGCCGCCGCTGAAGGCGAGGCCGAGGCGGCTGGAGCCACAGTCGATCATTTGGCAGGCCAAATTCGAGACACTAAACCCGATAGCTTCTACGCTGCTCAAGGCGCGTTCTTCAGCGCTAAGAAAGCGGTCGAGAGTGGCAATCTGGAGCAGGCTGTCAGTGAATTAGAGTGGGTGTTGGCGAATGTATCTGACCCCGCACTACTGCAAATTGCTCGTTTACGTTTGGCCCGGGTGCAGGCCGAGCTAGGTGAATTTGCTGCGGCGTCAGAGCAGCTCAGTGGTCAACCACTTGTCGGCTTTGAGTCTGAGCATGCCGAAGTGCAGGGCGATGTGTTGCGTTTGAGTGGCGATAAAGCTGCAGCGCTAACAGCGTATGAAAAGGCTCTGGAGAAATTTGCCGGCGCAAATCAACAGCGTCAGGTCGTTCTGCAAATGAAGATTGACAATGTGAAGCCAGAATCTGCGTTGGAGGAGCCCTCTGCATGAGATTAGTTCCTATCGTCGCTCTCGCTTTTGTTTTATCCGGTTGCTCATTGTTTGGTTCCAAAGACGGCACCGAGCCGATGGAACTGGTTGATTTCGAACCAACAATCGATGTGGATCGGCTGTGGCAGCGAGATGTTGGCGCAGGACAAGGCGCGGGATTTACGACTTTGACGCCCGCTTTTGCTGAAAATCTTGTGTACACCGTCGACTATCAAGGTGAGCTAACCGCTCTAGATCGTATGACGGGCAAAGTAGCCTGGAAGCGCGACCTTGATGAGCCTATCGCTGGCGGCGTTGGGCTTGGCGCTGATCAACTGCTACTGGGAAGTGACGAAGGCGAAATTGTAGCCTTAACGCTCGACAGCGGCGAAGAGCTTTGGCGTACCCCACTATCGGGTGAAGTAACTTCGGTGCCGGCAGGCAACGCTGATGTCGTCGCTGTGCAAACGCTCGACGGCCGGCTGAATGTGCTGAATGCTGAATCGGGCGAATTATTGTGGTTTTACGATAATCCGCCGCCTAAGCTGACATTGCGCGGTCGACCAACCCCCGTTTTAACGGACTCGGCCGTTTACGCCGGTTTTGCGAACGGTCGACTGATGGCTTTCAACCCGCAAAATGGTCTGATTTTGTGGGAGCAGCGGGTGGGTTTACCCAAAGGCCGCTCAGATCTGGAGAAGATGGTCGATATCCACGCAACACCGCTGCTGCAAGACGGCATTTTATATGTTGGTGGATTTCAAAGTCGACTAATGGCTATTACCCGTGCGACCGGCAGACCACTGTGGTCAGCTGATGCATCCATTCACCAGCCTGTGTGGATGAGTGCAGGTGAGCTCTTTGTTGCCACCGAGCAGAGCGCAGTTGTCGCCTACAATGCGGCCAGTGGAGCGGAAATCTGGAAGAATGAACAAATGTTACGGCGACAGCTGATAGGCCCGGTGGTTGTGGGGGGCTATATCGCAGTGGCTGATGAAGAGGGCTATATTCATTTTATGGACCGAAGTGATGGCAGCTTTGTTGACCGGTTACGTATCGACAGTTCAGGCACCCGTGCGCCTATGTGGAGCGACGGAGAAAGGCTTTATGTTCTTGCCAATGATGGTACTTTCGCCGCTTACACGATAGACGACTAATATTTTATGCCGCCCATTCCGGGCGGCTTGTGGTAGACACTCAATACTATGATCCCAGTAATCGCACTTGTCGGCAGGCCTAATGTCGGTAAGTCCACTATGTTTAATCGTCTCACCCGCACCCGCGACGCAATTGTTGCCAATCATGCGGGTCTTACCCGCGACCGTAAATATGGTGAGGGTCGGGTTGGCGATCACCGTTTTATGCTAATCGATACCGGCGGTATTAGCGGTGAGGAAGAGGGTATTGATTCTGAAATGGCCAACCAGTCACTGCAGGCCATGGACGAAGCCGACATAGTATTGTTTATGGTGTCGGCGCGCGATGGTTTACTGGCGGCCGATCACCTTATTGCCAAGCAGTTACGTCAGCGCGGTAAGCGTGTGTATCTGGTGGTGAACAAAATTGATGGTCATGACCCGGACATGGCACTCGCACCCTTTTTTGAGCTTGGCTTGGGTGAAGTGTTTGCGACAACCGCGACTCACGGCCGCGGTGTAACAAGCATGATGGAAGAGGTGCTGGAGCAATTGCCAGCGCCCGAACCGATCACTGAAGCCCAGCCTAAAGGGATTAAGATGGCTATAGTGGGACGGCCCAATGTCGGCAAGTCTACTTTGGTGAATCGCATGCTCGGGGAAGAGCGGGTCATTGTTTACGATCACCCAGGTACTACTCGAGATAGCGTTTACATCCAATATGAACGTTTTGATAAGCCCTATACTATCATCGATACTGCCGGCGTCAGACGTCGTAAAAACGTATCGGCAACGGTAGAGAAGTTTTCCATTGTTAAGACGTTGCAGGCCATTGATGACGCCAATGTTGTTATCTTGGTGATTGACGCTCAAGAAGGCATTGTTGAGCAGGACCTACACTTAATGGGGACTGTCATTGATGCCGGCCGGGCGTTGGTGATCGCGCTGAATAAATGGGATGGCCTTGACGAGGCTCATAAGAAGTTTGTGAAGAACGAGCTTGATCGCCGCTTGCGATTTGTTGATTTCGCCAATACACATTTTATTTCAGCGTTACACGGCACAGGTGTTGGCAATTTATACAAGTCAGTTGAGGAGGCTTATCACAGTGCCACTGACAAGCTGTCAACGAGCTTCCTGACTCAGGTCCTACAAGACGCAATCAGTGAGCATCAGCCTCCAATGATTAATGGCCGGCGTATAAAGCTTCGCTATGCTCACGCCGGTGGCAGTAATCCTCCCATCATTGTTATTCACGGTAATCAAACCGCGAAGGTGCCTGCTCATTATGTTCGCTATTTGGAAAAAACCTATAGACGAGCGTTAAACCTGCGTGGAACGCCGGTTCGCGTTGTGTTTAAATCATCCGACAACCCTTTTTCTGATCGTAAAGAGCCCGTGCCTCAGCGAAGCGCTCGCCGCGCTCCACGCAAGGGCGGTAAGTCATAGACTTATTTGTGAATCCCTTTCTTTTAATTGGTGGTGCTTTAACCGCTGGCCTTTTTCTACAGTTCACCCGTTTGGCGGGTGACAACACCGCAGCCCGCCTTAACGCTTACGTCATCTACTTTGCACTTCCGGCGCTGGTGTTACTGGAAATCCCCAGGTTAAGCTTTGATGTAACCTTGGTGCTACCGGTAGTGGTATCCTGGGTTGTAATGATTGTCACTGCTCTTGGTGTACTGATTGCGGGGCGAGTTTTTAGGTGGTCTCGCTCGGTTGTGGGCTGTTTACTGTTGCTACTGCCGCTGGGCAATACCGGTTTTGTCGGTATTCCTTTGATTGACGCACTGGTCGGTAAAGAAGGTATTGGGTATGCCATTCTTTACGATCAGTTTGGGACGTTTCTCGCTTTAAATACTTTTGGTGTTGCAATTGCGGTTGGCTTTGCCGGTGGCCACAGCTCGGCATCCTATATTGTCGGCCGAATATTGCGATTTCCTCCTTTTGTCAGTTTAATTCTGGCTTTACTTTGCGCCGTAAGCGGTTGGGGCTACCCACAGTGGCTGGTGCACGCTCTGTCTTGGTTGGCTTGGAGTCTTGTGCCGGTGGTTATGGTGGCTGTAGGTATAGGTTGGCAGCTCAAACTCGAGTCGAATTACCTGAAGATTTTTATTGGGGCAATGCTTACTTTGCTCATTGTAAAGCCTGCAATTGCTTTTTGGGTTTCAAAACTTATGGCAGGCGAAGGTATCGCGCATACGGTTTCGGTGTTGGAAGCGGGTATGCCCGCAATGATTTCCGCGGGCGTCTTAGCGATGCGCTATCAGCTTGCGCCTAAGTTGGCAGCGTCACTGGTGGGGTACAGTTTGCTATTGGGTATTCCGACCTTGCTGTTTTGGCGCTGGCTCTTATTGCACTCATAGGGGTGAATTGGGTTTAAGTGTTAGTGTGCTGATGCCAAAACGGCTGGCCAATTGTTGGCGTACTGGGGCTCGCCGTTTGCCGCTGCTGCATAAGCCCCGCTCGATAAGCGTCGCGCCCAGCGTTAATTGCGCCTTTGAAGCTTGAGGCCATCAGTATTGGGTCGCGCGCCTTTGCCACCGCGGTATTCAAAAGTACCGCATCGAAGCCCAGCTCCATTGCATCACATGCCTGTGACGGTGAGCCTAAACCTGCATCAATAATTAATGGGCAGTCAAATCGCTCGCGAATGGATTTCAGTGCATAGCGATTGAGCAGGCCGCGCCCGGTACCGATTGGGGCTCCCCAAGGCATCAGTACTTGGCAGCCAGCCTCGCGCAGTCGCTGACAAAGTATTAAATCATCTGTGCAGTATGGGAGTACGCAAAAGTCTTGCGCAATCAATTCTTGGGCGGCTTCTAACAGCTGAAACGGGTCCGGTTGTAAGTTGTAATCGTCGCCAATAACCTCGAGCTTTATCCAGTTAGTGTTAAAAATTTCTCGTGACATTAACGCAAGATTTATAGCTTCTTTAGCCGATTTGCAGCCTGCGGTATTGGGCAATAGTGTGCAGCCAGTTGAGCGAATCATTTGCCAGAATCTCTCGCCATCGCCGTTCTCTGGATTTTGCCGCCGCAATCCCAAGGTTAATATTTCGGCGCCTGATGCGCTAACAGAATCCAGCATTTGTTGTGGGGAATCATAAAGAGCTGTGCCAAGGAGAAAGCGACTTTGAAACGACTGGCCGTATAGCGTGAGGCTGTCTTTCGCTAAAGTTTTAATATGGCTCATTAGCCCCCTCCTACGGGTCGCACGATGTCGATGCAGTCGCCATCATTTAGTTTTGTGGTTGTATAGGTAGAGCGCGGCACGAACTCGCCATTTATTGCGCATGCAAAATGTTCGACTTCTCCGCAATGACTTTGCCAAAGGCTCAGCGCATCGGTCAGTTTTGCGGAGCACTTCAGGTCATAGCTTTCGGCGTTTATGACCACTCTAAGGCTGTTAGATTTCATAGACGGCCTGTCGGTTGGTGAGGGGTGGGGCGGATAATTTTTCACAGGCGTAATTATTATTACCCGCGACAATACTGATTGTTTGCTCTACAACCAGAGGTGCTAGTAAGTAACCGTGGCGATAGAGACCATTGGCGATAACAAGTCCGGGTTCCGTAGTGACCTGGGGTAGGTTATCGCGAAAGGCGGGGCGCAAATTTACCCCGGCTTCGAGAACGCGCGCCTCGGAAAATGCCGGAGCAATTGTGTAGACAGCACTCGCCAGCTCCAGTGATGACTGAAGGGATATGGGCGATACATCTTCGCTTTCCAGTTGCGTCGCGCCGACGACAAAGCGGTGCTCTGGCTTGGGTACAACGTAGAGCTGATAGCGCGGATGCATTAATCGAATAGGGCGGCGTAGCGAAATTTCGCGAGTGTGCAGGTGCAGTGTTTCACCGCGTACCCCACGCAGCTGCCCGAGTTGTGAGCGGGCACCGGCGCCACGGCAGTCAATCACCCAGTCGTATCGATAGATCTTGTCCGATTGGGTTTCAGAGATTTCTCCCGGCCCTACATTCACGTCCGTATTAAAATTGAACGTAACTTGTTGTGTTGCCAGTATTGCGTCGAGTCTGTTGAGCAGTTGGCGATTGTCGAGGTGGGCCTCCGGGTTGATCCACAAACCTTTCTCGAAGCTTTTGCTTAAATGGGGTTCTAGCTCCGCTATCGCATTTCTGTTCAGTGATTTGATGTTTAGTGACTCGTTGTCGCGCAATGCCCGGCAGTCGTGGTTAAACTGTTCCAGTTCGGCGGAGTCTTGCGGGTGTGCCAACACTAAGCTGCCACCGTGGTGAAGGGCGTTGGTTAAGTTCAAGCTTTGACACCAGAGGGACCACTGCTGAATGCTCTCTATGCCCGCCATCAGCACGTTACTGTTCAAGGATGATGCGGCCTCACTGATGGGCGCTAGCATGCCCGCAGCGGTATAAGCGGCGCTGGTATCGCGTTCCGGTGGACGTTTATCGTATACCACGACCTTGTGGCCAAGTAAGCTCAGTTGCCAGGCAAGTAAGCGACCCAGCAGCCCGCTGCCAGCAATGGCAATTTGGAGGGGCGGTGTAAGCTGCATTTTGCCTCGCAAGTCGGAGGCTGGGCGGAGAGACACCGATAGAGCGCTCGGTGTGACTTGTTTCCTCCGCAGGTTCCAGCCTGTTCAGGTTCAACGGGTTCGGTCGTACCGATCTCAGCCTCCGAATCGCGTCAATACGACCAAGGCACCCCGACAAGTGCGGTCAATATAATGGGATTACCCGTCGCTTGCAATAACCTCGCAGTGTAATCGCCCCCGACCGAGTCGGGCGTTGATGTGCTCGCCTGGTTGCACCTGATTGTAATCTTTAACCAGTCTACCTTCACCATCAGTGATGGCGGCGAAGCCTCGCTCGAGGGTTGCCAGTGGGCTGACGCTATCGAGAACCCGCATTTGTTCGTGAAGTGACTGCCGGCTGGTTTGTAATTTATGACCGATAGCTCTCTTAAGCTCGGTCTGCAGGGTAATTACCTCACGCATACGCGTGCCAATGAGCTGATTTGGGCTGCTTCGCCGCAGCCGGGCAAGCAGTGACGCAAATTGCTGCTGTTGCCGCTCCTGTTGCTCGCGTACGTTCCTCACCATTCGGGCTTCGAGGTGGTCGAGTTGCTGCGCTTGATGTCGTAACTTCTCACCCGGATGGCGCAGCCTTTGGCCTAGAGCCTCCAGGCGCTGCTGCTGGCGCTGCAGCTCACCTGTGACTGCCCTGGTCAGGGCATTTTCTTGCACGCGTATTTTGTCGACTAAAGCCTGCGTGTCAGGCACCAACAGCTCTGCGGCCGCGGAGGGGGTCGGTGCTCGGTGGTCGGCAACAAAATCGGCGATTGTAAAGTCAATTTCGTGACCAACAGCGCTGATAATAGGCAGCTTGCATTCGAAAATCGCTCGCGCCAGCGACTCATCATTAAAGGCCCAGAGGTCCTCAATGGAGCCGCCGCCGCGAGCCAAAATGATTGCGTCGAACCAAGTGGATTGTTGAGCTTGTCGCAGTGCATTGATGATGGCGGGAGCCGCTTGCTCGCCTTGCACAGGTACGGGGATTACCGTGATGGCCTGGCCTGGATAGCGCCTATGGGCGACCGACAGGATATCCCTAATAGCCGCACCCGTTGCGGAAGTTATAACCGCGATGTGTTGGGGATGGGAGGGCAAGGGTAGTTTGTGTTCGGGCGCGAACAAACCTTCGCAATTAAGGCGCAGCTTGAGGGCTTCAAAGGCGCGCTGCAAGGCGCCCAGGCCTGCTTCCTCCATGTGTTCAGCGATAAGCTGATAGTCGCCGCGACCCTCGTAAATGCTCACGCGAGCCCTAATGAGTACTTGCGCGCCATGATCAGGGGTAAATTTCACCAACTGATTGCGGTTGCGGAACATAGCGCAGCGCACCTGAGCTTGATCGTCTTTAAGGGTGAAATACCAATGTCCGGAACTTGGGCGGGCTAAATTGGAAATTTCCCCCTCTACCCATACCATTGGCAGGTGTGTCTCCAATAGCTGCCGGCAAGCGCGATTGAGACGACTAACGCTTAGGATGTCACGCGCATTTTGGTTGGCAGCAGTGGTAGTCATGTCGTTGTTGTAGGTCATGGTGCCATTGTATCAGAGGGGGTTCGCTGCGAGATTGAAGATTGTCATAAAAATAAAATAATTTCAGTCAGTTAGAGGCCTTAGGGGCATAATATGTGGTTTACCTGAGGTGGGTTTGTGGGCTATAATTCCGCGCTTATTTTTCCCAAGCGAAAAGGTTGGAGTTCTATGTTGCGAATCGCTGAAGAAGCTCTCACGTTTGATGATGTATTGCTGGTTCCCGGATATTCTGAGGTAACCCCGAAAGACGTGTCTTTGAAAACTCAATTGACCCGCGGTATTGCACTGAACATCCCTCTGATTTCGTCCGCGATGGATACAGTGACCGAGTCTCGCCTGGCTATCGCAATTGCACAGGAAGGTGGCATTGGCATCATCCACAAAAGTATGCCTATTGAGCAACAAGCTCAACAGGTGCGCGCGGTCAAAAAATACGAAGCCGGTATGGTGAAAGACCCTATCACCATCGAGGCCAATGCCTCTATCAGCGAGCTATTGCAGCTGACCAAGTCCAATAATATCTCAGGTGTACCGGTGTTGGAGAAGGGTGATCTGGTCGGCATAGTGACCGGCCGCGATGTGCGCTTTGAATCCAACATGGATGCGCCTGTGTCATCGATTATGACGCCAAAAGAAAAGTTGGTGACGACTCTTGAGGGCGCCAGCCCCGATGAAATTCGCGCGCTTTTGCACAAACACCGAATTGAAAAAGTGCTGGTGGTGAACGAAGCCTTTGAGCTGCGCGGTATGATTACCGTTAAAGATATTAACAAGGCTGAGCAGTTCCCCTATGCCAGTAAAGACCCGGAAGGCCGCCTGCTGGTTGGCGCCAGTGTTGGGACAAGCGCTGATACCGACGATCGGGTTAAAGCACTCGTTGATGCCGGTGTTGACGTATTGGTGGTCGATACTGCTCACGGCCACTCCAAAAACGTTATCGAACGCGTGCGCGATATTAAAACTAAATTCCCGGATGTGCAGGTCATCGGCGGTAATATCGCAACTGCAGCGGCGGCCAAAGCCCTGGCGGATGCCGGAGCCGATGCCGTTAAGGTAGGCATTGGTCCTGGCTCCATTTGTACTACCCGAATTGTTAGTGGGGTGGGTGTGCCTCAGGTTTCCGCTATTGCCAATGTGGTGGCAGCGCTGCAAGGTTCCGGTGTTCCGGTTATTGCTGATGGTGGCGTGCGTTTCAGCGGCGATTTGGCCAAGGCTATTGTCGCCGGCGCCAATGCGGTGATGATGGGCTCAATGTTTGCTGGTACCGAAGAGGCGCCGGGTGAAGTTGAGTTGTATCAGGGGCGCACCTACAAGGCGTATCGCGGTATGGGTTCTCTTGGCGCGATGTCACAAACTCAGGGCTCCTCCGATCGCTATTTCCAGGATGCCAGTGAGGGGGCCGAAAAATTGGTGCCCGAGGGCATTGAAGGTCGCGTACCCTACAAAGGCCCACTGAGCGCCATCGTACACCAAATGATGGGTGGGCTGCGGTCGGCCATGGGCTATACCGGCAGTAAAAATATTGAAGAAATGCGGACGCAACCTCAGTTTGTACGAGTGACCTCGGCCGGTATGGGAGAGAGCCATGTGCACGATGTGCAGATTACTAAAGAGGCTCCCAACTATCCCATCAGCGGTCGCTAAGATACCCAAGTTAAGCGATTACAACCCCTGTGCTTGCAGGGGTTTTTCTTTCCCAAACAGTACAACGGAACATCAATGACTCAGGATATTCACGCTCAGCGTATATTGATTCTCGATTTTGGCTCGCAATACACCCAGCTGATTGCCCGGCGCGTGCGCGAGGTGGGTGTCTACTCAATTATTCGCGCCTACGATATGACCGAGCAAGAGATTCTGGAATTTGATCCCAGTGGGATTATATTGGCCGGCGGGCCAGAGTCAGTGACCGCTGAAAATTCGCCTCGTGCGCCCGAGGTGGTGTTTAGTTTGGGCATTCCTGTGCTGGGCATTTGCTATGGGATGCAAACCATGGCCGAGCAGTTGGGTGGCAAAGTGCAGGGATCAAACCTGCAAGAATTTGGTTATGCGCAAATTCAGGTTGAAAGTGCGGGCCCTCTGTTGGACGACATTAAAGACCACATTGGTGCCGATGGTGGTGCGCTGTTGGATGTGTGGATGAGCCACGGTGATAAAGTCATCAGCATACCTGAAGGCTTTAAAGTAATGGCGTCGACGCCGTCGTGCCCAATCGCGGGTATGTACTCGGAGGAAAAAGAGTTTTACGGCCTGCAATTTCATCCCGAGGTTACACACACGCTGCAAGGTAAGCGAATCTTTGAGCACTTTGTGCTGAAGCTTTGCGGCTGTGAAGCCTTGTGGACACCAGCCAACATTGTAGAAGATGCCGTCGTCAAAGTTCGCGAGCAAGTAGGCACCGATAAGGTGTTGCTTGGGTTGTCTGGCGGGGTTGATTCGTCCGTTGTTGCAGCTCTTTTGCATAAAGCAATCGGCGATCAGTTGACGTGTGTTTTCGTTGACAATGGCTTGTTGCGCAAGGCCGAAGGCGATCAAGTGATGGATATGTTCGCCAAGAATATGGGCGTGCGTGTCATTCGGGCAGATAAAGAAGATCTGTTTCTCGGTCGACTGGGCGGAGAAAACGATCCCGAGCGCAAGCGAAAAATTATTGGCAATACTTTTATTGAAGTCTTCGATGAAGAAGCGACCAAAATTCGCAATGTTAAATGGTTGGCGCAGGGGACAATCTACCCTGATGTGATCGAATCAGCGGCGGCCAAAACAGGCAAGGCTCACGTAATCAAGTCCCACCATAATGTAGGTGGTTTGCCGGATGATATGGCGCTGGAGCTTGTCGAGCCACTGCGCGAGTTGTTTAAAGATGAGGTTCGCGCTATTGGTCTTGAATTAGGTCTACCGTACGATATGGTATACCGCCACCCATTCCCAGGGCCAGGTCTTGGTGTTCGAATTCTCGGCGAAGTGAAAAAAGAGTACGCCGAGATTTTACGCGAAGCCGATGCGATTTTTATTGAAGAGTTGCATAACGCGGATTGGTATCACAAAACCAGTCAGGCATTTGCCGTGTTTCTGCCAGTTAAATCGGTCGGTGTGGTAGGTGATGGCCGTCGTTACGAGTGGGTTATTGCATTGCGAGCGGTAGAGACCATCGATTTCATGACCGCACGCTGGGCACATCTGCCGTACGAACTGTTAGAGAAAGTGTCCAACCGTATCATTAACGAAATATCCGGTGTTTCTCGGGTAACCTATGACGTATCGAGCAAGCCTCCCGCAACCATTGAGTGGGAGTAGGGGGCTGAAGTTTTTAGTCCGTTGTGTGGCGCTGCTTTTGTGTGGCGCTTTACTGACCGCTTGCGGGCAGTTGCTATCCGGTCATGTATATACTGAGCTGCCCACCTTAAAGCCTGGTAACTACAGGCTAGATCCTCATCACACCACTGTTCTATTTAAGGTTGAACACTTGGGTATATCGTCCTTTGTGGGGCGGTTTAATCAGAGTCAGGCAACCCTCAATTTCGTCGATTCAGATCCTGCTGCCAGTACCATTGTTGCCGACGTCGAAATAAATTCGTTAGATGTGAATCGTCCCGACTTTGCGCAAACGTTAGTAAGTTGCGACTGGTTGTGCTCGGAGGAGCATCCCGTGGCGCGATTTCAATCCCGTGGGCGGGCTAACGTTGATGGCTCGTTATTGATCTTTGCTGGCGATCTGACATTTCGGGGCGTAACTAATCCCGCAACGCTTGCGGTAACCATTAATGGCGCAACAACCAATCGGTTAACGGGCGATTACACGCTAGGATTTGAGGCAAAGTTGGAGTTTTTACGCTCGAGATTTGGCATGGATAAGTTTATTCCCGCAGTTGGCGACAACGTCCAAATCGAAGTGTTTGCCGAATTTATTCGCCAATAAGTTCAATCCCGTCGGGCTTGATGACGATCAGCCTTTGTTTGTAAAGCGCTCCCAGCGCTTTTTTGTAGGTACCTTTACTGACATTAAATGTCTTATAAATGTCGTCGGGGTTGGCGCGATCGCCCAGTTCCGAGTGACCGTTATTACTGCTTAAATGGTCCAGAATTTTCTGTTGAAGTCGGTCGCGGCCTTTGTCGCCGACCGGTTGTAGGCTGATATCAATTTTGCCGTCACGACGAACTGCCTTAACGTAGCCTTTGGTTTTTTCTCCGTAGCATAGCGGTTTAAACGCGTCATCTCGGAAGATAAGGCCTAGGTGCCGGTGATTAATAACCGCTTTAAAGCCCATATCACTTCTACCGCAAATCAGTAGGTCAACAGCTTGTCCGACTTTAAGTTCA
Organism: Gilvimarinus gilvus; assembly: GCF_030518155.1. Taxonomy (GTDB): domain Bacteria; phylum Pseudomonadota; class Gammaproteobacteria; order Pseudomonadales; family Cellvibrionaceae; genus Gilvimarinus; species Gilvimarinus gilvus. The sequence goes on along the minus strand of NZ_JAULRU010000264.1, from coordinate 150,572 downwards.
GTGCCGGTTTCGTTTAGGTGCCTGCTGAGCCTGGAAGAGCCAACCACCCGCTCTGAATAGGGATCCAAATACAGGGTGACTACATAGGAGCGGTCAATTTCGAAGCGTTTGTGCTGCTCGTTAAACGGCACCAGCAAGTGCTTGGGCAGCCCCCAGTCAAGGAAAGCTCCGGCATCATTTATGTCCACAACTTTTAATAGAGCGCTTTGGCCGACTGTCGCCTTGGGTCTTAGGGTTGTTGCAACAGGTATATCCTGGCTGTCGTGATGTATGAAAACATCGACAGACTGCCCCAGCCCCATCTCTTCGGTTACATATCGTTTGGGCAATAATACCTGGCCCAGTTCCCCCGCGTCTAAATAAGCGCCGAAATCTACGAATTTGACGATAGGAAGCTGGTCGTACTGTCCGATTGAGGCCATGAGCGGTCCGTATTGAGAACGTAATTTGTAAAATAGGTTAGTTTGTCGAGTCAGTCGTCAATGAGCTGCATCAGAGTGTTGAACTCCTGCGCTGTTACCGGTTGCACCGATAGGCGGCTTTGTTTACGCAAAGCCATCGATTCAAGCGCCTGAATTTGTTTGATCGTATCAAGCAGTATAGGCCTATTGAACACTCGCTGTAATTTAATGTCGATACTGTACCAACGAGGCTTGCTCTGCGTGGATTTAGCATCGTAGTAAGGGCTTTGTGGGTCAAATTGCAGTGGGTCGGGATAAGCGTCGGAAACTACCACAGCGGCGCCGACGATTCCGATGGCTTTGCAGCGGCTGTGGTAAAACAACACGGTATCGTCGCGCACAATTTTATCGCGCAATAGGTTGCGGGCCTGAAAATTGCGAACACCGTCCCAGCGAGTGGTTTGCTTCGGCTCTGCTGCCAAATGGTCGATACCGTAGCAGTCAGGCTCAGATTTAAAAAGCCAGTAGGCCACACTAAATGCCCCCGTTAGCCCTTTGTATCGACATCGGTACTTTCAAATGCTTTGAGACGCTCGGCCGTCTCTTTATCAACTAATTCCAGCTCCATTCGTCGCCCCAGATTGTCTACCTGTTTTACTTTCACGCAGACCGCGTCGTCGAGATAGAACTCTGCTTCAGGAGTGACTAAGGTGAGGCGACCACTGTCAAATTTCGGCTTGGGTTTGCCCTTCTCCGATAGCTGCACAAAACCGTCAATACCGATGTCGTCCAGCTTCACGTTAATACCGCGGCCACTCACACCAACTACTGTACCAAAATGTACAGTACCAATTTTGTCTGCCATGTAGTGGCACAGCAACCAAGATTCCAGCATGCGTGTCGCTTGACGGCCGGTGGTTAAGGTTTCTTGCAGCCTCTCGACGTCTTCGGGGCTAGCTCCGGGGGCGGGAGTTCCGTTGAGCAGCGCTTTTAAGGCATAGTGGTTGTATAAATCTTGATAACGTCGAATCGGCGAAGTCACAGTAGCGTAGTGCTCAAAACCAAGCCCGAAATGGCCGGCATTTTCTAAACTTAGGCTGCCAGCTTGCTGCATACGCTGTAATAAGGAGTTTAGGCGCGCTTTCGCCTGGTTATCGCCTGCGTGCTGGCGCAGTGTGCGAAACAGCTTGCGGAAGTTGTCGAGATTGCTGAAGTCCCGCTCGGCCATGTCGGGTAGTTCGCCGGCGATTAATTGATTTACCTCTTCAACGCGCTCTTGCCGAAAGCCAATATGTGTTGAAAATAACCCGCTGTTGGGGTGCTCGCTGAACAGTTTTCCCGCGCAAATGTTGGTGGCTAGCATGGCTTCCTCGACCAGCTTTTGTGCAAGGTTACGAGAGCGTTTTTCAATGCGTTCAATTTTTTTCTGGTCATTCAGCCAGTACTGAAAATCAGCTCGGTCTTCCATTACCAGTGCATTTTTTTGGCGGTACTCAATTCGCGCGCTCGCAATCTTTTCCAGCGTCTGCAAACTTGCCGTGACACTTTCTGGCAACTTGTCAGCCAGCGACTCGGTGTCATTGTTCTCAAGTAGACCGGTTACACCCTGATAGCTGAGTTTGTAGTGTGATTTAATCTTGGCAAATTTAAACTCAAAATGGTTTAGCTCGCCTTGCTTATTCACTTGCATGGTACACACTAGTGCTGGTCGAACGGCATCTGGCACCAGTGAAAATGTCTCGTGAGAAAGCTCTGTCGGCAACATGGTAATCGGGTTGCCCAGCAAGTATAGGGTCGAGGCACGCTGGCGCGCGCTCAGCTCGAGCTCACTGCCAAAATCAATAACGCTGCCAGGGTCGGCGATGGCTGTGGTTAATTGCCAGCCTTCCGATGTTCTTTCCGCAAAGATTGCATCGTCCATATCTCGCGTGAATTCGGAGTCAATCGTGACGAAGGGTATGGCGGTGAGATCTTCGCGTGACAGCGAAGCCAGTGCCTGCTCATCAATTGAGTGTGAGATTCGCTGTGCTTGCTCCCAGGCTGCGGCGTTCCACTCGCTGGTCAATTGGTATTTTGCCGCGACATAGCGACTCTCAATGCCGGGTTCGTCTGGCTTGCCAATGCGATTGGTTACTTTAATTTGAGCCTTGCCTTCATATTTGAAGGGGTGGCGAATGAGCTCGCATTCGACCAAGTCGCCTTCCGAGCAGTTGGTGCGTTCTTGAGGTGGTATAAACAGCCAGCGTGAAAATGGCGGAAGGTCAGGCTCAACGAAGTGAGCAGGCCCCTTGCGAACATATCGTCCGACAAATTGACTAACCGCAGAATTTAGCAAGGTCTCGAGCTTAGCTTCCAGCTGCTTTTTACTGTTTTCAGTGAGGCTGACCTTAACGCGGTCGCCGGGCAGCACCCTTAGCATTTGCTCCGGGTCGAGAAATGCGTCGCGACCGTCGTCTAAGCGAACAAAACCAAAGCGTTTGGATGTTGGTCTGACAATACCCTCTGCAAATTCTTTTTCGGAGGCGATGACAGTCTTGAGCTGGGATAATTGCGAGAGGGCATCTTTACTGAGCATGAATCACTACTTGTTGTACTGGCGGGTTCAGGAAAGTGGCCATGATAACAGGAAATGCGGGGTTTCGCGGCGACTATAGTATTATTGGCATATGGATGTACTAAATCAGCTTATATTATTGGGCGCTGTTCTATTTTTGATCAGCATTTTAGCCAGCGCATTGTCTCCCAGAGTGGGGATGCCTTTGCTGCTGGTATTTTTGCTGGTTGGGATGCTTGGTGGCGAAGAGGGCCTGGGGGGTATAGCTTATGACGATGTTCAGTCGGCTCTCTTTCTGGGTACTTTGGCGCTTGCGGTAATACTGTTTGACGGCGGCCTGCGCACCGATATTCATAATTTTAGGGTGGGGTTGCGTCCTGCTTTAGTGCTGGCGTCAGTTGGCGTGGTTGTGACGGCGGGTATTTGCGGCGTGTTGGCCGCCTGGTTGCTGGACTTGTCGTGGGCAGAGGGGTTGCTCGTGGGCGCTATTGTGGGGTCCACCGATGCTGCGGCTGTGTTTTCAGTGCTGAATATGCAGGGCTTAGCATTAAAAGCGCGAGTCGGTGCGACTTTGGAAATTGAGTCAGGGCTCAACGACCCTATGGCAATATTTCTTACCATTTCAATGGTTGAGTTTATCCGTTTAGGTGACGGCGGATTTGACTGGACGATGGCGCTCGCATTTTTCTGGCAAATGGGTGTTGGTGCCGTGATTGGTGTGTACGGTGGCCGTGTATTGGCTTGGGGGGTTACCAAGCTAGAGTTGAGCCCGGGACTCTATCCATTGCTTGCTTTGTTTGGCGGGTTGTCAATTTTTGGCGTTGCCGCAGTACTGCAGTCAAGTGGTTTTCTGGCCGTCTATATGGCCGGATTGATGGTGGGAAACCGCGTGTCGCGTGGCCTCTATAATATTCAACGCTTTCATGATGGCATTGCGTGGTTGGCACAAATTAGTTTGTTTTTAATGCTTGGGTTGCTAGTGTCGCCTTCGGAGTTGGTCAGTTACGCATCCAGTGGTTTTTTGATGGGGCTACTCTTGATATTAGTCGCCCGTCCCATAGCCGTAGGCGTGTCATTAATTCCCTTTCAATTTTCATGGCGCGAGCGATTGTTTATCTCTTGGGTCGGGCTGCGCGGTGCCGTGCCCATTGTGTTGGCAATGTTTCCCTGGTTGGCCGGTTTAGAGCACTGGCCCTTTTTCTTCAATATCGCGTTCTTTATTGTCATTGTGTCACTGGTTTTGCAAGGCTGGACCGTAGCGCCGCTTGCGCGCTGGCTGCGCGTGGACGTGCCGACGAGTAGTTCACGGGTGCAGCGTGTTGAGTTGGGTGTGCCGGGCCAGGCGGGCTATGAATTTGTGGGGTATAAGCTGCTGCAGGACTCGCCAGCGATAAAGTCGGGGCTGGCAAGCCTGCCTGCGCATTTGAATGCCCGTACGATGTGCGTTATGCGTGATGGAGAGCCGCTGCGTGACCTTGACCAATGCCAACTAGAGGCGGGCGACCATGTCTATTTACTGGCTGCCGTGGATGCGTTGGCCGGCCTGGATAAGTGGCTGGTAGGCGAGCCTGAACCGGATCGATTATCCGCCCAAGCATTCTTTGGCGAATTCGTTGTGTCTCCACGGGCCAAGTTAATGGATTTAGGGATGCTGTATGGCTTTAATGTGCCGGAAGATATGGCCAGTTGGAGCATTGGGCGCTATATCTACCGACGCTACAAGCAGCCGGTGGTGGGTGACCGTGTTGACTTGGGGAACGTGGAGTTTATCGTGCTCGACATGAAAGATGCCAAAGTCACAAAAGTGAGTTTAAAGCTTCACCGGTAATACTATAGATTATAAAAAAAACGGCCGATAAGCACCTTAACAGTGGCCAGTGCAATTGTGTACTACACTAAATCAAAAGATCTACGTGCTTATTCGAGGCTTGAGTGTCATGCGCTGGTATAACAATATGAGCTTCCGTTGGAAGCTGTCAATTCCGCTGTCTATATTGGTCGTGCTTTTTCTCTATTCTAGTGTTTATTCCATCATGTCTGCGCGAACATTGGCGGACAATGCCAATACCATCGCTCGTGTAAACCTTGATGAAATCCAGTTAATTTTGCAGGCAGACCGGGATTTGTATCAGGCGCTGACGGCGGAAAGAACGATATTTGTCAGCGGGGTGGCTGGTGTGGGGTTAGACACTTTGAAGGCAGAGCACAAGGAAAATGCCGAGCAGGTTAAAGAACGGTTTTTACAGTCGTTAGATATTTCCAACAGTGCTACAGATTCAGAGAGGCGCGACTTTAATAAACTCTTTGATGCTTGGTATAACTATAGTTCCAAGCTTATTGAGACGGCGCAGTATGGCAACCCCGATGCAATAGATGGCGAAGAAGTGGCCGGCTTTGAGAAAAGTTATGCTCTGTTTGATGATGTGCGAACTCATTTGGATATGGTAGGGGAGCGCCGGCTCCAATATGTGCATAATTTTGCCGATCAGATCGATGCCGAAGCAAATTCAATCGCCGGCATGCTTGTCGCTCTCGCGGTCGTGTGTACTTTAGTAGCCGTATTGGCCGCGATTCTGCTGCCCATTATGGTAATCCGCCCGATTAAAGCTATAGGCGATAGGATTCAGAATATCGCCGAGGGCGACGGCGACTTGACCATTCGTATTGAAATAGACAGTCAAGACGAGCTAGGTGAGCTGTCGGGCCACGTCAATCGCTTTATGGAAAAACTGCAAAATCTAATCGGTCGCATCCGCAGTACCACGGAAGAAGTCGCCCAATCGGCAACCGTAATGCTCGATGTATCTGCACAAAGTCAGCAAGCGGCCGATGAGCAAGTGCAGGCGATTACTATGGTGGTTGCGGCGGTCAATGAGCTGACGGTAGCCATACAGGAAGTGGCGCAAAACACCAATGAAACCGCCGACAGCGCGAAAAATGCCGCGGAGGTGACGGGTACAGGCCAAGAGCGAATTCGCATGGCTGTAGAGCGGGTACAGGAGTTGTCGGATCGCATTGCGGATACAGCTCAGGTTATGGCGCGGCTTGATGAAGAGGCCAAAAACGTCAATTCCGTTATCGATGTCATTAGTGGGGTGGCAGAGCAGACTAACCTGCTCGCGTTGAATGCCGCGATTGAGGCTGCCCGAGCCGGCGAACAGGGTCGAGGCTTTGCCGTGGTTGCCGATGAGGTGCGTACACTTGCCAGTCGAACCCAAGAGTCAACAGAAGATATTCAGCAAATGTTGGTTCAGTTGCAAACCGGTGTGCAAAGCGCCGTCGAGGCAATGAACCATTCCAACGAAATGACGGGAGAGGCTGTGCTGGCTGCCAATGAAGGCGGAGAGTCCTTAGCGAATATCAGCCAGGCTGTTGGCTCAATCACCAACATGGCGATTCAAATTGCAACGGCCGCTGAAGAGCAGAGCTCGGTTACCGGCGAAATTGATCGAAATCTGGTCGAAATAAATCAGTTGGCATTGAATACATCTGAGGGCGCGGGGAAAACCGCACAGGCGAGCCGTGAGCTTAATGCGCTTTCGAATAGCTTGCGCGAGCTGGTTGGAAGTTTTAGGGTTTAACATTTAGCTCTGAAAACAGGAGGTTTTGTGGCCAGTACCCGAGACACAAGTATTGTTCTAGTTGGCATGCCCGGCGTGGGCAAAAGCACTATCGGTATTTTGTTAGCGAAAGAGCTAGCACGGGAATTTGTGGATACTGATCTATTGATTCAGGTTCACGCGAAGAAAGCATTACAGGACATTGTGCATGAAAATGGCTACCAGCACCTGCGTGAGCTAGAAGAGGCCATTATATTAACCCTGGATGTCAGCAACCACGTTGTGTCTACCGGGGGGAGTGCGATATACGGTGAAAATGCCATGGCTCACTTGGCCAAGGCCGGGCAAATTGTGTTCCTTGACTTGCCTTTGAGCGACCTTGAGGCTCGCATTCATAATATGGAGGCACGAGGTATCGCCAAGCCCGATGGCCAGTCATTTGCAGACGTATACGCCGAGCGAGTTCCTCTGTACCGAAAATACGCCGATATCACCATACAGTGTCGCGGTAAATCTCCCGTTGCCGTGGTTCAGGAAATCATTTACGAAGAGGGAGAGCAGTACGCCGACGCGGACGCTTGACGCTCCTACGAAGACTTTAGTGCCGTCAGTTTAGTCTGTGTTAATTTTTGAAACTGCGGCGTTAGACCTTTATCGGCATACACCTCATCGCCCAACTCATCGAAAGCAATGACTTCGGCGCCCTTAATGTAGGGCATAGACTCCTCAAGCTCATGCAGCGCGGTGGATAAAAGATCGCCGATCAATTGTTCGAGAGTCAATTTAGGGTACATTTCCGCTAGCGCTTCGAGTTTGGCCGCATCTTCGATAGGCAGGCGCAGGGAATAGCTAGACTGGGTAAGCTGGCCCTTGGCCGTTTTCTCCCAGTGCGTAAGTAAATCGCTTGGCTTCTTGTCCATGAGATACACCTCTTAATGGCCGAATTGACAATCTAGCCCCTATTTTAACACAGTGAAATATCTTTGGAAATCAATAGGATATCGAGGTTTGGCTGGGGCGCCTTGTGCTTCTAAGAGCACGCGTGTATCGTAACCGCTTTTTGCAGAGAGCGCTTTTTAGCGCCAACCGGGTTACCGGATATAATACGCGAGGAGTGAGTGGCAATGAAAGTCATCTTATTGGGGGCTCCGGGTGCAGGGAAAGGCACTCAGGCAAAAATGATTATGGATAAGTTTGGTATTCCCCAAATTTCCACTGGAGATATGTTGCGTGCTGCGGTCAAAGCAGGTACGCCACTGGGCATGCAGGCTAAGGATATTATGGCTGCGGGTGGCTTAGTGCCAGATGATTTAATTATAGCTTTGGTAAAAGAGCGTATTGCCGCCGACGATTGTGTAAAAGGCTTTTTGTTTGATGGCTTTCCGCGCACAATCCCTCAGGCTGAAGCATTGTTGGAAGCAGGTGTTGCCATTGACCATGTGATTGAAATTGATGTTGCTGATGAAGAGATTGTGGCTCGCCTTAGCGGACGCCGTGTTCACGAAGCATCGGGTCGCGTTTATCATATTGAGCACAATCCGCCCAAGCAGGAAGGGCTGGATGATGAAACAGGCGAGTCGCTGGTTCAGCGCGAAGACGATAAAGAAGAAACGGTACGCAAGCGCTTGTCGGTTTATCACGAGCAAACTAAACCATTGGTCGAGTTCTATCAGTCTTTAAAAGCTGAGAAGGGCGATGCAGCGCCTTCATTTACCAAAGTGGCTGGCGTTGGGAGTGTCGACAGTATTCGGGAGCAGTTGTTTGCTGTACTGGCAAAATAGAAAATAATAGCGGCAATGCAACAAGGCCCTTCGGGGCCTTTTTTTTTACATTTTATTTTGTGTTTCAATTTTTTTGTCGTTATTCACCTCAAATATTGTAGAAAAAACAGCTTTTTTGGGCGAAAAACGTGCAAATAGTGCTTTTATTAAATATATTTAGAGTGGCTATAACGCGCAAGTGTTATTGGTAAACAATTAAAGTGCATGAATCAAAAAACAAGTTAGGAGATAAGTTATGGCTAGAGTTGCGAAAAAAGCACCGCGTAAGGCGGCTGCCAAACGTAAATCCACCACCCGAAAATCCCCTAAGCGCGCAGTGAAATCGGTAATTGATCCAGCTGTGGCAAAAGCGCAAACCTCCGTCGATAAAGCGCAAGCTGCTGTAAACGATCAGGCCAAGAAGCTTGCAACGGCTCGTAAAAAAGCTCAATCGGCAAAAGCAAAAGCCAGTAAATCGAAAAAGGCTATGGATAAACGTTCCGCCGCTGCGGCCGAAAAAGCGGCTAGCAAAGTTTCAGAAAAAGCAAAAACATTGCGAGCGAAACTGGCAGAGCAAAAATCAAGCCTAGCCAAAGCAAAAGCGATGGCCGCGGTGAAAGCCGCAGAAGAAGCCGGAAAAGCTAAATTGGTTGCTTTAGAAGAGAAGCTAACGTCCAAAGCGTCTTCCGATTTGGAAAAGGCAAAAGCGGCGTTTGAGGCCAAGTGGAAGCGTGCCCGCGCTTCAGCTGATGCTAAGAAGGTCAAGGCCGCAGCCAAGAAGCTTGCCGCTAAAGCTAAGGTTGCTGAAAAGAAAGCTAAGGCAAAGGTGCGCACTCTGGAGAAAAAAGAGGCGGCTAAGGCTAAGACTGCAACGAAAAAACCAAAGGCGAAGGCAAAACGTAAGTCAACGTCTCGGCGTGGTCGCCCAGCGAAGAAAGCTTAGTCGGTTTAAGCTAATTAGCTGATCGTAGAACAAAATCCCGACCTTAGGTCGGGATTTTTGTTAATGGGTTGGTTCGATGCAGGTTGCCGATCACGAATAAGATAGATTGCAATGGCTATTGGTCGCAGCGATGCGATCTGTCAAAATGGCGTTTTGCCAAGCCGATTTCATATTATGCCTACAATTCTTTCTCTCGATACCTCTACAGAAGCCTGTTCGGTAGCCATGCTGATGCAGGATGGTAAGATCTATGAACACTTTGAAGTTGCGGCGAAAAGTCATACCCAGCGCATTTTGCCTATGATTGACGACTTGTTGTCTGAGTGCGGCATGGAGCTGGCCAGTTTGGACGCAATTGCATTTTCAGCCGGACCGGGTTCGTTTACCGGTATTCGTATTGGTATGGGTGTTGTGCAAGGGTTAGCATTTGCCGGCGCTCTCCCGGTTATTCCTGTATGCACACTGCAGGCGCAAGCGCTGCCCGCAGGGAAAGTCAACCCAGGTACACCGGTGCTGAGTGCTCTTGATGCAAGGATGGGAGAGGTTTATTACGGCGTCTACGACTATGACCTGGTGAACTCAAGATTGCGCATAGTTCAAGCCCCTTCGGTCTGTGCTCCCGCTGCTCTGAGTGTGCCTTGTGGCTGTGCAGCTGAAAATGTAGTTGGAGTAGGGCAAGGCTTCACAGTGGATGACATGGCGACCTATGCCAGTCGGTTTGATGCCTCTGCGACACCTCGCGCGTCAGCCGTTGCAGAGCTTGCAGAACGGGCTTGGGCACGTGGTGAGGCGGAGGATGTCAGGTCAGTTGAACCAAAATATATCCGCGATACTGTTACTTGGAAAAAACGCGAGAGAATTCGTACATAATTGATTTTAGGGGTTAGGGTAATGCAAAGGGCCGACACACAAAGTTTTAACCAAGGGTTGCTGGAGTTTATCGCAGCCTCGCCAACGCCATTTCATGCCACGCGAAACATGGCTGAGCAATTGGTCGCAGCGGGTTTTGTTCGCCTCAATGAAGCGGACTCCTGGTCTCTGCAACAGGGCAAACGCTATTTTGTGACTCGCAATGACTCGTCCATTATAGCGTTCTGTTACGGCAGCACACCGTTAGAAAAAACTGGCATTCGGATGTTTGGCGCTCACACTGACAGCCCCTGTTTAAAGCTTAAGCCTAATGCTTACAGTGTTAATGCGGGCTATGTGCAACTAGCGGTTGAAGTTTATGGCGGTGCGCTACTGAATACCTGGTTTGATCGAGACCTTTCCATTGCCGGGCGCGTCACTTATAAAGGAGACGGCGATGTACCTTTGAGCCGCTTGATTGATTTTCAGCGTCCGGTCGCCTGTTTGCCGAATCTGGCGATTCATCTTGATCGTGAAGCAAACCGTAATAAGAGCGTGAATCCTCAGAAGGAAATGTTGCCGATTCTGATGGTCGCAGGTGCTGAAGAGCAAGATTTACACAGTCTACTGAAAACGGAACTGCAGCGAACGGACGCAGATGCTGTAGTGAAAGCGATATTGGGTTTTGAGTTGTCGTTGTATGACACGCACAAACCTGCGCTTATTGGATTCAATGAAGACTTTATTGCCAGTGCCCGACTGGATAACTTGCTGAGTTGCTACGTCGGTCTGGACGCGATGTTAAATGCCAGTACAGAGCAGTCTTGCTTGCTGGTTTGCAATGATCACGAGGAAGTGGGTAGTGCTTCCGCCTGTGGTGCCAAGGGGCCAATGTTGGAGCATTTTTTACAGCGGCTAATACCAGACACACAGTTGCGGCTGCGCGCTTTGGATGCATCAATGATGATCTCGGCGGATAACGCACACGCAATACACCCGAATTACCAGCAAAAGCATGATGCGGGCCATGGCCCAATGCTCAATGGCGGTCCGGTCATAAAGGTCAACTCCAATCAGCGTTACGCCACCACAAGCGAAACGGCGGCACTTTTTAAATTGCTTTGTGGTCGCGCGGGGGTGCCGGTGCAGAGTTTTGTCTCGCGCTCTGATATGGAATGTGGCAGCACTATCGGGCCTATTACGTCGTCCGAGGTAGGAGTAAAAACGCTCGATGTTGGTGTGCCGACCTTTGCCATGCACTCAACCCGCGAGTTGGCGGGTTCCGATGACGCCTATGGGTTATCGCGTGTGGCAAAAGCGTACTTTGAACAAGTCGCAGCGCCAGGTAAATTTGCTTAACGTGAAGGTTTTGTTGCTTTCAGCTTATGACGCGGCCAGCCATAAACGCTGGCGCCAAGGGTTAGCAGCCCAGTTCCCGGACATTGAGTTTACTCAGATCGCACTCGCGCCCCGTTTCTTTAACTGGCGTATTCGCGGGAATAGCCTTACCTATGCGACATTGCAAACGAGCGCATTAAAAGCGCATTACGATCTACTGATTTGTACATCGATGGTGGATCTGTCTAGTCTGCGCGGAATGGTGCCAAGCTTAGCCAGTATTCCGACTGTGCTGTATTTTCACGAAAATCAGTTCGACTATCCCTCAAGCCGCCAGCAGCATACCTCGGTTGAACCGCAAATAGTCACGCTATACAGCAGCGTGTGCGCCGATACAGTTGTTTTTAACTCCGAGTTCAATCGCCGTGGATTTCTGTCGGGGGTAGGTGACTTGATAAGCAAGCTCCCCGATGGCATTGACTCCAAGCTGGTTGCAGACATTGCCAGGAAAAGTCGGGTACTGCCTGTACCGCTCGAAGACGCGCTGTTCAGCCGAGCTGAGGGGCCGAAGGCGCAAGGAGAGGGCCAGCCGCTTCAGATTGTTTGGAACCATCGCTGGGAATACGATAAAAATCCTGACCTTTTGTATCGCGGGCTTGTACAGATATTGAGTGGCTCTATCGAATTGCCGCCGTTTAAGATGCATCTTATAGGTCAGCAATTTCGCAATCAGCCTGCGGTATTCGCTGCAATAGAAAGCCTGTTGCATACTCATGGCGTAGCCGGCGAGGTCGGTTTTATTGACAGCTACGATCACTACCTTGACATACTACAGCGATCGGATTTTGTGCTGTCTACGGCCGATCACGACTTTCAGGGGTTGTCTGTTTTGGAGGCCGTAGCACTTGGTTGTATACCGGTGCTGCCGCGACATCAGGTCTACCCTGAAATGGTAGGGGAGCGCTACTGCTACCCAGTTACAGGAAACCTGGAGGTTGACGCTAAAGCCTTGGCAGTCTATCTCGCACAGCAATTGCGGGCTAAAGCGGGAGGGGATTGGCTTGCGTGTCCCAATTTGGCCCATTTAAGTTGGCGACGCCAGTACGATGGCTACCGCAGCTTACTTTTTGATACCTGCGCTAGCTACACAGAGAAAGCCTGAGCCTGTATGATAGGCGCCCGTCTGAAATTACCTGTGTTCTGGATTATTGATGAGCAAGCAACGTGTTTTAACCGGTATTACCACGACCGGTACCCCCCATCTCGGCAATTATGTCGGTGCCATACGCCCGGCGATAGAGGCCAGTAAGTCCGCGCAATTAGAGTCTTTCTATTTTCTCGCCGATTATCACGCTCTGATTAAATGTCAGGACGCAGAGCGTATTAAGTTGTCGCGCAAAGAAATTGCGGCAACATGGTTGGCTCTGGGGCTCAATACCGACAATGCGGTGTTCTATCGTCAATCGGATGTGCCAGAGATTCCGGAATTGTGCTGGCTGTTAACCTGTATGGCAGCCAAAGGCTTGATGAATCGGGCACACGCTTATAAGGCTGTAGTAGCGGCCAATGAAGAGGCGGGCGAAGATCCGGATTTTGGCGTGACAATGGGGTTGTATAATTACCCGATACTTATGGCCGCCGATATCTTGATGTTTAATGCCAACAAGGTTCCGGTCGGTAAGGATCAGATTCAGCACATAGAAATGGCCCGTGATATTGCGGCGCGTTTTAACCATCACTATGGCAATCATTTTAATATGCCAGAGGCTGTCGTGGATGATAAAGGCTCAATCCTGCAGGGACTGGATGGTCGTAAGATGAGCAAGAGCTACAACAACACGATTCCTTTATTTTTGACCGAAAAACAGCTCAAAAAGCATATTAATAAAATTAAAACAAACCTATTGGAGCCAGGCGAGGCGAAGGATCCAGATACCTCAACCGTGTTTCAAATATGGGAAGCTTTTGCCAGTGCAGAACAAACCGCGCAGATGCGCGACAAGTTTGCCGGCGGTATTGCCTGGGGCGAGGCGAAGCGAGAGCTGTTTGAGCTGGTGAACAGTCAACTGGGCGAGGCCCGTGAGAAATACTTTGAGCTAATGGAACGTCCGGCGGATATTGAAGATGTTCTGCAGCACGGGGCCAGCAAGGCCCGTGCGGTGAGTGCGCCCTTTATTGAAAAGTTGCGACAAGCGGTTGGTTTGCGCACATTTGTTTGAATACCTAGAGCGCACCGACAACCCGGAAAATACCGCCGGTCAGTGCGTGTAAATCTTGGTTTGTCGCAACGTAGGGTGGCATAATGTAGACCAGCTTACCGAACGGCCGAACCCAAATTCCCTCATCGACTAAGGCCGGCTGTATTTCGGCCATTGCCGGCGCATAATCTAGTTCGACGACGCCGATTGCGCCTAAAACACGAACATCAACGACGTGTTCAAGCTCGCGGCAAGGTTCCAGTCCTTGCTTAAGCTGTTGGTCGATTCGGGCGATATTGCTTTGCCAGTCGGACGCCAGCAACAAGTCTATGCTCGCGTTGGCTACGGCGCAGGCAAGGGGGTTGCCCATAAACGTTGGGCCGTGCATAAAAACGCCGGCATCGCCTTGGCAAATACCGTCGCTGACCTTGTCGTTGCACAGAGTAGCCGCCAGAGTCATGTAACCGCCGGTTAGCGTTTTACCCAAACACATGATATCAGGGCTAATGTTGGCGTGTTCGCAGGCAAAGAGCTTGCCGGTGCGCCCAAGGCCTGTAGCGATTTCATCGGCAATGAGCAGCACGTCATATTGGTCACACAGGACCCTCACTTCCCGCACATAAGTCGGTGAGTACATCCACATACCACCAGCGCCCTGTACCACAGGTTCTAGAATAACCGCCGCAATATCGGTTTTCGTGGCCAAAAGATGGCGAATACTGTCTAAATCTTTGGGGTCAAAGGCCGCACTAAATCGGCTCTGTGGGCGCTCGGCGAAATATTGTTGGGTGATGTTCTGAGCGAACAGGTGGTGCATACCCGTCACCGGGTCGCAAACACTCATAGCACCGAACGTGTCGCCGTGATAACCATTCTTTAAGGCCAAAAAGCGATTTTTTTCCGGGCGGCCCTGCGAGTGCCAATATTGCAGGGCCATTTTCATAGCGACCTCAACGCTGACCGAGCCCGAGTCAGACAAAAATACTTTATTTAACCCCTCTGGACTTAGTTGTACTAGTTTTTGTGAGAGCGTGACTGCAGGCTCATGGGTAAGGCCACCGAACATCACATGGCTCATAGCTTGGCTCTGATCGAGCAGGGCCTGATTGAGCGTTGGGTGGTTATAGCCGTGCAATACACTCCACCAAGAGGACATCCCATCAATTAATGTGCGACCGTCGGTTAATGTCAGGCGCACCCCGTTTGCGCTGGCGACTGGGTAAGTGGGTGAGGGTGCTAAAAATGACGAGTAGGGATGCCACACGTGGGCCCGATCACGCTCCAGAATGTTGCGTGCATGTTCAGCGGGAGTAAGGTTCGGTGAGCTCATACGGCCTCTGTCGCGCAAAAAGCGCCAAACTAAGGGTTTTAGTGGCGCTTGTCCAGTGAGTCGTATGAATTCGCGCGGAGCGCTTAACTAAAGCGATCAACCAATACAGTTTGCTTGTGCGACAGCAGCGCCATTTCACTGTTGAGGCGATTGGCCTCATCCACCTGGCTCTGGACCTGATCGGCCAGTGAGGTGATGGACTGAGTATTCTTCTCAATGTCTACGGCCGTGGCAGACTGCTCTTCGGCGGCGGCCGCTATCTGATGGGACATTTGATCGATGGTTGTCACAGCGCTGGAAATAGCCGACAACGCCTTACTGACGTTATCCATTTCGCTTACGCTTCGATCAACCAGGCTCTGGCAGTCTGACATGTTAGTACCCGCAAGCTCTGTGGCGTCAGTCAGCTCACTGATGATCGACTGAATGTCCTCGGTTGACTCCTGTGTTCGCTGGGCAAGAGTTCTGACTTCATCGGCTACTACGGCAAAGCCCCGGCCTTGGTCACCCGCTCGTGCAGCCTCAATAGCGGCATTCAGAGCAAGTAGGTTGGTTTGCTCGGCTACGCCGCGTATAACATCTACCACCGAGGCAATTTTAACGCTGCCTTCGGTGAGTCTCTGTAATACAGAGCCGAGTGCGTTGACCGTTTTTGACAGGTCATCAATAGCGACCCCGGCTGCGCGGATAACAGTGTTGCCACTTTCCACTTCACTCAGCGCATCGCGAGTCGCACTTGATGTCTCCGTAGCGCCAGAGGCAACTTCTTGCACCGCGATGCTCATTTGCCCCATGGCATGAGCGACGTTCGTCGTTTGCTGCTGTTGCTCGGTTATGTACGAGAAAGTTTGCTGTGCCTGCTCTTGGGCTAACCCGGCGTGTAAACTGAGGTCGTTGGCGGATTCCTGAAAGCGGCCGAGCGCCGTACGCAGACGGGATTTTTGCGCGAGTTGTGCCAGTTTTATCTCGCCAACCTCATCGCATCGTCCCGTGTAGATATAAGCGGCCACGGGGTCTTGGTGAATTTTGCGGGCTTGGGTCAACGCATCGGCGAGCAATGTGGTTCGCACTGCTTGTATCAGCACCCCAAAAATTACGGCAATTACCGCAGCGCCTGTGTACTGGCTGGCGCTTGCGTCTGTGCCAACAGCAACCAGTACAGTCATCAACACCAGGCTAATAACCGCGCTGAGTGCCGCAGCGCCATACTTTTGCACTATGCCTAAAAAGGGCGGGCAAAAGCTCTTGCCATGACGCAGTCGGGCGTAGACGGACTCTGCCCGGCTGATTGATGATCTGTCTGCCTTGACGCGTACCGACTCGTAGCCTGTAACTTTGCCCTTGTCACCCACCGGCATGACATAGGCATCAACCCAGTAGTGGTCACCGTTTTTACAGCGATTTTTGACTATACCCATCCAGGCTTCGCCGCGCTTTAGTGCAGACCAAAGCATAGCGAACGCATCCGTAGGCATGTCAGGGTGGCGGAGAATATTATGGGGCTGACCAATCAGTTCTTCGCGGGTGTAGTTGGCAATACTACAGAAAGTATCGTTACAGAACTCAATGGTGCCCGCCAAATCGGTGGAGGACACAATCTCATCCCCAGGTTTTAGCTGAACTTCTCTATTGGTGACGGGGCCATTATTCTTCATCATCATTGATCCTTATCTGGGCTACCCCGCTAATTGTAGGTCATTTACCTGTAGTTGCTCGCCAGTCTGATCGAGCGCTGCACCTGCGTGAAGTAATTTAAGTTGTTGATCTAATTGTTTGCAGGCGCCCAGAGCTATATCGGTAAATTCTAGGCTAACTTGAGTGTGGCGAAAGGGCTCGCGAACCAACCGCGCGGATTTGACGCGTGCCTGACAATTGATTTTGAGGTGACCGCTGAGGCTAAACTGGCACAAGGGCAGGTGAGCATCGCGGTGGTAGTGCCGTAGCTGATTGCCTTTTAGTGCTATACGTAAACCGCCGCCGGAAACATTGAGTACGCGAACTTGCGTTGGTTCTGCGCCAATAGTACGAACTTTAGCGTTTAAAGTTTCGCCGTCCGTTTCAAAGCGGGCATAGTGGCGGCGGGGGCGATAGATCGCCTCATTCGGTAAAAGTACAGCAATGGCTCCTCGGGTGCTGGTCTGATCGCTGATTACGGGCACCTTGAGTGTCAGTACATGTCCCATTCGTTGGTGGCGCATTGTTAACCACTGTCCCTCGCTGAGCGCTAGCGTATGGGGCACGAGTTGGTCCAGCCATAACAGACCACGCTCTATGTCTACAGCAATTATCATGCTTTGAAAGCTGGACTCTCTATTGTGAATTTGTATTTCCAGCAGTTGTCGCGAGTTGGACAAGTGTGTCAGTGTTTCCACAGTAGAGTTGGTGGCATCGTGCTGGCCTAACAGACTTGAAATTGCTGAGCGGGTAGGTTGCTCGCAAGAGGCATTCGCTTGGCTGGAAAATTTGTTCATAATACGTTCAATCAAAGACATAGTTCTTTCCCATTGCTACCCATAAAACGCTGAAAAACGTGCTCTGTGGGTGTACTAGCAAGGCTTATGCCACAAGCCCGGAGGCAGTAACCGCGCGGGATTTGTGCCGTTTTAGTGGTTTAGGCTGCGCAAGACTACGCTTGACGCGGCGGTGACTTGCCGCCGGGCGGCAAAGTGGATTCCATCCTCTGAGTAAAATCCGTACAATGGCGGCCTTTTTCGACGGAAAGGTAGTTTTTGGTCATGACCAAGGTTCACGCAACCGATAACCCCGATGCCGCCACGCGCAAAGAACGCCTGGAGTTTAACAAACTGCAAAAACGCCTGCGCCGACATGTGGGCCGTGCTATAGCCGACTTCGAAATGATCAGCGAAGGCGACCGTGTCATGGTGTGCCTTTCGGGCGGTAAAGACTCCTATGGCATGCTCGACATTTTGCTTGGGTTACAGAAAACTGCTCCGGTTAACTTTGAGCTTATTGCTGTTAACATGGATCAGAAGCAGCCTGGCTTTCCGGAGCACGTATTGCCTGCGTATTTAGAGTCGCTAGGCGTTCCCTATCATATTGTGGAAAAAGATACCTATAGCATTGTAAAAGAGATTATTCCGGAAGGAAAAACCACATGCGGTCTTTGCTCGCGCTTGCGACGCGGCACCCTGTACAGCTTTGCCGATGAAATTGGTGCTACCAAAATAGCACTGGGTCATCATCGTGATGACATTATCGAAACCCTCTTTCTCAATTTGTTTTACGGTGGCAAACTCAAGGCAATGCCTCCCAAGTTGTTGGCAGATAATGGCCGCAACGTGCTGATCAGACCCATGGCTTACTGCAAGGAAAAGGATCTTGAGCGTTACTCTCAGACCAAGGAATTTCCTATTATCCCGTGCAACCTGTGTGGCTCGCAGGAGAATTTACAGCGACAAGTCATTAAGGAGATGCTGCAAGGCTGGGAGAAATCACATCCCGGGCGACTCGAAACAATCTTTTCAGCAATCAGTAACGTAGCGCCTTCACAATTGGCGGATCGCAGTCTGTTTGACTTTATTGGGCTGACCCCGAGCGAAAAGACTCTAGAGTCATTCTCAACTGATAACGATGATGATCAAACGGCTGTCGGGTCGCCGGATGTCGCACAGTACATAAACGCCATTCATGTTCAGTAAGACGCCATAACCCAAGACTCATCTATACTCCTAGTAAGCACGGGCCTTTTACCTACGGTTAAAGGCCCGGTGTAATCTGGAGTCGTAGGCATGCTAATTGGTGTTCCCAGAGAAATAAAATCCGAAGAGTACCGTGTGGGGTTGACGCCCAGCGCGGTGCGCGAGTGTGTTCGAGCCGGTCACCAAGTCTTGGTTGAGGTCTCGGCGGGGGCTGGAGTTGGCGTTTCAGATGTCGCATACACTGAAGCCGGTGCACAAATAGTCTCGAATGCTCAGGATGTGTATCAGCGTTCGGAGCTGGTAGTAAAAGTAAAAGGGCCTCAGGCTGCGGAGTGTGAGTATCTGCGTAGCGGGCAGTTTCTATTCTGCTTTCTGCATTTGGCTGCGGTGCCGGATATTGCTAAAAAGTTACTCGCCAGTGGAGTGACCTCCATTGGTTTTGAGACAGTCGCAAAATCAGGCGGTCTATTACCGCTGTTAGCGCCTATGTCTGAAATTGCTGGCCGTTTAGCCGTCCAGGTTGGGGCTCACCACCTCGAATCTACACAGGGTGGTGGGGGAATTCTATTAGGCCAGGTGGGTGGTGTTGCCGCGGCAAAAGTGTTGATTATTGGCGGTGGCGTTGTTGGCCGTGAAGCGGCACACGTTGCGCTGGGGCTGGGTGGGCAGGTTACGATTGTGGATAAATCACTGGAGCAACTGCGCAATCTTAAAAATACATTTTCGAGTCGCGCTCAACTGGAGTTTGCCAGCGTTGATCGTATTGCCGCGCTTGCGATCGATTCTGATTTGGTTGTCGGAGCCGTTTTGGTGCCAGGAAATAAATCCCCCCAGCTGTTAATGAGACGCGATATCGAAAGGATGCGGCCAGGTAGCGTGTTGGTCGATGTGGCAATCGATCAAGGCGGTTGTTTTGAGAGCTCGCGTCCGACCACCCATCGACAGCCCACCTATCAGGTGGGCGGTGTGATTCACTACTGTGTGGCTAATATCCCCAGCGCAGTCGCTAAAACGTCGACTTTAGCGCTATCTCATGCCACACTACCCTATGTATTGCAGTTGGCTGAAGGGGGGATGGGGGCGCTTCGAAAGGTACCTGAGCTCGCTTGCGGAGTTAACACCCACCAAGGCAATGTTTGTCATCAGGCCGTTGCAACTGCGTTGGGGGAGGCATGTTTGTCTCTGGTGGAGTGCGGATGAACACCCTCACAAAAAGTGCCATATCAAATAAACTACCGGCCTCCGGATTCTCGCAAATAAGATGAGACAAAAAACGCCGTCAATCTTTCAGGGCATATCATTCCAACTGGCCAAAATTGGTATTATTCTGGCGGTTTTACTGAGCTTTTTTATTAGCTCTGTACAGGTTTATGTAGATTATTTAGCTCAATCTGAAGAGCTGGATCAACTTATCGACCGCGTCGTTGAAGTCGCCACGCCACCTGCGGCACGAGCCGTTCATACCTTAGACGACGATCTCGCGACCGAGGTTGTAAATGGATTACTAGCCTATGACTTTATTTACGAGGTCGCTATTTGGGATGAGCGTGGTAATGTGTTGGCCGCCTCTCGTCAAAATAAAGAACCTACCGAGCAATTTTTAATTGGAAAACTATTCTCTGGTGAAGACGTTTCTTATTCTTCAGCGCTGTCTGTATCTGGCTATATGCAAGGCGCCGCCGGGAAAATAAACTTTACGGTTGATAGAGGCAAGGCGCTGGCTAACTTTTATCGACGTTCCCAAGTTAACTTCTATGTAGGTGTTATTCGCAGTCTAATATTGGTTGTTCTTCTTTTCATCGCATTCTATTTTAAGCTGACCAAGCCTCTGGTACGACTCTCTCACGAAATTAATGAAATAGACCCAGACCACCCCGGTGTGAAGCGCCTGACTGCGGTGAGGTCCCATAAAACTGACGAACTGGGAACGGTAATCAATAGCAGTAATCAGTTGCTGGATGTCATTGAGTTGTCGCTGGCAAAACGCAGAGTGATTGAGCAGGCTCTTCGTAAAAGCGAAGAACACCTGAGACAAATTGTGGATAGCCTGCCAGTACTGATTGGCGCCCGTAATATTGATGGTTACTACTTATTTGCCAATAAAGCCCTGGCCGATACCCTTGGTTACTCTCCTGATGATATGCGCAACGTACATGTTCGCAAGCTACTGAAAAACTCGGTGCTAGATATTGAGATTATCGTCGCGAACGACACGCGTGTTATTCGCAATGGCGAGGAGATTGATGTTATTGAGGAAAGTTTTATCGGGGCCAACGGTGTACAACTTTTTTTACAAACTCACATGCTACCACTTAACTACTACGACGAAGTGGTGTCATTGGTGGTGTCAGTAGATGTAACAGAGCGCAAAAATGCGCAGGCCAAGATGGAATATATGGCGCATCATGATGCGCTAACTGGCTTGCCCAACCGCTTACAGTTGGTGGAGCGCCTGGAGCACGAAGCTAGGCGGGCAGCCAGGCACGGATACTATGGCGCTGTATTGTTTATTGATCTGGATAAGTTTAAAAATATCAATGATTCACTGGGCCACCCGGTAGGTGACCTGGTGTTGCAGGAAGTATCCAAGCGTTTGCAGGGCGCCGTTCGGGAAGAAGATTTAGTTGCCCGCCTAAGTGGGGACGAGTTTGTTGTGGTGCTTACGGTTCTGGATCAGCATCAAGAGATCGCAGCCCTGAAAGCTGGAGAGATTGGTGAAAAAATACGAGCATTGGTATCGTCGCCCATATTTCATGAGGAAATGGAGCTGCGTGTGACCTGCAGCGTGGGTGTCGTAGTCTATCCGGAAAAGAACAATGTAGTGCACGAATTATTGCGTTTTGCTGATACGGCAATGTATCAGGTTAAAGAGAAGGGGCGTGATGCCATAGAGTTTTTCAATGAAGAAATGGCCGATAAGGTAAGTCGTCAGCTGGTGATGGAAGGCGACCTGCATCGAGCCTTAGAGGAAGAACAGTTCGCGCTGTATTTTCAGCCCAAGCTTGATGTGTTTACGGGCGAAGTGGTGGGAGCAGAAGCATTGTTGAGGTGGTTTCATCCAGAGAAGGGGCTGATTTCACCGTTTGAATTTATTCCGGTTTTAGAGACATCGGGTCTGATTATAGAAGTGGGGCAGTGGGTGTTAGAGCAGGCTTGCGAGTCGCTGCAGTCTCTTTGCAGCGAAGGATTATGGCGCCCCGGCATGCAGCTCAGTATTAATATCAGTCCGCGCCAATTTCGTCGCGAAAGTTTCGCGTCGGGTGTGCTTGCCACAATCGAGGGTTACCAATTGCCAGACAACGTGCTCGATATGGAAATCACTGAAGGTATCGTAATTCAGCAAGTCGAAGAAGCAATTGACACTATTACCAGTTTAACTGAACGTGGTATTAGCTTCTCGCTGGATGACTTCGGCACGGGTTATTCGTCCATTAGTTATTTAAAACGGTTGCCCGTGGCAACGTTGAAAATTGATAAAAGTTTTATCCGGGACATAATTGATGATAGAAATGATCGGGTGTTAGTGGAAACTATCATCACTATGGGACGTTTACTTGGACTTGAGCTGGTTGCTGAAGGCGTTGAAAATAAGGAACAGCTTGAAATTCTCAAAGAGTACGGTTGCCAGTTTTATCAGGGGTTCTATTTCAGCCCTGCCGTGGCCATGGAGGAGTTTGTCACGTTGTTGGAAAAACGCCCCAGTAAATAAGTAACAGCCGTCTCCACGCGCAATATTCGCTCGCCAAGGCTAATACCCGTGAAGCCTCGCCGGCTAAACTCGTCCACCTCTTTGTCTAAAAATCCACCCTCTGGTCCTATGGCAATTACGCAGGGTGCCTCTATGTTGTGAGGGCTTGATTGCCGGGCGTAAGGGTGGGCAACAAACCCTTGCTCGGTGCCGACAAAATCAATCAACGAATCTTCAACAAACGGACGAAACCGCTTTGCAAAGGATATTTGGGGTAACACGGTATCTCGCGCCTGTTCCAATCCGAGTATCAGCTCTTCCCGAATTTTCAGCTCGTTAAGTTGCGGGGTTTGCCAATAACTTTTGTCCACGCGACTGCTTTGCAGCAAGACTAGCTCTTTGATGCCTAGTGTGCTTATGGTTTGTAGAATACGTTTTAGCATTGGTGGGCGCGGTAGCGCTAGAATTAAACGTACATTAGAGGGAATTGGGGGAGGGCTGGTTAAAGCAACACTCAAAGTAACGCTACAGTCTTTAATCGCTGTAATGGTCCCTTCGCCGACCTTGTCGTTTACAAGTCCTACCTTGAGAGTGTCTCCAACGTCGGCTCGGTGCACACCGAGAATATGTTTAACTCGACGTTCATCGCGCAGCACCGCTAGATTGTGGCCAGTAAAGTCGTTGTCAGACAGTAAAATTAAGTTCATACCGGCCCGCAGATGGGAATTTCAATCAATGGCGCCCCGGAGACGATTCGAACGTCCGACCTGCCGCTTAGGAGGCGGCTGCTCTATCCTGCTGAGCTACCGGGGCTGACAGTCGCCCCAGTTGAGCGACAGGCACATTGTAGAAACTTTGGCGACGGATGCCAAGCTAAAGTAAAAATTAGACTGGCAGGCTGTTGAAAAAAACATGCATGCTCAGCGTAGCCTGAAGCGTGCAGGTGTTGTGTCTTGTCTCGACGGACAGGGTGGTTCCCTTTGCTAGAGGTAAGGCGCAGCAGATGTGCGCTTTAGGCCAGGCCCTCCGGGGCTTTCAGACTGGTCCGAACTCGTCGTTGCCCTTTTCGATGGGTGGAGACACGCCTTCAAAAGGCCGCCTAGATTACGAGCCAGTCTGAAAGCCTGAGTACGCTTGGGTTTTTTCAATAGCCTGCTAGGCTTTTACCATGGTGCCGCTGGCGGCACGATTGGTGGTTGCTCCTTTCGCGTTGTACAAGTTCTCGCCCGCTCCCTTGCCTTTTACTAAGTCGAGCAAGCGATTGAGAGTTTGTTGCGAGCGATTAATCAATTTTCCATTTTTGTCGTTCTGCAATGTGCACTGATGTACGAGTTCCTGCAATTGCGTCCACTGCTCTGTGAGTGCAACTAATGGTGGCTGACTGTGCATATATTGCACCCAGCCGTCACTGTCGTTGGCAAGCCCCAAACTTTTTAGCAGTGCGGAGCGTTCGCGAGCGTGGGCATCGAGGGTGTTGAGGTGTTCAGATTTTGCGCTGACAATGGTTTCGAGTTCCGGATGCTTGCGCTCTTTGAGGAGCTCGTTCTCTTGCCGCAGCAAATCCAGTAAAGCCTCGGCGGCCGCGATATCGTTGTTCAGCATTTGTGCAACGAGAGTGGGATTTACAGACATAGTGGGCACCTATGGTTGTCAAACGGGTTGTTAGATCGGGCGCGCGGCTGAAGTTGGAGACAGCCTAAGTGCTTTACCCGATCAGGTCTTCTTGCGCGAGAATGGCTTCGGCAAGACGTTCGGCGTTAACTTGGAAGCGACCTTCGGATATCGCCTGCTTAATTTGAGCGACTTTATCCGTGTCGACGTCGGATGCCGTTTCCACGGCCTCTTGTAGCCGGTTCAATGTTTGCGCCTCGGCGCTCAAAACCACCTCATCGGTGGGTGGTTGGGCCCCCGTCGGCGCTGAACCTTTACCATCAGCTTTGGCTGAAGGCGCGTTATTACCAGTCGATCTGCCGGTAGTGGCAGTGCCTGGTTTGTAGGTGTTACTTGTGTCAATAGCCATATCTATTTCCAACTTAATGTAGGTCCGTAATAACCTGGTGCCCTTGCCAGATCGCGAAAGGGTATAACTCTCGCATAGCTGCTATCGGCCGTAAATGTTATTACTTTAATTCAAATTACAAAATAATTTTCACTGATTAGTCTCAATAGACCCTAGCAGGCTGTTGAAAAACCCCAAGCGTACTCAGGTTTTCAGGCAGGCTCGTAATCTAGGCGGCCTTTTGAAGGTGTGTGTCCACCCATCGAAAAAGGGAAACGACGAGTGCGGGCCAGCCTGGAAGTCCCGCAGGGCGTTGCCTGAAGCGCACATCTGCAGCGCCTTGCCTCTAGCAAAGGGAACCACCCTGTCCGTCGAGACAAGACACAACATCTGCACGCTTCACGCTACGCTGAGCATGCATGGGGTTTTCAACAGCCTGCTAGTATTTGACCTCGACGACACCAGATTTAACAATATTTGCGACAATAATCCGTTCTGACGTTAGATTTCGCACCCGAATTTGCTCACCGACACGGCCGTTACTGAGCGCTTCGGCACGGGTATTTACCGTGATTGCGCCATTGCTGGAGGCGAGAGTGATGATATCGCCACGGTTTATGGCCAACGGGATATTGAGCACACCGTCGCGCATGATTTCGCCGGCATCCAGGTTGCGCCTGACTTCCTTGCCAAGCGCTGCCTGGACGTCGAGGAAGTAGCCATTGCGCAGCTCTGAACTGTTCATTTTCTTGTGGGTCAGATCGCTTGGTTGAATAATATCACCTCGGCTGAGGGCCCTGCGTGCCACCACAACCTCTTCAAACACCTTGATTTGGGCGCCTATATAGACAGTCCAGGGGGAGTGCGAGCGACACTCAGTCTTAACGCTTACCGCGCCGCCGTTGTTTGATAGATCGCGAATGCTGAAGGCCAATTGGTCTTTGCAGTCCTCTAAGCGGAGTCGTGGGTCGAGTCTGTTCACCTCAATTTCTACGGTTTCATACTGGTTTTCGTAGTGAGTAAGAAGATGAGTCCTTACCGACTGGCGCAAATATTCAAGATCCTGTGCGTTTGCCGAGGCTGCGACGTCGCAGGCATAAATAGCCAATGAGCCAAGCAATAACAAGCCGAGCTGGCAGGATTTGGCACAAAAAGTACGTACACGGTGCATAGTTGTCCTATCCTATAAACAGAGCGGCATTTGACGTTGTACCGATAGCCGATATGCTTCATTCTGGAAAGCATCGGCAGGCTTGGCTCAATTTACGTTCAATCCATGTACAAATTGTCAAATTTGATGGAGTTTAACTAAAGAGTGTCAAAATTTAGCCGTTATTAACGTGTAACGGAATTACTGCAAAGACCGTGCCTTGGGTGTAGGCAAACAGCCTGAGGCTTTGTTAGGGTTTGATGTAAAGAATAACTGAGGCAAGACTATGGCCGGTGTACTCGACAGCGTGAACCAACGCACGCAGCTGGTGGGTCAAAACAGATTAGAACTTCTGCTGTTTAAGCTCAAGGGGCAACAAATATACGGTATTAATGTTTTCAAAGTTAAAGAAGTATTGCAGTGCCCTAAACTCAATGAGATACCCGGGCGTAGCGGAGTGGTCAGAGGTGTGGCTCATATTCGCGGGGGCACAATCCCCATCATGGATATGAATCAAGCCATCGGGCGTAGCCCCCTCGAGGATATTGAAAACTGCTTTGTCATTATTACCGAATACAACCGCACGTTGCAGGGGTTTCTGGTCCGTGCGGTAGAGCGCATCGTCAACATGAATTGGGGCGACATACACCCGCCACCCATGGGCGCAGGTAAAGAGCATTACCTTACCGCGGTTACTGAGGTCGAGAACCGCCTGGTGGAGATTGTGGATGTGGAAAAAATTCTCGCCGAAGTGTCGCCCGTGAATGAAACCATCAGCGCGGGAGTCGTCGAAGACGGTTTAAGTGAGCGTGTTGTCAAGCGACACATTTTGATCGTCGATGACTCCACAATCGCCCGCAAGCAAATTCAGCGCGTGGTCGAATCCATGGGGATCGCCACCACGTTGAAAAAAGATGGTCGGGAGGCGCTCGAGTACGTCCACGGTATGCTGGAGGAGGGCAAGAACCCCTATGATGAGCTCATCATGATCATCTCCGATATTGAAATGCCTGAGATGGACGGCTACACCTTTACCGCTGAGGTTCGTGCACATCCGCAGTTAAAAAATATGTTTATCGTTCTGCACACATCGCTTTCCGGCGTTTTTAACGCTGCCATGGTTAAGAAGGTCGGGGCTGATGATTTCTTGGCGAAATTTCACCCAGATGAACTAGCCAAGCGAGTAAACGATCGGGTGTTGGCGATCACTGGTGAAGACCTGTTGCAGGAACAGGGCGGAAATGATTAAAAATGTTTTCGTTCAATGAGTTAGGCTGCTTACTTAAAGTAAGTTGTATTGGTGAATATGCCTTTTAAGGATCGCTATGAGTAGCCATTTAAAATCTGTACACACTCTGGAACAGGCAGAGTTCGACCAATTTCGGGATTTTCTTAAAGATGCCTGTGGTATCGCGCTAGGCGAAAACAAACAGTATTTAGTGGCAAACCGAGTGCGTCGCCTGCTGGAAGAGTACAACCTGCAAAGCTTTACCGAATTGGTGAAGGCGCTCAAAAGCAACACTAATCGTCGTCTTCGCGATCAGGTAATCGACGTGATGACGACCAATGAAACCTTTTGGTTTCGTGACGGTTACCCTTTTGAATACCTGAAAAACGTACTCTTGCCTGACTTAATGGCACCGGCCAATAAAATGTATGGTCCCGTCCGCATTTGGTCAGCCGCCTGTTCGTCGGGTCAGGAGCCGTATTCGTTAAGCATGGTGGCCGAGGAATATAAGCGTAAGGCTATGGGGTCTCTAGCAAGGCCTGTACAAATCATTTCAACTGATTTGTCGTCTATTGTGCTGGATCAGGCCCGCAAAGGTACTTATGACCGCCTGTCTGTTATGCGAGGCTTGTCGGCAGAGCGCCGGGAACAGTTCTTTGAGACGGTGGATGAAAACAACTGGCGCGTTAAGGCCCCCTTGCGTGAGCGAGTGGAGTTTCGCCCATTGAACTTAATGGACTCGTATGCGGCGTTAGGGAGATTCGATATTGTTTTCTGTCGCAATGTTCTTATTTACTTCAACGCAGATTTAAAGCTTAAAATTTTGCAGAAAATTCATGCCAGCCTCAAACCCGGGGGGGTACTCTTTCTTGGCTCATCGGAAGGTGTGGGCCCTGCGTCTAATTTGTTTGAAATGGTCCGTTGCGAGCCAGGAATCCTCTATCGGGCGATCTAGCCGCAACTGTGTTCTAGATGATGATGGGCTTATATGGCTCCCCCGATCTGAACACAGTTGCTGCTAGAAATAGCGACTCTAAACAAAGGCGGCAAGAGCGGTAATGCCTTGCCGCCTTTTTTATTTTTAACCTTTCTTGCTCTGGCGTCTCTGTACGCTCCTCTAGTAAAAGTCTAATAAATACAGTCACATACAATTTCATTGTCGTGTTGGCACAGCCTATGCTTTATTGCATTTGTAACCAACGTAACGAGGCAGACATGGCAATTTCATTTGATCAGGCACTGGGCGTATTTGAACCCGCTCTAAAGCTGCGCTCTCAGCGCGCTGAAGTGCTGGCCAACAATTTAGCGAATGCCGACACTCCCGGATTCAAGGCCCGCGACTTTGATTTCAGTGGCGCACTGGCCGAAGCTTCGAAGTCGCAACCTTTTGCAATGGCCAAAACTGCCAATGCGCATATGAACGCATTCGGCGCCGACGCGTCTGCGCACTCATTAGCCTACCGCACGCCACATCAACCATCGATTGACGGAAATACCGTGGAAGATCAGGTGGAGCACGCTGAGTTCATGAAAAATGCACTGGAATTTCAAACCAGCTTCATGATGCTAAATAAAAAGTTCAAAGGCCTGAGTAAGGCTCTGACCGGACAGTAGGGGATATTCTCATGGGTCTCAATACAATTTTCGATGTTGCCGGCTCCGGCATGAACGCACAAAGCCTGCGCCTGAACACGACAGCAAGCAACCTTGCCAATGCCCAGTCTGCGAGCTCAAGTGCCGGTGATGTATATCGCTCGCGCCAGCCGGTATTTGCCGCGGTGGCAAAAGATATGATGAATGGTGGCGCTTTCTCAGCGATTGATGGCGCTGATCGCGACGCCAGTGCCGGTGTAACCGTATTGGGTGTGGTGGAAAGCGATGCGCCTTATGAACAGCGTTACGAGCCCGAGCACCCTTTGGCAAATGAAGAGGGATATGTATTTTACCCGAACGTCAACGTAGTTGAAGAAATGACCAATATGATTTCTGCCTCTCGATCTTTTCAGGTCAACGTAGAGGTGATGAATGCGGCCAAGCAAATGGCGCAACGTGTTTTGACCCTGGGACAGTAAGGAGCCGGCCGTGACACAGGTATCCAATGAGGGCAATGCTGCAGCCAATATTCTTGGCAACCTCAGTATTGCCAACAAGCAACCGGAACAACAGAGTAATGAGCTTGGTCAGTCGGCCTTTCTCGAGCTGATGATTACCCAAATGAACAATCAGGATCCTCTTAGCCCACAGGACAATACCGAATTTATTGCTCAGTTAGCCCAGTTCAGTTCCGTTGAAGGATTAGAGCGCCTTAATGAGCAATTTGAAAGTTTCAACGGTAATTTTATGTCTAATCAGGCCCTGCAAGCATCGTCTTTGGTGGGCCGCTCGGTGGCCGTCCCTACCGACACCACATTATTAATGAATGGCGGTATCGTTGCGGGTTCGGTGAATTTTGAACAGTCGAGTTCCGCAACAGAAATCAGCATTTATGACCAAAGTGGATCACTCATCGGTAATGTCCCGTTGGGCGGACGCAGCGCTGGCGAAATGGTGTTCCGCTGGGATGGCCAATTTATGGAAGTCGATGGTGAGCTCATCGATTGGAGTACCGGCGAGGAACCATTTCCACCTGGCGAGTACCGGTTCGAAGTAAATGCCATGGTTGATGGCGAAGCCGAGCAATTGCAAACCTCGCTCGGTGCTAACGTAAACAGCGTGACTCTCGGCAACGATGGTTCCATCACGCTTAACCTTGCCGGTGTCGGCGCTGTCGATATCAGCGAAGTCACCCAGTTTAACTAGGGTGTGTTTACTCTATCTGACATACAGGCTACTGCGATTCAACAGTCGCATGATTTTGTCT
This sequence comes from Gilvimarinus gilvus, assembly GCF_030518155.1. Lineage (GTDB taxonomy): Bacteria > Pseudomonadota > Gammaproteobacteria > Pseudomonadales > Cellvibrionaceae > Gilvimarinus > Gilvimarinus gilvus. Next base: position 121,055 of record NZ_JAULRU010000264.1, on the reverse strand, counting down.
TCAGACAGTTTAAATTTGCCCTCATATGCCAAGCGGCTAGTTTCTAAAGGAGAAACGGACCATGCCATTTAATATTGCGCTTAGCGGTATCAGAGCCGCCAATACCGATCTCGAGGTAACAGGCAATAACATCGCAAACGCCAGTACCACAGGCTTCAAAACCTCGCGGGTGGAATTCGGCGATGTCTATGCCAGCTCCCTGCTGGGCAGTGGTTCCAATACCCCCGGTAGCGGTGTAAACCTGTTAAAGATTCGCCAGCAATTTGGTCAGGGCAACCTGAACTTTACCGACAGTCAATTGGACCTGGCTGTCAATGGTGCCGGCTTTTTTGTGGTGAGCGATGAAGGCGAGCAACTCTACACTCGCTCTGGTGCATTTGGGCTCGATAGCGACGGTTACATTGTCACTAATACCGGCATCAATCTGCAGGGCTATGAGGCAGACGAGGACGGTAATATCAGTGGGATCTTAAGTGATTTGCAGGTTGATGTAAGCACTCAAGCCCCGCGCCAAACGACGAATGTAGCCGCTACGCTTAACTTGAACGCCAATCAGGATGTACTGGAGTCAATCGGTACTAGCTTTGCGACAGATGGCTCCGCCATCGGGGTCGCCCAAGTGGGAATTAGTGATGCAACGATTACGACGACTAATTTAGGTGCAGTTGCGGTACCGATTGATTTTGGCGCTAACCCTACCACATTTGATTTGACCCTGTCGGGCTCAGTACCAGCCTCAGGCAATGGCACCCTGAGTCTCGTGCTTGATTCGTCGACCGCAAACTCGGTACAAGATGTTGCCAACCTGATAAACAGCGCTATTTTTAGCAGTGCCACCCCGATTAACGTTCAGGCAGTCGCCAGCGGCGGCAATCTAGAGTTGCGGGATATCAATGAGGGGGTTCCTAGCTCGATCGCTGTTGCCAACGTGACAGGCGCTAATGGTCTGTCAACGGCATTAGGTGCGGCGCCCGCATCTACAGCGGGTGTGCCGGCAGTAGATAACGGATACCTGGCGCAGACTATAGAAATCGAAGGTCCCAATGGTGGCTCTGTATCTTTTACATCCGATGACGGCGCGTCAGCCGCGCAAACGGCATCTGAGCTTAACTCCCTGGCCGGCATCACGGCATCGGCGACAACCGTTGCAACAGTGCAGTCAGGCACTTTAGACAACACCAACGGCAATTTAACGATCAATGGCGTGGTCATGGCGTCAAATACGGTTGCGAATCTTGCCAGCGAGATCAATGCGCTTTCTACGTCAACGTTGCCGGGTGTTACGGCTGAAGTAAACATTGCCGGCGACCTGGTCATTACATCAAATGTGGGCACTGATCTTAGTTTTGCCTTTGATGGTGATATCAACCCCACCGCTGGCGTTATCGATGTGATTGGCCGAAGCGGTACCGGCGTACAGAATTTGTCGGCAATTAACGACGGGCTCGTTGTTGGCGGTGAAGTTTCCATTATCATGGAAGAGGGTTATGTTGTTGCCGATAGTGTACCCGCGGTGGGTAACTTATTCGCGCCCCTAACGGCGGCTAGTTTCACCGATGTACCCATCAATTCATTTGATCCCAATGATCAGGCAACATACAACCATGCAACCTCGGCGACGGTTTACGACAGCTTAGGTAATCCGCATGTGATGACTCAGTATTTTGTTAAGCAGCCCTATGATCCGGCCGATGGTTCAACATCCCCCAATCACTGGTTGATGTTTGTACAAATTGATGGTCAGGACGTGGGTGATCCCGATCCCACATTGCCATCGCCAGAAAATACCTTACCCACCCAGGCGTCCTACAACGTGCACTTCAACGAGGACGGCAGCCTCAATCGCTCTTTGACTGATTCTATGTTGGTGTCTAACTGGACCCCACGGGATGAAAGCGGCAATGAAACCGGCTCCCTTGGGCCTCTTAACGTGCTACAAGGCGGTGTAATTCCAGTGGTTGAGCCACCCTCAAGCTCCAACTTTCTAATTGACCTGAGTGGCTCCACTCAATTTGGTGCTGAATTTGGTGTCGAACAATTGGACCAAAATGGGTATACCACAGGACGCCTCGCGGGCTTAGATGTCAGCGACAGTGGAGTGATCTTTGCTCGTTTTACCAACGGTGAGGCTCAGGCATTGGGGCAGGTCGCTCTGGCGAATTTCAATAACGTCGAAGCGCTTAAACCTGTGGGAAATACCATGTGGGCGCAGACCTCGGACACGGGTGAGGCCGTTATTGGCACCCCTGGCACCGCGTCACTCGGAGCCATTAATTCGGGTGCACTGGAAGAGTCCAATGTGGATTTGTCCGAGCAGTTGGTAAACTTGATTGTTGCTCAGCGCAACTTCCAGGCCAGCGCCAAAACCATTGAAACGGCTAATCAGACAACCCAGACCATCATTAACCTTCGCTGATCGCAAGCATAAAAGCGGCAAACAACGGTAGTTGTTTGCCGCTTTTATGCGCTGTTCTCAGGTACTCCCTCTAAATCCATTTCTTGTCGTGTTTTCTGACTCTTACGGCTCGCTTGCAGATTTACAGTAAGGTCATGATATTTATAGAAAAATTCTCATTTTCGCTAACGTTTCGCCGTTTGGCACAGCCATTGCAATAGCTCAGTCAGCAGATACATTTTTCGTCAAAGTGACAGAAAACTAGCGGAGTGAATCATGGATAAAGCCCTTTATCTGGCAATGACCGGAGCCAAGCACAACATGATGGCTCAGGCGAATCACGCCAATAATATGGCCAATGTGAACACCACAGGTTTTCGCGCCGACTTTGCGCAGGCTCGGGCAATGGGGGTTTACTACGGCGACGGACAACCCACTCGCGCCTATGCACTGACAGAGTCACCGGCAACTGATTTCGAAAAGGGGCCAATAAACGTTACAGATCGCGATCTGGATGTGGCGATCAATGGCGACGGTTTTTTTGCGGTGCAAAGTAAGGATGGCTCTGAGGCGTATACCCGCGCCGGAGATTTTCAACTTGATACCAACGGTATTTTACGTACCGGGAATGGCCTGGCGGTTATGGGCAATAACGGCCCGATAGCCTTGCCTCCAATCGAAAAAGTGGCGATTGGCAGTGATGGCACGGTGTCAATTGTCGCGCAAGGAGAGGGCCCGGAAACTCTTGTGGCGATTGACCGAATCAAGTTGGTTTTGCCAGAGCTGGGTAACCTTGAGAAGTCGCCCGATGGGCTTTTTCGTGATCGTGAGCAGGCGGTGCTGCCGGCTGATGCGAATGTTCAGGTAACCAGCGGTGCCCTAGAAGGCAGCAACGTCAATGCCGTTGATGCCTTTACAGATATTTTGACTTTATCGCGTCAATACGAAATGCAAATAAAACTAATGAAGTCGGTTGAGCAGAACTCGGAAAGCTCATCCAGTCTATTGCGAATGAGTTAAGCCTTCCGGCTTTAGGAGGAAACGAACATGCACGCAGCACTCTATGTCAGTAAGACAGGCCTGACGGCTCAGGATAAGCAACTGACCACTATTTCAAATAATTTGGCTAATGTGGGGACGGTCGGATTTAAGCGGGATTCGGTGACTTTTGAGGATTTGTTGTATCAAACTCAGCGCCAGCCGGGCGCCCAAACCACTCAGGACAACGAGCTACCGTCGGGCCTCCAACTAGGTACCGGGGTGCGGGTGGTGGGCACGACAAAACAGTTTACCGAAGGGAGCTTAAAAGTGACCGATCAGGCACTGGACATCGCGATTAACGGCCGCGGTTTTCTACAGGTTTTGCGCCCGGACGGAACCTTGGCATATACCCGTAACGGACAGCTACAAATTAATGGTGAAGGTGAGTTGACGAACGCAGATGGCTTTTTAATTGAGCCTGCAATCAACGTCCCTGAGAGTACCAGTAAGGTCACCATAAGTACCGACGGTGTTGTCAATGCGTTTATTGAAGGTGAGGTAGAACCACAGCAGTTAGGTGATATTCAGTTGGCTGATTTCGTCAATCCTGCCGGTCTGCAGGCAATCGGCGGCAATCTTTTCGTGGAGTCTGTTGCCAGCGGCAATCCACTTATTGGTGCGCCAGCGCAAAACGGTTTAGGCAGTGTGCAACAGGGAATGTTAGAAAACTCTAACGTAGAAATTGTTGAGGAGATGGTCGATATGATCACCACTCAGCGCGCCTACGAGCTTAATTCGAAGGTGGTATCAACCGCTGACCAAATGCTGCAGTACATTACGCAGACTTTATAGCGAGTGGCTAACATGAAACGGTTAACAACTATTGGTGTAATCTTTTTCTTGATGTTCTTGGTTGGGTGCGCAACTGGTCCTCGCCCGCAACCAGGTGACCCCTACTACGCACCGGTGTCAACATCCCGGGCTAAGGAGCCTATCAATACCAGTGGTTCACTGTTTCAGTCGAAGCAGGGGATGACCCTGTTTACCGATGCCAAGGCAAGAAATGTGGGTGACATTATTACCATCGTTCTAAGCGAGCGAACGGTGTCGAGCAAAAGCGCGGGTGTGAATGTAACAAAAGAAAGTTCCACAAGCTTGCCTGCGGGGACCATATTTGGCATGTCGCCAACGTTAGATGGCTCTCCGTTTGATACCAGTGTTAGCCAGGATCGTGATTTTGCAGGTGACAGCGGGGCAGATCAAAGTAACAGTCTAACAGGTAGCATAGCGGTGACCGTCGCTGATGTTATGCCTAACGGTAACCTGGTTGTACGGGGCGAAAAATGGATGACACTCAACCGCGGTGATGAGTTTATACGTGTTAGCGGAATACTGAGGTCAGAGGATATCAGCCCGCAGAACACTGTTCCTTCTACGCGTCTTGCCAACGCACAAATCTCATACAGTGGAACCGGCGAGCTTGCCAGCTCGCAGAATATGGGTTGGTTATCAAAGTTTTTCAATAGCGCCTATTGGCCTTTCTAGGAGATGACTGTGAAAAAAATCATTGCAGTGATCGTGTTTGTACTGCTAGCACCCGGTGTTTTTGCAGAGCGCATTAAGGATATTGCCGAGGTTGCAGGTGTTCGTCCCAACCAATTGATCGGCTATGGCTTGGTGGTAGGTTTAGATGGTACAGGTGACCAAACCACGCAGAGCCCTTTCACAACCCAGTCCTTCAACAACATGCTCAAACAGTTTGGTATTACGCTGCCAGAGGGTACGCGTATGCAAATGAAAAACGTCGCCGCAGTTATGATTCAGGCAGAGCTTCCGGCATTTGCAAAGCCTGGGCAAAAGCTTGATGTTACCGTCAACTCTGTCAGCAATGCCAAAAGTTTACGCGGTGGCAGTTTGTTGATGTCTGAACTCAAGGGTATTGACGGCAACACGTATGCAGTAGCGCAAGGTAGCCTGGTCGTAGGCGGGTTTGGCGCGCAGGGTAGCGATGGGTCCAGTATCACAGTGAATATACCCAGTGTAGGTCGCATTCCGGGCGGTGCGTTTGTCGAACGAGTGGTTCCCAACAATTTCGCGAATGGCCAGCCTATAGTATTCAACCTTCACCACCCGGATTTCACGACCTCTAACCGTGTTGCCAAAGCAATTAATGACATGCTTGGGCCTGAGGTGGCGATGCCAATGGATGCTGTTTCCGTTCGCGTGACAGCACCGGTTAACCCTGCGCATCGGGTCGACTTTTTGGCACTTTTGGAGAATATTGAAGTGCAGCCCGGAGATGAACCCGCCCGTGTAGTGATTAATTCACGTACCGGAACCATAGTCGTTGGCGAGCACGTTCGTGTTTCCCCTGTTGCGATCACCCACGGCAGCTTAACCGTTTCAATATCCGAAGATTACGACGTTAGCCAGCCCAATCCATTTGGTAGGGGCGAAACGGTTGTTACGCCAAATTCTGAAGTGGATATTGAGGAGGAGTTGAACCCGATGTTCAAATTTTCGCCGGGAGCAACCTTAGAAGACATTGTCAGAAGTATTAATGATGTTGGGGCTTCACCGGCCGACCTGATGGCCATCCTTGAGGCGTTAAAGCAGTCGGGCGCACTCAAGGCAGATTTAATGGTGATTTGATGAACACTTTGGGCAGCACAGAAGCCGGCGCCATGGTACAGGATACCTTTCTAGACAGTAGAGGTTTGGAATCTGTTAGAAGTATGGGGCGTAAAGATAACCCCGCCGCTTTGCGAGAAATGGCTCGACAGTTTGAATCACTGTTTGTGCAACAAATGATGAAAAGTATGCGCGCAGCAAGTGACGTCTTTTCAGAGGGCAATTATATGAAGTCTTCTGAGTCCGATTTCTATCAGCAAATGTTGGATCAACAGCTCTCGTTAGAACTAACCAAAGGGCGAGGTCTCGGTTTGGCTGATGCTATGTATCAACAAATGCTGCAAAGCTATGGCGACCACTTCGACAGCCCAAGCGCGGAAAGTACCGAACAGAAAAAGAGCATAGAGCTGCCCATACAAAAAGCGGATACGGCAAGTGTACAATCGACCAATAGCGATGAAGAAGGTTCTGCTGAGAAAGTGAGCCAGTTTATTGATCAAATAAAGCCTTATGCTCAGTGGGCAGCCAGTAAGCTTGGCGTCAACCCGACGGCATTGGTGGCACAAGCCGCATTAGAAACAGGCTGGGGGCAATATGTCTTAAAAGATCCGAACGGTGTTAGCTCAAATAATCTGTTCAATATTAAGACAACCGGTGGTTGGCAAGGAGACTCAATAGAGGTTGCCACCTCTGAGTTCATTGATGGTGTTAAAGAGCCAGTCAATGCAGAGTTTAAGCAGTACCGTTCGCTGTTTGAAAGTTTTTCTGACTATGTCGAACTGTTAAAGAATCCACGCTATGCTGACGCAATAAAGGCAGGAAAAGATGTGGAGGGCTTTGTGCGTGGTCTGCAGCAGGCTGGATATGCGACAGACCCCGTGTATGCCGAAAAAATTCTGTCGATTATCGATCGCAATAATCTTGGCTCCGTATTCGCCGGAGGTAATAGCTAATGTCTGGCATCTTATCCAATGCAATTTCTGGTTTGCAAGCTAGCCAAAATGCATTGCGCACTGCTGGTCACAATATCTCGAATGCGAATACCGATGGATATAGCCGTCAGCAAGTTGAATATGGTACCCGGCCAGAGCAAAGGATCGGTCAGGCGGGGTTTATCGGCAGTGGCGTTACAACGACTTCCATTGAACGTATTGTTGATCAATTTGTCACCGGCCAGCTGCGTCTGGATACCGCCGCTTACAATCAGTTACAAACTTATGATGTTAACATTGGTAAAATTGATAGACTGTTCGCTGATGTGAATACTGGTTTAGCCAGCGGCTTACAGAATTTTTTTGCGTCCATTCAAAATGCCGCTGATGATCCGTCTTCAACTCCGGCTCGGCAACTTTTTCTGGATGAAGCTGAAAGTCTTAGTGTTCGTTTTAATAATTTGCACGATCGTTTGGCGGGTATAGAAACAGCGATCAATTCTGAGCTAGATACGGTTACCCAACAAATTACCACGATTGCAGAATCTGTGGCGCAGATGAACCGTAAAATCAGTGAACTTTCGGGCGGCGCGAATGGTGAGCCCAATGATTTGCTTGATAAGCGCGATGAAGCATTGCGGCAATTGTCGGAGTTGGTGTCGGTACAGGTCGTTCCGGTGACCGGTGGTGAAGTGAACGTGTTTATCGGCAGCGGCCAACCTCTGGTGGTGGGGTCTACTGTCTCCTCTTTCGATGTTGATAGGTTTGGTCAAATTCGTCTTGCCAATAGTGTTCAGCAAGCCAATGTGACCGAGCAAATAACCGGCGGAAAGCTCGGTGGCCTGCTTAGTTTCCGGGATGATGTACTGCATCCGTCAATGAATGAACTGGGGAGGGTCGCTATTGTCCTGGCTGATGAGTTTAATCGGCTGCAACAACAAGGTCTCGACTTAGATGGCGACTACGGACAGGACATTTTTGGCGATATTAATCAGCCTAGTCTCGCTCGGGGTAGAATAGAGCACGGAGACAATCCGCCCCCATCTAATCGAGTGTTATCGTTGACGTTTGACGATGTCAGCCAGTTAACCACCAGTGACTATTCTTTGAAGATCCCAGCGGGTTCAAATAATTATGTTGTTACTCGTTTGGAGGACGACACGGTTGTTACCCAAGGCATTCTGCCAGGATCTATGCCGTCTGAAATCACCTTTGATGGTTTGGTACTCACTTTTGAAGCAGGCACCTTTCAGGGCGGCGATACTTTTACGATTAAGCCTACGGCTAACGCGGCAAGAGATATTGAGGCTTTATTAACTCGCCCCGAAGATTTGGCGCTAGCATCTCCTGTTCGCACGGGCTCAGATATAGGTAACTCCGGCACGGGCGAGATTAGCGCCGGCGAAGTTCTGCAAGTGTTTGATGCAGTTGGCGATCGTTTGCCCATTTTTTCAAATCCAGGCGAACTGTCCCCACCTTTAGTTATTCGCTTTACTTCGTCGACTACCTATGAAGTACTGGATAATTCTGATCCGGCTAATCCCGTACCGCTTGACCCACCCATGCAGCATTTGGAGTTTATTCCTGGCATGGAAAACTCTGTGTTTAGTGAGGACTCCGGTGCGACCTTAGTCAACGGTGATGGTGCTCGCACTGGGTTGCCGGCCGGTGCCCTTGCCAGTGCATTGCTGGTGAATGACCCGGCGGCAGCTAATGGCTACCCAGTCGAGCAGTATACCTTCACTACAGTAGATCCGGAGACGGGTGCGTCGAGTTCGCAAGCGTTGGTGACTGCACCAAACGGATCCGCCGCACAGACTGCGGCGATGATTAGCGCTGTACCGGGTGTGTCGGCTAACGCCTTTACTACTGCGACATTGACAGACTTTAATGTCGATAGCTTTACGGCGCCACTCCAGTTAACCGTGAATGGACAGGCAATCATTCCTTATAACGGTTCGGGCATCGCAAGCTCCGTACCGGAACCTGCCAACGGCACGATAGAGTTTTACGACTTTATTGCCGAGCAAATTAACAGCAATGATGCCTTGGCCGCACAGGGAATTACGGCGGTTAGTGGCGCTAATGCGAACACCGGCCGAGCAGAAATCCGACTGGTCGCCGATACAGGCGTGAATCTCGACATCCGACTGGAGGGGGCGTCGGCGGCCGATTCATTGGCGGTTAATGATTCAACGGGAAACCCTAGCGTCATACTCAGTGGCGCGGGTGTCGGTAATCAAAGCGCAGTAACAGTAGGTGGACGGATCGACATCACAATGGCAGATGGTGTTAGCTTGGCCACCGGGCCTACAGACAGTCAAATATTGGGTGATAGCAGTGCTACGAATTTCGCGCAATCGGCTTATCTCGGTTTTCAGGTAAAGCTGCAGGGGCAGCCCGAAGCGGGTGATACCTTTACTATAGATTTCAATACAGATGCTACCAATGACAATCGCAACGCATTACGATTTGCAGATCTTGAAACGTTTGGAACTGTAGAAGGGGAGACGTTAAGCTTCTCTGAAGCGTATGGTCGCTTAGTCGAAGCTGTAGGGACCAAAAGCAGCTTGTCGCGCATCAATACCAGTGCAGGGCAGGATTTGCTGCAACAATCGCAAACCTTACGTGACAGTATATCGGGTGTTAACCTGGACGAAGAGGCGGCAAACTTGATTAAGTTTGAACAGGTCTATAACGCCAACGCCCGGGTTATTTCAGTCGCTAGAGACATTTTTGATACGCTGCTAAACTCAGTGTAATGCAGTGAGGTAATTACAAGGTAAACACCATGCGTGTATCGACATCTCAAATTTTCAATATTGCTAATATCGGCATGGCGAATGCCCAGAGTGCGGTAACAAAAACTCAGGAGCAAATCGCAACGGGTAAGCGGGTACTGTCACCGGCCGATGATCCCGTGGCTGCCACCCAAATATTGCAGCTGACGCAAGAGGTCGCTCGCACCGAGCAATTTAGCAAGAATATTGATATTGCTGAGAATAATCTCAACCTTGAAGAGGTGGCGCTTAAAAGTATCACCAACCTTGTTCAGAGAATGCAAGAGTTAGCGGTAAGTGCTGGTAATACTGCGGTGCTCACCACTGACGACTACAAAGCAATTATTGCCGAAGCCGATAGCCGTATCGATGAGTTATTGAATTTACAAAATACTCGCAACGCATCAGGCCAGTATATTTTTGCAGGTTACCAAGGTGCGACAAAACCTTTTGAAGCTGATGGTGGTGGAAACTACAGCTATCATGGAGATGAAGGTCAACTTCGTCTGAATGCATCCGATAGTGTCACTGTTCCGGTGAGCGATTCGGGTAAGCGTATATTTGTTGATGTTGAAAGCAGTCACAACACGTTTTATACCGAGGCTAGTGCAAGTAACGAGGCCAATCCTCCCGCACGTATCAGCGTGGGTGAAGTAGTAGATCAGGAGTTGTTTGACGAGCTGTACCCTGATGACTTGGTCATAAGGTTTAATAACCCCTCAGACACCAACCCGCCAGCGTCAAATTTTACTGTGCTTGAACGTACATCTGGCAAGGTCCTTCTTGCCAATGAACGTTATGTCGATGGTGGTGAAATTGAGGTGGCGGGGGCTAAGTTCAATATTTTCGGTGCGGCCTATCCAGGACAGGCAAGTACACCTGCAACCTTGCCATTCACATTTGGCGCGCCCGTGGACTTTTCCGCCGCTGCCTCTGAGGTGAACATTACGGTAGGTGGTCGCACGGAAACACTTGTTTTGGATCAAAATGTAACCAATGCGGCTGATTTGGCCAATGCCTTAACGGCTACTGCGAACACGGTTGCCAATAGCGGAGCGTCGCAGAACGCGGCAAAGTTGTCATCGCTTGGGATAAACGTAGATGCAACAGGTTTTAGCGTTGCAGGAGGTTGGAACGTTACGGTTGCCTATGGCGATGCAAATACAGACAGTGTTATGGGTTTTGCGACCACAGGAGTCGGTACAACATCGGTCGACGGGGTGGTTGGAGAGGCGGGCGATAGCTTCACCGTAAATTCCACTCAAAAGCAGGGCTTGCTCACGTCGCTGTCACGTTTTAGTCAAGCCATGAAAGAGTTTGACGGATCCCAGCAAAGTCGCGATCACCTTGAGGATGTTGTTGCAAAAACCATAACCAATCTTGATAACGCGGTTACCAATTTGTCTATTGTTCAGGGTGAAGTCGGTGCTCGCTTGAATACATTGGAAAGCGCCAAAGAGCTAAATGCAGACAATAAGCTTTATACAGAGACTGTGCTTTCTGACCTTAGAGATTTGGATTATGCTGAAGCCGCGACCCGGCTGGAGATTGAAAGCTTTGTGTTGTCGGCGTCACAGCAGAGTTTTATTAAGGTGAGCAACCTCTCTTTGTTTAACTTCTTGAGTTGATTCTAATGGCTTTGGAGTTGGAAGCATTATTTGATCTTCTAAATCAGGCTGAAGAGATGGAAGAGAAAATAGTTGAACTTGCTAAGACTGATCGTTGGTCCGAATTTCGTGAAGTTGTTTTGTCCAGAGAAGAGCTGCTTCAGTCTTTGGATGTTAACTTCAAAGGATTGACTCCGGAAGAGTCTTTGTTGGTCGAGGAGAAAGTGCGCGGTGCTAAAAAATTCAGTCAATATTTGCAAGGCTATGCAGCTAAAACTATGGCAGATGTTAAATTTCATATGGGGGAGTATGCAAAAGCTAAGAAGGCTATTAGCGCCTATAAAAAGTAGTTAATACATTTCAAAAATTATTGTTTTCCTCTCAAGAATTCTCTAATTATACCGATAACTATTTTGTTGAAGCGAAGGGCAAATATGTAGCTTGCCGACTGTTCGCACCACTTATTATTTTGAATAAGGGATATGCAAAATGGCTTTGGTAATTAATACAAATGTTGCAGCGCTAAACTCCCAGCGCCAATTAATGAACTCCGGTGCAGCATTGGATCGTGCAACCGAACGGTTATCTTCTGGGCAGAGAATTAACTCGGCGAAAGACGATGCCGCAGGTCTGGCAATATCGAATCGCATGACCTCTCAAATTAGGGGTTTAGATCAGGCCGTTCGAAATGCGAACGACGGGATTTCCATGATTCAGACAGCAGAGGGCGCGCTGCAAGAGACGACTAATATCTTGCAGCGAATGCGCGAGCTTTCAATTCAGTCGGCAAATGGTATTTACTCAGATGCCGATAGGGCAACTCTGGATGCAGAAGTTCAACAGCTAATATCAGAGTTGGATCGTATTGCAGAAACAACGTCCTTTAACGGCCAGAAATTGCTCGATGGTAGTCTGGGGGGTGTGGATCTACAGGTTGGGTCCCAGGCGAATGAAACTATTTCTATGGAAGTTCAGGCTATGGACGCAAAAACCTTAGGGATGGGGTCGCTAAGTGCCGATTTAATGGGGCGTGAAGCGCAAATTGGCCAATTTACTGGCGCAGCCGCCCTGACGGAAAACCAGATTCTTATTAATGGTCAATCAGTTGTTCGGGGTACTGAATCGTTTGATCTGGCAGACGGGGATACCTATGGTGACTTGCTTAATTACATTAACGATAATGTTAGTGGTGTATCTGCCTCTTCCTACACCGAAGCAGTATCTGATGACTCCGGTACCGGCGTCCTTGAAAATGGGGACGTGTTTTCTGTGCAAATTACTAAGCTGGATAATAGTGTTACGACCATTCAGGTAACCGATACCGACTCGCTGCAAGCGCTCGCCAGTAAGCTGAGTACAGAAAGCGGAGGACTTCTTGATGCGGGTGTGACTGACGACGGCAAGTTGCGTATATCAGCCATCGACGTCGCTTCTTTTGATATTGCAGATACATCCAATGCATCCGGGACGTCTATGGATGGTCAGAATCAGGAAATGCAACTCGTTTTAAGCTCGGACAGTGGCGACCCGATAAGTGTAACCCGTGGATCGGTTGGCACGCTGGAGCAATTGAGCTGGTTTGGTTACTTTGAGACAGTTGATAGTGGAACGATTCAAGGGGTTGGATTAGATGATCCTAGTCAAGTCTGGCAGCAAGGTGATTTTTCGATCAATGGGGTTGATATTGATAATGATAATGTCGATTCTTTGATTGGAAAAGTCGATGCTATCAATGCTGTTTCCGAGCAAACAGGTGTGCAGGCGCAAGCTTTTGTCTCCGCCACATTGGATTTTGACGGTGTGGATGTGACGGCACTTGCTACGACATTTGAAATGAATGGTGTCTCCTTAGATTTGACCGCTGTAACCAGTACAAATGAAATTGTAGATGCATTTAATGCGGCTACCGACCAAACGGGGGTGCAAGCTAGGTTATTAGGTACCCGGGTCGTGTTGAGCGGTGCGGCAGCGTCAATTACCTTCAGTGACGGCGCCGCAGGCAATGTTGCCACGGGCATGGGTGATGGTACTAACATCGCTCAGCTGGTTAAATCGCAGGATTATGATCAGGTAGCAATTGATGTGGCCGATGGAGAAGTCGTCAATGGTGGCTTGAAACTTGAGTCGCGAAATGGCGGGCCCATCAGTCTCAATGTCGATCCAGCGATAGAAAGTTTCGTTGGTTTATTGGACAGTAACAGTATGGCAGAGGGGAGTTTTGGTAGTGCCATTACATCAATTAGTATTGATACCGCTGCCAATGCGCAGAAGGCAATAGGCGTAATCGATAACGCGCTAACTACGATTAACGATACGAGGGCGCAGTTGGGCGCAGTTAACAACCGGCTGGATTTTACTATCTCCAATTTATCCAATGTTTCTGAAAAGACTTCGGCGGCCAGATCCCGTATCACCGATGCTGACTTCGCGGCAGAAACCGCGAATCTAAGTCGTGCACAAGTTCTTCAGCAGGCGGCGACCGCTATGCTTGCGCAGGCCAATTCCAGGCCTCAGCAGGTACTTTCCTTGATTCAGTAACTGCAGGCGAAATTTACGGCTAGGCTAATCGTCACGGAGGTAAGAAATTACCTCCGTTATTCCTGTATGAAATATAAAAAGCGAAAAATAGAGCAAATTTGTACAATTTGTGTCTTGAAGTATTGTTTGTATGTCTAGTTAACATATTGATTAATAAGGAAAATATCACTTTATGGCATCATTTTAAAAAAACATTATTTTTTCCTAAAGCTCCTAAGTTATCGACCGATAACCTACACAGAAGTCCTGCAACACTTTTTCAGGCTTCATCTATCGGCTGGTCACAGCTGGCAAGACTGTGAACAGGAACAACACTTAGGAGAATACTCATGGCTCTAGTAATTAACACTAACGTTGCCTCCCTGAACTCACAGCGCCAGCTGATGAACTCAGGCTCGCAGCTCGATCGTGCCACCGAGCGTCTCTCATCTGGCCAACGCATTAACTCAGCCAAAGATGACGCCGCCGGTCTGGCAATTTCCAACCGTATGACCTCACAAATCCGTGGGCTGGATCAAGCCGTTCGAAACGCCAACGATGGTGTGTCGATGATTCAAACCGCAGAGGGTGCCCTGCAGGAGTCCACCAATATTTTGCAGCGCATGCGCGAACTGTCCATTCAGTCTGCCAACGGCATCTACTCTGACGCCGACCGCGCCACGCTAGACGCCGAGGTGAAACAGCTGGTTTCTGAGCTCGATCGTATTGCGGACACCACCTCTTTTAACGGTCAAAAACTGCTGGACGGGTCACTGGGCAAGGTTGACTTGCAAGTGGGTTCACAGGCCAATGAAACCATTAGCCTGGAAGTTCAGGCAATGGACGCCAAGACCTTGGGTATGGGCTCTGTCAGTGTCGATATGTTGGGCGCTGAGTCAGCATTGGCTTCATTGACCGGTGCGTTGGAGCTGGGTGAGAACGATGTTTTGATCAACGGTCAGTCTATCGTGAAGGGCACAGAGACCTTCGACGGTGCGGCTGACAACGCCGAAGACCTTATTACTTACATCAACGACAATGTAAACGGTGTAACGGCAAGCACGTATGCTCAGGGCTCCTCTACCGACGTCGGTGACGGTGTTTTGGAAGGTGCTGAGGTCTTTGAAGTAACCATTGGTAAACTGGATGGCAGCACAACCACTATTCAGGTTGCCGACACCCAGTCGTTACAGGAGCTCGCTGATAAGCTTAACGCGGAAGGCGGTGGTTTGATCAGCGCCGACATCAATGACGATGGTGAACTGACTGTATCCGGCAACGACGTAGCGTCTCTGGCTTTTGCCGATACTGCGAATGCGTCGGGTACTTCTTTGGATGGTTCTACCTCGCAAGCACAATTGGTACTTACCGCTGATAACAACGATCCGATCACTGTTACCCGCGGCTCAACCGGTACTTTGGCACAGCTGGAAGATTTGGGTTTCCGTGAGAATACATCGCCCGGCTCAATTGAGGGCGTTGGTATAGCCGCGCCCACTAACGCTTGGGGCGTAGGTGACGTCACTATCAATGGTGTGCAGATTGATAACGACGACACAGATTCCCTGTCAGGTAAGGTAGATGCAATTAACGCTGTGCAGGACGAAACCGGTGTGACCGCTGAGGCCTTCTCTTCGGCTACTTTGGATTTCGATGGTGTTGATGTAACGGCGCTAGCAACAACATTTGAAATGAATGGTACGTCCATCGATTTGACCGCCGTTACAAGCACTGCGGATATCGTTGATGCTTTCAATGCTGAAAGTGACAGCACCGGTGTAAGCGCGAGCCTTCTGGGTACTCGCGTGGTTCTGGAGGGCAGTGTCGCTTCTATCACTTTCAGCGATGGTGCTGCTGGTACAGTATCGACAGGTCTAGGCGACGGCACTAACATTGCTGACTTGACCAGATCGCAAGACGGTACTGCAGCGGACGTCGTTACCGGTGATGTGGTTAACGGTGGTATTAAGTTGACTTCGGCTAGCGGCAATCCCATCAGTGTTGAGTTGGGTGATGATGCCGTAGCCGCTGATATCGGTATCCTGGAGTCTAACTCCACTGCTGAAGGCTCTTTCGGAACGGCGATTACCTCCATCAGTATCGATACGGCAGCAAACGCACAGAAAGCCATCGGTGTAATCGACAATGCGTTGACCACCATTAACGATACGCGCGCTCAGTTGGGTGCGGTGAACAACCGCCTGGACTTCACCGTATCTAACCTGTCCAACGTATCAGAGAAAACGTCTGCTGCTCGTTCACGGATTACCGATGCGGACTTCGCGGCGGAAACGGCCAACCTGAGTCGGGCTCAGGTACTGCAACAAGCGGCGACAGCCATGCTGGCACAGGCGAATGCCCGTCCTCAGCAAGTACTGTCACTGCTGCAGTAAGTGAGGGGCCCGCCGAATAGTCGGCGGGCATTTCTGATTGAGGACTAAGGTATGAATGAAGTTAGCGCTACTGGGGGTAATAAGTACACTGCTCCTGCCAGCAAAGGAGCGGCTTCATCAGCACCGGCCAGTCGAGAAGCTGAGCAAAGCGGCAAAGAATTGCCGCCTGAGCCGACTGAAAAGTCAGAAATAGTCTCTCGCGAGAGCGTCTCTAAAGGTGATTTTCAAAATAGTGTGAAAGAAGCCGTTGCCCACATGAATGAATTTATTCAGGCGAGTAAACGGGATCTGCAGTTCAGCTACGACAGTGACTCAGGTGATACTATTGTGAGAGTCTTGGATAGCAACACCAAGGAAGTGATTAGACAAATACCCGATGAGATATTCTTAAAGTTGGCCCGTGATTTGAATGCCGATCAACCGGTACATCTCTTGTCAGCACAAGCGTAGCTTTACGCGCAGTGCAAACGGAAATTGGGTGCCCTCGGGCACCCTTTTTTGCTTGGGGGCTCAGAAAAGACTAAAGTTTAGACAGTTTAGGTCGAAACCCTTTATACACGGTATTTGGTGGTTGAATTATGATTGGCAGCGATATTGTAAACTCACTTGGCGGCGGCTCTGGCATCAACAGCGGCAGTTTGGTTGAGGAGCTGGTGTCACTACAAAATGCGCCAGAGGCTCAACGCCTGGATACCCGCCAAGAGAAGCTGGAATCGCAAATTTCGGACTATGGTCTGTTGCGCAGCGCTTTATCCAACCTTGACGCCGCCGTGAGCGCCGTTTCCAGCTCCGATACATTTGATGCCAAATCGGTTGCCATACCTGATACCTCCCTAATTGCCCTCACCAAGCTGGACTCTTCAGCTGCCGCGGGTAACTACCGAATCAAAATCGAAGAGGTGGCTCAGGCCCAATCGCTTAGTTCTGGTTCTTACGCGTCGAAAGATGCGGTTATCGGCAAAGGCGAAATCACGCTTCAGTTTGGCGGCTGGAACGCGGCGCTTGATACGTTTACGGTGGATCCCGAAAAAACCGGTGCCACTATAACAATTGATGATACCAACAATACGTTGTCGGGTCTCCGTGACGCTATTAATGAAGCTGACATCGGTGTGCAGGCGACGGTCATTGCCGATGGCAGCGGGTATAAATTGCTGGTAACCAGCCCATCCGGTGCTACCAATGAACTGCAAATTGCGGTCGCTGAAGATGCGGGCTCTCCAGGCCTGGCAGATTTCTCGTTCGATGAAACCACGCAGAATTTGACTCAGGAGCAAGAGGGCGTCGATGCGCAAATTCGCGTCAACGGTCTTTTGGTCTCGCGCGACTCCAATCGCATTACCGATGTTGTAGAGGGGTTAGAGTTTGATATATTTAATAAGTCCGCGACCGAGGAAATAAACATTGGTATTTCCGCAGACCGCAGCATTGCCGAAACGGCTATTCGCGACTTTGTTGAAGCCTACAATACATTTCTTGAAGAAACTAAAAAGCTCACCGATTTTGATGAGGAAACGGGCGAGTACGGTAATCTTAAAAATGATGCACTGGCCGACAACTTGATAGATCAGGTGCGCAACTATTTGGGTAATAGCGTGTCTGGGTTAAGCGACGGTTTCACCCAATTATCGAATTTGGGAATTCGCACCGAACGCGATGGCAGTTTGGATATTGTTGAGAATCCCAACGAACCTAATACCAACTTTCGCGCGGCAATAGATAAAAATTTCGACTTGGTGCGGGACTTGTTTGTCCCGACAACTGAATCGGATAACAGCAAAGTTAAAATTAATGGCTACAGTGGCCGCACTCAGGCGGGCAGCTACGAAGTGGTTATTTCGCAAGACCCCACCCAGGGAGTATTTACCGGCGACCCCCTGGGTTTTCCTGTTGATACCACAGGTAAAGATTACAGTTTTACGGTGGCGATTGACGGTGTAGAAACGGCGAGTATCTCCTTGCCTGATGGTGTTACTTACAACACAGGGGAAGAGCTTGCGGCGGAGTTTCAGGCATTGATCAATCTCGATGAAAGCTTGCAGGCTGCCAATGTTACGGTAAATGTCGCGATCAATGGATCTGGTGCATTAGAATTCACTTCTGAAGCTTATGGCTCTGACAGTAAAGTCGTTTTTGGCCCCGTTGGAGGCGACTTCGGTGATCTTGGTATTGCCGCCGGCAGCGGTGTAACTGGTAAAGACGTGGTTGGTACAGTCAATGGTGAGCAGGCATTTGGTTACGGTAATATACTCCTGCCGGCCATTAATACTAAGGCGGATGGCTTGAGTATGACTATCACGCCGGGGGCTAGTAACGCCACTGTTAACTTCTCGCGTGGATTTGCCGGGGGCTTGGTTAGTCTAATTGATACATTTACTCGCAGTAATGGTCTTATTAAAGAGCACGTTACAGAACTTAACGACTCGCTGGATGAAATTGATGATGATCGCTCTGAGCTTGAGCGCCGTACCGAGGCTTATCGGGCGCGCCTGCAGAGCCAGTTTATTGCGATGGAACAAATTGTAAGTTCGCTAAATAATACCGGGTCATTCCTCGACGGTATTTTGGATCGTTTACCGTTTACAGCCAAAAAATAAGTACCCATGGTTACCCGTGTTTGAAAAACGCGTATCTGTTCCGGTTGCCGGGGCGGCCGCCTTTTCTTTGTTTCTGGTTTAAGGCTTTCGGCGACTTAATATCTTTTTACCGTGTACTAACACGGCGCTTGATTGTTGAAATAGCTCGACTTTAGGTGAAAAAATTGAAAAGGTTTCTTAAGGTTCCCGAAGGTAGGCCGATAGCATTTACAGAGCTCACGCACTATTGCGAATAATCTGTCACACGCTTCGAGATAAGACCTATGAACTATACCAGCGCAGCCCGCCACTATCAGCAAGTGAATGTCCAATCCAGTGTTGTTGATGCTTCACCGCATCGTTTAGTACAAATGTTGT
This sequence comes from Gilvimarinus gilvus, assembly GCF_030518155.1. Taxonomy (GTDB): domain Bacteria; phylum Pseudomonadota; class Gammaproteobacteria; order Pseudomonadales; family Cellvibrionaceae; genus Gilvimarinus; species Gilvimarinus gilvus. The sequence continues at coordinate 101,865 of NZ_JAULRU010000264.1, read as the reverse complement.
TTGAGGGTGCACTACAACGCATCGCTGAGGCAAAGGGTGCAATGATGCGCAGTGATATAGCGCTGAAGGGCGATAAAGTTTCTAAGGCAATTAAGATTGTTCAAGGGTTACAAGGTAGCTTGAATGACAATGAAGGCGGAGAGCTTACCGCTAACCTTGATCAGCTTTATGATTATGTTGTGAGAAAATTAATTGAAGCCAATCGCAACGATGACCCAAATTCACTTGACGAGTGCGGCCGTTTACTCGCAGAAATTAAAACTGCGTGGGACGGTATAGCCGATACAGGAGTCTAAAATGGAATTTTATCTGGTTGGCACTCCTACGCTAGCGGGTAGCTCGGGTCTCGAGCAGCTTAAGCAATTACAGGGAGACATGTATCGAGCACTGGCGGAGCAAGACTACGCGCGTGTGCGTCAACTGGATGAGACATGTGCAACTGTAGTCGATGGATTGATGAGCGCAAATAGCGATAATACCGCTATACTGGTTGAGGCTTTGCTAGATTTAAAGTCTGTTTATCGACAAATGTTGACCGAGTGTGATCGTCTTTCCAGGCAGCGCGCGGTAGGATAACTCATTATACCCGAGGGTTTTATGGCAGGGTACAGCGGCCACAAAGCGGCGTCCCAGTATCGCAAGCTGGGCTTGTCCGTAGAGATCGAATCAGCGTCGCCACATCGCTTAATTCAACTCTTGTTTGAAGGCGCGCTCGAGCGCGTGCAGCAGGCTCAGGGCGCCATGCAGCGTCAGGACGTGGCATTGGCAGGCACTTCTATTAGTCGTGCGATTGATGTCATCGTCGGCTTGCGGCAAAGCCTCGATGACGATGCTGGTGATTTGACGGTCCAGCTCGATAGCTTGTATCAATATTGCGAAGATCGCCTATTTCAGGCCACCCGTCAGCAAAACCCAGAAATACTCGCCGAAGTCTCCCGCCTCCTGACGACACTTAAAAGTGGTTGGGATGGGATTGCCTCTGAAGTAAAAGCTTGAGATAATCCTCGTAAGTTGTTGTTTTTTCTTTATTTGCCCCTTTTTCATGTCAAAAGATTGACTAATGCTCAATGGCAGACTATTTGTTTGTATAGGGTGTGCTCTTTTTGACGCGCTGTCGTCAGAGACGGGTTCCGGTCAGTATCTACAAGCCAATTGGTTGATGTATGTGTCGAAATAATAAACTCTTAATCCTTGAAGATGATAAGGCTCGCAACGCTACATTGCGCGCGATCATGGACTTTTTGGGCGAGGACGGCCACTTTATAGGTTTTAACGAGCTCGATGCGCACATTGCTGCAGAACCCTTGGGGGGTGATTATGTCCTCATCCTGATCGGCGATGACTGTCCGCATTGGGGTGAAGAACTGGTGGCTAAAATCAACGCCTGGAATGACGAAGTTGCCGTCGCCCTGATTGGTAGCGCGCCCGAGCTGAGCGATTTTGCCACGCCATTAAAGTGCAAGGTTATTGGTGCACTGGAGTACCCGGCCACATACAATCCTCTGGTGGATCTTATTCACCGGGCGCGGATGTATTGCGAGGCGCAAAGTGCCAATAAAAAACGGGCTCAACAGCGTCCGGTACACCTGTTTCGCTCGTTAGTGGGGACCAGTCGCGAAGTGCAGGACGTGCGTGAGATGATGTCTCAAGTCGCTGACAAAGAGGTGTCGGTGCTGATTACCGGCGAGTCCGGTACAGGTAAGGAGGTAGTCGCCCGCAATTTGCATTACCACTCAGATCGTCGCGACAAGCCGTTCGTGCCGGTAAACTGTGGCGCGATACCTGCCGAGCTGCTGGAAAGCGAACTGTTTGGGCATGAGAAGGGCGCTTTTACCGGTGCGATATCGGCTAGGGCCGGTCGTTTTGAGCTCGCCGAAGGTGGTACTTTGTTTCTCGATGAGATTGGCGATATGCCTCTTACGATGCAGGTGAAAATTCTGCGTGTGCTACAAGAGCGTTGTTATGAGCGTGTCGGCAGCAACAAAACAGTGCCCGCCGATGTTCGCATCGTCGCGGCAACTCACCGCAATTTAGAAGAGATGATCACAACCGGTGGGTTTCGCGAGGATTTATATTATCGTCTGAACGTATTCCCCATTGAGTTGCCCGCGTTGAAAGATCGCGCCGAAGATATCCCGTTATTAATTAATGAATTGGTGTCGCGAATGGAAAGTGAGAAGCGTGGCTCTATTCGCTTCAATTCGGCTGCAATCCTTTCGCTGTGCCGTCATTCGTGGTCGGGCAATATCCGCGAGCTGGCAAATTTAGTTGAACGTATGGCGATTATGCATCCCTATGCGGTGATTGGTGTGCAGGATTTGCCGGCCAAGTACCGACACGTCGAAGTCGAAGATGAGAATTTCGGTGTGGAGCAAGCTTCGGCCGAGGTAAAAGGCACCTCGATGGTGAGCTTGAGCGATACGCCGCTGCTGCCAGATCAGGGCATCGACTTACGCGAGTACCTAACCGGCCTGGAGAAGGGGCTAATACAGCAAGCCTTGAATGATACGGGCGGAGTTGTGGCCCGGGCGGCAGACCGGTTGTCAATTCGACGTACGACGCTGGTGGAGAAAATGCGCAAGTACGATTTGCAGCGCTAAATTTTTAGGGGGCCTTGACCAGGTTCCTTAGGATAGAAAAACCACCCCTCCGGCAGCTGTTGCAAACCTCTCTACTGACTCAGGCTTTCAGGCGGGTTCGCAATCTGGGCGCCACTTTGTTGTGTGTCCACCCACAAAAAAAACGACAGTGACGAGTGTGGCCCAGCCCAGAAACCTCGCTGAGCATCATGTATGGGGTTTTACAACAGCGGCTAAGCTTGTTGTCCTTCCAGGCTATTGCTACTTTCTTCGTCAATAAAACTCCAATTTCAGATCGGCATACTATAAGCCTGCCTCAGATGCCAAAAATTTGACCCGCCAATATTGGGGCGACCCTAACCATCTGAAATCATTGAAGATGTTCGGCTGGCATTACAATTGCAAAAGCTTATCCAAGGCTATAGAAAGTGACGATATTTTTGTCGCTAAACGAAAAGCATTGGGTTACATACATGGCGAAAAATGCCGAAGTGCATCAATTACCGGGAGCGCGCGACAGTGACGGACGGCAGGGCGATAAAGCTCAGGCGTTGGCCGAGGCGTTTTCGATGTTCTCCGAAATGTCCGAACAATTAACGGACTCTTATCGTCAACTCGAATTGCGTGTCGCAGAGCTCAACGAAGAGCTCACCGAGGTTACCCATCAGCGGTTGCAAGAGTTAGCTGAAAAGGAGCGTTTAGCTCACCGACTGGAAGGCTTACTAAATGTTTTACCTGGAGGGGTCGTGGTACTGGATTCCCGCGGATACGTGCGCGAAAGCAATCCTGCAGCGATTGAATTATTAGGAGAGCCGCTGGAAGGACAATTGTGGAGGGACGTGATAGCCCGCAGCTTCGCACCCAAGCAAGACGATGGGCACGAAGTGTCGCTGCAAGACGGCCGCCGGATCAGTATTGCCACTCGTAATCTTGGCGACGATGGCCAAATTATCTTGTTAACAGACCAAACCGAAACGCGCAGGCTACAAGGCGAACTGGCCAAGCACGAGCGGTTATCTGCTCTGGGGAAAATGGTTTCTGCGTTGGCCCATCAAATTCGCACGCCGTTGTCAGCGGCGCTGCTGTACTCCAATCATTTGAAACGTGACAGCTTATCAGAGGAAAAGCGACTGGCGTTTGCCGGCAAGGTATCAAACCGTCTTTTGCACATGGAGCGCCAAGTACAGGACATGCTACTTTTTGTGAAAGGTGAACTACCGGTAAAGGATTTGAGTAGTGTCGCAGAGTTGCGTGCGGAACTAGCCGAAGCACTGGAGGTGGCGGTCGCCACCAGCAATAGTCATGTGCAATGGCACAGTGAAGGAGATAATTGCTATTTACAATGTAATCGTGACGCCCTGGTCAGTGCGCTACTTAATTTAGTCAACAATGCCATTCAGGCGGTGGGTAAAGAAGCGAGTATCAGCATCGGTTTTAAGGCTTACCAGATTGCCAGTCGACAATGGTTGGCCATTGAGGTTGTCGACAATGGGCCGGGCATCGAACCTGATTTGCTGCCGACGTTGGGCGACTTGTTTGTTACTACTAAATCGCAAGGAACCGGTTTGGGAATTGCTGTGGTAAAGGCCGTGGCTAAAGCGCATGGTGGTAATTTCCATATGCACTCCGAGTTAGGAAAAGGCGTGTGCGCCACTTTACTGTTACCGTGCGAAGAGTCGGCGGCAACAGAAACCATACACAACGATGATGAGTTGGGTGAATAGACATGAACGATACAGCCGTTGCACCTTGCATAGAAGCAGCAGGAACAAAAATCTTAGTCACTGAAGATGACCCCAATTTGCGAGAAGCCTTGGTTGATACCCTCGAGTTGTCAGGCTATGAAGTACTTGAAGCCGATTGCGCGGAGCAGGCGTTTATTCGACTTAAAAACGATGGCGACATTCGACTGGTCATTTCAGATGTCAATATGGGTAAATTGTCAGGCTACGACTTATTGCGCCAGGTTAAAAATGACTACCCCCATATACCTTTGGTGCTAATCACCGCTTACGCCAGCATCGCGGATTCGGTTATGGCTATCAAAGAAGGGGCGGTCGATTATTTGGTTAAACCCTTTGAGCCGGAAGCCTTGACCAATATTGTCGCCAAACATGTGGGGCAGGGGGGCGGAGCTTGCGATGATGAGCCGGTAGCCAATTCAGAATCGAGCAAGCAGCTTCTGCAGCTGGCTGAACGCGTTGCGCAGTCTGAATCGACAGTGCTCATAATCGGCGAATCTGGTACCGGTAAAGAGGTGCTCGCACGCTATATCCACAATCGTTCACCGCGAGCGGATAAGCCTTTTGTCGCCATTAACTGCGCGGCTATCCCGGAAAATATGCTAGAGGCCACCCTCTTCGGTCACGAAAAAGGTGCTTACACCGGAGCTCATAGTAGCGCTCCGGGTAAGTTTGAACAGGCAAACGGCGGCACTTTGCTGTTGGATGAAATTTCGGAAATGGATATTGGTCTGCAGGCAAAATTATTGCGTGTATTGCAGGAGCGTGAAGTAGAGCGGTTAGGGGGGCGGAAAACCATTCGCTTGAATGTGCGTGTTATTGCCACCTCTAATCGGGATATGCGCGAAGCTGTGGTGGCCGGCAATTTCAGGGAAGATCTGTACTATCGATTAAGTATCCTACCACTGCAGTGGGCCCCGTTGCGGGATAGACCCGAAGATATTGTGCCACTTGCGGAAAAGCTACTGCAAAAGCATGCCCAAAAACAAAATCGACGCGGCGCCTCACTCGACAAATTTGCCAAATCTGCACTATTGGATTATCGCTGGCCCGGCAATGTTCGCGAGCTGGATAATATTATGCAGCGCGCCTTAATTCTACAGCCGGGAAGTGTGATAACGAACACCGATTTAGGCTTGGTTGAAACAACGAACTTCAGTGATAAGCCCAGTGTGTTAGAAGGTCATTTGGCCGCTGCACCGCATGGCCAAGCTCAAATGCAACCACTGCAAGACAGCTTACTGAATGATTCTACGGCTGCATGCGCTGAATTAGGTAGCGACCTAAAGCAGCGCGAGTTTGAGATCATTCGTCAGACGCTGGTGAGCGAGCGTGGTAGTCGGAAAAATACGGCTGAAACGCTGGGCATAAGTCCACGTACATTGCGTTATAAAATCGCCAGGCTTAAAGATGAAGGCTTTGTGTTGGATGTGTAATTAAACTCTACCAGCGCAGTAAATTAAAAAATATTGGCCACCTGCGTAATGTAATGGTGGCTTTTTCGTGCCTGTTAAACCATCAGAGTGAGCTCTTTTTGATCTGTTGCGGCGATTTATTGCCGGCGGCAATATCTGGCCCATTTTATGCAATATTTGATGCAAACGCCGGTTTTTAACGGAACCGCCAAATTCTCGTCATATTGGACTTAAGTGGCACAGTCATGAGCAATCGAGTAGACATTAATAATTTGCTGCACGAGATGCGTTCTCTCAAGTCGCAAACTCAAGCCTTTCAAAAGCCGCAAGGCCTCAACGAGGGCATGGCGGTTCCCAACACGAATAGTGTTAATCAGCCGAGTCAGGTTCCTGGTTTCTCGGAAGTTATGGCCAACGCAGTTAATTCTGTCAATGACGTGCAGCAGCACGCCGGCAATCTGGCTGAAGCCTATCAAAAAGGTGACCCTTCGGTGGATATAACCGATGTGATGATCGCGTCGCAAAAAGCCAGTGTATCGTTCGAGGCGGCCGTTCAGGTGCGAAATAAGTTGGTAGAAGCCTACCGTGACATCATGAATATGCCGATTTAATTGGGGTACGGGCTTATGGCAGAACAACAAATGACTGATATGGGCGCAGCAGAGAACAAGTCGGCCAAGGGCAACGATTTGGTGGAAGGTTTTAGCAACCTAACCTTGCTGCGTCAAATTGGCTTAATGGTAGGCTTAGCCGCTTCGGTAGCCATAGGCTTTTATGTCGTACTCTGGAGTCAGGGAGAGGATTACCGTCCTCTATACGGCAGCTTGGACCGGCTAGATTCATCGCAAGTTGTCGATATTCTCGAGCAAAATCAAATTGAATACAAAATTGAACCGTCTACCGGCGCGCTTTTGGTCACCTCTGGCGAGATCCATAGTGCGCGTTTAAAGTTGGCGGAAGTCGGTATTGGTATTAATCAGTCGGTTGGCTTCGAACTTTTAGAGGAAGAGCAAGCTTTGGGGACGAGTCAGTTTATTGAAGGCGCACGCTATCATCGCAGCCTCGAGGGCGAGCTGGCGCGAACTATTACCAGTATTCATACGGTGCGTTCGGCGCGAGTTCATTTAGCAATCCCCAAGCGCAGCGTTTTTGTTCGCGACGCCCGCAAGCCGAGCGCTTCGGTGTTTCTTGAGGTGTTCCCCGGTCGCGAAGTGGACCCGCGCCAGGTCAAGGCTATTGCAAATTTAGTGGCCTCGAGTATTTCTGAGCTAAGCAGCGACGATGTCACCGTTATTGATCAACATGGCAGTCTGTTGTCTACAGCAGACGAGTCCCCTCAACTGGAATTGGCCGGGCGCCAACGTCAGTACACAAACGAGCTAGAGCAAAGCCTTTTAAAGCGTGTTAACAGTATTCTAGAGCCGGTATTGGGAGCGGGCAATTTTCGCGCAGAAATCAACGCGGATGTCGATTTTACCGCCGTGGAACAAGCTCAAGAAATTTACGATGACGAGCAACCTGCTATACGCAGTGAGCACACCCAGAACGAACGTCGGGTTGGCGAAAACACTCTGGGCGGTATCCCGGGTGCTTTGACTAATCAGCCGCCTGCAGATGGCCAGGCGCCAGAACAAATTGACCCAGTAACTGGCTTGCCGACCGGCGACACTCCCGTTCAGCACAGTCGAGAAGATGTGACCCGAAATTATGAAGTCGATCGAACCATCAGCTACACTCGGCGCCAGCAGGGCAATATATCGCGCCTGAGTGTTGCCGTGGTGCTTGATGATAAGCTGGCACTGGATGCCGAAGGTGGGCAGACTCGCGTCGCTTGGGAGCAGGCAGATATAGACCGCTTAGAGACATTAGTTCGCGATGCGGTTGGCTTTTCCGTGGAACGTGGTGATAGCGTGACGGTCATCAATAGTAGCTTCGCGGTTCGGGATGATGTGATTCCCGAAGCGATTGAGGTTCCCTGGTGGCAGCAGCAGTGGCTGCAGCCTTATGTTAAGCCATTAGCGGGCTTTTTATTGATATTAGCGCTAATATTTGGACTGTTGCGACCCATTCTGAAAACCATAGCACGCTCGGGCGCCGATAGCGCGGAAGAAGAGGAGACTCGTCAACTGGAAGCGCTGGAAGCAGCCGGGTTAGGCGGAGATATGTCGGGCGACTCGGTCACTCTTACAGGGGGGGCTGTTGCTCTACCGGGGCCGGAAGAGGGGTACGAACAACAATTGAACGCTATTAAAGGGCTAATCGCCGAAGATCCAGGCCGTGTTGCTCAAGTAGTTAAGTCCTGGATTAGCAAAGAAGAGTAACGACTGTGGCTGAAAAAAAAGAAGATGCACCCAGCGGAAGCAATCTCAGTAAGGTTGATCAGGCTGCGATATTGCTGATGTCACTTGGCGAGCAAGACGCCGCTGAAGTACTCAAGCATATGGGTCCTAAGGAAGTTCAGCGTATTGGCGGCGCCATGTCTACCTTGGCCAATGTGCAACAGCGCGATGTGCAGGAAGTAATGCAAAACTTTCTGGAGGAGGCTCGTACGCTCACAGGCTTGGGTATGGGCGCCGATAGTTATATACGCAATATGCTGGTGACAGCTTTGGGGGAAGACAAGGCCAGTTCTTTGGTGGATCGCATCTTACTCGGCGGCAGTACTACGGGCCTTGATACCTTAAAGTGGATGGAGGCTCGGTCAATTGCCGACATCATCCGCAATGAACACCCGCAAATTCAAGCGATTGTTATTGCCTACCTTGACGCCGATCAGTCGGCCGAAGTGTTAACCTTTTTTGCCGAAAAAGTTCGGATCGATATCATGATGCGCGTAGCGTCCTTAGATACAGTGCAGCCGAGTGCACTACAAGAGCTGAATGACATTCTGGAAAAGCAATTCTCTGGCAAAGCGGGCTCCCAAACTAAGGCTATGGGGGGGTATAAAGTCGCCGCTGAGATTATGAATAATCTTGAAGGTAGTGTTGAAGCCGAACTCATGGATTCAATTAAAGAAATTGATGAAGACATGGGTAATCAGATTCAGGACCTGATGTTTGTCTTTGATAACCTGAAGGAAGTCGACGATCGCGGTATTCAGATGTTACTGCGGGAGGTCTCCTCTGAGGTGCTTATAGTCGCACTCAAAGGCGCTGAAAGTGATTTACAGGAAAAAATATTTAAGAACATGTCGAAGCGAGCGGCAGAATTACTGCGTGATGATCTTGAGGTTAAAGGGCCGGTTCGTGTGTCTGAGGTAGAGGCCGCGCAGAAAGAAATTCTTACCATTGCGCGAAGAATGGCAGATGCTGGCGAAATTGTTTTGGGCGGCAGCGGTGAGCAAATGCTCTAAGGTTTACTTATGGTAGCGTGTTGTCCATGAAAGATTCAAAAGCCAATCCTAATCGGATACCTGCGTCGCAAAGCGAAACGTGGGAGTCCTGGACGATGCCGGTTATTGGTGATGATGGGCAGGTTCTCAATGCGCAAAGGCGTCAGGCGTTAGAGGGTGAAGCCGAAAGCATTGAAGAGGTCGATGTGGATGCTTTGGCGCACATGCAGTCTCTTACCGCTGAGCAGTTGGCTGACATTGTAAAAAATGCGGAAGAAGAAGGCTTTGCTCAAGGCCATGCCGAGGGAGTTAAAACGGGGTATGACGAAGGTTTTAAAAGTGGACAGCAGCAAGGGTTGCTGGAGATGCGCCAGCAGTTGATTGCCGAGCAAAAAACCTTTCAGTCTATCGCGACCAGTTTGTTTGAACCCATTGAGCAGCAAGATGACCTGCTTGAATCATTGCTGTTAACCTCCATTGAGCGGCTGGCTCGCGCGGTCGTAATGAAAGAGCTGACCACTGACCGCGGCGATATAGTGGCATTGGTGCGCAAGGCAGTAGCGTCTTTGCCGACCGGCCGCGAGAAAATTACCGTACATTTAAACCCTGATGACTTAGCAATTGTGCAACGCTATTGTGAAGAGCACGCACTTGAGTGGCGTTTTCACGCAAACCCAGACATTGCCGCAGGTGGAGTGAAAGTAATCACCAGTGACAGTACGGTAGATTGTTCGGTAGAGCGACGGCTCGATGAGATTATTGCGGCGTTTAAAACGCAGCAAAATGTGGATGAGGTGACGGCAAACGAAGATCTGGTAGCCGCGCCGGCGGATGACGCTGAAGATCTGAATTTTGATGCAATGCCCACTGAAGATGATGAAATCTATTCTGCAAATCCTAGCCAATCCAACGATGATCGCAACGCGCCATTGAACTCGGATGAGCAGGAGCAAGATGGCAGCGTAAAAGGCACGGACAATGAGTGAACGCCGACCTTTATCCTATCGTTTACGGTGTTATTTGCCAGAGTGTGTACCGCTTGAGCCCGAAGCAGAGGGGCGTCTGATCCGATCGGTAGGGTTAACTCTTGAGGCTGTCGGTCTCAACGTATCTGTTGGTAGGCAGTGCGTAGTGCAGTCGCGCGATGGTCGCCGGGTAGAGGCCGAGGTGGTTGGCTTTGCCGGCGCCAGCATCTACTTAATGCCCGTTAAGCGCGTGGAAGGGCTCGAGCCAGGTGCTCGGGTGATTCCTCTGGCGCATGGCACGGCGATGCGTATTGGCTTGCAGACATTGGGCCGCGTCATCAATGGTTTAGGTCAGCCTTTAGACGATAAAGGTCCCCTGCAGGGAAGCGATATACTGGATATGATGCCGAGCGATATTAATCCTCTCAAACGACACCCAATCAGTGAACCACTAGATGTTGGCATTCGGGCCATCAACTCGTTGATTACCGTTGGCCGCGGCCAGCGAATGGGGTTGTTCGCAGGCAGTGGTGTGGGTAAAAGTGTATTGATGGGAATGATGACTAAATACACTACTGCGGATGTGGTTGTGGTGGGGTTGGTTGGCGAGCGCGGGCGAGAGGTAAAAGAGTTTATTGACCATATTCTCGGGCCAGAAGGCGTGGGGCGAGCGGTTGTGGTGGCTTCACCTGCTGATGATGCACCGCTGATGCGTTTGCGGGCATCACAGCTAGCCAGTCGGGTGGCAGAATACTATCGTGATCAGGGGCTTAATGTTCTTTTGCTTATGGACTCTTTAACACGCTTTGCTCAGGCCCAGCGCGAAATCTCTTTGGCCATCGGTGAGCCGCCTGCCACAAAAGGCTATCCCCCTTCGGTTTTTGCCAAAATCCCAGAACTGGTGGAGCGGGCAGGCAATGCCGCCGAAGGTGAAGGGTCGATTACTGCATTTTATACGGTACTTACCGAGGGTGACGACTTGCAAGACCCTATTGCTGATTCGGCGCGGGCCATTCTCGATGGGCATATTGTTTTGTCCCGTCAGCTGGCCGAGGAAGGCATTTATCCGGCAATAGACGTTGAATCGTCAATCAGTCGTGCTATGCCGAATATTGTGCCAGACGAGCAGTTAAAATCGATGCAGAGATTTAAACAGCTACTCTCGCGCTACCAGCAAAACCGAGATCTGATTGCCATTGGCGCCTACAGTCAAGGCTCAGATCCAGAAACCGATGAGGCTATCGAGCGTTTTCCGAAATTGCGGGCTTTTATTCAGCAGGGTCTCAATCAATCAGTGCATATGCCAGAATCTATCGCTAACTTAACCGCGGTATTGAAAAAAACGCCTAGTCAGCCTGGGAATGTAAGCCCGTTGGCGGCCGCACATGGAAAAGGTTAGTCCTAGCTAATGGCGCCACGTCGGTCGGATCGAATGGGGGTAGTTCTGAAAGTGGCGCAAAAGCACGAGCAAGACGCCGCTGGGTACCTCACCCAGTATCAGCAAATCGTTACTGAACAACAGACCCAGCTTGCCCAGCTGATTGAGTACCGGGCGAGCTACCTGGATCGAATGACTTCCTCCCAGGGCGCTATGTCGCCAGTTCAGCTTTCTCACTACAGTGGCTTTATTCATAACCTCGAGGGGATGTTGGAGCAACAGAAAGACAAGCTGGAGGAGCTGCAGGCGCAACTGGAGAAGGTGCGTATGCACTGGTATCAGCAGCGAAATCGCTGTAAATCGATAGAAGAGTTGATTGCTCGGTTGCGCCGTGGTGAAGATAAAGAGGCCGAGCGGCGGTTACAGAAAGAACTGGACGAAATGGCGGGGGCGGCGCGCAATCGACCTAAACAGTGAGAGCTCGTAAGGCTACGGTTACGTTTAAGTCAGAAAATAGGCTATTCTTGGTGTAGTCGGTACCAAAATTGGCGCGTAAGTTTATCTCGGCTAATATTGGGGATTTAGGGAATGGGAGCCTTACTAGGCTAATAAAGGGGTACTTTATGGCAATATCTTCAGCGGTCTCTACTGATGGGGCAGAGCTCACCATCGCCATCAAGGGCCGGTTTGATTTTAGTTCGCATCAGGACTTTAGAGGGGCTTACGAGAATTTGGATATCAAGCCTCATCGCTATGTGATTGATATGAGCGATACGGCCTACCTGGATAGTTCTGCGCTGGGTATGTTGTTACTGTTACGTGACCATGCTGGCGGTGATAACGCAAAAATTGAAATCAAGAACACCAGTACAGATGTCAAACGTATACTGACAATCTCCAACTTTGAACAGCTATTCAATATCGATTAATCCCTGCCTGGAGTGGCCGTGATAAATAATGATCGGGAGATCACCGTTCTGGTGGCGGACGATACTGATACGGATCGGTTGATTCTTGAAACTATTGTTAAAAAAGAAGGGCACCGGGTTATCAGTGCCCGTGATGGTGTTGAGGCCGTAGAACAATTCGAAAACAGTCGTCCCGACATAGTATTACTCGACGCGCTGATGCCCAATATGGATGGTTTTGAGGCTGCCAGACGCATAAAGTCGCTGGCAGGCGAAGAGCTTATTCCGATAATATTTCTTACCTCGCTCACCGATACCCCGTCTTTGGTCAAGTGTCTTGAGGCCGGGGGAGACGACTTTCTGTCGAAGCCCTACAATCGCGTCATTTTGCAAGCCAAGATCAAAGCGTTTTATCGGATGAGGACGATGAACCGGACGATGCTCAATCAGCGCGATCAGATTGTGAAACACAATGAGCACTTTTTACAGGAACAAACGGTCGCCAAACAAGTATTCGATAATATTACCAGCGGCGGCGATTTAAATACCTCAAGTCTGCGCTACTTCCTGTCCCCATTGGCTGTATTCAATGGCGATGTCATGGTCGCCTCATCCACCCCAGCGGGTAACTTTATGGTGTTGCTGGGAGATTTTACGGGCCATGGTCTTCCTGCAGCAATTGGCGCTATGCCACTGGCTACGACCTTTTATGGCATGGTCAGTAAAGGCTTTTCAATGGCCGATATTCTGGCGGAAATTAATGGCAAATTAAAAAGCATTCTACCTGTTGGACTTTTTTGCTGTGCCACTATGGTAGAGGTCAATTTTCGCAAATCGTCGATTCGTATTTGGAATGGTGGGCTGCCTCCTGCCTATATCTATCGAAACTCGGGTACTGTCGAGGCAATGAAATCAACCCATTTGCCTCTCGGTGTACTCAATAATCGAGACTTCAAGGCAGATCCTGCACTGCTTCAGCTTGAGTATGGCGATCGCCTCTATTTGTGGTCGGATGGTATTCACGAGTCTCGCAATGCCGACGGCGATATGTTTGGCGAGGAGCGTCTAATGGCGACTTTTGCCAGTAATACCGTTCGCGACCAGCTGTTCGATGATCTACTGGCACAAGTAAAAGCATTCACAGGAGATGTCGAGAAAAGCGATGATTTGTCTCTGGTCGAGTTATTAATGGCGCCTATTGATGTTGCCTACAAAGATCGTTTCGAGCCTGCAAAAGCGCAGTCTCAATTGGCCGAGTGGAGCCTGTCATTCGAGGTAAAACCCTCCAGCTTTGCGATTTTCGACCCTTTGCCACTATTGCTGAGTGTGCTGCTCGAAGTGCCGGGGTTGCGCAACCACAGTGGCACCTTGTACACGGTAATCTCTGAACTGTATACCAACGCACTGGAGCACGGTGTTTTAGGGCTAGATTCGGGGTTAAAAAATGATCCGGAGGGGTTTGATCAGTACTATCAATTGCGTAAAGAGCGCACTAAGGAGATTACACAAGGTTTTATTCGCATATCTCTTACCCACAAAACCTCCAGCGATGGTGGCGTGCTGAGTGTCATTGTTGAAGATAGCGGCTTAGGCTTCGATTTCAATGCGCTGGAATTAGATCGGCCCAAAGTCGAATACAGTGGAAGGGGTCTCCGTTTGGTGTCGTCGCTGTGTGATACATTAAAGATAGAACCCCCAGGGAATTTAGTGAAGGCAACGTATCGCTGGCACAGTGATGATTGATCGACTGGAACGTAGGAGGTGGGCCCATGAGTGCAAATAACCATATCGACCACGACACCTTGGCAACTCTTCAGGAGGTCATGGAAGATGATTTTCAACACCTTATTGAAACCTTCATTAGCGATTCCAGCCAAAAAATGACAGACATGCAACGGGCGTTAGCGGCCGGACTCAGCGACGAACTAAGGCGTGCGGCGCACAGCTTTAAGGGCAGTAGTAGCAATATTGGTGCTGGCGGTTTGGTTGCTCTTTGTAAGGCCATAGAGGATAAGGCCGCAGTGGCCGACCTTGCCGGAATTGAAATGCAAATTGTTGATTTGCAACAAGAGTTCAATTTAGTGAAAGGTCAACTAGATATATACCTGTAATTTGGCATCCCCCTTGCTACCTCCTATCTAGGTAACTAAATAGTATCTTTAAGCGGCAAAGGTTTGCCGTTTTCACAGGAGATAGCACAAAGATGGCCGACTCAACCAGCATTAGCACTTTACTAGGCTTACAGAGTGCACCGGTTAAAGATCGGGGCGTTCGTCGCCTGGAATCGTCGGGTGATATGTTTGCATCGGTGCTCGACACGACTTCGCTCCGGGTGGCAAGTACCGCAAAACCCAGCGTGCCCTCTAGTTCAAGTGCTTCACCCACGAGGCAGCGCGCCGAAACTGCCTCGGATATAGGTGATCGCGCCGATCTTCACGGCAGGGAAGCGGTAGACCTCGACAGTTCCAACTCCAGTAACAGCGCAGGGGATCGCAGCGCTGATGCTGACAATTTAAACTCTAGCGTCGGCACAGAGCCCCGTAGCGCTGACGCCCGTCCTACTCGAGATCAGGTATCTGAAGAAGCACCGGCAGTGGTTGCTCCAGAGGTCGGGTCTGAAGCTGACACAACGCAAGAGTCTGATGTTATTGCGGGGCAAGGGGAAGACGTTAAGGAGGGGCAGGCTGGTATACAGCCAGCAAGTGCCGATGAAAACGGCCAGGCAACTCTAAATTTTGAGCAGCAAGAGTTACTGGACGCGTTGCCTACAGAGCAAAAAGCTGCCATTAAAGGCCTACCCATTACTGAGCAGGCGGCGTTACTCGATTTAATCATCGCTGAAATCGAGCTTAGCGAACTGTCACCTAATATGGCGGGTTTGCTCGAGGGAAGTACTGCGCAAGCGCTGTTGACTCTGGAGAAGGTGCTCGGCAAATTCGCTCAGCTGTTGGATGAGACTGGCGATGTCGAGCTGGCTTTTGACAAGCTCGAGGTTTTGCTAAACGAGGAGGGTCTACCTGAAGAGCTCGCTCAGGGCGTGCTGGCCGATCTCAAGTCTCTCTTGAATGATGATGGTAGTTTTGATGTGCAGGCGATTCATGCGCAGCTCGCTCAGCTACAACAGGCTTCGCTTACTTTGGCCAATGTCACGACACGTATAAAGCAATTGGCTACGAGCGCGAATGGAGCTTTGGCCGCGAATGGCGGCGGTGTAAAAACGTTTTCGGCGACTCCGTTTGACGGCAGGGGATCGTTTGCAGGCGCCGAATTCGCAGCCGGTGATACTCAAGGTAAAAGTGAGTCAGGCGCTGCTGAAAACTCATCCGTTATTGTCAAGCTGCAGCCCGAGAAATTGGCTGATGGCCTATTGGCTCAGGCTCTCACTGGCAAGGGTAAATTGGTCAGCGAAGCGGCTCAACTGCACAATCTATTTTCGGCGAAATCAGATGTTTCTGGAGATCATCGCCCGGCAGTGAACACGGCGGCTAGTCTGGCACAACTTACCAGTCAGGCGACCCAAGCTTTAGGTCAGGTTAGGGTTCCGGTGGCCCAAGCTCAAGTAACAACCAGTTTCAGCTCGCCAAACTGGGGGCAGGCTGTGAATCAACAGGTCGTATGGCTCGCACAGCAAGGTATTCAATCGGCTGAAATTCGCCTTGACCCTCCAGATCTTGGGCCGCTGCACGTAAAGGTCACCATTAACAATGATCAGGCGCAAGTGAGTTTTACCAGTCATCAGGCTGTAGTTAGGGAAGCGCTGGATCAAAGTGCCCATCGGTTGCGTGAAATGCTGGCTGAGCAAGGAATGACCCAGGTTGATGTTGGCGTTTCGGGCGAAGAGGAGAAATGGGCCGATCAACATGGCGGTGAGAACGGCAGTGGCGGTGCAAACGACAGTGCCGGCGATGAAGAAGGTGAATTCGGCTCATCGGCCACCACAATTGCCACTACTGGTGTGGGTTTAATTGATCATTATGCTTAAGTGAGCTGGCTTTCTCGTTGTCCCTGTCCCGGCGGTTCGTTACACTTCTACCTTAAATCAAGGCCGTGCCGATGGCACGGCCTTTGCTGTTCTATAGTTATAAGACCAAAGCTTATTGGATGTGACGGTAAATTGACATGGCTGATGAAGAGCTAGAGCAAGAAGACAATGAGGAAGAGGGGCAAGAGAAGCCTTCTGGTGGCAAAAAAAAATGGATAATCATTGCCCTGGTGGTACTGCTGCTGGTCGGCGCTTCGGTAGGAGGAACCTTATTCTTATTGGGTTTCTTTGACGATCCGGAGGTGTCGGCCGAGGGTGAAGCAGTCGAGGAGGTGGTAGAAGAGGAGCCTGAGATTCAACCGGCAATTTATTACCCTATGAAACCGGAGTTTACGACTAATTATGAAGTCCGCGGTCGTCAGCGTTATATGCAGCTTCATGTCACATTAATGCTGCGGGATAACACTGTCGTGACCGACCTGGAATTACATATGCCGGCCCTTCGCAACGCGGTGGTCATGTTGCTACGAAACCAAGATTATGAAGAATTGCAGACAGCCGAAGGCAAAGAATTGTTGCGCCAGCAGGCGTTGTTAAAGATACAAGATGTACTGGAAGACGAAATTGGTCAGCCTGGAATAGAGCAGGTTTTGTTTACCAACTTGGTATTGCAATAGAGGCATAATCGTGCAGGACTTACTTACCCAGGATGAAATCGACGCGCTTCTTCACGGTGTGGATGATGGCGATATTGATACCGAGGGCGATGGTGATCCCGGTGCGGTCAGATCCTATGACTTAACCAGTCAGGATCGCATCGTACGAGGTCGGATGCCGACTCTGGAAATGATTAACGAGCGTTTTGCCCGCTATACCCGAATTAGTATGTTTAACATGCTTAGACGTACAGCCGATGTTTCGGTAGGGGGTATTCAGATTCAAAAATTCGGCGAGTATGTTCACACTCTTTATGTACCAACCAGCTTGAATATGGTTAAGTTTCGGCCGTTGCGGGGCACCGCGTTGGTCATCCTCGATGCGCGCCTGGTTTTTAAGTTGGTGGATAATTTTTTTGGCGGCGATGGGCGACATGCCAAAATTGAGGGGCGCGAATTTACCCCCACCGAATTGCGTGTTGTACAAATGGTACTGAACCAAGTGTTTGTCGATCTCGGTGAGGCATGGAAGGCTGTCATGCCCATTGAGTTTGAATACATAAACTCTGAGGTTAACCCGTCTCTGGCAAATATTGTCAGCCCCAGTGAGGTGGTGGTCGTTAGTACGTTCCATATCGAACTCGACGGTGGTGGTGGCGAGCTGCATCTGACAATTCCATATTCAATGATTGAGCCGATTCGCGAGGTTCTGGATGCTGGCTTGCAAAGTGACAGCGATGAACAAGACGAACGTTGGGTCAAAGCTTTGCGCGAAGACGTGTTGTCGGCCGCAGTGGAACTAGAATGTGAACTGGTTAATCGGGAAATAACACTTCGTGACATTGTTGATTTGGAGGCGGGCGATGTAATCCCCATTGAGTGGCCTGATCAGCACATAATGACGGCCAATGGCGTCCCGGTATTCCGAACGCAATTGGGGCAGCATCGAGGCAATCTATCTTTGAAAATTAATGATTTTATCGATCACAGCAATGCATACAATATAACGGCAGCAGAAGGGGGTTCACGTGGCAAATGATGACGATACCAATCCTGGTGAGGATGCCGACGTAGATCAGGATGCTATGGCCGATGAGTGGGCTGCTGCGATGCAAGAGCAAGTGGCTACTGATGAGGGAGAAGTGGACGTCGACGACGTACTCGCTCAGGCCGAGGCAGAAGCGAACCCGATGGGTTTGGATGAGTTGAAAAATGAAGGTGCCCCGCGTGAGCTAGGTCCCGAGCTTGATCTCATCCTCGATATTCCGGTCAGTATCTCAATGGAGGTTGGAAGTACGTCAATTACTATTCGCAACCTTCTGCAGTTGAATCAAGGTTCGGTCATTGAGCTGGATCGACTGGCGGGTGAACCATTAGATGTTAAAGTTAACGGCACATTAATCGCTCATGGAGAAGTGGTGGTGGTCAATGAAAAATTCGGTATCCGTATGACCGATGTTATCAGTCCATCAGAACGTATTAAAAAGCTGCGCTAAATGAGAACTTATGTTTTTGGTACGATTATATGGGGTCTTAGCTCAGCGACAATAGCGCAAGAGGCAGGAAATACCGCGGTAAAAGTAGGGGTAGGGTCCGGTCAATTATTGACGGTTTTGTTGTCCCTGTGTTTGGTTGTCGCGATCATCTTTGTACTGTCTTGGCTCGTCCGCCGCATTGGTATGGGTGGTGGTTTTATGGCCCGCTCAGCACCGATTAAAGTAACTGCTAGCATGGCTCTGGGCACTCGCGAGCGGTTAGTCGTGGTAGAAGTCGGTGGAAAACATTTGCTGCTCGGGGTAACCGCACAATCGATACAGCTGCTACAAGAGTTTGACGAGCCGATCACTTCGATGAGTTCGGACGTTAGCGGCGCTTTCAGTGAAAAATTGGCTGCCGTTATGTCAGGGAGAGGTTCCGACATTGGGCAAAGTTCCAAAGGAGAAAGCAAAAGTGGCGCTGATGATTAGTCGTCGATATTTGTTTTCAATGGTGGGTTTGGTTTTGCTCGTGCTAGCTGCAATGGCGGCGCCTGCTTTTGCCCAACCGGCTGATGATACTCTCACTCCCGGTGAAAATGTCGCTGAGTTAGTGACGTCTCCCGGTTCACTACCCGCCATTCCCGGTTTACCTGCTTTTACGGTTCAGACGAACGCGGATGGAGAGCAAGAGTATACGGTAACGTTGCAGATTCTTGCCATTATGACAATGCTGACTTTCCTGCCAGCGTTGCTCATGATGATGACGTCTTTCACTCGAATTATTATTGTTTTTGCCATCCTTCGGCAGGCGTTAGGCCTGCAGCAGTCACCCTCCAATCAAATATTGATTGGTCTATCCTTGTTTTTGACGCTTTTTATAATGAAGCCTGTTTTTGAGGAGGTTAACGTCAACGCGTTGCAGCCTTACTTAAACAGCGAAATCGCGGCTCAGCAGGCGTTGGCTGAAGCCTCCCGACCTTTTCATCAGTTTATGTTGGCGCAGACTCGCGAGAGTGATATCCAGTTATTTGTTGGTATTGCCGGTAACGTCGAAATTCAAACGCCGGAAGATACGCCATTTTCCATTCTGGTTCCCGCTTTTGTCACCAGTGAGCTGAAAACAGCGTTTCAAATAGGATTTATTATCTTTATTCCGTTTCTGGTGATTGATATCGTTGTTGCCAGTGTGCTTATGGCGATGGGTATGATGATGTTGTCCCCACTCATCGTTTCGTTACCATTTAAGTTGATGCTGTTTGTTCTGGTGGATGGTTGGGCTATGATCATTGGCACATTAGCGGCGAGTTTTGGTGTGTAACGGTTGAGACGACTATGACTCCAGAAATAGCGCTCAGTTTATTTGCCGATGGTCTTTACCTCACGGTTATAATGGTATTGATCATTGTGGGGCCAAGTTTGGTGGTCGGGTTGGTTGTGAGCATGTTCCAGGCCGCCACTCAGATTAATGAGCAAACTTTGAGCTTCTTGCCGCGCCTGATTGTCATGTTAATTACCATTATGATTGTAGGGCCTTGGCTTGTGTCTGAGCTCAGCGATCTGTTTAACCGGCTATTTAACAGCATTCCAAATCTGATCGGGTAGACTGTGCAGGAACTTGTCCTAAACACAGACCAGCTCATGCAGTTTATTGGGCAATATCTTTGGCCATTCATAAGAATAGGGGCCATGTTTATGGCTGCCCCGGTAATTGGGGCCAGAACGGTAACCCCCAGAGTTCGTGTGTTGTTGGCTCTATTCGTTACAATTCTCGTAAGTCCAATGATCGAGATCCCCTCCGGCGTCGACATTCTAAGTGTCAACTCATTTATGATGGTGGCTAACGAGGCTTTGATAGGTTTGGCTTTAGGGTTTAGCTTTCAGGTGGTTTTACATATATTTGTGCTTGCAGGTCAGCTTATTGCAATGAAAATGGGGTTGGGTTTTGCCTCCATGAATGACCCAAGTAACGGCATCACGGTCACGGTTTTGTCTCAGTTCTACTTGCTTCTTTCGACAATACTGTTTTTGATATTTGATGGTCATTTGTTAATGATTGCGCTAATAGTGGAGAGTTTTAGCAGCTTCCCTATTGGTGGAGCCGGGTTCGGTTCAGAGCAGTTTATTCAAATTGCGAGTATGGGGAGTTGGATGTTCAGCGCTGCACTGGTCGTTGTTCTACCGCTTTTTACCGCCATGCTGGTTATTAATATGGCATTCGGAATAATGAACCGATCTGCGCCGCAAATTAACGTTTTTACGGTTGGTTTTCCGATTACATTGATATTTGGTCTACTGTTTATGTGGCTGAGTTTGATTGTTTTTTTACCCTATTTTGAGCGAGTGTTTGATACGGCGGGATTATTTGGACGCTCTCTTATGAGGTTGCCCTGATGGCGGAAGATAATGACAGCAGTCAGGAGAAGACGGAAGAACCCTCAGCGCGAAAACTTGAAAAAGCGCGTGAAGACGGACAAATTCCACGCTCACGGGATCTAACCACAACATTTATATTACTCGCCGGGGCGCTAGGTCTCTACGTTTTTGGTTTTTTTATCAGTAGTCGGATAGTTGCACTTACTAATCGTAATTTGACGTTGAGTCGAGCGGAAGTATTCGACACCAATGCCATGATTATTCATTTGGCCAGCTCTTTCTACGAAGGTCTGCTTGCAATAGCTCCTTTTCTTGGGGTGCTTTTGATTGCGTCAATTGTTGGCCCTATTGCACTGGGTGGTTGGATGCTAAGCGCCAAAGCAATGGCACCTAAGTTCAATCGTATGAATCCTCTCGCCGGCTTGAAACGAATGTTCTCGGTCAAGGCCTTAGTGGAGTTGGCGAAATCTATCGGTAAAGTGGCCGTGGTGATGGCAGTCGCGATTGTTGCACTGATGATCTGGCAGCAAGATATGATGCAGCTTGCTGCGCTTGAAACCAATGTGGCAATTGTTGAGTCACTGCTAATTAGTGGCTTTACAACGATAGCCATGGCCGCGGTAACCATATTGATCGCGGCTATCGATGTTCCGTTTCAGATTTGGGATCATTCAAAGAAGCTCAAAATGTCGCGTCAAGAATTAAAAGATGAGCATAAAGATACAGAGGGAAAGCCGGAAGTAAAAGGGCGTATCCGCCAACTACAGCGAGAGATCGCCCAACGCCGAATGATGTCTCAGGTCCCTGACGCCGATGTCGTGATCACCAACCCGACCCATTTTGCGGTTGCCTTGAAATATGACCCGGCAACTATGGCAACACCTGTGCTGTTAGCAAAAGGGGGCGATCAGGTGGCATTCCGAATCCGTGAAATAGCGAAAAATAACAAGATTGATATTGTTGAGTCACCGGTGTTGGCCAGGGCAATCTTTCATTCTTCTGAGGTTGATGAAGAAATCCCCGCGGGCTTATACATGGCGGTTGCGCAGGTACTGGCGTACGTGTTTGGGCTGCGCAATTATCGACGGGGTAAAGGCGAGAAACCGGCCTTTCCTCGTGACCTCAATGTTCCACGCGATATGCGTTACGATTGATGAGGGCTGAATGAGAAGTGAACAATACGCCTGCGTGGCAATCATTGCCGGTGAATTTGTAGGGTTATTTTAGAATACTGCCGCTAGTTTTGTCGCTTGGGTACGGTTCTTGCGACAGTAGGTAAAAACAACCACCGAGTGTCAAAAAACCGTACCAATATGGCAATATCTTTAGGGCAGTTCAGCAAAGCTGACGGAAAGTCGGCCTTAGATCAAATCAAGACCTTCGGTGGTGGCAATATCGGTATTCCGCTATTGCTGGTCATGCTTTTGGGTATGATGATTTTGCCCTTGCCCGCATTCATGTTGGATGCTTTCTTTTCTTTCAATATTGCGCTCTCCATTGTCGTTTTATTAGTTGGGGTCTATGCGCTGCGGCCATTGGATTTTGCCGCCTTTCCAACCATCTTGCTTGTTGCCACTTTGCTACGACTTGCTCTTAATGTTGCCTCTACCCGGGTGGTGCTGCTCAACGGCCATGAGGGCGGTGATGCCGCTGGCAAGGTGATTCAGGCCTTTGGTGAAGTGGTGATTGGCGGCAACTATGCTGTGGGCCTGGTGGTTTTCTTAATTCTGATGATCATTAACTTTGTGGTGGTCACTAAAGGTGCCGGGCGCATATCGGAGGTGAGTGCCCGATTTACCCTCGATGCAATGCCCGGTAAGCAAATGGCGATTGATGCTGACTTGAACGCGGGGCTTATAGATCAGGATGAAGCGAAGCAGCGCCGTGAGGATGTGGCTAGCGAAGCGGATTTTTACGGCGCGATGGACGGTGCCAGTAAATTTGTTCGCGGTGATGCAATCGCCGGCATCATGATTTTAGCCATAAACATCATCGGTGGTTTGGGGATAGGCATGGCCCAGCATGACCTGGAATTTGCCGATGCGCTGCAAAAGTATATTTTGCTCACCATAGGTGACGGCTTGGTGGCACAGATCCCGTCTTTGATGCTATCGACCGCAACCGCAATATTGGTTACTCGGGTCAACACCTCGCAGGATATGCGCTCGCAAGTACTTTCACAGATGTTTGAGTCGCCTAAAGCTCTGATGATCGCGGCAGGCATTCTCTTCATTATGGGCGTGATTCCCGGTATGCCACACGTCGCCTTTTTGGGCTTGGCCATTATTTGTGCGGCTCTATCTTACTATATTCACTGGCGTAAGCAGCAGCCAGAGCCAGTAGAGGATAACTATATACCCAGCGGACGTGGTGCGTCTCGCCCGCCTGCTCCACAGGCGACAGGCCAGGTCGCGCCATCACCCGCATCAACCGGTGCGGCGGCTTTACCGCCGGCGGAAAACATCGAGTTAGGCTGGGATGATGTCCAGCCCGTTGATGTCATAGGGCTAGAGGTAGGCTACCGGTTGATTCCAATGGTGGATAAGAATCAGGGCGGCACCTTACTCGGCAGAATCAAGGGGGTTCGGAAAAAGTTGTCGCAAGAAATGGGCTTTTTGGTTCCGACGGTTCACATACGCGACAATCTGGAGCTGGCACCTAACGCCTACCGCTTGAGTTTGATGGGGGTAACCGTTGCCGAGGCAGAGGTGCATCCGGACCGCGAGCTGGCAATCAACCCTGGTCAGGTGTTCGGCGATATTGAGGGTATTAAAACCAAAGATCCGGCCTTCGGCCTAGACGCCATCTGGATCAGCGCAGGGCAGAAGGAGCAGGCACAAACACTGGGGTATACAGTGGTTGATGCCAGTACCGTTATCGCTACGCATCTGAACCATATCCTGCAGGACAATATTCACGAGCTGATTGGACATGAGGATGTGCAAAAACTGCTCGATATGCTGGAGAAGTCATCTCCCCGGTTAGTGGAGGAGTTGGTTCCCAACACCGTGAGTCTGAACGTCCTGTTAAAAGTGCTGCAGAACTTGCTCAAGGAGCGTGTTGCGATTAGGGACATACGATCAATCGCCGAAGCTTTGGCGGGGGTGGGGGGAAAGAGTCAAGATCCCGCCGCGTTGACGGCTGCCGCTCGTGTCGCCTTAGGGCGGCAGATTATTCAAAGCATCAATGGTACCGCGGCTGAGCTGCCTGTTATCACCTTACACCCACAACTGGAACAATTGTTGCTGGGAACTGTTCAGCAAGCACAAAAAGCTGGCGCTGACGATAGCGCTTTTGTCGAACCTGGCTTGGCGGAGAAGTTACAGCGATCAATATCCGAGGTGGCGCAAAAACAAGAAATGGCAGGTAAGCCTGCAGTACTTTTGGTGGCTGCGCCACTGCGCAATATGCTCGCTAAGTTTTGCCGGCACAGTGCTCACGATATTCACGTACTGGCGTACACCGAAATACCGGATAACAAGCAAATTACCATCGATGCCTCGGTTAGCGCTGACGGTTGAGAATGAAGTAGGAGACAGACATGAAGGCAAAAAGGTTTGTAGCCAAAGACATGCGTCGTGCCCTTGAAATGGTTCGTCAGAACCTAGGTGAGGATGCGGTAATACTCTCTACCCGGCGCGTCAGGGAGGGCGTTGAAATACTTGCCAGTAGCGAGACAGCTGCACAGGGTGATGCATCGCCGCAAGTGGCATCTTCGACACCGGCATATTCTGACTCACTATTCCCCGATCAGGCCCATAAAGCGGGTAAAAACTCACAACAAATATTGGCTGACATTGAACTGGCCAGCCGTCGCTTAGCGGCGCGGCAATCCGTTGACGAATCAGCCGACGAATTTCTCGGTGAGCGCCAGGTGGTCAATGCTGGCATTCGTGTGCCTGCGCCCCGGTTAGACGCGGCTCCTACAGTGGCACCAGAGCAATATTTGGATAATACGGTTAAGTTTCAGAGCGCTGCGGAGCGATATGGCTTGTTGAGCGATGATGCTTTTGACGAGCCCACCGCAGACACTGCTGTGGAGCATTCGGGCAGCCAGGAAATAGCCCACCTGCAAGAAGAGATATTGCAAATGCGCCAGCTGCTTGAGGATAAGTTGGCTATCTTTGCTCCCATGCCTCCCGGCCGCGCGGCTTCTGGCTCGTCTTCGGGCAGTATCGTGCAGCGTTTGCAGTCCATGGGGTTCTCTGAGCGGGTCACTCAGGCATTGATGAAGAGACCTCTTAAAAACCGCCTGGTAGCGAAAGCATGGCCTGAGGCTATGGCTCGTTTGGCTAAGGCGATACCGGTTTGCGGCGAAGACGTCACAGCGAAGGGCGGAATATTCGCCTTTGTCGGCCCAACGGGAGCGGGCAAAACCACAACGGTGGCAAAGTTGGCGGCACGCTATGTGATGCGACACGGAGCTGACAAGGTAGCTCTCGTTACCACCGACACCCATCGTTTGGCCGCTCACGATCAGTTGCGCTCGCTCGCCAGTATTTTGAACGTACCCCTACGCGTTGTGGACGAGCACAATGCATTGCCCCAGGTGTTGCGCAGCTTGCGCAATGTAGAGCTGGTCTTGATTGATACCGCCGGCTTGCGCCATGGCGACCCGGCTCTCAAACAGCAAATGCAAGCACTTTCGCAGATTCCCAGAGTGCAGAGTTTTGTCGTCTTGCCGGCCAATAGCCAGGCGCAGATGCTCAAAGCGTCACTGCATGCGTACAGCGGTGCCGAGCTGAAAGGCTGCATCTTGTCTAAACTGGATGAAACCGCCAGTATAGGGGAGGCGGTTGATTGTGCCATACAGGCTAAGCTGCCAATAGCCTATACTACTGATGGGCAGGATATTCCCGATGATATCACTGTTGCCAAAGGGCCAAATATTTTGAGCCGTGCAGCCAGCTTGGTCAGTAGCGTTCGGCAAAAGCACAGGGTAACGCGCTAGTGGGGCAGAACAAAAATTGGATGGATAGTCTAGCCAGTATAATAGGCTTCACGTGTATGGAGCCGGCGGAGAGAGAGTTGCAATGAGTCAAAATCGCCCTGTTCAGGTAATTGCTGTATCCGGTGGTAAAGGCGGAGTCGGTAAGAGCAATATTTCGGTGAATTTAAGTGTGGCCTTGGCTCAGTTGCGACGTCGGGTCGTTTTACTCGATGCCGACTTGGGTTTGGCAAATGTCGATGTACTACTCGGCATTTCTCCTAAGTTCACGCTGGCGGACGTATTATCCGGCACGTGTGATTTGGAGGATGTCTTAGTCACCGGGCCCGCTGGCATTAAGATAGTACCTGCTGCCTCAGGTGTGCAGAAAATGGCTGAGCTAAGTCCGCAAGAACACGCTGGGTTGATTTCTGCATTCAGTGATTTGAGCGATCAGGTGGACGTGCTGGTTATCGATACCGCAGCGGGTATTTCCGATACTGTGGTCAGTTTTACCCGGGCTGCGAATGAAGTGATTGTTGTCGTTTGCGACGAGCCCTCGTCGATCACCGATGCCTACGCCCTGATTAAGCTACTGAATAAAGAACATGGCGTTCAGCGTTTTCGTGTGGTGGCAAATATGACGCGTTCTGCGACAGAAGGGCAGATGATGTACGCTAAGCTTAATGCCGTATGTGAGCGTTTTCTCGACGTGACGCTACAGTATGTCGGCCAGGTGCCGTTCGACGAAACGGTTCGCAAAGCCGTGCAAAAACAAAAGGCATTGCTTGAGTTCGCCCCGAACTGTAAAGCGGCGCAAGCGGTGCGCCAATTGGCCAATTCGGTGGATAACTGGCCGCTACCATCCGCGCCGACAGGCAAACTAGAATTCTTCGTGGAGCGACTGCTCCAGGCAAGTGGGTCGGGGTATTGACCGATGAACGCGGCAAATGGGTTGGCTATGTACAGTAATTCAAATACTCAGGCGAATCCGATCAGGGTCGAGGATTACGCTTCGCTGGTAAAACGTATAGCGCACCATATGATGGTGCGCATGCCGGCTTCGGTGCAAGTTGACGATCTCATTCAGGCGGGCATGATTGGTCTGCTCGAAGCCGCCCAAAAATACGATGGATCGAAGGGGGCGAGTTTCGAGACCTATGCCGGCATACGTATTCGCGGTGCGATTGTCGATGAGATGCGTCGCGGTGATTGGGCTCCAAGATCGGTGCATCGCAATGCACGAAGGGTTAGTGAGGCAATATCGCGGGTCGAGTCCCGTAAAGGCCGTGACGCTGAAGACGGCGAAGTGGCCGCAGAGCTCGGGGTGGAAATCAACGAATACCATGCGATGTTGCGCGATACCAATTCCAGCCGATTGTTTAGCTATGAAGAAACCTTTGCTGATGACGCCAGCGCCACATTTTCCGGGGAATCGAGTGAATTTGATAACCCTCAGGAGAATATGACGCGAGAAAGTCTAAAGGTCTCCCTGACTCAGGCGATAAGCCAATTACCGGAAAGAGAAAAAATGGTTCTGGCTCTGTATTACGACGAAGAGCTAAATCTCAAAGAAATTGGTCAAATATTAGGCGTTAGTGAGTCCAGGGTTAGCCAAATTCACTCTCAGGCCGCCAGCCGGCTAAGATCACGACTGTCCGACTGGACCCAGAAAGATTGACTTAGGGTACAATAAGGTTAATTTCATGGCTCAAATACTGAGCCTGAAGCTTCATTTGGGCGCTGGCACTGGATTCATTGTGGACAGCGGCTAGAATATAAGTAATTCAGACTCCTTAGAGAGTGATACGGAGGCAGCATTGGATAAAGAAATGAAGATTCTAATCGTTGATGACTTTTCGACGATGCGGCGGATCATCAAGAATCTACTTAGGGACTTAGGGTTTACCAATACCCACGAGGCCGATGATGGTGTGACTGCGCTACCGATGCTGAAAAGCGGAGGGTTTGACTTCTTAATTACCGACTGGAATATGCCAGGTATGACCGGCATTGACTTGCTTAAGGAGGTTCGGTCTGATGAAAAGCTGGCAACTTTGCCGGTGCTAATGGTCACGGCCGAGGCGAAGCGAGATCAGATAGTCGAGGCCGCGCAAGCTGGTGTAAATGGCTACGTCGTAAAGCCTTTTACAGCGGCAGCCTTGAAAGAGAAAATTGACAAAATTTTCGAGCGCGTAGGCTAGGGTAATTAAAACAATAAAGGCACTCAAATGACTTCTGATATTCAGGACCATGACAACCAGATGTTCGTTAACGAACTGCAAGAAAGTGCCAGTTTGCTGGTTGAAAAGCTTCAGGGAAACGATTTTGATGAGGCCTCCCAGCTGATTCAATCCATTATCTCATCACGCGATCAACATTTGTATCAATCAGTAGGTCGGCTTACCCGAGGCCTGCACAGCGCCATTGTTAACTTTAATGTCGATGGTGACCTCTCCTCTGAACCCCCCAGTATAGAGCGTTCTGAAATACGCGATGCGACAGATCGTTTACGCTACGTTATTGAACTCACGCAAAAGGCTGCTGATAAAACCATGGATATGGTGGAAGAAGCCGCTCCCATTGCGATGAATTTAGGTCAGGAAGCGAATTCATTGCGATCGGAATGGACGCGTTTGCAAAGCGGTGATATGAGCGCCGATGAATTCCGCGCGCTTTACACCCGAATGGATGACTTTCTCGGGCAAATGGAAAGTGGTACCGAACAGCTAGGCAAAAACCTGCAGGATATCATTCTGGAACAGGGGTTTCAGGATTTAACGGGGCAGGTTCTTAAGCGTGTCATGGGCTTGATCAGTGAAGTCGAACAGGATTTGGTCAGCTTAGTTCGAATTGCCGGGCAAGTTGAAGAAATTACAGGTTTGAGCGTAGAGGCCGATAACGAAGGCAAGGCCCGTGTTATTGACAACACAAAAGGTGAAGGCCCGCAAATTAATAAAGAAAAACAAGATGTGGTTTCTAGTCAAGATGAAGTGGACGACTTGTTGTCCAGTCTTGGCTTCTAGAGGAAGAGTGCATGGGATTCGGTGATGATGAAGAAATTCTACAGGATTTTCTGGTAGAAGCCGGAGAAATTTTGGAGAATCTCTCCGAGCAGCTGGTTGAACTGGAAAACAAACCAGACGATCGCGATTTGCTAAACGCTATTTTTCGCGGGTTCCATACTGTGAAAGGCGGTGCAGGATTCTTGCAATTGACGGCGATGGTCGAATGCTGCCATGTTACCGAAAACTTGTTTGATATTTTGCGTAATGGCAAACGCACGGTCACATCAGAGTTAATGGACGTAGTGCTGCAAGCTCTAGACGCTGTCAATCTTCAATTCGATCAGGTATCACAGCGTGAACCGCTTACCGATGCCGATCCTGCCTTAATCGCTCAGCTAGAAAAGCTTGTCGCTTGCGAAGACCTTGCCGGTGCGGCGAATACGGCAGTACCGCAGGATGATGCCTCTCAGGCGGCACCTGCCGTAGCAGAAAGTCCAGGTAATGTTCGAGCAGGTAGTGATATTACCGACGACGAGTTTAACGATTTGTTGGATGCATTAAATGGCAACGAAGCACCTGCTGCAAGCTCAGGCTCGGGCGGTGATGAAATATCGGAAGACGAATTTGATGCTCTGCTGGATCAACTACACGGCTCAGGCAAACCACCGGGTGCCGGTTCGACTCAAGTGTCTACTAAAGAGTCAGCGACTGGTCAAACAAAAAACACCTCCTCTGACGAAATCAGCGATGACGAATTTGAAGCGTTGCTGGATGAGCTACACGGCAAGGGAAAAAGTCCAGCTGGGGAAAAAACGACAAGCGCGCCGACTCCAACCGATCTTTCTACCACTAGCGATAGCGCGAGTAATGGCGAAGACATCAGCGATGATGAGTTTGAAGCGTTACTCGATCAGCTGCACGGCAAAGGCAATAGCCCAAAGGGAGACGCTAAAGATTCTGCGCCGCCTCCGCCCCCTAAGGCAACAGTTGAGTCTGAGCCCGCTCCAGAGCCAAGCGTAGCGCCAAAACCCGCGGCTGCCAGCGCCCCGACAAAATCCACTGGCGCTCCCGGCGCAGCGAAAAAAGCAGAGGGTGTTCCCGCCCAGGTAGATGCCACTGTTCGCGTTGACACCCAACGACTTGACGAAATCATGAACATGGTGGGTGAGTTGGTTCTGGTGCGCAATCGGTTGGTGCGTTTGGGTGACACGGTACAAAATGAATCGCTCAGCAAAGCTGTATCCAACCTAGACGTGGTGACGGCCGATTTACAGACGTCGGTTATGAAGACACGTATGCAGCCTATCAAGAAAGTGTTTGGTCGGTTTCCGCGGGTTGTTCGGGATTTGGCACGCAGTCTTAAAAAAGAAATCGACCTTGAGCTGGTTGGAGAAGAAACCGACCTTGACAAAAATTTGGTAGAAGCACTGGCAGATCCGCTGGTCCACTTGGTGCGAAACTCCGTCGATCATGGCATTGAGCTTCCCGAGGTGCGCGAAGCGAAAGGGAAGCCGCGCAAAGGTCGGGTAGTTCTGGGTGCAGAGCAAGAAGGTGATCATATCCTGTTGTCCATTACTGACGACGGGGCCGGCATGGACCCAGACAAGTTGCGGGGTATTGCAGTCGAGAAAGGTGTTTACGATGAAGATGCCGTACAGCGATTGACGGATGAAGAAGCTTTTGCATTGATTTTTGCACCTGGCTTCTCTACAAAAAAAGAAATTTCCGATGTTTCTGGTCGCGGCGTCGGCATGGACGTAGTAAAAACCAAAATTACTCAGCTTAATGGCTCCATCGAAATTCAATCCAAAATGGGTGAGGGCACGCGCTTTAATATTAAAGTGCCCCTGACTCTGGCGATAATGCCTACTTTGATGATCATGCTGGAGAATCAGACCTTTGCACTGCCACTGGTGAGTGTCAACGAAATATTTCATATGGATTTGACGAAATCCCACGTGGTTGATGGACAAGAGTGTGTTGCCATCCGTGACCAGGCAATACCAATTTTCTTTCTGAAAAACTGGTTGGTTTACGGCGAGCATGTATCGACTAAAACTCAAAAAGAAGGCCACGTTGTTATTGTGTCGGTTGGTACGCGACGATTAGGGTTTGTCGTTGATCAACTCATTGGTCAAGAAGAAGTGGTGATTAAGCCTCTAGGGAAAATGCTACAGGGCACCCCGGGAATGGCTGGAGCAACGATCACTGGAGATGGCACCATTGCGTTGATTTTGGATGTCCCGAGTTTATTGCAATACTATTCTAATGGTGTTTAAGGCAGGGCTCGCTCATTCTGCCCCTGATGGAGATTTAACATGCCCGTGCGGGTAATGATTGTTGATGATTCGCATTTTTTTCAAACCCGTTTAAAAGAAATCATTGGGCAAAATGCGAACCTTCAGGTTGTCGCTGTCGCCAGTAACGGCCGTGAAGCTATTGATCTGGTGGCAAAGGTAAAACCCGACATTATCACCATGGACTTTGAAATGCCGGTGATGGATGGGGTTACGGCTGTAAAACATATTATGGCGAGTGATCCAACGCCAATTTTAATGTTCTCCTCGCTGACCTACGAAGGCGCTCGCATTACTCTTGATGCACTGGCAGCGGGGGCGTTGGATTTCATTCCGAAAGATTTTGCTGAGGTGTCGCGCAACTCGGTTAGTCTGACCCAAAAGTTGCACGAACGTTTGCTTACTCTGGCCCGTCAGGGCAGCAGCAAAGAGGAGTCAAGGGCTCCTCAGGCTAGGCCGAGTTCTCCACAGCAGGCAGCGCGCCCACATCAACATCCACAACAGCGCCCGGTTGAGGCCGCTCAACGTGCGGTGGCGCCATCAAACCCTCCCGCACCGAGGAAAAAATTCAGTAAGCCTAAGTTGCTTGTAATAGGCGCTTCTACCGGTGGGCCCGTTGCCTTGACGGAAGTTTTGACTAAGTTGCCCCGCAATTTGCCTTTGCCCATTTTATTAGTGCAGCATATGCCCGAAAATTTTACCAAAGCATTTGCTGAGCGGCTTAACAAGCAGTGTGCGATTGAAGTTAGGGAAGCCGTTGATGGCGATGTGTTGCGGCCCGGGGTGGCTCTGTTAGCGCCAGGCGGAAAGCAAATGATGGTAGACCCGCGTGGCGCCTCTGTAAAAGTAATGCCCGATGATGACCGGGTAAACTACAAGCCTAGTTTGGATATTACCTTTGGTTCCGCAGCCAACAGCTTCACCGATCGCGTATTGGGTGTGGTACTGACAGGGATGGGTTCTGACGGCTGCAAAGGAGCGGAGCTGCTCAAACAAAAAGGCGCGCAGATCTGGAGTCAGGACGAAGCTTCATGTGTGATATATGGTATGCCGATGGCTGTTGCACGAGCAAACCTAACTGACCGTGTGTTGGCCTTAAAGGATATTGGTCCTGCACTGGCCGATGAGGTCAGTTAATGGACCTGCTTAGTATAATAGGTGTAATTATCGGTTTTGCCGCGATAATTGGCGGCAACTTTATTGAAGGCGGCAGCCTGGGTTCGCTGGTTAATCTACCCGCGGCGTTTATTGTTTTTGGCGGCACAGCGGGCGCCGCAATGCTACAAACACCAAAAGATTGCTTGGTGCGCGCGCTTCATATGTTCAGTTGGGTCTTTCGACCCCCTGCGATCGATTATGCCAAAGGGGTTAAGAAAATTTCAGATTGGTCGTCCGTAGCCCGCAAGGAAGGGCTGCTAGGGTTAGAGCGATTGGCGGATGAAGAAAAGGATCCATTCGCCAAAAAAAGTCTCGAACTGCTGGTAGATGGCAACGAGCCCGACAGCATTAAGCGTGTTCTTGAGGGGGATATGATCCTGAAAGAGCAAAAAAATATGGAGGCAGTGCGAGTTTATGAAAGTATGGGGGGGTATTCTCCTACTATTGGAATTATAGGCGCCGTTATGGGCTTGATTCATGTTATGCGCAATTTGGCGGACCCAGAGCAACTGGGGCCCGGTATTGCGGTAGCGTTTGTCGCTACCATCTACGGTGTGGCTCTGGCAAATCTATTCCTATTGCCAATCGCGAATAAGTTGCGCCAATGTGTCGACCGAGACAGTCGATTTCACGAGCTTTTTATAGAGGGCGTCATGGGCATTGCCGACGGCGAAAACCCAAAAGCCATTCAGGTAAAACTGAGCGGTTACCTGGATTAATGCAGGCCTCACTATGCCTCGCCGCCGATCATCAGAATTAAGAGTTAATCACGAGCGCTGGCTCGTC
Source organism: Gilvimarinus gilvus (assembly GCF_030518155.1). GTDB lineage: Bacteria > Pseudomonadota > Gammaproteobacteria > Pseudomonadales > Cellvibrionaceae > Gilvimarinus > Gilvimarinus gilvus. Next base: position 68,882 of record NZ_JAULRU010000264.1, on the reverse strand, counting down.
TCCTACGCCGACTTCATAACGCTGCTGTTCGCATTTTTTGTCGTTATGTACTCAATCTCGCAAGTGAATGAAAGCAAATATCGGGTACTGTCTTCCACCTTAGAGCAAGCGTTTAAGCCGAGTACCCGGTCTGATCAGGTAATGCCCGTTGGCCGACCTGTATTGTCGCAAAACCAGTCGCCCATTCAATTGACCATGGCCCGTGGTGGTAATTTGGGAGTATTAGAGCAAAACTTTCGGGACGAGTTTGATCAGCTTATCGATCAGGAATTAATGCGTATTTCGAGCAATGAAATGTGGTTGCAAATCGAATTGCGCGACAGCATTTTATTCGATTCCGCCAGTGCTGATGCAAGCGCACAAGCCAAGCAAATTTTCTCCCAAGTATCGAGTATATTGGCCGAGACCGATAATCCCATTCAAATTGAAGGGTTCACCGACAATATGCCGATCAGTACCGAGCGCTACCCCAGTAACTGGGAGCTGTCTGCAGCGCGAGCCAGTGCTATTGTTAAATGGATGGTCGCTAACGGAGTTGACGCATCTCGGCTTGCAGCCGTAGGCTATGGAGAGCATCAGCCCGCAGCGAGTAATGATACGCCCGATGGGCGGGCACAGAATCGACGGGTCGCGGTTATGATCGCGCGCGATAAGTTTGATCGCCCAACCAACTTGATTGATGACTTGGCCGGAGAGGCGTTGCCGGCGCAGCAAGTGGAAGGTTCTGTTGGAGAAAATCGCGACACTGCCGATAGCACCGATAGCGATCAAAATTCTGGCAATGGTGGTTCGGCCATCGAGGCGGTTGAGATGGAGGATGGGGATTTGCTGTTTAGCAGTGACCCAGACTTACCTCGGCAAGGGCAATAGTGGTGGGCACGATAGTTGCTGTATGTACAGCAAAGCTTTAATTTTATTGGATAGTGGCAATACTTTGACGTTGGAGTCTATATTTGAACGTTTGGACCGTGGCAAATCAGAAAGGTGGTGTCGGTAAAACAACCACCAGCGCAGCTCTTGCCGGCCTGGCCGCCGAGCAGGGCAAGCGCGTGTTGCTGATCGATCTAGACCCGCATGGCTCTCTAACCAGCTACTTTGGCCACAACCCGGATGCTGTCACATTAAGCGCTTTTACTCTTTTTACTGAGCGTGAACGAATAACCCATGACTTTGTCCATTCAGTGCTCGTTTCGACCGGCTTTGATGGTATTGATCTTGTGCCTTCAGCTACAGCCCTTGCTACGCTGGAGCGAAAGGCGGTCGGACAAGGTGGCGCGGGGCTCGTGATCAGCGAAGCCTTGGCGTGTGTAAGCTGCGATTATGATTTGGCAGTTATCGACACGCCACCGCTTTTAGGTGTGTTAATGATTAATGCACTCGCGGCCTGCGATGAACTCATCATACCGGTTCAAACCGAATTCCTGGCTCTGAAGGGATTGGAGCGAATGGTCAATACTTTAAAAATGATGGCGAAATCAAACCAAAAGCAGGTGAGTTACAGCATTGTCCCGGCAATGTACGACCGCCGAACACAAGCATCGGTTTCAACTCTGCGCACTATTCGTCATGACTATCCTGCGCATACCTGGCCAGGTAAGATCCCGATTGACACTAAGTTTCGCGACGCCAGTAAAGCCGGTATCCCGCCGCATCAATATGAACCTCAAAGTCGCGGAGTGGAGGCTTATCGCTCTCTTTACAAATGGCTTTCGCGCTCTCACGAGCAGGCGGCTAACCACAGCCCTAAAATTATGGGAGTGGGAGGATGAGTGAGCATAATTCTAGCGATGTATTGCAGGACTATTTCAGCGACTTGCTCGGCCGTCATCCAGCTCAAAACACGCTCCGCGGCGATAAAGAACCCAAGCCCTCTGGGTTAACGCCCGAACCAGAAGCCAAACCAAAGCCTCGCGCTGAGACGATGCCGGTAGCGGATGCCGAGCTGTTAGCGGCAAAGCGCGCGCAGTTGCAGAAACTGTTGCACAGCGCTCGGGTTCAAGTTGATCAAGTTGCAGAGGACAAAGTCAGCGTTCCGGTGCCCAGCACTGAGCGGGCGGCAGAATTGCGACCGACGCCAGAGCCACAAGTTGAGGTTCCTCAGGCAGAGGTGCAGGTGTTGGAAGATGCCGTCGCGCTGAACGTTTTGGACGAACAACTAGAGTGGCTTGAGAACGGTCGTCCGCGTTGGGCACAGGAAACCTTCGAAGTGCTGCTGTTTAAAGTCAGTGGTTTAACTCTGGCCGTTCCCCTTATCTCGCTGGGGCAGATTCAACCGCTGACTGATGAGCTTACACCTCTGTTTGGCCAGGCAGATTGGTTTATGGGGCTGCAGCCAACACCCTCTGGCAAGGTAAGAACTGTGAACACGGCGCGCTTTGTCATGCCTGAGCGTTACGATCCTGCTTTCGAGGAGACGGCAAAGTATGTTATATCAATTAACGGGGTGCCGTGGGGTTTGGCGGTGGATACAGTAGAGCAACCCATCAGTTTGAATCCGGAGGATGTCAAATGGCGCAGCTCGAGAACTCAGCGCCCTTGGCTGGCAGGTACTGTTAAGGCCCATATGTGCGCACTTTTAGATATTCCAATGGTAGGTAAGTTATTGACCGACGCCGATCGTAATAAGGGGCGGGGTCATGGTGGTTTAACCGGCTAGTGTTGCTGGCGCATTTTGTGCGTTAAGCTATAGTAATGGTTAGTGGTATCGCGAATAAGCGTAAAGTGAATCAAAGGCTAAAGGCCCGTAATCGAGGAAATGTGCATGGCTAGCAATGCCAATCAAAATCATAATGCCGACGATCCGGTATTGCAGTGGGTTACATTTCGGCTTGACGGTGAAACCTACGGTATAAACGTAATGCAGGTGCAGGAGGTGCTACGTTACTCTGAAATCGCTCCGGTTCCGGGCGCGCCAGCCTATGTTCTGGGTATCATCAATTTAAGAGGTAACGTTGTCACCGTTATTGACACGCGTCATCGTTTTGCATTGCCGTCAGGTGATTTAACCGATAACACGCGTATTGTCATTATCGAGGCGGATAATCACGTCATTGGAATCTTGGTCGATAGTGTGGCCGAAGTGGTTTATTTGCGTCAGTCGGAGATAGAAATGGCGCCAAATGTCGGTAACGAAGAAAGCGCCAAGTTTATTCAGGGTGTCTGCCATAAAAACAATGAATTGTTGATTCTGATCGAATTGAATAAATTGCTGACCGATCGAGAGTGGGCTGAGCTAGAAGACATTTGATCGCTGTAGCCGGGTTTTTACCATGACAGACAGTCATATCATACTATGGGTGGCGGGAGCAGCGGCTTTGCTAGCCGTTACAGCCTGCGCATGGTGCTGTCTATTGTCTCGTCGAAATATCAGTTTGCACATTAAAATTACCGAAGTTGAGAAAGAGTTGTCCTCATTGAAGGCGGGGGCGATTGGGATGGGGCAGCGTATATTGGCAATGGAGGGCTCGGTTAGTCCGCGCTCACCGGCACCTCAGTCCGACGTAGCCGTCAATTCCAGGCCCTATTCAGAAGCTACGCACCTGCTTGAAAAAGGTATCTCAAGAGATGAGGTGGCAAGCCGCTGTGGCTTGTCGCGCGCGGAGGCATCCCTGCTAGACGCGCTGCGTAAGAAACCCACATCCTAGCGGGCTTTTAGTCGGCTTATTGGGCATTGAATCGTTGCCCGTTCATTGAGCGCGAGGCGTTTTCCATTAAATAGATATACAGGGGCATAATTTGTTCCGGTGTTTTCAGCGTGTCCGGGTTTTCTGCAGGGTAGGCGGCAGCGCGCATAGCGGTGCGGGTAGCACCCGGGTTTATGCTGTTGCAGCGAACACAGGTGCCGTCGAGCTCGTCTGCCAGAGTTTGCATTAAATTTTCTTGTGCAGCCTTACTGGCGGCATAGGCTCCCCAGTAGGCTCTCCCATGGCGAGCTACCGATGAACTAGTGAAAACAATATTAGCGATGCCCGTCGTCGTTTTTAGCAATAACGGTAGGAGTGCCTGGCTTAACATGAAAGGCGCATTAGCATTTACCTGCATAATTCGATTCCAGGTGTCGCAGGAATAATCACTTATGGGCATGCGATCCCCGAGCTCTGAAGCATTGTGCAGGATGCCGCTCAGGCCGCCAAACTCTCTATCCAGGGTGTCGCACATATCGGCATAGTCCTTCTCCGCCGCGCCTTCGAAATTCATTGGGTAAATGGCCGGCTGAGGTCCTCCTGCGCTTTCAATTTCATCGTAAACAACTTCCAGTTTCTGCAGCGTGCGCCCAAGCAGTACCACGGTCGCGCCATGTTTGGCATACGTCAGAGCGGCGCAGCGGCCTATGCCGGAGCCGGCGCCGGTAACCAAAATAATTTGATCTTTCAATGCATCCTTAGCCGGTATGTAATCTGTTGGCACACAGAGGATATTGTCATTCATTTTTCAGTGCTCTCTTGGTGTCGTCAGCAGGTGTTCGATTAAGTCAGGAAGTTGTCGTGAGTCTTGCACTAAAAAATTCGCACCCCATGTTTCTGCAGGGTCGACAGACTCAATGTATCCGTAACTGCAGGCAATGGTTGTGCTCCCCGCCGCATTTCCACACTCAATATCACGCCGGTGGTCTCCCAGGTAAATAATATCGGCACTATTGACGTTTAGTTGATCAGCAATCACAAATAAAGATTCTGGGTCGGGTTTTCGATGACGTACGTCTTCGGGGCAAACGATGATGTTTGGCGGATTGGATAGCTGTAGTTTGGCAAAGAGCGCATCGGTGTAGAGCCGCGGCTTATTGGTTGCAATGCCCCATGGAACCTTGAGGTCATGTAATCGAGTTAGCAGCGCCTCAATTGCCGGGAAAAATTCACTGTGCTGGCCAATAATCTTGATGTAGTGGTCAAGCAGCTCTTGGCGCAGCTGGGCAAACTCCTGATCGTTTGTGTCGACATTAAAGCCAAGCTTTACCAGTGCTGCCGCGCCGTTGGACACTTGCTCGCGAATAATTTCGTAACTGAGCTCTGGCTTGTTATGCTTGCGGCGCATTTGATTGAGTGCCAATACAAAATCGGGGGCAGTATCGAGCAGGGTGCCGTCAAGGTCGAACACCACAGCAGCAAAGTGAGCGGGCATTTTTTGTTGCTCCAGATTTGTTACGCAGGTTGGTGGGCGTGCAAGAGGTAATTTACACTAACGTCGTTGCTACTGATTCGAAAACTTTGGGTCAGTGGGTTATAGATTAAGCCGGCCACTTCCTGAGTCTGTAAATTTGCGCGTCTGACCATGGCCCCCAATTCACTCGGTTTGATGAATTTTTTGTAGTCGTGCGTTCCCTTGGGAAGCAGGCGCAAAATATATTCGGCCCCGACAACGGCTAAGGCCCATGCTTTAGGGTTGCGATTGAGTGTCGAAAAGTAAACGTGCCCACCGGGTTTTACCAACGTGCTGCATGCGTTCACAATCGATTCGGGATCGGGAACGTGCTCGAGCATCTCCAGGCAAGTTACTATATCGAATTGTTTGGGTTGTTTTAGCGCGAGTTCTTCTGCGCTAATTTTTGTGTACTGAATATCTAGCTCGCTGCTGCGCGCATGAGTTTTAGCAACTTGTAGGGGAGCATCGCCAAGGTCTATCCCGGTTACTATGGCGCCTCTTTGTGCCAGTGCTTCGCAGAGAATGCCGCCGCCACATCCGACGTCCAAAATATTCATGTTTGCGACCGGAGAACGCTCGTCAATAAAGTTCGCACGCACGGGATTCATTTGATGCAGCGGTTTAAATTCACCAGAGCTGTCCCACCAGCTGTCCGCTAGCCGCTCAAACTTGTCGAGCTCATCTTGATCAAAATTGTCTGATTGGTTCTGAATGCTCATAAAATCACTTTTGCGTTAATTTTTTTAGACCAGGCGAGAGCTTTGCTGGCGATGTCGCGTTCGTTAAGCGTTTGTAGGTGTGATGAAAGCATAAGGGCCCGACCGGCTACCCAACTGTGTGTCACCGCAAGTGCCCGATTGTTGTAAGCGAGCGATGAGGCGATATCGTAAAGTGGCTGGGAGCCAATGGGATCTGTTTCAAGAGCAATAATGTCTGCCGATTTACCGACCTCTATACTGCCTATGTCATCGTCCATTCCCAGAGCTTTAGCGCCATTGATTGTGGCCATGGCGAGGACATCATGAGCATTGGGTGTGGCTGGATCACCGCTAACTCCTTTGGCGAGCAAAGCTGTTGTCTCGAGCTCACCAAACATATTGAGGTCGTTATTACTGGCCGCGCCATCTGTACCCAGAGCAATATTGCTGCCGTTATTGATAAGTTTATTAACGGGACAAAAGCCGCTGGCAAGCTTTAGATTGGATTCTGGACAATGAATAACGTGAGCGCCACTGCTGGTCAGCAGTTGTAAGTCCGAGTCATCTATCTGAGTCATATGGACACATTGCGTTCTCGGCGTTAATAGGCCCAGTTTATTAATGCGCTCGATTGGCCGCATTCCGTATTCTGCGATGGAGTCGGCGACCTCTTTTGCTGTTTCGTGCAGGTGAATCTGAATCGGGGCTTGCAACTCTTCCGCGAGTACCGCAATACGTTTGAGATGGTTATCAGATACCGTGTAAGGCGCATGTGGACCAAAGCCGATACGTATAAGATCGTCGGCGCGGTATTCATCGTGCAGCTCTAGACCTTTAGCGATGTAGTCGCTAGGTCCGTCGCCCCAAGTGGTAGCAAAATCAAGTACAGGAAAGGTGATTTGGCTGCGCATGTGGGCTCGTTTTGCGGCTAGAGCTACCTGCTCAGGGAAAAAGTACATGTCGGCGAAGCATGTTGTACCAGAGTGGATCATCTCTGCTATTGCCAGTTCAGTGCCATCGCGCACAAAATCAGCGTCGACGTGCTTTTTTTCGGCGGGCCAAATGAAGTCGTTTAGCCAAGTGTCGAGCGGGTAGTCGTCGGCGTAGCCGCGCAGCAAAGACATGGCCGCATGACCATGACAATTTACCAGCCCTGGCATCAAGATGTGCCGGTCGAGTGTTAGGGTTTGCTCAGCGCTGTATTGTTTATCGGCTTCCTGCCAGGGAAGGATGGCTTCAATGCGACCGCCCATTACTGCGACGGCGCAATCGCTGAAGACTTTCCTCGCGGGCAAAATGGGTAAAATCCAACGCGCCTTGATCAATAATTGCACAGGTTTGCGTGCAGCCATCGTGGAATCCTTGTTTTGGGCTGGGTGGCGTTAAATGCGCCTCGTTTAAGTGAGAAATTATACCTGAATGAAGGCGGGGTGTGGGTTGCTACCTTCACCTATGCGCCTGATTTTATGGTAATATTGCCAGCTCTTTACCCTCTTTGTAGAGGGTGGGCCCGGGGCCGGTGCAGGACTTGATCAAAACTCGTCCTGTGCGACCGATGCACCGCTTAAGACAATAAGGAACGCGTTACTCCATGGGCGATTTAGCGAAAGAAGTACTTCCCGTCAATATTGAAGATGAGCTCAAGCAGTCGTATCTCGATTATGCCATGAGTGTCATTGTTGGTCGTGCCTTGCCAGATGTAAGAGACGGCCTGAAGCCCGTCCACAGGCGGGTACTGTTCGCTATGAGTGAACTCAAGAATGACTGGAATAAGTCGTACTTGAAGTCTGCTCGTGTTGTCGGTGATGTGATCGGTAAATATCATCCTCATGGCGACTCTGCCGTATACGATACTGTCGTGCGTATGGCGCAACCGTTTTCATTGCGATATACCTTGGTTGACGGACAGGGAAACTTTGGTTCTGTCGACGGCGATAGCGCAGCGGCGATGCGTTATACCGAAGTGCGCATGCAGAAAATTGCCCACGAACTGCTGGCTGACCTGGACAAAGAAACAGTCGACTTTGTACCAAACTATGATGGCAGTGAGCAAATTCCCGATGTGCTGCCAACCCGCATACCTAATCTACTGGTCAACGGTTCATCGGGGATTGCGGTGGGTATGGCCACTAATATTCCTCCGCATAATTTGAAAGAAGTTGTCAGTGGGTGTCTGGCGTTGATCGATAACGAAGACATCACTATCGATGAGTTGATGGAATACATCCCCGGCCCCGACTTCCCGACGGCGGCCATTATTAACGGTCGGGCCGGTATTGTTCAGGCCTATCGAACTGGGCGGGGGCGCATTTACGTTCGCGCCAAGGCAGACATTGAAGTCGACGAAAAAACCGGCCGTGAGACAATTATTGTCACCGAAATTCCCTACCAGCTGAATAAAGCTCGCTTGATCGAAAGAATCGCTGAGCTGGTAAAGGAAAAGAAAATAGAGGGTATAAGCGAGCTGCGCGACGAATCGGATAAAGATGGGTTGCGCGTGGTTATTGAAGTTAAGCGCGCCGAATCTGCTGAGGTATTGCTAAACAACCTTTATACACAGACGCAGTTGCAGAATGTTTTCGGCATTAATATTGTTGCCTTGAACGACGGCCAGCCCAAGGTGTTGAATCTCAAGCAGCTGCTGGAGGCGTTTGTTCGTCACCGTCGGGAAGTTGTTACCCGTCGTACGGTTTATCTTTTGCGCAAGGCTCGTGAGCGCGGGCATATTTTAGAAGGCTTAGCGGTTGCTATTGCCAACATTGATCCGGTGATTGAGCTGATCAAAAGCTCGCCAACGCCCGCCGAGGCAAAAGAGGCACTGATTGCCCGAGGCTGGGATGCTTCAGAAATGGGGCAATTCCTGGAGCGTGCGGGTGAAGATGCGTGCCGCCCTGAAGATTTACCCGATACCTTTGGTATGCGAGACGGTAAATATTTCCTCTCGGCAGCTCAGGCTCAGGCTATCCTGGAGTTGCGCCTACATCGCTTAACCGGCATGGAGCACGACAAGCTTCTTTCAGAATACAAAGAGAAGGTAGAGCAGATTGCCGAATACCTGGAAATACTCGGTAATTTCAGCCGCCTGATGACGGTGATTCGCGAGGAGTTAGAGCAGGTTGTCGCGGATTACGGCGATGAGCGTCGCACCGAAATCACGGCCTCTACGCTCGATCTGACCATGGAAGACCTGATTAACGAAGAACAGCGTGTGGTGACTATTTCCCACGGTGGCTACGCCAAGAGTCAGCCGTTGGCCGATTACCAGGCGCAGCGTCGCGGTGGTATGGGTAAGTCAGCAACCGCAGTGAAAGACGAAGACTTTGTCGAACATTTGTTGATTGCCAGTACCCACGACACCGTTTTGTGTTTCACCAGCGCAGGTAAAGTGTATTGGTTAAAGGTCTATCAGATTCCAGTAGCGGGCCGTCAGTCCAGAGGCCGGCCGGTGGTAAATCTTATGCCACTGGAAGAGGGAGAGCGTATTACCTCGATTTTGCCTGTGCGTGAGTTTGATGCCGATCATTTCGTGTTTATGGCGACCGAGAAAGGCACAGTCAAGAAAACTTCGCTTGATCAATTCTCCCGTCCGCGCAGCGTTGGCCTGCGAGCTATTGACTTGGAAGAGGGCGATCATCTGGTTTATACCGCCATTACCGATGGCAATAAAGATATTGTATTGTTTGCCAGTAATGGTAAGGCCGCTCGATTTAATGAAGCTGCAGTGCGTTCTATGGGGCGTATTAGCCGCGGTGTTCGCGGTATTCGATTGAGCGATGAGCATTCGGTTATTGGTATGGTTGTCCCTGTCGAAGGCGGAAAAGTGCTCACGGTGAGCGAGCATGGCTACGGTAAGCGCACAGAAGTATCTGAATTTCCAGCGAAAGGCCGGGGCGGTCAAGGCGTTATTGCTATGGCCTGTAGCGATCGTAACGGTCCGTTAGTGGGCGCGGTTCAGCTCCTTGATGGCGAAGAAATCATGCTTATTTCGGATCAGGGTACGCTGGTGCGCACGCGCGCAGATGAAGTGTCGATATTGAGCCGGAATACGCAAGGCGTGCGTCTGATTAAACTGCGCGAAGGTGAGCATCTAAAAGGTGCTGCGCGCATTGAAGATGCCGGCGAAGAACAAGAGGTCGAACTGGCAAGCGGCGAGGCGGCGCCGACAGCGGATTCTAACGGCGAAGGAAGCGACGAGTAATGACCGATTCAGACGCTCAGCAGGCCGCGTTGTTGGCGTTGCGTGACAAAATTGACGGTATTGACGCAGAAATAGGGCGTTTGATTTCAGAGCGTGCCCAATGTGCGCAACGCGTCGCCGATGTGAAAACGGCAGCGGGTGCCACCGATGCTGTGTTTTACCGCCCTGAGCGTGAAGCTCAGGTGTTGCGCAAGGCGATGGAGCGCAACAGTGGGCCTCTCAGCGACGAGGAGATGGCACGGCTGTTTCGTGAGATTATGTCGGCCTGTTTGGCGCTCGAGCAGCCGGTTAAAGTGGCTTATCTGGGGCCCGAGGGCACCTTTACGCAACAGGCCGCGTTAAAGCATTTTGGTCAGTCGGCTGTTGCATTACCATTTTCGGCCATTGATGAAGTATTTCGCGAAGTAGAGGCCGGGGCGGTTAATTATGGTGTGGTACCTGTAGAGAACTCGACTGAAGGCGTTGTCAGTCACACACTCGATAACTTTATGAACTCCAACCTCAAAATATGCGGTGAGGTTGAGTTGAGGGTTCACCACAACCTGGTGGTGTCCGATGTGACTAACGTTGATAGCATTACCCGAATCTACTCGCACGGCCAGTCTTTGGCGCAGTGTCGGAAATGGTTGGATTCGCACTATCCCAACATTGAGCGTATTGCCGTGTCGAGCAATGCCGAGGCAGCCCGACGCTTAAAAGGTGAGTGGAATGCCGCGGCTATCGCACCTTTGAAAGCGGCCGAACTGTACGATTTGCGAATAATCGCAGAAAAAATTGAAGATCAGCCGGACAATAGTACTCGCTTCTTGATTATTGGTGCGCAAGAGGTGCCTTCTAGCGGCAAAGATAAAACTTCGTTGCTCGTGGCGATGCGCAATCAACCCGGGGCCTTACACAGCTTACTGGAACCTTTTCATCGCAACAGCATCGACCTGACTCGGGTTGAGAGCCGACCGTCGCGCTCGGGTGTTTGGACCTATGTGTTTTTTGTCGACTTTACCGGTCATAAAGATGACGCTCGAGTGAGTGAAACCCTGGCGGAAGTAGCCTCGCAAGTGGCCGATCTCAAGGTGCTGGGCTCCTACCCCAAGGCCGTACTTTAGGCATGGTCGAGTCGCCGGTGGGTGCCATGCCCCTAATGAATAAATTGGTTGTGATCGGACTCGGCCTCATTGGTGGCAGTGTCAGTAAAGGCGTGGGTGAGCGAGGCCTTGCCCGCGAACGCATTGGTGTCGTACGTGATGCGGAAACTGCTCGTATTGCTGTTGAGTTAGGCGTGGTTGATCGTGCCTGCCTGTCAGTGGATGAAATCTGCGGCGAATTGGCCGCAGACGATCTGGTGTTTATAGCTGTCCCAACTTTAGCTGTCGAATCTATATTGGCCAAATTAAAGGCTCCTATTGCCGCCGGTGTTGCAGTGACAGACGGCGCCAGTGTTAAAGGGAGTGTAGCGGAGGCGGCTGCGCGGGTGTTTGGTTCAGTCCCGCCAAATCTCGTTTTGGGGCATCCTATCGCCGGTTCGGAAAAAAGCGGAGTTACCGCTGCCAATGCTGATCTTTACGTTGATCATCGCGTTATCCTCACGCCAGCGGATACGACAGATACGCTAGCGTTAGCTCGGGTTACACAGCTCTGGCAGAAACTTGGTGCGGAGGTCATCAATATGCCGATCGACGAGCATGATCAGGTCTTAGGGGCGACCAGTCATTTGCCACACGCCATTGCTTACTCTTTGGTTGATACGCTGGCGCACGATATCGATAACCCGAATATTTTTCGCTATGCCGCCGGTGGCTTTCGCGACTTTACTCGCATAGCTTCCAGTGATCCGGTGATGTGGCACGATATCATGCGGGCCAATAGGGACTCAGTAGTCGCCTCGTTGGAGCTGTTTATGGGGAATTTACAGCGCCTCAAAACGGCGGTTGAGTCTGATGACGGTGAGTATCTTCTTGCTATGTTTTCCCGCGCTAAGCAGGCAAGGGATCTCTACACGCAGCTGGGGGAGCCTAAACTTCCTAAATCTAAGGATTAGGGCTAGTTAGGTATAAGCATAGAATAAATTAATCGTTAACACAGTGTGTTTTTCCGTGTACTTTGCACCGATTAGAGTATTGAGCCAAGTTCCCCTATAATACGCGCCGCCAACTGGTTTGGCGTCCCACTAACCGAATGACTGAAATGTGAGCGGAATGTCTGAGCAATACAATCTGACGCACCTTAAGCAGCTTGAAGCTGAAAGTATCCATATTATCCGCGAGGTAGCAGCCGAGTTTGATAACCCGGTTATGCTCTATTCGATTGGTAAAGATTCCGCCGTGATGATGCATCTGGCGATGAAGGCTTTCCATCCCGGTAAGCCTCCATTCCCCCTAATGCATGTCGATACAACCTGGAAGTTTCGCGAAATGATTGAGTTTCGCGATCAGCGGGTGAAAGACCTGGGCTGGGATCTCTTGGTTCATATTAACCAAGAGGGCGTGGATATGGGGGTAGGCCCCTTTACTCACGGCAGCGCTAAGCACACCGATATTATGAAAACTCAGTCGCTGAAGCAGGCGCTGAACAAATACAAGTTTGATGCCGCGTTCGGTGGCGCTCGCCGCGATGAAGAAAAGTCGCGCGCGAAAGAGCGAGTGTATTCTTTCCGTGACCGCAATCATCGCTGGGACCCCAAAAATCAGCGCCCTGAGCTTTGGAACATTTACAACGGCCGGGTTGATAGTGGGGAGAGCATTCGAGTGTTTCCACTTTCTAACTGGACCGAGCTCGACATTTGGCAGTACATCCATTTAGAGAGCATTCCTTTGGTTCCTCTTTATTTTGCGGCAAAGCGTCCTGTTGTTGAGCGCGATGGCGTATTGATAATGGTCGATGACGACAGAATGCCACTCGAGCCAGGTGAAAAAATCGAAGAGAAAATGGTGCGCTTCCGCACTTTGGGTTGCTACCCGCTCACCGGTGCCGTTGAATCTGAAGCGGCGACGTTGCCAGAAATCATTCAAGAGATGCTGCTAACGACAACCTCTGAGCGCCAGGGTCGGGTCATCGACCATGACAGCTCCGGCTCTATGGAAAAGAAGAAGCAGGAAGGGTATTTCTAAGTAGGCCGGATTTTGCGGATGTAGCAGCTTTTAAACGGCGAGATTATTCATGACCTGTAAGAGCGATCTTGCAGGCGAACGGACCAAATTGAGAAAGTAGAATGAGTCACCAATCCGATCTTATCGAAACAGATATTGATGCTTATTTAAAACAACACGAGCACAAAGAGCTGTTGAGGTTTCTAACCTGTGGCAGTGTGGATGATGGCAAAAGTACATTAATCGGACGCTTGCTGCACGACTCAAAAATGATCTATGAAGATCAGCTGGACGCGGTTAGATCAGACACGACACGTCACGGCACCACCGGCAAAGAGTTTGATTTGGCACTGCTGGTTGATGGTTTGCAAGCCGAGCGCGAGCAAGGTATCACCATCGATGTCGCCTACCGCTATTTTTCCACGGCAAAGCGTAAATTTATTATTGCTGACACACCGGGTCATGAGCAGTACACCCGCAACATGGCAACCGGTGCATCAACTTGCGATTTAGCGGTAATTTTGATTGATGCGCGCTATGGCGTCGTGACCCAAACCCGCCGACATAGTTACATTGCCTCTTTGCTCGGTGTAAAACATATTGTTGTTGCAGTTAACAAAATGGACTTGAAAGATTTTGATGAGCAAGTGTTTATCGATATCAAGTCCGATTATCTGGCGTTCGCACAAAAGCTTGGCATGAGCGATGTTCAATTTGTGCCCATATCAGCGCTGGATGGCGATAACGTTGTGAATCGCTCCGAGCGTTCACCTTGGTACAAAGGCCAGACATTGATGGAGATTTTGGAGACGGTACCGGTTACCGCCGACAAGAATTTCGATGATTTCCGTTTCCCGGTTCAGTATGTCAATCGTCCCAATCTGGATTTTCGCGGGTTTTGTGGAAATGTTGAATCTGGAGTTGTAAAGCCTGGCGACAGTGTTCGGGCTTTACCATCCAATAAAGTAAGTAAAGTGAAAGATATTGTCACTTTCGAAGGAAATCTGGAGCAGGCGTTTGCAGGTCAAGCAGTTACCATTACATTGGAAGATGAAATTGACCTGAGCCGCGGCGATACGCTGGTTCTGGAAAACGATGATATCGAAATGACCGACAGCTTGAAGGCTCACATTGTTTGGATGAATGAAAAGGTGTGTGCTCCTAATGATAGCTACATGTTTAAGTTCGCCAGCAAAGTGGTGAATGGTCGCTTTGCATCGTTTGATTATCAAATTGACGTAAACACCCAGGAACATAAAGATATTGCCGAATTAAAGTTAAACGATATTGCCGTGGCACGCCTAAGTCTGGATCAAAACGTTGTGGTCGATTGCTACAAACGCAATCGCGCTACCGGTGCATTTGTTGTGATTGACAGGCTTACTAATCTTACAGTGGGCGCCGGAATGGTTATCGATACTAAAGCTGAAATTGATGTCAAGGTTGGTGGTCAATACAGTGAGTTTGAATTAGAGCTGAATGCCTTGGTGCGCAAGCATTTCCCTCACTGGGAGGCGAAAAATCTGCAAGATTTATTGAAATAATTTTTGCTGGGTTTTCTCTCTATGAAACCGCTGTAGGATATTTCCTACAGCGGTTTCCGCTTTTTCTGCATTGTGAAAGTTCGAATCTTCGTCTAACTTGAAAGTGCAGCGGGTCGCTGCGACTTAAAATTTAACATGGAGGTTAGCAATGAAAAAGCTAATAGGGCTAGTAGTGTTTGTATTTGTGGCGGTAGTCGCCATGCCAACGGTCGCCTGGGCCGATGATAGTCAGGTCGCCGCCATTGAAACGGTTAATATCAATACCGCCGATGTGGCTTCACTGACTCAATTAGATGGAATAGGCGAGAGTAAAGCGCAAGCAATAATTGCATGGCGTGATGAGAACGGCTCATTCGAAACCGTAGATCAATTGTTGGCAGTAAATGGAATAGGGGATGCGACTCTCGAAGCTATCCGTACCCAGATTGCGTTGGAATAGTCAGCGCAGAGCCTAACCTCTGGATTGCAATTTCCAGAGGTTAGGCATCCTCAAAGTTGTATCGCTCACGCTTTATATCAAAAGATAGCAATTGCGGTAGCGGAACTTGCTGCGTCTGGGAGCGAAGTTTGTTTTAATACCCTCAATATAGGTTTTGCAAGTCTTATTGGGGGATTTATGCGTCAGGAGCAGGGGCCGCGGTTGTTGGTGGCCATGGACTACAGCAATTCAGAAGATTGTTTAAAAGTTGCCCACCAACTTTCTCCTTCCGAATGCCGCCTTAAAGTGGGCAAAGAGCTTTTTACGGCTACGGGGCCACAACTTATCGAGCAGTTGATGACCCTGGGTTTTGATGTTTTCCTGGATCTTAAATTTCACGACATCCCCAACACTACCGCTAAGGCCGTTGCCTCTGCAGCCCAGCTGGGCGTGTGGATGGTCAATGTACACGCTTCTGGCGGTCTCCGGATGATGGAGGCCGCACGTGAAGCGCTGGTGCCTTTCCAAACTAAACCCTGGTTGATCGGTGTGACAGTGTTAACCAGCATGAGCGCCGAAGATCTCGCCCAGACAGGCGTCAATCGCTCACCACAAGAGCAAGTGCTTTATCTTGCGGACTTAGCGAAGCAGTGTGGGTTGGACGGTGTTGTTTGTTCGGCGCAAGAGGTTCCTACCATAAAGCGCAGTTGCGGGCCGGAGTTCTTGACAGTAACCCCGGGTATTCGTCCAGCCAACTCGGTGGCCGATGATCAGAGACGGGTAATGACACCCGCTGAGGCTGTAGCGGCTGGCAGCGATTACCTCGTAGTAGGGCGTCCTGTCACCAAAGCGATTGATCCCAGCCAGGCTTGTCGGCAAATACTACAAAACATGCGAGATGTTTAGATAAGTGCAGTAACACTTTAAGGAATACACCTTGATAATAACCATAGATGGCCCCAGCGGGGCAGGTAAAGGCACAATCAGTCAGCTGCTTGCCGAACGAATAGGAGCTGAATTACTTGATAGTGGCGCACTCTACCGCCTGGTGGCTTTGGTTAGTCTAAGGCGCGGTATTGCTGTGAGTGATATCGCAGAACTTACAGCACAGGCTCGAAAACTGGATGTACAGTTTCTCGCGGGTGGGCAGGGCGTTCAAGTGCTCCTGGAAGGACAGGACGTGAGTCGGGCCATACGCGAAGAACAGGTCGGTATGCAAGCCTCACAAGTGGCGGCTATTGCGCAGGTGCGTGAGGCGCTGCTGCAGCGCCAGAGGGATTTTGCCATGGCGAAAAATCTGGTCGCCGACGGCCGGGATATGGGGACGACTGTCTTTCCTGACGCAGACTACAAGTTTTTTCTAACGGCAAGTGCCGAAGCCCGAGCAGGGCGAAGGTACCAGCAGTTGCTTGGGCGTGGTGAAAGTGTGGATATGGATGCTCTTATTCGAGATATTCGCGATCGTGATGAGCGCGACCAATCCCGCTCGAGTTCACCATTAAGACCCGCCAATGATGCGATACTGGTCGATAGCACTGATATGGGGATTGATCAGGTATTACAGTTCGTACTCGATCGCCTAGACATAGATTAAATGTTCGATCGAAGTGCAGCCTTAAGTTGGTGCGAAACCTGCATTGATCTAAAAAGACGCATGAGTGTGGCTTTTCTCTGAGTTATCACGGATCTGCAAGGAAACTGTGCTATCTATTGGTGCGAAATTTCGAGATTTGATTAAGAAGGGCGCTTTGAGCCCAATGAAAAGACAAATAGGGAGTCGAATAAGAGATTATGGCCAGCCTGACATGTTTTAAAGCTTATGACATTCGTGGAAAACTGGGTGAAGAGTTGGATGAGGAAATAGCCTACCGAATTGGCCGAGCCTATGGTCAGTTCTTAAAACCCAAAACCGTGGTTTTGGGGGGGGATGTCCGGGAAACCAGTGAAGCGTTAAAAACGGCCGTTGCTCGCGGTATGCGTGATGAGGGTGTGGATATTATTGATATCGGTATGACGGGTACCGAAGAGGTCTATTTCGCAACCAGCTTTCTGCAGGTCGATGGTGGCATTGAAGTGACTGCCAGTCACAACCCGATTGATTATAACGGCATGAAGCCTGTGCGAGAAAACTCAAAACCCATTAGCGGTGATACCGGTTTACTCGACATTAAACGTATAGCCGAAGAGGGCGAGTTTGAAGCTGTGCCGGAATCCGCCCGGGGCAGCTACCAGAAAAAAGACATACTTGCCGATTATGTTCAGCACTTGCTGGAATATATCGATGTCAGCGAGTTGAAACCGCTGAAAGTCGTTGTCAATGCTGGCAATGGCGCTGCTGGTCATGTGATTGATGCTATTGAGAAATACCTGCCGTTTGAGTTTATTAAGATTCACCACGATCCAGACCCTACTTTCCCTAACGGTATTCCCAACCCTTTATTGGTGGAGAATCGTCATTCAACGCGCGATGCGGTGTTAAAGCATGGTGCCGATTTGGGTATCGCCTGGGATGGCGACTTTGATCGCTGCTTCTTTTTCGACGAAACCGGTGAGTTTGTCGAGGGTTACTATGTTGTGGGGTTGTTGGCAGAGGCCTTTATTACCAAGGTGCCCGGCAGTAAGGTGGTGCACGATCCTCGGCTGGTTTGGAATACTCAAGCCATAGCGCAGGAGTGTGGTGGTGAGGCAGTTCAATCAAAAACCGGGCACGCATTTATCAAAGAGCTTATGCGTAAAGAGGATGCTATCTACGGTGGTGAGATGAGCGCGCATCACTACTTCCGGGATTTCTTTTACTGCGATAGCGGCATGATTCCATGGTTGCTGGTCACCGAGCTCATGTGTCGCAAGTCGGCTACCTTGTCATCGATGATGGAAGCGTGTATTGCTAGATTCCCCTCGCCGGGAGAAATAAACCGCAAAGTGACGGACGCTAAAGCGTCGATTGCAAAAGTTCGGGCACACTTTGCCGGCGCCGCTAAAGGTGTAGATATTACCGATGGCATTAGTATGGAGTTTGATGAGTGGCGCTTTAATTTGCGAATGTCCAATACCGAACCTGTCGTGCGTCTGAATGTAGAAAGTCGCGGCGATAGAGCGCTGGTAGAACAAAAAACCCAAGAAATCATCGCTTTGTTGGATTGTTAATCGGCACTGAATTTGTAGGTCAACGTGGAGTAGAGGATGAAAGTAAAAAAAGCAGTAATCCCAGTAGCTGGTTTGGGCACCCGCATGTTGCCAGCCACTAAGGCCATTCCTAAGGAGATGTTACCTGTAGTTGATAAACCGCTTATTCAATACGTGGTTGACGAAGCAGCCGCGGCCGGGATCAAAGAGATAGTACTGGTCACGCACGCGTCGAAAAACTCTATTGAGAACCACTTCGACACCAGCTTTGAGCTGGAAGCGCAATTGGAGGCTCGTCTAAAGCGTTCCTTGCTGGAGCAGGTGCAGTCGATTACCCCACAAGGGTTAACAGTAATTTCGGTACGGCAGGCGGAAGCGAAAGGTCTTGGTCACGCAATTTTGTGTGCTAAACCCGTGATCGGAGACGAGCCTTTTGCGGTACTGCTACCGGACGTTTTGGTTGATGGTTACGAATGTAACCTGAAGAAGGAAAATTTGGCAGGCATGGTAAGTCGGTTCGATAAAACTGGTGCTAGTCAAATTCTCGTCGAAGGTGTGCCGTGGGAATGGGTATACAAATACGGCGTTGTCGATTGTGATGGCAAAGACATTGGTGCCGGAAATAGCCAAAAAATTAAGGCAATGGTTGAAAAGCCGCCGGTTGATGAAGCGCCGTCAAACATGTCCATTGTTGGTCGCTATGTGCTCTCGGCAGAGGCCTGGAGTTTGCTCGAACGCACCCAGCCTGGCGCTGGAGGTGAAATTCAGCTGACGGATGCGCTGGATATGCTGCTGGAAAAAGAGACCGTTGAGGCGTACCAGCTGGTCGGGCGTAGCCATGATTGTGGCAGTAAAACTGGCTATATGATTGCCAATATTACGTATGCCGCAAGACATCCTGAGGTGGGTGAGGGCGTTACCGGCTTCCTTAATAAGACCTACTCAGAGTCCTAGCCCTTGTACTGATTCTGCGCCATTTGCCTTGGTTTAACGGGTGCATGCCTACGGCGTGCGCCCTTAATCCTTTATTTGTCTTGCTTCTTCATTGTGTTTCTGCTAGCCTGCCCCACCTGCTGAGGCCTGTAAACCTTCTGATGTTGCGCTAACTGCGCGTTTTTACAGACTTTTTGCTTGTCTTTGCAGCCGATTGGTCGTGACCTTGTCAGCTTTGAGAGCGATCCAATCGTATCAATCAATCGACCCGTACTACTGGCAGTACGGCGCCGTGTCGGATACCCCTTTCGGGCATCGCGAACGGCACTTATACAGGTATTTTTGTGACCATGACTGAGAGTTTTGCAGAGTTATTTGAAGAGAGCTTGAAAACCGTCGAAATGGCCCCTGGCACTATTGTGACTGGTGTTGTTATTGATGTGGATAAAGACTGGGTGACTGTACACGCAGGTCTGAAATCTGAAGGCGTTATCCCGGCTAACCAGTTCGCTGATGAGAACGGCGAAGTTAAGCTGGAAGTGGGCGATGAAGTACAAGTTGCCCTGGAAACCGTAGAAGATGGTTTCGGTGAGACTCGCCTGTCTCGCGAAAAAGCCAAGCGCGCTGAAGCATGGAAAGTGCTTGAAGCCGCACATTCTGCCGATGAAGTCGTTAAAGGTGTTATCAATGGCAAGGTTAAAGGTGGTTTCACCGTTGACGTTGCTGGCATTCGCGCCTTCTTGCCTGGCTCTTTGGTTGACGTTCGCCCTGTGCGCGAAACCGCGCACCTGGAAGGCAAAGAATTAGAATTTAAAGTGATCAAGCTCGATCAGAAGCGCAACAACGTTGTGGTATCTCGCCGCGCGGTGCTGGAGCAAGCAAACTCTGCAGAGCGCGAAGAACTGTTGGCAACCCTGCAAGAAGGTATGGTTGTTAAGGGTATCGTTAAGAATCTGACCGACTACGGTGCGTTCGTAGATCTGGGCGGTGTTGACGGCCTGCTGCACATTACCGATATGGCCTGGAAGCGCATTAAGCACCCAGGCGAAATCGTTAACGTTGGTGACGAAATCGACGTTAAAGTGCTGAAGTTCGACCGTGAGCGCAATCGCGTTTCTTTGGGTCTGAAGCAATTGGGTGAAGATCCATGGTTGCAAATCACCGGTCGTTACCCAGAGGGTGCCCGCGTTAAAGCCGTGGTAACCAATCTGACTGACTACGGTTGTTTCGCCGAGCTGGAAGAAGGTGTTGAAGGTCTGGTTCACGTCTCTGAAATGGATTGGACCAACAAGAACATCCACCCATCTAAAGTCGTTAACGTTGGCGACGAGATTGAAGTGATGATCTTGGATATCGACGAAGAGCGTCGTCGTATTTCGCTGGGTGTTAAACAGTGTCAGGAAAACCCCTGGGACGCGTTTGCTCGCACCTGCGCCAAAGGCGACAAAATCACCGGTAAGATTAAGTCGATCACCGATTTCGGTATCTTCATTGGTCTGGACGGCGGTATTGACGGTTTGGTTCACCTTTCTGACATCTCTTGGCACGAAGCGGGTGAAGAAGCCGTTCGCAAGTACAAGAAAGGCGACGAGATTGAAACCGTTGTTCTTGCTATCGATCCAGAGCGTGAGCGCATCTCGCTGGGTATCAAGCAGCTGGAAGCCGATCCATTCTCTGAGTATGTAGCTGAGAATGATAAAGGCGCCATCGTAACGGGTACCGTTAAAGAAGTTGACGCAAAAGCCGCGATTATCACTCTGGCAGATGATGTAGAGGCTGTACTTAAGGCCTCTGAATTGTCACGCGAGAAGGTTGAAGATGCTCGCAACGTGCTGAAAGAAGGTGAAGAAGTCGAAGCTAAGATCATTAGCGTAGACCGTAAAAACCGCGCTATCAGCCTGTCCGTCAAGTCTAAAGATGTTGCTGAAGAGAAAGCTGCCGTTAAGGAGCACTCAACTAAGCAGTCTGAACAGGCTCAGCCCGCCACCCTGGGTGACCTGATCAAGGCGCAGATGGAAGCGAAAGACTGAGTTTAGTCTGAGCTAAGAGAAGGCCGGCAGAGATGCCGGCCTTTTTTGTATCTAAAGGATATTCAGCCAAAATTTGGTGTTTTAGGTATTATTATTTTAGATCAACAACTTACAAAGTTTTCATAATGCTAGTTTTAAGTATTGTATCTATCCTAAGTCCGTTATAAGCTAAGTTTCGATCCCCAGTTTGCTTTATTTGCCTGGACAAAAACGTACAATCGAGATCAAGGCATGACGAAATCTGAGTTGATTGAGTATATATCGGAAAAGCAAGACCATCTGCCCGTCAGGGATGTTGAATTGGCCGTCAAACTGCTGTTGGACTATATGTCGGACCGCCTCGCGGAGGGTGACCGAATAGAAATCCGAGGCTTTGGTAGCTTTTCTTTGCATTATCGTGCACCCCGTATGGGTAGAAACCCTAAGACGGGTGAAGCGGTAGAGCTAGAAGGCAAGTATGTGCCGCACTTCAAACCGGGTAAAGAAATGCGCGATCGAGTTAATGAAAGTATTAACGCCTAATGCTTGGCAAGTCGCTCAGTATCGCCGTTTGTTCGTAAGAGGGTTCCATGAGGACAATAGGCTTTTGGGTTTATGTATTTATTTTAATAGCGGCTCTGTTTTGGGGTTATCTATTTAATCTTGAAAATGACATTGCGGTTCCTGTCGTCATTTTTGGGATATCTCTGCCCGAGTATTCACTCGGGGTCTGGTTATTAGTCTTTTGTCTGGCGGGGCTGCTGGCCGGGATTACAATCAGCCTGCTGCCAAACTTGCGTCACAAGCGTAAAGTATCGGTCTTGCTCCGACAGAATCGACAATTGGAACAAGAAGTCCAGCTGCTAAGAAGTCAAAGTTTGCGGGATTGATATGGGCGACATCGCCACCTTTCTTTTACTTTTTCTGGGTATCGCCGCAGGTTTTTTCTTTGGTCGACTCTCTCTTCGTGACCGGGCTAAGGATCATTACCCGAAGGATTACGCACTTAATTACTACAAAGGCTTAAGTTATCTTTTCAATGAGCAGCCCGACAGCGCCATAGATGCCTTTATTGGCGCGCTGGAGGTCAACAGCGATACGCTCGAAACGCACCTCGCCTTGGGTAATATGCTGCGCCGTCGCGGCGAGGTTACCAAGGCCATTAAAGTGCATCAAAATTTACTGGCACGCCCCGGACTCAATACCCGTCAGCAACACGAATCCCAGTTAGAGCTGGCGCGTGACTATGTGAAATCTGGCCTGCTCGACAGGGCGGAAGCCTTACTTGTAGAGCTGGTAAAGGTATCACCGACCTACAAGCAGTCCTCGTTAGAACATTTGGTGGAAATATACCAGGACGAAAATGAGTGGGATAAGGCCATTGCTGCTGCTAATCAGATGGATGTTAAGCAATATCGATCGCGCTCTGGTGCAAGTCTTGGGGAATTAAAATCGCATTTTGCCTGTGAGCAGGCACAAGAGGATATACACCACAAAAGTTGGGCGAAAGCCCGCAGTCATTTACTTGAAGCGCTTAAATTCGATGGCAAGTCAGCACGCGCGAGTCTGCTTTTCGCAAAGCTAGAATTAGGCCAGGGGCGTTTTCGTGAGGCCCTATCGCATTTGCATAAAGTGCCCGACCAAGATGCGGACTATTTGCTTATGGGGCTTGATATGGTGTGCGAGTGCTACGATAAATTAGGTGAGCCACAGGCCCTGCAAAAGTATTTACTGGCGCTTTTGGAGCGCCATCCGAGTAACAGTTTGGTTCTAAAAGTTGCCGAAAGACTTCGTTGGGAGCAGGATGATTACGCCGCTGCAGACTTTATTGCCGAGCGATTGAAAGAGCGGCCCAGTATTCGCACCTTGAATCGACTGGTTGAGCTCTATTTACCGCATTCCGAAGGCCGCGGGAGAGAGAACTTGCAGTTGTTGAAACAACTGGTTGATCGTGTCGTGGCCGAAAAACCCAGCTTTTGTTGCAATAAGTGCGGTTTTACCGGCAACGCATTGCATTGGTTGTGTCCGGGATGCAAGTCTTGGGGTACGGTTAAGCCGATTCGTGGTGTGGCTGGGGAATGAGAGCTTTTAACAAAAATGTAAGACTTCATTGATTTACTGATTGGCGTGTAGAAACATGCAACGGTAGATTCAATATGAAGGTTACAGTTTTTGGCGTAGGTTATGTTGGCTTGGTGCAGGCTGCAGTGTTGGCCGAAGTAGGGCATCAAGTTGTGTGTGTTGATATCGACAGCGAAAAGCTCGAAGCGCTGATGCAAGGCAACATCCCCATCTATGAGCCGGGGCTTGAAAGTCTGGTGGTCGAGAACTACAACTCTGGCCGCTTGTCTTTTTCAACAGATGCCGCGCAGGGGGTGCGTCATGGCGAGGTTCAATTCATTGCTGTGGGCACCCCATCCGATGAAATTGGCGCCGCTGATACGCAATATGTCCTGCAGGTCGCTGAGACAATAGGCCAGCATTTGGAGCGCTCGGCGGTGGTCGTCAATAAGTCCACAGTTCCTGTTGGTACTGCCGATAAAGTCGCCAACATCATTCATCAAGCCTTGCGAGCGAGACAGCGGTTTTCAGATATCCACTGTCCTGTTGTATCCAATCCCGAATTCCTCAAAGAAGGCTCCGCGGTATCAGATTGTATGAAGCCCGATCGTATTATCGTGGGTACCACTGATAAACAAGCCGAAGCGGTAATACGTGAAATATACGCGCCGTTTAACCGCAATCGGGAAAAAATCATGGTGATGGATGAGCGCAGCGCTGAGCTCACCAAATACGCGGCAAACTGCATGCTGGCCACTAAAATCAGCTTTATGAACGAAGTGGCGAATCTTGCGGAAAGGCTCGGGGCGGATATCGAGTCCGTGCGTATGGGGATCGGCAGCGATCCTCGCATAGGTTATCACTTTATATACCCGGGTGTGGGTTACGGTGGTTCCTGTTTCCCTAAAGACGTACAGGCCCTGATTCACACCTCCAGCCAGGCCGGATTTGAGCCCAAAATATTGCAGGCTGTCGAGTCTCGCAATCGCCTGCAAAAACAAACCTTATTTGCCAAAATAGCTGATTATTATGGGCGTGACCTCAAGGGCAAAACGTTTGCGCTGTGGGGTTTGGCCTTTAAGCCGAATACGGATGATATGCGAGAGGCTCCGGCACGGGTCCTGATGGAGGCTTTGTGGAAGGCGGGGGCAACGGTACAGGCTTATGATCCTGAGGCCATGGACGAGGCTCAACGCATTTACGGTCAGCGCAGTGATTTTCGTCTGTGTGGTACCAAAGAGGCTGCATTGTCAGGCGCGGATGCGCTGGTGGTTGTCACGGAATGGCAAATTTTTCGTGCGCCCGACTTCGATTTAATAGGCCGCAGCCTTACCGATAGAGTCATTTTCGATGGGCGCAATGTCTATGATCCAGCGCGTATTGCCACGCGTGGGCTTAATTACTACTCGGTAGGTCGAGCGCCAGTGATTATTGATGCCTTCGCTGACCATCTTGTGTCAGAGGCCGTTTAGCTCTTACGTTTTCTAATTGTCATCGTTATGTCAAAATAGCGGCCATGTTTACATAGGCGTGGCCGCTAGGGTACGTTTTCGACATTTCTGATAATTAGAGTCTCTATATGATCGTTCCTGTTTTGCTGGCCGGTGGGGCTGGTAACCGCCTGTGGCCTATGTCACGAGAGTTATTCCCTAAGCAGTGTCTCAACTTAACCGATGCGAATGCCAGCCTCATTCAAAAAACCCTCATGCGCGTAGAGGCCTGCGGTATTGACGCACGTCCTATAATTGTCTGCAACAATGATCATCGCTTTTTAATCGCACAGCAAGTCAGTGAAATGGGCAAGCTCTGTGATATTTTGCTCGAGCCTGCGGCTCGGAACACCGCACCAGCAATAGCTCTGGCCGCCGCCTTTGCCGCAAAGCAATATCCTGGGGCGACAGTTTTGGCATTACCAGCGGACC
Source organism: Gilvimarinus gilvus (assembly GCF_030518155.1). Lineage (GTDB taxonomy): Bacteria > Pseudomonadota > Gammaproteobacteria > Pseudomonadales > Cellvibrionaceae > Gilvimarinus > Gilvimarinus gilvus. The sequence goes on along the minus strand of NZ_JAULRU010000264.1, from coordinate 43,751 downwards.
ACCTAATCGATAATGTTGACGCTTTTAGCGCAGCCATCGACAAGGGCCTGGCCTCCGCTAAAGAGGGAAAAATAGTTACTTTTGGCGTTGTGCCTCAGTACCCCGAAACCGGATACGGTTATATTGAGGCGCAAAGCTTTGGTGACGTAAGCGATATTCGCGCGTTTCATGAAAAACCCGATCGAGCCACCGCTGAAGGTTATATGGCGGCAGGTAACTATTATTGGAACAGTGGCATGTTTCTGTTTGACTCGGGCGCATTACTGCAAGAAGTTGAGCATTATGAGCCAGAAATTTACCGCTGTATTAGCAAATCACTCGACAATAAATACGTTGATCTCGATTTTGTCCGGGCGGAAGAGGAATCTTTTAAGCGATCGCCGTCGCTGTCAATCGACGTCGCCGTAATGGAGCGAACCAAGCGAGGCGTGGTAGTTCCTTATGATGGCGACTGGAGCGATATTGGGAGTTGGGATTCAGTATTGGATGCGTTACCTAAGGACAAAGCTGGTAACGCGGCACTCGGTGATGTGATTGTCGAGGATACTAAGGATTCCCTGATTTACTCTACATCGAGACTGGTCAGTACTTTGGGTGTTAACAATTTAGCGATTATCGACACTCAGGATGCCCTGCTGGTTATGGATATTAATAAGGGGCAGGGCGTTAAAGAAATCGTCTCTCAAATTAAACAATCTGGCCGTTCAGAACATCGACGTCACGCACTTGTCCACCGACCTTGGGGGAGTGTAGAGGTGATGAACCTCGGTGAGCACTATCAGGTTAAACACGTTAGGGTGAAGCCCGCCGCCAGTATAGCGCTGCAAGTCCACAAATATCGAGCGGAGCATTGGGTCGTTGTCGAAGGTGAGGCCGAAGTTAGTGTGGGGGGCACTACGCGTAAACTTTGCAAGAATGAATCAGTTTACATTGAAGCGGGTGATGTACATTCGTTGCGCAATACGTCAAATGCAATCTTGGAGATTATCGAAGTACAGACTGGAGATTATTTTGGCGACGATGATGTGGTTCGCTTTACCAATAACTACATTGAGAGTCGTGATCAGTAATGACTGAGGTAAATGTTCTTGTTACTGGCGCGCAGGGATTTATCGGCAGCTCCTTGATAAAAAGTCTGTCTAATGGTCAGTATGCCGTAGCCGGGGCATCACACTCGCTCACAGATTCTGCGCAGCTGCAATTGCGTGCGGGCGAATCAGTGGCCGAATTAGCTCATAAATTAAAAGGCTACACGGCCATTATTCATACTGCGGGGTTGGCTCATATTGCAAAACCAGATGCCCGACAAGTTAAGGAATTTTATCACGTGAATGTTGGCTTTACCGAGAAGTTGGCAATCGCTGCCGGAGCTGCAGGCGTGACACATTTTATTTTTTTGAGTTCAATTGGAGTGAATGGTAATGGCGTATCCCGCCACTATACGGAACACGACGAGCCCGCACCTGTATCTGCATACGCTGAATCGAAGATGATGGCCGAGCAGACTCTTTGGCAAGCTGCCCGCGAAAGCGCTTTAAAAGTTACGGTGCTACGCCTGCCATTGGTTTACGGTTTAGGTTGTAAGGGCAACATGCGAAGCCTGTTAAGGTTCGTCAATTCTGGTTTTCCAGTACCGTTGGCGCGAGTTAGGAACAAGCGCAGTTTGCTGGGGATTGACAATCTAGCCGACATTTTAATGCGTACGATTAATAACCCTAGAGCGTATAACGAGATGTTTTTGGCGGGTGACGGCGAAGAGCTTTCCACGTCTGAAATTATGGCCTGTTTATCTGAAGGTATCGGCGGAAGATTTAAATCCATACCTATTCCAGTACCACTGCTGAAGCTGTCAATGTTTATCCTCGGGCAGTCTGATAAGTTTGATAAGTTAACAGGTAATCTCACGGTCGATATTTCCAAGCTTAGCCAAAGGCTGCAATGGCAGCCTAAAGTGAATACCCAAGATGGCTTAAAGGAGTTTGCTCGCAGCAGTTTGACGGCATCGGAGAAGTGTTAATGTGGTATCTATTGTCTGGATTTTTATTCGGGGTGACGCTTACCGCAGTAGCTATGTTGGTGGTTAACCGCCTAAATATACTGGATGTGCCAGGTGAGCGTAGCTCGCACACCGCCGTTACGCCTAGAGGTGGTGGACTCTCAATTGTGTTAGTCGCGATTATAGGCGGAGTGTTCCTTCTGCCTGTACAGCAGGCTTGGCCACTGCTTCTGTCATCGTTGATGATTGGCCTGGTCGGTTTTTACGATGACTATAAGCAAGCTTCCAGAAGACTCCGCTTGGCCGTTCAGTTGGCCGCGGCGATTTTGGTTACATTAGTTTTTTATCCGGCCACACTTAGCTTGGAAGTATTTCAGTTAAGTGGCCCGTTATTGTTACTGTTACTTATACTTTGGTACATATGGTGTACCAATCTTTACAACTTTATGGATGGTATTAATGGTTTGGCGGGAATCGAGGCGGTCAGTGTGTCTCTTGCCATGACATTTTTGCTGGGCTCGGTTAGCGCTGGCTGGAGCATGTACTTCTTGCTGCTTACCGGTGCCAGCCTGGGGTTTCTTGTCTGGAATTTTCCCAATGCGAAAATATTTATGGGGGATACGGGCAGTGCCTTTCTTGGGGCATTGTTTGCTGGGTTTAGTGTGTATTGTGTTGCCAGCGAAAATGTTCAGCAGTTCTGGGCGCTAGTCATTATGCTCGGTGTGTTTGTTGCTGATTCAACCTGCACGTTGCTAAGAAGGCTCATCCAACGACAACGTATTTTTGACGCCCATCGAACGCATGCTTATCAATACGCATCACGAATACTTAAGTCGCACACTAAAGTGACGCTGGTGATTCTAACGATTAATATGCTGTGGCTGTTGCCATGGGCAATGGCCGTGGTGGCTGGTGCCGTATCTGGCGCTAAAGGGCTTTTGATCGCGTACACGCCCTTGGTATCAATTGCTTTAATGCTGAAAGCGGGTACACCTGAAAAAATGCAGAAATCGACTACTTAACCACACGTAAAGGCGCGCTTCGTGATTTGTGTAACCAGACGGCATCGCCCAGCTCTTCTTGGGTTGTGTATCCGGTGGGCGCAATCATCAACAACTCTCTCACCTTGTCGCAACTGTAGTCGTGGCACGCTGTATCCAGCTCGTCCAAGATGGCTTGAGTTTCGGTCCAGGTTAGGCAATATTCCTCGGCACGCATAATTCGGTCGTGGTCGGTGCCGCTGACGTTGTCACCTATCAGTAATTCTTCGTACAATTTTTCACCGGGACGAAGCCCAGTATAGGCAACTTCTATATCGCCATCCGGTTCAATGTCTGATTTAACCGTTAGGCCAGACAGATGAATCATACGTTTGGCCAGATCATCAATTTTGACCGGCTCTCCCATGTCTAATACTAAAACGTCACCACCGGTACCCATAGAGCCTGCCTGTATTACCAGTTCGGCAGCTTCGGGGATGGTCATAAAATAGCGAATTATTTCCGGGTGAGTCACGGTAACGGGCCCCCCAGCTTTTATTTGTTGACGAAACAGCGGTACAACTGAACCGGAAGACCCTAATACATTGCCAAACCGTACCATGGTAAAGCGAGTGGATGATTGACGTTGGGAGAGGCCCTGCAACACTAGCTCTGCCATACGCTTTGAGGCGCCCATTATATTCGTAGGGCGAACGGCTTTATCGGTAGAAATTAATACAAATGATTCTACCCCAGCGCGTATGGCAGCTTCGGCGGTATACCAAGTGCCATATACATTATTGCGCACACCCTCAACAATGTTGTGTTCTACCAAGGGGACATGTTTGTAGGCAGCGGCATGGTAGACCGTTTGCACAGAAAAGGTCTTCATGATGGTTTCGACACGGTGTTCACGCTGTACTGAGCCAAGCAGAGGAACGATTTCGACGTCTATATGCTTCTTTTTGGCTATATTTTTTAGCTCAGATTCCAGGCGGTATAGGCTGTATTCGTTTAATTCAAAAAGAACAATGCGCTTAGGGGCTTGCTGTATTATTTGCCTACACAGCTCACTGCCAATTGAGCCACCGGAGCCCGTCACCATGACAACCTTGTTAGCAATGCAGGCACTCAGTAGTTCGGAGTTGGCTTTAACCGGGTCACGGCCCAGTAAATCCTCAATATCTACATCTCTGATATGCTCAATACGGGCTCGACCGCTAATTAGATCGGGTATAGCCGGGGCTGTTTGCACGGTAACCCCCAGCGGCTCAAGGCGTTTAATGATCTGTGCGCGGCGCGAGTGCGGCGTATTACCGAGGGCTAACAGCACGCGGGTTGCGTTACTTTTCTTGATTATCTCGGGCAATTGATAAGGGCTTTGTACCTTTATATTGGCGAATACCGAGCCTTGACGAGCCAGATCGTCGTCGACGAAAGCGACTACTTTGTAGTTCGTGGCTTTCAGTGCAAGTCGCAACTGGTGCCCCGTGTAACCGGCGCCGTATACAACCACAGGCTCACGATTCCCCACTCGCGTGCCATTTAGTAGCATTGCTATATGGTGTACAAGCAAGCGGGGGCCACCCAACAAAATCAGGCTTACGGTTAGGTAAATAAAGGGTACCGAGCGGGGTATAAACGAGTGCGTATAGAAACTACCAACCGCCAGGGTTAGCGCTGAAAAACAACTGCCCAGAAAAACGGTATTGAGGGCCTGAGGAGTCATATAGCGCAAAATTGCGCGGTACATACCCATTTTAATAAAAGCGGCGAGGGTAAAAACAATCGTGATAGCCAGAGTGCCAAATTCACGCTGGGTAAGCGGTATATCCAAGGTGCCTAGGCGCAGGCATATCGATATATAGAGTGCAAAAGTGATTGCCAGTGTGTCGTAGGCAAGAGAAATCAGACGTTTGGTCGTTCTGGATGACTCGAATAACGCTTTTAGCATCAACAATGTCCCGGTGGTCATAAACACGCGATCTGTATCCTTACGTCCGGCAATTATACGGTAAATGCTGGAAAAGAGTGAGTTTCATTATACACTTTGCCTATTATGCTTTATAGAAATAGAGAAACTGTAACAATTTGTTATTTTATAACACTAAAAAGACTTGCCAGCTTTGGCGCCTCTTGGTAAAGTCGCGCCCCAGTTGAGCTCCTTGCTCAGCTTCCTTCTGTACGACCGTAGCTCAGTTGGTTAGAGCACCACCTTGACATGGTGGGGGTCGGTGGTTCGAGTCCACTCGGTCGTACCAATTTTTCCTTTGAATTCAGCATCTTATATTGCTCTGCGGGCATTTGGCCGATCTTTGTCCTATGTTTGCTCAATGGCTGCGAGTTTACCAATGGCAAGCTGAACGGGGGATTAATGGCGGGGGGCTAGTTTCGCTTTCTTACTTTGCCTCAGGCACCCGAATATTAGATCACTGAAGCTTGGCGGCTTGGTTGAGGCCCAAAGACGCTTGAGTGGCTAAGCTGCTGCGCAAGTTTCGGCAGGTTGCTCTAATGCCCCCTGATTTTATTGGCCTTACAGGCCACCTATAGTATGAACTGTTTAGGTGTATCCTCCCTGGCTTCAGGGCAATAATATGAACGGATATTGCCCTGCATATAGTCATTTTTGACGGCAGTCTGTATGATGCGAGCCCAGTATCTACCCACTATGAACTGGTGGGGTGAGGTACACACCTACTGAGTCTGTTTGTTGATACAGTCAGCAACAGGAAAGTATTGGCCACCGTGTTGCCGTACCTACCTATGTGCCACTGCAATGACAAGCTGGTTTAAGTTTTGCCGATCAGGCTGACGCAACGCGTATGAATACGAGTAGATCGTTGATCAGCGGTCTAGCCGTATTGGTCTGAGCTGAACACGTATTCGGTTGGTTTGTGTGCCTGGTCGCATGGCTAGGCGTACTAGAGGGGTGTATGGCAAACCCCCATTGTGGTGATTAAACCCCCAAAGTAACGAGTGATGGCCTGCTGTGGTGTTGTTTTGCCTAGGTGAATAGGCTTATGGCGCTCAAATAAGCCCGGTTTTTCTTAGAAGCTTATGGTGTCCGTAAGTATGGCGATACAAAGAACAGCGCTGGTATAACGAGTCGAGTCAGGAGAAGTTTTATGAGTTTGTATGCAGAGTATTTGGCTGAAATTGAAACCCGCAAGACGGAGTTAGGCTTACAGCCAAAACCCATCGACAGCGCTGATTTGCTGTCTGAAATCATCGAGCAAATCAAAGATGTCGATCATGAGCATCGCGAAGACTCACTGAAGTTCTTCATCTATAACACTCTGCCGGGTACCACCAGTGCTGCAGGCGTTAAAGCAACGTTCTTAAAAGAAATTATTCTGGGCGAAGAAAAAGTCGCCGAAATTACCCCAGAGTTTGCGTTTGAACTGCTTTCGCACATGAAAGGGGGCCCGTCCATCGAAGTGTTGCTGGACTTAGCGCTAAGCGACGATGAGGCTGTTGCGAAGCCCGCTGCCGACGTACTGAAAACTCAGGTGTTTTTGTACGAAGCCGATTACGAACGCTTAAGCAAAGCCTATAAAGCAGGCAATGCCATTGCCAAAGACATTCTGCAAAGCTACGCCCAGGCCGAATTCTTCACCAAACTTCCCGAGCTGGAAGAGACTGTCGATGTTGTGACTTATGTAGCAGCGGTTGGCGATATCTCCACCGACTTACTGTCGCCAGGCAATCAAGCCCACTCTCGCTCCGACCGTGAGCTGCACGGCCAGTGCATGATCACCCCGGAAGCTCAACAAAAGATTCAAGCCTTACAGGCCGAGCACCCAGGCAAGAAAGTTATGTTGGTGGCCGAGAAGGGCACCATGGGTGTGGGGTCATCGCGTATGTCCGGTGTTAACAATGTGGCACTGTGGGCCGGCGAGCCCGCCAGTCCATACATTCCATTTGTGAATATGAAGCCGGTTGTGGCGGGTACCAACGGTATCTCCCCAATCTTCTTGACCACCGTTGGTGTAACCGGCGGTATTGGTTTAGACCTGAAAAACTGGGTGAAAAAGACCGACGCCGACGGCAATGTAGTGACTAACGAGGCCGGCGACCCTGTACTGGAAGAGGTCTACTCTGTTGCCACAGGCACAGTGCTGAGCATCAACACCCAAGAGAAAAAGCTGTACAAAGACGGCAGTGTGGTCGCCGATGTGGCCGATGCTTTTACCCCGCAAAAAGTCGAGTTTATGCGCGCTGGCGGCTCCTACGCTGTGGTTTTTGGTAAGAAGCTACAAACCTTTGCCGCTGAAGTGCTCGGGGTTGAGCCAGCTAGCGTATACGCCCCTTCTAAAGAGATTTCGCACGAGGGGCAAGGCCTGACCGCCGTTGAAAAAATCTTTAACAAAAACGCCGTTGGCGTGGCATCGGATACACCCCTGCACGCAGGTTCCGATGTTCGCGTTAAAGTGAACATTGTCGGCTCGCAAGACACCACCGGTCTGATGACGTCGCAAGAATTGGAGTCTATGGCGGCAACAGTGATTTCGCCATCACTCGATGGCGCCTACCAGTCAGGTTGTCACACCGCCTCTGTGTGGGATAAAAAAGCCCAGGCGAATATCCCTCGCTTAATGTCGTTTATGAACAACTTCGGCCTGATTACCGCGCGTGACCCTAAAGGGCAATACCACGCCATGACCGACGTGATTCACAAGGTGTTGAACGATATTACGGTTGACGATCAAGCCATTATTATTGGCGGTGACTCCCACACCCGTATGTCAAAAGGCGTTGCCTTCGGTGCCGACTCGGGCACGGTTGCGATCGCTTTGGCCACAGGTGAGTCGGCCATGCCGATTCCCGACTCAGTCAAAGTCACCTTTAAAGGTGAAATGGCTGACCACATGGATTTTCGCGATGTGGTACACGCGACCCAGGCGCAAATGCTGAAGCAATTTGGTGGCGAAAACGTCTTCCAGGGACGTGTTATCGAAGTGCACATTGGTACTTTGCTGGCTGACCAAGCGTTTACCTTCACCGACTGGACGGCCGAGATGAAGGCGAAAGCCTCCATCTGTATTTCCAATGACGATACACTGATTGGCTCTCTCGAATTGGCTAAGAGCCGTATCCAAATCATGATTGATAAGGGTATGGATAATGAGGCGAAAACCCTTGCCGGTTTGATCGCACTGGCTGACAAGCGTATTGAAGAAATCAAGTCCGGCACCAACCCGGCGCTTAAGCCTGACAACAACGCGAAATACTTCGCTGAAGTTGTCGTTGATTTGGATCAGATCAACGAGCCAATGATTGCCGACCCAGACGTGAATAACGACGATCCGTCGAAGCGTTACACGCACGACACCATTCGCCCCGTTTCATACTACGGCGGCAACAAGACCGTTGATTTAGCCTTCGTAGGTTCGTGCATGGTGCACAAAGGCGATATGCAAATCATCGCCCAGATGCTGCGCAATATCGAATCCGATAAAGGCGCCGTTGAGTTTAAAGCACCATTGGTAGTGGCACCGCCGACCTACAACATTGTGGACGAGCTAAAGGCCGAGGGCGACTGGGCGATATTGCAGAAATACTCCGGTTTTGAGTTCGACGACAGCCACCCCAAAGGCGAAGCGCGTACCAAGTACGAAAATATTATGTACCTGGAGCGCCCCGGTTGTAACCTGTGTATGGGGAACCAGGAAAAAGCCGAGCCGGGTGACACCGTACTGGCAACTTCTACGCGTTTGTTCCAGGGCCGTGTAGTGGCTGACAGTAACGACAAGAAAGGTGAGTCACTGCTGGGCTCGACGCCGTTGGTGGTATTGTCAGCCGTGCTGGGTCGTATGCCTACAAAGGATGAGTATGTGGCAGCGGTTCGCGATATCAAGCTAACGGATTTCCGTCCGCCGGCTGAAGCCATGACGACTGATGTGAAAGCTGAGCCGGTTAAGGTGGTTTAGGTTTTAATTTAGTCAGGGCTTTTGCGAAATGCGCACCTGTTTAGGTGCGCATTTTTTTTTGTTTGTTGGGGGGCTTAGTGCGAGTTCTTTTGCGTCAGTCATCAGGCGTCGGACATCAGACTTTTTTCTAGTTTTGCCCTCTTTCGCCGGGCGGGCGAGGTACTTTTTACTGCAAAAAGTACCCAAAAAACCAGCCCCGCACTTCTCAGCCCTGCGGGTTCCCGAATTCAAGCCAATTTTGAGGGTCGGAAAAGATCGCGTCAGCCCAGGCTGCTCTCTCTGCCTCTGCGAGTCATTCACCTTGTCCCAGCGCTTTTCCTTAATTGCACGTCCGTGTGCAATTAACCCACAAAAATGACTCGAATTCGGCTGGATGAGATGGGGAAAGAGGGCTTCGTAGCTGAATTTGATTGGTGGGTGGTTGCCCAATTCTTATGCATTTTCACGTAGCTTTAAGCAAAGTTTGACGCCAATTCGAGGGAGGGTCGTAAAAACCGCAATACAATCATTAGGTTGCATAGGGGTTATCCAGATCAAAGAAAACGAATACAGTCACAATTATAAAGAAAAAGTCTTTCTTTTCTCGGACAGGGAACTGTCAAAAATAGCTCCTTGTCTAGTAATATCAATTGCTTAGCAACACTTTTTCGTCTAACTTATCGGGGTGTTACATTGTCGCGGGGGATTTTACTTAGTGTTTTGAAGTAACTGTTATACAAACTAGGCGACCATATGGCATTTGAAAAAGAAGAGCAGATGTATGAAATGCTTGGACGTTATGTCATTGCGTTTGAGGACTTTTGTGAATCCATTCGTTCGCTCATTGTTTGCATACTACATGCTCAGGGCTTGAAAAATGAGGCTGTTTATGAAATTTTGCTGGAAGGCTTAACTGCTGCGCCCTTACTTTCAAAGCTGCACGCACTTGTTAATGTTAGCGTGGCCAAAAATGAAGAAGAAAGAAAAGTATTTTCCAAAGTTTTTAGTCAATTTCATGTAATTATTGAAGAAAGAAATGTATTTTTGCATTCACACTGGTTGCCTTATTCAATAACCGAAGAAGAAAAAACACTATTTCACATCGCCGGAACAAAACCCGGCCTAAATAAAAGCGGTGCATCCACTAAAATCTCTTCGCCAACCCTCGAAGATTTTGATCGCTCCATCAAGCGATGCAGGGAGGCGACTATTCAATTTGCTTTAATAATGCGTGTAGTTATTGGCTATAGAGTATTGTCTGAATGTTTTGAAATACAAGGTAAGTTGTTAAAAGTTAATCATGAAGCCCTGAAACCAATAATCTTAAAAAATGTATAACAAAGTTATCAAGCAGATGGTTTTTCAGTTGCACTTTTGCCATTCCGCTTCGCTTCATTTTATGGAAAAAGTACAACTGAAAAACCACTGCTTATAACGGCGTTAGGCACACATGAGCATCGTAGCAAAAACAATATCAACTGTAGTATTCGTTACTGCGCTATGTTTCGCCATAATGAGTACAGACAATGAGTCATGGCTTACAGCTTGGTTCTTATTGTTTTTCTTTGCAGGTATACCTCTTAGCTTGCTGGTGTTAAAGGATCTATTGGTTGTAGTAGCTCCTAAATGGCTCGGGCCATCACAATTGTTATTGCATGTTTGTGCATTATTCGGCGCAGCAATAGGCTATGGGCTTGGTATTATGGCTGTAAGCACGGAGCATGAGAAAGCACATTTACATCAACTATTAGTTATTATTTTTCCACTAATGGTTTACGCAACACCGTTGCTCATGATATTTCATGGCATGCCATTATCGCGTGTTAAAGAGTTCTATTTTAAATCTAACCAGGGCGGCAAGTAGCATGCCTAACAAGCAGCAACGGACTGTCAAACCTGTCACTCAAATTGCTGCGCAAACACGTGCCAGCGTTGCCAGCCGCTGTGCTGGGCGTGAGAACTCAATCAACATTATGCCTAAATTACAGAAACAACTTACACCAGCGCAACAAAAGACAAGGAAAAAGGCTAAAATAGAGCGTCAAAAGAAGTATATGTGGGTCTTCATGAATGGGATGCAAGTAAGGGTTAAGCGACCCTCAATGATAGGTGGCATTCGTCAAGACGAATGGATTGTACAAAGCGCAGATCCCATTTGGGTACACCAAAATGAAATGTGGGAGGTTCTGAATTCCAGAGGAACTGAAGATGAAGAATGCCCATTCTAAAATAGAACTCAGTAAAATATCAGGTTCTAATCGGGTAGCTGGAGGTGTCTAGCCTCCAGCCCCCAGCCCCCACAACACCCTGCATGTGGACCCGCACAGAGCGTTTCATTTAGAATGGTGAGGCTTAATTGAAGACGCTTAAAGTCTTCAATAGTTTAATGTTTATGCAAAACTCTAAGGGCGTAGTAATATTCCTACAATTGCCCCATGCCGAGGCCAAACCTTCGCTTCGCTTCGCTCCCGGTTTGCCTCGGAATACGCAGGCTTACAAGGCTGATCCAAGACACACACTACTGCTCGATTTCTTTTTTTGTTAAAAATCCCATTAAATCAATAAGATATGAGTTTTTGGCTGATTTTCGTTCGGTATTTGGCCAATGAATGATCAAAACATGATCAGGCTTGAAATCTTCCCCGTTGCCCCCATTTACTATCCCAGATATGAATAGGCCTTAGGGCCCTGTTGTTAGTAGATAGGAGCATACCCCATGACTGTAGAAGCCCAGAAAGAGACCCGCGGATTTCAGACAGAAGCTAAGCAGCTTTTGCATTTAATGATCCACTCGCTGTACTCCAACCGTGAAATCTTCCTGCGCGAATTGGTTTCTAACGCCTCCGATGCCGCCGATAAGCTGCGCTTTGCCGCAGTAAAGGATGATGCTCTGTATGAAGGTGATGCGGACCTGCAGGTAAGGGTGAGCGTAGATAAAGACGCCAAGACCATTACGATTAGTGATAATGGCGTGGGTATGACCCGCGATGAAGTCATTGAAAACCTGGGCACTATTGCCAAGTCGGGTACGGCGGCCTTTATGGAGCAGTTGACCGGTGATGATAAGAAAGATGCCCAGCTGATTGGTCAGTTCGGGGTCGGTTTTTACTCCTCATTTATTGTCGCCGATAAGGTTGTCGTAACCACCCGTAAAGCGGGGCAGGCGGCAGACCAAGGTGTGCGCTGGGAGTGTGACGGTGAGGCAGAGTTTGAGATTGAGAATATTGAGAAAACCAGCCGTGGTACCTCAATTGAGTTGCACATTAAAAGCGACGCTGATGAATTTTTAGACGATTGGCGTTTGCGCTCAATCATCAAGAAATATTCCGACCACATTGCCATTCCCGTAGTGATGCAAAAGCAGCAGGCTGTAGGGGAAGATGAAGAAACTCCAGCGGAACCAGAAGATGAAGTGATCAACACCGCCACGGCAATGTGGACGCGTTCGCGCTCAGAGGTGAGCGATGACGAATACAAAGAATTCTATAAGCATGTTAGTCATGACTACGAAGACCCGCTGACGTGGAGTCACAACCGGGTTGAAGGCAAGCTTGACTACACAAGCCTGCTCTATATTCCCGCACGAGCGCCCTACGATTTGTACAATCGTGACGGCGCTCGAGGCTTAAAACTGTACGTACAGCGTACCTTTATTATGGACGATGCAGAGCAATTTTTGCCACTGTATTTGCGTTTTGTTAAAGGTGTAGTTGATTCAAACGATCTGTCGTTGAATGTGTCACGGGAAATATTACAGAAAGATCCGAATATTGATTCGATGCGTACCGCTCTGACCAAACGCGTGTTGGATATGCTGACCAAGCTTGCCAAAAACGAGCCTGAGCAGTACCAATTGTTCTGGAACCAGTTTGGTGAGGTGATCAAAGAAGGACCGGCTGAGGATTTTGCCAACCGGGAAAAAATTGCCAAATTGCTGCGCTTTGCGACTACCCATACAGATAGCGATGCTAAAGATCAATCGCTGGACGAGTACATCGGTCGTATGCAAGAGGGTCAGGACAAGATTTATTACATTGCTGCAGATAACCACAATACGGCAAAGAACAGCCCACACCTTGAGGTATTTCGTAAGAAAGGCATCGAAGTGTTGTTATTGTCCGATCGCGTAGACGATTGGCTAATGAGCCACTTAATGGAGTTCGATGGTAAGTCTCTAACCGATATTGGTAAGGGCGAGCTCGACTTGGGCGGCATGGATTCTGAGGAAGAAAAGAAATCTCAGGAAGAAGTCGCAGAGTCAATGAAGCCGCTGGTAGACAGAGTGCAAAAGGTGCTCGGTGAAAAAGTGGCAGAAGTACGCATTACTCATCGTCTGACCGATTCGCCGGCGTGTGTCGTGGTTCCTGAAAACGAGATGGGTGCGCAAATGCGTCGTTTGCTTGAGCAGGCCGGGCAAAAAGTCCCCGAGTCGAAGCCAATTTTTGAGTTGAACCCTGAGCATCCATTGGTACAGAAGCTCGATCAGGAGCAGGATGAGGAGCGTTTCGCCGATCTGTCTGATGTGTTGTTTGATCAGTCGAGCCTTGCCGAAGGCGCCCACTTGACCGATCCGGCGGCTTATGTGAAGAAACTCAATAAATTGTTACTGGAATTGAGTAACTGATTAAATAGCCCGCGCAAGCGGGCTTTTTTTTAGTGTGTTCGCTTTGTTATATAGCTTTCGTAGTCCGGTACGCTGCGCTGAAACTCAGTGGCAAACAGCGGAGATGCGATCATAAAGTCGGCGCTGATGGGGTTGCAAGCCACCGGAATATTCCATACCGCAGCAATTCTTAGCAGAGCCTTTACATCGGGATCGTGGGGCATGGGCTCGAACGGGTCCCAAAAAAAGATGAGAAAGTCTACTTTCCCTTCGGTGATCAGTGAGCCCACTTGCTGATCACCGCCAAGCGGGCCACTGATTAATCTCTGAATGGTCAAGCCTGTCGCGTTACTGATGACCGAGCCTGTCGTACCGGTGGCGTAGAGCGTGTGACCGCTTAAATCTTCTTTGTGATCTTGGCACCACTTCACAATATCGGGCTTTTTGTTGTCGTGGGCAATCAGTGCAATAGATTTATTGGCCGGTAGCGTTATATTTTTGTATTCCATCATTTCACCTGTTTAGCTTGAAATTCGACCCAGTATGTTGTCCATCATGCGCGTTGTCAGAATGCGCTTTAAGTACCCCATTAAGTACGTCGGGAATGTCACATAGTAGCGCGGTTTAGCGCGCTTAGCATTGAGGGCATGATCCAGTCTTTTGTAAACAGCTTCGGGGCCAAGAGTGAACCGCGAGGCCGGGCCTTCTTTGGCCAGTCTGTGCACGGCTGCTGCGTACTTAAAGCCGTGACGGCTTGCATTGAAGTCAATGTTGCCTTCTAAAGCCCGCAAGGCATTTTTGCGAAATTCGCTTGTAATTGGGCCGGGCTCAATCAATGACAGCTGAATGTTGGTGTCGGCCAATTCAAGGCGCATGGTATCGGCGATACCCTCTAGTGCAAATTTACTGGCGTTGTAAGCGCCCCGAAAAGGCATAGCAGCAAAGCCAAGTACGGAGCTGTTATGGATAATGCGCCCACTGTCTTGCGTGAGCATGACTTTCACGACCTCATTAGTTAGCTCGCACCATCCGAAAAAGTTTGTTTCAAACTGTTTACGCAGTGTGTCGCGGCTTAAGTCTTCGACTGCGCCGGGCTGGCCGTAGGCGCCATTATTGAATAGGGCGTCCAGGCGCCCTCCGGTCAGAGCCAGCGTTTGTTTGAGCCCATCTAAGATGCTGTCGGTATCGGCTAGATCGAGCACAATAGCCTCCAGCCCCTCAGCTTTAAGGCTGGCTGCGTCTTCTGCATCGCGACAACTGGCAATAACCTGCCAACCATTTTTGGCTAAGGTGTGCGCACAATAGTAGCCAATACCGCTTGAGCATCCGGTGATTAGAATGCTGCGTTTTACATTCATGGTGATTCCTTAGTGGCTGATTCTCCACAGCTTGCGAACAACGACTGCCAGTGCTTAACGTGCGCCTTAGTTGAGAGTGTAAAGGCTTTGCTAAGCGTGTGCCATTGCTCAGTGAACGGAATAAGAACTTGCTGGGTGGAATTCGGCAAGCGTTGATAAAATTGGTTGTATGAGGCTTGTAAAGCCAGGTTATCTGCATTGATACGCGCTAAATAGGGCTGGACTTTGGTGATAAAAAATTTCCGCATCACGTTTCGCGCCCAGTTAAGCTCTTGCTTCGCTAACCCTAAGGGGCAAAGTGTTTTACGTTGTTCTGCCTGGGCCAGAATGCGATTGGCGCTGCGCATCTTTTGCTCGGCGAAAATCAAGCTTTTTAGAAGGGTACCACCTTGTTTTTGTCGTAAAACCTTGTTGCTGTTTTCAAGCAGGCTAATATCCGGCAGCGTAAGAGGTGCTTCTCGCATTGAAAGTTGCCAGTGGTCTATTGCCTCAATGCTGGCGTTGAGGCTGGTTTGCGGGGCGATGAGTGTGGGGCCCGAATATGACCAAAAACTTTGCATCTCTTCGCTGGCGGCGGTGGCTTTCGCAAAACGCAGGGGAAGTTGTTCCCGCTTAATGTTAAGCAGTGTGTCGGACAATTTCTGACTTTCAGTGTCTGCTGTTTGCGTACGGCAGTATTGCAGCGCCTGAATAATCTCAACATCCATAACAAAATGGGTGGAAGCTTGCATGTGCTTACCTAGAACACTATTGCGCTCTCCAAGCAATGTGCTTAGCCCACATTGGCGATAGTCCCACAGTTCCAGCCAATTGATGGTTGGCGATTCAATCACTGGCAACAGTTTCGCGCGGGCAGGATATTGCGGGCGGGAGTGGGGTGCCGTAGGAGGAACACTAATGTCTGTCACACGACCCAGGCGAGTGAGATAGTCGTCAAACGTGACTTCCGGTTCTGTTTTCGTACAGCCAACCAATGCGTATAGCGAGAACCAAAACAAGGGAATGCAAAAGATGTAGGCCGGCGTGCGCGTCATAGGGCTCAGAGCCATTGTGGAATGGAAAAAAGGGTCCACTGAAGATAGCCTTTTGTGAGTGGCGCATCAGCGGCTACATCTTGAACTTCGACGGCGGCAATACGCTAGCCCTCGTCAGCATACTTTTGGTGATTCTCACTTTCGTTGAAGTTGTGGTTACACGGCGATGAAGCCGCACAGTTCGGTGCAGCACGCGCCTGGTTGCCCATGCATAACAAGCAGCCTGGAATTTAAGTAGCCGCATAGCTGTCTCTACGGGCAAATCGAGTAGAAATTATAATTCAAAGTGCCGAGTGCCGCTATCGTGTTGCTATTCCTGTTATGGTAGCGCTATCATTTTATAGGTATGATATGTAAATACTGGGTCAATGAAGCTTTGGCTAAAAACGATTGTAAGGAAATTCCATGAGTCTAAAAAAATTAAGCGTCTTAGTCCTGCCGTTTTTGGCAGTATCGGCCTGTGCTCAGCACAATGATATGCCGCAGACCGCTGCGGTCTGCAGCGTCAAATCCGGCGCGGCGCCACAAGGTCAATTACGCCCTGAGCGTATTCAAATAGCCAATAACGCAGCCGTTGGTCTTTATGAAGGGCCAGTATGGAAAGACGGGGTTTTGTATTTTTCCCACTTTTTGTTTACCGATGGTTTTCCATCGAAAGTAATGGCCTATGATGGCGATACCCTTAAAGTTGCCATCGATGACTCAGGGTCAAATGGGCTGGCGCTTGACCAAACTGGGGCCCTAATTGCCGGAACTCATAAGTACAAAGCCGTTTCGCGGTTAGATGTAGGGTCAGGTGAGCGCACGGCGTTAGCCGAAGAGTTTGCAGGGAATGTGTTTAACTCCCCTAACGATTTAACGGTAAGCCGTGCAGGTACGCTGTACTTTACCGACCCGGATTTTCAAACGCGCGCGGCGCCAGGCGGCCAGCCGGTTACCGGTGTGTATGAGGTCAGCGACGGCCAGGTACGTCTGATTGATAAGACCATCGCTAACCCCAATGGTATTTCACTCTCCCCCGACGAGGCTACTTTATACGTGGCTGGCGGCGGTAACCACGGTTATGTGCGTGCTTATGACCTAACCACCGACTTTCCGTATGTACAGAGCCAATTTTTGGCGCCAGTAACAGTGCCAGATGGTATGGCCGTCGACTGTATGGGTAACGTCTATGTAACCGAGCATACCACCCGTAGATTGCGGGTAATCAGCCCCGAGGGCGAGGAAATAGCATCTGCCGATTTTGATGCAAATGTCACCAATGCTGCCTTCGGTGGCGAGGACATGAAGACCTTGTTTATAACTGGCAAGGGGTCGTTATGGAAAATTGATATGGATATCGCTGGTATGCCTTACTGAAGCTTGTCGCCGGTGTTAAAATGCAGCCTTAGCGATTCTGCCTGTGGAGACCCATGGTTGTATTTGATCCTGTTAAAACCCCTTGTGTCGGTATTTGTTCAACCGGCATTGGAGACAGCGTTTGCCGAGGTTGCAAGCGCTTTTCCCATGAGGTTATCCACTGGAACGCATACTCTGAAGGGCAGCGGCGTATTATCGCGCAGCGATTAGAGGGTTATCTCACACAATTAGTTGAGAATCGCTTTACGATTCAAGATGAGGCACTGCTGTTAGCCCAAATACAGCATCAACAGATCGAATTTAAAGCTGAGCAATCACCTTATTGTTGGATTTTTGATTTGTTGCGGGCCGGTGCCAGCCAAATTTATGACTTGTCACACTTCGGTATTGCCTTGCGAGATGGTTGGCGAAATTTGCCCTTAACCCAGATTCGCGATGATATCGATAAAGATTTTTACGCACTTTCTTGTGCCTATTACGAAAGGTATATTGCGCCGGGTTTGGCCCGAGCAGGCTCTCCATGACCACAGATATCTCCGCGATTACAGAATTTCTCTATTGCTCGACACCACAGAGTTGGATTGATAACGCGTTGGCGAATCCCGCAATATTGTTGCTCGATCATGCAAACTGCGAAAAAAAAGCCGCTTCTACGGCAATGCAGCTTATGTATCGCTATGTATCGGACTTTGAGCTTCTCAACAAAATGTCTCGGCTGGCACGCGAAGAACTAAGGCACTTTGAGCAGGTCATTGCGATCATGCAGGCGAGGGGCATTGCGTATGACCAAATAAGCGCATCGCGCTACGCCGCAGAATTGCGTAAACCTGTGCGCACATTTGAACCTGCTCGTCTGGTCGATACGCTGATTGTGGGAGCGATTATTGAGGCGCGCTCTTGTGAACGCTTTGCCAAACTAGCTCCGCATCTTGATGAAGAGCTTAAGAATTTTTATTTCTCCTTGCTTAAATCGGAAGCGCGACACTTTCAGGATTATCTGCATTTGGCGCAAAAGGCGGCTGGCGTGGAGTCCATTCAGGAGCGCGTCGATTTCTTCTTAGCGCTAGAGCAGAAGTTAGTGCAAGGTGGTGATGATGAGTTTCGCTTTCACAGTGGACCACTGGCTACGGCTTAGTACCACTGGCTTATAAGGGCGTGTATTAAAAAAGCGATGAACAGTGAAAACTGTTCATCGCTTTTTCAGTTGTGCTCATGCCGTCGAACAGTCGTCGCCTACGCGGTACGCCGGCGAAACAGAGGTGTGGGCTGATCTGAGCCTGCTTGATAAAACTCAGTGAAATCTTCCAGCGATTTTTTTGCCTCTTCCAGGTTGACGCTGTCATCGTCAAAACGAAAAGCGTTGACCCCGCAGCGAGACAAGTAACACAGTTGATCGCGTATAAACCCACCGACTGCACGCAGCTCGCCCGTAAAGCCGAAGCGTTCGCGCAGGAGGCGGGCGTTGGAAAATGACCGTCCGTCCATAAATGCAGGAAAGTTTACGGCTATGAGTGGCAGTGTTTTGGCATCCTCTGCGAGATCATTAGCGCTTTCGTCGCTGTCAATCCAGACACCGACATCGGTGCGCTCACTTAGGTGTTGCTTTTGCGCCAGCCAAACGCTTAACGGAATGATTACAGCGCCGGTTGGCACCTCGACAGTATCCGCATCGGTATCCGGTTTGGCGAGTAGGGCCCATTGATCGTCGATAATGGCTCCGTCCTTAACTAGCTTTGGCATAAACGCGCTCCTTAAAGGGTGCAATACCAATACGATTGTAAGTATCGATAAAAATTTCTTCTTGTGTGCGGTTTTCCAGAAAGACGTTGACGATTGTTTGCACAACTTGCGGCATGTCCTCTGCACCAAAAGCGGGACCCAGAACCTTCGCTAAAGAGGCGTCGTTACTGGCGCTACCGCCCAACATTACCTGATAGAATTCCTGGCCTTTTTTGTCGACACCGAGAATACCAATATGCCCCACGTGGTGATGACCACACGCGTTCATACAACCCGATATGTTCAGGTCTAGGTCACCTAAATCATAGACATAGTCTAAGTCGTTAAACTGACGTTGAATGGCCTCGGCAATGGGTATTGATTTCGCGTTTGCCAGCGAGCAAAAATCACCACCAGGGCAGCAAATTAGGTCCGTAAGGGTGCCGATGTTGGGGGTCGCAAAACCAGCTTCGCGAGCAGCCTGCCAAAGGGCAAATAGGTCTGATTTCTTTACGTCGGCCAGAACCATATTTTGCTCGTGAGTCGTGCGGGCTTCGCCAAAGCTAAACTGATCTGCAAGGTCCGCCACTTTTTCCAATTGACTGTCGGTGACGTCGCCCGGCGCTATTCCCGTTGGTTTCAGCGATAGTGTAACGGCTGCATAGCCTGGTTTTTTATGATCGCGCACATTGCGCTGAAGCCACTTTGAAAAGGCTACATTGTCGGCCGTTTGCTGATCCAAAAGAGTCGCCGCCTGAGTCTCGTCGAGCGCCTCGTAGGCGGGCTCAGTGAAAAAAGCTTTTGCGTTATCAAAGTCTTCTTCGCGCAGGGTGCTAGGTGATTCTTTAATCTGAGTCCACTCTTTTTCGACGGCCTCTGCAAAGGCCTCGGGCCCCATGGCGCGCACTAGAATTTTAATACGGGCTTTATATTTGTTGTCGCGGCGTCCATGCAAATTGTAAACCCGCAATATTGCTTCGAGGTAGTTCAAGATTTCGATACGTGGCAAGAATTCACGAATCACGCTGCCGATGACTGGGGTGCGGCCCAGGCCACCGCCGACCAGAATTTTAAACCCAATATCCCCGTTATCAGCGGTGACCAGCTGCAGGCCAATATCGTGTACCTGAATAGCGGCCCGATCCATTTGCGATCCAGAAATGGCGATCTTAAATTTGCGCGGTAGAAACGCAAACTCAGGGTGGAAGCTAGACCACTGTCGGATGATTTCGCAGTAGGGCCGCGGGTCAACCAGTTCATCGGGGGCTGTGCCCGCGAACTGATCGGAAGTGATGTTGCGGATACAGTTGCCGCTGGATTGGGTGCCGTGCATCTCGACTTCGGCAAGTTCAGCGAGAATGTCTGGCACTTCCTCCAGGTTGGGCCAGTTGTATTGAATATTCTGGCGTGTGCTGACGTGACAATAACCCTTGTCATAGTCCCTGGCGATTCGCGCGAGGCGGCGTAATTGCTCGCTGTTGAGCATGCCGTAGGGGACATTGATACGCAACATGGGGGCCAGTCGTTGCACATACAGGCCATTTTGTAGGCGCAAAGGCAAAAACTCTGCCTCACTTAACTCGCCCGTGAGGTAGCGCTGGGTTTGGTCACGAAACTGGGCCACACGCTGGCTCAGGATTTCATGGTCATACTTGTCGTATATATACATAGCTCAGTGTACCGTTACTGAAATGCCCCTAGGGCGTGTTCGCAGGCGCGCAGGATACAGCAAATGGGCGCGAATCGCGAGGGGCTAAAGGGGGCCAAACTATCAGGTAACGTACGGTTTTTGAACGAATTCTTTCGTATATCTCACGAAAAATTGGTTATATGCCAATATCCCCTTGATGTCATTAGAATCTTTCTGTATAAGAAATGGTCTACGGGAATGATTTTGCATGGATGATGCTGAAATCACGTGTGTTCCAGACGGTACCAGATTGGCACATAACAAGACTAGAAGACCAAAATAGCTGGGAGTATAAAAACAATGAATGAACAAATTGAAATGCAAGAACAGGGCGACAGCGTTGCCGATGCCATTGCGGCCGTGTCTTTAATCGCTATTTTTGTAGTGACCTGTATATTCTGGATCAGTGGCCAATAAATCGGCTGCAACAGCCGCCGCTACTGCATTCGCAGGTGGCGGCTATTTCCACGTTAGCAATATTCTCTTCCTTCTGCCTCAGTCTTCGATAATTTATGCAAGATAACACATCGACCGCTTCCGCCAGCGTTGAAGCTGGTCATCTGCACCTGAATAATAGCCTGATTTTTTGGGTAAACCGATTGGCAAGTGCAATGCGGGAGACGTTCAATGAGGCCTTGGCAGTGGAAAATATCAGTTGGCCGCAGTGGATGAGCGTTAATGTTTTAGCGCACGAGGAGGCCGATACTCCGGCGAAAATTGCCGAGTGCTTGGGGGTTGATCGCTCAGCCATTACCCGCCTACTCGACAGGTTGGTGGACAAAGGCTTAGTGCAAAGGCAGCACGACGATGGCGATCGTCGCAGTGTTCGAGTTTACTTGACGCCAGAGGGGAAATCTCTGGCAAAGCGCGTTGATCAACTTGCGCTTGAACATCAGCAACGTTTTCTGAGCCAGCTACCGGCGACCGAAGTGCGCGTTTTCAAATCACATGTGCAAAAATTGTTGCGAGAGGCCGGTGTTGAAAGCTCCCGACAGTGGCGAACAATCGATTAGCTCTGTCGCTAGTGAGCCGCCAGTAGATAATTGACCAGCGCCACCAGGCCGCCAATAAACGCCAGCGTAAACAGTATACCCGAGACGATGTACACCTTGAGGTTACCGCCTCTAAAATCCCTTTCTCTGTTTTTGTTGCTTTGCACGCCAAGGGCTGCGGCAAACGTACTGCCAATAATTTGTAATAACCCGGGCTTGGCCCGCCTCTCACGCGGTTTTGATTCATTGTTTTGTTGTTTATTGGGGGCGGTCATACGTTATGGTCCGAGCCTGTAATGAGGTACACTAAGCGCAATGATAGCGCAGTCTGGCCGGTTAGTCCGAGCCCGTACACTGCGTGTAACAGTTTCACCTCTTTTTATTGGGTGTGACTGATTTAGACCGCGCTTCGGCGCTGGCAGTGAGGCCTATGACATCCAATACTCAACCCGCCCCCGATCAACTCACGGTTTTGCCCCGCTGTTTCGATTCTGTCGACGTGCTGTTGACGGATCCGGACTTTTTGTTAATTGAAAAGCCTGCCGGTCTGTTGTCGGTGCCCGGACGTAACCCCGCTAACCATGACTGCGTATTGAGTCGTTTACAGCTTGAATACCCATCTGTCAGTATTGTTCACCGGCTCGACTTTGATACCTCTGGCATTATGGTGGTGGCGCTTAATAAAATCGCTCACGGCAAAATAGCCAGGCAGTTTCAGGAGCGCGAAACCTACAAATTGTATTACGCAAGGGTGGCGGGACGGCCTGAACCGGGCGATGGTGTTATCGATTTACCCATCATGGCTGACCCTTTGAATCGGCCCAAATACAAAGTCGACGAACAAGGTAAGTCTTCCATTACCCGCTATAAATTTGTGTCATATGACCAACAGACTCGTACAAGCCTCCTCGCGCTCGAACCTTTGACGGGGAGGTCGCATCAACTCCGCTTGCATCTGGCTGAGATTGGCTGCCCTATACTAGGTTGCGCGTTTTATGCAGATGCCGAGGTGCGGGGGCTCTCCTCACGGTTATTGCTTCACGCCAGCGAGTTGCGGTTTCAGCATCCGCAAACGGGGTGCCTGGTCAAAGGCACCTCTGCAAGGCCTTTTTAGTCTCGAGATTAACCATGAAACGTTCTAAGATTGGCCAATTTCGCGCCGCTCTCTATGTTCAGTTGGAGCCAAAAGCCTGGGGCTATGGTCTGTCGCCGCTTAATTGGATCATATGCGTCCTTATTCTGCTGTCTTTTATAACGGCAGTCCTGGAGACAGAGCCCACCGTCAGTGCCGGCTATGAGACCGTTATGCGCTGGTTGGAGCTGGGTTTTAGCCTTGTGTTTTTGTGCGAGTATGTGGCGCGGTTGTGGTGTTGTGTAGAATCGAGACAATATAAATCGGCGCTTTTGGGTAGACTGCGCTATAGCATGACGCCAGCGGCGTTGCTTGATTTGGTGGCGGTTTTGCCGTTGCTAATGGGCTTGCTGGGAGTACAAACTTTGCTGTTGAGGTTTGTCCGGCTGCTGCGAATTGTGCGGCTTGCAAAATTTGGTAAGTTTTCACGCGCCATGCATCACGTTGTACTGGCGATCAGCTCCAGGCGTTATGAGCTCTCCATCAGTATGGCGATCGCCGTATCTATGATTCTACTGGCATCGATTCTCCTTTATTTGGTCGAAGGTGACGTCCAGCCGGAAGCCTTTGGCAGTATTCCGCGCGCGCTGTGGTGGTCGGTCATAACGTTTACCACGGTAGGTTACGGCGACGTTTACCCGATCACCAACTTGGGTAAGTTTTTTGCAGGGCTAACAGCCATTGCCAGTATTGGCTTGGTGGCAATGCCCACAGGGATACTTGCCTCCGCGTTTAGCGATGCAATGCAAAAGGGCCGAGTTGAAGAAAAGAAATATGGTTTATATTCTAGCAAAAACAGTAAGATAGACTGACTACTTCATCCAAATAATAGATGTGCTTGGCGATTAATATCGCAGTTGTTGGACGGGCACATTTTCATCCGCCGTGATTTGCAGTAAAATACCTGAGTAAATTAATCAGGTATAAGGGTTAAACAAAGATTTTATGGTTGCAGTTGATATTACGCCTTCAGCACAAGAGTACTTAAAGGGCCTTTTGCAAAAACAGGAAAACAGCGAAGGCATGGGTATTCGTATGTTCGTAGCCAACCCGGGTACGTCTAAAGCGGAGACCTGCATTGCCTACTGTCGCCCCGGCGAAGAGAAAGAGGGGGATATTACACTCGACCTGGAAGGCTTCATTGCTTATTTTGAAGAGCGCAGTGTCCCCTTCTTAAAGGACGCTAAGGTTGATTATGCGGCAGACAAAATGGGCGGGCAACTGACAATACGTGCGCCCAACTCTAAAATGCCACAAGTTACTGACGACAGTCCGTTAGAAGATCGCATTAATTACGTGCTTTACAACGAAGTTAATCCGGGCCTGGCAGCGCACGGTGGCGAAGTCAGCCTGGTGGAAATTACCGACGACTCCTATGCCATTTTACGTTTCGGCGGTGGTTGCCAAGGGTGTAGCGCGGTGGACCTTACGTTAAAAAATGGCGTTGAAGTTGCGCTGATGGATAAGTTGCCCGAGCTGAAGGGAATTCGAGATATAACGGATCATACCGACCGTACTCAGGCATATTATTAATCACCCGATCTACTGTGAGCATCCAAGGGACTTGGTGAGCAATGCGCCATATCTTTAAAGTAATTGTGACGAGTGGCTTGCTGCTGCTTGCCCTGATCGCTACCGCAGAATCAGAGCAGAAAAAGAAAGTTTGGCCCGACCCGCCCGCCAGTCTCGATGGTTGGGACTGGGTGCAGCTCGATAGTGGGGAGTGGTTAAAAGGCGAAATCATTGGCCTTTATGATAAAACCCTTAGCTTTGATTCCGACTTTTTTGATGAGCTATCCCTCGACTGGAGCGACGACATTGTTCGCGTTTTGTCCTCGCAAAGCATGGCCGTTCGCCTCAATTCCGGTGAAACAGTTTGGGGGCCGGTAGATATTAATCAAAAGACCCTCCGGTTTAGCGGGCCCGTGACAGCTCAACACCCCCGAGCCGATATCGTTGCCATGTCGCGCAGAGGCGAGCGTGAAATAGATCGTTGGCGTGTAGGTGTGACCCTGGGGGGATCGCTTAAAGAAGGCAATACTGCCCAGCGTTCATTGTCCAGTAATTTGTCGTTAAACCGATATACATCTAAGTCCGTTTTTGCTCTGACCTATCGGGGCGATTACAGTGAGACGGGCGAAATACTAACGGAAGAATCTCATCGCTTCAGTAGTCGGCTTGATCGTTTTTTAGAGAGTCGCCTGTATTGGACTCCCGGCTACCTAGAGTATTTCCGCGATCGCTCTCAGAATATCGATGCCCGGATAACCTACAGTGTGTTTGCGGGGTATTACCTGCTGGATCAAGCCCATATTACCTGGAAGGTGGGGGGCGGTCCTGGTTACCAGTATCAGGAATTTACCACCGCTCCACAAGGGCAGGCTTTGTCGAGTGATACTGCAGTGATCACGGCTGAAAGTAACATTGAGTGGGATGTTACCAGTGAGCTTACTCTATCATTGTTGTACCAACCGCAGTTTACCAATGAAGCCACAGGGCAGTATAAGCACGTTGTAGACGCTGCTTTTACGGTAGATCTAACCGAAAAGCTAGATTTTGAGCTGTCTTATTTGTGGGATTACACCAAAAAGCCTCAAATTGATGAGAACGGTGTTCTGCCCAAGCAGAATGACTACACAATCACGATGGGTCTTAAATGGTCACATTGAGAAGCCCAAAAGGCGGCGTAGCCGTCTTTTGGGCGTCAGATCGAGTTTAGTTTTTATTTCGACTTGCCAAAACGGACTTAATTTTGTCTCGCATTGAGCGTATCGCCTTTTCCGTTGAAGGCCAGTCGATGCAGGCGTCAGTGACCGACACCCCATACTCTAGTTGACTCAAATCTTCGGGAATCTTCTGGTTGCCCGCGCCAATGTTACTCTCGACCATTAAACCGATTATCGACTTGTTGCCTTCCGTAATTTGGTTGGCGACGTTGTCCATGACAAGCGGTTGCAGATTGTGGTCCTTATTGGAATTGGCATGACTGCAGTCAACCATAATATTGGGGACGACTTTAGCTGTATTTAGCTCGTCTTCACACATGGCAACGCTAACGGAATCGTAATTTGGTTTGCCATTGCCACCGCGCAGGACAACATGGCCGTAGCCATTACCGCGAGTGTGGATTATTGAGCATTGACCTTCGGCGTTAATTCCCAGAAAACGATGTGGGTTGGAGACCGACTGTAGCGCGTTGATGGCAACGGTTAAACCACCGTCGGTGCCATTTTTAAAGCCAACCGCACATGAAAGGCCACTGGCCATCTCTCTGTGAGTTTGAGACTCGGTGGTGCGCGCGCCGATCGCTGACCAGCTGATTAAGTCTTGTAGGTATTGCGGCGATATGGGGTCTAAGGCTTCGGTGGCGGTCGGCAATCCCAACTCGGCAATATCGAGCAAGAGTTTGCGGCCAATATGCAGACCTTCTTGAATTTTGAACGAGTCATTCAAGTAAGGGTCATTGATCAACCCCTTCCAGCCTGTGGTAGTACGGGGCTTCTCAAAGTAGACGCGCATAACAATATAAATGGTGTCGCTGACTTCTTCAGCGAGCTTTTTCAGGCGGGCAGCATAGTCTTTGGCCGCCTCAACGTCATGAATAGAGCAGGGGCCAATTACCACAAAAATCCGGTCATCCTTGCGGTCGAGGATATTACGGATGGTCTGTCTACCTTCGGTGATGACCTTGCGAGCGGCGTCAGACAGAGGCAGTTCGCGCTTGAGTTCCGCCGGTGAAATCAACAGCTCCTGAGAGACTACGTTGAGATCATCAACGGCATTATCCATTACTTCGTGTGACATTCGCTTTCCAGTTGTTGCTATGTTGTCTATGAGTTCCACCCTAATACGGGATTCTGACGCTATTCTACTGAAATTTAGGCCATTTTTGTGGATGATTTTATTAATAATGATGATTTGTTAATGCTATGCAGGCATTTAGATCCATTAATACAAGATAAGTGAATGATCTTCGCCTAACAGCGGGTTGTAGATGGCGCACTGGATACTGACGTTGTCACTGGAATATACGCGTTTATAGCGATCCAGCTGTGCCTGGTATTGGTCTTTTAGCCTCGCTTGAAAGGCGTCTACAGCTTCGTCCGTGTCAATTTGAGCGGTTTTATAGTCAATAATCCAGCGTGTATTGTGGTCAATAAACGTACGGTCAATAATGTGTCTGCTGCTCGTCCCAGATTTTCGGCTGAAGTACTCCACTTCCGCTTCACTGGCGGTATGGGTGCAGTCCAGTATCCAGCGGCCTGTCACACTCTTAAGAGCGTTTGCAACCGCCGTATTGATGATATCAAGGCATTGCTTTAACGCACTATTGTGGATACCGGCACCCAGCAATTGCGCCTGCCAGGCGCTCTGCCGAGTTTGGCAATATTGATCGGCATCTGCGGGTAGTGGTGAGCGGGCCAGTTGCTCGAAAATACGATGTACTTGGCTGCCGGCAAGGCGAAGGTGACGTGCATGTGCCGGTTCGAGTTCGGGGATGTTGGGGTCATCATCTTCAATAGTACTTGTCAGTCTGAGGTGAGCAAGACGGAAGTTGTCAGCCAAGGCCGGCATTTCCCAGTTTACCGAAAGTCTCCTTATGTAGGTCCCCGGTACTCGCGCGGGCGAGCCAGCCGCTTTGGCTTGGTCGACGCGAGCGCAAACCACTTGAGCTTGGTCAGCCAGCTGCGGCCAGAGTTGTTTCAGAAGCCCTTTCGGTTTTGCGCCGGCGTCGTCGAGCGCCAATGGGCCGGAAGTGGAAGGCTCAACCTGAAGACAAGCTGTTAAATACAATTGTTCAATTGCCCGGGTGCAGCCCACATAAAACAAGCGGATGAGTTCGTACTCGTTTTGCAATTTTTGCTCGTATTTTAAATGCTGATAAAGTGGGCCTTGATTGTCACCTTCCGCAGCGACGGGGCTTATTAAAAGGTGGTTGGCGCCTTGGCTATCTAATCGCTCTCGCCATAGCAAAAGTTGTTTGTCGTCATTTCTTGAACTTCGGTCCAGCCCGACAATAATGACTACGTCAAATTCCAGACCTTTCGATTTGTGCAGTGTCATCAGCTGAACGTTGCAGTCATTGGAGGCTGTGGGTGATGAATACAGCCGCTCAATGGCTCGATTAAAGGCGGACCAGTCTCGTATTTTGCCAGCGTGATCATGATCGCGTAGCAGGCTAAAGTATTGTTCGGCGTCTTTGTGGTCTGAGGGGCGTAACAAACAGGCGGGGCCGCCAAGGGCAAGCCAGGTTCCATAGACCCAATTTGCAAGGTTTTTTCGACCAATTTGAAAAAAGCTATTGCGCAATGTTTGAACCAGTCTTTGGCAGGCGCTCCGTCCCTGGTCTGAAAGTTGGTTGAGGGTCTCGTCGCACAGCAGATTTGGCCAGATAAATTTGTAACCATTGCGGTCAGTGTCCGGAGCCTCGCGATTGGAGCTGCCCACTAACACTGCCAAATCGAAGTGGTTTAATCCCACCCAGGGTGAGCGCAAAATCGAAAGCCAGGCTACTCTATTGTCCGGTTGGAGTAATACTTTGGTCAGCGTTAACAAGTCTGTTATAACCATGCGGGTTGCCAGCGATTCCATATCTTGAGCGACAAATTCAATGTCTTTGAGACTCAGCTCCTGCATGATCATTTGTAGATGAGGTCGGGCACGCCCGAGCACCGCAATGCTAGCGCCGGGCTGGGCCGCTTGTGTCTTTGCGACGAGGTCGGCGACATGGCGCGCCTCTGCTTTTCTGGCGTGATCTTTATCGGTGGTTTCGTTGTCAAAAAGGCAGACCTTGGTTTGAACTGCTGTGCTTATGTTAATAGGTCGAAATGCCGTAGAGGCTGTGTAGCGGACCGCTCCGCGGGAAATGTCATCCGCTGCAGGGAACGACTTGCTAAACGCGCCGTTGACCCAATCGACAATGCCTTGATCAGAGCGAAAATTAACGGTTAGATCCAGAGGTTGTAAAGACAGCGCCCCGATTCCATGGCGACGCGCTCTTAAAAAAAGTCCGACATTGGCATTGCGAAACCCGTAACAGGATTGCATACCGTCACCCACCAAGAATAACGTTCTGCCATCGCCCGGCTCCCAGCCAGTGGTCAGTCTTTCCAGTAGTTCAAATTGAGGTAGGGAAGTGTCCTGAAATTCATCGACGAGAATATGCTGAATTTGATGGTCGAGCTTTAGCAGTATGTCACTGATGCGCTCTTTGTCGTCCAGCGAAGTGAGTGCAGCCAGTGATACTTCGGTAAAGTCACTGGCCCCTTTGGCGGCGAACACGACCCACAGCTGGGCCGCCAGTCGAGGCAGCACTTGGGCTAAGGCGTCTAGTATTTCCCATTCATTCTTGCCGTAATGCGGTGTCGGAAGTGTTTTTATTTCTTGCAGTGTCGTTGTGGCATCATCTGAATATTCCTGTAGTAGGTCGACTATTGTCTGATAACGCTCTTTTTGTATTTTGCCATCTTTAACGGGTGGGAATCCGATACGCTTATCCGGGCGCTTTCGAAAATCGTTAGTGCTGCTAAGAAAGATTTGAGCAACTGCTTGCCACTGGTCAAGAGATTCTGGGGTTGTGTCAGGCAACCCCTTCAAGCCTTTAAGACAGCAGAATGTGTGGCTCGGATCCTCCTCGCAGAAGTAGGCACCGATGCCATCTAACAGCAAGCCTACTTCTGTTTGCAGCGGTATTAGAAGCTCAGTTGTCTTTTGCAGGTGATCGGTGATAACACTTTGCAGAGATGCCTCTAGTCTAAGCCGGGCGCTTTCACCGCTGACTGACATAATTAAGGGTAGCCATTGTTCGCGTTTGCCCAGTAGGCTAATAAGCAGATTGGCTACCTTCTCAAGCTGATTGTCCAGGTGTTTAGACAGCAACGTCAGCGGTTGAGAAATACTCCCGTCCGATTCCATTTCTTCCAATAAGTTGTAAGCCGCTTCACGGTAAGCGTCTTCCGGTTCTTCAATGTTGTCAGGCGCTCCACCAAGTTTACTGTCGATGGGGAGCAGCGACACTATTGAGCGGCATAAGCCATCGATGGTTAGAATTCTAAGTCTGTTTGGGTTGTTCAGCAGCTGCCAGTTGAGTGCCGAGTCCCGAGCAAGCACGGCTCTGGCGCTAAGCCATAGCGACCTCTGGTGCTCTTGCTCGGGCTCAGGCTTGGCTAACGCATCAGACAGGGCGTGCAATACCCGTTCTTGCATTTCACTCGCGGCCTTATTAGTGAAGGTAATGGCAAGCACTTGTTCCGGCGCCTCCACTGTCAGCAACAACTTCAAAAGCCGGTGGGTTAACAATCCCGTTTTGCCAGAGCCTGCCGGAGCGGAAACGGCAAAAGATCGAGTGGGGTCAAGAGCGTCGGTGCGAGCCGAATTGTCTTCCGGTATTGTGAATGAATGCGAGTTCATTGTTGCTGGATGCTCCATCGTTCTAATTCGTTTTGCTCATCCCAGCGGTTTAGAGGCTTTAGATCTTCTTCAAACCTTTGCGCATTGACACCTCGATAGTCAACGGGTGCGTAACCGCAGCGTATTTCACTGGCCAGTCTAGAGAGCTCCTGCTGCCATACATCCAATTGCTGATGCCAGCTTTGTTGTTCCGGTGCTTTAACGCCGTCGATCGCCACATTGTCGCCCCAGCCGTTAAAACACTGATTGTTGCCGTTGATCGTCGCGAAGGCGATGCCTGCGTTTCTATCTGGCAAAATTGTGCAGGCATAAAGGGGCAATTGAGGGTCGAACAGACGACCCTGTTTCCAATCGTTTGTTGATGTATTACCGGTTTTGTAATCGATGATAAACGTTGAGCCGTCCGCCAAGGTGTCAATTCTGTCGACCTGTACATTCAGTAAGTAGCCATTCAAGGTAATTTCTATACGTTGTTCTATTGCCGTCACCGAGAATTCCGGCCGCATCTTTTCTTGTTTTGCCCAACATGCTAATAGGCTAAGGAGGCGCTCTTGTTCGAGGTCAATATGATTTTGGCCGAACGGACGGCTAGATTTGCCACAAAGATCGAGCAGTGCCTGCTTAACTAAAGGCTGTAAAATGGCTATTATTTCTTCCTCGCTTAGTTTTAACAGGTTGGCGTTGGATTGTACTTGCTCCCAAAAATTGGCCATAACCTGGTGCAGTGCATTGCCGCGCTCAAGGGCAGAAAAGCCGAGGGAAGGCTTATCGTAGCACCGGGCTCCCAATCGGAATCTGGCAAAAGCTGTAAATGGACAATTGGCTTGCGCTTTTATAATGCCTGTACCGCCGGGCAATTGATCGCAATCAAGCTTGGGGGCATGCGTGCAGTCGACCACCTCCAAAATCCCGGATGTCGCAACACGTTCGTAATTGGATTGCAGTAATGAGGTTTGGGGCTGACGGATTGCGTTGGCCTGAATGTTGTCGTGACACAAGTTTTCGACCAGGCGACTTGCCTGCAAACGGCGATCCCCATCGGTTTTGGGGTAACTGAAAATTACATCTTGAGCACTGCCTGTCATTCGTTCCGTAAGGCGCACGGCGTAGTTTAGTTCGCGCTCTGAGCTGGATTTAGGCATCCCCCAGTCTCGTTGTAGTGGGATTGGCAGCAGTGGATTGGGGGCAGCCGCGGGAGGCCACGCGCCGTGGTGCATGCCAACAATTCTAAGGTGCGAAAATTGCAGGCCGGCTGCTTCCAGCACGCCCAGAATTTGTATGGGCGAGTCGGGAGTCTGGGCTTGGAACGGGGCGTGCCGTAAAGTTTCGGCGAGTCGCTCGCAGTAGTCCCAAAAACTGCACACTGGCTGTACTTTCGCCATACCATCGAGCTCATTAAGCAGCTCATAAAATTGCGCTACTTGTTGATATTCAATGCTGGACAGCTGCCTGGGGCCTGGCCAGCCGAAATTTTCCAGCAGTTTGACTAATTCTTGGCGCCAGTGCTCGACTGGGTTCTGTCTCTGCCAATGACGCGGTTCGCCGGCGAGCGTTTGCAGCGCTGTGTATATCTTTGCATTCTTGCTCGTGCGGTTGCACGCTAGCGCAAGGGCTTCGCGAATGTCAGTCAGAGAGTAATGTAACTTGGCGTAGTGGCGCAAAGTATCAACGGCCTGGGCCCGGACTAACCATTCCGCTTGACTATCGCCTACGTAGACATTGAGTAAAAATTCGCAGGCTGACTCCAACGTGTGCTTTTTCTGCAATCCGGTTACCAGTGACAGAACCCCGTCAATCACCGGACAGCTGGCCAGCGGGGTTCCCGCTGAAAAATTGTATGGGGCCACTGCTGTAGTTTGGCTCGGTAGTGACTCCAGCGGTGTGAATACTGATTGGAATAGGCTCTCGACGCGGGCTCGGATTTGCCCCAAATTGGGGACAACAATACCAATAACCGCTTGTGGCTGCTCGGTCAGTACTTGATCGGCCCAAAGAGCAGCCTGCAGCACTTCGTCATCGCTATCGTCGTAAGCAATTAGCCGGGCCTTGGTGTCCAGAGACGGCGTTTCGACCGTGCGAGCACTGGGCAGCGCTGATCGAATTAGGCGCTCGGCAAGAGGATTTAGATCATCAAAACCGTAAAGCAGGGCGCTTTGTTCGGGTTCAATCCAGCGCCGGTTGAATGCTTCAATGAGCAAGCTCTGTATGATCTCGGTTGTGGCCAATCTAAGCGATTGCAATTTCTCGTGATAGGCGAGGTACCAATTGCTATAGTTGGTGAGGTCAGTGTCTTCGTGCTGCCATTGTTGTATGGTTTCTATGGGGCAGTCCCAGGCGTCGAGTGCCATGCGAGCGGCTTCAGCATGTGTAACCAGGCGCCCAGGCTGCAGCAGTTGTTGTGCTGTTGCATATTGTTGGACAACTTCTCGCCAAAGGATGTCCCGCTGAGTATTGGTTTGCAGCGTAAGATCGGCACTCGGAAGGCCAGCTAGTTGATACGCCTGCCAGCAGACCTCTTGCCACTGGCGCAAGGTTTGGACTCTTGGGGCTCTCCAGACGGCCTCGGTTTGCGTGCTATTGTAGGCTCTAAGTATTTGATTTCTCTGACGATTGTTGGCAGTTAACACCAGCTTTCCCGCCCTCAGTTCAGATTCGAAGGCGCCGATGTCCATCAGTATTGCGGACATATTAATTCCAGAATTGAAGAAAATTTTCTAAAGTGTAAAGTGCACGGGGAACAGGCTGCAAGAAACATCGCAACAAACGGTCGGTAAGTTAAAAATTGGTATAGAATAAAGTTTAGGCGCCACTCATCGTAACGGAGTTACATTGCAGGTTATAAATAGATCGCTGAGCGCTAAATTATTGTTAATCGTCACCGGGTTTGTCATATTGAGCGGCATACTCGGGGCAATACGTGTCGGTTTTGCCGAAACCCAGCGCATTGAAGCGCGCTATGATAACCGCCTGCAAGGCCTTTCTACGAGATACATCAGCTATTTGCAAGATGAGCTACAGAAGCGGGCGAATATTTTAGCCGCCTCCAGGGCTGTCTTGCTTGAAGACTTCTCAACGTTTGCAATGCATACGAAAGGTTCAGTTGTAGATATGGCTGAATACCGGGATGCTGACGGAGGTTACCGATTAATTCAAGAGTACTCAGGCGCGTTCGTTCCTAGTTTTCGGCAAATAGATTCTGAGATCAATAAATGGGTTGCGGTTAGCGGTGAAACTTGGGAGCGCTTGACGCCTGTTGTTGAGTCAACGTTTAATGCGTTTTATTTTATCAGTCACAATAATGTTTCTCGCGTGTGGCCGGTAAGCATCGTTACCGGTCATCAACCTGAACACGATGTCACCCAAGAAATATTCTTTAGCGAGGCTGCACCGGCACAAAACCCTTCGCGATCAGCAGTCTGGACACCAATATATTTTGATAAATATACCCAAAACTGGATGACATCTATGTTGTATCCAGTGTACATCGACAGTGAATTTGTGGGTGTTCTTGGTGGCGATATTAATATCAGTTATCTGTTGAACAAGCTCAATGATCTTGACGCGGATGGCAATCAGATTAAAGCGTTTATCTATGATGCCAGTGGCGAGTTGGTGCTACATAGTGGCGCAACACCAGAGATGGCGAGAGAGCCGGTAAAGTCCGAGCAGTACCAACTATTGATGCCGTCACAATCAGGCTTCGAACATTATATGCAGTCTGTCGTCAATGGCGATGTATTACTTGGTGCTATCGAGCCTGTGGTGAATCAGGGCGAAGAAATCAGTATTGTTGCACAGAAGTTTACGGACATGGAATGGTTTATTAGCTTTTACTATCCGCGCTCGTTAATCGACCAAAGCTTCCGCGACTCGATGAGTTCGGTTTATACCAACATAGTTGTCTTGGCGCTATTTCTCTTTGTTGTGTTGTTCTTTAGTATTCGTCGATATGTCGTTCGCCGTATAGTGGCTTTGGCAAATGCAACCGGTCGAATCAATCAGCACAATTGGGAGATGAGCGTCCCCGTTCAGGGCTGTGATGAAATTGCAAGGCTCGGCAGTAGTATCAATGACATGCTGGATCAGATACGCCGTTTAGTTCATGGCTTAGACGATAAAATTGATTTGCTGGACCGAGCCAGTCAAGAATCCCGCAGGTTAATGAGTGCAATAGAAAACAGCGCTAGCCTTGTGGTTATTTTGAATAGGCAGTGGAAAATTGAGTATGCAAACTCGCAATACTGGCAAACAAGTGGATACAGTATAGATTCGTCTGAGAGTGATTTTGATCCGTTATTGTTCGATGATGAAGACTCTCAAAAAGTAAGCGTCGAAGATATTGAATCTAAGCTAGAAAGCGAGATTTTGCGAGGCACCTTTCAGGAGGATTCCGGCAAGTGGCAGGCCGAGTACTTAGCCGTGACCGCCGGAGGGCGGAAGTTTTGGCTAATGCAAACCGTTACGGCAATTTTGGGGGCAGAGCAGAAGCCTGAGTTTTATGTGTGTGTTGGTCAGGATATTTCCGACTTAAAGGAAAAACAGCAGGAAGTTGAGAAGCTCGCGTATTACGATCACCTGACGGGGTTGGCCAATCGCACCCTTTTTAAATCTCAGCTTCGGGCAACACTTAACCATAGTATACGCAGTGGTCAACGTATGGCTTTGTTTTACGTTGATCTTGATCATTTCAAAAGAATCAATGATACGTTTGGTCATGAGTCAGGTGATCACTTCTTGGTAGAAGTAGCGAGGCGTCTTCGTGGCTGTTTGCGTCAAGAGGATATGGTTGCTCGATTGGGTGGCGATGAATTTGCTGTGTTACTTAATCAAGTGGAAAGCCCACAGTACGCTTACGTTGTCGCCAATAAAATAATACAGGCGTTGAACCGAGCTTTTGATATTCAGGGTAAGGAGGTGGTAGCCGGAGGCAGTATTGGAATTACCCTGGCTCCCGATGATAGTGACGACATTGATGTCTTGATGAAAAATGCCGATCTCGCTATGTATCAAGCGAAAGATAAAGGAAGGAATGCATTTCAGTTTTATACGGCTGATATGAACCAAGCGGTAGAACAGAGGCTGACTATTGAGCGCGAGCTGCGTCAAGCGCTTAAGTTCGGTCAATTTGAACTTTTTTATCAGCCTTTCGTCGATTTTGAAAGTGGAAAAATAATTGGTGCCGAGGCGCTGATACGCTGGAATCACCCGGTTCACGGGTTAGTGTCTCCGGTGGAGTTTATATCTGCGGCGGAAGAGTCGGGGCTCATTGTCCCCTTGGGTAAGTGGGTATTGAAAACGGCGTGTTATCAAGCAAAAGGCATTCAAAAGGCTTTGGGTAGAAAGTTTCGCATCTCTGTCAACTTGTCAGCGCGACAGCTCAGTGAGTCTGACTTTGTGAAGACTTTGGACGGATGCCTCAATGAAACAGGTTTAGATCCAAAAACTCTAGAGCTCGAGGTGACAGAGAGCACCTTGATGGAGGATGCCGAATCGGTGATTCTTAAACTGCGTGAGGTGAGGCGCCGCGGATGCAGCTTGGCGATTGATGATTTTGGTACCGGATACTCATCGCTTAGTTATCTGAAGCGTTTGCCCATTACCAGCTTAAAAGTGGATCGCAGTTTCGTAAAAGATTTGCCCGATGACGAAGAGGATCGTGAGATTACCTCGCTCATTGTGGCAATGGCGAAAAGTCTGCACTATGAGGTCATTGTTGAGGGAGTAGAAACCCCTGAGCAACATGCATTTCTAGCTAACTGCGGTTGTCATATTGGTCAGGGGTATTTTTACAGTCGACCACTACCCGTTGATCACTTTATGACGCTTCTGTTCTCTGATGGTAGCGAGTCAATTTAGTCTAGCAGGCTGCTGAAGAACCCCTTACGTACTCAGACTCTCAGGCTGGTTCGTAATCTAGACGGCCTTTTGGTGGTGTGTGTCCACCCATCGAAAAAGGGCAACGACGAGTACGGGCCAGCCTGGAAGTCCCGCAGGGCGAGGCCTGAAGCGCACATCTGCCGCACCTTGCCTCTAGCAAAGGGAGCCACCCTGTCCGTCGAGACAAGGCACGACATCTGCACGCTTCGGGCCTCGCTGAGCATGCAAGGGGTTTTTCAACAGTCTTCTAAGCTAGATTTTAAATGGCGCTGATAATCTCGCCCGCACTAAAGTAACCGTTGCCTATCCAGTCGGGTGGTTGCGGTGCTGTCTGGGCAGGTTCAGTCGTCCAGTAGATGCCTAATTCTGGTTTCTCTGTATCGGGGCCTGGTAGCAGTGACAAAGTTCTTTTTGCGATTGCCAGCCCGGAATCAATGACATTAATAGGTCGCTCCAACACTTCAGATATTTCATCGCGAAGCAGCGGGAAATGTGTGCAAGCGAGAACCAGTGTGTCAAGTTTCTCAGGTGTGGGATTTTGCTTACTGAGCCGGACAAATGGGTTAAGTATGGATCGCAATTGATCAAGGTCGACGGCCTTGCCCTGTAATTTGGATTCAGCAAGTTGCACGAGGCTTGCGCTACCCACTGGTACAACTGTGCAGTTTGCGGCAAAGTCACGTATAAGCTTCTGGGTATAGGCGCGCCGAACAGTGGCTGGCGTGGCCAATAAGCCAAAATATTGATTGCTTGATAATGCTGCCGCTGGTTTTATCGCTGGTACGACGCCGATTATTGGCACGCCAATTTGCTCGCGTAACGCCGGTAGGGCCAAGGTACTTGCCGTATTGCAGGCGATTATGACAAGTGTCAGTTTGGGGTTGACCTGCTCGACCATATATTTGACTAGGGTAAGGCAGCGGCTGACGACAAAGTCAGATGATTTATTGCCATAGGGAAAGCCCGCGTTGTCGGAAAGGTAATTGAGAGTGACATTAGGGCAAAGTAACCTTATTTCACGGGCAATGGTGAGACCGCCAACGCCAGAATCAAAGAGAAGTACCTGAGGTGAATTGGCGCTCTTAGTCATTTTGGCAAAGATCCGCAATAGCCTCGATGTAGCGCTTTTCCTCTTGCTCAAATAAAACTGCCCCTTGGGCCATACGGTAAGCTTTATACAGGTATTTACGCGCTTCAGCTTCGCGCTTGGTATCCCACATGCATTGGCCTAGCCTGAGGTAGAGAAATGGGCTTTTATCGCCTTCAGGGCAATGCATTGCAGACATGAGCGATTCGATCGCTTGATCGTACTGCCTGAGCTTGAAGTAGGTGTCCCCTATAGCCGTGAGTACCCAACCGGCTTCTTCGTGCTCGGTTTGGGGCTTGGGAATAGAGAGCCAAGCTTGGTAGAATGAACGCAAAGCCAACCTTAGCTCTGCGTTGTCGTATAGCCTGTAACCATCAGAACAGTAGCGGCGAATCTGACGTGTTAACTGGGGATCACTCATTCAATCGAATCTTCTCTTATCGGACTCAAGGGCTGATCATCGGCAAGATAACCTACAGTATAGCGAGACTCAAGATTGTTGTTTAGGGCCAAACTAGAAATCTAACTTATGACTGATCAAATTGTGAGCATGCGAGTGTACGAGTTCGTTGCGCTGGTGGCGGCGCTTGTGTTTGCTGCCGTCTTGCTGGTGTGGGTGTTCGTTATTCGTCCAAGGCAGAACAGTATCCGCGATTTGCGTACACAATTGGCAAGTTTACAGCACACTAAGGAACTGGAGGCGGCTGATTGCCAGTACAAACTTGCAACAATGACTGATAGCGCCGCTCGACTCGAATCTGCTTTGCGCAGTGCGCAACAGCAATTGCAAACCGAGCACTTGAATGCGCAGCAACTCAGCAGGCAAAACGCTGCGGCAATAGAAAAGCTGACACAGCTGGACCAGATACGGGACTCTCAGCAGAAACTACAGCAGCAGGTGGTGGAGCTTTCGCAACTCAATGCGAAGTTAGAGGCCGATTTGCAAAGCGAACGAACCCAGCTTCGGCTGCAGGCAGAATTCCTGGAGGGCGCTAAAATCGAACTTAAGAAGGAATTTGAGCTCACTGCGAATAAACTATTTGAACGAAAAAGTGAGCAGTTTAGTCAGACCAGCCAAAGCCTGCTGGAAGGTACTCTGTCACCTTTTAGAGATCAAATTAGTGACTTTCGCAAAAAGGTAGAGGATGTTTACGAAAAGGAAAACGCGGAGCGCAACAGGTTGTCCGGGCAAATCGTTGAGCTGCAAAGGCAGGCACATAAAATAGGCGAAGACGCTGTAAATTTAGCTCAGGCCCTGAAGGGGAATAATAAGTCACAGGGTGGCTGGGGAGAGGTGATCCTGGAACGGCTCTTGGAGCAATCAGGGTTGCAGAAAGGGCGAGAGTACGATTCGCAGTTCCATGCGAAAGACGTCGATGGGGTGCGTCGTATACCTGATGTGGTGATTCATCTTCCGGAGGGGAAAGATATTGTCATTGACGCTAAAGTATCACTGACAAATTACGAAAAATACTGTAATGCGCAAAGTGGTGAGGAACAGCAGCGGTATTTACAGGCTCATATCAACTCTATACGGGGGCATATCAAAGGTCTGAGTGCTAAGGATTATGAGGAGCTGCCGGGTGTTCAGGGCTTAGATTTCGTGTTTATATTTATTCCCGTTGAGGGGGCGTTTATGTTAGCACTGCAACATGATGAAACTCTGTATTCTGACGCCTATCGAAAGCATATTGTGCTGGCTAGTCCGACGACGTTGCTTGCGATGTTGCGCACAATAGAGAACCTATGGCGTCACGATAAGCAAAATCGTAACGCAGAGCTAATTGCTAAAGAAGCTGGTGCCTTGCATGATCAATTTGTACTGTTGCTCGAGGCGCTAGATTCAGTGGGTGATAGCATTGAGCGAACCCAGAAGGCGTATACGTTAGTACGTAAACGTCTTAATAGTGGACGTGGAAATCTCTTAAAGCGTGTGGATGGCATTAGACAGCTTGGTGCAAAAACCAAGAAATGTTTGCCGCAAGCGTTTGCACAACAGGTATCGGACTCAAAAGAAGAAGGTGTGGTTGATGAATGAATTTCCAGGTTGGCTATTGCTTCTGGCGTTGTT
Organism: Gilvimarinus gilvus; assembly: GCF_030518155.1. Lineage (GTDB taxonomy): Bacteria > Pseudomonadota > Gammaproteobacteria > Pseudomonadales > Cellvibrionaceae > Gilvimarinus > Gilvimarinus gilvus. The sequence goes on along the minus strand of NZ_JAULRU010000264.1, from coordinate 4,534 downwards.
TGTGGTCGCTACGTTAGCCTTCATCGCTGGCTACTATTTGTATAAAGTGTACAAAATGCGTGCGCAGCAAAAAGTTGCATTGCAAGAACTTGAATTGAAGGGCTTAGAGCAAAGAGCGCGCGTGAATAACAGTATTCAAATCTTGGCTAAAGCGGTTGGCTCAGAAGATCTTACAATTACTGAGGCGAGTATTCGTATCTCGGTATTGCTTGATGGTTTGTCGGTAAGCGAGGAGGTTAAAGGAGAGTTTTCTGCATTCTATCAGTTGCGTCAGGCTACATCACACATGCCAATTCTTGAGGCTTGGAAAGCGCTCGAAAAGAAAGATAAAAAACGTTTAACAAAGGAGCGTGAAGCTTTAGAGGCGCAACACGTTGAGTTTGTTCATGATGCCGCGCGCCGCATAATTGGTCGAACCTTCTGAAAGGCTGCTAGCGACAGAGTCAAGGTAGCAGCCTTGCATCACTAACAGTCATATTCTTGATAGCACGGCGCCACATTCAATGTGGTCGGTATACGGGAATTGGTCGAACAGTGCGAAATTTGTTACCTTGTGGGTTCTGCTCATCGCCCGTACATCTCTGGCCATGGTTGCCGGATTACAAGAAATATAAATGATATTATCGTGTTGCGTTGCAATTGTCGTTGTATGCTCGTCAAGTCCCGCTCTTGGTGGGTCGACAAAAATCGTAGAGAAATGGTAGCCGGCCAAGTCAATGTCCTTTAGGCGCCTAAATGGGCGCACTCCATCTTTTGCTTGCGAAAACTCTTCGCTTGACATGCGTACGACGTCGATGTTGTTGATGCCATTTATTTCCATATTATACTTCGCTGAGTTTACCGACACTTTGGATATTTCAGTTGCCAGTACCCGGTTGAAGTAGAACGAAAGGGGGAGGGTAAAGTTGCCGTTGCCGCAATAGAGCTCAAGCAAATCACCGTTGAAATTTTCGCATTTATGTGTTGCCCAGGTAAGCATTTTCTCGCATATGTGAGCGTTTGGTTGAGTGAAGCTGCCCTCAATTTGCTGATAAACGAAATCGCGTCCGCCGACATTCAATTTTTCAGTAACAAAGTCGGAGCCGATTATCATTTTTTGCTTGCGGCTCCGGCCAATAATATGAGCGTTAAGCTTTGCGGCAATTGAAGTGGCGAGTGCTTGCCACTGTTCATCCAGCTTTTTGTGATAAATAAGAGTGATCAGCGCTTCGCCGGACAGAGTGGTAAGGAACTCCACTTGAAACAGCCGTTTGCGGAGCAGTTCTGATTGGTTAATACACTCGAGCAATCTCGGCATCAGGTCTTGTATTAATACATGTCCGGGCTCAAAAGTGGTGACCGTATATGGTTTCTTATACTCGCCCTTTTTGTACATTGCGTAGGCCGCTGTAGAGCCTTCATGCCAGATTTTGAACTCGGCTCGCATGCGGTAACCTGCAGGCGGAGATTTGAAGAGTTCTGGTTTAGGTATGGCTATCCCCTGAAAAAGTGCATTAACGGTGTCGAGTTTTTGGCTGAGTTGCTCAGTGTAGCTTTCCTCAGAGAAGGGTACAATTGTCATTAAGTTCTCAAGTTAAATTTGTGCATCGGTGGGCAGTTGCTTGGTGCATTTTCCCCATTCGCACTGCAGTAGGGCCAGCCCTGAATTGTCGCAATAGCTAGCGTAGGTTTCAATTGGCCAGTCATTCATAAGCGTGACTATCTCAACCGTTTGCGCGCAGTGAGGCTGAAGAGATTGTGTTACCTGGTAGAAAGATTTGCCGGGGGCAGGGAATGCCGGTAGAAGGTCTGACATTACGAACATGCCAGCCTCGGCCTTGTTGCTGATGTTGACCCGCTCATAAAGCGCGCTGATTACGCGCTCGTTACCTGCAGATGGGGCGTAGCTTTGGGTGTTAGAGTATACGTTGGTACATATATCGTGGCGTGCCTCCGGGCCCCTATTAGCCAGGTTTTGGCGATTCTTGATCGCCAGCAAGGTATCGTGATAATTTTTGACGCTGATTAGCGAAAAGTTTAGGCCTTGCCATTCAACTAGGTCATTGCGCGACTTTTGCAAATACCTTTCACTGGCTTCAACCAGTTTTCCGTGGTCGTTAAACCAACTTTGATAGATGCTTTTTGCTTCGCTTCCTAACTCGCCTCCCAGTGACATACAGTTTTTTAGTGACACTATAGTGCTGAGCGCCTTGGCTTCGGTAGCCTGACTAAATTGCGCAATATCGTTGTCAGAGACGGGTGGGGGGGCTTTAGTCTGGCACGCACCCAGTGTTAGCACTAATGATGCTGTCGTTAGAGCCTTTAAAAATGTAGCCTGCGATATAGTCATGTTTTATCTCCTAAGGCACTACATTGGCCGAAGCTTCTGTTGGCAAGGGTAGCGTTATTAAAAATTCAGTGCCTTCGCCAAGAGTGGACTCGACACTGATAGTCCCGCCGTGATGTTCTGTAATTATAAAGTAGGATACAGATAAACCAAGCCCGGTTCCCTGGCCAATATCCTTGGTTGTGAAAAATGGCTCAAAAACATGGCGAGCGACCTCGTCAGTCATACCGGGGCCGTTGTCTTTCACTGATAATATAGCGGAATTTTGAACCTTGCTCAGGGTAATGAATATTCGGGACTCTTCGCTTGGATTTTTACCAAAGGCCTGTGCCGCATTTCGCACCAAATTCAGCAGCACTTGTTGGATTTCGGCGGCGCAGCCGTATAAGTTAGGCAGGTCTTCAGTGAGATCTAGCGCGATTGCGGGCATTGCGACCGGCTCGGCATTGAGCAAATCCACCCCATGTCGTATCACTTGAGCCAAATCGTATGGCTGTTTAGTCTGCTTGCTGTTGCGAGAAAAATCCAGCATGTTAGTGACTATGTCAGCTGAGCGTTCCCCGGCCTCGCGTATGTCTTCCAAAAACTGGGTCACTTTGCGCTTGTTGAGATATTGTTCAATTTTGTCCAAATCTATGTCGAGTTGCTCTGCTGCTGTTCGGTTGGCCTTTAAGTCTGGCGAAGTTCTTCTAAACACATTCTGTACCCCATGCAGAATAGTACTTAGGGGATTGTTGATTTCATGAGCCATGCCAGCGGCTAACTCCCCCAGAGAAGCCATTTTTTCGTTTTGAATCATCATGTTTTCCACACGAACGCGCATTGTCACATCGTCAATTCTGATGACTGCACCTATAGCCTGGGCCGCTATCAGGGGATATATGGTCAGGTCGCAATACTTGGTTTCCCCAGCAACAGTTTCCTGAAAGTTCTGGGTTATATAGGGCTCTCCAGCCTCGATGGTTTGTGCAATAGTGGTTGCCTGAATGGGTAGAGTCGGGTAGGCCTGAAGAATGTGCTGTTGTAAGGCATTGCTGGCTAGAATACCGCATTTATCTTCAGCAGCTGCATTCCAGTGAGTGATAAAACCCTTGTGGGTCACGCCGATAATAACCGAAGGCATGGAGTTGAGAATGCTGTGCAGGTACTCCTGAGTTTCTCGCAGCAGCAACTCGGTTGCTTCGTGCCGGCCAATTTCTTGATATAGTTGATCGTTGGTAATATGCAGTGATTCTGTGCGCTCCCGTACTTTTTCCTCCAGTGCCTTTTGCGACTCAAACAGCGCCTGGCGGGCGTGAGTGATTTTGATTCGGCTTCTCTGGAGACCCACTATAAGGACACTCTGTAAAGCCACCATGACTAAAATAATACTCCACAGCCAGCGTTGATCGGATAATTCGCTATCCGAAGCTATGGAAATGTCGCTAATAATAAGCAATAGCCAACCCCATAAGAGGCGAACCAGCGTTTTGCCCAGAGCAAAAATTTTCAAGATATCATTCCATCGTCGACCGTGTGGAGGCTGCTAGTCTAGCATCATACTCTGAGACGGCAACTTGACTGCAAAGTGCGCAGATCTGATTAAAATCTGAAAAAAGTGCTTACATAATAGTCGCTTACGAGGGTATTTTGAAAAATTGTTTGACACGCTGATGCTTTTCAGTAGAATGCGTCCCACCTGAGGAGGGGTGGTTAGCTCAGCTGGGAGAGCATCGCCCTTACAAGGCGAGGGTCACAGGTTCGATCCCTGTACCACCCACCAAAATCAGGATTGCGGACCGGTAGTTCAGCTGGTTAGAATGCCGGCCTGTCACGCCGGAGGTCGCGGGTTCGAGTCCCGTCCGGTCCGCCACTATTTAGAAAGGCTCCACTGTGTGGGGCCTTTTTTATACCTGTTAAAAAATACCGCAGCCGACAGGACGGGACGATGAACCCGCGAAGCGGTGTTCGACAAATTTGCCTGGAGCAAATTGGTACAGCTCAGCGAGCTGCCCGCAGGGTGACCGCCAGGGAAGGCGGTCATATTTCCCGTCCGGTCCGCCACTATTTAGAAAGGCTCCACTGTGTGGGCAATGCTGTTCACTTAAGAGGAGCAGCATTGCGATCCACCGGATAGCGAGTCTTTGATATCTTAACCGTTCGAGGCGTTGTTGGTCTCGAACGCCTTTCTAAAAACAGGCTGCCGACTCCGGCTCTAAGCTCTGACAA
>NZ_JAULRU010000214.1 GCF_030518155.1 Gilvimarinus gilvus | reverse complement strand
AGCTCAGCTGGGAGAGCGCCTGCCTTGCACGCAGGAGGTCAGCGGTTCGATCCCGCTTGGCTCCACCACTTTCTGCGGTAGATGTTGCTCCTGCTCAAAAATTAGAAATGAACATTCGTTGATGAATGTTGATTTCTGACTTTTGTCAGATCGTTCTTTAAAAATTCGGATATGTGATAGATATAGACTGACACGCACTTTCACTGGTGTGTGATCAGGCTAAGGTAAAATTTGTGAGTTCTGCTCTTAACTGAGCGAAATGCGAATTTTCGGCGAATGTCGTCTTCACAGTATAACCAGATTGCTTGGGGTTATATGGTCAAGTGAAGAAGCGCATACGGTGGATGCCTTGGCAGTCAGAGGCGATGAAAGACGTGGTAGCCTGCGATAAGCTTTGGGGAGTCGGCAAACAGACTGTGATCCAGAGATCTCTGAATGGGGGAACCCACTCAGCATAAGCTGAGTATCTTGTACTGAATACATAGGTGCAAGAGGCGAACCAGGGGAACTGAAACATCTAAGTACCCTGAGGAAAAGAAATCAACCGAGATTCCCTTAGTAGTGGCGAGCGAACGGGGACCAGCCCTTAAGTTGGTTTGAGATTAGTGGAACGCTCTGGAAAGTGCGGCCATAGTGGGTGATAGCCCCGTACACGAAAATCTCTTATCAATGAAATCGAGTAGGACGGAGCACGAGAAACTTTGTCTGAATATGGGGGGACCATCCTCCAAGGCTAAATACTACTGACTGACCGATAGTGAACCAGTACCGTGAGGGAAAGGCGAAAAGAACCCCTGTGAGGGGA
>NZ_JAULRU010000213.1 GCF_030518155.1 Gilvimarinus gilvus | reverse complement strand
AGCTCGACCTGATTACCGCCTGACCAGTGATATCTACCAGCCATAAACTTCCTCGCTAATGCTGTTGATGCTGCCCGTATAAGCGGGCATACAACCCATTCTGCTTTAAAAGCTGCTCATGATCACCCTGCTCAGCAACCTGACCATCTTCAAATACATAAACATGATCCGCCTGCTTAACGGCGCTCAGACGGTGCGCAACAATAATCGTGGTTCGACCCTTAAGAAAATCAGCCAGATCCCGATGGAGGTTGTACTCGGTTTCAGCATCCAGTGCCGAGGTAGCCTCATCCAGCACAACCACTTTAGGATCAGCCAATAC
>NZ_JAULRU010000212.1 GCF_030518155.1 Gilvimarinus gilvus | reverse complement strand
AGCTCGTGATTCTCACACGATTCCCCAATAATTTATTGTTTATTTCTTTACAAATGTAACAAGACAAAATAAACGATTGTAAAACTTGAAAAAATAAGATTATACCACTTAATATGATTAATTTTACAAAACAAAATACTTTAACAACGATAAAATATCGTATTGAAAAGAATATTATTTGGATGGAAACATTAGATCAAACCGATTTAGAATTATTAAGAATTCTACAAAAAGACTCAAAATTGACAGTAAAAGCCATTGCAGCTTTAGTTAATTTATCTCCTTCGCCCGTTTTTGAACGTATAAAAAGGTTGGAACAACAAGGTTATATCAAAAATTATAGAGCCGTTTTGGATGCCGAAAAACTAAACAAAGGCTTTAT
>NZ_JAULRU010000211.1 GCF_030518155.1 Gilvimarinus gilvus | reverse complement strand
CACCCAAGCCCCATCATCCCAAGCCTTCTTGCGATCACGAACACGGTCACGCGCCATCGGCCCATGCCCCTTCACAACCCGCCAGAACTCGCTCCAGTCGATCTCGCCATGGTCATATCCGCCTTTCTCCTCGTTCCATTTCAGATCGGGATCAGGGATTTTCAGACCAAGATATTCGGCCTGCGGCACAGTCGCGTCGATGAATTTCTGCCGCAGCTCGTCATTACTGAACCGCTTGATCTTCCACGCCATCGACTGATCCGAGTGCTGGCTGTCCGCGTCATGCGGCCCGAACATCATGATCGA
>NZ_JAULRU010000210.1 GCF_030518155.1 Gilvimarinus gilvus | reverse complement strand
TGCTGCGCTCGAAGGTGGTGTTGCGGCATTAGCTGTTTCATCGGGACAAGCGGCACAATTTATTGCTTTAAATAATATTTTAGAATCAGGTGATAATTTTGTTTCAGCTTCTAATCTTTATGGCGGAACATATAATCAATTCAAGGTTGGTTTTAAGCGTTTAGGTGTTGATGTTCGCTTTGCCGAAGATGCAGATCCAGCTAAAATTGAATCATTAATTGATGAAAATACAAAAGCGATTTATGCAGAAACGATAGGAAACCCGAGTTTTAATGTTCCAGATTTTGAAGCAATCGCTGCAATTGCA
>NZ_JAULRU010000209.1 GCF_030518155.1 Gilvimarinus gilvus | reverse complement strand
CCGATTGGCGCTTCCGTGCCACCCGCGCACTGAGCGATGCCGAGCGCCAGGCCATCATCGCCATCCAGCCCTACCCTACCCAGGCCCCGCAACCGCTGGTGCTCGCCCCGGATGCCTGGATCACCCAGACCCGCGACATCAAGGAGACCGGCTGGCAAGTCAGCATCCTCGCCCCGCGCATGCTGGTAGACCGTTCGGTGCAAACGGTAATGGCCATTGGCGCCGGCACCCTGCTGGTAGCAATGCTGCTGGCCGGGCTGGTGATGCAACGGCGCCGCCACTACATCGACCGCATCGACTTCGAAGCCCGCGCCCGTCAGGAGCTGGAAAAGCGCGTAGCCGAACGCACCGCCGACCTTGAGGGCCTCAACACCCGCCTCAAGCGCGCCGTACTGGAGCGCGAAAATGCCCAGCAAGAGGCGGTGCGCGCCCAGGACGAG
>NZ_JAULRU010000208.1 GCF_030518155.1 Gilvimarinus gilvus | reverse complement strand
GGCTGTTTCGATAGTCACTATCAATACACATGACTGTACTTGTGCGGCCAGGCCTTGCACCATTGGCCGCACTCACTGCGCCAGTGACGTTATCTGGCGTGTCCTGCACCTTATTCTTCGGTAAGTGACCCGCTATGAGTTCTGCCCTGTCCATCCGACAGCTCACCAAAACCTACGGCAACGGCTTCCAGGCCCTCAAGGGCATCGACCTGGACGTTGCCGAAGGTGATTTCTTCGCCTTGCTCGGCCCCAACGGCGCCGGCAAGTCCACCACCATCGGCATCCTGTCCACGCTGGTGAACAAGACCAGCGGCACGGTCAACGTG
>NZ_JAULRU010000207.1 GCF_030518155.1 Gilvimarinus gilvus | reverse complement strand
TCGCAATACAATTCTATTTACGAACGATTAATTTCTTCTAAAATAGAATTGCAAGATATTTCTGGTGAAATGAGTAGTTTGATAGATTCGACTGAAATTAATCCTGAAAGATTACAAGAAATTACAGATCGTTACGATTTGATTCATAAATTATTGCGTAAACATAATGTGATTTCTGTTGAAGAATTAATTGCAAAACGTGACGAATTAGAAAGTCAAACTTCTGGTTTTGATAATTTGAGTGATTTAATTATTCACTTAAATAAAGAATTGAATTCAATTTCAGAAAAACTTGAAAAACAAGTAATTAAAATTAGAAAAAATAGAATTTCTTCTATCGAAATTATCCGAAAAAATATCTT
>NZ_JAULRU010000421.1 GCF_030518155.1 Gilvimarinus gilvus | reverse complement strand
GTACAAACAGGGCGAGGGCATCAACGTCGCCCGCGCGGGTTACTACCCGCAGATTTCCGGCGGTATCCGCACCGGTTATGACACCGGCTACGGGGGCGATCGCAACAGCCAGGCCCTCAACCTGTCGCTCAAGCAGATGCTCTACGATTTCGGCAAGGTCGACAGCGCCGTCAACGCGGCGCAGGCCGCCGCCGCGCGGGCCCAGGCCAATATCCTACTGGTGGTGGACGACCTTGCCCGTGACACTGCCTATGCCTGGATCGAAACCCGCCGCTACGAACAGTTGATGGCCATTGCCCGCGAGCAGATCCGCGGGGTGGGCGACATTGCCGGAATGGCTCGCCAGCGCAGCGACATGGGCGCCAGCACCCGCTCCGACGTGGTACAGGCCGAATCCCGCGTGGAAAGCGCCCGCGCCACCCTGGAGGAATATCAGTCGCAATA
>NZ_JAULRU010000206.1 GCF_030518155.1 Gilvimarinus gilvus | reverse complement strand
GGCTTCAGACCAACCGCTGCCCCGACACCGCCGGGTGATACAGCGGCTGCACCTTGTTCCCCGCCGGGTCCAGCAGGTGGAAGCTGCGCGCGCCATCACCATGGTTGAAAGGCCGGTCGAGCAAGGTCACCCCTCGGGCCTTGAAGTACGCATACCAGGCCTCCAGGTCCTCGACGCTGTCCACGATGAACCCGTAATGGTCCAAGGTCTGCAACCCGTTGGCAGCCCCTGCCCCGCGCCCCAGCGACATGTTGTCATTACCGCAGGTCAGGTACACCAAGTCTTCATTGGCGCGGCTCAGTACTTCCATACCCAGCACATCGACGTA
>NZ_JAULRU010000205.1 GCF_030518155.1 Gilvimarinus gilvus | reverse complement strand
AGCTTCATGGCACGCTACGGCAAGGGTACGGACGCTGACTACTCGAACGCAAACAATGTGTATATGCGTCGAGATGCGGGCGGCAATCCACTCACCGACCAAAAGCGCTGGGAGCGTGATATCGAAGTCAAGTATGTCGTCCAAACCGGTTCGATGAAGGATATGTCCTTCCGTATTCGTCAAGCAAACACCCGATCCACTCAGTTCGAGTCTGATCTCGATGGGTTCCGCCTGATCGTGGAGTACCCACTCAGTATCTTGTAAGAATTGCGCGGTCTTTCAAAATTGTAATTGATCAATCATGCT
>NZ_JAULRU010000204.1 GCF_030518155.1 Gilvimarinus gilvus | reverse complement strand
CGCTTCGATAACGGCCCGGGTTGCGCAGGGCGATGACCAGGGCGCCATGCCCGCCCATGGAATGGCCGCTGATGCTCCGCTCCGCCGTCACGGGAAAGTGGGCCTCGATCAGCGCCGGTAGTTCCTGCACCACGTAGTCATACATCCGATGATTCGCAGCCCAGGGTTCCTGCGTGGCGTTGACGTAGAAACCCGCCCCCTGTCCGAGGTCATAGGCGGGATCGTCGGCAACGCCTTCGCCGCGTGCGCTGGTATCGGGCGCGACGACGGCAATGCCATGTTCGGCTGCGTAGCGCTGGACGGCGGACTTGGTGATGAAGTTCTGCTCGGTGCAGGTG
>NZ_JAULRU010000203.1 GCF_030518155.1 Gilvimarinus gilvus | reverse complement strand
GAGGCGGTTTCCTCCATGCCACGGCGCAGGTACAGCGCGACCACGGCGCACAGCGCACCGATCACGAAGGGTACGCGCCAGCCCCAGGCATACAGCTGCTCGGTGGTCAGGGTCTGTTGCAGGACGATCAGCACTGCCAGGGCGATGAGCTGGCCGGAGATGAGGGTCACGTACTGGAAGCTGGAGAAGAAGCCGCGGCGGTCCTTGCTGGCCATTTCGCTGAGGTAGGTTGCCGAGGTGCCGTATTCGCCACCCACCGACAGGCCCTGGATCAGGCGCGCCAGCAACAGCAGCGCCGGGGCCCAGGTGCCAATGCTGGCATAGGTGGGCAGGCAGGCGATCATCAGCGAGCCGAAGCA
>NZ_JAULRU010000202.1 GCF_030518155.1 Gilvimarinus gilvus | reverse complement strand
CGCTTCTGGCATTGCGATGCTCGAAACAGGCCAATCGCGATAATTCATTTTTCCTTTCAGATCACCCGATGCCATCGGAAAAAACGACTGGCACGCGGGCATTCTGCGTGCGCATGATGAATCGCCACCTGCAAAGGTGGTCGGGTCTTCCAAGCCCGTTTGATTGAAGCTGTATACGCTTGCCAGCCGGCGTCGTCCTCCCAAGAACGGCGTCGGCTGGCAATCCGTTCACCGGTCTACGGCGGGCGGTGCGTGGGGGCCTTGTGCCCGCCGGCTCATCGATCACCGGTCTTGGAAGCCACGCATCGCCCGCCACCCTCTCGTGGCGGCGCCTCTGTGCCTGACGAGGA
>NZ_JAULRU010000201.1 GCF_030518155.1 Gilvimarinus gilvus | reverse complement strand
AGCTTGACCCCGCGCGGCAGCAGGTTGCGGAATTCTCAGAACTCGCGCAAGGCATCCAGCAGGCCCTGGCGCAGGCCATTGACGTGGGTACCGCCCTGGGCGGTAGGGATCAGGTTGACGTAGCTTTCCTGGATGCTGTCGCCGCCTTCGGGCAGCCATAGCAAGGCCCAGTCCACCGCTTCCTTGTTACCGGCCAGGCTACCGCAGAACGGCTCATCGGGCAGGCGCTGGAACTCGTTGACCGAATCGACCAGGTAGGAACGCAGGCCATCCTCGTAGTGCCATTCGACCTTTTCGCCGCTGGCTTTGTCCTCGAAGCTGACCAGCAGGCCTGGGCACAGCACGGCCTTGGCCTTGAGCACGTGCTTGAGACGGCTGATGGAGAATTTCGGCGAATCGAAATACTTGGGGTCGGGGCTGAAATACACGCTGGTGCCGGTG
>NZ_JAULRU010000200.1 GCF_030518155.1 Gilvimarinus gilvus | reverse complement strand
AGCTTGCCGGCGTTCTCGCTCAGGTAGGCGGCTACGCCTTCTGGCGAAGCATTCATGCCTTTGTCGCCTTTTTTCCAGTTGGCCGGGCAGACTTCGCCGTGCTCTTCGTGGAATTGCAGGGCGTCGACCAGGCGCAGCAGTTCGTCCATGTTACGGCCCAGTGGCAGGTCGTTGACGATCTGCGAACGAACAACACCGTTGGTGTCGATCAGGAAGGCACCACGGAAGGCCACGCCACCTTCGGACTCAACGTCGTAGGCTTTGCAGATTTCGTGGGTCATGTCGGCAGCCAGGGTGTACTTCACCTGGCCGATGCCGCCGTTGTTGACCGGGGTGTTGCGCCAGGCGTTGTGAGTGAAGTGCGAGTCGATGGACACGCCGATCACTTCCACGTT
>NZ_JAULRU010000199.1 GCF_030518155.1 Gilvimarinus gilvus | reverse complement strand
TCGCCAAAGATGGGATGAGATACTCGCTGACCGAGCACAATTTGTGTATCAGGTACTTCGGCATTGGCGAACATGGATGGGCGGGTTTGCTGACGGGCGGTTACCGGGCGGCTTATGCTGGCGTTCAGGCGTACCTCTTCCAGGTGCTTATCTGGTATCTCCCGAATAAATCGAGAAGGCCGGTTAAAGGTTTCATTGCCATGCAGCCGACGGGATTCAGCATAAGTAATAAACAGTTTCTCCATGGCGCGGGTTATCCCCACATAGCAGAGCCTGCGTTCCTCTTCGAGGCGGCCATCTTCTTCCAGAGACATCTTATGGGGGAACAGGCCTTCTTCCATTCCTGCGAGAAAGACCAGAGGGAATTCCAGCCCTTTTGCAGAGTGTAATGTCA
>NZ_JAULRU010000198.1 GCF_030518155.1 Gilvimarinus gilvus | reverse complement strand
CGCTTGGGCGCTTGATGCGTATTGTAGGTGAGGGACCAAGGTCAACGTCGTCGAGTTCTATGAGAACCACTTCGCCACGCCTGGCAAGTGTTTCAAGCATTACTAAGAACAGACAGTAATTGCGTGCCTGTATCTGTTTACTTTGGAATGGGTTCCTAAAGTCATCAGGACTGAGCACCCCTTTGAATAAGGCTTGTCCGCCGGAGTCAAGTGGCGTTGCTGGTAGCGGCGGTTCTGATTGATATGCAATCTTGGTGATTTTTTTTTGAAGATTTCGCAGATTCTTGGCTTTGTTTTTTTCCGCTTGGCTTTGCTCAAGTAGACCTAGTCGATTGAGCTCAACGTAGTGCTCGAAGGAGAAATCTATGAATGATTTGACAGCTTCGAGTCGTCGGGTGCATGTCGATTGGCTCGCACCCGCACCGCGTTTGGTGGA
>NZ_JAULRU010000197.1 GCF_030518155.1 Gilvimarinus gilvus | reverse complement strand
GAAGTGACGAAAGGATCGCCGCCAGGGCTGGAGAGCGCCTCGGTAAGGGCGGCCGCCCTGTTCAGGTTCATCAGGTAGGTACGCTCGACATCGAGTGTGGTGCCCAAGCGCTGGCTGACCGCGGTGGACAGCAGCTCGGTGGCATAGCGCTGCAGGTCAGGCAGGGTTGCCAGGAGGGCACTCAGGTTAGCTTCGGCTTGCACGTGTTGGCCATAGGTTTGCACCAGGGCCTTGGCCACCGTTGGGTGTGCCAGGCATGCGCGTTCCAGCCTGGGGTCGCGCTGGCTGGCCGCCTGACGCAGCTGGCGGCGCTGCTCTGGCCGGGCGTCGACCACCCAGGCGGGTAGCTTGCTGCTGACCAACTGGTGGTAGAAGTCGGGCTCGCAGGCTGCAGGTTTGGTGGCGT
>NZ_JAULRU010000420.1 GCF_030518155.1 Gilvimarinus gilvus | reverse complement strand
ATTCCTTTCGATTCTGATAAATTTGACGCTTTGTATGATAAAGTTGTTGAGCATTTAAGCAACCGCGAAATTTATGTACGCGATGCTTTTGCTTGTGCTGATGATGCTTACAAAACAAAAATTAGAGCAATTACAGAAACTCCTGCTGCTAATTTATTTATCTATAACATGTTTATTCGTCCAACGGAAGAAGAATTAAAAAACTTTGGTGATGCTGAATGGACAATTATCAATGCACCAACTTTTGTTGCAGACGCTAATGAAGATGGAACAAGACAACACAATTTCTCTATCTTAAATTTTAAACGTAAAATCGTTTTAAACGGTGGAACTGGTTATACAGGAGAAATGAAAAAAGGAATTTTTTCTGCCTTAAACTTCATCATGCCAGTATTCAGAAATACTTTACCAATGCACTGTTCTGCAAACTCTGGTGAAAACGGAGATACAGCAATG
>NZ_JAULRU010000196.1 GCF_030518155.1 Gilvimarinus gilvus | reverse complement strand
AGCTTTTTCCAGCAGAGTTTTGCATTCGTGAGTATGTTCCTGAGTACCATAACGTTGAACGAGCCCTAAAACAAACTGGCTCCTTTCGTCATTTTCTTTCAGGTATTCCACGTATTCCAGAGACGGTATTGACTCTGGCTCATCGACGTTGTGATCAATGACAGTGCCAGTCCCGAAACCTTGTTGGTTCAGATTTCTACTAAAAAAGGAACCAAAGGAATTATCGAAGGATCGAATTTCACCTCCAGTAATGGGGTTTTGTGAGGCTACCTCCTTCAGGGACAAATGACCTGTATCAGTAACCGAGATCA
>NZ_JAULRU010000195.1 GCF_030518155.1 Gilvimarinus gilvus | reverse complement strand
TAAAGAGCTGGCTCGTGGAGAGCTTGAGCAGGTACTGGTTAAAGGTGATGAGGGATATATCCTGATGACCCATGCAAACCAGGATTCTGTATTGACTGTTGTTGCTAAACCAAATGCGCGTCTGGGTTTGATATTCTTGGATGTTAAGCGTGCGGCAGAGGCGATCGGTAAGATCCTTTAATCGTTAACGTAGGTTGCTGGTTATTGTAAAGCGGTCATCGACTGCGCAGTAAGTGGCTTCCGAACGAAGAAGGCTTTAAGTATGTCTGAGCAAGACACAGGTAAAGTTCGTAACGTCGAAATTAGTTATTTTGATGGTGTGACACGTACGGCGA
>NZ_JAULRU010000194.1 GCF_030518155.1 Gilvimarinus gilvus | reverse complement strand
GTAAGGCGTGAGCCCGGCGGCCTGGAAGTAGTCGGTGACCACCTTGGAGCCCGGTGCCAGCGAGCTTTTCACCCAGGGTTTGCGTTGCAGGCCTTTTTCCAGGGCTTTCTTGGCTACCAGCCCGGCAGCCATCATCACGCTGGGGTTGGAGGTATTGGTGCACGAGGTGATGGCGGCGATCACCACGGCGCCATCGCGCAGGGTGTGGGTCTGGCCTTGGTGGCTGTAGTCGATCTCGCCGGCCTGGTCGGCATTGCCAACGGCCACGCCGCCACCCCCTTCACTTTCCAGGCGGCCGACTTCCT
>NZ_JAULRU010000193.1 GCF_030518155.1 Gilvimarinus gilvus | reverse complement strand
AGGAAGTCGGTGACGTGGTGCTCTACCTGCTGCTGTTGTGCAGTGAGCTGGGCCTGGACATGGACCAGGTGGTGCGTGCCAAGCTGGCCGACAGCGAGAGGCGTTTCGCTCGATGAACGACCGTCATTTCGATGAACTGGCCACCCGCTTCGCGGAAAAGATCTACGGCGGCGCCAAGGGCGCGATCCGCCTGGCCGTCTTGCAGGCCGACCTGGCCGAGGCGCTGCCTGATCGCCCGTTGCGTGTTCTGGATATCGGCGCCGGCCTGGGTCACATGGCCTTGTGGCTGGCCGAACGTGGCCACCAG
>NZ_JAULRU010000192.1 GCF_030518155.1 Gilvimarinus gilvus | reverse complement strand
CCGCCTGTCGCGGTTCTGAGGCGTCAGCTGCCTTGCTGGCGACAGGGCCGGTACCGGTCAGCGAAGCCGGGCCCTGCGACCACGCGCCACTGCGACCATCGTCGGCGCTGACGAAGCGCCACCAGCGTGCCAGACTGGTAGATCGGGACCGCGTTATCTTATTGCTTCGGAGTTTTCATGTCGTTGTCCAGCGGGCTGATCGCCGTGGTCGCCCTGGCCTATATGGCCATCATGTTCGCCATCGCCTTCTATGGCGACCGCCGCAGCACGCCGTTGCCGCCCAAGCTGCGTGCCTGGGTGTACAGCCTGTCGCTGGCCGTGTACTGCACCAGCTGGACCTTCTTCGGCGCCGTTGGCCAGGCCGCCGAACAACTGTGGGCGTTCTTGCC
>NZ_JAULRU010000191.1 GCF_030518155.1 Gilvimarinus gilvus | reverse complement strand
GAATCGAATTATGCTTGGTCAACTTCGGCAGACGATTTATTAAATGTATTAAAATAATAAAATAATAGACATCCTAATATAATAATCATATTATCTCTTTGGTTATAAATACCTGTTATTGTTAGTGTTGTGAAGAAGTAAATGATTGCTAATACAGAAATAAATTTGGCTTCGAATGTATTACTTTTTTGTCCAACCCAGTAAAGTCTGAAGATAAAAAATAAGTATGCAAATAATGCAAAAACACCTAATTTATAAAGGATAAACGTATATCCATTATGTGTGTGTGAAATGTATTTCATTCCT
>NZ_JAULRU010000190.1 GCF_030518155.1 Gilvimarinus gilvus | reverse complement strand
TGGAATTAAACCAATGGAAACAAATCATTTTTGATGTTGAGAATATTCAACATTTTTATCAGTTTTATGCGGTTTATAAGAAAGTTTAATTTTTATAAGCAGATTGTTTTTAAATATTAGATGTTTCGAGATCGTTTCACTCGTTTAATTTAATATGAAAAGAAAATAATTTGATGTCATGTCGAGGAATCGAGACATCTCTTCTAAAAACTTATAACCTAAAACGTAAAACTTTTAAACTTTAATATAAATTTTCTTTTTATCTAATAAATAAGCTAGCCACCAAAAGAAAGCTAAGAAAATTAGCGAA
>NZ_JAULRU010000189.1 GCF_030518155.1 Gilvimarinus gilvus | reverse complement strand
AGGACAGCGGTAAAGGTCCGGTAAAGGTGGCCTGGCAAAAACACGAAGCTAGCGTAGCCCAAGCGCTTTCAAGCGACGGTACAGCGTGCGTTCGCTCATGCCCAAATGACGCGCCAGCTCACTGCGCGAACCTTTGAACTGTTCCAGGGCCTGGGCCAGTTCACCGAGGTCACGGCGCTTTGCGCCACGGCTCACCGGCATTTGCGCGCCGATGTCCTCGGGCAGGTGCTCCGGCCTGATCACCCCATCATCAGCGAACAACCGTGCCCGTTCCAGAACATTGCGCAGCTCGCGGATGTTGCCCGGGAACGGATGCAAGGCA
>NZ_JAULRU010000188.1 GCF_030518155.1 Gilvimarinus gilvus | reverse complement strand
CTGAATTGTTGATAAACGGTGCGCAATAACCAAAGAAGTACGATTTTGCATCATATTATTCAAAGCAACTTGTACCAATTTTTCAGATTTCGTATCCAAAGCAGAAGTTGCTTCATCCAAAACCATAATCGGTGGATTTTTATAAACCGCACGCGCAATACTTAAACGTTGTTTTTGTCCACCAGAAAGCTTGCTACCTCCCTCTCCTACTGACTCTTGATATTTTTCTGGCATTTTTACAATAAACTCTTCCGCATTTGCAATTTGCGCAGCATATTCTACTTTTTCCAAATTTGGAGATTTATCACCTA
>NZ_JAULRU010000187.1 GCF_030518155.1 Gilvimarinus gilvus | reverse complement strand
AGGACGTTGCCATGCTGAAGATCTGGGGCCGCAAGAATTCGAGCAATGTGCGCAAGGCGCTGTGGATTGCCCACGAACTGGGCCTGGACTTCGCGTCCATCGACGCCGGCGGCGCTTTCGGCGTGGTCAACGAGCCGCACTACCGCGGGCGCAACCCCAACGGCCTGGTGCCCCTGCTGGAGGACGGCGACCTGATCCTGTGGGAATCCAACGCCATCGTCCGCTACCTGTGCGCCGAGTACGGCGCCGAGCAAGGCTGGTACCTGGAAGACCCGCGCCAGCGCGCCCTGGCCGACAAGTGGATGGACTGGACCACCTCAGCCTTGGCAACCCCCTTCCGCCCACTGTTCTGGGGCCTGCTGCGTAC
>NZ_JAULRU010000419.1 GCF_030518155.1 Gilvimarinus gilvus | reverse complement strand
GATTGGATTGCAGATGCTGTTGGCGCAAAAGCTTTCGGAATGTCGGCTATTTTCTTTGATCGATTAGATGATAATTTTTCGATGGATGATGTTCCTACAATTACACATTTAGATGAAGTAAAAGAATATTTATAATAATCATTTAATAACCGAATATCTAATATTGTTTTCTTTATTTTCGCCGCAACTAAAAAAACAATATTTATGAAAAAGTTTATTTTACCAAGCATTTTTGCTTTTGGACTGTTATTTAGCTGTAACAATGATGATGATTCTTCTATTAACTCTGAAAGTATCGTAGGAACTTGGAGTTTTGTAAAATACCAAACACAATTCTCTAAAGACAATCACATAGAAGATCAGTATCTAGCAGATGAATGCAGTTCTAAAGACTCGTATACGTTTACTAAAGACAATAAATATTCTGCTATAGGATATGATTCCGAT
>NZ_JAULRU010000186.1 GCF_030518155.1 Gilvimarinus gilvus | reverse complement strand
ACCTGGGCTACCACATGGCCCAAACTTTCACGGGTCTTGAGGCCCAGCATGCTGCCGGCCGGGTCGGCGAAAAGATGGGCGTCGGTCAGTTGCACCACATGTACTGGGCGCGGGTGGTCTGCATGCATGTCAGCGAACGCTTGCCAGTTCGTGGCCACAGGCCAGGCAGTGACTCAGCCATTCACCGAGGAACAGGTTGAGCTGGGCCTTTTCGTCTGGCTGGTGCATGGCCTCGTTCGGGTAGGGGTAGATGCTGCGCAGGCGCCGGGCATGTTCGGCGCTGATCACTTCGGCCATGCGCGCATCGTGATACACCTG
>NZ_JAULRU010000185.1 GCF_030518155.1 Gilvimarinus gilvus | reverse complement strand
TGGACTGCCCCCAAGAAGTTGGACACCAATCCAATTTCTTGGGGTGTCCATATGAGCAAGTACTCAGACCAATTCAAGCTTACCGCCGTTCATGCCTACCTGGAGGGTGGTGAAGGTTTCCGAAAAGTAGCCCAGCGACTTGCAGTGGACTTCAGCCTGCTGCGGCGCTGGGTCTCCAGCTTCCAGAAACATGGCCAGTTCAGTCTGTGTAAACCAGGCCAGCGGTACAGTGCGACCTATAAGCGCTCAGTCCTTGAGTACATGCACAAGCATCAGCTTTCCTTGCGCCAGACCGCCGCCCATTTCGGTCTTGGTCAGTCTTCGCAGATAGGCATTTGGGCGCGGCAGTACTACAGTGGAAGTCCGGCTTCGCCTG
>NZ_JAULRU010000184.1 GCF_030518155.1 Gilvimarinus gilvus | reverse complement strand
CTCGCAGCGCGATACCCTCAAGAACCCGGCAGCCGACACACCGGGGCTCAAGCTGGAAAACGACAAAGCACCCGGCGCTGCAAACAAACCCACGGACAAAGCTGACAAAAAAGGTTGAACCAGACCTTGATGTTTTTCGCTCACTTCCGCCTGGCCCCTTGATGAGCAACAAGGGGCCATTCTGGCCTGAGGAACCCACGCAATGGACAAGGCCCCCGCGCCCATGACTTCAATCGACCTGCGCGAGATCACTCGCGGCCTGCAAGAAGCCGCCAGTGCCACCAACAGCCTGATCGCGCAGCAGTACATCAACCTG
>NZ_JAULRU010000183.1 GCF_030518155.1 Gilvimarinus gilvus | reverse complement strand
AGCTACAAGGGGCGCCAGGTCGTACGTGATGTCAGCCTGTCGATCGACAGCGGCCAGATCGTCGGATTGCTCGGCCCGAACGGTGCCGGCAAGACCACCTGCTTCTACATGATCGTCGGCCTGGTCCAGGCCGAGCAGGGTCGTGTCCTGATCGACAACCTCGATGTCAGCCACCAGCCCATGCACGGCCGCGCGCGCGCCGGCATCGGCTACCTGCCGCAGGAAGCCTCGATCTTCCGCAAGCTTTCGGTGGCCGACAACATCATGGCCATCCTCGAGACCCGCAAGGACCTCGACCGCGATGGCCGGCGCAAGGAACTGGAAAGCCTGCTGCAGGAGTTCCACATCAGCCACATCCGCGACAACCTC
>NZ_JAULRU010000182.1 GCF_030518155.1 Gilvimarinus gilvus | reverse complement strand
CAGTAAACACCGCAAAATCGGTGGTCAATCGAGGAAATTGGAGAAATAGAGAGTAGGGAAAAGGGAATGGATAAGCTGACCGCCTTAGACAACAACGTTAGCCTTAGCTTGTTGTTTTTATTTCTAAGAGCACTAATTCGGGACCGTTGTATTTGAGTGTCAATATCAGCGATCAGCTTAAGAGCCTCATTATTATTTTTATTCGAGGCAGGTTACTTATAAGCGGGCAATCTGGGTTTTATTTTTATTATGATCGCATGCTTTAAGCATTGTTTTTCTTCTTGACTAAAATATAGCAGGGTCTGTGCCAGTATTTGTAACATTATGATTATTAAGAAAAATAAAATAAATCGTTATGTTTGTTACCTATAGGTTTTATTGTGGGTAACAAAAAGTGTT
>NZ_JAULRU010000181.1 GCF_030518155.1 Gilvimarinus gilvus | reverse complement strand
ACACCACTGCCGACCATTCGCCCGTCGCGCCTTCGATGGCATAGTTGGTCGCGGCCATGGCAATGGCCAGGTTCTCGGTGGCACACACCCGCCAGCACCAGTCGTTCAGGCCGTTGAGCTCCGGCGGCACGTCCTGGGCCTGCAGGTCGTGCAGGTGCACACCATGCGCCTGGCACCAGTTCACCCAGTAATCGGCATGGTTGAGCTCGACCCGGATATTGCGCATCAGCCAGCGCCGTGCCATGTCCTCACCCTGGTGCCGACCGTAGCGGGTCTTGGTCAGGTTGTGGGCCATGTACAGCGAGAACTGCTCCACCACCGGCCAGCCGCCAATCAGGTACTG
>NZ_JAULRU010000180.1 GCF_030518155.1 Gilvimarinus gilvus | reverse complement strand
TAGGATTAGCTTTAATTGGCATTAGAATAGCAAACAATTCTCAAATATGGAAACGCTATATCATTCAACAATTCTTTCTTATTTTAATTGGAATTGTTAGTGTAACCATTTTATATGGTTTATCAGAAAAGAAATCTCAGTATAACAATGCGTTTACGCGTAAATACATTCCGCATTTAGCAGAAAAACAAACTACTCTCAATTTAGAATCCACAGGATATTATATAGCAGGTATTGATAGTTGTTATGCTTATTTAGCTCATCCTAATGCTCCTTTATTTCTTAGAACTTATGATTACCATACGCAAAATGTGATTAATAATCGGATCAAAATAAAAAATGAGCTACTC
>NZ_JAULRU010000179.1 GCF_030518155.1 Gilvimarinus gilvus | reverse complement strand
CCGCTAAAGTAATTGTTAAAAATATAACTCATTATATATAAGAGATGTTTTGACAAAATATTAACTTCCTTAACATTTTTTAACAAAAATCTATTCAAAAAAACTTTTAAATAAATTTGGAAGTTCAAAAAATAGTTCTACATTTGCACTCGCTTTTCACAACAAGTGGTTAAGCCGTCATGCGGCCCATTCGTCTAGTGGTTAGGACATCAGGTTTTCATCCTGGAAACAGGAGTTCGATTCTCCTATGGGCTACATAAAAGTGTTTTAGAAAATTATTAAATTAATTTGGCGAGATAAAATATTTGTT
>NZ_JAULRU010000178.1 GCF_030518155.1 Gilvimarinus gilvus | reverse complement strand
AAGTAGTACATCATGCCCAGGAAGCCGGTGGTCAGGAAAAAGCCCACGGCGTTGTGCCCGTACCACCACTGGATCATCGCATCGGTGGCGCCGGAGTAGGCCGAGTACGACTTGAACAGGCTGACCGGCAGGGAGATGTGGTTGACGATGTGCAGCATCGCGGTGACCACGATGAAAGCACCGTAGAACCAGTTGCCGACATAGATATGCTTGGTCTTGCGCTTGACGATGGTGCCGAAGAACACCACCCCGTAGGTGACCCAGACAATGGCCAGCAGAATCGCCAGTGGCCACTCAAGCTCGGCGTATTCCTTGGTGGTGGTGTAGCCCATCGGCAGGGTGATCAGCGCCCCGACGATCACCGCCTGCCAGCCCCAGAAGGTGAAGGCGGCCAGGCTGTCGGAAATCAGCCGCGTCTGGCAGGTGCGCTGCACCACGTAGTAGCTGGTGCCGAACAGCGCGCAGCCGCCGAAGGCGAAGATCACCAGGTTGGTGTGCAGCGGACGCAAGCGGCCGAAGCTGGTCCAGGGCAGGTCCAGGTTCAGTTGTGGCC
>NZ_JAULRU010000418.1 GCF_030518155.1 Gilvimarinus gilvus | reverse complement strand
TGTAGTGGTCAAGTAAATTTGGCCACAGTTTAGGAGGCGGCCCAGTACAACAGCTCGGCTGCATTTGGGCTCACTCCATTGTTGTTTCTGTGTGGTCTTACCTGGCTGTAGTAGCCAGTGATGTATTCAGTGATCGAGCGCTGGGCCTCGCCAAAACTTTTGTAGCCGGTTGTCGGTATCCACTCCGTTTTTAAGCTTCTAAAGAAACGCTCCATTGGTGCATTATCCCAGCAATTGCCACGGCGACTCATGCTTTGCTTAATTTTGTAGCGCCATAATCGCTGCCTGAATTGATGACTCGTATAATGACAGCCTTGATCGGAATGAAACATCACTCCAGCAGGCCGACCTCGGGACTCGTACGCCATCTCTAGGGCTCGCCCGGTCAATTCACTATCAGGCGACAATGACATCGCCCAGCCCACCGGCTTCCTTGCGTATAGGTCCAATACAACCGCCAAGTACGCCCACCGTTCACCAATCCATATGTAGGTGACATCACCACACCAAACTGTATTGGGTTTTGAAACAGAAAACTCTCGGTTTAGAGTGTTCGGTATCGCTATGTGCTCTTCGCTCCCCGTTTTATAACGATGGGTGGGAAGCTGGCAACTTACCAGCTCCAGGGCTTTCATCAACTTGCCCGCACGGTACCGGCTCAAAGGTAACCCTCTGGCAGAGACTATGCTGGCAATGGTTCGCGCTCCTGCGGAACCTTGGCTGAGGCCGTGTGCCAAACGAACTTCACTTTGTAGTTTTACTTGCTCCAAACTCGGCGTCTTGGGCTTAGCCTGCCAGTACTTGTAGCTGCTGCGATGGACTCCGAACACCTCGCAAACTCGGGCAACGCTGTAGCTCTTCTTGAGGTTCTCAATTATCGAGAATTGTTCAGTGAGTCCGACATCAAGAGAGCGGTAGCCTTTTTTAAAATATCTTTCTCTTCCTCTATGCGCTGAATTTGACGTTCAAGTTCTCGTATCCGGCGCTGATCTGGCGTCATGGGTGTCGCGGCGGGTTTACCGCCTTCGCGCTCCAGGCGAAGCTGTCTAACCCATTTGTCCATTGTAGACAGCCCGACCCCCATCGCTTCAGCAGCTTCTTTAACTGTCCGACCTTGATCGACTACCAGCTGGGCCGATTCCAGTCTAAACTCGGGGCTAAAAGTTGGTCTTGTTCGTTTACTCATTGGTCACCTATGTGTCTAAGAAGTGATCATATCACCTCTAATTAGGTGGCCAAATTAACTATGCCACTACAATGTTTAGAGCGGCATGAATCGCGAGTGATTCGGGGCGCAGTAAACCCCAATAATTGCCTCTAACGACGCCTACCTTTATCATTGCCCATTATTATCAAAATACCGTAAAAAATTTACTAAATAATATTATTTATAAGGCTTAAGGATAGGGCGAGCAATGACAGAGGAAGCACTTTTCGATGTGTACTTCACCGGCAAAGTAAAAACTGGGCACTCCTTCAAGGCGGCTATTGCGGCCTTTGCCAAGCTCGCCAAAATAGAAACGACCAAGGCCGCGCAGTTGGTGCAGCATAGCCGGGCGATTAAAAAATCGATTAGCCGCGATCGCGCAAAGCTTTTGCAGCAACAAATGGAAAAACTAGGCCTGATAACTACCATTACACCCGAGGGTGAATCAATATCGAGCTTCACGACTGAAGCCACCACGCCTACTAGTTCAGGCCTCACCCTAGAGCCCATGCAGCCAACCGCCATTTCGGCTGAGTCGGAAGCCACTGTCTCTGAAGGTCCGCCTGAGGAGCCAGCGGTTTCACCGATAGAACCGCAACTCCCAGGCGAGTGCGCAACAGCCTCGAACCGCATCAACGAAGCCAGCACCCTAGAAGACGACGACCCAACTTCGCCTTCAACCGTAAAAATCTTTATCGCCGCTGGTGCCGCCGCTTTCATTGGCGCCTTACTGTGGAAGTTTATCGCCATCACCTTTGAGCTGGAGTTGGGCCTTTTGGCCTGGGCGATCGGCGGAATGATTGGTGCCGCAGCGGTCTATTACGGCGCCGAAGGAGACAGTGCGGCCTACCTTTGTGGCGCCCTGGCGCTAATAGCCATACTTGGGGGGAAATACTGGGTGGCGTCGTCTTTTGCCGAAACTTACCTGGCGGAGATTAATAGCGCAACAACCCAAGCAGATTTCGATGAATTTATCTCGGTGGCGCGCGACCAGATTGTGCCTTTGGAGGGCGCTCTTTCCAGTGATTACGCTTTGCGCAAGTACATTGTTGACAAGAACTACGTGGTGGGTGTCGGGCCCAAGGATATCCCCGCCGAAACCGTCGCTGAGTTTCGCGCAGAGCTGGAGGAGGACTTAAATGAAGCGCGCGATGTGGGGTCGATAAAAAACGTCGAGGAACTGGCCGAGCGCTATGGCCATGTAGCCACGTCAGAGTTTTTTAAAGCCTCCTTTAGTTGGCTAGACTTTCTTTTTCTCGCCCTTGGGGTTTACGCCGCGTTTAATATGGCGCGCAGCGGTTCCTCGCCACTAGGACGCAAAGCGTTTTAGCCCTAACTGAGCAAAAATACCCCAATGCGCCTCGGCCTCTTTGCTCCACTCCAAGGCCGAAAGAGCGTATGGAATATTTAATTCGCTAAGATACAGAAAATAGGACGCCCGAGTATTAAAAGCCGCGTTAGGGAGGGGGAGCTTGGGGATGCGTGCGGGATCGGGTGGTTAAGTTGCAGCGGGGGGCACTGGAGTCAGATGATGTTTTTGACGCAATATTCATCCAAGCTGCAGGATTGTAGGACGCACAAATTTTGTATTTAACCCACATGCCAGCTCGTCTCGGCTGAATAAGATGGAAGGCGTAGGGGCTTCGTAGTAAGGCCTTGTCTTTTACGTTGGACACCTCTGTATTAGATGCTTTGTCGTATTTGATCGATAATATCTGTTCCTTGCGGTATTATTTCGACTGAACCGCATAATTGCCAAACAGGGAGCTGTTAAACAATGTCCAATTCTTCTGTATTTCCAAACATTTCCCGTCTCGTCCAAAAGTTATCCCGGCCAGAATTAGGCTGCTGTGGGAGTATGCCTCAGTAACACCAATTCGATGTTAGGCCGTGATGGAGGTATTGCATGTTAAAGGGGGAGTGGAGCTGTGGAGCGGTGTCGCATGCGTAGATAGTGGCGTGTCAGGTGTGTTTATCTGCCATTACTCTATATGCAGGGCGTCCACTGGCAGCGGTGGAATAGCTGTATCAGTAGTAGATTCTGAAAAGTTTGACGGGAAACTGGACAGGAGCAGATATGTTATTGGTCACAGTCCGGCCATAATTGGCATACATACTTTTGTAAGGTATACGGATCTATACTTCCCGGATTCACGACGAAAAGAGCACTTATATACTAGTTGGCACTATTACAGCAGGAGGTGAGAGCCTTAAAGTGGCTCATCACCTATATATAAATATAAAAGTACATGGAAAGGCATCGGAGGTTCACTCTTTAGCTAAACCGCTAGCTCTGGTCTTTAATGAGGTCAAAGAGTCCAATTAACCATTTGTGTAACAGGAATCTTAAGGGTGATTCACTACTTAATTTGGCATTAGAATACGCACTGCTTAGCGTAAACACTATTTAATCTATTTAGGTGTACTTTTAATGCCCGCTTACTACCTATACGATTAACAATCTAAAGGCCTAAAATCATGACAAGTATGTTTAGAACATGTATCGCTGCGGCAGTATTTACGTTGATGTCAGCTAGCTGTTTCGCAAACAGTGACGAGACCGTGCATGTCGATGTCCTAAATTACATAACTGCACAAACAGCTATGCAGTTTGAGACCTATCAAAAGAATGCCGGCGGTATAAATAAGGTGCTCAATATCCGTGAGCCTGTGCCTTTGGATAAGCAGGATACGATCAGAATGAATCGGGATACGATTTATAGCTTCGCTGTAGTAGATATCAGTAAGGGAGCAACAATTACGTTACCGGATGCTGGTTCGCGCTATCGCTCGATGATGGTGGTTAACGAAGATAATTACATTAATGAGGTTTATCTTGATTCTGGCCGTCATTTGCTTACAAAAGAAAAGTTTGATTCTGACTATGTCTGGATTGTTATTCGTACGTTGGTTGATTCAAATTCAATCGAAGATGTTAGACAGGCCAACAAGTTGCAGGATGAAATTCAAATCAATGCAAATTCGGCGAAGCCTTTCGTAGTGAAAAATTACGATATGGACGCTTATAAAAAAACGTTGGATGCACTACTTGAGTTAGGCAAAGGCGTTGCTGACTCACAAGGCTGGTTTGGATCCAAAGAAGAAACCACTCCGATTGGGCATCTAGTCGGTACCGCAGTTGGTTTTGGCGGTTTGCCTAAGAAACATGCATTCTATCTCAATGTCAATCCTGAGCTTCCGGTCGGTGAATACAAATTGTCGGTCAAAGATGTACCGGTCAGAGCCTTTTGGTCGGTAAGTTTGTACAATAGTGAGGGGTATTTTCAGGAGAACGCTAAGAATGCTTATAGCTATAACAGCGTAAACGCTGTGAAAAATTCTGACGGCTCAATTACTATTCACTTTGGTGGGTGTGATGATGGCCGGGTTAATTGTCTACCGATTATGGATGGTTGGAACTATGGCGTTCGTCTTTACGAGCCAGAGCAATCGGTTCTCGATGGTAGCTACGTGTTCCCGACAATAGAAAAATTATAGAAATGAAATTGTCTAGCAGGCTGTTGAAAAACCCCATGCATGCTCAGCGTAGCCTGAAGCGTGCATATGTTGTGTCTTGTCTCGACGGACAGGGTGGTTCCCTTTGCTAGAGGCAAGGCGCAGCAGATGTGCGCTTCAGGTCACGCCCTTCGGGGCTTACAGGCTGGCCCGCACTTGTCGTTGCCCTTTTTCGATGGGTGGGCACACACCTTCAAAAGGCCGCCTAGATTACGAGCCAGCTTGAAAGCCTGAGTACGCTTGGGGCTCTTCAGCAGTCTGCTAGCTCTTTATGTTGGTTTGAGAAACTAGTACATAGCAGCTAAATAGCTTCTTAATAAATCATCTGTCAAATATCAAACAGGAAATCTCTCATGTTGTATTCAAGGAATATTTTGTCTATCGGGTTAGGGGCTGCGCTTGCAATGTGTAGCACTTTTTTGGCGCCAAAAAATGCACTGGCAGAAGAACTTTCCGCAGCGGAAGCCTCGGCCATCGCTGAAGAGGCGACGATATACGGTCTGCCCATGCTAATGAATTATAGTGTTTTATATCAGTACGCCGTCGACAAGACGAGCAGTCAGTATAAAGCGCCGTTTAACCAAATTCATAATGAGGCTGAACTGGCCTCTCCTGATGATACTGCTATTGTCACACCCAATAGTGACACAGTCTATTCTTTCGTTTGGATGGATCTGCGCGCGGAGCCAGTGGTGCTTTGTGTGCCCAAAATTGAAGACACACGTTACTATTCAATTCAGCTTCTTTCGCTCTATACCTACATCTATGGTTATATAGGTAGCCGGGCAACGGGTAACGATGCTGGGTGTTATGCGATAGCGGGGCCAAGCTGGAACGGTGAGACACCAAAAGGCGTCAAGACTGTGATCAAGTCTGGAACAGAGTTCTCTTTCGCTATTTATCGGACTCAGGTTTTCGGCCAATCAGATTTGGAACAAGTGAAAGCAGTGCAAGCCAAATACTCGGTACAAACCTTGTCTGAGCATAATAACACTGCGCCGCCAGCGAAGGCGCCGGCTGTGGATTGGCTTAAGTTTGATCCAGTTACCGCAAAGGAGAATCCGTTTAACTACTTAGCATTCATTCTTCAATTTGCACCCGCAATAGGAAGTGCAGAAGTGGAAATCCCTCTTCGTGAACGATTCGCGAAAATTGGTATAGAGCCAGGGAAACCGTTTCCTTCGGTGGAGTTGAGCAGTGACGTAAAAGCGGCGATTGCTTCAGGTATAGAATCAGGCGCCAAAAAAGCGAAGGGGAAAAAGTCATCTGTAGGGAATCTTGTGAACGGCTGGCAGATTTCTGAAGGGCTGTTCGGTAGTCGTACAATGCTACAAGATAACTACTTAATGCGTGCGGCAGCTGCAATGGTCGGCTTGTATGGCAACGATTCGAAAGAAGCTTTTTATCCCTTAACTAAGGTGGATGCTAATGGGGTAGAGCTGGATGGAAGTAAACATAATTACACACTTACTTTTCCAGCTGATGGTTATCCTCCGGTTAATGCATTTTGGTCTGTAACTATGTACGACGGAGACTCTCAGTTACTGATCAAAAATCCGATTAATCGCTATTTAGTTAAT
The DNA here is from genome assembly GCF_030518155.1 of Gilvimarinus gilvus. Classification (GTDB taxonomy): domain Bacteria; phylum Pseudomonadota; class Gammaproteobacteria; order Pseudomonadales; family Cellvibrionaceae; genus Gilvimarinus; species Gilvimarinus gilvus. The sequence continues at coordinate 330,578 of NZ_JAULRU010000418.1, read as the reverse complement.
TCCCCTATGCTATCGGAAGAGCTTCAAAAAAATTCCGATGGTTCCCTCACTTTGTTTATTCAAAATGAAGAGCCGAAAAGTGCCAAAGGAAAAGCCAATTGGCTGCCCGCACCAGATGGACCTATTTATATGGTGATGCGACTCTATTGGCCCAAAAATGAAGCCCTGGATGGAAGCTGGCAGCCACCGGGAATTGAAATTCAACAATAGTTTGTGATTGGGTTACTGGTTTGATGGACGATCCTTTATGCTTTATTGTTGTCTTTTAAGTAAAGGATCGGTCCACTCTCGGAGGCTTTAATAAAAGCTGTAAGGCTTAGTTTGCACTACGCTTTAATTATTCGTTGAGCTGGGCGCTAAGGTAAAGCTATACGATGGTCCATAAATAGAAAGCCTCTGTGCTTTGTCAGGCTTAAAGCGAGAGGTTTTCGATTTTATTGGTTTGGTGTGAATAGGCCGAAGAGCCCAGTAAGGTTGCTAATTTCGTGCATAGGAATTTATGCCCAACGAGAGCATTAAAGCGTTTAACAGTGGATTGGCTTGTCCAGTAGCCGGGTAGATCTTTCATCAGTTTCGAGTGCCGTGTACCCAATGTAAGCGGAGTGGTTCGTACAGTTTGTTTGTTTTGTGGCGGGGCCAATCGTGTGGTCGAAATGACGTTCGATATTATAATAGGTGTCCGGTCAGTTTTTAGGTAGTAAGCCCAACCAAGTCCAACCGTACGAATTTGAACCCGTTATTGACAAATTTTTGAGTGCCCTTGAGCAGAGCTAGTGGTGACACGCTCGGTATGGTTAGCTAAGTTGCCAGTGTTTAACGGCCAATATTGCCAAGCAGCCGAAAATGACAGAAAGGTAAAACACTCTTGGCTTTTTGTCGCTTCTGCCGGGCAATTCATCGCGAATCGCGGTGATAATAATCCCGCCTGCAATAAACGCGTTCAATAGTAGTGCGGGCACTTCTAATGAACTGATAAACGTTCCTAGTGCCCAACCTACGATTGTCGATCCCGCGTATACCCAGCGTAATGTGCTTTTGAAAATCGCGGGATTTTGATGAAAAATGAAATGATTTACGCCTACTACGTGCAGTCCTATAATTAGGCTGGCGGCAATATAGGACTGAATGTTTGGATCGTTAGCGATTGTTGTTAAGTAGCCAATTTGGGCGCTGTATATGCCATAGCCGACTATTTGTAACGCCAATGCCTTCTTAAGAGGCGCAGGTCCCCCTTCGCTGTGTTGTAAGTGGTCAATCTTCTGATCCAATGCGAAAAAAGTCAGAAACCCTGCCAATGCCAAGAGGTAAACATAGTGTCCATATAGTACTGGAAAGGCCTCATCCAAACCTAGGGTAACCTTAGTTTGGACTAACGCGAGTTTTGGCATTAAATAAGTGAAAACATAGGCTAACGCTGTACCAGAACAAATGCTAAGTAATGTGTGTGAATGTCGACCTTTGAGAACCGACCAATAGGGGAGTGTAATGTGGATGGTGACAAAAGTGATAACGATTAACAGTGACGACCAAAATTCCATTGCTTATTCCTGCCAGCGTTTTATCAGTTCTAGTGTAATTCTCGCTGGGTAGCGTCCCAGTTTGGTGCTTGCGTTAGCACCTAATTATTAGTCTGATTCAGCCCCTATGTATATGTTTGGTGCTTCCAGTGCAAAATATGACTTGCCGGAGATAGAAGTACAAATACAGGACATTTATGTCTGATTGGTGGATGTCCTTGACGTTTTTACGGGTTCTTCTAGCGTTATGGCAGCGAGCTTCGTATTCTGTCGCTTTTTTAAAGTGGCCGGTAGATCGAGTGTCCAACACTCCGTTTTAAATAGGCTAGAATAACATTGTTGTCTATGATTCAACGGGAGGTTACGTTGCCTAAACTAGCTTTGGTGTTATTGATATTCTTAGGGTTAGTGGGGTGCGCCAGTACTTCCCAAGTACAAATGGCGGTTCCTGAGCTTGCCGTATCGGGAGGTGCAAAGTTAACAGATATTCCGTTGACAGTGCCGTCGTATATTGATCCTGTTATAGATTTAGCTACTCCGGATGTGCCTGGTTATAAAACCGAAGATCATTTTTCAGCATATTTTAGCTGCGGTTGGATGGGGTCCCTCGATCATCAAGCCCAAGCCCGACGGATACTTGAGGAGGCCAAGGTTCGGCTAGAAATTGTTGGCTCCTATGAAAAGTGGACTCCAATAGAGGGCGATAGTAGGCGGTACTATATATACAAAGTTTGGTGAGCGCTTTGATACTTGTCATTTTATTCATTGACTAAATGGCGTTAGAAGAAAAATTGGCGCAATAGTCAACTTGCTATATCTATAGATCAATCACGCCGGCAGTTTTTCTGATTCGTATCCTGTAAACTCTAGATTCTAATTTACACATCCAAAATGGATTAATTTGAAACCCAATGGAGATTTACATGAGAATAATAATACTGGCTTTGCTGCTGATGTCATCTGGCTTGCATGCCTCGGAAGAGTCAAAGCGTGAAAAGTTGATGGAGCTTGTCAATGTGATGGATATGGATTCCATGGTGGATGCAATGTACTCCCAGATGGAATCTATGATGCAAAATATGTCCACTGAGATGGGAATAACACCCAGTGAAAAACCTATTTTTGATGAATACTACCGAAAAATGACGGCTGTTTTGAAAGAAGAAGTCAGCTGGCAGAAGATGCGGCCCATTGCGGTTGACATTTACGATCGAAACTTTAACGAAGCTGAAATTACCGATATGTTGAATTTCTACAAAACCCCAACCGGTCAATCGATTTTGCAGAAAATGCCTATCGTTATGCAGGATTCAATGCAGATGTCCCAAGGCCTGGTTCAAAATGCGCTTCCCAAAATTCAGGCAATCGCTGCAGAGCTATCGGCCGACCTAGAGGCGGAACGCAATCCAGAGCAGTAGCGTAAGCAACGGCCAATAGGCTCGGTATTCGATGGCTTTGCTAAGAGCCAAAAATACCCGGTCGATTGGCCATTGGTTTGACTATGACGTTTAAACGCTACGGTTACAAATTCGAACCCTTCGATGGCGCGTTCGCAAAGGTCATTGATCTTCGTTATGCGACGGTGCTCTACACCTTTTCGCCGTTATTCTAACGCTTATATACGATGGCGGTGATGTCTCGGGCTTATATTTAGCGCTTTGTTTTTTCTATATTCTCGCAAGTTTTTTAATGGAAATAGTGCCCCGGCTAAAATGCGTATCCGGTAATTGCTATTTTCCTGTTGGTAGCTTAGGTTTTAAGGTTGGCGCTTATTAGTTAATCGATTGCCTGATAAATGCCCTAAAGGCCAGGCCCAGAAATACAGCGGACGTCACCAGTATAATCAGAATATGCAAAATACTATTAAACCCCAGGCTCAGCCCCTGTACCGATAGAACCAGTTGCGATAGGTGAAACGCGGGCATTAGCCACGCTGCTTTTTGCAGGATTTCGGGGAAGTATTGAATCGGTAGCCACAGTCCTGACAGAAAGGCCATGGGTAGGTAGATTAGGTTAACCACTGCGGGCGCCACTTGTGCTTTGAGTGACAGCCCCAGCCATAAGCCAATGGCGGAAAATGGTAGGCTTCCCAGTAACAGTATCACCAGTGTCAGTGTCCACTGCCCGGGTGACATAGACACATTGCCAAATATGTAACCCAGTGCAAATAAGATTAATGCAATCGCGAGCCCGAAAACCAGAGCGCTAAAAACCCTTGCCACAAAGTAGGCTGAAATGGGCATGGGGCTGCATTGCTTAAGCGCTAGCCAGCCCTGATCCCGCTCTACTGATACGCCCACACCAAATGAAAATAGGGCGGGGCCAATTACCCCAAATACGCTGTAAGTCGCCAGCATATACGCTGGCATATCACCGGACATGCCATCCCTGTTAAAGATCAGTCCGAAAAATACATAGAACATTACGGGAAATGCAATGCTCGAAATCGCAAAGGCGGGTATACGAAGGTTTTTGATAAGCTCGGTGCGGGACTCAAGCCAGTAAATATTTGCCAAGCGAGCGATGGGTACTGACACTAATGTATTCATCGAGCGGCCTCCTTGGTTGTCTCTTGTTCTGATTGTTGCTCTGATTCTTGCACGGGGGCGGCAGCGGGTTTTTGGTTGCCCGCAAATTTCTGTGAGAGGTGCATCAGGGCGCTTTCAAGTGATACGGGTTCAACCGATAAATCGCGCACATCTAACGGTGCACTTAGCAGAACCTTCAAGGTGGCGACTTCGTCCGGGGCAATAACGTCAATATAGTCGCCATATTCCGTAACCGTATGCCCGGGAAGTAGCTCGCCAATATGTGCTGTATTGGCGGTTGTGCGAAAGCGAATGCGCTTGCCTCCGAGCTGCTGCTTTATGGATTCAGGAGTGCCCTCGTGCATAAGTGAACCCTCTGCGAGCAGTAGTATCCGGTCAGCCAGAGCATCGGCTTCCTCCAGATAGTGTGTTGTGAGCAAAACGGTTGTGCCTTGCGAGCGCAGTGTACGAATACACGTCCAAAAATCGCGCCGCGACTCGGCATCCAGGCCTACGGTCGGCTCGTCCAGTAATACTATGTCGGGGCGGCCGCAAATGGCCATGGCGAAAAACAGCCTTTGTTTTTGCCCGCCGGACAAGGTATCAAAACGTCGATCTACAAGGTCCGTTAGCCCTGCGGTAGCCAGTGCCTGATTAAGCGGTATGGGGCTGGTGTAGTAGCTGCGAAACAGTGTTAAGTGTTCCTGAACGGTAAGGGTGCCGGGCATTTGAGTCGCCTGCAAAATGGCACCGATACTCTGGCGGGCGGCCATGCTGCCGGGTTTGTTGCCATTAATCCAAACCTCGCCTGAGCTCGGCCTGAGCCTGCCCAGCAGATGGTTTATCAAGCTGGTCTTACCGGCACCATTAGCGCCCAGAAGCGCAACAATTTCGCCGGCGCTAATGGCCAGAGACACATCGATCAATGCCTCGACATCGCCAAATGATTTGTTGAGATTTTTTACCTGGACTAAGGGCTTATTAATGGACTGATGCATAGTTGCCTCCGCTTTGTATCCATTATCCCTAATGACCGAACAAAAAATAGTCATCTTTGTCACGAGCTCAATATGACAAATGTCATTTGTTGGCTTACGCCGTTCTCTTTGTGGCTAACATTTGCGCAATATTTGATGCTAATATTGGTAGCAGAGGGGATTGTTTGCCGTAATTGGGGCGTAAAGTATGATAAAAGCATCCATTCTAGTTTGGGTTGTCGGGCTAGTGCCGTACGCACGTAGTAACTCTTGTTTGAAGCCTCGTGCGATCAGTAGGCCTGGATAGGGGGCGTCGTGTTTTGGGTGTTTGGTTATTAGGGTCGTGGGGCGATTAATCTCGACCTTACCAGTACGTAAAATCTAGATAATATACAGTCGCAACAGCAACTGCGTGAACTGCTCTTCGACGAAGGCTTCAGACAGGCCGCCACTAATATGATCGCTTCTGAAAATCGAATCCCCCCAATTTTTAGCGAAACGTGTGCTTGGTGCTTTTGAAAAAATTTACCAGAAAGAGCAAAGAGCGACACGGTTCGGTCGTTAGATTGGTTTAGAAAGACATTTGATATCTGTATTGCCAGGAATAGATTGAATTACCAATAAAAAGGGGACGAAATATGCATATTATTATCGCGGCATTGACCGCTATTGGCGGATTGGCTTGGGCGCTGTACCGGCTGCAAGAATCCGGGTTAGATCTCAACGCTTTTAACCCATTTTACTGGGCTCGCCGCAGAGCCTGGGCAAAAAAATACGGCGCCAAACCTATTCATTGCCTAACCAATCCCATGGAGGCAGCTGCCGCACTTGTTGTCGGTTCAGTCCACTTGGACGGCGTCGTTACCCGCGAGCAAAAGTATGAGGCGGTCGCCATCTTTACAGACGAATTTAACATTACAAACCAGGAGGCTTCTGAGCTGTTCTCGGCCTCGGCCTATTTGCTCAGTGATGTTTCCAATCTTCCTGCTGAGGTTAAAAATATATTGGCTCCAAGCATTGATCAGTTTAAACCGAATCACAAGCAATCACTTTTGGATATGCTCGATAAAGTCTCACGTATAGAGGGCGAGCCCACCAAAGAGCAAATTGAATTGGTTGATGCGGTTAAGTCGGTGTTTACTGTTAGTGCCAGTGCTACCAAGCAATGGTGATCGCTAGATTACCTATCTATTTCGCCCCGCTAACGAGGCATTACTAATGGGTATATTTGAACGCTATTTATCCGTTTGGGTTGGTTTGTGCATTGTGGCGGGCGTATTGCTGGGTAACTTTCTTCCAGAGCAATTTGCCTGGATTGCGTCCCTTGAGTGGGCACATGTAAACCTGGTGGTGGCCGTACTGATTTGGGTAATGATATACCCGATGATGGTACAAATCGATTTCAGCGCAATTAAAGATGTGGGAAAAAAGCCCAAGGGTTTGCTGCTAACACTGATAATTAATTGGCTGATTAAGCCGTTTACCATGGCGGCCTTAGGCTGGCTGTTCTTTAAAGTGTTTTTCGCAGGAATGGTAGACCCGCAAAGCGCCAACGAATATATCGCCGGTATGATATTACTGGGGGTAGCGCCTTGCACGGCTATGGTGTTTGTCTGGAGTCAGCTCACCAAAGGTGATCCGAATTACACCTTGGTGCAGGTGTCGGTCAATGACATTGTAATGGTGTTTGCCTTTGCCCCGATTGCGGCCTTGTTGTTGGGCGTCAGTGATATTACCGTACCATGGGAAACGCTGGTGCTCTCGGTGGTGTTGTATGTGGTGCTGCCACTGCTGGCCGGTGTTCTCACCCGCAGGCGTCTTGAGGCGGTAGGTGATGGGGAGCGTTTAAACCGTTTTATGCATACCCTTAAGCCTTGGTCGGTGGTGGGGTTGCTCGGTACGGTAACACTGCTGTTTGGCTTCCAGGCTCAAACTATTTTGCAGCAACCTCAAACCATTGTGCTTATTGCAATTCCTTTGTTAATTCAAACCTACGGTATTTTCGCAATCGGCTACGGCGGCGCTAAGCTTTTAAAGCTTCCCCATAATGTCGCTGCACCCGCCTGCCTAATTGGTACGTCTAACTTTTTTGAGCTTGCCGTCGCTGTGGCCATATCGGTATTCGGTTTGCACTCAGGCGCTGCATTGGCCACGGTGGTGGGTGTACTAGTAGAGGTGCCGGTTATGTTGTCGCTGGTCTTTTTTGTTAACCGAACCCGATCGTGGTTTACTGAGGGCTGACCTGTTTACTGGGGAGGCTCCCCCTTTGCGAGAGACATTTTTCGCCACTGCGGGTTTAGTTGTTGTTTAATCGCTCCCCGTTGCCCGTTGCCCGTTGCCCGTTGCCCGAAACCTACCAATCCAGCCGAAAGTTTGCCTCTATTTCCTCTATGAGTCCTTGCGGTACGTTTTGTTCGGTGGCAAGTTTTCGCCACTGACGAAGATTGTCGCAGGTTTGCTCGAGAGTTCGATCAATCACCTTGTGGGCAAATAAACGGCTTATCTTGCTTAAACTGTGCAGGTCATCGCGGGTGAAATGATCGCGCTTGCCATTCAAACTCATCCAGTGGCTGTTGACCCAGCGGCTGCCGGGTTTGTAGCTATAGGCCATGTCGTAGGCGGGGGCGAGGCGCCAGTTGTTGGCCTGTAGCGTGAAGGCGAAGTTTTTGGCGTGGTCGTCATGGTTGCGCGCAACAATATTAAATATTAAACGCTTTAACAGTTGGTCGGCGTCTTCCGCGGGCAGCTGTAGTTGGCGCGCAACCTGAAACAGCTCGGCGTAAGAAAACGAACCAGGTACTTTGTAGTTGACGTGGGCGAGCCCGTTTAGGGTTTGTACGTGTATTTTGTCGTTGCCGTCGCGATCAAATCGCTGGGTAATAAAATGGCGCCTGTCACCTTCGTCAATGAGGTGGCATGGCATCATCTGTATGCCACAATTTTTAGCCATTAAGTAATACACATATTCCATGGCGCCAAACCCCATTGGGTCGCCAAAGGTTTCGCGGTCGGTGTTGTGTTCACTGACACCGTCGAATTTCATAATGAAGTGCTTAAAGCCTTCGGGGACGCGTGCCTGGCCCGAGCGCACCTGAGTAAAGTCCTGGTTAAACGCAAGTACCGCCTTGGGCCGTGCGCCGCCGGCACTCATGCCAACGGACAGAAGGGCGAGCATGGCCTCGCGTTCATCGCTGCCATCGTGTTGCAGGTTTACGCGAAATTCCTCGCGTTGGTCTAGTATTTCTTGTGCGATTGCAACCAGCGTTTCTATTTCAACCGCGGTTGAGGCGTTGAGGCTTTTTAAACGTGTGGCAGGGTGATATTCCAGCGCTCCCATGCCGCGTCGTCCAGTGTATTGCAGCCGTTGCAGTGGTGTAATGTCGGCGGTCTTTTTGCCCTGGCTTGCCACCCATGCATTTAACACGGCGTTGCCAAAGTCGTCAGGCAAGGAGTCGGCAATAAGCCCGGGCAAGCCCTTAAAGGTGTGAAAGTCCAGCTCGGCAAAGGTGTAAATGCGCGGCGCCAGAGGCATTTTCAAAGGCGACAGCTCTATGCCGGTGTTGATAAAGCTTTGGCTGTACTCAAACGCACCGAGACCAGTGTCGGTGTCAAAGCTCACAGCGCCAACATCATGATTGTGGCCCGACTCGCAATAGGTAACCGCGACGACTTCTGTCACCATGTGTTGGGCTCCTCGTCGTTCTCTTTGCGCGTGCCTGAGGCCCGTTTGCGCTTTTTGCCTTGCAGTTTGGCCAGTTGTACAGGCGACACCGGAGGCGGGGGCATAAAGCTATTGAGTTGAGCCTCCAGGCCCAGTGCCAGCATTATGGCGACAAAAACCTCTAGGGTGGCCTTGCCCTTTTCCGCATTCAGCACCGCTTTACGGGTCACACCCGCGCGCTCAGCCGCCTCCATCTGAGTAAGGTCAAGGTTGAGACGGGCCTGTTTTAACCGCTCGCCAATATCTGAGGCACTTATCATACTCTTCGCGTTACCTGGTAAGTGACAAAAATGGAACAAAATATGTGTATATACATATAGAGTATCTAATATAGCACATTAGCTATTATTATTCATATGTCCAAAATATGGAATATTATGTGGTTATAGATCTTTAATGTGCTGTAAATTGACTATTACAGCGCTACAATTCCGTACCCCGTACCCCGTACCCCGTACCCCGTACCCCGTACCCCGTACCCCGTACCCCGTACCCCGTACCCCGTACCCCAAATTCCAGCCAAAAAAAAGCCCCGCAAAAGCGGGGCAAAAACTTAGAGCTTTACAACACGACAGGGCTGGAGCGCGAGGCTCCTACTACTAACTGTTCAGTTTTTTGAATTCGCGGATGGTCTTATTGAACGCATCGGCGTAATCACGCAATTCGTCTTCGGTTTTACGGGCGTCAGCAGAGCTCAGCTTCGCGCAAGACAGGTAGTCTTCGGTGGCGCGAACGTAGGCTTTCACCTCGTTGTTGGTTTTCACCATTTGCGCGGTAACCGCTGTGGTCGGATCGGGGATCGCTGGCTTGTTTTGTGGCATTTCACAGGCCAAAGCAGGTACAGAGGTCAGGGCAACAATTGCAGCTACAAACAGTGATTTCTTCATGGCGATAGTCCGTCTTCATCAGTGGCTGCCAGTGGTCTTGTGAACATTGGGCAGCAAGTTAATCTGGTTAATTGTTCAACAAGTGTGATGAACTTCTCAAACATGGAGCGCATTCTGCCACCGAAAACTGCACTTGAAAATAGCTGTAACTAATCATTTTGCTATGGATTTGATGAAAAACTGAACAAATGGTTATTTCCATGGGGAATAAGGGAGGTAATTGCATATTTCCCGATGGACTTATGACGTTTGGCTATCGGCAGGGCGCTGGGGAGCTTAAACGACAAATTTGTGACGCTTGCTGATGTGCCTTGTTGTGTCTTGTGGGAGCGATTTGAAGGGGAGGGCGGGTGCGGTATATTGCCGAAATAAATCGGCGGGTATAAAAAAGCCAGGGTAACCCCTGGCTTTTTTTGCGGTGCTCTGCCGATGACTAATCGGCGATTGCTTCAATGGCTTTGAGTTGCTCGGACAGCGCCTCAATACTGCTGGTGTAATCGGCGAGCTTGGCTTTCTCCTTATCAACCACGGCGGCGGGCGCCTTGTCGACGAAATTGGCATTGCCCAGTTTGCCGGCAATGCGGCCTTTTTCCTTGTGTAAGCGCTCCAGCTCTTTATTAAGGCGAGCCTTTTCGGCGTCTACGTCAATAAGGCCGGCCATAGGTACCAGTATTTCCAGCTTGCCCACCAGAGCGGTTGCCGCCAGAGGGGCCTCGTCGCCACTGTTGAGCCAGGTAATACTCTCCAAATTGGCAAGCTTTTGCAGAAACACCCGGTTGGCTTCGAGGCGGGCTTGGTCTTCGCTGTTGCCTTGCTGCATATAGAGCGGTATGGCCTTGCCTGGGGCGATGTTCATTTCGCCGCGAATATTGCGCACTCCGACAATAACCCCCTTGAGCCACTCGATATCGGCAATGGCCTCGGCGTCGACTAATCTCTGGTCGCTTTCAGGGTAGGGCGCGAGCATGATGGTCTCGCCACTCTGACCGGCCAGAGTTTTAATACGCTGCCAGATTTCTTCGGTAATAAACGGAATCAGCGGGTGCGCCATGCGCAAGCTGGTTTCCAGTACGCGAATCAAGGTTCGGCGAGTGCCGCGCTTTTGTTCGGCGCTGGCGTTTTCATCCCACAGAACGGGTTTGGAAAGTTCCAGGTACCAGTCGCAGTACTCGTTCCAGAAAAACTCGTAGAAGGCTTGCGTGGCCAAATCCAAACGATAGGTATTGAGCGCTTCGCGCATGTTGGCTTCGGCCTGTTGCTGGCGACCGATAATCCAGCGGTCGGCCAGTGACAACTCGTAGTTGTCGCTACCGTCTTGCCCGCAGTCTTCGGCTTCGGTGTTTTGTAAAACAAAACGGGTGGCGTTCCACATTTTATTGCAGAAGTTGCGGTAACCTTCAACGCGGCCCATATCGAACTTGATATCGCGACCGGTAGAGGCCAGCGAGCAGAACGTCATACGCAGGGCATCGGTACCGTAGGCTTCAATGCCTGCGGGAAATTCTTTGCGGGTTTGCTTTTCAATTTTAGGCGCGTCTTTCGGGCGCATTAAGCCCTTAGTGCGTTTCGCGACCAGGTTTTCTAAATCAATACCGTCAATGATATCCAATGGGTCAAGTACGTTACCCTTGGATTTACTCATTTTCTGGCCTTGCGCGTCGCGTACCAAGCCGTGAACGTAAACGGTTTTAAACGGAATCTGGCCCTGGCCGTTTTCATCTTTTACCAGATGCATGGTCATCATAATCATGCGCGCTACCCAGAAGAAGATAATGTCGAAGCCGGTTACCAGTAGGTCGGTGGGGTGGAATTTTTTCAAAAACTCGGTCTGTTCTGGCCAGCCGAGCGTTGAGAACGTCCACAGGCCCGAGCTGAACCAGGTATCCAGTACATCGTCGTCTTGCTTGAGGTTAACCGTCTCGCCCAGATTGTGCTTGGCGCGCACCTCGGCTTCATCGCGGCCGACGTAAACCTTGCCGCTGTCGTCGTACCAGGCGGGAATACGGTGCCCCCACCAGAGCTGGCGAGAAATACACCAGTCCTGAATGTCGCGCATCCAGGAGAAATACATGTTCTCGTATTGCTTGGGCACAAATTGTATGTCGCCATCTTCCACCGCCTTAATGGCCGGCTCTGCCAAAGGCTTGGTGCTTACGTACCACTGGTCGGTAAGCCACGGCTCAATAACAACACCGGAGCGGTCACCGCGCGGTACTTTAAGGGCGTGGTCGTCAATTTTATCCAGCAATTCTTGTGCGTCTAAGTCGGCAACGATTTGCTTGCGCGCAACATAGCGGTCGAGGCCGGCGTAGGCTTCGGGTAAGCGGGTGTCCAGATCGTCACGCAGCGAACCGTCAATATGAAAAACTTGCGCTTGCGCCAGAATATGCGCGGAGTGATCCAGCACATTGATCAGGGCCATGTTGTGGCGCTTGCCCACTTCGTAATCGTTAAAGTCGTGGGCTGGGGTGATCTTCACACAGCCGGTACCAAACTCGCGTTCAACATACTCGTCGGCGACGATCGGGATGCGTCGTCCGACTAAAGGCAAAAGAATCTCTTTGCCGACCAGTGCCTGATAGCGTTCGTCTTCGGGGTGCACGGCAACGGCGGTATCGCCCAGCATGGTTTCCGGGCGAGTGGTGGCAACCACCAGATAATTTTTACCTTCAGAGGTGGTGGCGCCGTCGGCCAGTGGGTAGCGCAGATGCCAAAGGTGACCTTTCTCATCGTGGTTTTCCACTTCCACATCGGAAATGGCGGTGTGCAATTTTGGGTCCCAGTTAACGAGACGTTTACCGCGGTATATCAGACCGTCGTCGTACAGGCGCACAAATGCTTCTTTTACCGCGTCGGACAGGCCATCGTCCATGGTGAAGCGCTCGCGCGACCAGTCCAGCGATGAGCCCAGGCGGCGCAGCTGGCGAGTAATATTACCGCCAGACTCTTCTTTCCATTGCCAAACGCGCTCCAGAAACTTTTCCCGGCCCAGGTCGTGACGGTTTATATTTTCTGCAGCGAGCTGGCGCTCCACGACCATTTGGGTGGCGATACCGGCGTGGTCGGTGCCCATCTGCCACAAGGTGTCATCGCCCTGCATGCGGTGGTAGCGGACCATGGCATCCATGACGGCATTGTTGAATCCGTGTCCCATGTGCAGGTTACCTGTCACATTCGGTGGAGGAATCATAATGCAGTAAGGTTGTTCGCCCCCTTGGGGTTTGAAGTAACCTTTTTCTTCCCAAGTTTTATACCATTCAGATTCAATGGCTTGGGGCTGGTACGTTTTATCCATGGACTTTCTGACCTGTGCCTAAAAGATGATAACGAAATAAGAGCGCGATTATACCGAGTTTGGGCGGCCAAGTAGAGGGCTGTGATTTGTCGTTTATCGCAGGCGTGTTCGCAACCGGCCGATGGCTTGCAATCCTGGGCCGATTACGTAAAAGTGACTGGCGAGCAGGCTATTGAATGTGTTGGCAATGGCGCGAATATAGCAACGGTTATCAATAGGGGAAGGGGACATGCGTAAGCTGGTATTCAGGGGTGTGCTGGCGAAGGGCTTTGATAAGCCGCAAGCCGTGGCAAATTTAGCCAAATTGCTGAAACTTGATGAAGCGCAGGTTGAGGCAAAGTTGTTTCCCGCTAAGGCGGTAACCCTCAAGCGCGTGAGTACCGAAGCCGATGCTAATAAATGGCAGCGTGCCTTTGCCCAAGCAGGTGCCGTGCTCGACATCGTGCCCGACGAGCCGGGCATGGTTGAAGCTAAGGGCGATCCTGCCACCGCGGCCCAACCAGAGTCGAAATCGCCTTCTGACTCGCCTTCAGGAGGTACAACGGCCTATCCAGAAGCACCCGCACAGGCGTCGCCCCAAACTGACGCGAGCTCTCCTCAACCCGAGCCATCGAAAGTCCGCCAGAAGTCTCGCAAGGGCTTTTATATTGGCCTGGGCTTTGCCGCCAACCTGGTGATCGGCGGCATTATTATCGCCCTGTGGTTTACCCGGCCGCTGTGGCAAATCGGTGAGCTGAGTGCGGGCGATCAAGCTCTGGGAACCGCCATGGTCACCGAAGACAGCTTTGCGATTGCGCGTGTAGATGTGCGGCGAGTCAACGCACTGGAGGGATTGTCCGGCGATCGGGTCGACCTGAACTCGCTGCCTGTCGGGGACGGGCTATTAGATTCGCTGGCGCGCGCCGGGCTTAACGTGCGCGCGGACGTGGATATGCTTTGGCTGGCAGGCTACGTCGCCGATGACAAGCCGGGCAGCGTGTTGCTGGCCAGTGGTCGTTTTGATGCCGAGCGTTTGCAAGCCTGGCTAGCAGAGCGCTACGAGGTGGAGCAGTCGCTCAGTGACGGCGCGGTGTTTCGAATGGTGGACGCGGCAAGCTGTGAAAAGGGTGAGTTAATCCGGGCTTTTGTGTCGGAAAATCTCGTCGTGGTCGGTGATGTAGAGCGCGTTGCTCTCGTACTTGAGCGAATTGCGCAGAATACCCCGGTCAGCGAACGGGTTAAGCACTGGTTTGCCGTGAGCGAATCGCAATTGGTATCCGCTGCGATCTTTGCGCCAGAGAACATCGGTCATTCCGTGTCAGGCTTGGCGGGTATGATGCTGGGCGGTATGGGCGAGGCCGCTTCCGCCGCCGACGGCGTGTACCTGGGAGTGGAGTCGGTGGTATTGCCACCGGGGGTGGAGTTTCAGTTGTTGCTCGAAAGTGTCAACCGGGACTTTCTTGATCAGGCCAAGACGTCGTTTGATGAGCGCTTAGCGGATATGCGCGCTACGGCCGAGGCCAATTATCCGGAAACGTTGAAATTCTACGACAGGCTTAGCGTAAGGCGAACCGAAGGTGGTTTGCAGGCAGCGGTGCGCTTTGATAAAAACTTGCGTACGGAAGTTTCTCAGTGGGTCAATTCAATGTTCAGCGGCAGCATTTCGGCTGGCGGTAGCGGGCCCGCCGAGGTTGCCGAAGAGATTGATGATAATCCACCGGTATATGCGCAAACTTCCATGCATTCACTTAAACTAAACGACAGCAGCGCAGCACAATCCGATCCGTTCTTTTATTTCAGCACCAGCGCAGGCCCCTTTCAGTTAGGTGTGCAATCGCTCGAGGTTAACGCAGAGCAGCAAGTGATGATAAATCTTGAAAGTCGCGGCTATGACTTACCGAATTTACCCAGTCGCGGTGCAGCGGCGACGATGGTGCTGACGGATATTGTAGACACTCAAGGCAACAGCTTATTACTCGTTGTTGAATGCGGAACAGATACAAACCGGGAGGCGGTTGATATTGGCCAGGCGATTTCCTACAGCAACTATGTAGACGGTGAATCGGTAAGTGGAATGCGAGTTAACGCAAAGGCGACCTACGTGTTGCGACCTTACGCGAGCGCGAGCGATGTGGACCAGCTGCGCGGTTATATCGAATACCCACTGACTCTGGATGTAGAAACGATTAACTTGCAGCAGCCTCTGGCAGGTCAGACCATTGAACGGGACGGTTTTAGTCTGCGCTTTACCCAGGCGGGCCCCAATGCCATCAGTTATCAATATCAGGGTGAACCGGGCAAATTATTACACGTTGCCGCGCTAAACAGTGCAGGCCAGCCACTGGAAAGTGGTGGTGCGATGTGGGGTGGTGCATTTTTCGGTCAGGGACAGACTGCTAATGTCGATATTAAAGGTGAAGTTGCTTCTGTGAATGTAATTTTGGCAAAACAAGTTCAACATGAGCGTTACGAATTTGTAGTGGATAGTATTATTCCTGAGCCGGACAGTGACACTGATTACAGCTTCGCCAGAGAGCCGATAGAGTGGTCGCAGAAGAGCTGGCAAAATATTTATACCGGGAATGCGCCCGAGGTAACTTATGGGTGGAATAAACCGATTGCTGAAAATGATATTGGCCCAATGCGCCTGGCGGTTTACGAGGCCTCAAGTAGCCAACATTTTGGCACACGCTTTACCGGCGAATTGTTTTTGGAATTCAATCTTCCCATCACCAGTTTATTGAGTTCGGGTCAGTTTGTCGTTGAATCTCTGGTGACAGGCTCCGGAGAGAATATCGACACCGAAATATCGTCTGCGCTGTCTTTTGCGTTGGATGGCGGTATGTGGATGAACGGTGTTTATCAAAAAGATGAGGATAGCAGCTGGGTAAAAGCAAGGGTTGACTGGCGCGATCGCGAGCTAAAGCCCGATGCGTTGCAAGAGCTTGTTGGTTATGTGATGTTAAGTTTGCCTGTGAGTACCGAACAGCAGAGCATGCCATTCCAGTTAGGCGACGGTTGGCGCGGTAGTGACCTCGAGCTTACCCTCAGCAAGCTTGAGGCGGGTGCAGCGTATCTATCTTACGCGGGCGATTTGTCATCGGTGGTCGCCATTGAGGGGCTAAAAGATGGGGAGTCGGTCACAGATGCGGCCGAGTTTCATTCTATGTTTGGAGAGTCTTCTATCAAGTTGCCCTTAAAGGCGATGCCTGATGAACTGTTGTTAACGCTTGTGACTGAATCAAATCAGCAGCGTTTTCCGTTTCGATTGTCGATGCCGGCTGAATAGTCGGTCTATAGCGAGAAAAATAAAAACCGGCCATCTGGCCGGTTTTTATTGCGTTGACCAAAAATACTCATGCGTTTTTATGCAGCTCTTCGTTCAGCTGTACGGTGGACTTGTTCGTAAGGCACTCAATGCGGCCGTTGTTGGAATTGCGACGGAATAATAAATCAGATTTGTTGGCAAGGTCGCGCGCCTTTACCACTTCTACGTCGGCACCCTTGTCATCGAGCAATGTGACCTTTGTGCCTGCGGTAATGTACAGGCCAGATTCAATGGTGCAGCGGTCGCCCAGCGGGATGCCGGTACCGGCATTGGCGCCTAACAAGCATTCTTTACCTACGCTGATAATAATGTTGCCGCCGCCTGACAGAGTGCCCATGGTGGAACTGCCGCCACCTAAGTCTGACCCGGACTCAACAAATACGCCTGCAGAGATACGCCCTTCAATCATGCCCGGCCCCGCGGTGCCGGCGTTAAAATTAACAAAGCCTTCGTGCATGATGGTGGTGCCTTCGCCCAGGTAAGCGCCAAGACGCACGCGCGCAGTGTGGGCAATGCGAACGCCAGCTGGCACGACGTAGTTAGTCATTTTGGGGAATTTGTCCACGCAGGCAACGTCCAGCAGTTCACCGTTTAGGCGGGCCTCCAGTTGGCGCTCTGGCAGCTCGTCTAAGTCGATGGCCCCCTGGTTGGTCCAGGCAACGTTCTTCAGTGCGCCAAATAGGCCGTTGAGGTTAGTGCCGTGAGGCTTAACCATGCGATGGGAAATAAGGTGCAGCTTGAGGAAACCTTCGGGCACATTAGTGGGCGCGTCGTCGTTGGCAAGAATAGTCGCTACCAGTGGACGTTCACTGGTGGCCAGCTTTGCGGCGACGGCGGCCTGCTCGGTGTTACCTGCCTTGCTAAGGGCGGTGGCCAGAGTGTCGGCTTGGGCACTGTCGAGCGCGATGGTTTGGTTGCCCGCTTGCGCGCCGAGCGCTTCAATAATAGCGGCGCCAGTGGCGGCATCTGGGTTGAGCAGTGGGGCTGGGTAAAAAACTTCTAGCCATTCACCTTTGCTGTTTTGGGTGCCGACGCCGAGTCCGACGCTGTATAAGTCAGTCATGGGAAATCCTGTTGCTTACTATTAAAAGAGAGTGTGATAGTGCTCGGCCTTAAAGCCAATATGCACATTACCGTTGCATTCAAGCACCGGTCGTTTAATTAATGTTGGGTTGTTCAGCAGTATCGCGGTAGCACTGTCGGCCTGTAATGCTTGCGCTTTTTCAATGTCATTGAGGCCTTTCCAGGTAGTGGAGCGCTTGTTGATCAGAGTGTCGGTGCCAACCGCCGCCAACCAACCTTGCACTTGCCGTTCGCTAAGTCCATCGGATCGCAGGTCGTGAAAGTGATAGGCGACGTCGGCCTGGTCCAG
Organism: Gilvimarinus gilvus; assembly: GCF_030518155.1. Classification (GTDB taxonomy): domain Bacteria; phylum Pseudomonadota; class Gammaproteobacteria; order Pseudomonadales; family Cellvibrionaceae; genus Gilvimarinus; species Gilvimarinus gilvus. Next base: position 312,974 of record NZ_JAULRU010000418.1, on the reverse strand, counting down.
CCATTTACGGGCTTTTTTCACGGTGTCACAGTTTTTAATGCCGTAGAGTGTTACCTCACTCATAGCGTACTCCTCTCACGATCGCGCAGTGCTGATCTTGCATTTCAAAATGGGCGGCTATTCTAACACGAGCTGCGGCGCCTCTGAATATTTAGCTGGCTACCAGTGTCGGCCAGTGTTGCCTAAGGCTTATGAACTTTTTTGGCGTGCTTGCGGGTCGGGTAGCAGGTTCGGCAAATAGGGCAGACGCGTCCATCACAACCGCGTGCTGTGCAGTACTCGCGGCCATAAAAAATTATTTGCAGGTGTAACTTATTCCAATGGTTTTCGGCGAACAGGCGCTTGAGATCCCTCTCGGTTTGCACGACGTTTTTACCATTGGTCAGCCCCCAGCGTTGGGCCAGGCGATGAATATGGGTATCCACCGGAAAGGCCGGCACGCCAAATGCTTGCGCCATCACCACGCTGGCGGTTTTGTGGCCAACCCCGGGTAGGCTCTCTAGTGCGGCCATATCAGCCGGCACCTGACCACCGTATTCATTGACCAGGCGTTGTGACAGCACCGATATGGCTTTTGATTTTTGTGGCGATAATCCACACGGGCGAATGACAGCCTGGATTTCCTCGACGGGTACTTTGGCCATGTCATAGGGATTGTCGGCAACTTGCCACAGCGCGGGGGTAATTTGGTTTACTCGTTCATCCGTGCACTGCGCCGAAAGGAGTACAGCCACCAGTAGGCTGTATGCGTCGAAGTGATCCAGTGGCACAGGCGTCTCCGGGTACAGCTCATCCAGGGTTTGTTGTATGTAGCTGACGCGCTCAGCTTTGCTGAGATTTTTTAACTCGCTCATAAGGGCTCGCCGTTATAGGGATTGCACGCATTGACGGATACGGCGCGCCGCCTCTATGCACTCGGCCTCAGTGGCGACGAGTGCCATGCGGACATAGTTTGCGCCGGGGTTGATGCCATCTGCCTCGCGCGATAAATAAGCCCCTGGCAATACGGTCACGTTTTGGTCGGCGAAAAGTTTTTGTGCAAAGGCTTCACCACTGATGGGCAGTTTAGGCCAAAGGTAGAAGCCGGCCTCGGGTCTACTGACCTCAAGGCAGCCGTTGAGCTCGTTCAGTACCGCGTCGAACTTGCGTCGATAGGCGTCGCGGTTTGCCAGTACATGCGCCTCGTCATTCCAGGCCGCCACACTGGCCAATTGGTTGGGTACTGGCATGGCGCATCCGTGGTAGGTTCGGTACTGCAAAAACGAACTCAGTAAGCTGGCGTCGCCGGCGACAAATCCAGAGCGCAATCCGGGTAGGTTAGATCGTTTCGACAGGCTGTGGAAAACCACACAGCGGGAAAAATCATTTCTTCCCATGGCCTTTGCCGCCTGTAACAAGCCCGGCGGGGGCGTATCCTCGTTCTGGTACAGCTCGCTGTAGCATTCGTCTGAAGCAATAACGAAATCAAACTGATCGGCGAGTTGGATTAATTGTTGAAACTGCTCTGTACTAATCACCGCGCCTGTGGGATTGCCCGGAGTGCAAATATAAAGCAACTGACAATCGCGCCAAACGCTGTCGGGAACGCTGTCGAAATCGGGAATAAACTGATTGTCCGCTGTGCAGTTTAAAAAGTGAGGTTTTGCGCCGGCCAAAAATGCGGCACCTTCGTATATTTGATAAAACGGATTGGGACTGACCACCAGTGGATTGTTTTGCGTGCGATCGACCACAGCCTGCGCAAAAGCAAACAGCGCCTCGCGGGTACCGTTTACCGGGAGAACTTGCTGCTCGGCACATAAAGGCATACTCAGTTCAAAGCGCTTTGTGGCCCAGCGCGCTATAGCTTCGCGTAACTCCGGCATACCTTTGGTGGCCGGGTAGTTGGCAAAGCGCTGCAGGTTATCCTTAAAGGATTGCAAAACAAACGCTGGGGGCTCGTGTTTGGGCTCGCCAATAGAAAGGGCAATATGCTCGAGCTGTGACGGTGGTGTAACCCCCTCTTTTAGCTTCGCCAATTTTTCGAAGGGGTAGGGGTGCAACTGCTGTAAATCTGGGTTCATGGTGTTTCTTTCAACTGTTCAAGTCGGTTAGTAACCCGCTGTTTGATCAACCCGATCATCCAGTTGGCGACAGATTTCTTTTTGCAAACGCTGGCACAATTCAGGGTCCGCCAGCGGTTGATCCTGGTTGTCGGTAATGTAAAAAATATCCTCGACGCGCTCACCTAAGGTGGCAATTTTGGCGTTTTGCAAGTGCAGATCAAACTCCATAAAGATTCGACTGATGCAGGCGAGTAGGCCGGGTCGGTCGGGACTGATAACTTCAAGCAGTGTGTAGCCGCTGGCGATATCGTTGCGGATAATCGTCCGTGTCGGCATGGTGAAATGTTTGAGTCGGCGCGGTGTACGGCGCGAGTTGGTTTTTTGTTCGTCGTCCATTTGCGCCAGTTCAGACATCAGTGTTTTGTGAATGCGCTGCAGTACGGCCGGGTCTGTGCCTAGGGGTTCGCCATCCTGGTTTAACACAAAAAATGTATCGAGTGTAAACCCAGATTTCGAACTGTAAATGCGAGCATCCTGAACGCTTAAGTTCAATTGATCGAGCGCCGCGGCCATAGTGACAAAAACTTTATCGCGGCCTTTACCGCGAACAAAGATTTGCGTGGCGCCTTCGAGCTCGCGGCTCGAGGTTTCCTGAATTAAAATCAAGGGCTTGCTGGAATCCTCTTGCTGAATAATGGCCTCGGTATGCCAGGCAATGTCCTGCACGCTTTCGCGCAAGAAATAGTCCTCATCGACATCTTCCCAAACCGAGCGACACTGCTGGGCGTTGATGTTGTGCCGGCTCAGGCGTGAAATGGCGCCTTCCTGGGTTTCTTCAATCCAGTCTTGTTTGTCAATTGGGTTTTCTAAGCCACGGCGCAGGGCGCGTTTGGTTTCCAGGTACAAGGTGCGCATTAGGCTGGCGCGCCAGGTGTTCCAGAGGTCGGGGTTAGTGGCGTTAATGTCGGCAACGGTCAGCGCGTAAAGGTAATCCAAATGAACTTGATCGCCGACAATTAGTGCAAAGTTATGAATAACATCCGGGTCGGAAATGTCCTGTTTTTGCGATACCGCCGACATTAAAAGATGCTTTTCAACAAGCCAACTTATAAGTCGGGTTTCCCGGGGCGACAGGTTATGGCGCTCGCCAAAATCTTGCGCGTCAACGGCGCCGAGTTCCGAGTGGTCGCCGCCACGGCCCTTGGCAATATCGTGATAAAGTCCGGCTATTAATACCGTTTCTACCTTGGGCAGTCGGCGCATTACATGCCAGGCTACAGGGTAGTCTTCTTTGGCTTGCGGCTGTAAAAAGTTACAGAGATTTTGCACCAGCAGTAATGTGTGTGCATCCACTGTGTAAATATGGAAAAGATCGTGTTGCATCTGTCCGGTGACTCGGCCAAATTCGGGTAGGTACAAACCCAGAACGCCGTAGCGCGTCATGCGTTTGAGTATTTCCACCAAGTCGCTGGGGTAGCTGAACAGTTGTAAGAACAGTTGTTGGTTTTCCGGGTCTTTGCGAAAGCGCTTGTCGATTAGATGTCGGCCTTCGCGCATCAGACGAATTGTAGAGGCGCGCACGCCTTTAATCTCTGGGTGTTGTGCCATCAACACAAAAATTTCCAGCAGGGCTGAAGGTGACTCTTCAAAGACATAAATGTGCGTGACTTCAATGTAGTCGTCGCGCCGCTGGAAACGCTCGTTTATCGGCGTAACCGTTTTCTTGACGCCGCGCTGCAAAATAGCTTCGTACAAAAATTGCAGAAGAACATCGTTGAGCTCACGCAGGGACATAACCAAGCGGTAATACTTATGCATAAATTGCTCGACCGCCAGGCTTTCGTCGTTGTCTTTGTAGCCAAATAAACTGGCGAGCTGACGCTGATGGTCGAACAAAAGTCGTTCTTCCGGGCGCCCCGCGACCATGTGTAGGCCGTAGCGAACGCGCCATAGAAACTCTTCGCCATTTTGTAAAAGGGTAAACTCTTCCTCGGTGAAGAATCCTTTGCCGTCGAGTTGCTTCAGTGTGCGCACCTCAAAATAACGTTTGGCAACCCAGGCGATCATTTGAATGTCGCGCAAGCCACCGGGCGCATTTTTTATATTTGGTTCCAGGTTGTATTCACTGTTTTTATACTTTTGGTGGCGCGCGGTTTGCTCTTCAAATTTGGCAATGAAAAACTTATCAGCAGGCCATAAATTGCGTTCGGTGCTGATGGTTTCCAATTCCACTCGCATGTTGGCGTCGCCCACCAGCGTGCGCGATTCCATTAAGTTTGTGGCAACGGTAATATCTTCCTCGGCAATTTTAAGGCACTGGGCAATAGTGCGAACACTGTGACCAATTTCAAGGCCGATATCCCACAGCAAGGTAAGAAACCGTTCGAGGTTATCTTTACACTGGCTTTCGATTTTTTCGTCAAGCAGGATGAGTAGATCAATGTCGGAATGTGGGTGCAGCTCGCAGCGTCCGTAACCGCCTACCGCTTCCAGGCTAATGCCTTCTGGCCATTCAAATTGATGCCACGCGTAGTGCAGTATGCAATCGACGAAAAGGGCGCGCTCGTGAATCAGCGCTCGAATGTCTTCGCCTTCTTTAAAGCGTACATCGAACTGCGCGTTGGCGGCAGTGATGGCGTCTTTAAAAACGCCAATCACCGGTTGGCTGGCAAGCGCCTTGCGGAATCGGCTTTGATCAAAGAAAAAGAGGGGGCGAGTAAAGTAGGGCAGGCTCTCAGCGGCCATGAATTAGAAAGACTCCTCGGTACGGGCGGTTAGCACTTCAACACCGTCGGCGGTGACCGCCAGGGTGTGTTCCCACTGCGCCGACAGCCGGCCGTCTTTGGTTTCCACTGTCCAGCCGTCGCGTTTTAGTTTGGTTTGGGCTTTGCCGGCATTGATCATAGGCTCGATGGTAAAGGTCATGCCTTCTTTGAGTTCCATACCGTTACCGGCTTTACCGTAGTGCAATATTTGTGGTTCTTCGTGAAACACGGTGCCAATGCCGTGGCCGCAGTATTCGCGCACTACTGAATAGTAATTTTTTTCGGCGTGTTTTTGAATGACTTCACCGATATCACCCAATCGACAACCGGGTTTAACCAGCTCGATGCCTTTGTAGAGACACTCTTGGGTGACTTCTACCAGGCGTTTCGCGTGTGGCGCCGCTTCGCCCACAAAGTACATCTTGCTGGTGTCGCCGTGGTAACCGTCGAAAATTACGGTGACGTCGATGTTGATGATGTCGCCGTTTTTGAGAATTTTTTTCTCAGAGGGAATGCCGTGGCAAATCACATGATTGACAGATGTGCAAATAGACTTGGGAAAGCCGCGGTAGCCCAGGCAGGCGGGGATCGCTTTTTGCTCATTGACAATGTGGTCATGGCATAGCTTGTCGAGCTCTGCGGTGCTGATGCCCGGCTGGACGTGCTCGCCAATCATCTCCAGCACTTCGGCGGCCATGCGGCCGGCGATGCGCATTTTTTCGATGTCTTCCGGTGTTTTGATGGATACGGTCATGATGTCTCGCTTTGGGGGCGGCGTCCACGCGCCGCCCATGTGGCTGCAAACCTATAGTTTAACGTATCGCGCCAAATGACTACAGTGCGGCGCGGCTGTTGAGTGTTTCCAGGGTGTGAATCACCCCGCGCAACTCGGCGAGACCACGCATACGCCCAGCGTAGGAGTAGCCTGGGTTAATGCCTGCTTTGCCAATCTCATCACCCATCAGGTGGCCGTGGTCGGGGCGCATAGCGATTGCAGGCAATGCGCTGTTGTTTTGGCGGCGTCGCGACTCTTCTTCGATCAGTGCGCCAATTAGTCCCACCATGTCGTTGTCGCCATCGAGGTGATCAGACTCGTAGAACGAGCCGTCGGCCTCGCGTTTAATGTTGCGTAAGTGAACAAAGTAGATGTTGTCGCCAAACTCGCGAACCATATCAACCAGGTCGTTATCACCACGGGCGCCGTAGGAGCCGGCGCACAAGGTTAGTCCGTTGGCGGGGCTTTTGACCGCTGCCAATAGGGCGCGGGCGTCATCCTGGGTGGATACGACCCGGGGTAAGCCGAACAAGGAGAAAGGCGGGTCATCCGGGTGAATGGCCAGTCGCACACCCACCTCTTCGGCAACCGGCACCACAGCGCGTAAAAAAGCGAATAGGTTGGTTCGCATACCTTCGTCACCCAGAGCAATAAACTGCTCGATGGCGGCTCGAATGCCGTCCCGGTCGTAGCTGCCTTCGCCGCCGGGCAAGCCGGCGATGATGTTTTTCTCCAGCAGATCTTTTTCCTGGCCGCTCATAGCATCGAGGCGCGCTTTGGCCTTATCGAGCACCTCGGGCGCGTAGTCGGCTGCGGCGTTGGGCCGCTCTAAAATGTAGACGTCATAGGCGGCGAAGTCGCTTATTTCAAAGCGCAAGGCCTGAGACTGATTGGGCAGATTGTAGGATAGGTTGGTACGGGTCCAGTCCACTACCGGCATAAAGTTATAGCAGACGTCGAAAACTCCCTCGGCGGCGACGTTGCGCAGCGACTGCAGGTAGTTGGCGATATAGCGCTCGTAGTCGCCGGTACGGGTTTTAATGTCATTGTGCAGGGGAATGCTTTCGATAACGCTCCACTCCAGGCCCGCCGCTTCTATCAATTGTTTGCGGGCTTTAATCTCTTCGCGCGGCCAGACTTCGCCGGTAGCGATATGGTGAAGGGAGGTTACAATGCCGCTCGCGCCTGCCTGGCGGATATTGGCGAGTGTTACTGTGTCTTGGGGGCCGAACCAGCGCCAGGTCTCTTTCATGGCTTCCTCTTTATGGGCTTGTTTGCTTGTCGTTGTGTGGGTGGGGCCGTATCTGGCTCCTCGGGTCTAGCGGGCTATAGTAGGGCGCGGCGCGGCGCGGGTAAACCCACAAAAGGGTAAAAAAGCTTTAATCCGTGTCTTTGCTGTGGTATAAAGCGCGCCTCTTGCGTGCAAGCCTGGCTGGATTTGCGTCCTTTTGGGGTGAGCCACTGACATTTAGTGGGGTGTGCGAGAGACTAAACTTTAACGTCACACATGCACCGTCACGTTCAGCCTGGGTGCCCTTCGGGGTTGGTTGTCGGGGTGTATGGAGGCCTAACCCGATTACAGGAAACTTATTATGCCTACAGTAAGCATGCGCGATATGCTGCAAGCCGGTGTCCACTTTGGTCACCAAACTCGTTACTGGAACCCAAAAATGGACCGTTTTATTTTTGGCGCTCGTAACAAGATTCATATCATCAACCTAGAGCACACCGTACCTGCATTCAATGAGACTCTTGAGCACGTTCAGAAATTGGCGTCGCAGAAGAAGAAAATCATGTTTGTTGGCACCAAGCGCGCCGCTCAAAAAATCATCAAAGAGCAGGCCGAGCGCACTAACCAACCCTTTGTGAGTCATCGCTGGTTGGGTGGTATGTTGACCAACTTCAAAACCATTCGTGCCTCTATCCGCCGCTACCGCGAGCTGGAAGCGCAGTCACGCGACGGTACTTTCGAAAAGTTGACCAAAAAAGAAGCGCTGATGCGCGCCCGCGACATGGAGAAGCTAGAGCGCTCCATCGGTGGTATTAAAGACATGGGCGGCCTGCCAGATGCGCTGTTCGTGATCGACGTTGATCACGAGCGTATCGCGGTTCAGGAAGCCAATAAGCTGGGTATTCCGGTTATTGGTGTGGTTGATACCAACTCTAACCCAGACGGTATTGATTACATCATTCCAGGTAACGATGACGCCATCCGCGCCATCCGCCTGTATGTAACTGCCATCGCCGATGCATGTGCCGAAGGCGCAGCGCAGGCTCAAAGCGTACCGAATAAAGATGAGTACGTAGCTGCTGACGGCGAAGCCGCCGCGCAGTAAGCGCCACTGGCCTGTCATCTTTACAGGTTAGATTGACGCTCAAGGGGTAAACCGGCGGTTTACCCCTTTTTTCAAACGAATTTGGATAAATATAGAGAGGATAGATACATGGCAGCTATCTCTGCTTCATTGGTAAAAGATCTGCGTGAACGCACTGGCCTCGGCATGATGGAGTGTAAAAAAGCTCTGAAAGAAGCCGAAGGTGATATCGATCTGGCGATTGAGAACCTGCGTAAAGCCAGCGGCTTGAAAGCCTCTAAGAAAGCCGGCCGCACCGCAGCTGATGGTGTTGTTGCCGCTAAAGTGGCCGATGACAACAGCTATGCCGTACTGGTTGAAGTGAACAGTGAAACTGACTTTGTTGCTCGCGACGAAGGCTTCCTGGCGTTTGTTAACACCGTTGTGGAAAAGGCCTTTGCCGACAAGCAGTCTGACGTTGCCGCGTTGATGGCGGGCGAGTTGGAATCTGCCCGTGAAACTCTGGTGCAGAAAATCGGCGAAAACATCAATGTCCGTCGTGTAAACGTGGTTGAGGGTGGCGTTGTCGACGCTTACGTTCACTCCAACAACCGTATTGCCGCTGTCGTTCAGCTGGAAGGCGGTAACTCTGAGTTGGCGCGTGATGTTGCGATGCATGTGACTGCGGTAAACCCTCAGGTTGTTAAGCCGGAAGATATGCCTGCCGAGATCGTCGAGAAAGAAAAAGAGATCATCAAGGCGCAGCCCGATATGGAAGGCAAGCCAGAGGCTATCGTTGAGAAGATGATGATGGGTCGCATCAACAAGTTCTTGAAAGAGGGCAGCTTGATTGAGCAGGCTTTCGTTAAGAACCCGGAAGTGACTGTGGGTAAACTTGCTGCTGAAGCCGGCGCCTCTGTGTCTAGCTTTATACGTCTGGAAGTGGGCGAAGGCATTGAGAAAGAAGAGACTGATTTCGCCGCTGAGGTTGCCGCTCAGGTAGCTGCCTCTAAAGGTTGATCAAATCTTCGCCGCCTAGCGGCTTCTTTGTTCGATCACTCGAATAAAGCCTCTCAAAAAGGAGGCCGGATACCCATCCGGCCTCCTTTTGTTGTAAACTGCCTCCCGTTTTTGTCACCACTTCCTCAGGAGCACACCCATGGCCAGTTCTCGTGAAAAAAAGTATAAGCGGATATTGCTGAAGCTCAGCGGTGAAGAGTTGATGGGGGCAGAGGGATTTGGTATCGACCCCAAGGTGCTGGACAAGATGGCGTTGGAAATCGGCCAATTGGTCGGAATTGGCGTTCAGGTGGGCTTGGTCATTGGCGGCGGCAACCTGTTTCGCGGTGCGGCACTGAATGCGGCGGGCCTGGATCGGGTCACCGGAGACCATATGGGCATGCTGGCTACCGTGATGAATGCACTGGCCATGCGTGATGCGTTGGAGCGCTCCAATATATCTTCACGCGTGATGTCTGCTATCCCCATGAGCGGTATCGTCGAGCACTACGATCGTCGACACGCCATTCGCTGCCTGAATGCGGGTGAAGTGGTGATATTTGCGGCGGGCACGGGCAACCCTTTCTTTACCACAGACTCTGCCGCGTGCTTGCGCGGTATCGAAGTCGAGGCCGATATCGTTTTGAAGGCAACTAAGGTAGACGGCGTGTACAGCGCTGACCCCATGAAGGAGCCTGACGCGACTAAATACGACCGCCTCACTTATGACAAAGTGCTCGAAGACAAGCTCGGAGTAATGGATTTAACCGCGATCTGCCTGTGCCGGGAGCACGATATGCCAGTTCGCGTATTTCGCATGAACAAAAGTGGTGCGCTGCTCAACATTGTGGTGGGCAGTAACGAAGGCACCTTGATTGAGGAGGGGGCAACCCATGTTGAATGATTTGAAAAAAGACGCTGAAGACCGCATGCAGAAAGCCGTAGTGGCAATGGGCAATAACTTAAATAAGATTCGCACCGGCCGGGCTCACCCGAGTCTGCTCGATGGCATGACTGTCTCTTATTACGGCGTCGACACGCCGCTGTCGCAAGTGGCTAACGTGATGGTAGAAGATGCCCGCACACTTTCAGTTAAGCCTTGGGAAAAGCAGATGGTGCCCGAAATTGAGAAGGCCATCATGAAGTCGGATTTGGGGCTGAATCCGTCCACCTCGGGAGATAATATTCGACTTCCGCTGCCAGCGCTCACCGAAGAAACCCGCAAGGGCTACATCAAGCAGGCGCGCGCTGAGGCCGAAAATGGGCGGGTTGCGATTCGCAACGTTCGCCGCGATGTGTTGTCTGACGTTAAGTCTTTGTTGAAAGACAAAGAGATAACCGAAGATGAAGATCGTCGCACTCAAGATGAAGTGCAAAAGATTACCGATAAATATATTGCTGAAATTGATAAGGTTCTGGCGCAAAAAGAACAGGATCTGATGACCGTTTAAGGTTATTCGAACAGAGCTGGACTTAGCCCGGTCCGGCTTTTCTTAAAATAATATGGGCGAGATTCACCAGCCCAGGAGCGAGTTGTGTCCGGCAGTCAGTTACGTCATATCGCCATAATCATGGATGGCAATAATCGCTGGGCAAAACAGCGAAAGCTTTCGGGAGTTGCGGGACACCGCGAAGGTGTTGAGCGTATCCGTGAGGTGATGTCGGCGTGCCAGGAGCTGAATGTTGAGGTGCTAACCCTTTTTGCGTTTAGCAGCGAGAACTGGAAGCGACCCAAGCGTGAAGTAGATGCCTTGATGTCACTTTTTCAAGTCTACCTCAAGCGTGAAGCTAAAGATCTCAAAAAGCGTGGCGTTAAATTGCAAGTTGTGGGCAACCGCAGTCAGTTTAGTCCGGCGCTGAATACTGCCATTGCGAAAGCTGAACAATTGACCAACGTTGCCGAGGCTAAAACCACCTTGGTGATTGCCGCCGACTACGGCGGGCGTTGGGATATTGCCCATACCGCGGCAAAGCTTGCAGAGAAAGCGCTTGCCGGCGAGATAGCGCCGGCAGATATCGATGAGATGCTTTTTACCCAGCACACAGCTCTGGCCAACTTACCCGATATTGACCTGTTGGTTCGAACGGGAGGAGAGCAGCGTATCAGTAATTTTGTCCTTTGGCAGGCGGCCTATGCCGAGCTGCACTTTTCGCCCGTATTGTGGCCGGATTTCAGTGGCGAGACGCTAAAAAATGCGGCCGACGATTTCTATTCGCGCCAGCGCCGTTTCGGTAAAACTCAGGAACAGTGCGCTGAACCTTTAAAACAAGGCGGTCAACATGCTTAAACAACGTGTTATTACCGCCATTCTTCTGGCCGCTGTATTTTTAGGCGTATTGTTCTTCTTACCTGTTGCACTGTTTCCGGCGTTTGTCGCCACCATTGTCCTGATCAGTGCGTGGGAGTGGGCGAACCTAAGCGGGATTGGGTCCTGGTGGGGGCGGGCTGCCTATGTGGTTCTGCAGGCTGTGGTCATTGCTGTTGCCGCCTATTATGTCGGTGCTTTACCCGTGGACACCACAGGTGCACTGGCCGAGGAACGCTACCGCAATCTGTTGATTATTGGGTGTACCTGGTGGGCGGTAGCGCTGCTTTGGGTGCAGGGGTATCCGAGCAGCGCCCTGTTGTGGCGTCACACCGCTGTGCGAGCCGTCATGGGGCTGTTTGTATTGGTTCCCACCTGGGCGGCTTTTAGCTTCGTGCGGCTGCAAGAGCAGGGCGCATGGCTAGTGCTTATGATTGTCGCCGTGGTGGCGGCGGCCGATATAGGCGGCTATTTTGTTGGCCGCCGGTTGGGGCGTCATAAGTTGGCCCCCAGTGTAAGCCCCGGCAAAACGTGGGAAGGCTTTTTAGGTGGCGTGACGGCCAATCTGTGTCTGGCGCTGGTGATTTGGCTGACGACAGGGCAGGCAATACTGTCGATCGTAGCGCTTGTTATTCCAACCTCGCTGGTGTCGGTGTTGGGTGATTTGCTAGAGAGCATGATTAAGCGCGAGCGCGGTATAAAAGACAGCAGTGCGCTCTTGCCCGGGCATGGCGGTGTACTGGATCGTGTAGACAGTTTGACTGCGGCCGCGCCGGTATTCGCTTTGGCGCTGATCGTCGTTGATTACACGGTAGGTTAGCGCCATGCAGCGGGTCAGTATTCTCGGATCAACCGGTTCCATTGGTGTCAGTACGCTCGATGTACTGGCGCGCCATCGCGATCGCTTCGAGGTGTTTGCTCTAACGGCGGCCAGTCGCTGGCAGACGCTGCGTGATCAGTGCCTGGAGTACGGGCCTCGCTATGCTGTGATGTCTGACCCACGGGCTGCAGAACAGCTCAGGCATGCTCTGCACGAGGCTCACTCGGCGGTGGAAGTTCTGAGCGGCCCGGCGGCGTTAGAGCAGGTGGCGGCTTGTGCAGAGGTCGACTGTGTAATGGCGGCCATTGTCGGTGCTGCAGGGTTGTTGCCGACCTTTGCCGCGGTGAAGGCGGGCAAACGAGTTTTACTGGCCAATAAAGAAGTGCTGGTAATGGCTGGCAACTTGTTTATGGCAGAAGCCAAACGCTCTGGCGCGCAGGTTTTACCTATAGACAGCGAGCACAACGCGATTTTCCAGTGTTTGCCTTTGACCGTGTCGCTGGGCCAGGGCATCGCGTTGCCCCAGCTCGGCGTGAGTAAAATTATTCTGACCGCGTCCGGTGGCCCTTTTCGGGATCTGCCGGTTGCTCAGTTGGGGCAGGTAACACCAGAGCAGGCCTGTAATCACCCGAACTGGGATATGGGGCCTAAAATATCGGTTGATTCAGCGACCATGATGAATAAAGGGCTGGAATTTATCGAGGCGTGCTGGCTGTTTAACGCGTCGGCGAGCGATGTCGAGGTAGTGATTCACCCACAGAGTGTCATCCACTCAATGGTAGAATATGTCGATGGCTCGGTCTTGGCTCAGCTGGGCAACCCAGATATGCGCACGCCCATTGCTCACGCTCTCGGTATGCCCGAGCGCTTAGTGTCGGGTGTCGAGCGCCTCAACCTTGTGGCGAATGCCCGGCTTGATTTCGAGGCGCTGGATGAAGAGCGTTTCCCCTGTATGGCCTTGGCCAGGCAAGTAGCCCAAGCGGGTGGCACTATGCCCGCCGCATTAAATGCGGCCAACGAAGAGGCCGTCGCTGCCTTTTTGGCAAATAGGTTGCGTTTTAACGATATAGCCCGGGTAATTGCCAGGGTGCTTGAGAAATTTGATTCAACTGAACCGGCGGATTTGGCTGTTGTCCAAAGCGCCGACGCCTGCTCGCGCCGGCGAGCTCAAGAGGTCATTGAGCATTTAGGTGGCAAACAATGAGGTCGACGTGAACATAGTACAAATGGTCTTTTGGTTTTTTGTTGCCATCATGGTCTTGGTGACAATACACGAGTTCGGCCATTTCTACGTGGCCAGGCGCTGTGGCGTCAAGGTGCTGCGATTTTCCGTCGGTTTTGGCAAGGTGTTGTTCAGTCGGCGCGACAAGCATGGCACCGAGTTCGCTTTCTCTGCAATACCCCTGGGCGGATATGTCAAAATGCTCGACGAGCGCGAGGGGGTTGTCGCCGCTGGCGAGAAGCATTTAGCGTTTAACAACAAAAGCGTTTGGCAGCGCATCGCGGTGGTACTGGCCGGGCCTGTGGCTAATTTGGTATTGGCTGTACTAATTTTTTGGTTGTTGCTGGTGGTGAGCGGTGAGCGGGGAGTGGCGCCTATCATCGGTGAGGTGACCCCAAACTCTGTTGCTGAAGCGGCGAATCTGGAAGTTGGGCAAGAAGTGATGATGGTTGATGGTATGGCCACGCCGTCTTGGCAACAGGTACAAAAGCAGCTGTTGCGCCGCCTGGGTGAGAGTGGGCCGATTAGCTTCACCGTTAAATACCCCAGTTCAAATTTACAATATCAGTCTGAAGTTCAGCTTGACCAATGGCTGCGCGGCGCTGAAGATCCACAACCGCTGGCCGGTTTGGGTGTCAAACCTTATATTCCTGAGGTACCGGCAATAGCGGGGCAAATTTTGGCCGGTTCGCCCGCTGAACAAGCCGGGTTGGAGTCAGGCGATCAAATTGTCCGGGCTGGTATTGCCCCCATTGGCAGTGCTCAGGACTGGATTGATTTCGTCAAAGCACGCCCCGGCCAGACATTCGACGTTGAGGTGCTGCGCGCTGGAGTGCGGACTAACCTGACGATGACGCCGGAACAAGTCAGCGAAAATGGTGAGTCTTTTGGCCGAGTCGGTATGGGGTTCGCGCCTTATGAGTGGCCAGAAGAGTTTATCCGCCATTGGGAGTACGGCTTGGTTAACGGTTTTATTGCCGCTGTTGACCGAACTTGGGAAACTTCTGCCTTTGTTCTGATGTCTGTTAAGAAGCTGATTTTCGGAGAGATTTCCACAAAAAACTTGAGTGGAGCCATCACCATTGCTAAGGTTGCGGGTTCTGAAGCAGAAAACGGCTGGCGCAGCTTTCTGCGCTTTCTAGCAGCGCTCAGTGTGATGTTGGGTGTATTCAACCTCCTCCCTATTCCTGTGTTGGATGGTGGTCATTTAATGTACTACATCGCAGAGTTGATTAAGGGAAAGCCGGTATCAGAGAAGGTGCAGGTGGTGGGATACCAGCTTGGACTGGTTATGGTCGTGGGCTTGACTCTGTTAGCACTTTATAACGACATTATGAGGCTCTAACTCCGGAAACAAAGCATGATGCCACCAGCGAGTAAGCCGGTGGGCCTGGGCTCTGTGTTGCTGCAGACAAGAAATTCAAAAATAGAAAGAATTATATGACACAAGTTGTTACACGATTGATCGGCCTTATCGCTGTTGTTGCCTTTTCTATGGTCGTTCAAGCGCAGACCTTCCGGGTTAACGATATTAGGGTAGAGGGGTTGCAGCGGGTTTCCGCAGGAACCGTATTTAGCGCACTTCCTATCCGCGTGGGTGATACCTTAAGCGATGTCGATATTCAGCGCGCTATTCGAGATTTATTTCGGGTCGGCCTGTTTACCGACGTATCGATTGGTCGCGATGGCGACGTGTTGGTATTGATGGTCAAAGAGAGACCAGCAATCAATGAGATAACCATCGAAGGTAATAAGGTCATTAAGACTGAGCAGCTCATGGAAAGCCTGACTGAGAACGGCTTGTCCGAGGGGCAGATTTACCAGAGCGCAACCTTGAACATGATCAGTCAGGCGCTTGAGCGCGAGTATATTGGTCAGGGCCGCTATGGCGCATCGGTTGATCTGGAGGTGGAAGATTTACCGCGCAATCAGGTAAAGGTACTGGTGACGATCGATGAAGGTGAAACCGCGCGTATTAAAAAAATAAACATAATTGGTAACAGCGATTTTAGCAACGAAGAGTTACTCGATTTGTTTGAGTTGCAAACAACCGGTTTGTTTTCCTGGATTACAGGCGATGACAAATACAACAAAGAAAAACTCACCGGTGATATTGAACGGGTAGAGTCTTATTATCTCGATCGCGGATACTTGGCATTTAGTCTTGACTCCACTCAGGTTTCACTGAGTCCGGATAAATCTAAAGTTTATTTGACGCTCAACATTCGCGAAGGCGATGTATATACAGTGAGCGAAGTGGATTTGGCTGGGGACCCGGCTATTGATGAGCGCTTCATTCGCCGCATGATTCTAATGCGTGAAGGACAAACCTTTTCGCAGACCCTCATGACCACATCATCTGAATATATTACTAACCGCTTGGGTAATGAAGGTTATACGTTCGCCGAAGTGGAGGGTATTCCCGAGCCCAATGACGAAGATAAGACGGTAAAAGTTACCTTCTTTATCGATCCTAAAAAGCGAGCTTATGTAAGACGAATTAATTTCCGCGGTAATACCGCGACACAGGACCATGTGTTGCGCCGCGAAATGCGGCAGATGGAGGGCGGATCGGCTTCCACTGCGCAAATCGAACACTCCAAGGTTCGCCTTGAGCGCTTAGGTTTTTTCAAAGAGGTCAACGTAGATACGGTTGAGGTACCCGGTGTTCCCGACCAGGTGGATGTGGATTTCAGTGTCGAAGAGCAGCCATCGGGCAGTATGGGATTACAGGTGGGGTATGCTGAGTATTCTGGACTGTTGCTGTCAGGCAATATTCAGCAGAATAACTGGTTTGGTACGGGTAAGCAGGTGGGTATTTCGGCGAGCCACTCGCAGTACCAAACGGGTTACAACTTTAATTACAACGACCCGTATTTTACCCCCGACGGGGTGAGTAGAGGGTTCAGTATTTTCTATCAGGCGAGTGATTATGCTCGGGTGAATGTGGCGGGTTACAGTACCGATGTTTTCGGTGGCAATGTGCAGTTTGGATATCCGATTTCCGATATCGAGCGGTTAAGCTTTGACGTAGGCTTTCGCAACCTTGAAGTAAAGCCAAGCACCTACTCGGTTCGGGAAATTATTAATACGCCCTTGTATCAGCCCGGCTTGGAGTATATTTCACAGAGCGATTGGATAGAGTTGCTGGATAATCAGGACGTTAGCGACAATCCGGAAATGGTTTACGATACCTCGCCGATACCGACGGACTTCGATAGTGATGTCGACGGTGTTCGTGGCGAGCCCGGTTTCCTCGATGTGCACGGTACCGAATTCCACGACTTTACGGCAAACCTGGCTTGGGCTAAATCAACACTTAACCGCGGTATTCTTGCTACACGCGGTTCATCGCAGCGCTTAGGTGTTGAGCTCGCATTACCTGGTGGCGATCTTGAATATTACAAAATCACTTATGATGCACAGTGGTTTAAACCGCTAACGCGTCACCTAACGCTGCGCTTAAGAACGAATTTAGGTTGGGCGGATTCCTATGGCAAAACTGAAGAGTTGCCCTTTTTTGAGCACTTCTATGCCGGTGGTTTTGGCTCGGTTCGCGGTTTTGAGCGAAATAGTTTAGGGCCTCGCGGAACCTACGCTGAAACCTCTTTCCTGCCTGAAATGTTGTGGGATGACAGGAACGGTGATGGCTTTGTCGATAGTGGTGAGGAAAGTGGCAATTACGGTGTTTTGTGTGAGGACCCGACCTTAGGCTTCTTTGCCGGCACTACATGCCGACCTGGCGAGTTAATTACGCGCCGCAGTGGTACTGTTACCGATCAAACCCGCTCTTTTGGGGGGAATTTCTTGATCGAGACCAGTGCTGAAGTTATTTTCCCGCTACCGTTTATTGAAGATCAACGTTCGTTCCAGGCAGCATTTTTTGTTGATGCAGGTAATGTTTTTGACACCAATTGTGGCGCAACTCAGGTAAACTGCTTCGACTTTGCTATGGAGAAAATGAGCGTATCAGCGGGTATTGGTCTGACCTGGATCTCTACGTTCGGGCCCATGACTTTCTCGTTATCTGAAGCATTACAGAAAAACGAGTTCGACGATGAGAAATCCTTTAACTTCACGCTCGGCCGGTCGTTTTAGGGTAATACGAAAAGTTTAAATTCATTTTTTACGAAAATTTTAAGGGGATTTACTGTGAACTTAGTTAAGCGAATTTTACTGGCGACGGCACTTATGACGGCAAGTGTTGGCGCTTTGGCTGAAGGTAAAGTGGTTACGCTGGATATGCAGCGCGCAATGATGGCCAGTGACTTGGCAAAAAATACCGTTGAGAGCCTGCAAAAAAATGCCGAGTTCACTGCTTTGCGTGCCAAGGTGGAGAGCCTAGTTGCCGATCTGAAGGCGCTACAGGAAACAGCTGAAAAAGACAGCATGACTTGGTCTGAAGAAAAAATGGCCGAGCACCGTAAAAAAGTGGAGTACTTGCGTGCCGATTACGAGCTGGCGCAGAAAAAAATGCAAGCAGAACAGCAACAAGTATTGCAGCGTGTTCAACAACAATTGTCACCAAAAATCCCTCCAATTCTCGAGCAGCTCATCAAAGACGAAAAAATTGGCATGATTATCAATGCGCAGTCTGTTTTCCACGCCGACGCCGATCACGATATTACGGCTAAGTTGGTTGAGCGTCTCAATAGCGCCGAGTAATACAATACTGGAAAAACGAGTGACTTGTTATACGCTCCGCGATATTGCGGAAACAGTAGGCGCGACGTTAAGAGGAGATGCCGGTTTAACCATAACCGGCATTGCTGGTTTGGGGCGCGCTAAAAATGACCAAATTGGTTTTCTCGCCCAATCACGTTTTCGTCAACAGCTTTCGACCTGTAAGGCCGGGGCTGTTATCTTACGTGAGCAGGATGCGGATATGTTTTCCGGCAACCTCTTAATCGTAGAGGACCCGTATCTCGCCTACGCCAAATTAACCCGGTTGTTTGACTCAAGTTATACCGTGAGTGCCGGTATCCACGCATCGGCGGTTGTTGCGGGAACGGCGAGGATAGATGCAGGTGCCGAGATTAGTGCGAACGCTGTGATTGGCGAAGACGTGGTTGTCGGTGCCGGCGCTAGTATAGGGCCCGGTGTTGTGGTTGGCGATAGAGCACAAATAGGTGCAGGAACGAGACTTTTTGCCAACGTTAGTGTTTACCATGATGTCATAATAGGCGAGCACTGCATTGTCCACAGCAATACGGTTATTGGTGGCGATGGTTTCGGATTTTCACCTGATCGGGAGCGAGGTGGGTGGCGCAAAATTCATCAACTTGGCACCGTCAGGATCGGCAATCAGGTAGAAATTGGTTCTTCTACGGCAATCGATCGCGGTGCGTTGGACGATACGGTAATCTGTGATGGTGTCATTATCGATAATCAGGTGCATATTGCTCACAATGTCGTCATTGGCGAGAATACCGCGATAGCAGGCAATTGTGGTTTTGCTGGCAGCACTGTTGTAGGAAAAAACTGCACCTTTGCCGGTGCCGTTGGCGTTGTAGGGCATATAGAAATCGCCGACAATGTGCACATTACAGGGATGACGATGGTGACTAAATCAATACTGGAGCCAGGTAATTATTCCTCTGGTACCAGCGCCGCTCCTTCCAGAGAGTGGCGTAAAAATGCCGTTCGCTTCAATCAGTTGAATGAACTGGCTTCCAGAGTTAAGGCTCTGGAAAACAAAAATGAAAAGTCTTAATCCACCGGTTAAATCCGGTCATTGAAGAGCGCCAATGGCGCAAAGGCCGTAAGATAATGATGGACGTAAATGAAATTCGCCAGTATCTACCACACCGCTATCCATTTCTGTTGGTGGATCGTGTCGTTGAGCTGGTGGAGGGCGAGTCGATTGTCGCCTATAAAAATATTACCGTAAATGAGGATGTGTTTAACGGCCATTTTCCAGATTTTCCGGTTTTCCCAGGAGTCATGATTCTTGAGGCTATGGCGCAAGCATCTGGAATTTTGGGTTTCAAAACGATGGACAAGAAGCCACAAGACGGCTCTATATATCTTTTTGCAGGTATTGATGATGTTCGCTTCAAGCGACAAGTTATACCTGGTGACCGACTCACACTAGAATCGAAGGTCGTGTCGTCTAAGCGGGGCATTTGGAAGTTTTCCTGCCAGGCTACGGTCGATGGTGAATTGGCCGCATCGGCTACTATTTTGTGTGCTGACCGCAAGGTCTAGCTACCTTTGGTTGCGGGGTTTAATTCCACCTTGATTGATTCCAGAGCAATTATACACCCTGATGCCGACGTCGCCGATGATGTCGAGGTCGGTCCCTGGACGACAATTGGTGCCGGGGTAAGTATTGGGCCGGGTTGCCGTATTGCGTCACATGTGGTGATAAAAGGCCCGACTATTATTGGCCGCGACAATGAGATTTTTCAGTTTTCGTCCGTTGGTGAAGACACTCCCGATCTGAAGTATGACGGTGAACCTACGCGGCTAGTTATTGGCGACAATAACGTTATCCGTGAAGGTGTTACTATTCATCGCGGCACGGTGCAGGATCGGTCAGAGACAACAATCGGCAATAATAACCTGATTATGGCATATGCCCATATCGGTCATGACAGTGTTTTGGGCGATCACTGTATCCTTGTTAACAATACGGCATTGGCGGGTCATGTGAATGTCGGTGATTGGGCCATTCTCAGTGGTTTTACCCTTGTTCATCAGTATTGCAATATCGGAGCTCACAGCTTCACCGGTATGGGAAGTGCCATAGGCAAAGATGTGCCTGCGTTTGTTATGGTCAATGGAGCGCCGGCTGGTGCTAAGAGTATAAACTCTGAGGGTCTGAAGCGTCGTGGCTACAGCAAAGAGCAGATCATGGCCATTAATCGGGCCTTTAAGATCATTTACCGGCGTGGGTTAACGGTTGACGAAGCCTTGGCGCAACTACAAGTACTTGCCGAAGAGTGCTCTGATGTACAAATGTTGATTGATTCACTGCAACAATCTAAGCGCGGTATTGTCCGCTGATATTTTTATGACTGAACCTGTTCGTATAGCTATAGTCGCGGGAGAGTCCTCTGGCGACTTGCTTGGGGCTGGCTTAATACAAGCGCTAAAGCATCACTATCCGCATGTCGAGTTTTCAGGGATTGGCGGCCCCAAAATGCTCGAGCAAGGCTTTCACTCTTTTTTTCCACAAGATCGCTTGGCTGTCATGGGCTTAGTCGACCCCTTAATGAGATTGCCTGAGCTACTTAAAATCCGTCGATTTTTATTTGAACACTTCACTGAGCACAAACCGGATTTATTTCTTGGTATCGACTCGCCAGATTTTAATTTAACGCTTGAAGAAAAACTGCGTAAGGCCGGGGTGACAACGGCGCATTACGTTAGTCCATCAGTATGGGCGTGGCGCTCTGGGCGTATCAAAAAAATAAAACGCGCTGTCGACCTTATGCTGACCATTTTGCCCTTTGAAAATGTCATTTATCAGCAACATCAAGTGCCGGTTAAATTTGTAGGTCATCCTTTAGCCGACGAAATTGCTATGCAGCCTGATAAGAAATCCGCGCGCCAACAGCTTCAGTTGGATGAGCAGTCGGCCGTGGTGGCTTTAATGCCCGGCAGTCGCCATAGTGAAGTGGAGCGACTCGGCCCACTTTTTTTTCAGGCCGCTAAATTGATGCTCAAACAGCGTCACGGCCTGACGTTTGTATTGCCAGCGGCCAGCGGTCAGCGCTATAAACAGTTGCATCAAATGTTAGGGCCTCACAGCGAACTGCCGGTAAAATTGGTACAGGGACAGTCGCAAGAGGTTATGGCTGCAGCCGATGTGGTGTTGCTCGCTTCGGGTACCACAGCGCTCGAAGCCATGCTGCTAAAAAAGCCTATGGTTGTCAGTTACAAAATGGCGTGGCTGTCTTTTCAAATTATGAAAGCAATGGCGCTTGTGCGATTTGTCGCTTTGCCGAATCTATTGGCCGATCGCGAACTTGTACCCGAATTGTTGCAGTCTGATGCAACACCGGAACAAATGGCTGAGGCTGTTTTGCGGTATTTCGATGCGCCTGAACTAACCAGTGAGCTTATCGACGAGTTTAAGCGGCAACATCACACACTCAAGTGCGATGCGAATGCCAGCGCGGCATCAGCTCTAGTGGAATTAATCGAGGGACAATCCTAATGGAGCCATTTGTCAGCGCTTATAACGGGGATTTGTGCGCCGGTGTTGATGAAGTAGGGCGTGGTCCATTGGCCGGTGATGTGGTCGCAGCTGCAGTCATACTTGACCCTGTACGGCCCATTGAGGGGCTTGGTGATTCTAAAAAGCTAACAGAAAAAAAGCGCGAGCTGTTGTTCGATGTTATTCAGCAAAGAGCACTGAGCTTCTGTATAGCACGGGCAAGCGTACAGGAAATTGATAGTATTAATATACTGCAGGCGAGCTTATTGGCAATGAAGCGGGCGGTTGAAGGATTGACCATTAAGCCCAAGCATGTATTAGTGGACGGCAACAAAATTCCTAACTGGGCTTTCAGTGCTGAATGTGTGGTAAAGGGCGATGCACGAGTCAGTTCAATAGGTGCAGCTTCAATACTCGCTAAAGTCACGCGAGACCGCGAAATGATTGCTATGGACACAGAGTATCCAGGCTATGGTTTTGCCGGCCACAAGGGATACCCTACTAAAGTGCATATGGCCGCCTTGGAAAAGCTTGGGCCGTGTCCGACTCACCGCACTTCTTTTGGCCCGGTAAAGCGGCTAATTGAGCAGCTAGAGATGTTTTAGCGAATTTTATGACGACTCCATTTGTTCACCTTCGACTGCACACAGAGTATTCACTGTCCGATAGCCTTATTCGGATTAAGCCGTTAGCCGCTCATTTGCAAGAGCAGGCTATGCCAGCTTGCGCTATTACCGACCAGACCAATTTCTACGGATTAATCAAGTACTACAAGGCTATGCAGGGCGCCGGCATCAAGCCTATTGTGGGAAGCGACTTCTTTATAATGGGCGCCGATAGTGAGGCTAAGGCTTCTTTAGTTACGCTGCTTGCAATGGATGACGCAGGCTACAAAAATATCATTAAAATTATTTCCTTGGCGTATCAGAAAGGTCAGCAACAAGGGGAGGCTTTTGTTCAGCGCGAATGGATAACGGAGCATGGCGAAGGGGTTATCGTGTTGTCTGGTGGCCGTATCGGTGATGTGGGTATGGACCTGTTAGCCGGTCGCAAAGCTCAAGCCAAAGCCACAGCTGAACGCTGGATGGCCGAATTCCCGGGTCGTTATTATCTCGAGCTGCAGCGAACTGGCCGCGAGTACGAAGAAAATTATCTGCATCAGGCCGTTGAGTTAGCCACTGATCTGCAGTGCCCGGTGGTAGCGACTAATGATGTTCGGTTTTTAAGTGCGGATGACTTTGAAGTCCATGAGGCTCGCGTATGCATTGCAGAGGGGCGAGCTCTTGATGACCCACGTCGTGAGCGGCGCTACAGTGATCAGCAGTACTTGCGAAGTGGCGAAGAAATGCAGGAACTGTTCAGTGATATACCGGAAGCACTGGCCAACTCGGTAGAGATCGCTAAAAGATGCAACGTCAATATTCATTTGGGTGAGTATTTTTTACCACAATACCCGATTCCCGAAGGATTGACGGAAAACCAGTTCTTCGAAAAAGTGTGCCACGACGGCCTTGAGGCACGGCTTGAAAAGATCCTTGCTGCCGATGATCCTGAGCGAGACAGTAAGCGGGCATTGTATCTGGACCGCTTGCGTTTCGAGCTTGATATTATCCTACAGATGGGGTTTCCCGGGTACTTTCTAATCGTAATGGATTTTATCCAGTGGGCAAAAGATAACGCCATTCCTGTCGGGCCTGGCCGGGGTTCTGGTGCGGGCTCGCTGGTCGCTTACTCCCTGAAAATTACCGATCTTGATCCACTGCAATACGACTTGCTGTTTGAGCGTTTTTTGAATCCTGAGCGGGTTTCCATGCCTGACTTCGACGTTGATTTTTGCATGGAGAACCGCGATCGCGTCATTAGTTATGTGGCGGACGCGTATGGGCGCGAGGCGGTAAGTCAGATTATTACGTTCGGCACCATGGCGGCAAAGGCTGTGGTACGCGATGTCGCCCGGGTATTGGGTAAGTCCTACGGCTTGGCCGATAAGCTCTCCAAGTTGATACCCCCGACACCAGGCATGACTCTGAAAGCCGCATTGGAAGAAGTCGAACAACTTCGTGAAATGCTAGAGACCGATGCCGACGCCCAGGAAATTTGGGAAATGGCGGTTAAGCTTGAAGGCTTAACCCGCAACGTGGGTAAGCACGCCGGGGGTGTAGTGATTGCCCCTAACAAGTTGACCGACTTCTCCCCCCTGTACTGTGATGAGAACGGTAAAGGGTTGGTCACCCAGTACGATAAGAATGATGTGGAAGAGGCTGGCCTTGTAAAGTTTGACTTTTTGGGGCTGCGCACACTCACGATTATCGACTGGGCCATGGAGATGATTAATGCTCAGCGCGGTAAACAAGACCTCCCCCCACTAATCATTGAAGAAATTGACTTACAGGACGCCGAGACGTTCAAATTACTGAAGCGCGCGGAAACCACGGCGGTGTTTCAGCTTGAGTCGCGTGGCATGAAGGATCTGATTAAACGGCTGAAGCCCGATAACCTGGAAGACATGATTGCCCTGGTGGCCTTGTTCCGTCCAGGTCCGCTCGACTCGGGCATGGTTACCGACTTTGTGAACCGCAAGCACGGCAAGGCCGAGGTGGCTTATCCCGACGCGAAATACCAGCATGAATTCTTAGAGCCAATACTAAAGCCAACCTATGGCGTTATCGTATACCAAGAGCAGGTGATGCAGATCGCGCAGGAGCTTGCCGGTTACAGTCTCGGTGGCGCTGATTTGTTGCGTCGTGCAATGGGTAAGAAAAAACCCGAAGAGATGGCAAAGCAGCGGGTAAGCTTTGAAGAGGGTGCCAAGTCCAAGGGAATTGATGCAACGCTGGCAATGAAGATCTTTGATCTGGTTGAAAAGTTTGCCGGCTACGGTTTTAACAAATCTCACTCGGCCGCCTATGCTCTGGTCTCTTATCAGACCGCGTGGCTTAAAACACATTACCCGGCTCATTTTATGGCGGCCACCATGAGTTCGGATATGGATAAGACCGACAAGGTGGTTACCTTTATTGAAGAGTGTCGCAATATGGGCCTGACACTCTTGCCGCCGGATGTGAATCGTGGCGAACTCAAGTTCACCGTCGACGATGACAACAATATTATTTATGGGCTTGGTGCAATTAAGGGGCTGGGTGAAGGGCCGGTGGACAGCATTATTGCGGCGCGTAGTGAAGGTGGCCCTTTTAAAGATTTATTTGATTTTTGTGCAAGAGTGGATGCACGCAAGGTCAATAAGCGTGCGCTTGAGGCTGTGATACGTTCAGGTGCGGCCGATAACCTGGGGCCGGGACGCGGTCTTGATCAGGATCGCGCCGTAATGTTTGCAGCGATTACCGAAGCGGTAAAAACAGCGGAGCAAAGCGCGGCTAATGCAAATGCCGGTATGACCGACTTGTTCGGTGAAGTTATTCCGACTTCTCAGAGTCTGGAAGATACTTACAGCGAGTTTACCCGTGTGCGTCCCTGGTCGATGAAAGAGCGACTACAGGCAGAAAACGAGACTCTAGGACTTTACCTGACAGGCCACCCGATTGATGAGTACGAGCAGGAAATCAATCACCTTGTCTCAACCAGAATAAGCAACCTTGCCGCCGATAAGAACGCACAGAGAGTGGGTGGATTGGTGGTGGCGACGCGCACCATGAAAACCAAGCGCGGCGACACTATGGCATTTATCACACTCGACGATCGCACCGGTCGTATTGAGATTGCCGTGTTCTCCGATACTTTCAATGAATGTCGCGAACTATTGGTGAAGGATGCCTTATTGGTAATTGAAGGCCAGGCTAAATTCGATGATTACAGCAATGCATTAAAGATGTCAGCCGATTCGGTTAAGCCTCTTGCTGAGGTTCGGCAAGATAAGGCGAGGGCGTTAAAGCTTGTCCTCAACGCGGGTGACCTTAATAACTCACTGGGGCAAACCTTGCAGCAGTGTTTAGAGCCTTATCGCGATGGGCGTTGTCCAATAATTATTGATTATCATCGCTCAGATGCAAAGTGTCAGATCGTATTGGGCGGCGAGTGGAGTGTGCGCCCGGAAGACGAGTTGCTGCAGCGGTTGCGAGATGACTTTGGCGCGGGTTCGGTTAAGCTACAATACGCCTAACTTATCACGCAACTTAAAGCGTCGGTTACGGTTAGTCGAATATTGTTGCCATTGGAGTTGAGTCAATCAGTAAGTTCTGTGTGCTAGCACGATGTTAATCGGATTGGCAGTGACTTGAATGTATAAATGTTTTGTAATGAAAAAGGCCCGGGAATCCCGGGCCTTTTTGTTATTGAGCTTACGCTTGTTTTTTCTTGCCTTTGAACTTCGGTTTGCCTTTGCGTGGGGCACCTGGGCCCCGGTCGGCACTCAGTGACAACACTTGGCCGCGCACATGGATACGGGCAATTTTTTGCTCTTGTGAACCTGACAGATCCGACGGTAAATCCAGCGTCGAGAAGTTGTCGAACAACTTGATCTGGCCAATCTGTTTGCTGCTTAAACCCGCTTCGTTAGCAATGGCGCCAACAATATCGCCAGGGCGTGCACCGTGAGTACGGCCAACCTCAATGCGAAAGCGCTTCATGCCTTCTTCCGGAGCTGAACTGCGACGACGACGTTCGCCACCACGGTCAGCGCCTCGTTCACCACGATCACCGCGCTGGCCACCTTCGCGCTCGCGCGATGGTTTAATATCGGCAAACTTAACCTGCAGTGGGCGATCTTTTTGCAGCATGTAGGCTAAAGCTGTTGCGATGCGCTCTGGGCTTTCTCCTGTTTCGTTAGAGTAGTTTGCCAGTAGCTCGTCGATAAAGGTCAGGTCTTCTTCACCTTGCAATACATCGGTAATCTTTTGCATAAACTGGCCGGTGCGCGCGTCGGTGACGGCACTACCACTGGGTAGAGTCATAGGCTCAATGCGCTGGCCAGTCATTTTTTCAATGGCGTACAGCAGGCGCTTTTCGCGTGGGGCTACGAACAGGATTGCTTTGCCCGAGCGGCCGGCGCGACCGGTGCGGCCAATACGGTGTACGTAAGCCTCACTGTCATAGGGAATGTCGTAGTTTACAACGTGACTGACGCGATCAACATCAATGCCGCGCGCGGCCACGTCGGTTGCAATCAGAATATCCAACTTATTGGTTTTGAGGCGGTCGATGGCTCGCTCTCGTAGGGCTTGATTCATATCACCATTAATAGCTGCCGCGCTGTAGCCTCGAGCCTCTAGTTTTTCGGCCAGTTCTACCGTTGCGGTTTTGGTGCGAACGAAAATAATGACGCCGTCAAACTCTTCAACTTCGAGGATGCGGGTTAGAGCGTCCAGTTTATTGGTGCCGCTCACTGTCCAATAAGATTGATTAATATTGGAGCCGGTACTGCTTTCACGGGCTACCTTGATCTCTTGTGGATCTTTCAAGTAAGTGCTGGCGACACGGCGAATTTCTTTTGGCATTGTGGCTGAGAAAAGTGCCGTTTGGCGAGTGTCAGGTGTGTGCTCCAGAATCCACGATACATCGTCGATAAAACCCATACGCAGCATTTCATCGGCTTCATCCAGAACCAGATTGCGCAGGCCGGACAAGTCGAGGCTACCGCGACGCAGGTGATCCATCACACGTCCTGGCGTGCCCACCACGACTTGAGCGCCGCGTTTAAGCTGGCGCAGTTGTCCGCGCATGTCCTGGCCGCCGTACAGGGGCAATACCTGGAAGCCATTGAGGCCCTTGGCGTAACTGGTTAAAGCTTCGGCCACCTGAATGGCGAGCTCGCGGGTTGGCGCCAATACAAGAGCTTGTGTGCTTTTGTTGGTCGGGTCAATTTGACACAGCATAGGCAGAGCAAAAGCGGCGGTTTTACCTGTGCCGGTTTGCGCCAGGCCAACAATATCTTGGCCAGATAAGAGTGCAGGGATCGCTTGTGCTTGAATAGGAGAGGGGGTTTCGTAGCCAATTTTTTGCACGGCTTCGAGCACCGATTGAGTTAAACCCAAATCGGCAAATGTTACATTTTCATTTTGCATTCAATAGTTCCAGTCTGGCAGAGAGAGCCAGTATTAGTGAATCAGCCGCTAATGGGCATGTTACGGAGCGAGGGCGCCTTGCGTGTCATTCCTGAAGGCAAACGCCTTCGCACATAACAGATGCAGGTATTACCTGCCGGATGGACTGTAAGTACATCTCAAGGTAGACATCCTGGAGCTTCTTTCTCCAATCAGTAGTACCTCGTTACACTACTCAAGTCGCAGGATGCGATCTTCACAGGGAGCGGCGCTATGGCCGAACGATGGTGAGGCTTTACTGAAGGGGGCGGAGTATAAGGTATTGGTTAGGGTTTGACCAGCTATATTTTCACCTTTATGGTAATCTGGCCCCATTCAAGCGAGGAATAAGATGACGGACAATCACCCTAAGCACCTTTCGACAACGGCTTTGGCTAGAACAATCGGCAAGGAGAGTAAGGAGCTATTTGTTTTATTGGCGAGGAGTGGTTGGATCGTCAAAGTGGAAGGCCAGTGGCATCTCACGGCTAAAGGCCGTTTTGAGGGGGGCACTTATGCCAGTCACCCCAAATACGGAGAGTACATTGTTTGGCCCGAGACTCTAAGCCACCATCGTGTGATGGGGTTACTGCCCGATGCTCCGTTAACAGCACGCAACCTTGCGCAAAAATTGGGCTTGTCGGCACGCTTAGTGAATCGTCTACTGGCAACTCTCGGCTGGCTGAAGCCCTATGTACATGGCTGGCAGGTAACTCAGCGCGGGCTTGAAGTTGGGGGCCAGCAGCATGAAAGTGAGTCGACAGCGATTCCATTCGCGACCTGGCCGGAATCTCTATTGGAAAATCTTTGCTTGCAGCAAGCGGTTGCAGCACTGAAGCCCGACGCTAAACAGTGTTTGGATGGGCATGTCTGTCATGTTGGCGGCTTGGCGCAGATTGATAATTGGCTGTACAGTGTGGGGTTAGTGCATGCGGTAGGCTATTCTTTTACGGCCAACGGCGAAAGTGGCGCGGAGAATCCTGTGCAAGTTGATTTTTATCTGCCGGGCATCGATGTTGCCATTGTGTTTTGGCCGCAGTCGCCACGTCCCGCAGAGCTCGCTGCTAATTTGTCACGGCGCGAACAATTAAAACACTTACATTGCTCAATTATAGAAATTGAACAGCATCAGCTCGAAGAACTCGATGATGTATTGACCAAAGCATTTATGAAGATTGGTGTGGCGGTGTATTAAGGGCGGTTCGAAGCATTTAAGATTTAATTCATTGATTTCAGGTGAAGAGGTGATTATGTCGAGTATATTCTCAAAGATTATTGCCAGAGAAATACCGGGACATTTTGTTTACGAAGACGAACTGGCTGTGGCGATTATGACAATAGGGCCGCTTAAGCCTGGTCATGTATTGGTGATTCCCAAAGAGGAAGTCGATCACTGGTACGATTTACCCGAAGCCACCATGGCACATTTGACCGTCGTTAGTCAGAAGGTTGCAAGAGCTTTGCAAAAAGCTTTTCCGGCGACCAGAGTGGCGGTCATTATTGCGGGCCTTGAGGTGCCGCATACGCATCTTCACTTGGTGCCAATGGACGAGATGCAAGAGTTGGATTTCGCCAATGTGACAGCCACTGATGGTGACGAGTTGGCGAGGCAGGCTGAGGCCATCCGAGCTCACCTATAATGTTCTACCGTGGTATCAGCGGTGCAGCATGGATGTTGCGACAAGGCGCTCGTTGTAAAAATTTGCCGATGCAAAAGACAGTATTTAGAGTGCCGTATAGCCCTGGTAGAAACTGAGCAAAGCGAAACTGGCAAATATAACAAATGCAATACGATGAATAATCGTGATCGGTATGCGTTTTAAAAGCCAGGCGCCACCGTAAATGGCTGGTATGTTTGCCAACAACATCCCGAGCGTGGTGCCTAGCACCACCGCAACAATAGCGTCAGAATAATGCGCTGCTAATACCACCGTCGCTATCTGAGTTTTATCACCAATTTCTGCGATAAAAAACAGTAGGCAGGTTGCGCCGAAGGCGCCAAGTTTGTCATAGCGCGGCGTTTCATCATCGACACTGTCAGGTATCAATGTCCAGATTGCGACAGCCGCAAAACCGGTGCCAATGATCCAGGGCAGCCAGTTGTTGGGAATCCAATGCGATAATTCCGCGCCTAAATAGGCGCTAATGCCATGGTTGATAATAGTCGCTACGAAAACGCCGACACAAACGGTTAAAGGTTTGCCAAATCGCCCCACAAGCAGCAGCGCCAGTAATTGCGTTTTGTCGCCAATCTCTGCAATGGTTACGGCGAGTGTAGAGTTAAACAGTGCTTCCATAAACCTGAAACCGGCTAAACTAGTAGATTGAGTATTCGCGCTTACCGCCATAGGGTAGTTGTGGCAGATCTTCAGCGATTAAATAGAGTGCATCTAAATAGATTTTTTTAACATCAGGCTTTAAGCCCACTCGCATGCGTCGGGACAGCATAGTGACAGGGAATAGGCATTCGTTAACGCTTGCGGCGCACAGGGCGCGCGAGTTGCCTCTGTTGTCTTCATATACTTTCCAGCGCAACTGTGATTCGGCGGCCAGCATCGCATCGCCCATAACGACGCCAAGTGCTTGTTGCATGGATATGTCATCTTGGCTTATTAACTCCCGGTCAATGATACGTTGCAGTGTCGCCAAATCTTCACTGGTGCCCCGTATGGGTACGCCAATTTGTTCACTGGCAATGCGGGTTATGCGTTTGCGCTGGGTATTGAGAAAACTTTCATCGGTCCAGCTTAGGTCGCGAATGATTGGGCTGGCCCCTTGCGGTGGTTGAGCGCTCAGGATAGAGGGCAGTAGAACAAGGGCCAATAATGCAGTGGTCATGTATCTATTCATTGTTGATTTCCATCGAATTATCGAGAATGGCGGTTGATTCCTTGGCGTCGTCAATGAGGCGTACCGGCTCCGGGTGGATTTGACTCATAGGGGCCGACATTCCGCTCTGGGTTACGATGTGTACGTGTTGGCGTTTGAGCTGCCTCGGCTCAGCTACTCCGCAGGCATGGGCTAGCATGCCAACGCCATAAGTCATATTTTGCTGATAATGGGCCACGCGCTTCGCTTTGTCTGTGGGGACAAGGCCGCGTTGGAGTTTTGGGTCGTGAGTGGTTACCCCAGTTGGGCAGGTATTTTTGTGGCACTGCATGGCTTGTATGCAGCCCAATGCAAACATAAAACCGCGAGCACTGACGGTAAAGTCGGCACCACAAGCGATTGCCCAAGCCACTTTTGACGGAGTGATCAACTTGCCAGAAGCAATGACCCGGATACGTTCACGCAGGCCGTTTTGGGTCAATAGATCACAAACCCAGGGCAAGCTTTCCTTGAGCGGCAGACCAACATAATCCATAAGCGGTTGCGGTGCAGCACCTGTGCCACCGTCACAGCTGTCAATGGTAATAAAGTCCGGTGCCCGGTCAATTCCGCGCACCTTTATAGCGTTAACGAGGTCGGTTAACCATTGACGGTCGCCGATGACTGATTTAAAACCAACCGGCTTGCCGGTTATCTCGCGAATATGCTCCAGCAAGTCGAGCAGTTCATCGACTGAACGAATATCTGGGTGCCCATTGGGGCTGATGGAAGCATGACCTTCAGTAATGCCGCGAATTTCTGCAATTTCTTTAGAGACTTTTTCGGCCGGCAGTATGCCACCTTTACCGGGCTTCGCTCCCTGGCTCAGTTTTACCTCGAACATTTTGACCTGATCGCGATTGGCGATGTTACGCAGCTTGTCATCGCTTAGCTTGCCCTCTTGATTGCGCACGCCATATTTGGCCGTACCAACCTGAAACACCAGGTCGCAGCCACCTTCCAGGTGGAAAGGAGATAACCCACCTTCGCCGGTGTTCAGCCAGCAGCCAGCCTGTTTGGCTCCAGCGGAAAGAGCGCGTACGGCAGGTGCCGATAGCGCGCCATAACTCATGGCGCTAATGTTAAAAAGGGATTTAGTGGTGTAAGGCTGGCGGCAATAAGGCCCTATGGTGACCTCGGCAGGTAATGCCGCGTCTTTTTCCAGGGTGGGGAATGCAGCGTTCAGAAACATAACCGTACCGGCGGAAGAAAGGTCGCGGGTAGAGCCGAATGCGATGTTGGCGTCGATATTTTTAGCCGAGCGGTATACCCACGAGCGTTCAGCTCGATTGAAGGGCATCTCCTCACGATCCATAGCAAAGAAATATTGGCGGAAGAATTCGCCTAAGTGCTCAAATAGGTACCGAAACCGGCCAATAACAGGGTAGTTACGTCGAATTGTGTGGGTGCTTTGATTAATATCGATAAAGTAAAGCACAATAACCGTAACAATAAGGCCCAGAATTGCTAGAGTAAGGATGAGAGCGAAAAAGCTGAGAATTTGCAAGGTGATGCTGTTATCCATAAAACGTAGCGCCGGTAGTGCGTTGTCGATTGTCACGCTATGATAGGCGTTTTTGGATTGAAAAGCATGTACTGGGGGCATTTGAATCATGGGTAAACTGTTAGTGTTTGTTATGCTGGTTCTGTTGTTTGCCGAGGCCGGGGCTCTGTATCTGGGGTATGAGCGACAAAAGGTTATGCAAGGGCAGCTGGTTTCACAGCAAAATCAGATAATTCAGCTGCAGCAACAGTTGGCTGTGCAAAACGAGCTAATCGCCTCACTCGAGGAAGATTCCGTCGGAGCAATGGTCAAGAAGGCCAATGCGGTTATCGTTGAAGGCTGGGATGCAATCGCCACATCGGTGGAATCGGAGCTTGAGAAAGCCCGCCATGCGTTAAAGGACCTTAATGAAGATACTGAAGCAAAGCAATAAATTCTCACGGATTAATCGGCCTGGATGCGAGTTGGCACGTAGCGTCAAAAACTTTGTTTAAACATGGAGTTATAAGATGAAGGTACTAAAGGTTTTACTGATTATATTATTAGTGCTGGTTTTAATAATCGGTGGCTGTTCTTACTGGGTTTACAAGAATATAGACGGCTTTGTAGCAACAACCATTGAATCTGTCGGGACTGAACTGTTACAAACGCCAGTTACACTAGACAGCGCTAACTTCACCCTGAGTGAAGCAAGGGCGGAATTACACGGCTTTAGCATTGAGAATTTTTCTGGGTTTAGCGAGCCTACGCTTTTCACTTTGAATCAAGTGGCGGTCGATATTGACCCCTCGAGCCTTGAATCAAACATCATCGTATTCGATGAAATCTTGATTGACGGACTACAACTGACCATGGAGCAGTTGGCCGATGGCCATACCAATTTGCAGGAGTTGCATGAACGTTTGGCTGTGCATAAAGTTGATGGCGCAAACAGTACCGAACCTGCGCAAGGCGCTGGCGCTGAGCCAAAATTCGTTATTCGACGTTTGGCGTTTACTAATGTTACCACCGAAATCATTTCTCCTCTGATGGAGCAAAAGACCTATCAGCTGAACGATATTGTTCGGGAGAACCTGGGCGATCGAGAAGGTGGGGTGACGGCTAAAGAGCTCGCCGCTGAGATATTCCAGCCTGTTGCGGATCACGTGACGAACTTGCTGCGCGAAAAAGCGGGTAGCGAAATAAACAATTTGTTGCAAGATAACCTATCAGAAGAAGACGCGGAACAGTTGAAAGATGTTCAACAACTGTTAGAGCGACAATAGCTGTGAAGTTCACCCCTAATGCTTGCTTGTTCGGCATTAGGGGTTTTAGGAACCTCAGATCAAGTCTCCAGCGGCCTCTGTAAACCCCGCTGGGCGGGCACGGCCCAATCTCCCCCTAGCAGTCTGTTGAAAAACCCCATGCATGCTCAGCGTAGTCTGAAGCGTGCAGATGTTGTGTCTTGTCTCGACGGACAGGGTGGTTCCCTTTGCTAGAGGCAAGGCGCAGCAGATGTGCGTATCAGGCCACGCCCTGCGGGACTTTCAGGCTGGCCCGTACTCGTCGTTGCCCTTTTTCGATGGGTGGACACACACGGTCAAAAGGACGCCTAGATTACGAACCAGCCTGAGAGTCTGAGTACGTAAGGGTTTTTCAACAGCCAGCTAGAGACCTAATCAGAGATTCCTTAGCTTTCTTTAGGGTATAGAGTTTGTAAACCGCTCAGATTCTTTGATGTGGCGCCCTTGTCTGGTAACGCCTTTAAATCCCTAAGCAACAGTGTGGTATCGACCTTGGTTGTTTGTTTGCTGTATAAGGCGCGCTCAAGAAGGTCTAGTTGATCTTCGGCTTCAGTGGTGGACAAATAGGGTTTTATACCACTCAAGCTATTAATCGGATGCTGCAATTTTTCATTTGCCCAAGCGATAATTGCCTGTCTCAGTGCTCGTAAATCATCTTGCGTAGCGGCGGATTTTAGCGTCTGCCATGTCGCT
This sequence comes from Gilvimarinus gilvus, assembly GCF_030518155.1. GTDB lineage: Bacteria > Pseudomonadota > Gammaproteobacteria > Pseudomonadales > Cellvibrionaceae > Gilvimarinus > Gilvimarinus gilvus. The sequence continues at coordinate 279,201 of NZ_JAULRU010000418.1, read as the reverse complement.
TTGGTTGTCGCCGAGTCAGCGCTTACCTGGGTGTTCGCTTTCGGTGAGTTTTTGCGTAAGGCCAATGGTAAAAGAACGGCGACCAGTAAGAGTGTGCAGACTTGGCTGACTATGAGCCAAAGTGGGATTTTCTCCTCAATTCGAACCTTGCTACCTGCTGCATCTATAATTTGCTGAGGCGGTGGCGCAGCTATGTCGTTTGAGGTGGCCGTACTCCCTGTGGGGGCCGTTGCGACAACGTCTACGGCGGGCAAAGTCGCTGTCTCATAGCTGTTGGTTAATGTGTTGTACCAGCGCAAGGTGAGTGGTGGCAGGCGAGATCTACCCGCTTGATTGGGAACCATGGCGAGAGTTTCAATACGGCTGGCATTAATACCGCTACCGCTTCTTGTTTCGTCGGTCTGGGCTTTGTCACGGTAGACACTAAAACCTTCTATATCGTCAAATTCAATGGGGGGTATTTGTGTCGGGTGTAGTCCTTGGGCGTTAATGGTTATGCGGCGGGTAACGGGCTCACCCGCAACTAAGTCGTCAGGCGAACGACTGAAGTGTTGGCTCAGTTCAACCTTGCTGGCAGGGAGCCATGCGCCAGTGCCGTTACTGGCGGGAATACTTTTTACCTCAATAGAAAGCGGTTGGCTTTTACCCCGGCGAATAGGCCCATTGTTAAGGTTCAGCAAGCTGCGTGATGAACCGGAGCGAAGCTGGACTGCGTAGTCAAAGCCTGGTATTTCAAATGTGCCGCTTGATTGTGGATAGAGCGCGAAAGTCACTTCGTACACCAGATGCTTGGTTCCGTCTAGCTCCGTAATATATTCGTCTTCACTGACCGCTTCAATTAAAGCATTATTGAGTGCAAAATCTTTAATTTCTTTGCCCGTCCAGGCGTATTTCGAATAGAGCCTGGCGGTCAGTAAAATTTGTTGTTGTACATAAACACTTGTTTTGTCCGCTGTTACTTCGAGAAAAGTTTCCGCGTTGGGGTCTGCTGCCGACGTAGGTGGTTCAGCCACATTAATTGTAATGGGGTTTGATTGCTGTCCTGCTACATTTATAGCGGGTATTGTTAGCTGACCTAAACGCTTCGGTGCCAAGGTGGCGCGCCAGACGACAAATGTACTCTTTTCCCAGTTTACTGTGTAGGATTCGACATGACGTTCAATGTTTAAAATTTCAAAGTCAGACTGTGCAGGTGATAAATCGATGCCAGAATCGACAGGGCCATTTTCAAGCCGAAAGGTGACTTCCAGTTGGTCATTGATATTTATGTTGGTACGGGCGGCTTCAGCGGTAAAGTTCGCCGAATGTGCTGTTGCGGCAAAAAGTACAAGCGTCAACCCTGCCAGTCCACAACCTGCGAGTCGAATAAAGGCCCGTGCCCATGTGATTAGCTCTTGTTTTATCATAGCCTTACCAGCGTTGTTCCTCATTGCCAAAATCATTAAGCCCTTGAAATTGACGCTCAATGCGGTTTTTTCGGTATTCATGTTGAAATTTATTGCGCAGTAACCCAGAGGGGTCGTCGGGGATTTTTCTCAACCATTGTTCTTGTGCTTGACGCTTTTCTTGTTCTTCTGCTGTCATTGGTTGCTCGAGCTCAGCGAGCTGCTGCTCTTGGGTTTGATCGTTTTCTTTTTCTCTGTCAAGCGAAGCCTGTTGTTGCTCGGCGGTTTGTGCCTCGCTCGATGACGCGTCGCTTGCCTGGGCTCGCTCTTGTTGGTTTCCCGAGCTGCTAGAACTTTGTCCTTGTTCTTGCTGGCTGGCGCTGGGCTGGTTGTCATCTTGTGGCTGGTTGCCAGCAGCACTGCTGCTGTTTTGTTGCCCCTGATTCTGATTGTTTTCCGTCTCCTCATTGCCGCTAGAGCTCTGGCCGGTTGACGGCTGGTTTTGTTGCTGTTTTTTATCTTGATCTGCCTGATCACTGTCGTTCTGTTCGGAAGACTCTTGGTTATTCTGCTGCTGTTGCTGCTGTTTGAGTTGCTCGACAAGTGCTTTGTTCGCGGCCGCGTCTTGCATATCGGGTTGCAATTGCAGTGCTTTATCGTACGCGGCAGATGCCTCGTCGAGCTTGCCTTGTTGTGCTAAAGCGTTGCCCCGGTTGTAGTGCGCTTGGGCGGTATCGAGCGTGGCAAAGGTTTGTGCTGCTTGTTCGTACTGGCCGGCTCGATACTGTGCGGTTCCGCGCCAAGCCGGGTCAGTAAACTCTTGCGCAGCTCGTTCTGCCTGATCGTTGGCCAAAGCTTTTGCGCCCCGCTGGTTTGGGGTTAACAATAAATTGTCGGCCAGAGAAGGGGCCGCCTGTACGGTCGGGACCTCGAGCAAACAGGTCGTTGTAATCAGCAGCAAAACCAGAACACCCCTACGAAATGCCAACAAAGCCAGAGGTAACATGGCCAAAACTAACCACGGTCCTCGGTCGAGCCAGGTATCCATTTTATTGTCGGAGAGCCGGTGCTGATCGAGTGATAAATCCAGTTTGGGTGCAAGCAAGTATTCCAGGTCCGAGGTGTTAAAGGTTGCCGTTGCATAGCGGCCGCCTGTGGTTCGTGCTAAGCGTTGTAAGCGACCACTGTGTAGCGATGTAGTAATGACATTGCCTTGGCTGTCCCGCATGAAACCACCGTTGCCCGCCGGAATCGGCACGGGTTTATCGGAGCCGATGCCGAGAATGGACAGACGGTAGTTTTCGTTTGCCAGAGAATTGGTTATAGCCGTTTCGGCTGTCTGCGCAACTCCATCGGTAATCAGTAGTAAGCTGCCCGCGCTGTAGCCGGCATCGCTAAGCATTTTTACGGCGCGGTCTATCGCTGTTTCAACCCGGCTGCCTGCTGCCGGCATCATTCGGGGGTGCAGGGCCGGTAACAGTGCAGCAATCGTTTCTGTGTCCTCGGTAAGCGGCGTAACGACATGTGCCTGGTCGGCATAGGCTATGAGCGCAGTATCTCCTTCGTTGCGTTGTTTCAACAGTTCCGCAATTTTTAACCGCGCTCGTATGAGCCGCGAAGGTTTTACATCATTGCCTACCATGGAGGGGGATAAATCGAGCATTACCACGAGCGCGTCCGTGTTCTGGTGGACCTCACTGGGTGCTTGTTGCCATGTTGGCCCGGCTAACGCGATACAGCCCAACAGCCAAAATAGTCCCAGGCTAGACAACATCACCCGGGAGCCTGTATTGATTTTGTTTTCGCTTAAATAAGGTAAAAGGTTGGCCGCAATGAAATGCTGCCAGCCACTTCCTGTACGCTTACTGAGCCAGACACCAATAAATGCCAAAAGCAGCGGTAACAGGGCGAGCAATGCCAAGGGACGCAGCAAGTGAAAGTCAGCGAGAAGGTTCAAACTTCTTTCTCCTTTCGTTCCAAGAGGCTTTGCCAATGTATTTTGCTAAGGGCTAGGCCCCACGATAATATAAGTGCCAAGCCCAGCGGCCAAAAGAATAAACGCAAAACGGGGCGCACGGTTAGTTCGTCTAGCTCCAGTGGTTCTAGCTGATCGAGTTGCTCATGTACCTGTTCCAGCTCCTTGGTAGATTCGGCGCGAAAAAATTCACCATCGGTGGTACTGGCAATACGCTGCAGGGTCTCGGTGTCAACTTCATTGGTAACTCTTTGCCGTGTCGTGCCGCGAATATTTTCGGTTGAGCCGAAAGCGATGGTATAGATTTTAACGCCCATGTTGGCGGCGACGCTAGCCGCGTCTAATGGGTTAGTTTCGCCGGCCGTGTTGGCGCCATCGCTGAGCAAAATTATACGCCGACTGCCTTCGGGGCGTTCCTGCAAGCGCTTAATCGCAAGGCCCAGCGCATCGCCAATGGCTGTGGCTCTGCCAGCAAAACCTACTTCAGCCTCCTGTAGCAGTTGATTAACAGTGACCATGTCGTGACTGAGGGGGGCCTGCAAGTACGCTTGGTCGGCAAACAGAATAAGCCCCATGCGGTCGCCGGTGCGGCGTTCGATGAAATCGCCGACAACGGCTTTGACCGCGTCGAGCCGGTTGTAGTTTTCGCTGTTTTGAAACTGCATCGTGACCACGCCCGGTGGCTGCATATCTGGCGTCAGCATGCTTTGCGATAGGTCGACGGCCAAGACCATATCACGCCCTGAGTATGGCACTCCGGTGGGTTTGCCCACCCAAAGAGGATCACTGGCGGCGATTACGAGCAACGCCCAAAGACACCATAATACGCCTAATGTAGCGTTCGATTTATGCCCAGTCTGCTTTGCTATTGGCAATTGGCTGAGCTGTTGAAAAAAGGGTACTTTAATCGCGCTGATGGCCGATGCTGCGGGCTTTATCCAACGCATTGCGAGAGGGACAGGCAGTAACAACAGTAACCAGGGGTAAGCTAGCTCAAACATAGGCTAACTCCGAGGTGGATGATTTATGCTGTTTAATCCAAAGTCTGGCCGCGATAAGTAACACCTGCGGGTCGCAATGGGGATGGGCTCGGTAGCTGTCCCCTCCCAAAACCTGACCCGCTGGAGTTGCCAGATGAGGTTGTATTCTGGGCGCTTTACTGACTAAAAAATCCAACCACGCTTGGCCGTACAGGCTGGCGCAGGCGCGCTTACCATACGCGGTGATAGCGACGGATTTCAATATTCGGTTGATATCGCCTGGGGTGACTGATTCGCCTGCCAACTGGTTGAGTTGCTGTAATGCTTGACGACGATAGGCGTTGCGTCGATAGAGTCGCAACGCTAACCACGCAGCCAGAACACATAAACCGACAATCACAGTGATAATAACCCACCACAAAGGCGCCAGTGGCCACCAGCTGACAGGTTCGGGGATATGAATGTCATTGAGTTGAGCGAGTGGATCCATACTTTAGCGCCTCCTTGCCATGCGTGGCGAGGCGGTAAAGCGTTGACGCAATAATTTTACATAGTCATCGGCCGTTGAAATAGGCAGTAGCTCAATTTGTAGGCGGGTGCAAACGTCAGTGAGTTGTTGTTGCTTGCGTTGCGCCAACGATTCGAACGCCTGCTGGAAATTTTTTTGATGCACGGGCAGTAGTTTGCGTTGATCGCCGTCGCTAATAGCAAGAGCGGTTCGGCTTGCCAACTGGCGTTCAAGTGGATCGAACACCTGAATGAGTGTAACGTCGAGGTGCCGACTCATGTGAAAAAGCTCTTTTTCAGCGGCGCTGTCTAAATCACTGAAATCGCTGATGACAAACAAAGCGGAGCCCGGCTTGGCAATCCGCCTGCCGTCGCTCAATATCTGGGCCAAGGAGACGGATTGTGCATCTGAGATTGGCGAGGTCAACGCTCGGTTGTATTGCTCCAGTAGATGGATCATTTGTAAAACGGCATGTTTACTCCGCTTCGGTCTACTGTCGTGAAAATCGTGGTCCCCAAACACCAGTGAGCCAACCCGGTCCCCGGACGATAGTGCCGCCCAGCCGATACAGCTGGCAATGTGGCAGGCAAGCGTTGACTTAAAATGTTGAACGCTGCCGAAGAATTGACAAGAGCGTTGATCGCACAATAGGTACACCGGACGCTCACGTTCTTCACTGTAGAGTTTGGTGTGGGGTACTTGGGTTCGTGCCGTAACACGCCAGTCGATAGAACGGATATCATCTCCCGCCTGATAGAGCCTAACCTCTTCAAAGTCGACGCCTCGGCCGCGAAAGCGCGTTCTAAATCTCCCAGTTTGCGCACTTCTAACGGGGTGAGGGGCAAACAGTTTTAGGTCGCGACTGTTAAATCGCTCGCGCAGTAATCCACTGACTGAGCAATAAGCACCGTGGCCGTTTTGGTTAGCCTGGTTGATAGACATTACGCTATGGCTACCGTCTTCAGTAGTTGGTCGATGGTCTGGTCGCGAGTCGTGCCGTCGGCTTCGGCTTCAAAGCTGAGTATTAGGCGATGACGCAAGCAGTCGTGTATGACCGCGGCGACATCGTCTGGGCTGACAAAGTCTTTGCCGTTTAACCAAGCGTGCGCGCGGGCACAGCGCTCTAACGCAATGGTGCCTCGGGGGCTGGCGCCGTATTCTAGTAAACCGGCAAGACTTTCGCTGTATAGCCCCGGGCGGCGTGTGGCATTGATCAGTTGGACAATATACTCTTCAACGGCATCACTCATGTGAAGGCCGAGAATCTCTTTGCGCGCCTCGAAAAGGGCCGTTTGGGTCAATGGCGGCACTTGATCGGCCGCTTCCTGTTTCGCTTCTGCGCGAACCAGTGCCAGAATCCGTCGTTCCGCTTCCACACTTGGGTAATCGACATTGACGTGCATCAAAAACCGGTCCAGCTGAGCCTCGGGTAGAGGATAGGTGCCTTCCTGCTCAATTGGGTTCTGTGTCGCCATGACCATAAACAGGGGCGGCAGAGGGTAAGTCGAGTTGCCGACACTCACCTGTCTTTCGGCCATGGCTTCTAGCAGTGCCGATTGGACTTTCGCGGGCGCTCTGTTGATTTCGTCGGCCAGGACTAGGTTGTGAAAAACTGGCCCAGGCTGAAACTCAAACACGCCCTGTTCGGGGCGATAGATATCGGTGCCTGTCACATCTGCGGGCAGTAGGTCGGGGGTGAACTGGATTCGATTGTAGTCGCCCTCAATGGCGTCAGCCAACGTCTTAATGGCTTTTGTCTTGGCAAGCCCGGGAGCGCCTTCCACCAAGAGGTGTCCGTCCGCGAGCAGTGTGATCAATAAGCGTTGTACGAGGTGTTCCTGGCCAATAATCTGATTGTTCAGCCAAGCGCTAAGTGACTGAAATTGCTCCTGTAATTGCATTGGTTGCCTCTTGGTTGTTTTTTGTTCGATCTTAGCCGTAAACGTAACGCGGATTCTGACACTGACGATGTGGAGGCAGTTCCCCGAATTTCAACGGTTTTAACAAAATTCGTCTAGGCTTACAGTGGCTTATAAGATTTTCCTAGTGTTAAGTAGTAAGTGTAACTGGAGCGAGAAATGGAAAAGCCCGTGTTTAAACTGGACGTCGACTACATCGCAGAGCAAGTGGCTGCCGCAGAACCCAGCTCAGACGCCCCGTTGAGTGAAGAGTTTGTCAGGTTATTTTTTCATCACTTCCCCTTTGAGGATTTGGTGGACCGCCCGTTGGGCGACATTGCAGGCTGCCTGCGTTGGCTGTGGGGGATGATTAAGGACAACACTCAACATCTGCCATTAGTGCAGGTCGTCAATCCCGGGGTTGACAGTCTGGGGTGGTCAAGTCCCTTTACGGTCATTGCTGTGCGACAGGCTGATATGCCTTTTTTGGTCGATTCCATTCGTATTGAGCTGGCTAATCGTAATATTCCAATATACAGTATTAAGAGTACGCCTTACCTTCCGGTGCGCAAAGACGGAGATCTGGTTTCCATTGAGGGTATCTCCAAGCGTAATAATCATGCGGAGGCTCTGATCTACATGGAGGTCGGCAGGTTAGGAGACGCGCGCAAGTTGCGGGAAATAAGTCTGGCGCTGACCGAAGTTCTGGAGCAAATCGATAAGGTGGTCACAGGCTTTCCCGCACTAAGGCAAGCCATGCTTGATTGCGCACAGAGGCTAGGCTCGACGAAAAGCAGCGTGGAGTGCATTGATGTCGATGAAGCCAGAGAGTTTCTGAACTGGTTAGCTGACGATCATTTTACGTTTCTTGGTTATTCGGAATTTAATCTGGAAAGTCGTCAGGGAAAAGAAGTCTTGGTCGAAAACAGAGACAAGCGGCTGGGATTGTTTGACAGCGGTGGAAAAATCAAAATAAAAGTGCTCGATGATGCGCATCCAGGGGTCGCCCGGTTTTATTTGTCACCATCGTCAGTCGCCTTTTCGAAGTCGCCTCAGCGCTCCAGAATTCACCGCAGTGCATACCCCGACTATGTTGTGGTGAAACGATATGATGATGCAGGTAAAGTTATTGGGGAGTGTCGATTTTTAGGTCTTTATACGTCATCGGTGTACAGTGAATCGCCAGCGAGTATTCCTCTGATTCGCGAAAAGGTCGCCTACCTGTATGAGAGGATGGGGCTGACGCCCTGGAGCCACGAAGGTAAAGCGATGGAGCAGGTCGTCGAGACCTTTCCGCGCGACGAGCTTTTCCAGTCCAGTGCAGCAGAACTGTATGATGTGGTTCGCGGCATACTAGAGATCAATGAGCGCTATAAAGTTCGGCTGTTCCTGCGCAAAGATCGATTTGGGAAATTTGTAAGTTGTTTGGTATACGTGCCGAGGGAACTGTTTTCGACGCAAGTGCGCCAACGTATGCAGACGTATATCGGCAAGCAGGTGGGTGCGCTGGATGAGGAATTTAATACCTTCTTTTCCGAATCCCTGTTGGCTAGAGTTCATTTCGTTTTCCGGGTTGGTGTCAATGTTCCGTCAGACGTAGAGCCTGTTTTTCTTGAGCGCGAAGTAGAGGCGATGGTGCGAAGCTGGCAAGATAAATTGTTGGTTGAATTGCGTCGCGAGTATGATGAGGAGCAGTCGCGTCACCTTGTGAACTCCTATGCGGATACGTTCGGCCCGGCGTATCAGGAATCCTTTAGTGAAATCGATGCATGCAAGGACATCGCCATTCTGGAGCAAATGAGCAAGACACCACTATGGATGGATATATCTGTAGATCAAACGTCGGGTCGTTTACGCTTAAAGCTTTATAACCTTGCGGAACCCTTAGCGTTGTCAGATATTATCCCGCTGCTTGAAAATTTTGGTTTGCGAGTGCTGTCTGAGTACCCCTACAAGCTGATCAGTAAAAATGATGAGGTAGTTTGGTTGCACGATTTTATACTGCAGCCAGCGATGCTCGATGACCTGCCGAATGACGATGTTCAGGATGCGCTCAAACAGGCATTTTTTGCCATTTGGGAGGGGTATTCAGAAAGTGATATTTTTGGCCGGTTGACGCTATCTGCCGGAATTGGTTGGCGCGATGTGATAACGCTGCGAGCCTACGCTAACTATATGCAACAAATACTGTTTGGGTATTCGTTTGAGTATGTCGCCGAAGCGCTAATCAATCAATCGCATCTTGCGCAAAAGCTTGTCGAACTGTTTCATCTTCGGTTTTCGCCTGAAAAGGCGAATCAAGTTTTAGAATCTCAGTGCATAAAGGATATAGAAGGCGAATTGGAGTCGGTTCAAAGCTTGAGCGAAGATAAAATAATTAGACAGTATTTGAACTTGATGAAGGCAACAGTTCGCACAAACTATTTTAAAGCGGATATTAACGAATATTTAGCCCTGAAGTTAATGCCTCGGTCACTATCTGGCATTCCCGAGCCTAAGCCAATGTTTGAAATGTATGTGTATTCTAACCGCTTCGAAGGTGTGCACCTTCGCGGTGGTAAGGTGGCCCGAGGTGGACTTCGGTGGTCAGATAGACCACAGGACTATCGCACCGAAGTGCTGGGGCTGGTCAAAGCTCAGCAAGTAAAAAATGCCGTCATCGTGCCCAATGGTGCTAAAGGTGGGTTTGTGTGTAAGCAAGCGGCTAACTTGTCGCGGGAGGAGAAGTTTGCCGAAGGTAAACAATGTTACCGCCTGTTTATCGATGCGCTTTTGTCAGTTGCGGATAACGTTGAAAACGATGAGATCGTGTCCCCTGTCCATGTCCTTAGCAAAGACGACAATGATCCGTACCTTGTGGTCGCTGCCGACAAGGGTACGGCAACTTTTTCGGATATTGCCAACGATGTTGCTCTCAAGGCTGGGTTTTGGTTGGGGGATGCTTTCGCGTCCGGCGGTAGTCAGGGTTACGATCATAAAGCCATGGGTATTACGGCAAAAGGTGCCTGGGTTTGTGTGCAAAGGCATTTTAAAGAGCAGGGCATAGATGTACAAAATGATCCGATTACTGTTGTCGGTGTGGGTGATATGGCGGGCGACGTTTTTGGTAATGGCATGCTTTGTTCGGAGTCAATTAAGCTCGTGGCTGCGTTTAATCATCTGCACATATTTATTGACCCGAATCCCGATCAAGCGAAGAGTTTCGCAGAGCGCAAACGCCTGTTCTCTACGCCCGGTGCGCAGTGGAGTGACTACAGCGCCGGTTTGATCAGCCAGGGGGGAGGGGTGTACGAGCGCTCAGCCAAATCTATTACCTTGTCTTCTGAAGCAAAATCTGCCTTAGGTATTAATGAGACCAAACTTGCTCCGGCTGAGCTGATCCACCTTCTGCTTATGGCGCCGGTTGATTTGATTTGGAATGGAGGTATTGGCACTTACGTTAAAGCCAGTACTGAAAATCATGCCCAAGTAGGCGATAAGGCCAATGATATGCTTCGCGTCAATGGCCAAGATTTACGTTGTAAAGTGTTTGGAGAAGGCGGCAACCTCGGCATGACCCAGATGGGGCGCGTAGAATTTTGTTTGAATGGTGGGGCATGTAACACGGACTTTATTGATAACTCGGCAGGAGTCGACTGCTCAGATCACGAGGTGAATGTCAAAATTGCATTATCTCAGTTGGTGAAAAATGAAGAGTTAACCGCTGATCAGCGCAATGCTTTACTGGTGGAAATGACAGACGAAGTATCTGCTGACGTTTTACACAATAACTACCGGCAGTCCCAGGCACTGAGCCTAGCCAGCCGGGATAATCACCTACGTATTGCGGAAACGTTGCGGTTTATTCATTCACTGGAGTCTTCCGGTCGCTTAAATCGAACACTGGAGTTTTTGCCGGATGACGAACAAATTCTTGAACGGCAGGTGCAAGGCACAGGGCTGACCAGGCCAGAGCTTTCCGTTCTTCTGTCCTATGCAAAGGTAGGTTTGAAAGAGGACCTGGCGAAAGAGGAGATCAGTGGCGATGTCGAGCTGTCTGAGCTGTGCTTGCTGGCATTTCCAGAAACAATGCGCGCGCGCTACCCCGATGTTTTGCGCAAGCATGCGTTACGCAAAGAAATAATTGCTACTCAACTGGCAAACGATATTGTAAACACACAGGGCTGTACTTTTGTGCAGCGTATGCAAGACGCTGCCGGCGTCAGTGTGGTTACTGTCGCAAAGGCGTATTATTTGGCAAAGCGAGTCGGGAATATCGCTTCGCTTTGGTCGGCTATCGAGGCCCTTAGTTTTTCAGTCGAAGAAGGTCTTCAGCAAGAATTAATGCAGCATCTTATGCGGCGGGTGCGGAGGATGACGCGGTGGTTTTTGCGAAACAGACGGGGAGAGCTTGATTTGTCCCTCGAGTTAAATCGATTTTGCGAGCCTCTTGAGGATATTCAGCAAGTATTCGCGGAAAATTTAAGTGGTCAAAGTGTGCAAGATTGGCACAGTCATTTGCAGGTGTTCGTCGAGCAGGGCGTGCCGGAACAGCTTTGTCAAAAAGTTGTTTCTCCTGGGTACCTATATTCAGGTTTAGGAGTAGTTGATGTGTCGGTACAGACCGGAGTCTCTGTCATGACCGTGGCAAAGCTATACGCAGGTCTCGTGAACCGCCTGAACTTAAGCGGGTTCGCTGTGCAACTGAGTGATGCCCGCGTTGAAAACTATTGGCAGGCGATGGCTCGCGAGGCGTATATGGATGATCTGGAGTCGCAGGTGCGCAGTATTACTCAATCTTTGAGCGCAGGTCTCGTGTCGAAGACAATAGATGATACGATCGAAACATGGGCGCAAGAGCAGTCACTGCTGCTGAACCGCTGGTTAAGTATGGTGAATCAGGCTCAGACGACGACCACGACCGACTACGCAATGTTTTCGGTTGCGTTGCGAGAACTGCTCGATCTCGCGCAGGTAACCCGCCATGCTCAAGTAACCTCATAGAGATTAACTGTTCGGATTGTCAGGTTTTTTATGCGAAAGATCAATTTGAAAAATCCTACCTTGTGGACTGATAAATGTTTATTGTCTGGTCGCTGGGTTGGCGTGTCAGGTGAAAATACAATTATTGTTCATAACCCCGCCACCGGGGATGTTGTTGGAAGCGTTCCATCATTAGAGCCAGAGCAAGTTGAGGCTGCGTTGATCGGTGCTCAGGCGGGCTTTGAGGATTGGCGTTTGCGTTCTCCAGATGAAAGATCCTCAATTTTGCGCCGTTGGTATGATTTGATGTTGGCTAATAAGGAAGATCTGGCCACGATTATGACCTTAGAGCAGGGAAAGCCACTGGCTGAGGCGCGCGCTGAGGTCGATTATGCGGCTTCGTTTGTCGCATGGTTCTCGGAAGAAGCCCGCCGCTGTCACGGCGAAGTTATACCCGCGCAGCGTCAGCATCAGCAGTTGCTGGCAGTTCCGGAGCCTGTTGGTGTCAGTGTTGCAATCACTCCCTGGAACTTTCCAGCGGCCATGATTACGCGTAAAGCCGGTGCGGCCTTAGCAGCTGGCTGCTCGATGGTTGTTAAACCGTCCGGCTTAACGCCGTTTAGTGCGCTTGCACTCGGTGTGCTCGCACAGCAAGCGGGAGTGCCGAGTGGAGTTTTTAGTGTCATTACTGGGGATTCCTCCATGATAGGTGAGGCCGTAGCCGGTTCTCCACTGGTGAAAAAACTCAGTTTTACCGGCTCAACGGGTGTTGGGCGTAAGCTTATGGCGCAGTGTAGTGCAAACTTGCAAAAGCTTTCACTAGAGCTGGGCGGTAACGCCCCTTTTATCGTCTTTGATGATGCGGATTTGCAAAAAGCCGTAGAGGGCGCCATTGCTTCTAAGTTTCGCAACGCAGGGCAAACGTGTATTTGCCCTAATCGATTTCTAATCCAATCTGGTGTCCATAATAAGTTTGCCGATTTGTTAAGTGAGGCATTGAATAGGTTAAAAATAGGAGATGGGTTCGCTGAAGGTGTACAGCTTTGCTCTTTGATTAACGATAACGCAGTAGCGAAGGTTCGGCAGCACTTCGATGATGCTCTGCAAAAAGGTGGTCAGTGTGTGCTTGGAGAGCGACCAGGATGCTTAGCAGACAACCGGGTTGCGCCGGTCATAGTTACGGGTATTTCAACGGACATGAAGTGCTGGCAGGAAGAAACCTTTGGGCCATTTGTGGCGATCAAGACCTTTGACTCAGAGGCGGAGGCAATCGAGCTTGCAAATAATACGGCATACGGTCTTGCCAGTTATTTCTACAGCACTGACGCCAGTCGGGTGTTGAGAGTGAGTAAGGCCTTGCGCGCTGGCATGGTCGGTGTGAACGAAGGCGCTATTTCCAATGCGATGGCACCGTTTGGGGGTATAGGTCACTCTGGCTTTGGTCGGGAGGGTGGTCGTCAGGGCATAGCCGAATACCAGGCAATCAAGTACATATGCCACAGTCAATGACAGCCTGTTGGCAAAGTATTTTTGATATATTGCCTTTAGATTCGTTACATCAAGGTAATTACGTTGAAAGCGGTTATTGTCGATTTAACCATTGCAGCGGACAAATTTGAGCTTTGGTATCAGGGTAGTGCTGCTAACGTGATAGCGCAGACCATAGATGGCCGTAGAGTTCGCTTTCCCGCCAGCATACTGAGACCCTATGTGAGTCGCACAGGTATAAAGGGACGTTTTCGCATCCTATTCGACGACGAGAATCGCTTTTGCCGTATTGATCGGATCGACCTTTAACGCTATTTTCAGTATCCTTTACGGCTGATTATTTATCTCCCATTGTTGAGCCAATTTATGTATTCAGCCATAAGAAAAGTACTGTTTGCCCTAAACCCTGAATCCTCTCATGAGATCAGTCTTGAATGTCTGGGGGCCGCGCACAGATTGAAAGTGACCGGCTTATTGGCTAAGTCGGTACAAGATAATCCGGTGGAGGTAATGGGTTTGAAGTTTCCCAACCCGGTGGGGTTGGCGGCTGGTCTCGATAAGAACGGTGACTATTTTAACGCGCTGGGCTCGCTGGGGTTTGGGTTCGTAGAAATAGGCACAATCACACCGGTCGCACAGCCGGGTAATCCAAAGCCGCGCCTTTTTCGCTTGGAGGGGCATAATGCCATCATTAACCGCATGGGATTTAATAATAAAGGCGTGGAGCATCTTGTCGAACAGGTTAAAAAACGCACCTACAACGGTATTTTGGGGATTAATATTGGTAAAAATGCTAAAACGCCGGTCGAGAACGCCCTGGAAGATTACCGTATCTGTATGCAAAAGGTGTACTTGTACGCCGATTACATTACCGTCAATGTGTCTTCGCCCAACACTCCTGGGTTGCGTAACCTACAATTTGGCGAAAGTTTAACCGCTCTGTTAAGCGGTATAAAAAAACAACAGAAAGACCTCGCTGAGATGCATGGTAAATACGTGCCGGTTGTGGTGAAAATTGCTCCCGACATGGATGAAAATGCCATCAAGGAGGTAGCTGAAACACTGGTTGCTATAGGTTTGGATGGTGTTATCGCAACCAATACAACCATCGGACGAGAAGGCGTTGAGGCCGATGCGCAGCACGAAGAAGCTGGAGGCTTGAGTGGATCTCCAGTGCGGGATAAAAGCACCCAGGTAATTAAGCAACTTGCCGAGGTTTTACAGGGCCGGCTTCCTATTATCGGCGTGGGTGGAATTGATAGCGGTGCCGCCGCTATGGAAAAAATCGATGCCGGCGCCAGTCTGATACAAGTCTATTCGGGGTTTATCTATCGCGGCCCAAGTCTGGTTAAAGAATGTGCCGATGTGTTAGCAGAGTTGGGATGACGAGCTGAGATACTAACCCCCATGCATGCTCAGCGTAGCCTGAAGTGTGCAGATGTTGTGCCTTGTCTCGACGGACAGGGTGGTTCCCTTTGCTAGAGGCAAGGCGCAGTAGATGTGCGCTTCAGGCCACGCCCTCCGGGGCTTTCAGGCTGGCCCCACTCGTCGTTGCCCTTTTTCGATGAGTGGACACACACGGTCAAAAGGCCACCTAGATTACGAACCAGCCTGAAAGCCTGAGTACGCTTGGGGTTTGTCAACAGCCTGCTAGGCCAGTTAGTAAAAAGCCCGCTGTTAGCGGGCCGGGCCTGCGGGTGGCAGGTCATGGTGTGGTAAAAACTAATACGATACTCGTAAAAATATAACTGTTAACTATTAAACACTTGCAATGAGAAACACCTAAATGTAAAGGCGGTGTTTGCCCACTGTTTGTTTAATGCATACCTCCGTAGGAAAGGTTGCTGAGCTTTTGCACCTGTGCCATTCGATTGAAGCCGTCCCAGTGGTCGGTTCGCGCTTCGCGCCAGCCGCTAAGCCACTGTTCCCGGACTTTACCAGTTTCGTGGGGACATAAACTTCTCGAACGTCCGTCGATACCGGCTTGGTACCCTTTACCATAAGCTCTTTCAGATTGATCACGTTTTTGGCGTTTCATGCTTAGCAATACCTCTATATTGACGTTAACTTGTGCGGTAAGCCAACCGATTTGTAGGTGACTTACCAGCACCACTTTTCACCGAGATTGCGTAAAGCTTTGCCTCCATTGGTTTGTTTGCGATGGTCAGCTTGTGCCAAATTCAGAGCGAACAAAGCCGCAGTTTACCTAGATGTAGGTATCCCGTAGCTGGCCAATGGGCCACTGACTTACTTTTGATAACCCCGCAGAAGGCCGAGTAATTTTTTCCGGCGCACTGTACAATTTGTTTAGCGGGGACATTCAGTACACCAAATTGTAGTGGCTCTGTGAACGAATTTATTCTTATAGCGAGACTGCCTAATAGATCAGCAGGCTCTTAAAATTGATCAATAATTGAGTAGTTTTGCTCTAATATACTGATATTTAAGTATTTATTGAGTTTGCTCGGGTTGTGTAGATATGACAAAGCAATTTTTTGCCACCTGTCCCAAAGGGCTGGAAGGGCTTCTAAAAACTGAAATAGAGTCCTTGGGTGCAGTAGATTGCCGCGAGACGGTAGCGGGTGTGTATTTTGATGGTGAGTTGAGCGATGCTTACCGTGTCTGCTTGTGGAGCCGCCTTGCGAACAAAGTATTGCTTCCTCTTGCATCGGGCACGATTGATAGCGCAGAAGACCTTTACGAGTTGGTATTTACTCTGCCCTGGGAAGATCACTTAAAGTCTGACGGCACTTTGTTGGTTGATTTTAGC
Organism: Gilvimarinus gilvus; assembly: GCF_030518155.1. Classification (GTDB taxonomy): domain Bacteria; phylum Pseudomonadota; class Gammaproteobacteria; order Pseudomonadales; family Cellvibrionaceae; genus Gilvimarinus; species Gilvimarinus gilvus. The sequence continues at coordinate 263,235 of NZ_JAULRU010000418.1, read as the reverse complement.
GGTCAGAGTAGAACAATACGCAATACCCAGTTTGGCGCTGTAAAAATTAAAGATGCAATTGTCGATAAATTGCGCCAACACAGTGGTTCTCGCCCATCGGTTGATAAAGTACAGCCTGATATACGTGTCAATGCTCGTCTGAGCAAAGGCAAGCTTGTGGTCAGTCTGGACTTGTGTGGAGAAAGCCTGCACCGCCGCGGCTATCGTCAGCAACAAGGTCAGGCGCCTCTGAAAGAAAATCTTGCCGCCGCCATTTTATTGCGAACCGGATGGTGTCAGGACGAAGCGGAGGTGGCACTCATTGATCCTATGTGTGGCTCGGGTACGTTTTTGATTGAGGCGGCGATGATCGCCGCCGATATTGCGCCCGGTCTTACTCGCTCTCGCTATTCATTTGAAAATTGGCTTGGGCACGATGCCGAAGCATGGCAGATGCTTCTCGAAGATGCTCGCTCACGTCGCCTGTCCGGTTTGGCGCGAGCGGATTTGCCGGAAATTCGCGGCTATGACGCGAACCTTCAGGTGATTCGTGCCGCAGAACAAAATATTATTAGAGCAGGGCTGGACGATTGGTTGCGTGTCAGCCGAAAAGAATTGCGTGAACTCAAGCGCCCAACGCATAAAGAGTTGAGCTCCGGACTTGTTGTGACAAATCCACCTTACGGCGAGCGTTTGGGTGAGGTTGAGTCCATGAAAATACTCTATGCACACCTAGGTGAGCGTCTGCGAGTTGAATTTAACGGATGGCGCGCTGGGATATTTACCGGCAATCCAGAGCTCGGTAAAAAGCTGGGTATGCGCTCCTCTCGAAAGTACAAGTTTTTTAATGGCTCCATTGCCAGTGAACTACTTTTGTTTGATATTGCCAGCGAGCAATTTTTTAGAGAAACGTCTAATTCAGATTCTATTGAGTCAGCCGTAAAGACTGAATCAGAGGGCGGCGCTGACGTACAACCATTAAGTAATGGTGCGCAAATGTTGGTCAATCGAATTAAGAAAAACCAGAAAGCATTAAAGCGTTTTTTACAGCGAACTAAAGCGTCCGGTTACCGGCTTTACGATGCTGACATGCCAGAGTATGCCTGTGCCATAGATATCTACGAAGGTGTCAGTCAAAGTACCGGAAAACCGTTGCGGCTTGTTCATGTGCAAGAATACCAGGCACCGAAGTCGGTGGATGAAGACAGGGCTGCTCAGCGATTCCAGGAGGTCCAGGCGGCGGTGCCGGTGGCTTTGGATGTTCCAGTTTCACAGGTGTGTTACAAGCAGCGGCGGCGTAACAAAGGCAGTGACCAGTACGAAAAGCAAACCGACAGGGAAACTGGCGAGTCAATCGTGCTGACCGAAGGGCAGGCGAAGCTGCTTGTCAATCCCTGGCCTTATCTGGATACCGGCATTTTTCTCGATCACAGGCCGTTACGCCTAAAAATTGCGGAGCAGGTACGAGGTAAGCGGTTTTTGAACCTCTTTTGCTATACCGCGACGGCCAGTGTACAGGCCGCTGTTGCAGGTGCCAAATTCACTACCAGCGTTGATATGTCGCAAACTTATCTCAACTGGGCCCGAAGCAACCTGGCCCTTAATGGCTTGTCTGAATCTAAAAACCGTTTGGAACAAGCAGATTGTGTGAAGTGGCTAGAAACGGCTAAAGGTGAGTACGATATTATAATGCTAGATCCACCCACCTTTTCGAACTCCAAACGTATGCTTGATGTACTCGATGTACAGCGCGATCACGTTAAGTTGATTCAGCAGGCTATGGCGTTATTGACGAACGACGGCGTATTGTACTTTTCAAATAACCTGCGCGGCTTCGAAATCGATCAAAGTTTGTTTGCCAGCTTTTCGGTTGAGAATATTACCAAAAGCACGATTGACGAAGACTTTTCTCGCAATAGGAAGATTCATCACTGTTGGGAAATACGACACTGCCTTTAGGTGGTCGGAGGTGAGGCAAGTAGATCGTTTAATATGATAAATCGATGGTTGAATTGGGCCTGGAAGCACAATCCGATTACTCGGGTTGTTTATGCTAAAGCACACTGGGGAATTAAGCTAATAGCGCTTAGTCTAATTTTACTTATTGCCGTCAGCATTCCATTGCTAATTTATAGGGTCTTTCTGCCGCAGGTTTTGGTCCCAAGTTTTTGCTACTATGTATTTTCATTTGGCGCCGTTTTCGCCAATTTGGGGTTTGTAGTAGGGTTGACCGGTCTACTAATTGAGCACTATAGTCGCCATTAACTTTCTCCCAAAAATCCGCCAGATTGATGCTGCCATAACTGTGCATAAATCCCGCCTTTGTTTATAAGCTCGGAATGTGTGCCTTGCTCGGCTATTTTACCTTGCTCTAAAACAATTAGGCGATCAAGTGCTGCAATTGTAGAAAGTCTATGGGCAATCGCAATAACAGTTTTGTCGGCCATTAAGTGCGAAAGATTACTCTGAATTATTGACTCAACCTCCGAGTCAAGCGCTGAGGTGGCTTCATCCAGAATTAAAATTGGGGCATCTTTAAGCAGTACGCGGGCAATGGCTATACGCTGGCGTTGCCCGCCGGATAGTTTAACCCCGCGCTCACCAACATGGGCGTCGTATCCAGTTCGCCCCTCGCTGTCTTGCAGGCCCAGGATGAACTCGTGTGCCTGCGCTTTTTGCGCTGCCGCTAGCATTTCCTGTTCGGTTGCTTTTGGCCTGCCATACAGCAAGTTGTCTCGTATCGATCGGTGTAGGAGGGAGGTGTCTTGAGTGACCATGCCAATGTGTTGACGCAGGCTCTGTTGCGTGACCTCACAAATATTTTGTTGGTCAATCGTAAGTTTGCCGTTTTCTATATCGTAGAAGCGCAGCAGTAAATTTACCAAAGTGGATTTTCCTGCGCCGGAACGACCCACTAAGCCAATTTTTTCCCCGGGTTTAATATGCAATGAGAAGTTATCTATAACATTTTTCTCTTTGCCATAGTCAAAAGACACCTTATGAAAGTCAATTTCGCCACGGGCAACGCTCAGTGGTTCTGCTCCTGCTGCATCGGTAACACTAAGTGTTTTTGATAAGGTATTGGCTCCGTCTTGGGCGGTACCGATGTTCTCAAAGAGTGCGGAGATCTCCCACATAATCCATTGCGACATACCGTTAATGCGAAGCACCATGGCGAGAGCTGCTGCGATTGCTCCGGTACTGATAGCCCCCTGTATCCACAGCAAGATGCCCAAAGAAGCAAGTGAGAATATTAATATTGCATTGAGTGTCCACACCGAAATGTTGAGTGCGGTTGCCAGACGCATTTGCGGGTGAACAGTTTTGAGGAATTGATCCATTCCATCGCGTGCATAATTCTCTTCGCGTCCGGCGTGAGAGAAGAGCTTTACTGTGTGAATATTGGTATAAGTGTCGACAATCCGGCCCGTCATTTCAGCTCGCGCGTCTGCTTGTCTGGAGGATATACTGCGAAGTTTAGGTAAAAAATAGCTGAGAATAGCAACGTAGCCCGCTACCCAAAAGAGCATAGGAACCGCCAGGCGTGCATCCAGCGTCGCCATCAGCACAATCATGCTGCCAAAGTACACGCAAATATAGACGGCCACATCAAGCAATTTCATAACGGTTTCGCGTACCGCTAGCGAAGTCTGCATTAAGCGGGTTGCTAGCCGACCTGAAAATTCGTCCTGAAAAAAGCCCACGCTTTGCTGAAGCAGGTAACGGTGAGCCTTCCAGCGTATTGCCATTGGAAAGTTGCCCAACATAGTTTGGTGTATCAGCATTGAATGAACGGCAATTATAACGGGCAGCCCTACCAATAGCATGAGGCCGATGGCCATTAATTTTGTGCCGTGATCCAGCCACAAGCGATCAGGCGTGGTAGCGTTAAGCCAGTCGACGAGGCTACCCAAAGCGCCAAACAACGTAACCTCGACTATTGCGATTGTGGCGGATATTAACGCCATCAGCAGCAAATAGCGTTTCGCACCTTTCGCGTAGTAAAGGCAAAAGGCCAGCAATGTGGCAGGGGGTTGCTCTACACCTTCGTTTGGGAAGGGTTTGAGAAGTCGTTCGAAAAAGCTGAACATGGGCTTTCGTTAACCTTTTAACCTGTCTATAGTAGCCGAGCGATAGGCTCGACGAGCGTTGAGTTTTCCGGGCTGCGCCGTACGGCAGGCAGGCAAAACAAACGACTCAGCTAGTGAAGTGGGCAAAGATTGTAGCAAATTCAAACAATGGCATGTGTTAAACAATGAAAAAATGGTTATTGATGTACGGTGTAGGTAGTGCTGCTGCCCTCATTGCGGCGGTATTGCATTGGGTGCTCGCCCGCTATGGATTTAGCTACGAACTAGGTGCGGATTTTGCTCCCTCGATTGGCGCCAGGGGTTTGTACCCCAAGTTGGTTTGGGGCGGTGTAGCGGGGTGGCTACTGTTACTGCCTTTAGCCGCAGGTCGGTGGTTGATGCGGTCGGTTATTATTGCGTTAGTGCCTACTTTGGTGCAGCTTTTGATCATTTATCCGGTAATGACTGGGTATGGATTCGCCGGTTTATCACTTGGTATTGTAACGCCACTGATTGTGTTTTCCGTGTTTTGGTGTTGGGCGTTAATCGCCGTAGCCATATCGCGCTTAATTTGAATACGAACATTTTTTGATTAGGAGTCATGTTATGAAGTTCAGTCTGTTATGGGTAAAAGGGATGACCATTGTGGTTTTGGCATTGCTGTCGAGTATTGTTATGGCGGAACGAGAACTTAACGCAGGTGACGTTGACGCCTGGTTGGCGACTACCGAACAGTTGATGCCGATGCAGGATGTTTTCGAGAAAATGGGGCAAGGCTCGACAATCGCTGATGAGTACACAGAGGAAGAGTTCAAAGCGTTGAGTATAGAAAAGCAGGATGAGGTCATGGATGACATGCTTAAAGAGCAGGGCGCCTACGATCAAATCTACGCTGTACTAAACGAATATGAATGGCCGAGTGCCGGCGAATATATGCGGGTAAGTTCGCGAATTGGCATGGCAATAGCTGCACGCATGCGCGACCAAATGATGAAAAGTTTACCGGCTGAGCAACGCCAAATGATGGAGGAAATGTCTGGGCCGGTGAATGCTAACCCCGCCGACGTAGCCTTAGTTGAAAGTAACTGGGATAAAGTGTCCCAGTTTATGGGTAAATACATGCAAGCGCCTAAGTAGGTCTGGAGCCCGATGCGGCCCTCACCTCCATGGTTGATGGCCGCGTCTGTTTCACCGCTGCTTGAAAATTTCCGCGCAAGTTTTAGGCGGTAAGCTGACCACTACGATAGTCATTAATAGCCTGCTCGATCTCATCTGCAGTGTTCATAACAAATGGACCATATTGCGCAATAGGCTCGCCAATCGGTTTGCCACCAATAACCAGCAGCCTCGCTTCTGACTCTGCTTTTATGTCGAGTAATTCTCCATCACTGAGTACGCCGGCTTGCGAGTTCTCTAACCGGCGTGGTTCATCCCCTACCCAAATGCTGCCTTGATACGGGTACACAAAAAGTTGGTGCCCCAGTGGCACATGGAAGCGTTCCTGTTTGCCCGCCGGTAGCGATATATCCCAGTACAAGGGCTCGGTGGAAACTCCGTTAATGGCGCTCATAGTTTTTATACCGGCACGCTCCACACTGCCGGCGATTACTTTGATGTACCCCCCGCTGCTTAATGCCACACCTGGGATATCCTGCGCGGCAATATCGCGATAGGCGGCAGGTTTTAATTTTTCTGCTGCTGGTAAATTGATCCAGAGCTGAAAGCCTCGCATTCTCCCTTCGAGTTGTTGTGGCATCTCAGAGTGGATGATACCGCGCCCTGCTGTCATCCACTGTACATCGCCGGAGCGCAAATCGCCTCGGTTGCCCATATGGTCTTCGTGCAGCATGTGACCGTCCAGCATATAGGTCACCGTTTCGAATCCACGGTGAGGATGCGATGGAAAGCCCGCTATATAATCTGATGCTTCTTCTGAATTAAATTCATCCAGCATTAAAATTGGATCGAGCCTCGCGCCTGCAGATTGGCCAAGGCTACGTTTTATCTTAACGCCGGCGCCGTCGCTGGTAGCAACTGCGGGAATGACTTGGCGTAACTGCCGGTTACTTGTCATAGTTTTCTCCTGACGTTGCGACGCCCCTCAGGTTATGCCGCTACCGCTTTGGTGATTTGATCCTGCGCTTTATTGAGTGCCAATTCGCGTTCGTCGCCGCCGGTGGCCAAGCCCTCAGCATAGATGAAATTGACATCGTGCAGACCGATAAAACCTAAAAATGCATTCATGTAGCCTGTTTGTGAGTCGGCCTGAGTGCCTGCATAGTGACCGCCGCGCGCCGCAAGAATGTGTACCGGCTTATCTTCAATTAACCCTACTGGTCCTTCGGAAGTGTAGCGAAAGGTAATGCCTGATCGGGCAATATGGTCAAAGTAGGCTTTTAAAGTCGAGGGAATGCCAAAGTTGTACATAGGCAAGCCAATAGAGACAACCGTTGCTGATTTAATTTCGTTGATTAGCTCATCAGAAAAATCGACGATGGCTTGCTCCCTCGGCGTGCGTTTGTCGGGACTGGTCAAAAACGCATTAAAACGTTCACCGTCGAGGTGTGGCACAGGCGTGGTCGACAAGTCTCTTTCAATAATCCGGCCGTCGGGGTTTTCGGCCAGCCACTTGTTGGCGAACTGGTTGCTAAGAAATGACGACTGCCCGTTGTCGCCGTTTAGGCTGCTTTTGATTTGTAGCAGGGTTTTCATGGCTCTTCTCCTAAGGTGTTTGTCTATGGGTCTATTTAAATATCTGGCAATCAGATAATAAATCCCCTAAATTAGCTCTAATTGATCGAAAATATCGAATTCTCGGGTCGGAATATGCTTATGGGGAAGGAAATCAAGGTTACGTTGGATCAGTGGCGAGCGTTGATTGCGGTGATTGAGCACGGTGGTTATGCGAAAGCGGCGGAGGCTTTGGGAAAGAGTCAATCTACGGTTTCCTATGCTGTCAGTCAGTTAGAACAGGCTCTTAACGTTGCGGTATTTAGGCTTGAAGGAAGAAAGGCCAACGCGACGGCTGCGGGTAAAGCGCTGTATCAAAGAGCTAAGCACCTATTGGCTGAGGCTGGGTCTTTGGAGGGGGCCGCGCAAAGACTGGGGGACAAAATTGAACCGGAAATTGGTCTTGCCGCCGATTTGTTGGTGCCGTCCATGCAGTGGTTGCAATGTCTCGATGAATTTGCCAAGGCTTTCCCGGCTACCCGGGTAGACGTTTTGGAATCCGCATTGAGCGGCACCGAAGATGCTCTGGTGCAAAAACAAGTTGATTTGGCCATTACGGCCCGTGTTCCCGCAGGTTTTATGGGCGACTATCTATGCTCTGTTTCCATGTTTGGCGTCGCGGCTCCCCAGCATCCACTGCACCATCTGGGCCGATGCGTGACTCAGGAGGATTTGCGCCATCATCGGCAACTGATAGTTCGGGACACGGGTGTTCACCGCCGCTACAACGCCGGCTGGCTTGAGGCGGAGCAGCGCTGGACGTTCGCTCACCTAACAACCTCCTTGCTCGCGGTAAAGCAAGGGCTTGGTTTTGCCTGGATGCCAGAGGGTTACATTGGGCAAGCCCTGGCTCGCGGTGAACTCAAGCGACTGCCCATTGCCGAGGGCGGAGAGCGTAAAGTGCCGCTCTATCTGGTGTTGTCTGACCAGGATATTGCCGGGCCGGCCACCAGGGCGTTGGCTGAAATATTGCGACGTAACATAAGGGACTAGCAGCAACTGTGTGCAGATCGGGGGAGCCATATAAGCCCATTATAATCTAGAACACAGTTGCTGCTAGATGAGGGCTGCCGGGGTGTTATCGGCAAGTCGGGTTAAAGCCGTCGAGACTGACCCATCGAATGGGCTACAATACACGGTTTGCACGTTATACAAGCTAGGTACGCGATGAGCGAAGAATTTGAAGTAGTCAGCAATTATTCACCCGCGGGGGATCAGCCAACCGCAATTGCTGGGCTAGTTGACGGTATTGAGTCTGGCTTGGCGCATCAGACGCTGCTGGGAGTTACAGGCTCTGGTAAAACCTTCTCTATTGCCCATGTAATCGCTCAGACGCAGCGACCCACCTTAGTAATGGCGCACAACAAAACCTTGGCGGCGCAGTTGTACGGTGAGTTTAAAGAGTTCTTTCCGGGTAATTCAGTAGAATATTTTGTCTCTTACTACGATTACTACCAGCCTGAAGCCTACGTGCCGTCGTCCGATACCTTTATCGAGAAAGATGCCTCGGTCAATGAACACATTGAGCAAATGCGCTTGTCGGCGACCAAAGCGCTTATGGAGCGCAAAGACGCCATTGTCGTGGCAACGGTATCGGCCATTTATGGCTTGGGTGATCCTGACTCTTACTTAAAAATGATTTTGCACCTAGTGCGGGGCGATAGAATCGACCAGCGCAAAATATTGCGCCGCCTTGCCGAGCTGCAGTACACCCGCAATGACGCCGACTTTCACCGGGCGACCTACCGTGTACGCGGCGATGTTATCGATGTATTTCCCGCCGACTCGGAATTCGAGGCTGTTCGCATTGAGCTGTTTGACGATGAAATTGAACAGTTATCCATTTTTGACCCCCTGACAGGAGAAGTGCTTAACAAGGTCCCGCGGATGACCATTTACCCCAAATCGCACTATGTCACCCCCAGAGAAAAGATTCTGGAAGCCATTGACCACATCAAAGTGGAGTTGGAGGAGCGCCTTAAACAACTGCGCGATAATGAAAAACTGGTAGAAGCGCAGCGGCTAGAGCAGCGCACCCGCTACGATTTAGAAATGATGCAGGAGCTTGGCTACTGCAATGGCATTGAAAACTATTCGCGATACCTCTCAGGTCGCGACCCTGGCGAAGCACCGCCAACCTTATTCGATTATTTGCCCGCCGAAGCGCTGCTGGTTATTGACGAGTCTCACGTAACGATTCCGCAAATTGGCGCTATGTACAAAGGAGACCGGTCGCGCAAAGAAACATTGGTGGAGTACGGTTTTCGGTTGCCTTCAGCGCTCGACAACCGACCTATGCGTTTTGATGAGTGGGAGCGCCGCGCCCCGCAAATGATTTTTGTATCGGCCACGCCAGGCCCCTATGAGCACGAGCATGCAGGGCAGGTGGTGGAGCAGGTGGTTCGGCCTACTGGGCTGGTGGATCCTGAGATTGAAATTCGTCCTGCCTCAACGCAAGTGGACGATGTGTTGTCGGAAATACATAAGCGGGTTGAGGTAGAAGAAAGAATTCTTATCACGGTGCTCACCAAACGTATGGCGGAAGATCTAACAGATTTTCTGTCAGAGCAGGGGGTCCGTGTACGCTATTTGCACTCTGATATCGATACGGTAGAGCGTGTCGAAATTATTCGTGATTTACGCTTGGGTGAATTTGATGTGCTGGTGGGTATTAACCTATTGCGTGAAGGGCTGGATATGCCTGAGGTTTCCTTAGTCGCCATTTTTGACGCGGATAAGGAAGGTTTTTTGCGTTCTGAACGCTCTTTGATTCAGACCATTGGGCGGGCTGCACGTAACGTAAACGGTAGGGCGATTTTATACGCAGATCGCATGACAGGCTCTATGGAGCGCGCCATAGATGAAACCGAGCGTCGCCGAATCAAGCAAGTAGAGCATAACGAAAAACACGGTATTACGCCTAAGGGCATAAAGAAAAATATTGCGGATATCCTGGAGGGCGCACAAGTTCCAGGCGCCGGTGGTCGCTCTAAGCGCAAGGGAGCGCGCAGCAACGATGTCGATGTCATTGAGCTGCCTATTGGTGGCGATGTGTTTAAGCAGGTTGAACTATTGGAAACTGAAATGATGAAGGCAGCGAAAGATCTTGAGTTTGAAAAAGCCGCCGCTATTCGCGATCAAATTAACCGTTTAAAGCAAACAGCGATTTAGTTCTATTCAAAATAGCGGCTGACTGATTTAGTTTAGTTCGCGTACTAATCGTATGCCTACATCTTCATGAAGGGTATGCTGTGGTTGATAGCGACGCTGGAAGGCCGTTATTTCTTCTGCGTTGTCTTTCATTGACCCGCCCCGGATTACGCGGGCAGGGCAGTTTTCCTGATCGTATGCTTGGCCGGAATTTGACGCGCCTTGGTAGTTGTCTTTGTAGCAGTCAGCGGTCCATTCTGCGACGTTGCCGGCGAGGTCATGCACGCCTAATGGGCTGGCGGTGAAGCTCCCCACCGGTGCGGTTTGGCTTTTGAATATCCCTGTGAAATCACTGTCACAATGGCGCCGGCAGTTCGCTTTTTTACTGGCACTGCGAACGTCGTTACCCCACCAAAAAGCGTTGTTACTTGCAGACTTGGCAACGTACTCCCATTCGGCCTCGGTCGGAATTCGGTATGTTGCTCCGGTCTGTTGACTCAACCAGCGCGCGTACTCCGAGGCTTCTTCCCAGCTTACATTAATAACCGGCCGGTCACCCCGGCCCCATTTGTTGTCTCCCGGCAGGGGGAGGGACTCGCGTTGTGCAAATTTCTCGTACTGCGCAAAAGTAACCTCGTGCTTACTCATGGCAAACGGTTTATTGAAAGTCACGTCGGTATAGGGCTGGCTGTTTGCATCGGGGCCGCCTAGCTTAAAAGAGCCTGCTGGTATTACGACCATAAGTGGAGCTTCTCCTCCCGCGCTGAGGCGGTCGGAAAACTCGCTACCGTCGTTACGCTGGGGGCTCAGTGCAATTCGGTGCACTAAATCTGCATCTTCTAGCGAAACCCACTTTAAGTATTTTTTATACCCTGGAGCGGATGCCTCTATATGGTAGCGTCCCGGTGCGAGCGTTATTCCGTCTCTATACTTTTCTTTAATGTTCATAATACGAACGCGTGCGGTGACAGGCTCGGTAACGACAGACAGTGCGTATAGAGTTGGTTTGCTTGGGGGCGAGACCTTCTCCCTTGGTGTTTGTGCTTCCGGCGCCCTGACTGAAGCACTGGCATTGCTGGACTCGCTGGCGGCTTGGGTTATAGCCTCGCTCGAGTCGGCGCGCTCCTGTGGAGCGGTATCTGTATGCTCTGTACTCAAGCTCTGTTGCGCAAGCGCGGTCGAACTTACCGTATCTGGGGCCGGTACATTGTCGGCGGCGGTCGCAGCAACGGTTGCCGTCGTCTGAGACTCGGTCATGCTTGTCAGCGTTTTGGGGGCACTCGTCGCGTCAATTTTAGGCGAGTTAGTTTCTGGCTCACCGGCTTGTTGTTGCGCGGTATTTGGTACGGCGTTATGCCGCTCAATGTCTCGCGACAGGGGTTCGACGCCCTCGGGTGTGTCCACGACCGCCGAGCTACTGAGTGATGAACTTGCAGATGACAGGTCTGCCGATATTTCCGTTTTCTTTACCGCTGCAGGGTCAGATGACTGTAAAAACAGCAGCAATAAGGCCAGCACAAACACCAAACTTGCACCTGTCAGTATCATGCGATAGTTGGCGGGAATTTGTTGCCAGTTGTAGAGCCAGCCACCGCCGTTAATTTGTCGATTAACTCGTGTCGCGACCAGAGTATTTTGCTGAGTAAGTTGCTCGCTAAGATCGTGTTTACTCGAAGTCTCGCGATAAACTCCACGTTCTTTAGAGTAGCGTAGCGAGCGAAGATACTGCCAGCTTTGAGCCGACTTTTCCCTAATAACTGATCGGGTTTTGCGCAACAGGACATTAAAAAGACTCACAAATTGCCGGCTTAGGCTATTACCGCTCGAGAGGTAGTCGTCGCCTTGCTCGCGCATTTGCAGTTGCAGTAATTCAATGTCACTGACTAATTCACGACCACTTTGATAACGCTTGCTGGCTTCTTTATCGAGCAGTCTATCTAAAATAGGCTGAAAGCGAATGTATTGCGCGGGTAGGGTAGGCAGTGGCGAAGCCAGGTGTTTTAACGCGATCGCGACCGCCTCTTCACCTTGGTAGGGTAAAGAACCGGTAAGCATTTCGTAGAACACAATGCCTAAACTGTACAGATCTGAGCGGCCATCCAGGGTTTTTCCGCGAGTTTGCTCTGGGCTCATATAGTGGGGGGTGCCCACCACAGTGCCGGCATGAGTTGCCCGTGATCCGATCGCTTGTGCCCGGGCGACGCCAAAGTCGGTTAATACTGCAGAGCCGTCGTCACGGAACAGAATGTTTTCCGGTTTTATGTCCCGGTGTATGTAGCCCCTTTCGTGAGCGTGATCGAGCGCGGAGCCAATCTCTTTAAGTATTTTTAAGGCTTGAGGGGCATCAATGCCCTCGAGCATCATGTCGTGTATTGAACCGCCGGGAAGGTAATCCATGGCGATGTAGTTAAAGTTTTCGTGACGCCCTATGTCATAAATTGACACAATGTGCGGATGCGATAGTTGCCCTACAATATTCGCTTCGCGCTGAAATCTTTCGCTGTAACTCGGGTCACTATTGAGGGCGGGCGACATGACCTTAAGAGCTACAACACGCCCAACACTCTCCTGTATAGCCAAGTACACAGTGGACATACCACCGTGGTTAATTTTTCTTATAAATCGATAGCCGGGGATGTGCATAGGATGGCTTAGTTAAATATCCAATAAAGTAGGGCGACCAATAGCAGCACCGCAGATGCGTATATGGCCGCATCGACTTTTCGGCTGTGAGTGAACACCGGAATCCACTGTGATAACGTCGGCAGTAGAGGTCTTGCGGCGGTGGGAGCTGCAATGACTTGAACGGTGACATTGTCCCGCCCGCCGGCCTGCAGGGCAGCCCTAACCAGCTCTTTGGTCGCACTTTCTACATCCTGGCACTGCTGGAGTATTCGGCTCATTTCGTTGAATTCGAGTTCATCGGTGAGACCGTCACTGCAAAGAATGATCCACTGTCCGTCTTGCCACGGCTGAGTGAGGGTGTCGACCTTCACCTCTTCCAGCTCTTGTGAGCCCAGACATTGGGTAATAATGTTCTTGTCTGGGTGGGAATGTGCTTCGGCCGGCTCTATCGCGCCGCTCTCAAGTAACATTTGTACGTAGGAGTGGTCGGTGGTGAGCTGTTCCAATTCGCCGCTGGGTAAGAAAGAGTACGCCCTGCTGTCGCCAACCCAGGCGATTTCGAAGCGGTCTCCAAGGTTTTTTAAGGCGACTACGGTAGAGCCCATACCCTCGGCCCCGATACCGTTGTCGGCCGCGGATAACACTTGTTTGTGAGCGCGCTGGATGGTGGCTGGCAGAGAATCACCGCTGTCTTCTCGCAAAGTCGTGCGGACAATATCGCTGGCGACTTCGCCCGCCTCGTGGCCGCCCATACCGTCAGCGACCATCCACAGGTCGTGGCTTGGCAGACTTAGAAAGCAGTCTTCATTGTTGCTACGTTTACGCCCTGGATTGGTCAGAGAGCTCGATTCCAAACCCTGCATGTATGGCTTCCGTCCTGATGGTTCTGTTGGCCAGTACGCCTTAGGGGCGCCAAACCCTGTCGATCCACTGGCCAAAGCGCGAGTGGATATACCATTTTTTTATAGATTAGCATGCCCCAACGCTTTTTTTTGACAGTTTACAGGGTTTTCACTTCTAGCCCTAGCTGCTCAAGCGTCTCCCTTGCCGTTTTGGGTGCAACAACAGCGATACTCGGCTTGGCGTTTTGCAAATAATGTTGGGTAACGCGCTTGAGGTCCTTGTCGGTCACCTCGAGCACCCGGCGCCGAAACTGCTCGCGTTTTTCCCTACTGCGCCCAAACAGTTCTGCCTGAAACGTTTGTTTGGCTTCGCCAGCGGGCGAGGCGGGTTTATCAATGCTACTCACTACCCCGAGTATGGCCTCCTCGATTTCACTGAGCTCGAGCTCGGTGGCTAACAGCCACTCAATTGCGGCATCAAAATCATCCAAGGTCTCAGCAAGTCGCGGGTCTCGGTAGGAATAAAAGCGAAAGGCGCCAATATTATTGTCCTGACTGGCGCCACCGCCATAGGCCCCACCTTGCTCGCGAATAGTTCTGTGGAGGAAACCATTGCGTAAAACTCCGCCCAGAACGGTCAGGGGGGCGGCGTCGGGGTGATCAGACACGACCGTTGGAAACACTTTGGCGCAGAAGTTCACTTGGGTGTTGGTGAGCCAACCCTCCTGAATACGCTCGTTGACGGGCTCAAGTAAGAGTTTTGCGGCACCGGAGTAACTTTCACCTTGCCAATACTGAGCGAGATGCTCCTTGTATTCGGTTAAATAATCCTGCTCGCCCACGAGCAGTAATTGACGGGGGGCTCTGCACAGTAATTCGTGAAGTTCCCGCAAATTGTTGGCAAAAGCTGCCAGCTGATCCTGCGACTGATTGGCGTTATCTAACACAATGGTGCGCTCTATACCGGCCAGGCCGCCCAGCATATGGCTGACCCTGGCCGTGGGAGATATCCCGGCACTGGCGGCTGACATAGCCAGTGCATGACCGTTGCCTGTGACTGATTGCTCGCGGCGCGCCCGATACTGTGAAATTAACTCCTTAATGCGGGAAAGCTCGTCAAACCGGGCGGTCTCAAAGGTGTCGCGCATAAGCTCAACACTGGCCTGGGAGTTTCTGGCCAGGGCTTTGGCGGAGATAATAAGGTAGCCGTCGGTAAACTGGGCGTCTTCGCCATTACTGCGAATGCTCATGCGAGCCGATAGTGAACCTACGGTTTTAGCCTGGCGCTGCTGCGCCGCTAAATAGTCGAGTTCGCCGTGACCAACCTCAGTGAGACACAAACAGTACATGGATAGCGTTTGCAGCTGTTCCGAGGTTAGGTTGGGCAGGCGAATCACCAATTGATGGTAAACTAGGCCATTGGTTCCCGCGCCATAGCAGCGCAGCGGGTAGTTGCCAACCAGCTCTTGACTGCCTGAGCTGTATGCCATGCTTGTAGGGACATCTGATAGCTCTACCTTGGGTAAAATACTCTCGTCGTCCTTTTGTTGCTGGCGTGCATCGAGTGCTTCAGCCTGTTCGATAATTTTTTGGCAGTCAGTATCGGTGAGTGTCGCTTTCAAATCGGCTAACCGAGCGACTTCCGCCTTATGTGCTCGCTCAGCCATATGAGCGTCTGGGCGCAAAGTTAGGGTAGCGCGGTGGGTATTGTCCACCAGTAAGTGTCTTACTCGAGTTTTTACAAAATCGGCAGACTCTACTTTTTTTCTAAGATTTTTAAGGGCGCCCTCTAGGTCCATTTGTGCAATGGTGTCGCCTCTGTGGGTTGCCGCCGTGAGCGCAACCATAATCAGCTGCAGGCCGTAAGGAAAGCCGTCGCCGCCAATTTCTCGCTGTGATAATTCCAGTTGATGTAATGCAGATTCGATATGTTCCCGGGGGACGCCATGTTGTGCAATCTCCTCCAGTGTTTTAAATATTAGGTGCTCGACGTCTGCGGTCGCGCTCTCATCACACCCCTCAAGACCGCACACGAAACTCATTTCGTACTGGCTGTCCTCCAGTCCGCACAGAGGCGAGGGGGCCTGTCCGAGGTCGGACTGCTCTAGCGCTCGCAGTAAGGGAGACGCGCTGTTATCGAGCAACACCATCGACAGCAAGTGCGCCTCAAGTGCGGCGTCCAAGTCGGTGGCTTTTCCCAGTAACCAGCCAATTACAATATGAGTTTTATTTTTTAGCCCTTCACCATCGGCCTCCAGCGGGTAGGCGTCTTCGATCCGCACCGGACTGTGTAGACGTTTTTCTGGCTGAACCTGTATTTTTTTGTCCAGTTTAGAAAAGTGCCGGAGCACTTTTTCTTCAAAGCTGCGTTGATGTTCGCTGGCCGCAATATTACCGAAGGTCATAAACGTCGCATTCGTTGGGTGATAATGCTCTCGGTAAAATGCTTGTAAATCTTCGTAACTTAAGTCCGGAATATGTTCCGGGTCCCCGCCACTGTTATGGTGATAAGTCGAGCTGGGAAACAAGTGACTTGAAAGCTTTTGCCATAATTGCGAGGGCACAGAGCTCATAGCACCTTTCATTTCATTAAAAACCACCCCTTTGAATACCAGTGGCGATTCAGGGTTCCCGGGTTCTTGAAAATCAAGACGGTGGCCTTCTTGTGCGAAGTCGAGAGGATCAAGTGTGGCGAAGAACACCGCGTCGAGGTAGACATCCAGCAGATTGTTAAAGTCTTTTTTGTTTTGACTGGCAAAAGGGTAAGCGGTCCAGTCTGAGCTGGTAAATGCGTTCATAAAAGTGTTGAGTGAACGCCGGGTCATCATAAAAAATGGATCCCGTACCGGAAATCGTTTACTGCCGCACAGTGCCGTATGTTCAAGAATATGAGCCACCCCGGTTGAATCCTCTGGTACCGTGCGCAGCGCCACCAAAAATACATTTTCGTCGTTGTCGCTCGCCAGGTGGATATGTTGAGCCCCTGTAGCGCTGTGGACATACTCTTCAATAGTTAGATTTAGAGCGTCATTGCGCTCGCTGCGAATTAAGTCAAACGCGCTGTGGTGTGTGCTCATAACATTCTCAGTTGGCTGGCCAATCAACGGTTTGGGTCAAAGTTGGCCAAATGGGTCATATAGTGATCAAACTGCTCAAGTAAAGGCTCGTATAGCGACTGATTACTCTCTATTTGTTGTAGAGCGTAACAACTTGCCTCCAGTGTGGAAAGTTGATGATGTTTTTTCGCTGTACGTACTCGATAGTTGCCGCAGAGGTGGTCCGCTAGCTGTATTCTGGGCAAATCCAGTAAAGCGGGATTTAGATGGAGCATTTTAAGGCTTTTACGCCAAGTCGCGTCTATTACAATGAGCTTATCCGGGGCGTGACTCTGACTCAGACCGTCACTGTAAGCTGGCTTGTCCGATTTTTCAGTTGGGTAGAGTAGTGTCGCTCCGGGCAGCCAGGGGCTTAATTCACTGAGTGAGAACTGCTCGGCAACTTTCAGCTCACAATGTTGCAAGCTGCGCCAAAGCAACTCACCGGTGTTTTTCGGGTGCCCATTCTCTTTCGGGTGCTGAAGTAACAGAACCCTGCAGTGATTGGCTGTCGGCACTATGTAGCGGCACATACAACGTGCCAGTGGCCGCTGACAATCGGAGCACACAGCTCGTTTGTTGCTCATGCTTGCGTTGACCTGATGAGTTCCGGGGAAGGTAAATTGGGCAGGGCGAGAGGCGAGGCTTGGCTCACCAGTTCTAGTTTGGCGGCGCGGTTTAACTTTTTAATGGCGGCCTCGCGTCGGCTCGCCGCAGACCTGTCAGGTTGTGGTTCGAGCCACAGCAGTGCCTTGGGGCTTGCGCTGTGGAAAAAGCGTGCCCCTTTCTTACCGGAGCAGTGCTCGTGCCAGCGGCGCTCGATGTCCGTGGTAATGCCGGTGTACAGTTGCCCTTTGGCGTTTTCGATAATGTAAGTAAACCACATGGGGCTATAATACTTTGCCGCGTGGTTAGCCGCGAGCGAATTTTAACCCCTGCTACCCTAATTCGAGTATTCTTGAACGATGCCAAAGCAAGCTGTAGACGCCGACCGCAACTTTGATGATCTGGCCGACCGATTTGACCGCAATATTTACGGCGGTCTAAAAGGACAAATTCGTCTGGCTATATTGAATCGAGATTTTTCTGATTACCTTCCTATCGCGCCCTATGTGCCGCTTACGCCTGATAAAACCTTGTCGATACTGGATGCCGGTGGTGGCCAAGGTCAATTCTCCATTCCGCTAGCGGCTGCAGGACATGAGCTCACCCTGTGCGATCTTTCGCAAAAAATGCTGGGAAAAGCCCGGGCAAGAGCCTCAGAAATGGGTTTGCAAAACGTACTTTTAAAGCATTCGTCAATTCAGTCGCTACAGATAAAAACTCAGTTTGACCTTGTGTTGTGCCACGCGGTACTGGAATGGGTGGTTGAGCCCAAGGCCGTATTGCTGCATTTGTGGCAAATGGTTAAGCCAGGTGGCCACGTATCAATTATTTTCTATAATCATCATTCGCTAGTGTATAAAAATTTATTGCGAACGAATTACAAGAAAGTGTTGGCAGACGATTATTCAGCGTTTGCCGGCAGTCTAACGCCAATTAACCCTCTGAGGCCCGAGCAAGTGCTGAATTGGTGCGAGCAGCTAGAGGCAAATTTGCTATGTCACAGCGGTATTCGGGTTTTTCATGATTATATTTTAGATGCTGCTAACAGGCAAAAATCTCCGGAGCAAGTCATGAGCCTGGAATTGTCACTTTCGCGCCAGCCACCGTTTCGGGATTTGGGGCGCTATGTGCATTTGTTGTTAGAAAAAACCCATGTGTGAGGGTTACAGATTCTTCAATAAGATGTCTTTTGCTTGGTTTACACGAGCGGCTAAATAGTCGTTGCCGCCTCGGTCAGGGTGTACTTTTTGCATCAATGACTTATGCGCTTTTAAGACGACTTCTTTGTTGAGGTTGTTGTCCCGAAACGCCTGGTGAAGCCCCAAAGTTTCCGCCGCTTCATCAGGTGTCATTGCTGCGGGGGCCGGGCTGGGTGATTGTGACGATCTGTGTTTGAGAAAAGGTAGGACCTGTGCCACCAGGCCGAGGCCAAATTTTGCCAGAGGAATAAGGGCGGCTAACGCTGCTCCGAGCCAGTGAATGCGCCCCGTAATCACCAAAAATATCAATAGCGCCATCGAGACCGCAACCAGTGCCTGCAAAATTGCCCGACGCTTTTTCCCCGGCGGTTGACGTTTAAGCCAATTAAAGCCAAAGAATATAAGCGCAATAAACAGTAAAATAGGGAGGAGGCGAAACACGTGCAAAATACTCCAGGGAGGTTGAATGATGTTACTTTAGCACTATGGGCAAGCTAGGTCATTGATTGTCCATATGCTGCAATCCGCTACCTGTCAGAATTTTGAGCAGAATAGGGCACAATTGGCTATACTCGCAGCAGATCACAATGACCTTGTTGGTGTAGTAATCGTACTAAGACCGGTACGTGGATGTTTGAATATTGCGTGGGATAATAATATGCCTCAGTTTTATGGTTCATGGATGATTGTAAAGGCGTTGACGGTGAGCGCTGTATTGACGCTGTCGGCCTGTGGCGGAGGCGGTGGAGGAGGTGGTTCCTCCTCAACGGGATCGGTAAGTTCATCCAGCTCGTCAGAATCCAGTAGCGCCTCATCAGATGCCTCAAGTGCTAGCAGCGAATCGTCTTCAAGCTCAAGCGAATCCAGTAGTTCAAGCGAATCCAGTAGTTCAAGTGAATCGAGCAGTTCAAGCAGCTCTCAGTCATCAGAATCCAGTAGCAGTATAAGCTCAGAATCCAGCTCATCAAGCAGTGAGTCTTCGAGCTTGTCTAGCGCCTCGAGCAGTGAGTCCTCCAGCTCCGAACCTGCTACGGTATTGCTAAGCGGAAATGTGACCTATGATCGTGTACCGGTAACAAACTTTGGCCTGGACTACGATGCAACTTTGCCCATGCCGGTGCGCGGAGCAGCCGTTAATCTGCTCGATAGCTCTAATCAGGTGTTGCTCTCCACCGTGACTTCCGAGACCGGGAGTTACAGTTTTAGCGTAGATTCAAACACCTTAGTGAAAGTGCAAGTGGAAGCCCGGTCACAAAAAAGCGGAACGCCTGGTTGGCATTTGCGGGTCGAGGATAACACCAATGGCAATGCGCTCTACGTATTAGAGGGCGCTTTGGCCAGCTCAGGTGTCAGCGACTCTAGTCGTGATTTACACGCAGCCTCGGGCTGGACGGGAAGTGCCTATGGCGCGCCCAGAGCAGCAGCGCCGTTCGCGATTTTGGATACAACATATAATATATTGCAACAGTTGGTGGCGGTGGATGAGAACTTGATTTTGCCGGTTTCGCGGTTTCGCTGGTCGCCCCTTAATAATACCGCCAGCGGTGATTTAGCCGGAGGTAATATTGGTACAAGTTTTTATTCGTCCTCAAATATATACATTTTGGGGGAAGAGAATTTCGACACGGACGAATATGACGAGCATGTTGTCGCACACGAGTGGGCCCATTACCTAGAGGACAGTCTCGGAGAGCGTCAGGATTCAATCGGAGGCCCACATGGTGGTGATGATAAGCTCGACATGCGTGTCGCCTTCTCAGAAGGGTTTGGGAATGCGGTCGCAGGTCATGTGCTAGATGATCCTTTATATTTGGATACTTTCGGGACTCAGCAGTCGGGAGCCGGTGGTTTCGATATTGGTAGCGGCCCTAGCTTCGCAAACGAAGGGTGGTTTAACGAATCGTCGGTTCAGTCGATTTTGTACAACTTTGCCATTACCAGCAGTGGCTTTGCAGCAATATATGAAGTGCTGACAGATAGCAGTTACACCAACTCCGAAGCCCTACTTAGTATTTTTACTTTTGCCGATCGCTTGCAGGATCTGGCTCCCGCGAGCTTCTCTGTATTTCAAAGTTTGTATACTGACCAAACTATAAATTCTGTTGATGCGTTTGCTGTAGGTGAGGCAAATGATGGTGGGACAGCTGCGGTGTTGCCGGTGTATAAATCGATAACCGCTGACGGCTCTGCAGTTAATGTCTGCAGTACGCAAGCCAATGGTTTTGAGGCAGGCTCGAACAAGTTGGGATCTTGGGTCTTCTTTAAAGTTGTTCCTACGGTTAGCGGGCTTTATGAAGTGTCTATGGTCAAAACCAGCCCAGCTGAGAGAGAAGCGGACCCCGACTTTACTGTAACGCGAACCAAAACAACCATAGCTACTGGTTTCTCTGGGGCGGTGGACTCAGAAACCACTAACGTAACTTTAAGCAGCGGGGACACTTACATTATTTCTGTACAGGACTGGGCATTGCACACCACCAGTGAAGCGTCATGTTTTGATTTAACAGTGGCGCCATCGCCTTAGGGATGTTGATATGAATTATTTTCGGAAAGTATTGATTTGTGCTTGTTGCCTCACAGGGGTAATTGCTTGCAGTAGCGACACGCAGACTGAAACAAATAAAGTAACTGGGCTGGAAAGGGGACTGCCTATTGTGAATGAGGGAGCCAAGTATGGCCCTATCGGCAAGCCATCAATGGCGGTCGGCTTAAAGCACTCTGAATATGTGGTGCCTGTAGAGAGTGTTTCGGTATTGGACCTGGTATTGTTAAGTGGTCTACAAAGGGGGCAGGTTGAAGTTAACGTTGAGGGTGATGTTGGCTTGGACGTCATCGACGGTAGTGTTTATCGTTTTTCCTCGGTCTCGGGAGGTGAGCTACCACTTGCTGTGACTCTACAGTCTAGCGGCGCAGGTAAATACTACCTGACTTTAAGGCTTTCGCACGCAGGAGAAGATATTGCCTTTCCACAGAAAGTAATAAAGGCTGTCATATGGGTAGGTGGCAAGACAGAGGCTGTACTCAAGAAGGCCAATGAGCGTCCGCAGCAAGTTGTGTTGCCTGCACAAGAAGTTGTTAATTAGTATTGCCAGTGGCCGTGTATGGCCTTAGTATTCGCGCCAAAATCATCGGCTCCAGTGTATATGAAGGTAGGTGTTCATGGCGCGCATGCAATTATTGCCCGAATGGGCCAAGCAAGATGCGGTATTACTGACCTGGCCCCATGCCGATACCGATTGGCGGCCGATACTGGAGCGCGCTGAAGCTGTTTATTGTGAGTTGGCCAAGGCAATCTGCTCACGTGCACGTTTAATTGTAGCCGCTCCTGCTTGGTGCCACGAGCACATTCATCAGAAACTTTCTGCCGCCTCAATTGCTCCCGATTGCTATAAAATCTATGCTAGCCAAACGAACGACACCTGGGCGCGAGATCACGGTCCACTCACCGTCGCTGTGGGTGCACAGCGCACATTGTTGGATTTTACATTCAACGGTTGGGGGGCAAAGTTTGAGTCTGAGCTGGATAATTGCATAACCGGCAATTTGGCCTCTTTGGGCGCGTTCAACGCACCCGTAAAGCCTATCGATACGGTCCTCGAGGGAGGCGCTTTAGAGATCGATGAAACGGGAGCGCTACTGACAACTGCGCAGTGCCTACTCAATCCGAACCGCAATCCGCAGCTGTCCAAAGATGCTATCGAAGCGCATTTACGTGAAACTCTAGGTGCTATTAAAGTAAATTGGTTGGAATACGGTTATTTGGCGGGCGACGATACTGACAGTCATATAGATACCCTGGCCCGCTTGGGGCCAAATAGAATACTGTTGTACGTAGGGTGCGATGATCCCCAAGATGAACACTTTGAGGAGCTTGCTAAAATGCAGGCGCAAATCGAGACATTCACCAATGCTGCGTACGAGCCCTATCGTTTGTTTCGTTTACCCTTGCCAAGTGCAGTTTACAGTGAGACGGGCGATCGGTTGCCGGCCACTTATGCAAATTTTCTGATTCTGAATGGCGCAGTACTGGTTCCCCTTTACTCCGACCCTAACGACGCTCACGCACTAGACGTTATCGGTGCTGCCTTCTCGGGTTACGACATCATTGGCATAGATTGTTTGCCTTTAATCGAGCAACACGGCAGTTTACATTGTGTCACTATGCAGTTACCTGAAGGAGTGGTAAACCGTGAAAAGTCTTAATGTGGGTTTGGTGCAGCAAAGTTGTAGCGAGAATCTTGAAGACAATATTGAGAAATCTATCACTAGAATTCGTGAGCTTGCCAAACAGGGGGCCCAGCTTGTTGTACTGCAGGAGTTACACCGGGGACTGTATTTTTGCCAGCAAGAAGACGTTAATGAGTTTGATCAGGCAGAAACCATTCCCGGCCCAACAACGACTACATTGGGAGCGGTAGCGCGCGAGTTGGGCATTGTCATAGTCGCTTCACTGTTTGAAAAGCGTGCTACTGGCCTTTACCATAATACGGCGGTGGTGATTGAGCGTGATGGAACCATCGCCGGCAAGTATCGGAAAATGCACATCCCAGATGACCCCGGCTTTTACGAAAAATTTTATTTTACACCGGGAGATTTGGGGTTTGAACCTATCGCTACATCGGTAGGCCGCTTGGGAGTGCTGGTATGTTGGGATCAATGGTTTCCGGAAGCGGCCAGACTGATGGCTATGGCAGGGGCGGAATTCCTGATTTATCCTACTGCAATTGGTTGGTGTCCCTCCGATGAGCCTGACGAAAAGCAACGCCAGAAAGATGCTTGGGTAACCGTGCAGCGCGCGCATGCTGTTGCCAATGGAGTGCCGGTTATTAGTGTTAACCGAGTTGGTCACGAAGTTGATCCTGGTGGCGGCGAAGGAATCGACTTTTGGGGCAATTCATTTGTGGCGGGCCCGCAAGGCGAGTTTTTGGTACAACTGGACGCCGCCGAGGCCGCTGTAGTAGTCACTATAGATAAACAGCGTTCCGAAAATGTCCGCCGAATATGGCCGTTTCTACGCGACCGCCGTATTGACGATTATCAGGATCTTACCAAACGTTACCGCGATTAGAGCTCTATGACGGAAAAAGACGCGAATCACAGAGAGTGTCCGGCTTGTGGCCCAGAATGTCCGTACAAGGACGAAGTTCTGTGTTTACGCAATGAGTTAGAAGCTCTAAAGATGCTGGCTCGCACCGACGCGCTAACAGAGCTTTTTAACTATCGACACTTTAAAGAAACATTGGCAAACGAAATAGAGCGCGTGCGGCGTAGTAATCAGCCGATGGGTCTTGTTATTGGTGATGTCGACCATTTTAAAAGTTTCAATGATCGCTACGGCCATGAGCTTGGCAATGTAGTGTTGAAGCAAGTTGCCAAGTGTATCGACCGGAATTTGCGTAAGCTGGATATCGCTTGCCGCTACGGTGGAGAAGAGTTCGCGTTGATATTGCCTGGTACAAATATCCGGCAAGCTGAGCGTATCGCCGAGCGAGTTCGTCAAGCTATTGAGCAGGACACTATCCACTGTAATGACGGTGACGAGCTTCATGTCACCATGAGTCTAGGGGTTAGTGTATTCAGCAGTGAGCGTAACTGCACCCCGGAACAATTAGTAGCATCTGCAGATGCGCAGTTGTATCAGGCTAAAGAGGCTGGGCGAAACCGCTCTTGTGTTGAGAAGCTAGAAAAAGTGACCTCGACACCGGTTACCCAAGAAGAAAAAGCGGCACTATTCGCGTTGCTAAACGCCGACGAGCCCAAAGCAGACAGTGAGGAGTAATGAATGACGTATCCTAAAATCGGTAATTTGGCCCCAGCGTTCACCCTAAAGGATCAAGATGGTCAGAGCGTCGCACTCAAAGATTTTCGCGGTAAGAAAAATGTTGTGTTGTTTTTCTATCCTAAAGCGCTTACGCCTGGCTGCACGACTCAGGCTTGCGGCATTCGAGATGTTGCAAAGGAATTGGCCGTGCGCGATGTAGTGGTATTTGGCATCAGTCCGGACCCGGTAGCGAGATTGCCTAAATTCATTGAGAAGCATCAGCTAAATTTCGACCTTTTGTCTGACGAGGATCACGCCATTGCTGACAAATACGGCTGTTGGGGGCTCAAAAAGTTTATGGGAAAGGAATTTATGGGTTTGATACGTACCACATTTATTATTGGAAAAGATGGCAAGTTATTGAAAGTTATGGACAAATTTAAAACCAAGACGCATCATGAGGACCTGTTGGCCGAGCTTGATGAGCTGTTGTGATTGGATACGGTTCGGGGCGTCAATTGGCGTCCTATTAAACATTATGTTATCTCGCGATGAACTCAAATGTGATCCGGCGCAAAAATTCGCAGAAAAGCATGTAGTCTATTAAAATAAATACGCCACTTAGCCTATAATCAATACCACGGGAAGATTGTGCTAGTGATATACGAGCGGCAGTGGAATGGCTCCGTTATGACCAGACCATCTATTAGGCTAAGGTCTGCGGCGAAAGAAGTCTTAAAAATGCGCCACTTTAGATTGTTACTTCCCGGAAATGGCATTATATTTTCTATAATTACTCTAATTCGGCGAACAGGTTTAATTGAGTACCCGGCACAAGGAGAGCCCCAATGATTCAGCTGCAAAGATTAGGTCCACAGATTACGGACGAAGACGGATTTACTCGCTCCGGTATCCGCTCTTATCACGAATACGTGGTTTTAGCGCGATTGCCCATGGTTGAAGGGGTGGCTGCCCGAGTGGTTGGGGCACTGCAAAAGCGCGTAGGTCATTCGCCTATGGCAATCGAGAACATAGCCGAAGACCTAAACCTTTCCAAACGCACCTTACAGCGTCGGTTACAGCAACAGGAGTCAAGCTTTGCTCAGCTGCGGGACAGCTTGCGGTTTCACTACGCTATAAAGTACTTGATTGAAGAGCATATGAGTGTTGACTCTGTATCCTCTGCGCTCGACTTCTCCGACAGAACCAGCTTTACGAACGCTTTTAAGCGCTGGACCAACCTGTCTCCGAGCGTGTTTCGCAAGCTGTTTCGGGATTACGCCTAGCAGGCTGTTGAAAAATCCCTCACGTACTCAGACTCTCAGGCTGGTTCGTAATCTAGGCGCCACTTTGACGGTGTGTGCCCACCCATCGAAAAGTGGCAACGACGAGTACGGGGCAGCCTGGAAGTCCCGCAGGGCGAGGCCTGAAGCGCACATCTGCCGCACCTTGCCTCTAGCAAAGGGAGCCACCCTGTCCGTCGAGACAAGGCGCGACATCTGCACGCTTCGGGCCTCGCTGAGCATGCAAGGGGTTTTTCAACAGCCTGCTAGCCCCCAACACCCAACACGAGATAAGTTTTATATTCCGAAGGCCGGCCGCTTAGCCGGCTTTTTTTAGTGGCTATATATTACCCAAGTCTTTGATTTCGTTGCCTGAACCTCTTAAACAAGGTAGAGTGACGCCTTTTTTAGCCTAAGAGGTTTGTCCATGGGATTTCTATTTGAGTCTGCCGTTGCCCAGACCCAGGCGGCACCACAAGGTGCGCCTATGTACGTGAACCTGCTGATGTTCGGCGGTTTGTTTGTTTTCATGTACTTGTTGATAATTCGCCCACAACGCAAGCGCCAGAAGGAGCACCAGAATCTGGTCAGCAGTCTGCAGAAAGGTGACGAGGTTTTGTTAACCAGTGGCATGCTGGGTAAAGTGGTAAAGGTTGACGATAGTTATATCGTCCTCGAAACCGGCAATAACATTGAGCTGAAATTTCAGAAGGTTGCAGTGCACGCGGTATTGCCCAAAGGCACTATTAAGTCCATCTAATCTTCTTATTTTAACCCGATCCCACCTATAATGGCAGAAAGTCTACGGTGGAGATCGGGATGCCCCCCCAATTAGTCTTTCCAGAGCGTATATCGCTCGCTCAGCGGCCAACACCGCTTCAGCGCCTAACGTTTTCTTTGCATGCCGGCCCTGATGTACGCCTTTGGTGCAAGCGCGATGATCTTACCGGTTCGGTACTTAGCGGTAATAAAATCAGAAAGCTCGAATACGTGATGGCTGACGCCATGCGCAAAGGGGCTGATACGCTGATTACCTGTGGTGGATTGCAGTCAAATCACTGTCGAGCGACTGCTCTGGTGGCCGCAATGCATGACTTCGAATGTCATTTGATATTGCGTGGAGAGTCGGTGGCGCCTGCGGATGGAAACTTACTGCTGAGTCAACTAGCGGGTGCGAACATCCAGACGTTTCCTGTGCAGACGTATCAACGCGAGCTTACCCAGCTATTCAGCGAGACTGCGAGCGAGTTGAAAAAACGCGGCAGGCGACCTTACTGCATTCCAACGGGGGCTAGTGATGGTGTCGGTATTTGGGGTTACGTTGCTGCCGCGCAAGAAATGGCAGAAGATTTTGCTCGCCATGGAATTGACAATCCCCTTGTCGTTTGCGCAGCAGGCTCAGGCGGAACACTGGCTGGCCTTGCTGCGGGCTTGCGAGTGTTCGCTCCTCAAGCGGAGGTGCTGGGAGTAGCCGTGTGTGATAGCGCAGAGTACTTTCAGCGTCGGGTGAGTGAGGATATTGCTCATGCACAATCTCTATTTCCCGATGGTGAGTTGCCCAGTGTAGAGCCTGTGAAAGTGCTCGAGGGCTATATTGGCCCAGGTTATGCTCTGGGTTACCCAGAGGTTTTCGACGTTATAGCATCGTTAGCCGCAGCCGACGGACTGGTACTCGATCCGGTTTATACCGGTAAAGCCTTTTACGGTATGCTGGCAGAGCACAAGAAAGGCAATATAAAACAAAAAGACATTGTCTTTGTGCACACGGGCGGTGTTTTTGGTCTGTTTCCTTACAAGAACAATTTTTAACAGCGGGCGTAGCAATGGAGCAATGGTTAGGTTCAATAAGCAGTTTTATTTGGGGCAAATGGTTTCTGTTGTGGCTTCTACCCTTGGTGGGCGTATTTTTGATGGTGCGCCTGTGCGGTTTTCCATTACTTAAAATACCGGCAGGTTTTACGCAGCTTTGGCGCGGCCGGCGCAGTGTGGGTCAGGGAGACGTCAGCTCTTTCAACGCATTAATGACGGCACTTTCCGCCACAATCGGAACCGGCAATATTGTCGGAGTCGCAACGGCTATTGGTTTAGGTGGGCCTGGCGCACTATTCTGGATGTGGTGCATGGCGCTGGTGGGGATGGCGACAAAGTACGCTGAAGCGGTATGTGCAGTGCATTACCGAGAGCAAGATGAGAGTGGCCGCAATGTCGGCGGGCCTATGTATTATATTAAAAATGGGCTCGGTAAAAAATGGGCTTGGCTCGGCGGCGTTTTCGCGGTGTTTGGTTGCTTTGCCGGTTTTGGAATTGGCAACACCGTGCAGGCACATTCTGTGGCCGATGCGTTAAATGGTGCCTGGCAAATACCCCAGGAGGCGACAGCATTAGTGCTTATGGGGTTGGTATTTATTGTGTTGATTGGTGGTGTCGAGCGTATCGCCGAGGTAGCCGGTAAGCTCGTACCCATTATGGGGATTGTTTATGTGGCCTGTGGCTTGGCTGTATTGATTGTGGTCGCAGACCAGGTGCCAGCCGCCTTTGCATTGATTGTCGATAGCGCGTTTAACGGTACGGCAGCGGCCGGTGGTTTTGCCGGGGCGGGTATTGCGATGGCGATTCAGTTCGGTGTGGCCCGCGGTGTATTTTCTAATGAAGCCGGTCTTGGTAGTGCCCCGATTGCTCATGCCGCAGCGAAAACCGAAAGCCCCGTACAGCAGGGCATGGTGGCGATGCTGGGAACCTTTTTGGACACCATCATCGTATGCAGCATTACTGGTCTGGCTATAGTTGCTACCGGCGTATGGTCGGGTGATGCCAAAGGTGCGCAAATGTCGCAGGCAGCTTTCGCTGCGGGTATTCCATTTGGTGAACTGATTATATCCCTCGCGATTGTGCTGTTCGCTTTCACGACGCTGTTGGGTTGGAGTTACTATGGTGAGCGCTGTGCCCAGTATTTATTTGGCTCCTGGATTATCACACCGTTCCGCGTCCTTTGGGTATTGGCAATATTTGTGGGGGCGACTGCAGATTTGCACTATGTATGGATTGTGGCTGATATTTTGAACGGACTGATGGCCGTCCCCAATCTAATCGCGTTGGTTATGCTGTCCGGTGTGGTAGTGGCGCTTACCAAAGAGTATCGCAAGACCTCCGGCAAGTAACACACTTGTGGTTTTGAATAAAATTAAAAGCAATTGGCGGGCCTGGGAAGGCCCGCAATTTTCGCGGCTATCAGTGCGGGATTTGGCGGGAAAAGCTGCATCAGATATATGCTTTTGCCTTTTTCGCCACCAAGGGTTTGCTGAATATAGCGAACCAAGGCCCGATTGGCTGGCGCTAATTCGAAGTCTTTATAAAATGCCTGAATAAGCTCAATGATTTCCCAGTGCTGGGCTGTCAGCGTTATCCCTTCGTTGCGCGCAAGAATAGCGGCAACCTCGCCGCTCCAGTCGCCAAGCGATAGGAGATAACCATCCTTATCGAGGGCAGGGAGGGAATCGGCCATATTAGTACCAGCTTTGTATGCAGCGGTGAGTGCTTGATAATTGGACAAAGCCTTGGTAATCGGTCAATTCTATGCCGTCCAAAAGTAGCTGCAACCCGCGGGCTCTTACATCGTTTTCCAGTACGTATATCCTGGTGCCCTCGTTTAGCAGACTTATCAATTCTTTTGCGCATGGCGAACTTTGGCTCGCGCCGTAGGCGCCATCTTCTATCAATAGCACGCTGTCGCCAACACTACAAAGTTGCAGGCAGGAGGCGAGCGAATTGTCCTGAAAAGGCGATTTGTTGACAGTGTGCAATGTGCTCATTAAAAGCTCAATATTTGCTCATATTGGTCGAATAGCTGGCGCGTTTCCTTGTTGGTCAGTAATTGTACGTTATCTAGGCACAATGAGTCACGCGTCAAGAGTCGGCCTTGTAGAGATGGCTCATGGACAAAAATGTTTTCAATTCCATACAGCGCTAGCGCACAGAGCTTTTTACTGAGGTCTTTTTTCCCGACGTAGGGCGCGTCTTGTTGGGTTACAAGCTGCCATACACCTTCGTCTATAAGCAACAAGCCAATGTCCTGATCGAAGGCGCCTGCAGCCAGGACGGCATCCAGTGCATCATTGGCATGACTGGTTTGATAGGGGGCATGGCGACTAACGCAAAGTATGCGGCTCACAGTTAAGCTCCAAACGTAATAGTTCGATCACTCGAGGCCGTGGCGGCGATAAGTTGGCCGAGACCGCTGAGGCTAAACGCTGCGCTAAGATTGGCCGCTGATTTCTGGTAACGCGACTGCTCATCGGTGTCCATAATGCCGCGCCTAAGGGCGGCAGCAATGCAGACGACGGCGTCAACATCATACTGCTGAATAAAATTTGACCAATCAGCGGGAAGGTTCTGCTCATCTTGCGGCGGTGTTACTAACATGCTGGCATTGTGTACGCCGTCGGCATAAAAAAATATGCGTTCCAGTGTGTGATTTTGATCGACTAGAGCATGGCAGAAGGCCAGTGCGGTGCGGCTGCTTTGGCTGCCCTCGGGGGCTCCCATCACGACTACAGTGTATTTCATAGGCATTAAAAAAGCCCCTTGCGGGGCTTTTCCTGCAGCGTGATGATGATCAGTCGTCAGAAGCGCCCAGCAGGTGCAACAAGCTGGTAAAGATGTTGATGATGGCGAGATATAGACTGGTGGTCGCCATAATGTAGTTGCGCTCGCCGCCGTGAATAATGGCGCTAGTTTGGTACAAAATAATGGCTGACATGAGCACAATGACGCCAGCAGAGAATGCCAAGCTTAGCATTTCTACTTGATAGCCAAACAGGGCGGCACCCATCAACAGCAGCATGCCACCGAGCATAACCATGACGCCCATGACTACGAAGCCGCGCAGGAAGCTGAAATCTTTACGACTCATAAGTGTGTAACCAGACAACCCCAGGAAAGTAAACGCGGTGCCGCCAAGCGCTTGCAATACAATTGACGTGCCGTTAGCCGTTGCCAGGTAGTAATTGAGCATAGGGCCAAGGCTGGCACCAATCAGTCCGGTAAAGGCAAAGACAACCACAAGGCCTGCAGAGGAGTTGGCGGTTCGAGGCAATACAAACCACACCAAGCCAATGGCGACCAGTGACATAATCAGGCCTGCACCGTGGGGCATGTTAACTGCCATGGCAATGCCGGCGGTGAGGGCACTAAAAGCCAGTGTCATAGACAACAGCATGTAGGTGTTGCGCAAAACACGACTGACTTCGGTAGAGTCCGATACGGCTGTGTGTGCTGTGCGAATATGTTCCATTGATTGTGCTCCAAATACGCTTAAGTTAGGGGTAATCATACAAGCTTGGGTAAGCAATGCAATCTTTTGTCACGCTTAGTCCATGTCTTAGACATTGGGGCGCAGGTAAGTTTCATCAAGTGTCTAGGATAGAAAAAACGAGCATAAAAAAAGCGCCAGTAAGGCGCTTTTTTTATGCTCTTGCGAGCGGGATATGGCGGAAGGGCAGGGATTTGAACCCTGGGTAGGCTATTAACCTACGCCGGTTTTCAAGACCGGTGCTTTCAACCACTCAGCCACCCTTCCGAAGTGGGGCAGATTATACATGGGAAATTTTAACTGGCAAGTGAAAACCAATAAAAAAACCTGTTTATTCCTATACTTGCATACATTTTCGTATATTTGAGCAAGGAGTAACCACCGGGCTGATTGGGCCAGCCCGGTGGTGTGCTCTACTGGTTAAACTCGCCGTTTTCGCCGGCGGCCCGAGGGTCGTTGGCGGGGCGGGCAAGCTTGCGCGGGTTGTGCACAACACGCGAGGGCTGGCTGGTGTCCAGTGCCCGCGGTTGCGGTGTGCTGCGAGTTTCGGTCAAGATTCTCGTCTGCTGCACGGGCTTGGGCGATACGCGCGGATCGTTGGAGGCGCGAGTGAATACACGAGATGTCGCCTTGCCGCCATTTTTGTCGGCTAGCTGTACCTCGGCACTTTCCCGCGCAACTGGCTGTTCTTCAGTCTTCTCTGCCGCTGAGTTCGCTTCAATAGCGGTTTCGGCGACTGAAGCGCTGCCATCTTCTCCGGTGTTTGCCGCTGTATCGATTGGCGCCGGCGCAGTGACAGGGGCATTAACCTCTGCGGCAGGTGCTTGCTCAACCTCTGCAGCAGCGGGTACTTGCTCTTGCTCTGGAGCCTCGTTTACCGCGGATTGTTCGGTCTCGGTGTTGCCACTTTCCGTGCCGGACTTTGCAGTTTCTGCGTCGCTGACAATGTCGGGATTACTGGTCAGCGTTTGGGGGACGTGCTCTTTAGCTTCTTTGGGCTCCGCCTCTACCGCAGTTGCCAAATCGCTTGGCGCCGCCGCGTTGGCACTGCTAACTGCAAGTTCAGGCTTGGCCTGTTCTTGGGTGTCGCCTGTCGGTGCATTCTCTTTTGCGGGCTCAACATCTCGGCTCGGCTTTGTGGCAGTGTTTTCTTGTTTCTCGCCGTTGCTGTCGCGTGGCTGCTGATTTTGTGGTTTCGCGGCCGCCGGCTTTTGTTGCGATTCGCCAGCTTGTGCTACGTTAGTTTGCACCTTGCCTTTGTTTTCCGGTTTGTTGTCATTGCGTTGGCCTTCACGTTTGCTTTCGCTTTGTGACTTGTCTTCGCTTGCCGGATTGTTGGTCAGATCCTGTGTGTTTTGATTGTCGTTAGTGTCCCCGTCACGGCGACGGCGACGTTGATTCCTGCGGCGACCCGAAGGACGCTTTGCCGGACGCTGCTCATCAGACTCTGCAGTCTTGCTTTGTGGTTGACTCGCAACTTGACTTTGGTTGTCAGTCTGATTCTGCGTGTCCGAGTCATTTTCATTATTGCGGCTCTCGTCGCGATCACGATTGCGGTTGCGACCACGACCGCGGCGGCCACGATTAGAGCGATTGTCATTGCGTTCGCGCTTGTTCTGAGAGTCGTTGCCGTCATTGTCTGGCGCGCTGGGCTTGGATTTTGCCGACTCTTTTGTTTTGTTTTCGTTTTGTTGCTCGCGATCGTCATTCCTGTTGTTGCCACGGCGGTTGCGGTTCTGTTGTTTGCCTCCGCGACGCGAGCGTTGATTGCTTGGCTTGCGATTGTGCCCCTTGCTTTTGGGTTTTGATTTTTCCTGTTTCTCTTCGTCACTGAAAAGTTCTTGCAGCCAAGAAATCATGCGAGCCACTAATCCCGGCTGTGCTTTTACAGTAGGCGCGGGGGCTTGCTCGATGGGCGCTGTGGGTTGCACCAGTGGTTTTGGCAGTGCAACCGGTGCCTCTTCGGCGGTAGATTCATGCTCGTGATGCTCATCGCTGGCGACAATTTTGTAGCTTGTTTCCAAGGTTCCTTCGTCGTCGTCGCGTAAGCGTTGCACTTCAAAATGCGGCGTGGTCATTTCGCCGTTCGGCACAATCACAACACGGGTGTTATTGCGTTGCTCGATGCTGAAAATGGTTTTACGCTTTTCGTTGAGCAAATAGGTTGCGACAGACATTGGCGCAATTGCGCGTATTTCTGCGCTGCGTTCTTTTTGTGCTTCCTCTTCAACCAGTCGCAAAATAGACAGCGCAAGTGAGCGGGTACCGCGAATGGTGCCTTGACCATTACAGCGTGGACAGATTTTCGAGTGCACTTCACCCAGTGACGGGCGCAGTCGTTGACGAGACATTTCCAGCAGGCCGAAGCGGGAAATGCGCCCGATTTGCACGCGGGCCCGATCCATAGCAAGGGCGTCGCGAATTCGGTTTTCAACTTCGCGCTGATTGCGCGTAGCTTGCATATCAATAAAGTCGATAACAACCAGGCCGCCCATATCGCGCAAACGCAATTGGCGAGCAATTTCGTCGGCCGCTTCCAGGTTTGTTTGCACGGCCGTTTCTTCGATGTCGCCGCCTTTAGTGGCGCGCGAAGAGTTGATATCAATAGACACCAGCGCTTCGGTAACGTCGATAACGATCGAGCCGCCCGAAGGCAGTTTCACTTCGCGCTGGAATGCGGTTTCGATTTGGCTCTCTATTTGATAGCGGTTGAACAGTGGGATGTCGTCTTCGTAAAGCTTAACTTTGTTACCAAAGTTCGGCATGACCTGACCAATAAACCCTGAGGCAAGATCGAAAGACTCTTTATTGTCGACAATCACTTCGCCAACGTCTTGACGCAGGTAATCGCGTATTGCGCGAATAATGACGTTACTTTCCTGGAACAAAAATGCCGGCGCTTTTGCTTCTTTGGCACCCTTGTCGATCGACTCCCAGAGTTGCAGTAGGTAGTTTAAATCCCACTGCAATTCTTCTGCGCTGCGGCCAACACCGGCGGTGCGGATAATGATACCCATGCCATTGGGGATTTCGATCTGGCTGAGGGCATCGCGCAGCTCGGCGCGGTCTTCACCTTCAATACGGCGAGAGATGCCGCCGGCACGTGGATTGTTGGGCATTAATACCAGGTAGCGCCCCGCCAGACTAATAAAAGTAGTCAGTGCGGCACCTTTGTTGCCACGCTCCTCTTTATCCACCTGAACAATAACTTCGGTGCCTTCTTTAACAACCTCTTTGATTTTAATACGGCCGTCAGAGTCGCCGGAAGGCTTAGAGAAGTACTCGCGTGAGATTTCTTTTAGGGGCAAAAAGCCGTGACGCTCAGCGCCATAGTCGACAAAAGCAGCTTCTAAGCTGGGTTCAACCCGGGTGATTCGGCCTTTGTAAATATTGGCCTTTTTTTGCTCGCGATTGCGATTTTCAATGTCGAGATCGTATAACCACTGGCCGTCTACCAGTGCAACTCGCAACTCTTCTGGCTGAGTTGCATTTATAAGCATTCTTTTCATGCGTTTCCTAGTCTTACTTGTTGGGCGCAGCAGCCCAGCGACTCATCAACGCTAGCGTGTTTTGTGTCGTCTCTGGCCAGCCTTTATAGGGGCGGCCAGCGACGGTCGGATTGTTATTGAACTTCGTCGTCAGGCAGAGGCAAATGGGCTCTTCTGGCTGAAATGTCAATATTCTGTAGGTTATAACCCGTTTTAACCATTTGACCGGTTATTTCCGGTACGTAACTCTTAGCCTTTTCGGTGCAGTTGGCCAATGGGGCCGACATATTTTGTCTCTGGAGAGTCTAATATCTCTCGTTTACATTTATCTGCAAGCGTCCGGCTTGGTACTTTCACAAAACACAAATAGCGGATCAATCGCATTGCGCCAGCTGCGCAATGGTTTGGGTGTTCGCGCTGCACCTGCTCCCGTTTTGCTAGGGGTGGGGCGCGCGTCGCACCTGCTCAATTGCTTTCTTGGGATACCCTCTTCGGTTGAGAAGGGGGTATCAGGTAGCTGGCAGCGGTATTTCCTCGCGACATGCCTATTCACGCAATGTCCGGAAACCTGCCTGTCCCAGCTGGCTCGAATATATCAGTTAACACAAGCGCCGGCAAATCTTTATTCCATTAGAAGTTCCGGCACGTCTGGGTTTGCTGGTAAACTACCGCTTATGACAAGCCAGCCTAAAATCACCGCCGAACTCGATGAGCGGTTCTCCAGAGTCCAGTATTTGCCCGTAGACGATGAGTTGGCGGGGCAACGTATTGACAATTTTT
This sequence comes from Gilvimarinus gilvus, assembly GCF_030518155.1. GTDB lineage: Bacteria > Pseudomonadota > Gammaproteobacteria > Pseudomonadales > Cellvibrionaceae > Gilvimarinus > Gilvimarinus gilvus. The sequence continues at coordinate 228,319 of NZ_JAULRU010000418.1, read as the reverse complement.
TGGTTGCTCGCCTTAAAGGCGTGCCGCGAACTCACGTCTACAAGTTACTCCGAAAAGGCGAAGTGCGGGTCAACAAGGGGCGCATTAAGGCCGGCTATCGCCTTAAAGCGGGTGATACTGTTCGCGTTCCCCCGATGAAAGTGGCAAAAAAGGCTCCGCCTAAGCGCTTGAGTCATGGTTTAGGGCGCGTTCTCAATGAGGCGATTCTCTATGAGGATGACGGTATGTTGGTGGTTAACAAGCCATCCGGCATCGCTGTGCATGGTGGTAGTGGTGTCGATTTGGGGTTGATCGAGGCGCTGCGTCAGTTGCGGCCAGATGCCCGTTATCTGGAGTTGGTGCATCGGTTGGATCGGGATACGTCAGGGTGCATCATGGTGGCGAAAAAGCGCAGTTACTTGCGTCACTTGCAGCAATGCTTGCGTGATAAAACAGCGGGGGCTGACTCTATTACTAAAGTGTACCAGGCGTTGGCGGTCGGAAGTTGGCCTAAGAGCGCATTTGAGGTGAAAGCCCCCTTGCTCAAAATGGAGCTGGCCGCCGGGCGTGAGCGTATAGTCAAGGTACACCCTGAAGGCAAGCGCAGCCTGACGCGCTTTAAAGTGCTGCAGCGGTTCGATGGGTTCACCCTGTTAGAGGCGCGTCCTGTTACTGGTCGCACTCACCAAATTCGGGTCCACGCACAATACAAGCAGTGTCCACTGCTGGGGGATGAAAAGTACGGACGTGACGATGTCAATGAGCGGATGCGCCGGTGCGGAGCTAAACGCTTGTTTCTACATGCGAGTTCGTTGACGTTTGCTCTACCGCATGACCGAGGGGTTATTACCGTTGAGGCGCCCTTGGCGGATGACCTTCAGTGTGTGGTTGAGCAGCTGCAGGAGATTTAACCTTTGTTCTTTATATTTGATTGGGACGGCACTTTGAGTGACTCGACCGGCACTATCGTGCTGGCGATGCAGCGCGCGGCCGAGGATCTTGGCTGGGAGCGGCCTGCGTCGGATAAGGTGCGCAACATTATTGGCTTGGGCTTGCCTGAGGCGATTGAGGTGATGTACCCCGGAATCGAGCAAAGTGACTTCGTTGGTTTGCGAGATGGTTATCGCAAGCATTATTTGGCGCTGGACAAGATGAAGCCTGCGGCATTTTACCCCAAGGTATTAGAGACGCTGCAGCACTTAAAAAGTGAGGGGCATATACTTGCTGTGGCTACGGGTAAGAGTCGGCGAGGGCTAGATCGCGTGCTGAAGTCGCTGCAGCTCGAAGATTTTTTTCACGCGAGCCGGTGCGCGGATGAAACCGCGTCCAAGCCCGACCCGTTAATGCTGGCCCAGCTCATGACCGAGATGGCGGTGGGGCCGCAAGACTCGGTTATGGTTGGCGATACTGAGTACGATATGGAAATGGGGCGTCGCGCGGGCATGGACCGTATCGCCGTATCTTACGGTGCGCACGAGCCCGGCCGGTTAACGCCTTATGACCCGGCGCTTTGCCTAGACTGCTTCTCCGGGCTCTTGGCGTGGGATAGGCTTTAGGCAGGGCGTGCGTGCAGCAGAACGTCTAGGCCTGCTTGCGCCAATAGTTCTACCAGGGCGATCAGGGGAAGGCCAATCAGGCTGTTGGGGTCGCGGCCATCCATTTGTTCAAAAAGTGCAATCCCTAGTTTTTCGCATTTGAAGCTGCCGGCACAATCGTAGGGTTGGTCGTGCCTTAGGTAGCCGTCTATTTGCTGGTCGCTTAGGGATCTGAACTTTACCCGGTAGCGCTCAACGGTTCGGTATTCTTGATTGGTTGCAGCGTTGTAAACGCTTAGCCCGGTGTGGAACGTCAGCCACTGGCCGCGCGCGCTCGATAACTGCTTAAATGCTTGGTCGTAGCCGCCCGGTTTGCCGATAGTGCCGCCGTCAAGGCTTGCCACTTGGTCCGACCCGATGATCAGCGATTTGGGGAAACTGGCAGCAATTGCGCGAGCTTTGTTTGAGGCCAGACGCAAGGCGAGCCTTTCGGGTAACTCCTGTTGTTGTGGCGACTCGTCTATGTTGGGAGATTGAGTGACGAAGGGGATCCCAAGGCGCTCGAGAAGTTGAGCCCGATAAGGGGAGCTAGAGGCGAGAACAATATGCGGCTGGGACATAAAAGTGGTCGTCTTCCGTTGAGAGTTTATGGTCGGCAAGTCTACCAAATACGGCCGGTTGCGGTTTTGTGGGAGTGAATCCGAGTGCTTGGTGCCCGCCCCGAGCCCTAAAAAGGAAAAACCTGGCTCAATTTGCGTGTTTAGGGCTATTTTCCTTTGACAGCGGGGGGTTGTATCCCTATTATTGCGCGCTTATGTCTCAAGCACCTACAACTAAGTCGTTACCGCAGCGGGGAGATCCCCGAAAATACGCTCAACAGGGCGTTAAATTAAGCGGTAATCTGGCGCTTGACTCCTTGCCTCGGTTAAAAGAGGCGGTGGTTGAGGGCAGTGGAGATGTTTCTGCAGAGTTGTCTTTTGGTTTTAGCGAAGAAGGCAAGCGCGTGCTCAATGGGCATGTTCAGGGCAGTGTTAGCTTAATTTGTCAGCGCTGCCTAGAACCCGTTGAACACGTAATCGACTGCAGAATCCATGTGGGGATAGTGTGGAATGAGGATCAGGCGAAGGCTTTGCCGCGCTCAATGGATCCTTGGATTGTAGGCGAAGGCCAGGCAGACTTTTACGACATTGTCGAAGAAGAGCTGTTGCTGGACTTGCCGCAGGTGGTTTATCACGACGAGCAATGTGTCCCCAGGGAGCGTTTCGTTAGTGAGTCTACCGAAGGTGTCGGGGCTGAAGAGTCCAGGCCAAACCCGTTTCAAGTTCTGGAGCAACTTAAAGGAACGCCGAAAAAGTAGCTTGGCTACAAGAGGCGCCCCAGCTTCAGTTTTTTGTTATATAGGAGTTAATCATGGCAGTTCAAAAAAGTAAAAAGACCCGTTCCAAGCGCGGAATGCGTCGCTCTCACGATGCGTTAACCGGACAAACCCTGTCTGTTGATCCAACCAGTGGTGAGAAGCACTTGCGTCACCATGTGACCGCTGACGGTTTCTACCGTGGTCGCAAAGTGATCGAAAAAGCATCAGACGAGTAAGTTCGTCTAGCCGATGAGACGATTCAACCTTGGCTGAATCTATTCGATTGGCATTAGATGCGATGAGCGGGGACTTCGGTCCCCGTATTACTATCCCCGCTGCGCTCGCTTTTGCCGAGGCCTTCCCCAATGCGCACTTGCAGTTGTACGGCAAGGCTGACGCTATATCCGAATACCTGCCTGCTAAGCCACCGATCAATGTTTCAGTCGTCGATTGTGAGGGGGTAATTGCTATGGACACAGCGCCGAAACTGGCCCTGCGCAATGGCAATGGATCCTCGATGGCCGAAGCGCTCAAGGCGGTTGCCGAAAAACGCGCGCAAGCCTGTGTGAGCGCGGGTAACAGCGGTGCGCTAATGTTGCTCGCGAAGCGTCATCTGGGCATGTTGGACGGCGTCGCGTGGCCGGCATTTTGTAAGTCGATGCCGGTAGAGCGAGGCGCGACTGTCATGTTGGATTTGGGTGGAAATATTCAAAGTAGCGTTGCGCAGTTGATTCAATTCGCTCGCATGGGCAGCGTGTTGGCAATGGACAATTCCGGTGCGCAGCCTAAGGTTGCCCTGTTAAATATTGGTACTGAGTCAGGTAAAGGTACGGCTCTGATCCGCGAGTGCGCTGATCAGCTAGAGCAACTTGACGATATAAATTATGTTGGATTTATCGAGGCGGACGACATTTTCTCGGGCAAGGTCGCCGTCATAGTTTGTGATGGGTTTAATGGCAATGTAGCGCTCAAAGCGAGCGAAGGTGTTGCAAGACTTATTGCACGGCGTATTGAAGAGAGCTTTAGCCGTTGGCCTGGAAAATTGGCGGGTTTGATTATATGGCCAATTTTGCGGCATTGGCGCCGCGAATTGAATCCAGATGCGTATAATGGCGCTACCTTGGTTGGCCTTAACAGTACCGTGATAAAAAGCCACGGTGCTGCTGGTGTAGAGGCCACTTGCCATGCATTAAAATTGGCGCTCGATCAGGCGAGCTATGATGCGCCTGAAAAAATTCGTTGCGCTCTGCGTCAATAGTTGACTCGTGAGTCGGTATGACGTTGTAGAGAGAGTGGGTTGGGTGTACGGCTCGAAAAGTTTTAAAAGTTTGGATAATCAAAAGAGATAAGTTATGACGATTGCAAATTTGGCCTTCGTTTTTCCCGGTCAAGGTTCACAAAAAATCGGTATGCTCAGTGAGTTGGCGGCCGAGTATCCTGTGGTGCAGCAAACTTTTGCCGAAGCCAGTGACGTGTTGGGTTACGATCTATGGGAGCGCGTACAGAGTGGCTCCCAGGAAGAAATTAATATGACCGAGTGCACGCAGCCCTTATTGCTAACCGCAAGCGTCGCCTGCTGGCGTGTGTGGTCTGAGCGTGACGGAGCTGAACCCGCGTTTATGGCGGGGCATAGTCTGGGGGAATGGTCTGCGCTTGTGTGTGCCGGTGTCGTTGCGTTTGCTGATGCGGTGAATTTGGTACGTCAGCGCGGCAAGTTCATGCAAGAAGCTGTCCCGGCGGGGCAGGGTGCTATGGCTGCAATTATTGGCCTCGATGACGCTGCGATTGTTTGCGCTTGCGAGGCAGCGGCAGGCGCAGATGTTGTGTGTCCGGTTAACTTTAACTCACCAGGGCAGGTTGTTATTGCCGGTACCACCGACGCCGTTGAGCGCGCTATGGCACTGTGTAAAGAGGCGGGGGCAAAACGCGCCTTGCCATTGCCGGTAAGTGCTCCGTTTCACACCAGCTTGATGAAGCCTGCCGCCGATCGTTTGGCCGAACTGGTGGAGGCGACGACATTCAATGCCCCGCAAGTGCCGGTTGTGCACAACGTAAATGCGCAAACCGAATCTGACCCAGCCCGAATCAAAGCGCTTATGATAGAGCAAATTTACGCGCCGGTGCTTTGGGTGGACTGTGTTAATACCATGAAAGATGCAGGTGTTAACCTGTTGCTGGAATGTGGGCCCGGTAAGGTTTTAGCGGGACTCGCAAAGCGTATTGATCGGTCATTGACGGCCAGTGGCTTAGAATCGCCGCAAGATTTTGACAGCGGCTTGTCGACAGTAGCATAAGGATTAACAGAGAATTTTTACTATGAGTTTAGAAAACAAAGTAGCATTGGTGACCGGTGCAAGCCGTGGAATTGGCGCAGCTATCGCTGATCATCTGGGACAGGCAGGTGCTATTGTCATCGGTACAGCCACCTCAGAAAAGGGGGCTGCAGCGATTTCGGAAACAATTAAAGCGGCCGGCCATCAAGGCTGTGGTATGGTGCTAAACGTAACGGATGCGGACTCTGTGCAGAGCTTACTGGCTGCGGTCACCGAGCAGTATGGAGCGCCGGTGGTGCTGGTCAACAACGCGGGTATTACCAAAGACAACCTGCTGATGCGTATGACCGATGAGCAGTGGTTTGACGTGATTAATACCAACCTCAGTGCCATTTATCGATTGAGTAAGGCGGTATTACGAGGCATGATGAAAAACCGTTGGGGACGCATTATCAATGTGGGCTCTGTGGTAGGCTCCATGGGTAACCCGGGCCAGTCCAATTATGCAGCCACTAAGGCAGCCGTTGCCGGGTTTGCGCGGTCTCTGGCCGCAGAGGTGGGGTCGCGTGGTATTACCGTCAACACCGTAGCCCCGGGCTTTATTGACACCGACATGACGAAAGTCTTGCCTGAGGAGCAGAAAGCCGAGTTGCTCACCCGTATCCCTCTGGGGCGTCTCGGTAAACCAGAAGAGATCGCAGCTGTGGTAGGATTCTTAGCTTCAGATGCCGGTGGTTACGTGTCAGGTGAGACTATTCAGGTAAATGGCGGCATGTACATGTGTTAATTGGTTTTTTAACTGATTGATTTTAAAGAAAAAAGTGATTGGGGGTAAAGTTTTTTCCCCCTATGCGTTACAACAAGGTGAAAATAGATGTAAAATGCGCGTCGATTTCGCCGGAGATATAATGGAACCGCCACAGTGGTTCTGAATGTGACGGTTTCGTCGATACTACCTATTAGGAGTTGAATTAGATCATGAGCAGCATTGAAGAACGCGTAAAAAAAATCGTTGCTGAGCAACTGGGCGTTAAAGAAGATGAAGTGAAAGCCGAGGCTTCTTTCGTTGAAGATTTAGGCGCGGACTCACTGGATACAGTAGAACTGGTAATGGCTTTGGAAGAAGAGTTCGAAACCGAAATTCCAGATGAAGAAGCCGAAAAAATCACCACCGTTCAGCTGGCCATCGATTACATCAATGCCAACCTGGCGTAATCTGCGAATTTATTGATTCCAGATTTATACGAAAGCCGTATTATTGAAAAATAGTACGGCTTTTTCTTTTCATCGCTGTCCGCCTTCAAGGTGGGTGGATGTACGTAAGTTTCCTGTTTAGGGAGATAGAGTTTCGTGTCGCGCAAAAGAGTTGTCATTACCGGCCTTGGCATGGTCAGCCCCCTTGGCAATACCGTAGAGGACACTTGGTCCGGTATTCTGAACGGAAAAAGCGGTGTGGCGCCGATTTCTGCATTTGATGCATCGGCTTTTACCACCCAGTTCTCCGCTTCCGTTAAAGACTTTTCCGTCGACGGATACTTCCCGACCAAAGACGCCAGAAAAATGGATCCGTTTATCCAATTTGGTATGGTGGCGGGTATTCAGGCTATGCGCGACAGTGGTCTGGACGTTAACGATGAAAATGGCAATCGAATCGGTGTTTCCATTGGCTCAGGAATTGGCGGTATCGGTACCATAGAAAATGGCACCTTAGTGGTCGAGCACAAAGGGCCTCGACGCATGTCGCCGTTCTTTGTGCCTGGCGCCATTATTAATATGATTGCCGGAAACCTGTCAATCCATTATGGATTGCGTGGACCCAACATCGCTGTGACTACGGCATGTACCACGGGCACCCACTGTATTGGTCTCGCGGCGCGTTCAATCATGTACGGTGATGCCGATGTTATGCTTGCCGGCGGCGCGGAAATGGCAACGACACCGGTAGGTTTAGGTGGTTTTGCCGCGGCACGTGCGCTCTCTACCCGCAATGATGATCCCTCGGCGGCAAGCAGGCCTTGGGATAAAGACCGTGATGGGTTTGTTCTTGGCGATGGTGCAGGTGTTATGGTGCTAGAAGAGTACGAACATGCCAAGGCGCGCGGCGCGAAAATCTATGCCGAACTTATTGGTTTTGGTATGAGTGGTGATGCCTATCACATGACTTCCCCCCCAGAAGACGGCGCGGGCGCCGCCCTGTCCATGCAAAATGCCGTTAAAGATGCCGGTATTGAGCTGTCGCGTATCAATTATATTAACGCTCACGGAACGTCTACCCCCGCCGGTGATAAAGCCGAGTGTCACGCGGTTAAAACTGTGATGCAATCTGCTGTCGATCAAGTGGCTGTTAGTTCAACTAAATCGATGATTGGACATTTGTTGGGAGCCGCAGGCGCTGTGGAGGCAATATTCAGTGTATTGGCAATACGTGATCAGGTGGCTCCACCTACGATCAACCTTGATAATCCAGATGATGGTTGTGATATCAACTTAGTGCCCAATACGGCTCAAGAGCGAGCCATTCAAGCGGTGCTGAGCAATTCTTTCGGGTTTGGCGGCACCAACGGCTCGCTGATCTTTTCTAAAATCAATTAAGTTACGCTTTCCGGGCGCTTGCTGTGACCACTAACCAGAGTCCTAAAATTTGGGTCGACGGGGTAATGGGTGAGCGCCTTAGCCCCCTCGATCGTGGATTCGCATACGGCGACGGCCTGTTTGAAACTTGCCGGATTGCAGACGGCTGTATTCCCCTTTGGTCCTGGCACCTGGCGCGACTTTGTCGCGACCTTGCTCGCCTCAACATTGATGTGTCCCGGGCAGAGTTAGAGCGACTGGTGCGGTTAGCGCTTGCCGACTCAAATGGCGCTGGCATTGTTAAAATTGTGGTGACGCGAGCGGCGAGTGGGCGAGGCTATCAAGCCGCCGGTAACAGCGCGGCAACGGTGGTGGTTATGCTTTATCCACATAGCCGAAATCAGCCTAAACATTATCGAATCCGGATTTGCAATTCACACGTCTCGCAAAATAGTACTATCGCGGGTATGAAGCATCTCTGTCGGCTCGAAAATGTGCTTGCTCGCTCCGAGTGGTCTGACGAAACCATCCACGAAGGCCTGATGTTGGATCGCGATGGTTACGTAATTGAGGGGACGGCACATAACGTGTTTGTCATAACGAATGGCGAGCTGGTGACGCCGACTCTAAATGAGTCAGGTGTGCGCGGCGTAATGCGTCAATTGATATGTGAACAGCTTGCTCCCGCATTAGATATTTCTGTGAGAGAGGCGAAGCTGCAGGTTGATGATGTCATGAGCGCGAGTGAAGTGTTTTTTTGCAACAGTAATGTAGGAGTAGTGGCGGTTACAGAACTATTGAGCCCTGCTGGTGCCACGATCGCGCAGTATTCTGCCGCCGCGGTCGCCGAAAAATTGCAGCGAAAGTTAACCAGCTACGTTGAGCAGCAAAGCCGGGCCGGCGAAATGCGAGGCGATAATGGGTAGAGTCGCGTTGAGTTTGCTGCGTAAGTTTTTATTGCTTGGTGCCCTCGCTGGAGCCGCTGCGGCGTTTGGAGCCTATCAGTACTTCACCCAGTGGTTTCATGCCCCTATGGCAATCGGGCCGTCTGAGCTCACGTACGAGCTCAAGCGTGGCGGCAGCCTCAGTGGAGCCGTTACTGACTTAAGTGCAAAACAAGTTTTGAGTCACCCCAGGATACTGCTCTATGTTGCGAAGGTCACCGGTCGGTCAGCGGTAAAGGCGGGCGAATATAAAATCGTCAGTGGGACGACGCCTGCGCAATTGCTGGAGTTACTTCACCGCGGGGATGTCGTCGAGCATAGCATCACTTTGATCGAGGGTTGGACGTTTGCGCAGGCCATTGCCGCCTTGTCAGAGGCGCCAAAGTTAAAGCCGTTGTTGCAGGGGGAGGATCTAAACACACAGTTATCCATGTTGGACTTGCCCATTGAGCACCCCGAGGGCTGGTTTTTCCCCGATACCTATTATTACACCGCCGGCACTACCGATATTGAGATTCTGCATCGTGCGTATCGAAAGATGCGAGATACGCTGGATGAGCTTTGGCAGGCGCGGGCGCTAAGCTTACCTTATGATTCGCCTTATGAGGCGTTGATCATGGCGTCCATCGTTGAGCGCGAAACCGGAGCCGCCTGGGAGCGACAAAAAATAGCCGGAGTTTTTGTGCGTCGCCTGAATCAGGGGATGCGCTTGCAAACAGACCCCACGGTAATTTATGGAATGGGGGCGAGGTACCAGGGGCGTATTAGTCGGGCGGATTTAAGGCGTCCTACTCCCTATAACACTTATGTTATCGACGGCTTACCGCCTACGCCTATCGCCTTGCCGGGACGAGAGGCAATTTTTGCCAGTCTACACCCGGAGCAAGGCAGTGAAGTCTACTTTGTCGCCAGAGGTGACGGCACTCACAGCTTTTCTACGACTCTCGAGGAGCATAATGCGGCGGTGCGACGCTATCAATTGCAGCGCTCCAGCGATTATCGTTCTACACCACCTCCTGAACGCTCGACACAGTAGGAAAACAGCCCGCTAGGTTATACAATAACGGGCTTGGCCTGCGCACCACTTGGCGCCACCCCTGAATCTGGATTGAGAGCAGTATGAGCGATACCCCCGTAGCGGAAAAATCAGCGGCTGAGAAGCCCGCACACTTTTTGCAAAATATCATCAAGGCGGATCTGAGTGCTGGACAAACCGGCGCCATTGTCACGCGATTCCCACCAGAGCCAAACGGCTATCTGCATATTGGCCATGCGAAATCTATTTGCCTAAATTTCGGGCTTGCCAAGGAGTTTGGTGGTCAGTGTAATTTGCGTTTTGACGACACGAATCCGGAAAAAGAAAGTGAAGAATACGTTCAGGCAATCAAGCGTGATGTTACGTGGTTAGGGTTTGAGTGGGCCGGTGATATTCGTTTTACCTCTGACTATTTTGATCAGCTTTATGCGTGGGCTTTGGAGTTGATTAAGGCTGGCAAAGCTTACGTGTGTGACCTTTCGCCAGATCAAGCGCGTGAGCATCGGGGGACACTCAAAGAACCGGGTAAAAACAGCCCTTTTCGCGACCGCAGTGTCGAGGAAAATTTGGCACTGTTCGAGAAAATGCGTTCTGGTGAGTTAGCAGAAGGCAGTTGTTCGCTACGAGCAAAAATTGATATGGCCGCCCCAAATATTAATTTGCGCGACCCTATCATCTATCGTATTAAACACGTTGCGCATCATCATACGGGCGACAAATGGTGCATCTATCCCTCCTATGATTTTGCGCATGGACAAAGTGATGCCATCGAAGGTGTTACTCACTCAATTTGCACCCTCGAATTTGAGGATCACAGACCCCTGTACGAATGGTTTGTGGAGAATTTATCGGTACCGGCGACGCCAAAACAGTATGAGTTTGCGCGTTTAAACCTCAACTATACTGTCACCAGTAAGCGCAAGTTACTGCAATTGGTGACAGAAGGGCATGTTGACGGCTGGGACGATCCGCGCATGCCGACGATATCGGGTATGCGCCGACGCGGTTATACCCCTGCGTCGTTGCGCAACTTCTGTGAGCGTATTGGCGTTACACGTTCCGACAGCGTGGTCGACGTCGGCATGTTGGAGTTTTGTGTGCGCGATGATTTAGACAAAAATGCCCCGCGCGCGATGTGTGTGCTTCGTCCACTGAAAGTTACACTGACGAATTACGATGCCGGGAAAGTAGAAACAGTAACGGCGCCCGGTCATCCCAACCGAGCCGATTTGGCAGAGCGTGAGTTGTCATTCAGCAACACAATCTTTATTGATGTGGAAGATTTTCGTGAAGAGGCCAATAAAAAATACAAACGGTTAGTCATTGGCAAGCGAGTTCGTTTGCGCAACGCCTACGTAATCGAAGCCGATGAGTGTGTCAAAGACGAGGCCGGCAATATCGTTGAAGTTAAAGCCCGGGTGATTGAAGACACCATTGGCAAGGATCCCGCCGACGGCGTTAAGCCCAAAGGGGTGATTCACTGGGTGAGCGATCACAATCATATTGACTGTGATGTGCGTTTGTATGACCGTCTGTTTCAGGATGAAAACCCAGGTGCTGGCGGCAGTGACTTTTTACAGGGTATAAATCCAGCTAATCTCGAGGTTTTAACAGGCTGTAAAGCTGAACCGTCGCTTGCCAGTGCGGTAGCAGAAACGCCGTACCAGTTTGAACGCGAAGGCTATTTCTGTCTCGATGCGACCTACACAGAAGCTTCGGGTAAGCCCGTTTTCAATCGCACCATCGGCTTGCGTGATAGTTGGGCGAAAATTTCCAACCAATAAACCCCAGTTTTTCCGTTATACAGGAAGTGGCATGTCCCTGAAGATATACAGCACGCTTACGCGCAATAAAGAAGAGTTTAAGCCTAATCAGGCCGGCAAAATTAGCATGTATGTGTGCGGTATTACCGTGTACGACTACTGTCATATCGGTCATGCACGAGTGCTGGTTGCGTTTGATGTAATTACACGCTTTTTACGCGCCCGCGGTTGGGATGTTCACTATGTGCGCAATATCACCGATATCGACGACAAGATAATTAAGCGGGCGGATGAAAATGGTGAGGATTACACTGACCTCACATCCCGTTTTATTGACTTTATGCATGAAGACGAGCGAGCGTTAGGGGTTGTACAGCCTAGCCAGGAACCCAGGGCCACAGCTCACATTAAAGACATTGTTCAAATGGTTGGCGAGCTGATTGCGAAAGGACATGCCTATGCGGCCAGCAATGGTGATGTTTACTACCGCGTTAGCAGTTTCGCTGAGTACGGCAAGCTGACCAACAAAAATCCGGAGGACTTATTGGCGGGCGCCCGGGTTGAGGTGGATGAAGCTAAAGAAGATCCGCGCGATTTCGCGCTCTGGAAGCACGCAGAAGACCGCGAGGTAGGTTGGCCGTCGCCTTGGGGGAAAGGGCGCCCAGGTTGGCATATTGAGTGTTCTGCGATGAGTAAGCATTGCCTCGGAGCGAACTTTGACATCCATGGTGGCGGGCCGGATTTACCTTTTCCTCATCATGAAAACGAAATCGCGCAAAGTGAAGCGGCGAATGGTTGCACCTATGCAAACTATTGGATGCATGCGGGGGCTGTACGTTTAGACGGTGAAAAAATGTCAAAATCGCTTGGCAACTTTTTCACGATTCGCGAAGTACTCAAGAAGTATCACCCAGAAACAGTTCGCTATGTTTTGCTGGGTAGTCACTACCGCAGCCCCATTAATTACTCTGAAGATAACTTGATCGAGGCGCGATCGGGCCTGGAACGTTTCTACAGCGCATTGCGCGGGTACGAAAATGTAGAGGTCGTAGCGCTTGCCGAGTTGAGTGATGATTATAGTGCTCGCTTTATAGCGGCAATGGAGGACGACTTTAATACCAGTGTTGCTCTTGCCGCCATGTTTGATGCGGTGCGCGCACTAAACACTGCAAAAGGTACGGCGGAGGCCCAATCACTGGCTGTTTCCATTAAAACCATGGGGCAGGTGTTGGGTATTTTGCAGGACGTTCCCGATGCTTTTTTACAAGCCGATAGCGGTGAGGGTATGCAGGCCCGCGACATTGAAGCCCTAATTGCTGAACGTGTTCAAGCCAAACTCGATAAGAACTTCGCGCGCGCTGATGAGATTAGAGCTCAACTGACTGATGCGGGAATTATGCTGGAAGACTCTGCTGAAGGCACAAAATGGCGGCGCGAGTCTTAATCGTTAGATGCGGCAAACCTTGAGGTGTATAGCATGAAACAATGGTTGCGTTTGTTGGGATGTTGTTCTGTTTTGTGGTTCAGTGGGCTGGTTGCTGCTCATGGTGGCGATACTGTCTGGATAGATGTTCGCACTGCGCAGGAATATGACGAGGGGCATCTTAAAGAAGCAATCAATATACCTCACGATCAAATTACAGCTGCTATTTCTGAGGTGGAGGCTGATACTGCGACTGAGATTGTGCTTTATTGCCGCAGCGGCCGACGCGCTGAACTGGCGAAGCAGGCTCTGAACGAATTAGGCTATAGCAATGTTGTTAATGCCAGAGATCAAGACGGCGCCGAAGCTCTGTATCACGAGCGTAGCGAACACGCACACTAACTATTGCTCCGAGGTAGCTTGATGTTTCGAGGTTTGGGCCGTTATCGCAGGCTCGCAGGTACGTGCTTTTTAGCCTCTGGCTGTTTTGTGGCTCTGGCAATATTTGGCTGGGGTCTGTCTTTGCGCGAGGCGGGGTCGTACCTGTTGATCAGTGGCTTTTTGTTAGTTGCCCTCTTGTTAGTGGCCGCTGGTGCGGGGTGGATTTTACATAAGCTGCGCAACTAACATTGCCGGCACGTCGGGTTGGCAGTTTGTTACTGAATAGTTTCATCCATATGCACCCGAAACCAGCCAATCATTTTGTCGGTAATCTCTTCCGTTTCAAAGATGTACTGGTCAATGGTAAAGCTCACGTTTGCATCCGGTATTCGCTCCATATACTCCATTGCCAATCCATTTAAGGTTTTCGGTCCGTCGGTCGGCAGCGCCCAATCCAGGTTGCGATTAATGTCCCTAATGAAGGTGCCACCGTGAATTTTGTAGGTGCCATCATCCTGCTCAATAATGTCTTCCTCGCTTTCCTCAGCGATATTGGTCGTGAAGTCGCCGACAATTTCCTCTAGTAAATCTTCCATGGTTACGATGCCCTGTACTTCACCATACTCATTGACGACAAGCGCCATACGGCTTTTTTGGGTCTGGAAATTTAGCAGTTGAGTGTGAAGCGGCGTTGATTCTGGAACAAAGTAGGGGTCATCCGAAAAAGACAGAATGTTATCCTTGGTAACAAGCGTGTCATCGCCATGTAAAAAGCGAGCCACGTTGCGCAAATGTAGAATGCCGACCACATTATTTAGATCGTTAGTGTAGACGGGCAGTCGAGTGTATTCGCTGGTGCGGATTTTCTCTAGCAAGGTGTCGACATCATCTTCCAGGTCGAGGCCCGCTACTTCATTGCGCGGGATCATGATGTCTTCGGCTGTGGATTTTTCCAAATCCAGAATGTTAAGTAGCATACCCTGATGCTGGTCGGGAATAAGCTCTCCGGCTTCATCTACCACCGTGCGCAGCTCTTCCGGGTCCAGGTGCTCAATGGTGCTGTGAGCCTTGTGGATGCCGAGCATTTTGGTTAGGCCATTGGAGATGCCGTTCACCAGCATTACCGCCGGCATAAGCAGGTAGGAAAGGGGTTTTAGTATCAGGCTCGCCCAAAATGAAATTCGCTCAGAGTATAAAGTGGCCAATGTTTTTGGCGTGACCTCGGCGAAAACCAGCATAAAAAGTGTCAATATAACGCCGCCAATAATTGGGCCGGTATCCCCACCGATCAAGCGGGCGGCGATTATGCCGGTGATAATGGCGGCAAAGTTATTGGCGAGATTGTTGCCAATTAGAATCAGACCAATGAGCCGGTCTGGCCGCTGCAAAAGCTGCTCGACCCGAATGGCGCCATGGTGTCCCTTCTTACTGAGGTGTTTTAGCCGATAACGGTTAATGGCCATCATGGCCGTCTCGGAGCCTGAGAAAAAGGCAGACGTGACCAGCAGCGCTGCCAGAATGCCAAATAACAGCTCTATGGGTATATCGTTCAAGGAGGTGTAACACCTGTTCTACAAACCGGCCCAGTATCTTGAAGTAGTTTCGCAAAATGCGCAATAGACAGGGTGGTTTGGTTGTTGATTAGGGCTTGGTATTTTGTGGTTAACGAATATTGAGTATGAATTCAAGCACGAGTTTGCTGCCGAAATAGGCCAGCATCAGGCAGGCGAAACCCACCAGTGTCCAGCGTATGGCGGTATAGCCTCGCCAGCCCAGTTTGTAGCGCCCCCAGAGCAAAACCGAATATATGCACCAGGCCAGTAGGGTAAAGACGGTTTTATGCACGACATGCTGGGCAAATAGATCGTCTAAAAATATGATTCCTGAAACTATCGCCGCGGTGAGTAAAATCTGACCTGCCCAAAGCATCTCAAACAACAGAGATTCCATTGTTTGTAGGGGCGGTAGCAAGCCCGCTGGCGGCAGGGCGCGCTTGTGCTTTAAGCGGTAATTTTGAAAGGTGATAAACAATGCCTGCAGCGTCGCAATTGTCAGCAGGCTATAGGCCGTAATAGATAGTAGAACATGACTGGCAAGACCTAAAGTTAGCGGTGTTACCGTGCTCGAGCCACTGATTGCCAGCGAACCCGCCATAGCAAGCAGCGTGAGTGGGATCAGCAATATGAATAAATTTTGTACGGGCTTTTTAAAGGAGCTCAGCAAAACAATGGCGTTTACCGAAAAGAAGACCAAAGAGAGCATGGAAAATAGCTGTAAATTGAGCCCCTCGGGGGTCACGATAAGCTCCATACAGGCGTAGCCATGAGCCACTATTGCAGTGCACATTAACGGCAGCAAGATACCACGAGGCGCTTTTCTAAGGCGGAGAACGGCAGCAAACAGGTAGCTACCCGCCAATAAATAGAGGCCAATGGCGAAGATGTTGGCTGTATGCGCTGACATTAGGTCGACATTTTCCTTACTAAACCCATCACAGAGCGCAGAGTGTGTCACAAGCGGGGCGGGTTGAGAAGTCTTATATGAGAATGGCTATCATCTTTGTGGGAGAGCACAAGACGAATGGGTGTTTAACACGTTATAATTGGGCTACTTTTGCATTACGCCCAAGATCAGGTGTCAGTTAGTTATGTTTGAAAATCTTCAGGATCGATTATCGGTAACTTTCAAGAAGGTTACCGGTAAGGCTCGTCTCACCGACGATAATATTCAGGCAACCCTTCGCGAGGTGCGCAAAGCATTACTGGAAGCTGATGTCGCCTTGCCTGTGGTTAAAGATTTTGTCGGCCGCATTCGTTCGCGGGCGCTTGGGACGCAGGTCGGAAAAGCGCTCAACCCCGGTCAGCAATTCCTAAAAATCGTTGAGAGCGAAATGGTCGCCGTTATGGGCGAAGCCAATGAGTCTCTCAATCTGGCCGCTCAGCCACCCGCGGTTATATTGATGGCCGGCCTGCAAGGGGCGGGTAAAACAACATCGGTTGCGAAGCTCGCCAAATTTTTGACCGAGCGTGAGAAGAAAAAAGTCTTGGTGGTGAGCGCTGATGTTTACCGCCCTGCGGCCATCGAGCAGCTTAAAACCTTGGCAGGGGAAGTAGAGGTAGAGTGCTTTCCATCCACAGACGCTGACAAACCACAGGCGATTGCCGCTGCGGCTCTTGACCACGCCAAGCGACAGTTTTTTGATGTGTTGATCGTCGATACCGCCGGCCGCCTGCATATTGACGAAACCTTGATGCAAGAAATTCAGGGTTTACACCAACAATTAAATCCGGTTGAAACACTGTTTGTGATTGATGCCATGATCGGTCAGGACGCAGTGAACACGGCCAAGGCCTTTGATGAAGCGTTGCCGCTTACCGGTGTGGTGCTTACCAAGGCGGATGGTGATGCTCGCGGCGGTGCCGCTCTGTCTGTTCGTCACGTGACTGGCAAGCCCATTAAATTTCTCGGCATGGGTGAAAAAGTTGACGCTCTTGAGCCTTTTCATCCAGATCGAATTGCGTCGCGTATCTTGGGTATGGGCGACATAATGTCGCTTATCGAACAAGCAGAACGAAAAATAGACAAAGATAAAGCGCAGCGGCTGGTTAAAAAAGTATCAAAAGGTAAGAGTTTTGACCTTGAGGACTTGCGCGATCAATTGCAACAAATGCAAGACATGGGCGGCCTAGGCAGCTTGATGGATAAGCTCCCCGGAATGGGAAATATGGGGCAGATGGTGCAGCAGGCAGACATGGGTGGGCAGTTTAAGGTGATGGAGGCCCTGATTAACTCCATGACGCCTTGGGAACGCAAACACCCCGACGGTTTAACCAGTTCCCGCAAGCGCCGGATTACCGCGGGCTCTGGCACACAAATTCAGGATCTAAACCGTTTGCTTAAACAGCACAAGCAGATGGCAAAAATGATGAAAAAAATGAAAGGTGGCGGCATGTCCAAAATGATGCGTGGCCTGGGTGGAATGATGCCCGGTGGCGGCGCTCCCGGTGGCGGCTTACCTCCGGGTATGGGGCGCTAGCTTATAGAATCAAAACGCCGGGCACTGCCCGGCGTTTTGATTCCAGGGGGTGTACATCGGTTTAAAACTGGCTAAGATCATAATATAAGGATCTGTGATGCCTACGCTGATCTGTCATTGGTTAAATGGAGTACATCTGATGGTACGTATGATGGTTTTGACCGCCTGTATAGCAATAAGCGCCTGCCAAGTAACGGATTCGGAACAAGAAGCCAGCAGCGCCCAAGTGCAACCCTCAATAACCGGTAGTTGGCGCGTAAAAACCGTTATGGGAGAGTCCGTTGGCGCTGAGTCAAAATCCTATTTGCGGTTTGAAGATGCAAACCGGCTTTCAGGTAACAGCGGCTGCAACCAATTTTTCGGAGAATATCACTATACCGATACGCAGTTGACACTGGCCAAGGACTTAGCCAGCACACGAAAAATGTGTTTGCCGGCCATTATGCAACAGGAACAGCACTTCACCCGTGTTCTCAGTCAGGCACTCAGTGTCACCGTCGACCAGAGTTCCCTTCAATTACAAGACCAGAACGGCGCAGTCGTTTTGGAAGCAACGCTTGTTAATAAACTTTAATGGCCTAGTTAGGGCGACAAACAGGAAATTTCGTGAATACCAGACCCATATACATACCGTTCGCAGGTCCAGCCTTGTTGGAAGCGCCATTACTGAATAAGGGTAGTGCGTTCAGCCGCCAGGAGCGTCAGGCGTTTAATTTGGAAGGCTTGTTGCCCTATAGCATTGAAACCATAGAAGAGCAGAAGGCGCGCGCCTACGAACAGTTGTGCTCCTTTAAAACAGACATCGATAAGCACATCTATTTGCGCAATATACAAGACACCAACGAAACGCTTTATTTTCGTTTAGTGACAGAGCACTTAAGCGAAGTGATGCCGCTGATCTATACCCCGACCGTGGGTAAGGCTTGCGAGCTCTTTTCGAAAATTTATCGACGCAAGCGTGGTCTTTTTGTCTCCTACCCAGATCGCGACCGCCTCGATGACATTTTGCAAAACGCGACCAAACACAACGTCAAAGTTATTGTGGTAACGGATGGGGAGCGAATCCTAGGGCTTGGCGATCAAGGTATTGGGGGGATGGGCATTCCCATTGGAAAGTTAGCACTTTATACCGCTTGTGGCGGTATCAGCCCAGCATATACTTTACCCGTTGTCTTGGATGTAGGGTGCAACAATCGACAACTGGTTAACGATCCAATGTATATGGGCTGGCGCCACGAGCGAATCGATGACGAAGCCTATTATGAATTTGTTGATCAATTCATTCAGGCAGTAAAAGTTCGCTGGCCAAACGCGCTGTTACAGTTCGAAGATTTTGCACAAAATCACGCAACACCTCTATTGGAAAAATACCGCGACGACCTATGCTGTTTTAATGATGATGTGCAAGGCACGGCCTCCGTCACCGTCGGAACGCTGTTGGCGGCTTGCCGGGCAAAGCATGAGTCTTTGTGCGATCAAACCATTGTGTTTGCCGGGGCGGGCTCCGCTGGCTGTGGGATCGCAGATCAAATAATTGCGGCGATGATTGAAGAGGGGCTGACACCCGAGCAAGCGCAGGACAAGGTCTATCTGGTGAATCGCGACGGGTTGTTGACCAGTCGATCCAATGATTTACTTGCCTTTCAGGAGCGCTTTCGCAAACCTGAAAGTTTACTTGTTGAATGGTTGCTGGACAAGCCGGGAGTGGTCGGTCTGGCGGATGTGGTTCGCAATGTGCGGCCAACCGTGTTGGTTGGTGTGTCGGGCCAGCCTGGCTTATTCAATAAATCCATTGTCGAAACGATGCAAGTTCATTGCGAGCGCCCCATCATATTGCCTTTGTCGAATCCTACCTCCCGTGTCGAAGGGCAACCTGTAGATATTTTACGATGGACGGGCGGTAGGGCCATCGTTGCGACCGGTAGCCCATTTGCCCCGGTTGATATAGGCGGAACAATTCACGAAATCGCTCAGTGTAACAACAGCTATATTTTTCCTGGCGTTGGCCTGGGAGTGCTGAGTGCAAAAGCCAGCAAAATCACCGATGGCATGATGTTGGCAGCCTCGCGTTCTCTGGCAAAATTATCGCCGCTAGCGAATGAAGGTTCGGGCCCTTTGCTCCCCGATCTGGAAAATATTCGCAGCGTTAGCAAGACCATTGCGCTGGCGGTCTATCGACAGGCAATAGCCGATGGGGTTGCCGTCGCGGTACCAGACGATTTGATGGTGCAAAAAGTGGAAGCAAACTTTTGGTATCCCCGGTACCGGACGTACCGTAGAACATCATTCTAAACGGAGGTCGACATGGCAGTGACTGAGTCGGGCGTTGCGCTTGGGATTAAGCTAAAAGCGATTCGCGAGGCGAATGGCCTCTCTCAGCGGGAATTGGCCAAGCGTGCAGGGGTTACTAACAGCAGTATCTCAATGATTGAGCAAGGCCAGGTTAGCCCAAGCGTACAATCCTTGGAAAAGGTTCTGTCTGGCATACCCATGTCTTTGTCGCATTTTTTTGCCTGTGGTGAAGGCTTGGGAGAAGAGGTTTTCTATGCCGAAACGGATATGCAGAAGCATGAGAAACCGTATGGCTATATGCAGATTATTGGCGAACACTTACCCGGGCGATCAATTACTTTCAAGCGTTTCTATTTTAGGCCGAATTCCAGTACCGGTGATGCGCCGCTCACGGGCTTTTTTGACCAGGCTGGGTGGATTTTTTCGGGCAATATACTACTATCAGCTGGATCGAATGTGCGAAAAATGAAGGCTGGCGAAGGCTTTTATTTGCAGGCGTATACGCCTTTTCGTGCCTGCAACGAGTCACTAACCGAACCGGCAGAAATTATTGTTGCTTCACCTGGACCCGAATAAGATTACAGAGGTTGCGTATGTTCCAAGGCGAGCGCCTGAGTGTTAGCGTTGAAAATAATATTGCGATATTGTCGTTTGACGCTCAAGCAAATAGCGTAAACACATTTAATCGTCAGACGGTGGCCGAATTAGATCTGGCGCTGACTAAACTTGAACACTCTGATGTTCAGGGGCTTGTTTTGCGCAGTGCCAAGTCAAGCTTTATGGTGGGCGCAGACGTTCATGAGTTTGCGCCTGTGTTTCAGCTGGGCGAAGCCGCTATAGCCAAACACTTGTCTAAAAACATTGATAATTTTAACCGCATTGAAGATTTGCCATTTCCTAGCGTAGCCTGTTTAAACTCTTTTACGCTAGGCGGTGGCATGGAGCTGGCATTGGCTTGTGACTTTCGTATTGCCGATGCAAGTTTGAAAATGGGCCTTCCTGAAACCAAATTAGGCATTATTCCTGGCTGGGGGGGCACCGTTCGCCTGCCTCGGGTCGCAGGCGCCGACACGGCTATCGAGTGGATTTGTTCTGGCCGGGAGCACAGTGCAAAGCAAGCGCTCAAGGCTGGGGTGATCGACGCTATTGTGGAAGTTGGCGGTTTGCAGGAATCCGCGATGGGCTTAGTCCGCGAGGCAGCCAGCGGTGCAATAGATTATCAATCGCGCCGGCAGAGAAAAGTTCAACCGTTAGCGCTCAATGCCGTGGAGTCGCCCATGGTGTTCGAGTCGAGCAAGGGCGTAGTTGGGGCAGCCGCAGGACGTCACTATCGCGCACCTGTGCAGGCGATTAAAGCCATGCAAGCAGCGACAACAATGGCACGGGAACAGGCGCTGGAAGTCGAGCTAAAATATTTTCTGGAGGTGGCGGTATCCAGCGTGGCGCGCTCACTGGTCAATGTTTTTACGAGTGACCAGGCGCTCACCAAGAAAGCCAAAAAGCTCGCGCAAGGGGCAGAGGACCCGGCCGAGTCAGCGGCAGTGTTAGGGGCTGGCATTATGGGCGGAGGAATTGCCTATCAATGCGCGGTAAAAAAAATACCGGTGACGCTTAAAGACATCAATAGTACAGGCATTGAGCTCGGCTTGGCAGAGGCCGCGAAGCTGCTGCAAAAGCGCGTTGAAAAAGGTCGACTTAGTACAGGCGAAATGGCACAAGCCCTCAACCGCATTGATCCTACCCTTCACTATCCCGATATCGCCGCTGCCGATGTTGTTATCGAAGCGGTCGTTGAGAACGTTAAAGTGAAACAAAGTGTTCTTGCCGAAGCAGAGGCGGTTATCGATGCCGACGCAGTGCTGGTTTCGAACACCTCGACAATTTCTATAACGGCACTCGCATCCCAATTAAAATCGCCGGATAAGTTTTGCGGCATGCACTTTTTTAATCCCGTGCACGCAATGCCTTTGGTTGAGGTGATTCGGGGTGAAAAAACATCAAATCAGACTATTGCCACAGTGACGGCTCTGGCTTTGGCGCTTGGGAAAAAGCCAGTTGTGGTTAACGATTGCCCGGGCTTTTTAGTAAATCGCGTGCTGTTTCCCTATTTTGCCGGTTTTGCTCAGTTGGTTCGCGATGGAGTAGATTATCAGCGTATCGATAAAGTGATGGAGGGCTGGGGTTGGCCGATGGGGCCGGCCTACCTGTTGGATGTGGTTGGGTTGGACACGGCCATTCATGCCGAGGCGGTGATGGCCGATGGCTTCCCTGATCGGCTAAGTCGTGACTATACATCAGCGGCACAAACGCTCTTCGAAAAGGGTATGTATGGGCAAAAAACACAGGCGGGTTTTTACCGGTATGCAACCGATGCAAAGGGGCGGCCGGTGAAAGAG
This sequence comes from Gilvimarinus gilvus, assembly GCF_030518155.1. Lineage (GTDB taxonomy): Bacteria > Pseudomonadota > Gammaproteobacteria > Pseudomonadales > Cellvibrionaceae > Gilvimarinus > Gilvimarinus gilvus. The sequence continues at coordinate 206,333 of NZ_JAULRU010000418.1, read as the reverse complement.
GTCAATGACAGTGCACTCGATTTACTCGGCGCGCCGGACAACTCCGATATTACCGATGACGATATAGTAATGCGCATGATGATTCCCATGGTCAACGAACTGGCTCGATGTCTGGATGAAGAGGTGGTTGCAACAGCCGCGGAAGCTGACATGGCGATGCTGTACGGCACAGGCTTCCCACCTCATCGAGGCGGTGTTCTGTTCTGGGTTGATCATTACGGTGTTTCGCAATTTGTTGACGATATGCAGGCCTTTGCAGCACTAGGTCCGCTGTATCAACCGGCAAAGCTTTTACAATCACTCGCCACAAAACAGGCATCGTTTTATCCAGCTGCTGCGAGCGTAGGAGATTGATGACGTGAGTATTCAACCAACAGAAGCGGTGATCGTTGACTATGCGCGCAGCGCAATGGGGCGCTCTAAAAATGGGTGCTTTCGTCACAGCCGGGCCGATGATATTTCAGCTGAACTAATGCGCGGCATACTTCGAAGAAATGCGGCGATTGATCCGTCTGAGCTCGATGATGTTTTATGGGGCTGCGTACTGCAACGCGAGGAACAAGCCTTTAATGTCGCGCGCAACAGTTGGTTGTTGGCAGGATTGCCACACTGTGTGCCGGCGCAAACAATCAATCGTCTTTGCGGATCTTCCATGGCCGCGTTGCACTCAGCTACAGCTAATATATGGGCGGGGCTAGGCGATGCCTATTTGGTCGGTGGGGTTGAGCACCTGGGGCACTTGCCGATGTATGAGGCGATCGATCCCAACCCTAAGCTTGGTCTCTATGCGGCTAAAGCTGCTGGTAATATGGGGGTAACGGCAGAGTACTTGGCTCGTATTCACGCAATCACGCGAGAGCAGATGGATCAGTTTTCGTACCGTTCGCATCAACTGGCGGCAAGAGCCCAAAGTTTGGGTTACTTTGATCGCGAAATCATTCCGGTTGTCGGGCACACGAGTGACGGTAGTTTGGCGATGATTAGTACCGATGAAACCATTCGGGCAGAAACAACTTTAGAGGCGCTGGCTGAGTTGCGCCCCGTGTTCGATCCTAAAAATGGAACCGTGACCGCGGGGTCATCTTCGCAATTGTCGGACGGTGCCTCAGCGATGATCGTGATGTCGGCGCAACGAGCAAATGATCTCGGGCTTGAACCTATCGCGAAGATTGTCTCTATGGCCGTGGCGGGCGTCGACCCATCCATCATGGGCTATGGCCCCGTACCTTCAACACAAAAGGCGTTAGCCCGGGCCAACTTAGATATTGATGATATTGAATGTGTTGAGCTAAATGAGGCGTTCGCTGCGCAGGCCCTTCCGGTATTAAAAGATTTGGCACTGCTGGATGATCTGGAGTCCAAGGTGAACTTACACGGTGGCGCTATCGCGCTTGGGCATCCATTTGGTTGTTCGGGGACGCGCATTACCGGCTCATTACTCAATGCCCTGGAGCGCAAGGGGGCAACACTTGGATTGGCGACCATGTGTATCGGGTTAGGGCAGGGGATTACGACGATTGTTGAACGCTGCTAAAGTTGATTTGGGTCTCGGAAAGTATCTGTTAAAATTCTCCTCCTTATTTTCCAGCCAGGAGTGATCTCTTGCAGATCCGGTCAGTGAGTAAACCCGAGCAGCACCTGCAGAATCTTTTGGCAGGAAGCGGATCCTTGTCGGCTTTCAGTTTTTCCCATCGCGCCTTCTACTTGGATGAGGCGCCGACCAAAGTGTTATTGGCGGTATGCGATCCGACTAACGCTGAACTTGTGCTGTCCGCAGATTGTCCCGAAGCGCGTCATACCCTTGACGAGTGGTCTGATTCCGGTTGCCTACATTCCCTCGCTGATACGCTGGCGGTGCCCGTCCTGGAGCTCGGTTGTGCCATAAGCTTGGTGCCTGTGGTGATATTAAAACCGTGGGGCCGCGAAATTTGGTACACCGGGATGGAGGTGCGTGGTCAATCTGGGGTAGGCACCACCGATCGAAGTATTCCGTTGCCATGGTTGCTTGAAGTGATGCCCGGCGCATACGCAGACGGCAACCCTGAAGCTATGATTTTACTTAAGGTGTTGGATCCTTTGGCGGACGAAGTCTTTGGCGACCTTTACTTTGAAATGCACGAGCGCAAGCAAGAAGTTTATGTTGTCACGCATGTTGACCAGCGCGCCTGGCCCGATGGCATCGGCGGTATTCGCTTCGGTTTTTCTGACCAGCTAAGAGCCCAATATGGCAGCGATCAGGCTTTTAAAGATGCGTTTGAGCAGGCTGTTGCAAGGTACGAGGCCGTTCGCAGGGATATCGACGCTCGTATAGATACGATCAAATTGGGGGTAGGCATTGATGTGAATGAACCTGTGCCACCCTCAACGCAAATAGCCTGGTTGCAGCAAATCGATGCCAAATTACTGGCCCAGGAGGAGAGCCTGCGGCACACAATGGAGAGCTTCTCCAAAGTGTTGCCGTTAAAAATTGGCGATGTAGTGAAGGTTCCTTGTTATACCCCTCATTCCTTACAGCACGGTGTGCGCACGGTGGAGTTTCAAACGCCGGTGTATGAGCGCAAGATCCTCGCGTTTGCGCAAAAAGTGCTGACTCAGCCGCATTGGGATACCCGGGAGGCGCTGGAAAAAGTCGTTCTTGACGCCGAAATGCCGGCATTGGACGAGGGCGAGGAAGCTGTTGCGGGGATTTTGTGTCAGCAGGTGGTCGACTTTGATGATTTTGCCGTTTGGCGCCTGAGGGCGCACAAGCACAGTGAAATGTCTCTGGCAAAGCTCTCCGCTTATCGGTTGGTGATGGCGATAACGGGAGGGGTCAGCCTTCGAGGGCGTGTTTTAACGGCGGAGCAGGCGGTTTTGTGCCCCGCACTTGCGCGCCCAGACCAGGTTTTAAAGCTCGAAAAAGGCGCGGTTGCGCTTATTGCGGCACCTAAATCAAAGATTTCTTAAAAAGGTTTGTTGAACCGAAGGGTGGAGTGTGGCAAAATCTGCACCCTTCTCGCATCCAGCTACTTGATTATTGAGAAATATCATTAAAAATCAAGGAGTTGAAAAGCTGAGTGCACGTAAGGCCTATTATGGCTCTGCGGTCGTGGTGGAATTGGTAGACACGCCAGATTTAGGTTCTGGTGCCGCAAGGTGTGAGAGTTCAAGTCTCTCCGACCGCACCATTAATTAGCGAGGGCGTTGTTCTCCCGTACGGGGAACGATGTCACAAACCGATGCCGACGCATCGATGTAATTCATGAGGACACTATGCAGGTTTCAATCGAAACGACTTCTGGCTTAGAGCGTCGCCTGACGATCGGCGTTCCCGCTGATACTGTTGAAGGCGAAATTGAAAAGCGCTTGAAAGAGGCCGCTAAAAACATCCGTCTGAACGGTTTCCGCAAGGGCAAGGTTCCGATGAAAGTGGTCAAGCAGCGTTATGGTGCAGGCGTTCGTCAGGAAGTAGTCGGCGAGCTGATCAGCCGCTCCTTCTATGAAGCCGCGCGTAAAGAAGATGTTAAGCCTGCTGGCCAACCTAGCATTCAGCCAAAAGAGTTGTCTGAAGGTAAAGATCTGGAGTTTGTCGCCACATTTGAGGTGTACCCAGAGGTAGAGCTGAAAAATATCGAAGGTTTTGATGTAACTCGGTATACAGCTGTTATTACCGATGAAGACATCGACAACATGATCGAAATATTGCGCAAGCAAGCCGCAACTTGGGAGCAGGTTGAGCGCGCGAGTGCCGATGGTGATCAGGTGAATATCGATTTCACCGGCACTAAAGATGGCGTTGAATTTGACGGCGGCAAGGCCAGTGGTCACAACCTGGTGCTCGGGTCCAATTCAATGATTCCAGGCTTTGAGGCTGGTATTGTCGGAATGAAGGCGGGCGAAGAAAAGACCATTAAGGTTACCTTCCCGGAGGACTATCAGTCTGACGAGCTCAAAGGCGCTGAAGCTGAGTTCTTGATCAAGGTAAATTCCGTTGCTGAGCAGACGTTGCCAGAGCTGAAAAAGGCGTTCTTCCAGCAGTACGGTCTGGAGAAAGGCGGCATTAAAGCCTTCCAGAAAGAAGTTAAGGCCAACATGGAGCGCGAACTGAAAAACGCTCTGAAAGCGAAAGTGAAATCTCAGGTGATGGACAAGCTGATTGAGTCCCACGAGGTTGATCTGCCTAAGGCGCTGGTTGCCAACGAAGTAAACGTGCTTCGCAATCAAATGATGCAGCGTTTTGGTCAGCAGCCAGAAGGCTTTGACGCCAAATCTTTGCTGCCGGACAGCATGTTTGAAGAAGACGCCAAGCGTCGCGTTTCGCTGGGCCTGATCGTCGGTGAGGTCGTTAAATCGGCGCAACTGAAAGCGGATGCAAAAGCTGTCAAGAAGATGGTGGAAGAAATCGCCACAACCTATGAAGACCCAGCCGAGGTGGTAGAGTACTACTACAGTCAGCGTGAGCTGCTTGCCGGTGTTGAGTCGGCCGTATTAGAAGATCAAGTGGTAGAGCATATCCTCGCAAAAGCGGACGTCAAAGAAGAGACGGCCACTTACGATGAAATTATGCAGCCTCAAAAGGCTGAAAAATAAGGCTTTTTGAGCAAAAATGCCGCGAAACGTTTGTTTCGCGGCCACTTCTCCCGCCAATTTGTTGCCACCTCTGGCCAATCCTCTCAGCACAGGTTAAGCTCCCCATTAACACGTAGTCCGAAGACAATCGGATCGTCTTTTGAATGTATGAAAAAAGGGTGTGTAACCAATGTCCTATCAGTTTGAAGATCGCAAGTCGCAGGAAATCACCGCCAGCGGCCTGGTGCCCATCGTAGTTGAGCAAACCGCTCGCGGAGAACGCTCTTACGATATTTATTCCCGGCTATTAAAAGAGCGCGTGATCTTCTTGACCGGTCAGGTAGAAGACCATATGGCGAACCTGGTGTGTGCTCAGTTGTTGTTTTTGGAGGCGGAAAACCCTGACAAAGACATTCATTTGTACATTAATTCACCGGGTGGTTCGGTCACGGCAGGTATGTCAATCTACGACACCATGCAGTTTATTAAGCCAGATGTTAGCACCATGTGCATGGGCCAGGCCTGTTCTATGGGCGCGTTCCTGCTCGCTTCGGGCGCCGAAGGCAAGCGCCACTGCCTGCCAAATTCGCGGGTTATGATTCACCAACCGAGCGGTGGTGCGCAGGGACAAGCCTCTGATATTAATATTCACGCGCAGGAAATACTGAAGATTCGCCGCCGCCTTAACGAATTGCTGGCCAATCACACGGGCCAATCTCTAGAGCAGGTAGAGCTGGATACAGAGCGTGACAAATTTATGTCAGCTGACGAGGCCAAGGAGTACGGAATCGTCGATTCAGTGGTGCAAACACGAACTGAGTCTTAATCTATTGAGAGCATGGCCTCGTACAAGTTACAAACGGGGCTTGAAAAATTGGGTTAAAGGGGTCATCTTTAACTCTGAGAGAAGAATTGGGAGTGGGTTTAATGACCGATCACACCGGAGATAACGGCGAAAAAAACGGCAAGCTACTGTATTGCTCGTTTTGCGGTAAAAGCCAGCACGAGGTGCGCAAACTGATTGCGGGCCCCTCGGTGTTTATTTGCGATGAGTGCGTTGATCTGTGTAACGACATAATTCGCGAAGAGATACAGGAAAGTGCCACCGAAGGCCAGTCGGACAAGTTGCCTGTGCCTGCTGAAATATCAGGCATATTGGATCAGTACGTTATCGGCCAAAAAAGGGCCAAAAAGGTACTGGCGGTTGCGGTATACAACCACTACAAGCGCCTGCGCGTGGGCAACAAAAGCAAGGATAAAGAAGCGGTAGAGCTGGGTAAAAGCAATATATTGCTGGTAGGTCCCACCGGTAGCGGTAAAACGCTGTTGGCGGAAACACTCGCTCGCCTGCTTAACGTGCCCTTTACCATTGCCGACGCCACCACACTCACCGAAGCAGGTTATGTGGGTGAAGACGTTGAAAACATTATCCAAAAGTTACTGCAAAAGTGCGACTACGACGTCGAGAAAGCGCAGCAGGGTATTGTTTATATTGACGAAATCGACAAAATCTCGCGCAAATCCGACAATCCTTCAATTACCCGGGATGTATCGGGTGAGGGTGTGCAGCAGGCCTTACTTAAGCTTATTGAGGGAACGGTTGCCTCGGTACCGCCTCAGGGCGGGCGCAAGCACCCACAACAAGAATTTTTACAAGTTGACACCAAGAATATTCTGTTTATCTGCGGTGGCGCTTTTGCGGGGCTTGATAAAGTTATTCGCGAGCGCTCAGAAAAAGGCGGTATAGGCTTTTCGGCGCAAGTAAAAAGTAAGGAAGAAGATAAGAGCTTTGGCGACACGTTGCATGAGCTTGAGCCGGAAGACTTGGTACGTTACGGCTTGATCCCCGAATTTGTTGGGCGCCTGCCGGTTATCGCTACGCTCGACGAGCTCGATCAGGATGCATTGGTCGAAATTCTTGCAGAGCCTAAAAACGCCTTAACCAAGCAGTATCAGCGTTTGTTTGATATGGAAGGTGTGGAACTTGATTTCCGCCGGGATGCCCTCGAAGCGGTAGCGCAGAAGGCTATGGAGCGCAAAACCGGAGCCAGGGGGTTACGCTCAATCATGGAATCCATGTTGCTTGATACCATGTATAAAATCCCATCCGAGGAAAACGTCAAAAAAGTGGTGGTGGATGACACCGTCGTTAAAGGCGAGTCCGACCCGATTCTCGTCTATGAAAATGCTGAGCCCGCGCAGAGTAAAGTTGCTAAAGAAGACTGATACTTTCTGGCTTTTGCTGATGAAAAGGGTGCCTCTGGCACCCTTTTTGCGTTTTTTAATGTGACTATCTTGTAATTTCTTAAGACAGTCCCCAATCTAACAGTATCGGGCGGTGTCGCCGACACCCATGACCTGAGAGGGGTCACACATGCAACAAGACGAGCAAGATTTAATGAATACAGATTTACCGCTTCTCCCATTGCGCGATGTAGTCGTGTATCCCCATATGGTCATTCCCCTATTTGTCGGCCGTCAGAAGTCGATAGAGGCTCTTGAGAGTGCGATGCGCGCCGACAAGCAAATTGTATTGGTGGCGCAAAAGAACCCTGCGGATGACGACCCCAGAGCTGATGACCTCTACGAAATTGGCACTCTGGCAACGATTCTCCAGCTGCTGAAGTTACCTGACGGTACGGTAAAAGTGTTGGTAGAAGGCGGGGAGCGCGTCTTTATCGAAAGTAGCGACGAAGTCGATGGTCACTATCGAGTGGCCGTTCGGGTGTTCGAAGAGGAGCAGATTGAAGACGAAGAGGCCGAGAAGCTCGTAAAATCAGCCAGAGACCAGTTTGAACAGTACGTCAGTCTGTCGCGTAAAGTTGCCTCTGAGGTGATGAGCTCGCTCAGCGGGATTGATGAACCTGGTCGGCTTGCCGATACCATTGCCGCTCATATGGCGCTGGAATTGGATCAGAAGCAGGCCGTTCTGGAGCTGACCAGTATCCGCGAGCGGATCCAGACGTTGCTGGGCTTGATGGATGGTCAAATGGACCTCCTGCAAGTTGAGAAAAAGATTCGTGGCCGCGTTAAAAAGCAAATGGAAAAAAGCCAGCGCGAGTACTACCTGAATGAGCAAATGAAAGCCATTCAAAAAGAACTCGGCGATATGGGCGAAGAGGTCAATGAGATTGACGAGCTCGAGCAGAAAATTGCGGACTGTGGTATGCCCGAAGAGGCGATGGAAAAAACGCAGGCCGAGCTCGCAAAGCTGAAAATGATGTCACCGATGTCAGCAGAGGCATCGGTTTTGCGCGCCTATATCGACTGGATGGTCAAGGTGCCCTGGAAGAAACGGAGCAAAGTCCGTCATGACCTCGAAAGAGCTGAAAAGGTTCTCGAAAAAGACCACTATGGCCTTGAAGAGGTAAAAGAACGTATTCTGGAGTACCTGGCGGTACAAAAACGCGTTAAAAAAGTGCGCGGTCCCATTCTGTGTTTGGTCGGCCCTCCGGGTGTCGGTAAAACATCTTTGGGGGAGTCCATCGCACGAGCCACGAACCGCAAATTTGTTCGCATGGCGTTGGGCGGGGTGCGCGATGAGGCCGAAATTCGCGGACACCGGCGTACCTATATCGGTTCGCTGCCCGGTAAACTCGTGCAAAAGATGGCCAAGGCTGGAGTAAAAAACCCACTGTTTTTACTTGATGAAGTCGACAAAATGGGCATGGATAATCGCGGTGATCCTGCCAGTGCGTTGCTTGAGGTCCTCGATCCGGAACAGAACAAAAATTTTAACGACCACTATCTCGAAGTGGATTATGACCTATCCGATGTAATGTTCGTTTGTACCTCAAATTCGATGAACATACCCGGTCCTTTGTTGGATCGTTTGGAGGTCATTAGAATTCCGGGTTACACTGAGGACGAAAAAGTTAATATTGCGCGCAAGTATTTGATTCCAAAGCAAATAAAGGCGAACGGACTGAAAGAATCTGAGCTTGCACTGGATGATGATGCCATCCGGGATATTATTCGATACTACTCGCGTGAGGCGGGTGTGCGAGGACTTGACCGCGAAATAGCCAAGCTCTCACGCAAGGTTGTAACCAAGCATATACGCAATAAAACAACCGCAACCGATAATATCGGACCGGAACAGTTAGAGGATCTTCTCGGCGTGCGAAAATTTGACTTTGGTCGGGCAGAGAATGACGATCAAATAGGTCAAGTGACAGGGCTTGCATGGACCCAGGTAGGGGGCGAGCTGCTCACCATCGAATCGTCCGCGGTTAAAGGTAAAGGGCGGATCGTAAAGACCGGTTCACTGGGCGATGTTATGCAGGAATCAATTCAGGCGGCATTGACCGTCGTTCGATCCCGCGCGCAAGTGCTTGGTATTGCACCTGATTATCACGAGCAGGTTGATGTTCATATTCATGTGCCCGAAGGTGCGACCCCAAAAGATGGTCCCAGTGCCGGTATTGCCATGTGCACGGCATTGGTGTCTGTGTTGACCGGTATTCCAGTGAAAGCTGAAGTCGCTATGACGGGTGAAATCACGTTGCGTGGTGAGGTATTAAAAATTGGCGGGCTTAAGGAGAAGCTGTTGGCTGCACACCGTGGGGGTATAAAAACGGTGCTAATCCCTGCAGACAATGAGCGCGACCTGAAAGAAATTCCGGAAAACATTCGGGCCGATCTGGATATTCGCCCGGTACGCTGGGTAGATGAGGTTTTAGAGGTTGCCCTGCAACATACACCCAAACCACTGACTGATGAAGAGTTTCAGGCACTGGAAAAAAACTCTAAAGCTGAAGATGCTGCGGCCAGAATCAACACACATTAAAGTAAGGCGGGTCACACTCGGATAGATCATCACGAGTCCGTGGCCCGAATTAAATTACCTGTGGGTTGATCAATCCATATTTTTGCTGTCAACTGCGCCGAGCTGTTACTCATTTTTAGGGTGATTTGTTACCGGCATGTGTTACCGTAACAGCGGCGGCAACACTGGGGTTGCGCTTGATCGTACATTTACTATCCAAAAGCGAATCCAATTCAGTATTTAGTCACGCCAGCCTTGACCCGCAACCAGCCGCTTGGTATAAATCGCAGTTCAATAGTGAGTGGTGGTGCTGGACCTCGCAAGGTTGGCCGTTGATGTCACCGAATCAATAAAAACACTGCACAACTATAAAACGTGTTCTGGTAAATCTATTTTTAAGGGGTTAAACGTGAACAAAACTGAGCTGATCGAAGCCATCGCCGCATCTGCGGATATATCCAAAGCTGCTGCTGGACGTGCACTGGACGCCGTTGTCGACGGTATCACCGATTCTTTGAAGAAAGGGGACCAAGTAGTACTCGTTGGTTTTGGTACTTTCTCTGTAAAAGAACGCGCCGCCCGTACCGGACGCAATCCACAAACTGGTGCTGAGATTCAAATTGCAGCGGCCAATGTGCCAAGCTTTAAAGCTGGTAAGGCGCTGAAAGACGCCGTAAACTAAGCCCTCTTAGCTTGCAAAAGTCATCGATGGCTTACCCCATGCGATGAACGAAAGGCGCATCCCGGATGCGCCTTTTTTGTGTAATTCAAAATTTATAGCGATCAACTTTCAGGTTGCAGGAGCCAATCATGTTGCAATCCATGCGGGACAATTCCAAAGGACTTGTTGCCGGTATATTAGTGGGCCTGTTGGTCATTATTTTCGCACTTTCAGGGGCGGAAGCGCTGTTCAATACCCGCAATCAGGCGGATGTAGCGGCAGAGGTTAACGGCGAAGAAATTTCAGAGACCGAAGTTTTACGGGCGATCGAGCAACAGCGTGCGCAAATGCGAAATCGTTTTGGCGAGGCCGTGCCCGAAGACTTTCTCAGTGACGAGAATTTACGCTCTCCAGCGTTAGATCAACTGATCGACCGTATCTTGTTATCGCAAGTGGCAGAGGAGGGCGATATGACGATTGCACCAGAGCGTATTGCCAGTACGATTGCGTCTATCCCCGCGTTCCAAAACGCTGCGGGTCAATTTGATCCTGAGCAATACAGGATGTCGCTCGCTCGTTTGGCCTATACACCGGCAAACTACAAAGCCGAGCTTATTCGCGACATGTCAGTCAACCAGCTTGTAACGGGTTTGCGTCAGTCAAATTTCGCCACGGCAACAGAAGTGAAGTACGTTGCAGAGTTAAACAATCAATTGCGCAGCTTCGATTATTTGACGATGGATGTGAACGGTCTTCTCGACGAGGTGGAGCCGAAAGAAGAGCAGATTTCAGAGTATTATGCGAGTAATACTGATGAGTTCACAGTGCCGGAAAAAGTAGCTGTAGAGTACATTGAGCTGAGCGTTGAAAAACTGCAAGAATCGCAAGAGGTGACTGAGGAGGCTTTAAAGCGCCAGTACGAGCAGAATATCGACAGCTTCACTCCGAGTGTTGAGCGTCATGTTGCGCACATATTGCTAGAAGAACCCACTCCCGAAGAACTCACCGAAGTGCGCGCTGCGATTGATGGTGGCGATGATTTCGCAACGATTGCCGCAGAGTACTCCGATGATCTAGGCTCTAAAGATATGGGTGGCGACCTCGGCATTACGACCGAAGGTGCCTTTCCCGATGAGTTTGAGGAAGCTATTGCGGCGATGGCTGAAGGAGAGGTGTCGGGACCTGTTGAAACCGATGCTGGTACGCATTTCATCAAGCTACTATCGGTGAGCGGCGGAGAGCCTGCGCCCTTCTCGGAACAAAAAGATAAGATCGCTAACCAGCTAAAACGAGCACAAGCAGAAGCCCGCTTCGTTGAGTTACTTTCGAGCTTAGAAGATCTGTCTTACAACGCTGAAAGTCTTGCGAATGTAGCGACCGAGCTGGATCTGGAGGTGGGTAGAACCGATCTGTTCTCACGTGAGGGGGGGCAGGGTATTGCGGCTTCTGGACAAGTGGCTCGCGCGGCGTTTGGTGAGGAAGTTTTAGAGTACGGCAACGCCAGCGAACTGATTGAGTTGACAGCTGAGCGAGTGGTCGTTGTTAAAAAAATCGATCATCAATCGAGCTTTGTGAAAGAACTTGCGGAAGTGCGCGACGACATCGTTGCCAAGCTCAAACAAGAGCAAGCTATGGCACTGCTGGCTGAGCGCGGGCAATCAATGGTGGAGCGTATCCGAGGCGGTACCAGTTTCGCCGATTTGGCTGCGGAGTTTGACCTTGAGGCAAACAGTGCCAACCTCGTTCAACGCAGCAACATGGATCAGCCACGCGGTGTGGTTGAATTTGCTTTCTCGCTGCCTGTGCCAAGTTCCGATCAGCCTATTGTGTCCGGTAAAGGCCGTTCCGGCGAGTATATGATCGTTCAGTTAACGGAGGTGGACGTTCCTGCTGGGGAAATGGAGCAAGAGCAAAAAGCGTCAATGCAGCAGGCTCTGGCTGGCATGTTCGGTGCCTCAGACTTTGAATCCTACTCTCGTTTCTTGCGAGAAACCGCTGAGATCGAGTAGCTTTCACTCAATCCACAAAAAAGCCCGCTGTACTAAAAGCGGGCTTTTTTGTAATCACAAGGTTGGTCTAAGTACAGGCGAAGCTTTGATTGCGCCCGTTCTCTTTGCAGTGATAAAGCGCCGTATCAGCCGCTGCCAGCCATTCGTGGTAATTGGTGATAAGCGCGCTTAACTCACAGACACCTAGACTGATCGTAACCTTAATCGACTCACTCCCATTAGGCACTTCGGTAGCTTCTACCTGCTGTCGTAAGCGTTCCGCAAACTCGAGCGCGCCGGATGAGTCTGTGTTGGTTAATATGACGCCAAACTCCTCGCCTCCATAACGGCCACCAATATCGGTATCGCGCAGTTGCTGGCGTAAACTCTGGCTGACCATCCTAATCACTTCATCACCTGCAGGATGGCCGTGGGTATCATTGACGGCCTTAAAATGATCAATATCAAACATTATGAGAGAGCAGGGGGTCTGGTAGCGGGCAAACCGTTTAAACTCTTGATCCAGGCAGTGCTCCCAATGTCCACGATTGTACAGTTGAGTGAGGTGGTCGACGCGACTCAAGCTCTTAAGGCGGTCATTGGCCTCAATTTGGGCGAGCTTATTCATTGCCGTATCGGTCACATCGTAAACAATTAAGCAGATGTGTGATACCTCATTCTTTGTATCAATCAGCGGAATAATTGTGGTGTTTTGATACATAAACCGGGCCGTGCCGGTAATGGGCCGGTAGTGCGGAAAGTGAAAAAGGTAGGGGCGCTGTTCCCAGGTGGTGAAGGCGGCACTTTTCAAGATAAATGCGGGCTCGGCCTTACGACGAAACCAGTCTTCGGCAAGGTCGGGAAACACCTCAAACAAGCTTTGGTTGAGCACTCGCTCGGGCGCTTTGCCGCTGTGGTTCTGCATAAATTGGTTCCACAGGGAAACCTGGTAGTTGTGGTCGAGCACAACAAGCCCAACGTCAATATTCTGCAGGATGTCCATTAGCCAATGGACATCTTTTAGAAAGTGGGTTAAATCAGAGTCTTGCGACATAGCGTAGGAATGCGAATCAGTCCAGTAGGTAATTGAGTTTCTGCACGAGCCCGTTAATACAGTTTTCACTGATGACCAGCAGCAAGTCACAGTTTACCCTGTGATCCTCAATAGTGTAGTTGATTTCGACGACAAGTGCGCTATTCCAACTAATTTCCCGCTTTTTCAGCAATTCCGGTATGTCGTAGTGTTCCCCCAGTAATGTTGGGGGCCCTAAACTAAAATGCGTATCCAATTGTTGCGCCAGGCTATGCAGGCAAGCCCCACCCAGAACATTGGTGGTGTCCATCAGGATTTCACTGCGATTTTCTTTGGTGTCATCGTATTTCAGCAGCTGTGCTAAATCGCGGTAATCGGTGCCATTAAAGATGAGCAGGGCCTCACCGGCGATCCCGTCCCCGATAAAGCCCTGGCATACACCGGTGAGCTTGTCTTGCCCTTCATCCAGACTTTGCAATGACTGTAGGGTCATGACAATATCGTTGGGGTTTAAAATACTGACGTTGGGAATCGACAGCACGACAAATACATCAAGCAGCCGGGCTAGGCGGTCGGCGGATTGCCCCATAGCGACGTTGGCTATTTCCTGTAGGCAGTCTCGCTGGTCTTCGTTGAGAAGGAGGGCCGTCATTGCTGTTATCTTGGCTTGTGCTCTTGATCAGTGGGTAATTTAAAGTGTTCAAATCGAACCTATGGCGTACGTCTTTATACTAGCACTGTCGTCTGGAGTTGTCTGGATTTAGAGGAAAAAACTGTCTAGGTCGACACTTAGGGCTTGTTTCTGGGCTAAATAGTCTGATAATTGAATCTTCAAAAGATGTGTCGCTCTAAGGGGGTTTGCTTTAGCTGTGCGCTACCCACCTTAGTTTTTATCCATTAACGGGAGTTTTGTATGAGTTTGATGGGGAAATTTGGTCGCCAGATGATCATATTTATCGGATTGCTAAGCGTTGGAGTGGTATCCGACGCGAGCCCTGAGCCTGAAGAGGTTAAAATTCATACAGTTTTTGCTGTTTCTTCCCACCTGACTCCCAAATACCCAAAAGACTTCCCGCATTTTGATTATGTCAATCCCGATGCGCCAAAGGGGGGAGAGATTCGACTGGCGGCACTGGGCACATTTGACAGCTTTAACCGCTACGCGCGACGTGGCGATTCCGTAACAGAGGGTTTAAAGCCTTACCAACGATTTATTTATGACCAATTGATGGTAAGCAACGATGAGGAATACGGTGTTCTTTACCCATTGGTGGCTGAATCTGTGACCTATCCCGATAATTATATGTGGGTTGAATATAACTTAAACCCAAAGGCACGCTTTAATGATGGCAAGCCTGTCACCGCATCGGATGTAGTTTTTAGTTTCAATAAATTTATCGAAGAGGGGCTGGCCCAGATAGGCGTCCTTTATAAAGATGTCAGTAAGGCGATTGCGGTAAATTCCCACAAGGTTCGGTTTGAATTTAGCGTGCCCAAAAAAACCTTTATCACCGACCTGGCCGGACTAACGATTTTGCCGGAGCATATCTGGAAAGATAAAGATTTATCAGAGCCTTTAAGCGAGCCAGTTGTTGGTGGGGGGCCTTATGTGGTGGGCGACTACAAAATGGGCAGCTATGTGACCTATGAGCGGGTAAAGGACTACTGGGCTAAAGATCTGCCGAGTCGTAAAGGACATTTTAACTTCGACAAGGTGACGTTCGAGTATTTCCTTGACCGCTCAGTAACTCTGGAGGCGTTCAAAGCAGGCGAGTATGATTTGCGTCCAGAATCGCAAATTGCCAACTGGAAAGAGGCATACGATATTCCCGCGGTAGAGCGAGGTGATATTATTAAAGCGGAAATCCCCAATCGTGCACCTAAACCTCTCACCGCTTTGATGTACAACACCCAGGCGGCTCCTTTTACCGACAGACTGGTTCGCCAGGCGTTAAGCTATCTATTGGATTTCGAGTCGTTGAATAAAACATTGTTCTACGGCGCTTATACCCGTCATGAGAGCTTTATGGAAAATACGCCGTATAAAGCACAAGGCGAACCAAAAGGTTTAGAGCTTGAAATTTTGAATCAGTACAAAGATCAGCTACCAGCGGAAGTATTTGGCCCCGTTTGGCGCCCC
Source organism: Gilvimarinus gilvus (assembly GCF_030518155.1). Classification (GTDB taxonomy): domain Bacteria; phylum Pseudomonadota; class Gammaproteobacteria; order Pseudomonadales; family Cellvibrionaceae; genus Gilvimarinus; species Gilvimarinus gilvus. The sequence goes on along the minus strand of NZ_JAULRU010000418.1, from coordinate 191,195 downwards.
AGTAAAACGGATGGTTCAGGCAATATCCGCGGTGCTATGCGACAGGCACTGTCGTTACTTAAAGAGGCCGGTTGGGAATTGAAAGACCGTCAGCTGGTGAATGCAAACACCGGCGAGCCTATGGAATTCGAGTTGCTTATCTACGACTCAAGTACTGAGAAGTATGCCAATAGCTTCAAAAAGAACTTGGAGCGTATAGGTGTTACCTTGAACATCCGCAAAGTGGACACCTCGCAGTATTCTAAAAGAATGCAAGAAGGTGATTACCAGATGCTCTCTCTGTACTTTACGGAAATACCCTATCCATCCACAGATATGGAACTCACCTGGCATTCCAAGAATGTCGAATCGAGCTGGAATACAGCCAACATTGACAACCCGGTCATTGATGCACTGGTAGAGGACATACTTGCAAGTCAAGGAAATGAAGAGCGATTATTGGCATTAGGTCGTGCTTTTGATCGGGTTGCGCTTTGGAATTTTTACGGCATTCCACTGTGGCATTCACCTTATTACCGCATTGCTCATTGGAATAAGTTTTCGCGCCCTGAGAAAGCCCCGATTCTTGAAATTGGGATGGATACCTGGTGGTATGACACAGCTAAAGCCAGCACTATTGCCAAGTAGACATTAAGAGGTATTGCCTTTGCTCGCTTATACCTTTAGGCGATTGTTGCTCGTGGTGCCTACCATGCTGGCAATCATTACCCTAAATTTTTTTATCGTGCAGGCCGCTCCCGGCGGCCCTGTCGACCAGGCTATTGCCCGTATGCAGGGAATGGCCAATATACAAGTAGGAGCCTCTGGTGGCGACGGTGTGGCCACCACGCAGCAAGGGTCGCAGGCAAGTCGAGGTTTGGATCCAGAGGTGATTCAGCAAATCAAAGAACAGTTTGGCTTTGATAGGCCTGTGCATGAGCGCTATTTTAGTATGCTGTACGATTACACAACATTTGATTTTGGCGATAGCCTGTTTAAAGCAAACAGTGTTACCGGTCTTATTGTTGATCGTATGCCAGTGTCCATATCATTAGGGCTTTGGAGCACATTAATCATCTACTTGGTGTCGATTCCTTTAGGTATACGCAAAGCCGTTCGCCATCACAGTACGTTCGATGTCTGGACCAGTTGGGTGGTTATAATCGGCAACGCTATTCCTGCATTTTTGTTTGCTATTTTACTGATTATCCTTTTTGCCGGCGGCTCGTATTTTGATGTGTTCCCGTTGCGTGGTTTAGTGTCTGATGAATTCGACACATTGAGTTGGTTTGGTAAAATTAAAGATTATGCGTGGCATATGGTGCTGCCCGTTACCGCAATGGTTGTTGGAGGTTTTGCCACCCTAACTATGCTTACTAAAAATTCCTTTTTAGATGAAATAAACAAACAGTATGTCATGACGGCAAAAGCCAAGGGGGCGACTGAAGCGCGCGTTTTGTACAAACATGTATTTCGCAACGCCATGTTGATTATAATCGCCGGCTTCCCGGCAACCTTTATTAGTTTGTTTTTTACCGGCTCATTATTAATCGAGGTAATTTTTTCTCTTGAAGGGCTCGGCCTTTTGGGGTTTGAGGCGACGGTACAAAGAGACTACCCCGTCATGTTTGGCACACTCTATATTTTTGGTTTGATGGGGTTGCTGATTGGTATTGTGAGCGATTTGGCCTATAGCTGGGTGGATCCGAGAATTGATTTTGCGAGCCGATAAGTAATGAGCCCACTCAACAAAGAACGCTGGCATCGATTTAAGAAGAATCGCCGAGGCTACATTAGCCTCTGGCTATTCCTGTGCTTGTTCTTGATGACGCTTCCGGCGGAGTTTCTCGCCAATGATGCACCTTTGATGATTCGCTATGATGGAGATTTTTATTTCCCTGTTGTAAAGGAATATTCAGAGTTGGAATTTGGTGGAGATTTTGATATTTCAGCAGAGTATACCGACCCCTATTTGGCCGGCCTAATTAATGAAAAAGGTTGGATGCTGTGGCCGCCGATACCCTTTGATTACAGCACTAGAAATAGCAATTTGACACAGCCGGCGCCCAGCCCCCCCAGCGATGTTAATTGGCTGGGTACGGATGATCAGGGTCGGGACGTTCTGGCCAGGTTGATATACGGTTTTCGGGTATCGGTCCTGTTTGGCTTAATGTTAACCATTGCCACCTCGATAATTGGCGTGGCGGCCGGAGCGGTGCAAGGCTTTTACGGCGGGAAAATCGATCTTATCGGGCAAAGGTTGTTGGAAGTATGGTCTAGTGTCCCCACTTTGTTTGTCCTTATTATTATTGCCAGTATGGTCACCCCATCTTTTTGGATTCTACTCGTGATTCTGCTGCTGTTTGGCTGGATGGCATTGGTCGGTGTGGTTCGTGCCGAATTTTTGCGCGCACGAAACCTGGACTATGTTATGGCGGCCAGGGCACTCGGTGTCGCTGATCGCACACTTATATTTCGGCATTTGTTGCCCAACGCTATGGTCGCGACAATTACCTTTGTGCCTTTTGTTATGGTGAGCGCGATTACAAGTTTGACCGCACTGGACTTTCTTGGATTTGGTTTGCCACCCGGATCAGCCTCACTGGGAGAGATGGTGAGTCAAGGGAAAAACAACTTGTATGCCCCCTGGATTGGCATTTCCGTCTTTGTGGCTCTGGCGTTACTGCTGAGTTTATTAGTCTTTATAGGTGAAGCTGTGCGCGATGCTGTCGACCCCAACCGGACTCGTTAATTGTCTATGTCAGATGTTGTGCTATCCATAAAAAACCTAAGTGTAGCGTTTCGGCAAGAGCAAGCCTTGCGAACGGTTGTCGAAGACCTGAGCTTTGACTTATTGCGAGGTGAGACGCTGGCTCTGGTGGGTGAAAGTGGCTCTGGAAAGTCAGTCACGGCTCAGTCTATTCTTAAATTGTTGCCTGAGCACTCTGCGGTGTATCAAAGCGGTAGCATCGAGTTTGGCGGGGAGAACCTCCTTGCCAGTAGCGAACGTGCCTTACAAAGGGTACGTGGCAACAAAATCTCAATGATCTTTCAGGAGCCAATGACATCGCTCAACCCCCTGCAAACCATTGAAAAGCAACTGTTCGAATCTTTGATGCTGCACGGCAAAGCAACGCAGCGCGAGCGAGCTCGCCCCAAAATTGTACAGTGGCTGCAAAGAGTCGGCATTCAAGATCCGCAACGGCGCTTGTCATCTTTGCCTCACGAGTTGAGTGGCGGGGAGCGTCAACGAGTCATGATCGCGATGGCGTTGGTTAACGAGCCCGATGTGCTGATTGCCGATGAGCCGACTACCGCTCTTGATGTGACGGTTCAAGCCCAAATTTTGCGGCTTCTCAAACAATTGCAGCACGATTTTAATATGACGGTTTTGTTCATTACGCACGACCTTAACATTGTTAGGAGTTTGGCTGACCGCGTAGCCATAATGCAGAGCGGAAAATTACTCGAAGTAGGTGATCAAACGCAAGTTTTTGCATCCCCCCAACATGACTACACAGGCATGCTGTTGAGCTCAAGTCCCGGCGAGCCGCCGCCACATATCAGTGACCAAAGTGACGTTCTACTCAAGGTTGAGGAGCTTAACACCTGGTTTCCAATTAAAGCCGGTATTTTTAAGCGTACAGTTGATCATGTTAAAGCGGTGAATAACGTTGCCTTCGAGCTCAGGCACGGCGAAACGTTGGGCGTTGTGGGAGAGAGCGGTTCAGGCAAAACGACACTGGGTCGATCTATTTTACGATTAATTGAAAGCCGGGGCTTCGCTGGCTATGGTAGAGAGCAGAGCAATCTGTTTGAGCTAGACCGAAAAGCACTCAAAACATTGCGGCGTGAAATTCAGATAATTTTTCAGGATCCATACGGAAGTCTGAGTCCGCGTATGTCAGTGTCAGACATTGTTGCCGAGGGTTTGCGCGTACATGAGCGGCTCACTGCCAGTGAAATTGACGAACGTGTTGTGGCGGTGTTAGAAAAGGTTCGGATTGACCCGGACGCAAGGCACCGTTACCCGAACGAATTTTCCGGCGGGCAGCGCCAGCGTATAGCGATTGCCCGAGCGCTCATCTTAAAACCGAAACTACTGGTGCTAGATGAGCCCACCTCGGCGCTCGATCGCTCCGTACAAAAGGATGTTATTGAACTGCTAAAGAGTTTGCAGAGCGAATATGGGCTCGCTTATATTTTTATCAGTCACGACCTTGAGGTGGTGCGGGCCATGAGTCATAAAATACTCGTAATGTACCGCGGTGTCGTGGTCGAAGCCGGCTCAGCCGAGGACTTGTTCACCCGCCCGACGCACGAGTATACAAAAACGCTGCTGGCGTCGGTTAATTCGCCTTTGTAACATCAACAAACAGCGTTAATGACTGCCCCGGATGGATATATTGGTTAGTTGAAACCGAGTTCCAGCGCGTAATATCTCGAATGCTGATATTAAACTTGTCGGCGATACGTGCCAATGAATCACCCTGGCGAACACGGTATGACAGTTTTCGAGTGACGCCTTGATTGGTCGTTTGAGCCTTTGCGGTTTTGGTCCAAATGACCAGTTGCTGCCCGGGCTTTAACGTTTCTCTTGGTGCCATTCCATTCCAGCGAGTGAGCGAACTTACACTTACCTTATGCTGATTGGCAATGCGCCAAAAGCTGTCGCCTTTGCGCACGGTGTACATGATTTTTTGGCTGCCCGCTGCACCTTTTGACTTTTCTTGTGTTTTTGCCAGCCGCTGCGGAGCGCTGAATGCGTAGTGAGCTCCATTTGCACTGGCCTTGGGGATTAGCAACGTGTCGCCGGCGCGAATACGACTGCTTCGAAGATTATTTGCCGTCTGCAAGGCTTCGGCACTGGTATTAAATTGTCGCGCTATTTTAATAAGTGAGTCTCCGGAGCGTATGGTGTAGCGTTGCCAGCTAATTCGACTTTCCGTGGGAATTGCCGCTAAACCTTGGTTGAAGTCCGCTTGTTTCGCTACAGGGATGTTTAAGCGGTGGGGACCCTCAGGGTCTGTAGCCCAACGATTAAAGCCGGGGTTCAGTAAATACAGTTCGTCCATGCTGATGCCAGCCAGCTCAGCGGCTTGAGCCAAGTCTAGCTGGGAATCGATATCGACGGATACGAAGTAGGGGGCATTTGCCAATTCAGGAAGGGCAATGTTGTAGGCCGAGGGCTCATTGATAACCTTAGACAGCGCCAGAAGCTGAGGAACGTAGGCTCTTGTTTCACGCGGTAACTCCAGCGACCAGAAGTCCGTGGGTTTTCCCGCTCGTTTATTGCGTTTTATTGAGCGCATTAAACGGCCTTGGCCCGTGTTGTAAGCCGCCAAAGCGAGAAGCCAGTCACCATCAAACAAAGCATGTAGCCTTTTGAGGTGTGTAATGGCGGCATCTGTGGAATCTATGACATCCCGGCGTCCGTCATACCACCAATTTTGCTTTAGCCCGTAATCTGAACCTGTGCCCGCCATGAATTGCCACATGCCGGTCGCGGTGGCGTGCGAGTATGCGAACGGGTCAAATGCACTCTCAACAACAGGCATTAACGCAATTTCCAGTGGTAATCCTTCGGCTTCTATGCGCCCGACAATATGGTAAAGATAGCGCTCGCCCCGATTGAATACTCGCTCAATATATTCAGGGTGTGAACTGTACCAGCGCACATATTGGTCCATTTTAGGATGCGCGTAATCTTGTAGCTCAAAACCGGCCCGTATTCTGTGCCAAAGGTCAGCCTCAAGCACCGGTTCTTGTGGGGTTTCCGCTGTTTTTGGCTTTTGCGGCAGCGGCACGGCCACTACTGGCGGCGGCTGGATCGGGTCTTCAGACACTGCAGTTTGACTGTCCGTAGACGATGTTAAGCTGGCACAACCATACGTGGATAGGAGTAAAACAGAGGCGCTAACGAGAAAAACTGGCTTCATGAAACCTTCAACTTGGCGGATATTAAGACAAAGAGGCGTCGATTCTATGGGTTTGCCAACTAGGGGTCAAACCTTGCCGCCCCCGTTGTGACCGCGGTTGTGTTTTATTCTGGTGCCGTACACAGATCGACCAAAACACGGCGTATCATGCTGTGATGGGCCCGGTGATATCAAATCGCTGTAGCAATGTGCCTTTCGGGTGTAGAATTTGGCTGAGTCTATTGGTTGAGGGCACTGTGTGAAGGTAGGGCGACGGGTAAAGCGAAAAGTAGAGCTTAGCGCCTGCGTAACGGCTGCATCTGAGTGGTTTCGTCAGGGGCATGGCCGGATACTGCTAGAGCGTGAAAGGCACGATATTGAGGAAGCGCTCAATTGCCTTTTCGGCTACCATCTGTGTCAGATCAGCATCTGTAGGGATATGGACCTGACCCAGACCAGTCGTATTGCCCACGCATTTTCGTTAAACCCCAATGCCTGTGGCCCCGACAGCAAAGATGCAGCGTGTTGCGATTTTCACCGTCTGCCGCTGGCGCCGGAATCCGTGGACGTGTTTTTATTGCATCACACGCTGGATTACAGCTCGACACCGCATCAACTGCTTGTAGAGGCTGTGAAAGCAACCATTCCCCGGGGTCATATCATAATTGTTGGGTTTAACCCCTGGAGTATTGGCGGCGCTTGGCGGGCACTAAAAAGAGTCTTTAGCGGCAAAGTACTTTGGCGGCAGCAGCACCTGCGTTTAGGACGTTTGTACGATTGGTTTGCACTGCTTGAGCTGGATGTAGTCGACGTCAAGCGGGGGCATTTTTGGCCGTTCACTCAAGAAAGTCCTGCAACCGCAACGTCGGGCAAGCTTGAGCGAATGATGCGGCGATATCAGGCCCCTTGGGGCGATTATTATATTGTGACTGTACGCAAAGATGTTTTGGGCGCCATACCGCTTAAACCTCAATGGCACGAAGCTAAACTTGTCCCGCTGGCTGGTGTTTCGCGTGAACTCAGCGGGCGGCAAGCCAGTTGCAGCGAGTCGAAAAAACAGTGAATTTATTGGTTGGAATATTACGTTGAAATCGATCGAAATTTATACGGATGGGGCGTGCCGTGGCAACCCTGGCCCCGGTGGTTGGGGCGCTCTACTGCGCTACAATGATCACGAGAAAGAGCTCTATGGCGGGGAGGAGCACACCACCAATAACCGGATGGAATTACTCGCAGCGATCGAGGCTCTAAAAGCGTTGAGTGAGCCCTGTGATGTTGTCTTAACCACCGACTCACAATACGTGCGCCAGGGGATCACCGACTGGCTGGCCGGCTGGAAACGTAATGGCTGGAAAACAGCCGCCAAAAAGCCCGTAAAAAATGATGACCTTTGGCGTCAGCTGGATGAACAAAATGCCAGGCATCAGGTATCGTGGCGCTGGGTCAAAGGGCACAGCGGTCACCCAGAAAACGAGCGCGCCGATCAACTGGCCAATTTAGGTATCGATTCACTTTAACTCAGCCCATTACTGTTAAGAATTTAGCTATGTCGCAACCCAATATAACCGAACACCGCCAAATCGTTTTAGATACCGAGACTACGGGTCTTGATCCGCAGCAGGGGCATAAAATCATTGAGATTGGTTGCGTTGAGTTAATTAATCGCAAATTGACCGGTAATCACTATCACCAATATATTAATCCGCTGCGTGAGATTGATGCCGGTGCAATGGAAGTGCATGGCATTACCAATGAAATGTTGGATAACAAGCCCACATTTGACCAAATCCGCGCCGAGTTTATGGCTTTTATCGCAGGGGCAGAACTGGTCATTCACAATGCGCCGTTTGACGTGGGTTTTATTGACCACGAGTTACGCCTTCTCGATAGTCGTCACCAGACCATTGCACTCAATAATAGCATTGTCGATTCGCTGCTCTTAGCACGCGGAAAGCATCCAGGGCAAAAGAATAACCTTGATGCGCTCTGTAAGCGATATGGCGTCGATAACTCTCAGCGTGAACTGCATGGCGCATTACTCGACGCAGAGATTTTAGCCGATGTCTATCTGTTGATGACAGGTGGGCAAACGGCACTCAGTTTAGGCAGTTCTGGCACCGGTAGTGAAGGAGACTCCAATCAATCGGCGGAGATTCAACGCTTGCCCCGCGATCGCAAGCCGCTGCCAGTGTTGCGGGCAAATGCGCAAGAGATGGCCAAGCATTCGGAAAAAATGGAGTCAATCAATAAAGCCAGTGGTGGGAATTGCCTGTGGCTACAATGAGAGCCAGTTCATATGCTTAGGCTTGCCAACAGGGCGACTAAAGCGGTTTAATGTTGATTCTAAGATTCACCAATAACTCATTGCCAGCAAAGCCAAAATAAACCATAGCGAGCTTGGTAGGGCAGTGACCGGACACAGGACACTATTGTGACAACTGAAACGGCTGAGCGTTTTAATCCGTCATCACTAAAGCTGGTACACGACGAATTAGTCGCCACAATCGAAAGCGCCGCTGGCCGTTTGGAACAGTTCGCGGCGGACCTGAATAACGGCGAACTGCTCCAGCACTGTATTGACGATATCAAACAGATTCGCGGCACATTGAGTCTGTTGCAACTGCGTGGGGTCGATTTGCTGGCGGACGAATTGGTAGAGCATATTACCGACATACCGCTGGGAGAAGCCTCAACCTGTATTCCCAAACTGGAAAAAATCACATCCGTCTTCTTTATTTTGCCCCGGTACCTGGAATATTGTACTCAGACAGGCCGCAGTATGGCCGTGTTACTCATTCCACACATTAATGATTTACGCATTGCACGCCGAGCCAAACCTATCACTCTAGGGCATTATTACCCCCTCGATGCCAATCAGCACCAGCGCCCTGAAATTGAAGAGGTGGAAATTCCCGAAGATTTACGTCAGGTCATCAAAAGATTGCGACACATGTATCAAGTCGCCATGTTGAATGTACTGCAGGGTAAACAAGTCAAGCCTTCGCTCGGCATGATGGAGCGTTCAATGCAACGGCTCGACAAACTGTCGGCAAATAGGCCGCTTGGTGTGCTTTGGTGGGTTGCCGCGGAGTTTATGTCATCTTTGCAATCCGAACAGTTGCTGTTAACGAAAGAACGTAAACTGATGTTTAGCGTCTTAGACCGCGAGCTAAAGCGGCTTATGTTCGAAGGAGAGGAGGCCCTCAATAGAGCGCCAGCACCCGAAGTCCTAAAGGAGTTGGTGTTTCAGGTTGTGCTGGCACGTACACAGAGTGCGCGATCGCAGGCTATTATAGAGGCGTTTTCGGCGCCTGTGTTGCCGTACAACGAAATGGAGCTTGTGCGTGAACAAGAGTACTTAAAAGGCCCCAGTGCCAATACAGTCAGTTCAATGACAGCCGTCCTTCAGGACGAGTTGCGCAGTACTAAAAATATTCTGGAGCGAGCTGCACAAGGGGGGATCGAGTTACTGAGAGATAGCCCTGAACTTGTGGAGACTCTTAAGAAAGTCTCGGACATACTGGCGGTGGTTGGTTTAGCGGCACCGAGCAAGTCACTTAAAGAGGAAATTGACCGTATAGTCAGCTGGCAAAAGGGCGAAGTAGAAGCCAATACCGATGACCTATTGGGTGTGGCGGACACAATGCTCTACATAGAAAGCACAGTGTCAGGCTTGTCGAAAATGAGCTTATCAGAAGAAAAGCTGGCTGCACTGAATGCGCTGTCGCGTGAAGAGGCTCTGTCTTCCAGTCAGATCATGGAGGCCGAAGCCCTGGTTATTGAAGAAGCTGAGGCAGGGCTGGCACTCATTAAGCGAGGCCTAAGCTCCTATGCTGAATCAAATTACGACATTGGTCATATTAAAAACGTCGCCTCTACTCTGACTTCCGTCAGAGGCGGCATGCTCGTTCTTAACCTGCCCAGAGCCGCCGCGGTTGTGGCCGCGAGTGAACGCTTTGTGAATGAAGCGCTTTTGGGGTCGGAGCCACTGGCGGCAGTGCAACATTTATTAGAGACATTTGCCGATGCGATTATTAGTCTGGAGTACTATTTAGACGCGCTTAAGTCGGACAAAAACGCTGACACCAACGTGCTATTGGTAGCTGAAGAGAGTTTGCAGGCACTTGGTTTTCCCGCAGCATCATAGTCGTGGCGGTTTAATGTGGCTAGCTTAAGTTACACTTGGCATGTTTGCGGCGAGCGAGTAGCTGTCGAGCATAGCTCAAGTAAAGCCGCGACAACTCAAGATTTACACGCTCATTGCGCAAGCGCCATTTGCTTGCCTCTGCCCGGCAATAACAATGATCGGCTGTGTATTCATCGTGATGTTGATTTGCCCGATGGCTATGAATGGTTAAACCTCCGGCAGTGCATGAGCTCCTTTTCCGAGTCAGAATTTACCAGGGCCGGTGTTGCTTTGCAGGTTGCACATTGGTGGGAGTCGCATCAGTTTTGTTCGCGCTGTGCCACGGCGCTGTCAGGGCCAACCGATGATCAGGTATTAGCTTTAGAGTTTCAACGATTCTGTGGTGTATGCAATGTGCCGTACTATCCTCGCATAAACCCCTGTATTATAGTTTTGGTCACGCGCGGTGAACTCTGTCTACTGGCTAAGCATACACGATCCAAAACTGCGACTTATACAACTCTTGCAGGCTTTGTTGAACCGGGCGAAAGTATTGAATCGGCGGTACACCGGGAAGTGGCAGAAGAGGTTGGCATTGAGGTGACTAATCTGGCTTATCAGTGCAGTCAAAGTTGGCCATTTCCAGGCCAGCTTATGCTTGGGTTTTATGCAGACTACAGCTCCGGGGAGCTCGCGCTACAGCAAGATGAAATACAAGATGCTGGCTGGTATAGAGCCGAACATCTTCCGAAGGTGCCACCTAAAGGCACGATAGCACGCAAGTTGATCGATGGATTTATAGACAAACAGGTCTCCAAGCAGACCGCAATTGAAGATAAGGAGAGACGCCACCGTGCTTTATAGTGCATTAGCCCTCGCAGCGGCTGGTTTGTGTCTGATCGTCGCCTATATGTCAGCCAAATTGTTGTTTAAGAACAGTTGGATTCTAGGATGGTTGCGTGGCATGTTTGGTTTGGCGTTGTTGGCACTTGCCGTCATTTTTGCATTTGTTGCGCTTGATATTTTCAGTTATCGACAAATTGTCAAAGAACAGGTTATCGCAACAATCAGCTTTGAAAAAATTGCCGAACAAGAATTTAAAGCTGTGCTTGCCGACAACGCAGGGAACGAGCAAGAATACCGACTGCGGGGCGATCAGTGGCAACTTGATGCCCGTATTATTAAATGGAAGGGGCCTGTGACAAAGTTAGGGGTACAACCCGGCTACCGGCTGGACCGCATTTCAGGGCGCTATTTCTCTCTGGAAAAGGAACGGCAATCTGAGCGCTCCATTTATTCTTTTAACGAAAGTAAATTTGGGGTTGATGTGTGGCAGTGGCTGCGTCAGATAAAAGAAACTTTACCCATCATTGATGCCATCTATGGCTCGGCCACCTACCTACCTATGGCTGATGGCGCACTATTTGAAGTAAGCTTGTCTGGCACCGGATTAGTGACGCGCCCCTTGAACGATTTTGCCCGAGATGCAGTTGGTCTTTGGGAATAATATAAAATAATCAGGAGTTTTCTTTGGAATTTCTAGTTGAGTACGGACTGTTCTTTGCTAAAGCGGTAACCATTTTAGTGGTCATCGCTGTAATACTCGCGTTAATTGCGAGCTCCAAGCAACGAGTCAACAACCAAAATAAAGGTCATATTGAAGTAAAAAAACTAAACGAAACCTACGACGAATACACCGATACTCTGAAAGAGGTCGTATTTGATGACAGCGACCTTAAACAGCAGCAAAAAGATGAAAAAAAACAACAAAAACTGGAGCGTAAAGCGCAGAAAAAAGCACAAGAGCAGGGCGATAAGGCAAGGCGCAAGCGCGTATATGTACTGAATTTTGATGGTGATATTAAGGCAAGCGCTAACGGTAGTCTCAGGGAGGAGATTACCGCTGTGTTAGGTTTGGCAGAGCCGCAGGATGAAGTCGTTGTTAGGCTCGAAAGTGGCGGTGGAATGGTGCATGGCTACGGTCTTGCGGCGAGTCAATTGACCCGAATCACGGAGAAAAGTATTCCTTTGACCGTTTGTGTCGACAAGGTGGCAGCCAGTGGCGGGTATATGATGGCATGTGTGGCAAATAAAATTGTTGCGGCTCCGTTTGCTATTGTGGGTTCCATCGGTGTCGTCGCACAGCTTCCGAATTTCCATCGTTTGCTAAAAAAGAACGATATTGACTTTGAGCTTTATACGGCCGGTGAGTTTAAGCGCACCGTGACGATGTTTGGCGAGAACACCGATAAAGGTCGCGCCAAGTTTCTCGAAGATATTGAGCAAACTCATGACTTGTTTAAAGATTATGTGCAGGAGCACCGCCCTGTCGTAGACATCGCCAAGGTTGCTACGGGCGAGGTTTGGTATGGGCGCCGAGCTCTGGAAGAGAAGCTTATCGATGAGCTAAAAACCAGTGATGGCTACTTGCTCGAACAAGCCCAAGAGGCTGATGTGTTTTCTGTTGAATTTACCCACAAAAAATCCCTGCCAGAAAAGCTGGGGTTTGCCGCTGAGTCAACGATCGATCGTTTGGCCTTGCGTTGGCTCGGGCGGCTGCAGGCTAGCCGCTGGTTTTAATAGGCTTGCGGGGTGAAGTGATGAAAGAGTTTAGAGCCATTCGAGTTGCAACTGACGGCACAGACATTAAATGCCAGTTGGAAACTATAAATAGTGACCAACTACCAGCTTCGCAAGTGCTGATCAAAGTTGTGTGTTCGTCACTAAACTACAAGGATGCGCTCAGTGCCTCTGGGCATAAGGGGGTAACCCGTGCTCTGCCACATACGCCTGGGATAGACGCAGCAGGTATTGTCGTTGAAGATTTAAGCGGTCGCTTTGAACCCGGTGCCCGTGTGATTGTGAGCGGCTTCGACTTCGGGATGAATAGCGACGGAGGTTTGGCGGAATACTGCAAAGCTCCCGTTGAGTGGGTTTGCCCATGTCCCGACAACTTGTCTTTTTATGACAGCATGGCTCTGGGTACCGCGGGCATTACGGTAGCTTTAGCATTGCAGAAAATAGACCGTCAATTACCAATAAATTGTGATAATACAAAATTCGTCGTATCCGGGGCCTCCGGTGGTGTTGGAAGTATGGCCATAAAAATTGCTAGTGCTCATGGCTATTCTGTAACGGCTATCACGTCCCGTGAGAATGAATTTCAGCGATTGCAAAAGCTTGGCGCCCGGCAGTGTGTTTTGGCAAGTGAATGGTCGAGCAACAGTGAAAAGCCACTGCTCAAGCCAGAGTTCACGGCAGGGCTCGACACGGTGGGTGGTCCCGTTCTTGTAAATTTGCTAAAAGCTATTGCCCCCGAAGGCGCTTTAGCTTGTTGCGGAATGGCGCTGTCTGCTAATTTTTGCTCCACGGTTTTTCCTTTTATTTTGCGTGGCGTGTCATTATTGGGCGTTGATTCCGCTGAAATTGCTTTGTCTGAGAAAGCTTCGCTTTGGCAGTCTCTGGCGGATCTCAACCTCAAATTTGACGATGTCGCCGAACAAGTTTCTCTCAGGCAAGTGCCCGCATTGTTGCGCGATATGCAGGTTGGCAAAGGCCGTGGCAGAAAGGTCGTGCGTATCGCCGAGGAGGAGAGCTAATGTTTTTTGAAGAAAACAAGAATAAAATGCCTACCCCGGAGGAAGCTCTGCCCGGGCGAGAAACGCCGCTGCAGGTTGAAGCTACTCATTTTGTCAATAAAAATTCCATAAAGCCGCCTTATCCTGCGCACAGCGAGTGGTTCTATGTTGGCCTCGGTTGTTTTTGGGGTGCCGAACGTGTTTTCTGGCAGCAACAAGGGGTTATCACGACCGCCGTAGGTTATGCGGGAGGCTATACCCGCAACCCAACTTACGAAGAAGTGTGTACGGGTTTAACGGGACACAATGAAGTAGTCTTGGTCGTTTTTGATCCGAAGCGTATCGAATTTACGCAACTGCTGCAGGTATTTTGGCAGGCGCATAATCCAACCCAAGGAATGCGTCAGGGAAATGACCGTGGCACTCAGTACCGCTCGGGTATCTATTATTCCACGCAAGAGCAGGGCAGGCTCGCCACTAAAAGCAAAGACCTCTACCAATTGGAAATGCATCGCGCAGGATTTACTGAGATAACCACAGAAGTTATTGCCGCCCCTGATTTTTACTATGCCGAAACCTACCACCAGCAATATTTAGCCAAAAACCCTGGGGGTTATTGTGGGCTGGGTGGGACAGGTGTGGTGTGCCCGCCGGTGAATCTTTAGCACTTGTTTGGGGTGCGCACGGCTAAGCTTCAAGTACTTCCATAACAAATTTTAAGTACACCGTATACACGTCGACATGGCCATCTTCGTATTCCACAATAAAAAAAGGCGCCCGATCAACACCATACTCTTTAGCCAGAAGCATCCCGGCACTAGTAGGGTCTGCTTCGTCTGCATCGATAATCTTGTCGATGCGCTGCATATAGTTGGCGTGCTCTAGCTTTGACAGGACATCGGCACACTTGCGGCAGGGTGAGCCGTTGCTTAAAACTTTTTTAACAAGTGTAATTTTCATGCCCACTGCCTTAGGTGTCTATATTGCTTGCGTGTAAGCCGCACTCTTTTTTGGTTGCCTCTTCCCACCACCAGCGACCTTCGCGCTCGTGCTGTCCTGGGCCTATGGGGCGGGTGCAAGGTTCACAACCAATGGAGACGAAACCGCGGTCGTGTAACGAGTTGTAAGGAACTTCATAGGCGCGAATATAGGCCCATACCTCTTCTGAGCTCCAGTTTGCGAGGGGGTTGTACTTGGTAAGGGTTTCTCCTGTTCGAGCAAAGCCCTTATCGTCCTGAATTACCGGAATATCGGCGCGCGTGCCAGGGCTTTGGTCTTTGCGCTGGCCGGTTATCCATGCGTCGACCTCCAATAACTTTTTTCGCAATGGGGCAATCTTGCGAATACCACAGCACTCTTTATGCGTATCTTCATAGAAGCTGTATAAACCCTTCTCGCGCACGAGCTGGCGCACAGCCTCTCCATCCGCTGAGATGACATCGATCTTAATACCGTAGTGTTTTCTTACCGCCTCAATGAATTGATAGGTCTCGGCATGCAGACGTCCCGTATCAAGCGAGAACACCTCTACATCCGGTCGTATCCGGCTGGCCATGTCGATTAAAGCGACATCCTCGGCACCGCTGAATGAAATAGCGATACGATCATGGTTTTCAAGTGCGTGTCGCATAATGCGATGCGGGCTCTGGCCCTGAAGTTGTTGTTCGACATCCACAAGTGAGATTGCGTCGTTCATTCGTTGTTCCTTAATTCACTGGGTAGCCTGCGGGCTTAACATCGTAGATGGGCGCAAGGATACCAGAGCGAGGTTTGGGTTCCCAATAACACTCACCACTTAGGTTATAACCAAACACAAAGAGCCGTGAAACACTGAGCTAAAAATATTCAAAAAGGGTGGATAATGTACACATGCTGTGTGTGATGCAATCAGTTTACACTAGATATGCTAAAGAGGTCCGCGCTTGTTGCGGGTCTCCAGTGTGTTGGCGGAATATTCATTATACCTATATGGCTTATACGCTGGGTAGATCATGCCAATATAATTATATGTTCCACGTGAAAACGAGCGCTTTCTGATTGCTTTTCTAACCCGGTCAGGTAAGATTCCCGTCTTTTCCCACCTATATATAATTTTGGAGGCTGACGTGGAGCTGGCATGTTTGGACCTGGAAGGGGTTCTGGTACCGGAGATTTGGATAAAATTTGCCGAAAAAACTGGCATTGAAGAATTGAAAGCAACCACGCGTGATATTCCAGATTACGATGTACTGATGCGTCAGCGCTTGCGAATACTGGAAGAAAATAATCTTGGCCTAAACGAAATTCAGGAAGTGATTGCCACACTGGAGCCGCTCGATGGCGCTGTCGAATTTATCGACTGGCTGCGCGAACGCTTTCAGGTGATTATTCTTTCCGATACATTCTACGAGTTCTCTCAGCCTCTGATGAAACAATTAGGGTTTCCTACCCTGTTTTGCCATCGCCTTGAAACTGACGAAAAAGGGCGGGTTATAAACTATCACTTACGTCAGAAAGACCCTAAGCGTCAGTCTGTCCTGGCATTGAAAACCCTGTACTACCGTATTATTGCGGCCGGGGATTCCTATAATGACACGACGATGCTGGGGGAGGCCGACGCAGGCATTTTATTCCATGCTCCGCAAAATGTGATCGATGAGTTCCCGCAATTTCCTGCCGCTCATACCTATGAAGAACTTAAACACGCCTTTCTTAAAGCGAGCAACCGCGAGCTGACGTTGTAACCTACGCACAATATTCGTGAGTACCGAAAGGGCTGCCGCACATTAACAGTGCGACAGCCCTTTTTTGTATGCGCCATATTGGTTAATAATCATATAAAATTCAGTAATTTAAGGCGAATTGCGCCAAATTGCTTCGACGCTCTAGATTGCATAGAGTTCAAAGTGATAGCCTTGAATGCGCGTCGGTTTGGCGCTTAATCAACAAAGCGGGTGTCAGGTTCTCTGGCATCCCAAATAAGCTTTCTCAGGCTTGGAGATAGTCATGAGAAGGCCAGCCACAACTCGAAAGGAGTCTGAAATGCTGCAAAAAAAGAGTAAACGCACAAGCGCGCGTTTTTCGCTGCGCCGTACCCTAGGGGTGATTGCGGGGGTGTCGCCGGTGATCTTGGCTTGCTCCGCGGCGCCAACCTGGGCAAGTCAATCCGTCATTGAAGAGGTGCTAG
Organism: Gilvimarinus gilvus; assembly: GCF_030518155.1. Taxonomy (GTDB): domain Bacteria; phylum Pseudomonadota; class Gammaproteobacteria; order Pseudomonadales; family Cellvibrionaceae; genus Gilvimarinus; species Gilvimarinus gilvus. The sequence goes on along the minus strand of NZ_JAULRU010000418.1, from coordinate 174,428 downwards.
TCACCGCTCAAAAGCGCGAACAAAGTATTCAAGATACATCAGTGACTGTGAGCGCCTTTTCCGGCGAAGCCATGGAGAAAATGGGCTTCGAAGAGGGATTGGACATCACTCAGCAAGTTCCCAACATGAACTTCTTTGCCATTTTTGGCGAGGCCTCAAGCCCCTCGATTAGTTTGCGCGGCATAAGCTTGGTGAACTATTCAGACTCCTGGGAGGCGCCGGTGGCGATGTACGTGGATGACGTCTATCGCGGCAACCCGGCCGGTTCTGCTATTCAATTGTTTGATCTGGAGCGAGTGGAAGTATTGCGAGGTCCCCAGGGGACACTCTATGGCCGAAACGCGACCGGTGGCTTGGTGAATTACATTTCCCGCGACCCAACCGATGAGTTTGAAGCCTCCACCAGCTTGCAAATTGGCAGCTATTCAGAACGTATTTTCGAGGGTATGGTTAGCGGACCATTCAGCGACAGCGTTCGTGGCCGGCTGGCGGTTAAAGTTAACCAGGCGGATGGTTGGCAGAACAATAATGCCGACCCGGTTAACGATTACGGCTATGACGTCAACCTCGATCAAAAACTAAATGAAACCGACTCGCTCGGCTATCGGGCTAAATTAGCAATTGATGTCGGTTCGGACGGTGAGCTGCTGTTGGATGTGCACGGCAGCGAAGCAGACCAGGCCAGCGTCGGTTTTGCCCACATGGGCTACCAGGAAACCCCCGGGGGCGCGACCTGCTCGATTGCACGCATTCATCGCGGTGAGTGTACCAGCGCTACATTTTTGACGACCGGTATTGAGCAAGCGGGTGGCGACTTTAACCCGGAAGATGTTTCATCCAGTGTCAGTGGTGGGCTAGACACGCGCATTGACACATTCGGCGTTTCCGCAACCTTCAACTGGACGTTCGCCAACGATATGATACTCACCTCCATTACCGCAATGGAGACACTGGATAAATACCTGCAAGATGACGGGGACGGGGTTGGCAGCGGCCCGGCTTTCGACGTTTTTTTCGATGAGCAATACACATCAGACTCTGATCAGCTGACTCAAGAGTTTCGCTTAAGTCAGGACACCGATCAGTCAAGCTGGGTGGCCGGCTTGTATCTTTACGACGACGAGCGCGATATGAGCACGCAAAACCCAACCGAAGTGGAGTTTGAAGCGGCTGATGAATTTGCTTTTGCACACCGCGAAGATGTGTTGCTGGATACGCAGTCAATGGGTGTCTTTGGTCAGTATGACTGGCATTTTTCCGACACGATGACGCTGGTATTGGGCGCCCGTTATACCGATGAAAATCGAGATTTTAGTTACGAGCGCTATCGCAGCTACTACAACTCACCAACAACAGACACTCCGACGTTTGTTGACGACTCCATATCTGAAGACAACTTTTCCGGGCGTATTGGTCTGGATTGGAAACCTTCGAATGACACACTGGTTTATACCAGCTTGGCAACGGGCTTTCGAAGCGGCGGCTTCTCGGCAAGTTACAACAGCGTGCCAGAGGCGTTCGAGCCGGTCGGCTCCGAGGATATGACAAACTTTGAAGTCGGGCTAAAAACAACGTTTGCCGGTGGTCGTATGCGTTTTAACGGTGCGGTCTTCGCTTATGAGCTGGAAGGTTTTCAGGCGCAGCTGTTCGACACGCTGGCAAATGGCGGTCGAATCCTTAATGCTGGTGATATCACCGGTCACGGCCTGGAGGCCGAGTTGACGGCCCAGGTCACCGAAAATTTTGAGGTGATTGCCGGCGCTGGGTATTTGTCTACAGAAATGGAATCAGATCAATCTAGCCCAGTAGCGGGTGATACCTATTATTACGATGGCAATGAATTACCATCAGCGCCAGAGCTGAGCTTCAACACGGTTCTGCGGTATTACATACCGATGGGGGATACGGGAGAGTTAGCGTTGCAAGCCGATTACAGCTGGCAAGATGAGCACTTCCTGCAAGTTGAAAACGACCCTTACTCACATCACGACAGCTACGGAATTGCCAATGCTAAGGTCAGCTGGACCTCGCTGGATGGTCGCTACACGGTAGACGCTTTTGTTAACAATGTTTTGGAAGAGGAGTATTTCACCTACCAAAACACGTTAGGAAGCGATTGGGGCTACGCGGTTTGGGGGCGTCCTCGCACCATGGGCCTTAAGTTCAGTTGGAAGTTGTAGTTCTAATTTTGCTAACTTTCGTAAAGCTTGCTCAGTGATGAACAATTAACATCGAGTTGATCCGACTACCCGTATCCACTGATGCGGGTATTTTTTAAGTCTGTCGTGTGGCTCCAAATGTACGCCAGTTAACGAAGGATTTAACTGGCGTGCATGTTGATTATACTGTTGATACAAATTTTTTAGCTTTTTTGTAGGTGCTCGAAAGCCTTGTGCAGTAATAGGTGTTAATCGGCTATTGTTGCCTAAACTAAATTTCAAATTTTAAGCTGCTGATTGGAGTCGTTAAGAAAGTTCCTTGGCTATATAACCGCTGGACACGCCCACGAAATACCCTCAGGCTATGCCTCTCACCCCTGATGCAAACCGTGTAGACGGGTGACCAAAATTAATCATTAAGATGGCGTATCGGGGCGGGAAAGTTAAGTGAGGACGGCACTACTAACCATATTTGCAATGTTAGCCTTTGCTGGCAACTCTATTCTGTGCCGCTACGCGTTGGGCTCCGGAAGTATTGATCCGCTTACTTTTACCTTAGTGCGTCTCGTTAGTGGCGCCATTGTTTTGGTGTTTTTACTTGCGCTGGTGCAGCGACGTTCACAGGTTGCAAGCAGCAAACTTGGCAGTTGGCCTAGCGCCATTGCCCTTTTTGTTTACGCGCTTTGTTTTTCGCTCGCCTACGTCAAAGTGGGCACGGCGGAGGGCGCTTTGATTTTGTTTGCGACCGTACAGCTAGCAAGTTTATCTGCCAGTGCAATGTCAGAGGCCAAGCCCGGCTTGCGCGAAATTGCCGGAATGCTTGTAGCGTTAGCCGGTGTGGCAATTCTGCTGCTGCCTCAAGCTTCCCGGCCCGATTTGTTCGGCGCCATTGTCATGGTTTTATCGGGCGTTGGGTGGGCCGGTTATACCTTGCTGGGACGAGGAGTTGCTAACCCGCTGGCCAGCACCTGCGGTAATTTTGTACGGGCGGCTCTGCTCGCAATTATCTGCATCACACCATTTGTTTTCCACGCGGACGGCGCAACACTTATTGGCTGGGGGTTCGCCCTATTGTCAGGCGGTTTAACGTCGGCTATAGGTTACGCTGTTTGGTATCAAGCGTTAGCAAAGCTGACGATTACTCAGGCATCGGTTGTGCAATTGAGTGTGCCAGTGATAGCGGCTTTGGGGGGAGTGGTCGTTGTCAAAGAGGCATTGTCCGTCGCGTTGCTGTTATCGATGGTAACGGTGGTAAGCGGAATCGCTCTCACTTTGCGCCGTCATTAATCGCCACTATGGGATGTTTTGAAACCATAAAAAAATGCCCAGAGAGGCAGTTGACTTGGTAAAACAGCGGTATATACTCGATTGTGCTTGAAAGTTAGTTCTATTTTGTGCATTGCCAAAACTGCGGTATCACCTAAGTTTCTGGTTCCATCAGTCATAAGGAATAGCAACACTTTAAGCAAAAACCGCTCCGGATTGGAGCAGAGCACGATTGAATGATTGAGGAATAACTTATGTCTACCGTTACCGGTACCGTAAAATGGTTTAACGAAGCCAAAGGTTTTGGTTTTATTGAGCAAGAGTCTGGCCCAGATGTTTTTGCGCACTTTAGCGCTATTCAAGGTTCGGGCTTTCGCACCCTGACTGAAGGCCAAAAAGTTGAGTTTACAATAACTCAAGGTCAAAAGGGTCCTCAGGCCGAAAACATAGTAGCTCTGTGATTTTAGATTGCTGAGTTCAGAAAGGGTGGGCGATGAGCTCACCCTTTTTTTTGTCTTAATGTCGGCGGTGCAATATGTGTATGGAAAAAATTAGAAATGCCATTACGACCATTGCCAACTTCCCCAAACCCGGAATTCAGTTTAGAGATATCACAAGCTTGCTGGAATGCCCGGAGGCATCGCGACTTACGGTTGAAAAACTAGGGCACAAGTGTATTGATATCGATTGCAACAAGATCGTCGCAATAGAGGCGCGAGGGTTTATATTTGGCGCCACTTTGGCACAAGAGCTCAGCGTGCCCCTGGTGTTGGCGAGGAAGCCGGGTAAGCTTCCCCGCGCCACCTTGCAACAACAGTACAAGCTCGAGTACGGTCAGGATACGCTGCATATCCACCGTGACTCTTTGCAAGAGGGTGACCGGGTGCTCATCATCGATGACTTGATTGCCACTGGCGGCACCGCCTTAGCCGTTGTAAAGCTGGTTGAGCAGGTGGGGGCTCAGGTGACCCACGCGTGCTTTGTGGTCGCACTGCCGGAACTTGGCGGCGTTTCCAGACTCCAAAAAGCCGGTGTTAGGGTGGATTACTTACTGGAGTACGATAGTGAATAAACGTTGGATGTTGATAGTGGCGGCCGCAATGGCGATAAGTGCTTGTACAAACAAGGCGATATACGACAATGTTCAGAGTGACCAACGCTGGCGCTGCCAACAGGAGCCACCACCCGCCCAGGAGCGGTGCCGCCAACAAGCGTCGCAATCTTACGAGGAATATGAGCGCGAGCGCCAAGAGCTCAAGTAATAGGCCTTGGTCGTAGCGTTACAATTGCGTATCATACGGCCCGCGATTGAATTCAGAGGGTAGGTGGCAATGGGCTTCATTTTGGGCGTTATCATAATTTATGTAGCTTGCATTGTATTCGTACGCACGCGCAATCGAGTCACATTCCCACTGAGCCGCCAGTTGTCGGATTTTTCGACATTCATGGTGCCATTTAACTTACCTGCTTACGGTCTATCGAAGGTTGAGACGACCCCGCGAGTGTCAAAAGAGCACTTTCCCGAGCTCAGAGTGATCGAGGACAACTGGGAGGTTATCCGTGATGAGGCGCTGGCGCTCTATGAGGGCGGTAAGATTACCGCCAAAGAAGACCTTCCTGCCAGTAGCTTCTACAAAGACAACCGCTGGACCAGCTTCTACCTTAAGCTGTACGACAATCGTATTCCATCGGCCTATGATTTGGCGCCGAAAACAATGGCGCTACTGGATCAAGTGCCATACCTCAATTTGGCATTATTTGCGGTTTTGATGCCCGGTAAAAAGCTCAACCAGCACCACGATCCCTTTGCCTATACCTTGCGCTATTCCCTCGGTCTAAGCACACCTAATAGTGAGAAGTGTGGCCTGCAGATCGACGACTTTCGTTATACGTGGCGCGATGGCGACAGCATTATTTTTGACGAAACCTACCTGCATAGTGCCTATAACGACACGGAAATGCCGCGTGTAATCCTTATGACGGACATTGATCGCCCGCTACGATTGGGGTTTGTGCAAAAAGGCTATTGGTATTTTGGTCGATTTTTCAACCGGCTGTTTATGATCGATAACGTCGACGCCAGCAATACAGGAATTGGCAATAAGCTCGGTAAGGGCTTGCTCGCTTACCAAAAAGTGTTGAAAAGCATCAAGAAGAAAAACCGTAAAGCCTACTATGCAGGAAAATGGATAGTGATTGGTGGCCTCTTGCTACTGATTGGTTCCGCTTTTATTTAACCGTTAATTTACCCGTTAAGCCTCGCCAAATTCGCTTTCCAGAGACCTTAAGAGTATCGCAACTTTGGTGATGCTCTCCTGGTACTCCGACTGGGCGTCTGAGTCAGCTACAATTCCGCCGCCACCCCAGCAGGTGATGCGCTGCCCTTCGGCGACCAACGTCCTGATCGTAATACTGGTATCCATTTTGCCGCAACTGCTGATGTAGCCAAGGCTGCCACAGTAGGGGCCTCTGCCATGAGATTCCAGAGACTCTATGATTTCCATGGCGCGTATTTTCGGTGCTCCGGTTATGGATCCACCGGGAAAAGCGGCACGCAACAGACTTAAGGCTGTGTGGCCTGGTTTTAATCTGGCCTCAATCGTGCTCACCAGGTGATGCACATTGGTAAACGATTGCAGCTCAAACAGGCGCGGAACGCTGACTTGATTGCAGGTTTGGCTTAAATCATTGCGCAGCAAGTCTACAATCATCAGGTTTTCTGCCTGGTCTTTGCGGCTTGCTACCAGGGTATCGGCGGCCTTCTTGTCCTCGGGCACGCTGGCACCGCGAGCGATAGTGCCTTTTATCGGACTCGTCGTTACCCGGTCGCCATCGCACGCAATAAAGCGCTCGGGAGATAGGCTTATGATTGCACCGCTGGACAAGGGTATATACCCCGCGAACGGAGCCGGGTTGATCTGGCGCAAATGCAGATAGGCGACAAGCGGGTCACCGCTAAACTGCGCTTGAAAACGCTGCGCAAAGTTGACTTGGTAAACATCGCCGTCGTATATGTACTTATGAATCGCATCGAATTTCTCGAAGTAAGAATTGGCTTTAATAAATGACTCGAACACACTGATTTTAAAAGGTTCTTTTGGCTTTTCTAGAAATTGCTTTAAGTTAAGGTGGTGGTTCAAATAGCGATAGGGCGCCTCTCCATACTCACTACTTTTAGCCGTGATATAGGCTTTTTGACGTGCATGGTCGACGATAACGGTCCAGGGGTATATGCCAATGGCCATGTCAGGTAGTGAGCTGTCGCGGGTTGCAAGCCGGGGTAACCGCTCTAAACGGTGGGCAAGGTCGTAACCGAAAAAGCCAATAGCGCCGCCACACATAGGCAGCGATTCGTTGTCGGCCAACATGGCAGGTGGCGAGTTTGGCAAATAGCGCTCGACAAGCGCAAACGGATCATCTGCAAAGTTCTCCACGCTCGCAGGCCGCGCGTCGGCAGTTATCAGCTCATCAAACGGCTTAAAAGACTGTACCTTGGTGTTGGCTCCAGTCGTTTGCAAATAGTGCGTCGGGCATGCGGAAAATATATCGTAACGGCCGCTTGGTGAGCCAGCCCTCTCGGGTGACTGGCAGCTGTCTAGCCAAATGGGGTGTTTCAGTGGTCGAATGATCTCGAAATATCGACTGGTATCTGTGAAGTAAGAAATTTCTTTTATAAACGGTGCAAAACTCATTATACCCGGCCACCAGCAGTTTCAACGCGTATTTCAACGACGCGCATTAGCGCGGCAAAGAGTATAAGGGCTGGCGCGATAAAAGCCTATCGCGTCGCCCGTGTTGCACTTAACTGACCTGTAACTGATCGGGGTCGGGTGTGTGTGTCTCGATCCCGGCCAGCTCCTCCAGGGCAAGCATCACCGCTCGCTGCAAGTCCTGCGGCGTTTGCTGCAGTAATGTGTCGACACGTCGACCTTGGGGATGTTCGCTGGGATACATACGTTCCCAATGATTCGCCGCATTCTCAAGCACTCGACTAAACTCTATCGGTTCGGCAAAATAGACATCCTCATGCATTTCGCTAAACTGAGTAAACGCAAGTAGGGCCTCGACGACTGCACTTTTGTAGTAGCTCGGATGCAAACGCTGGGTAACCTGGTCCAGTAACTGCGCAAAACTCTCTTCCTGCGATGTCATCGAGCTGCGCACCAACTCGCAATCTATTATAAAGCCATCGCTTTCACTGTCGCCGAAAACCAATAGGCGCGCACTGGCTAAACTTTGCCAAATCGCTGACAGGAAGTTGTCGTCAAAACGGGTGATAAAGCCGCGTGCTGCGCGCCACTCAAACCAGTCGGCATCGACGGCTTTTGCCGTTACAGCATCACTACCGGTTAACAAGCTAGATTGCTCGTGCCCCGTGTGGAAAATGTGGTCAACTCCCTTATTGAAAATCTTGCGCTGGGAGCTAAACACATTTCGCAACTTGTTATACAGGTAGCTGGGGGGCTGCTTTGCCAGCCATTCTATCGGCGTTAAGCCTTCCCCCTGGTCGCTGTAATGTGAACACAGAAGCATAAAGTTGTGCAGCTGAATCGAGCGCAAGCCTTCAAACAAAAACGGCTCGGTACGCAATAAGCTGCCGATAGCAACGATCACCTCCTGCGCCAGCGACTGCTCCAGAGGATCGACAAAAACTTGCTCCAGGCCATCGAGTATCTCTTGGTTGCTGAGTCCAGAACTGATCAGCATTTCTGAGCGTTTATCCTCTCCAATTGCCAACTTTAAATGGCGGGCGGCAAGCAGGGTAATGCTTTCGGCAAGGTCGAGGTGCCCCTGATCGAGGTAAGCAAAGCACAAGCGGCACAGTGCCCACCGATTGGTTTGTTGGGCAAAGCGTGCAATTTCCTGCAGTAATGCTTTTGCGGACAATGAACCATCTATATTAATAGATTGTTCTAGTTCACCCTGGGTAAGTGAACTTTTAAATTCGTGCACTAAATCGCACGGCGGTGCGTCGCGTATTACCGCTTCGGTTAGGCTGCTGAACGGTGGTAGTAAATCGTCAGTATCAATCTCAAGGCTGGTGGAAATTTTGTGATGCTGTGTCGTGAGGGCAAGCACAGAGAAATCTGGCAATATCAGCTCCGTCGTACGTGAAGCGCGCACGGCGAGGCTGGCGGAAGCATTGCCAACATGCTCGTGGGTATTGCGAAGCTGTAAGTCCTTTAAGGTTTTAAACAAAATAGCTGCGCCGGGAATAGCGCACAGCTCATCACCGATCTTCAGTGTAAATACCGCCACTTCAGGCACATTCCAGTGTTTGCGAATGTGAGTGATCTCGCTGATCAGAAGCTCGCTAAAAAACTCCGCATCATACAGTCTGTAGTCGCGGGTTTCACTCTGCAACCAAGACAAGCAAAGGCATGTTCTATTGTTTATCTTGTAGCTGTGAGATGTTGCCAAACTTTGTAGCCGTCTTTTAGGGCGACCGGTTAATCCCAGCGCCTCGTTGGCGCCGACCCGGCTAAACGCATCAACCAAGTGAGGAGCGGTAAGCGCAGCGACTGGCTTTATATCTTCGAGCGATTCGGCAATAACGCCATTTTGCGATAGTGTTGCCTTTACCTGTTCATTCTCTGCCAGCACCACCAATGCAATTTGCGCTTGAGTGAAACGAGTTGAGCGTCGGCGTATATAAAGGGGGTCAAGATCTTCATTACTGAGATAGCCTTCATCCAATAAGCGGCCGGTATAAAACAAACTTTGAGCCCACACCAAAGGTATATTTTCGTTGGGCAAGCGAGATTGTGAGCGCGGTTGTCGTTTTTCAACGCCAATGTATTCCTTCGGCAAGTAGTAAAGCTCAGGTATTAAGCCTATGCCGCCGCGTTGAACCATCAGTGATTCGATTTTCTTGCGGTAGTGCTTGGCCGTTGTATCCAGACCGTCAAACAATGCATTAACGTACAGGTAACAATAGAAGAGGGGCCATTCTGACTCAATATGCTCGAAGCCGGCCAGTTCCGAATGCTCGTAGTACAAACGTGTGCTTTCCTCAATAACCGTTTGATGGCCATCCCATAAAAATCGCTTACAGCCCCAGTTACCGCCAAGCTTTGACAGTATCGTATCGCGGGTTTTGGTAAGCAACTCAGCTCGGCCTACCGCAAAAGCGGGAAATCCAATGATAGAGAGTAGGGCGCTATCCACCTCCTTAGACAAGGACTCACGCGGTAACAATGCTCCCAAGGTGTTGCGAGCCAGAGCAACGGCATCGGGTATAACGTGTATGACCGCACGCTTATTCGCGTCAGGGCCAAATAAGTTGAGCCCATCCATGGCTTGCAATGCTGCTTTGGCCATTCCTACCGAGCTTGCATTGATTTCCGTTTGGCCATTGTTGATTTTATTGCCGCGCTCCCAAATGCCAAAATCTGGCGTACGATAGGCGCTGGCAATGTAATAAACCAGGTTTTGAACAAAATCTACCTCGCTACCTGTGCAAACTATCCGCAAGCCAGAGGCGGACATTTGTGCCAGCATTAACAAATAGATAGAGGTGGCGTCTATCTGCAGGTGCCCCCAGGCGTCATCTGCAACAACCGTCAAGCCGCTGGCCGTATCGTATTTAGCGTGAAGTGAGTCCTCTGGGGCGAGTGTGTGTTTAAAAGTTTCAACTTTATCGGCCTGGCGCATCATCGCTTGCAGCAGGCCGCGCATTAACTTAATGGTGGCCTGCTCCAGCAGGTCGTGACGGTTTTTTTGACCGTCGCGTTTCATTGCCAGACACAGTGCCCACACCGAAATAATGGAGTAAACGTTATCGCGGACCCAGGCATCGGTATAGTCACCGTGACTCGTCACAGCGGTACTCGCTGGCAACAGCCCCGTCACCGGGTGCTGACGACTGAGGATTACCTGTTTGATCTCTTGATAAACTTGTTCCAGTGTTGCTTTGGATCGCTTCATATATTTACCGCTAGTGACAACCAAGCTCCGTCGAGAGTGCGTGCCCATGTAAAAGAAGGCATTGCTACTGATTTAATCTAGCATCAGTCGTGCCGCCTGTAAGATATTGTTATGTTAACGCTAGTATGTTGAATCTGAATGACATTTTTGAGCCTGAAAAGCTACCTCGCAGACAGCGGCTCGCCCTGTTGTGGTGCGCAGACGTTAAACGCCCGCCCCACTAGCAGGCTGTTGAAAAACCCCGTGCATGCTCATAGATTACGAGCCTTCCTGAAAGCCTGAGTACGCTTGGGGTTTTTCAGCAGCCTGTTAGGTATCACCAGCGAGCGTGGCGGGATCCAGCAAAACTTCAAGCTCAGAGCGAGAAATATCCGTTAGCTCTTGTGCCACATCCAATATTGGTCGGCCAGATCGGTAGGCCTCTTTGGCTATTTCCGCGGCTTTTAGATAACCAACGGCTTCGTTGAGAGCCGTCACTAATATTGGGTTGCGCGCCAACGGCGCAGCAATATTGGCCTCGCGCACTTTAAAGGTTGCAACGGCCTTATCAGCCAGAAGCGTAAGACTTGTACTTAAGATATGTATACTAACCAGCAGATTATTCGCAATAACGGGCAAACAAACGTTGAGCTCAAAGTTCCCGGACTGTGCGGCGAGCGTTATGGCGGTATCTTTACCGATCACATCGGCGGCCACCATGACAACTGCTTCAGGAATAACCGGATTTACCTTGCCGGGCATGATACTTGAGCCCGGCTGTAACGCCTCAAGCTCAATTTCACCCAGGCCGGCCAAAGGGCCGGAGTTCATCCAGCGCAAATCATTGGCGATCTTGGTTAGGCTTACCGCGATCGCTTTCAATGCGCCGGAAACGGCTACGCTAGTGTCTTGCGTTGAAATCAAACGGAATAAGTTGTCACCGGGTATGAAATTATCTCCCGTAAGAGTATTCAAATGCTTACAAAAGTGGGAGGAAAAATGCTCTGGGGTGTTCACCCCGGTGCCGACGGCAGTACCTCCTTGGGCCAATTGGCGCAGGGCGCTTTGCTGTGCGGCAAGCGCTACTATTAGCGCGTCGATTTGGCTTGCCCAGGCATTCAAAGTCTGACTCATGCGCACGGGCATGGCGTCCATAAGGTGGGTACGGCCAGTTTTAACAATATGCCTAACGGACCGCGCTTTGCGTTCACAGGCCTCTTTCAGGTGGTGCAGCGCCGGTATCAACTGTTTATCGAGAGTCAAAGCCGTGCTGATATGTATGGCTGTGGGAATAACGTCATTACTGCTCTGTGAGCAGTTTACATGGTCGTTAGGGCTGACTTTTTGGGCAAGCGACTGACTCGCTAAATGTGCGAGCACCTCGTTGGCATTCATATTCGTGCTGGTGCCCGAGCCGGTCTGGTATACATCCACCGGGAAGTGCTGCATTAGGTCAGCCGATTCAATTAGCTGCAGAGCATGCTTTGCGATCTGTGCGCCTAGCTTGCCATCCAAAACACCGAGTTCAGCATTGGTTTTGGCCGATGCTGCTTTTATTAACAGCACGGCTTCAATAAATGGCCTGGGCAGTGTCTGTCCACTGATAGGGAAGTTGTTAATAGCCCGCTGTGTTTGTGCGCCGTAGAGTGCACCGCTGGCAACCTCTAGCTCGCCCATGCTGTCGCGTTCGATTCTGGTCTTAGTCATAAGCTCCACATTGGCAGGGTTTAACCCTGTACGTCAATCTACTTGCTATAACTCTAGCACCCTGCTTAAGAAGCGGCCCCGACAGCGCCATTGTGAATAGTGATCAAACGTTAATAATTAAAGTTGCAGAAGGTCATTCCGATCCATATAATGAGAATCATTATCAAAATGATGTGGCCACCTAAGCGAAAGTCTCCGCGTACGGGGTGTACGGCCAACTGCGAGTCTTGAGAAGGTTATGGGGTTACATTTCGGTACTTTACGCCAGTGGCATTGGGTCAGTTCAGCAGTTTGCCTGGTGGGCATCCTGCTATTTGCTATAACCGGCGTCACTCTCAATCACGCTCATCAAATACCGGCACAAAACTCAACAGTCAGTCGTGACGGTCAATTGGATTTGGAGTTGCTTAAGTCCCTAACGCCACCGGTCGGAGATTCGGCTCCATTGCCTGTCAGCGTTCGGCATCAGCTCAAAAGAAGCATCGATGTTCATGTTCCGCCGGGGGTTCAGGCAGAGTGGTATGAGGAGGAAATATACGTACCCATGCCGCGCCCGGGTGGCGATGCTTGGTTGAGCATCGATCTGGTGAGTGGAGCGGTACTGTATGAAAAAAATACTCGTGGTGCGGTGGCATATCTTAACGACCTGCACAAGGGAAGAAATACCGGTGTTGCCTGGAGTTGGTTTATCGATGTGTTTGCAGTTGCCTGTGTGATTTTTTCTATTACAGGACTTTGGTTGTTACTACGACTGCAAAAAAACCGTCCGGCCACATGGCCGGCAATCGCCTTGGGGCTATTTTTGCCCTTAATCATCATTATATTATTTGTTCATTAGTCTCGTTAAGGAAGTTGAGTATTCATGGTGTCAGTTAAACGCTTATTTATCGCCCTCGTGACAGGATTGTGTGTCAATGCTCAGGCAACAGAGTTATCAATAACATTGGAAATACCCTCAATGAATGTCGCTGAGTATCACAATCCTTATGTAGCTGTATGGATTATGCATAGCGCAAGTCGGGAGATTACCAACGGCACTGTTTGGTATCAAATTGACGAAAATGCAGAAGGAGAAAAATGGCTGAAAGATATGCGTCTCTGGTGGCGGCGTACCGGGCGATCCTTGGATGTACCCATCGACGGTGTCACCGCTGCTACCCATAAGCCAGGCACTTATAACATTGATCTAAACCATATCACTGGCGAGCTTAAGCCAGGGCCAAATCAGTTGTATATTGAAGCCGCGCGCGAGGTAGGTGGGCGGGAGCTACTAAGCGTTGAGTTTGACTGGCCCGTGCAACAGGCTCAATCCTTAACCGTTCAGGGCGAAACAGAGCTCGGTGACATTGTTGTCACTCTCCAGCCCTAAAATATTTTGACATTTGACTATTAGCACAAACGAAAAGGAATTGCGCATGAAGTTCAAAAAGACCGCAGCGTTATTGTTGGCCCTATCGACATCCATGGCCGCTGAGGCCCATCGTTATTGGGTTCTACCCGCAGCAACAATTTTATCGGGGGATGATCCTTGGGTGACCGTAGATGCAGCCGTGTCAAACGACATCTTCTATTTTAATCACTTCCCACTGCGAGCCAATTTTCTATCGGTGGTAAGGCCCGATGGAACTGGTGGCGAAATGCACAATGTCGCAGAGGGTAAACATCGAACTACTTTTGATCTGAATCTCAAGCAAGAAGGTACCTACAAAGTACTGATGAATACCAGTGGTCTTCGGGCGAGCTGGGAAACAGAGCAAGGCGATCGTAAATTTTGGCCCGGGCGCGGAGAAAAACCAAAGCCTGGTGACTTTGAAAAGAAAGTACCTAAGCAGGCAAAGAATCTCAAAGTGGGGTATTCCTCCACAAAGCTTGAAGCGTTTATAACGGCCGGCGCCCCAACGGATACGGTCTTGACGTTAAACAACCAGGGCCTCGAAATGAAGCTGTCGACCCACCCTAATGATTTAGTCGACAGCGAGCCGGTAACATTGCAATTCTTTATGGATGGAGCTCCTGTCGCTGGAGCAAGCGTAGTAATCATTCCTGACGGTATGCGTTACCGCGATTCACAGCAAGCATTGGAGCTCGCGACAAATGCTGATGGCAAAGTAAAAGTGGATTGGCCACACGCAGGTCGGTACTGGCTAGAAGCCGAGTATGAAGATAGTAAAGCTAAGCCCCCAGCTACCACGCGCAGCGGCAAATACATTGCGACACTGGAAGTGTTACCGCTGTAACGATAATGATTGAAATCGAGAAATGGGCGCTGGCAGCAATGCTAGCGCTTTTTTATAGTGTGATTTGCTGGTTCTTATTTAGGCGCCGCGGCGCCGCGACAATCACCTCCGACATAGTTGTTGCGTACGCCAGTCAAAGTGGGCGTGCGCATTTGTTAGCCACTAAAACGGCTGAAGCTTTCACCGGAGCGGCGTCTTTGTGCGCTCTGAATCAGCTGTCCGCCGAAGATGTTTGTGGTATTCGAACACTTTACGTTGTAGCGAGTACATACGGTGAGGGAGAGCCGCCTGATAATGGCGCTGCTTTTTCGAGCGTTGTACAACAACTGCAACCCAATGCGCTGTCGGCTCTCGAGTTTGCCATTCTAGGGCTCGGCGATTCGCATTACCCCGAGTTTTGTGCCTTTGCGAAAAGCTTGTATGGCACTCTCCACGCGCGTGGTGCTACACCACTATGCACTCTCCTGGAAATGGATGCCGCGAACCCCAGGCTCGAACAGCAAGTGTTGACCCAATGGCAGCGCCAATTGCAAGCAGGTGACGGTGTGTTTAGCTTTAAAGCGGCCGACCAACTCGTGCACCCTACACGCCAGCGGGCTGCGATTTGCGAAAGAAGGTTGCTAAACCCTGGCAGCCCCGGTGCGCCAATGTATTTCCTGTCACTCTCGGTTAATCAGGGGGCGGTTAGTTACCAGGCTGGCGATATTATTGAAATATTTCCTAAGAACAATGCCAGCTCGTACGAGTCCATTTTAGCCCAACTAGAGATTGGCGGTGAGTCTTTAACCGATACCCAAGGGGGCAAGCGAACGGCCACAGAAATTGCGGCCACCAGGGACCTCTACAGGGTCAGTTTACCCTCCCTTAATAATAAAACTGACAACTTGAAATGGTTGAATAATTTGCCCGAACTAGCGCCGAGGCAGTACAGTATTGCCAGTGCTGGCAACAACAAATCACTAGAAATTGTTGTCAGACAGCATATTGCGGACAATGGCACACTGGGGGTCGCTTCTGGCTTTTTAACAGAACACACCTCGCTAGGAGATGAGTTGGAGTTCTGTATAAAGCAAAATATTGAATTTCATTCGCCCGACGCTGACAAACCGCTGATTCTTATTGGCAACGGTTCCGGTATCGCTGGTCTTCGTGCCCACCTAAAGCATCGAGCCTGCAGCGGCGGCGCGCCGTGCTGGCTATTGTACGGTGAGCGCGATCCGCAAGCCGACAGACCTTTTGCCGGTGAGCTGACTGAATGGCTCGCCTGTGGTGTTCTCGAACAGCTCGACTGTGTGTTTTCGCGTGATCCGACTCACCCAGAGTATGTGCAAGATCGCATGCGAGCCAATGCAGACCTATTGGAACATTGGCTTCAACGCGATGCCTGTATTTTAGTGTGTGGCAGCAGATTAGGAATGGGGGAGGGGGTTCATAGTGTTTTAGAGGATATACTGGGTCTAAAAACTGTCGCGCGCATGCAGGCAGAAGGTCGATACCGAAGAGATGTATATTAAATGTCTTGAGCGATTCGCAGCATCGTTCCACTTGATATCACGTACACCCACTCCGCCAGTACGAATGCTTCGCATTTATGGTTGCAGCTATTCTACATTAGACTGTTGAGCGGTCTCATATATGAGTGCTAATGGTTTGCAGCGAAACTGAGAGTCTCACGCTTATGGTGTCGACCGAATTGGTAAATAGTGCCAACAATCGTGTAGCAAAGCTCAATTTCCTTTAGAATGGCGGCACGAAACTAAAACAATAGTGAAAGGGGGTGTGGCATTGGGTCAGGATCAGGAATCCGTTCCATTCTTAGAGCAAGCAGCGCAATACGGAAGACAAATTGACTATAGCAGGCCGGCGAGTGGACAAATTTACGGTTTTATTCGCGATGCAATTGTCAGTATGCAGCTTGAGCCAGGTCAGCTTATTTCAGAAACAGCCCTGGCCAAGAAGTTTGGTGTCAGCCGCACGCCAGTGCGAGAAGCACTCATTAAACTGTCCAACCTTGGTTTTACTGAGGTTCGGCCGCAGCGCGGAACCTATGTTTCGCGGTTTAGCTTAGAACAAATCTTAGAGGCGCGCTTTATTCGCGAAGCGCTCGAGGTGTCTGTTGTCAGTTACCTGGCAGACAATCCTGAGCGCAAAGTTATCACAGAAGCCGAAAGCATTATCGCCGAGCAAAAAAGTGCCGCAGATAAAGATGACACCCTTTTATTTCAAGCGTTAGACGACAAGTTTCACCAATTGCTGGCAAGCTACACTAGCTATCAAAGAGTAGCTGGCATGATTGAAGAAGAAAAAGCTCACATGGATCGGGTACGCAATCTAAGTTTGCATAAAAGTGGACAGTACAAGAGGGTGCTTGCGCAACATCGCGCCATAATTCGTGCGTTAAAGTCTGGCGATGTGTCTAAGGCTGCCAGTGCAATGAGCATACATTTGCGAGAGGTATTTAAAGTGTTGGATACTTTACCGGCTGAGCACCCAGAGTATTTTCAATAGCAAAAAAATCCCCGCTTAAAGCGGGGCTAAGCTTCATGCTAAATAATCCCTTCCTTATCGCTCCTGCTAGATATAATTGGTTAGAAAAAGTAGATTCAAAACCTCTGTCTGGTAGTTCGAGGCAATACCTCCTGCAATAGATTGCCTGATTTTAGGTCTACGTATCCGACAGTTTCTGGCCTCGCTAGGCTTAAACTATTTGTATGTTTTATATGCTAATTCGTCAATTGCTAAAGCGACCATTTGCGACAAAAACTTGGTAAGTGGAGTCGCCCTGTTGAATTCGGAGCATATTAGACTTACACATAAATTTTTGTCAATTCCCAACATGTTCAGTCGTCCAAAATCATAGTGAGTAGCTAGCAGGCTGTCGAAAAACCGGCATCAGTCCCTACCTTGTAAAACTTTGTGGCATTTGACGTCAGGGTTGAGTGCAGCCCAAAAATTGGCTTCACCGGAAGCTAACCTAGTGCATAACTATTGGAATTTCAATTATTAATTACACTAGTATACAAGTATGTTGACAGTGTATATGGTCTATGTGACTATATATTGGTGGCATGATGTAAGCCACACATGCGCGGTAAACATCTAATAAATTAGCCGCAGGCGGTGCCTTAATCAGTACATTCAAGGACGCTGACGGCAAATACCGATAAGGAGGGGCTGCTGGTAAAGCAGCTTTCGACAATAATGAAAACGAATAGACCAAATACTAATGTAAACGCAATATGCCCCAAAGGCCGATTCCCTGGCTTTCGTCGTTCGCTTTTAGCGGCAGCAATCATGACCTGCACAGCACCCACCTTTGCACAAGTCAACGATGAGGAGCAGGAGACAACAACCCTTGAAGAGGTCATTGTCACCGGCCAGCGCCAGGCGTTGGAAAACGCAATCGATTTAAAGCGCGCCTCCGATACCATCGGCGATTCCATTGTGTTGGACGAAGCAGGGAAGGTACCCAGTACTTCACTTCTGGAAATTCTAGAACGTGCTCCTGGCGTAACAATGAACCGCATTCGAGCGGGCTCAGAGGGTTCCCCTGATGGCTTTGCTTTTGAGGGTTCCGGCGTACAGGTGCGTGGCTTAAATAAGACTAAAACCCTTATTAACGGGCGCGAAGTTTTCTCCGCCAACGGTGGCTCCGGTCTAAGCTGGGCCGACGTCGGACCTGAGTTGCTAAAATCGGTGACCGTATTCAAAGCCAGTCGTGCCGATTTGATTGAAGGCGGTGTGTCGGGCACTGTAAACCTTGAAACACATATGCCGTTCGATTTCGATGGCTTTAACGCCAATATCGCAATCGCGGCCGATTACGGCGACTATTCTGAAGAGGTAACGCCAGCGGTTTCCGGAATGATATCAAGCCGTTTTGACACTGATATTGGTGAATTCGGGGTGTTGCTAGACTTAGCCTATTCAAAAATCGCATCACACGATAGCAATATTATTATTCCTCCATACCATGCCACGAACTACAATGGTGAGCGAGTATACGCGCCGGCGGGTGTGCGACACACGCAAGATCAGTTTGAACGAGTGCGCGATGGTTACTATGGTGCGCTTCAGTGGGCTCCAAACGAAAATCTTGAGTTTTTCCATACCACCTTTATTTCTGAGCGCGAAAGTAACCGAAAAAGCCAGATTGTTTCAATGGAGCCAGGCACGTCTGTTGGTGTGTTTGACGGTGCAGAATTTGACGATGGTATCTTTGTACGAGGCGCAATTTCCAGCACCAACTTGGAATCTGGCCTAGCTGTTGGTACCAATTCAAGCTATACACCTTCTTTCAGTAGCACCGCAGATCACAGTACCGGCTTCAAATTCGAGCAAGACTCATGGGATGTGAGTGGTAGCTACCAGTATGTAAAAGCAGAATCTCGCTCAGGGAAATACAGTCTGGGTAGTGCTGTAATTCCTTCAATTGTGCAAACAAATATGGATATGTCTGGCGACCGCCCGTATGCAAGTTTAGGAACGCCGCTCTCGACAGATCCAGGTGAGGCAGGTCTTTCACGTATTAACTGGCTTGACATGTCTAATGAAGGTGAATCGCACGCGCTTCAGTTGGACGCAAACTTTGATATTGGCGATGGTTTCTTTAAAAAGTTAGCTGTTGGCGCGCGCGCCGCAGACCGCGAAGAGTCCGATAATTTTGTCGGTACATGGTGGTCTGCTACAGGTCGTAACTGGAATGGCGTGCCGCGAGCGTATGCAAACACTGCGCCTGAAGGTGATTTCTATCTGGAAGAGTTTTCTGACTTCTTTAAGGGCGAAGAAACTCCCCTAGGTGGCGCTTGGATTGGTACGCGTCAAGTCAATGATTCCGCGCAGTTCGACCGTGTTTACGACACTTATCTGGCATGTGGCCCCGAGCTTCATTATCAGTGCAGCGATCCGGACGCCACCACGTACCTTTATAGCAATGAAGATACTCTCCGCAATCGAAACTTCGATCAGCTTCCTTCATTCTATGAAACGGACCATAAAACACAGTCTGCTTACGCAATGTTTGGCTTTGCGAACGACAGCGATTCCCCGCTGTTGAATTTCAGCGGTAATATTGGTGTGCGCTGGGTGAACTATGATATAGCCAGTGAAGGGAACTTTACTTTCAATGGCGGTTCACGCTATTACGAAAGTCTCGCAGCAGCCGAAGCATCAGTTGAAGCAATGGGCGGCATCGACAATGTGGCGCAATGGCAGACCGACAACGAAGGCATGCAACCTCCTATGACATTGGAGAGTGTCGGCTATGAAAAACAACGTCTCGGGAGTTTTGAGAAAGATTACTTCTTGCCATCATTGAACATCAAGTTTGAGCCAGCCGATGGCTGGGTTTTCCGTTATGCTTTAACCAGAACACTCACTGCGCCGCGCTACCCAGATATCAGAGCGCAGGGAACGGCGAGTATTCAAACAACTGAAAACCCGATTAACGATGAGCTAGATGCACTGAACCCGACGGAAGATGTTTCTATTCCTGCCATATTCTCAGGCTATACCAACACCAGTGGTAACCCTTTCCTGGAGCCGGAAGTGTCGCTTAACCACGACATATCTCTGGAGTGGTATCCAAATCGTGGGTCAACGATGCATTTGTCTCTGTTCCATAAATCAATAGACAATTACATCACATTCAATAATTTCTCAGCGCCAGCTAACGAGTACTTCTCGCCTGAAGATTATCCACAATCAGCCCCGGTTGATGGTGGCGGCAGCGAGTTCCTGGATGGTCCGGTCTCAAGCCGTACAAACTTCAACGCTGACGAGGAAACCATCATCAAGGGTTTCGAGTTAGGCGGGCGCACCTACTTTGACTCTTTGCCTGGTTGGCTAAGCGGGTTTGGTGTAAGTGCTAACGTTACTTTCATTGATAATGATTCGCCAGATGCATTTGCATTGGACATCAATGGTGACAAGCTTAGCGTTCCTGTTATTGGCCTTTCGGAGTGGGCGTACTCAACAACGTTGTTATATGACTATGAGAAATTTAGTGCTCGTTTAGCCTGGAATTGGCGTGATCGTTACCTGACAACGACGAACGATTCGGGTACAACTAGAACTTATAATGATCCTTTCACTGGCGATCAAATCCAAATTGGTTTGCCGGTTTATGCCGCAGATTCTGGCCGTCTCGATGCCAGCTTTTCATATCAGATTAGCGACAGTATGAATATAAAGCTAAATGTCCAGAATCTCACTGACGAAGACCAGCGGACGGAAATGGAAATTCTCGAAGGCAGGTATGTCGATCGTGCGGTATTCGTGACAGACCGTCGTATTAGCCTACATTTAGGCATTGACTTCTAACTAACGAATAGGAGACGCTCTTGTTCATCAAGACAGACAAGAGGTAATAAGATGAGCAAGAGTGTTCTCATTGTCGGGGGTGGAACTGCAGGTTGGATTACGGCGGCCTATATGGCGCGGATGCTTGCAGCTGACACTCCTGGCGGGGTTTCCATTACTTTAGTGGAGTCAGATGAGATCGGTATCCTCGGCGTAGGTGAGGGTACCTTTCCCATTATCCGAAAAACCTTGGGTCGTATTGGCTTAGATGAAAGTGAGCTCATTCGCGACGCAGACGCTACTTTTAAGCAAGGCATTCGGTTTAACAACTGGAAATATAACCCTGCTGACGTACCAAACGACACCTATTTTCACCCGTTTCAAGTATGCTCGCAGCATACGGATATGGACTTACTACCCTATTGGCTGCTGGGAGTGGCAGGGCAGGTGCCCTGGGCCCAAGCATGCACGGTGCAAGAGAGCGTTGTAAACGCCAAGCTTGCCCCCAAACTTATAACCCATCCTAATTACAACGCACCGTTAAATTATGCCTATCACTTCGATGCAGGCAAGCTCGCCCAAGTCGTGCGCCGCCGTGCAATGGAGATGGGTGTTAAACGGCTAATAGATACCATAGACGACGTAAAACTTGATGAAACCGGAGCGATTGCCTCCGTGCGCGGTCGAGACCACGGTGAACTTACCGCAGATTTGTATATCGATTGTACCGGCTTCCGGTCTCGACTGATCGGAGAAACGCTTGGCTCTGAGTTCACATCTTACAAAGACCAACTTTTTTGCGACCGGGCGGTTGCTATGCAAGTGCCCTATGATCGGGCCGATCAGCCTATACCGTCATGTACTTATGCCACAGCACAAAATGCAGGGTGGACCTGGGATATTGGCTTGCATAATCGCCGCGGCCTTGGCTACGTTTACTCTTCCCGTCACTGCAGCGATGACGAAGCGGTTGCAACGCTGCGACGCCACATTGGCCCTGCTGCACAAGAACTTTCCGCTAAGAAATTATCTTTTGAGGCCGGCTTTCGGAAAATTCAGTGGCACAAAAACTGTATTGGCATTGGCCTATCAGTAGGGTTTATAGAGCCCCTCGAAGCAACGGGTATTAGCTTTGCCGAAGTTGCCGCACTTATGGTCTGCAACCTTTTCCCTTGGTCAGGTGATACCGAACGCTCTGCCAGGCAGTTTAACGACGCTATGACCAAGCGTTTTGAGCATGTGATCGACTTTATTAAACTTCATTACTATTTGAGTCAAAGAACTGATACAGCATTCTGGCGTGACAATCGGGAGGCGTCATCGGCATCGGATTATTTAAAGGGCAAGCTGGAACAGTGGAAGTACAGGCCACCTTCTTTTCTAGACATTGATGCCAGTCACGATATTTTCGATGAAAACAGTTGGCAATATATCCTTTATGGAATGGACTTCAAAACCGATATATCCAACCGAGCTGGTGCGCTGCGCTTTTATGAGGATGCAAAAAGAGAGTTTGAAAGTATTCGACAACAAAGCCTCAATGCCAACAATGCCGTTCCGGCACATCGTGACCTAATTCAAGACGTAGTCACCAATGGATTTCGGCCCCCACAAGGGGGGAAGTGATGAGCGTTCATAAACAACATTCTGCTGGTTTTGGCAGTGATAACCCCGTCAATAGTGTCGTGATTGTCGGGGGTGGCACCTCCGGTTGGATGACAGCGGCAGGCATTGCCCGTATAGCACCACCGCAAACCAGTATTACGCTTGTAGAATCGGAAGATATTGGCGTAATTGGTGTCGGCGAAGCGACCATTCCCACTCTGTTCGAGTTCAACGATTTTCTTGGCATTAAAGAGAGCGATATGTTGAGCGAGTGTCAGGGTACTTTCAAACTCGGCATTGATTTTGTCGATTGGCTCAAAAAGGGGCAGGCGTACTTTCACCCGTTTGGTTTTTTTGGGCGGGACACTCCCGAGTTTTCATTTCATCAGCTATGGCTTCGGCTGCGCGAGCTTGCGGCTAATGAGGGTCGTACTGTAGACGCCGCCGAAGATATTAATCAGTATAACCTATGTACTGCCGCAGCTCGGCTTGGACGCTTTGCGCAACCGCAGGGTGGAGGGGACGCGATTCTTTCGACGATGCGCTATGCCTATCACTTCGATTCCATCGCGTACGGCCAAATGCTGCGCCGATACGCCGAGAAAAGAGGTGTAAAAAGAGTTGAAGGCACGGTTGTTAGTGTTCACAAAAATATTGAAAACGGCACAATTACATCCGTAGAGCTAGAAGAGGGAACGCGCATAGTCGGAGATTTTTTTATCGACTGTAGCGGTTTTAAATCATTGCTGATTGAAGGCGCCATGGCGAGTGATTATATCGACTGGAGTCATTACCTGCCATGCGACAGGGCGATCGCGCTACCGACCGAAGGAATAAGCACTCCCGACCCATTCACCCGAGCAACAGCGGACAATGCCGGATGGCGATGGCGTATCCCATTGCAGCAGCGAATGGGTAACGGATACGTTTACTCCAGTGCACACGCTAGTGAAGACGACGTTTATGAAAAGCTAATGGCGGGGGCCGAAGGTGCTCCGCTAAGCGATCCGAAGCCTTTGCGCTTTAGAACTGGACACCGACAAAAATTTTGGGAAAAGAACTGTGTTGCCATTGGACTTGCCGGCGGTTTTATTGAGCCTCTGGAGTCAACCAGTATTCACCTTGCGCAAATGGGTATTCAGCGGCTGCTAAACCTATGGCCCGGCCGGGGCTATAACCCGGCGGAAATCGCTCATTACAATCGAGTGATGACCGCAGACTACGAGCGTTTACGCGACTTTATTGTCCTGCACTATAATGCTACAGAGCGTGAGGACACCGAATTTTGGCGATATGTAAAGAACATGGCTATTCCCGACTCTCTGCAAGCCACGATTGAAATTTTTAAAGGCAGTGGCCGTCTGATTCCTTCACCTGAAGATCTCTTTACCCCGCACAGCTGGTTGGCCGTAATGTTGGGGCAGGGGATTTACCCGAAAAACTACGACAAGTTAGTCGAACAGGTGCCCAGCGAATCTCTTGCACAAAATATGCAACTGTTAAGAGACTCTGTCTCTAAAACAGCCGCTGCGCTGCCAACACACAGTGAGTACATTAGGCGATATTGCGCGGTGCGGTCGCAATGATGTGACCGGTAATGAATTTTTTTTGCACATACATGCGACGTAGTATTTCCAGCAGTGATGTATTTCGACATTAGGTTTAGTCGTAGACGGTCTATAAAAAATTTCCGGAAAACGGGTGTTTGATTTACTGAAGGGACAGGCTGCTGGCCTGATTTTAGCCGGCAGCCTAAACAATAAAAACGAATTCGTGTTAATGCACGATATTACTTGCGATACACTTTGTCTTTGAGCGTTAAGAGCCTTGTTTGGGCAGAGGCGGAAGACTCATCTTTCAATACCAAATGGCCAAGTTTTCGGCCCGGGCGAACAGATTTGTTGTACCAGTCCAGCGCCACGTTATCATCGAGTTGCTCAATTTGATTCAACTCGACACCCAGTAAATTCAGCATGCCCGCCGCACCGGATAACTCTGTTGAACCCAGAGGCCAGCCAGCAATAGCTCGCATATGATTTTGGAACTGACTGGCGACACCACAGTGCATGGTCCAATGGCCACTATTATGAACTCGTGGTGCCAACTCGTTTACCCACAGTCCATCAGAAGTCACAAAACACTCCATAGCCATTACGCCCACGTAATCCAGGTGTTCCATGATACGCCGTATGCTCGCTTGACCCTGATCAACAAGCGCTTGAGGCAACCCAGGGGCGGGAGCCAGCGAATGCAACAACACACTATTGTCATGAACGTTTTCAGCGGCTGGATAAACGCGCACCTCACCGCTGCGTGAACGCACCGCGACGAACGACACTTCGCGATCAAAATTCATAAAAGGTTCGGCTACGTAGGGGGCGGCCTCATCTGACTGCAGCTTAAATTGGGCGTTTGTCACAAAATTTTCAACATCGCCGGTATTGTACAGGCGCCATTGTGCTTTGCCGTCATAACCTTGTTCGGTGTGCTTAACCACCATGGGAAAGCCCAACTTCTCGACAGCAACCTCTAAATCTGAGGCGCTAGCAACACTCACAAACGGAGTGTGGGATACGTTGCAATTAATCAACAGTTGCTTTTCACGCTGACGATTTTGGCACTGGTAAATAGCGTCGGTATTGGGGTGTACAGGGCAGTGCTCTGCCAATTTCTGCAAAGGCTGCAAAGCACACTGCTCACGCTCTACGGTTACCACATCAGGCTTTCCGGCCGCAGCAAAGAGCTCTTCCGCAGTTAAGCAGGCATCGGCCGCAACCACTGCCCCCAGACCGTCAACCGGCGCAGTATCTTCACCGTTTTCGGACAAAAACGTAAATGTCATACCCATAGGGATGCCGGCCAGTGCCATCATTCTGGCAAGCTGGCCACAGCCAAGAATGGCAACGTGCATTATTCGACCTCCACCGGCACCGAATCGGTTTGACGCTTACGCCATTCAATAAAGCGCTGACTCAACTCAGCATCGCTAACGGCCAGTATTTGAGCTGCCATCACGCCGGCATTGGCTGCGCCTGCTTCGCCAATTGCCTGGGTGGCAACGGCTACGCCCTTTGGCATTTGTACAATGGATAAAAGGCTATCGAGGCCTTTGAGCTGACGGCTGGAGACCGGGACGGCTACTACCGGAATATGAGTCATGGCGGCAGCCATACCGGGCAAATGAGCTGCGCCGCCCGCACCGGCGATGATTACACGAATACCGCGCTCTGGCGCCTGTTCCGCAAATTCACACAGGCGCTGGGGGGTACGATGTGCGGACACCACCTGAGTTTCATAGGCCACACCCAACTCATCCAATATATCGGCAGCCAAGCGCATGGTAGGCCAGTCGGATCGGGAGCCCATAATGATGCTGACAACGGGATCTTGCATAAATTACCTCAAAGCGGCGGAAGCGTTCTAAATAAGAAAACCGCGCATTTTACCGGAATATGGCGAATTAATCCTAATTTTTAGGCGATAAGTAGCCTAAGTAAGCCGAAGTATCGCTCTTAATGGGCTCGCGACAAGATTAAGGGGGGCGTATGATCGCTTACAATAGCAGTTTTGGCCTCCAGCCAATGCCTAGAGGCTCCATTGCGTATTGTAAATCTGATGTTTGGTGATAATTTGACTAAATTGTCCGGCGGTCAGGCAGTGCTCGCTTTCTAGATTTTGAGTGGTCATAAAATGAAACAAATAGCCGACGACCTAGGGTTATATTGCTTTTCGGTGTGACCCAAGTTTCAGTTCAAAAAGGATTCACAATTATAACTATGCACCTTATGTTTCAATCAAATTGGCGGCGAGCGCTGCAGAGTTACTATGTGGGCACAGGATCTGGATTAACGGTAGGGTGGTTAATCTGGATTTTGTTTGGCTTAAGTCTTGGAATGCTCTTCTCACTGAATGCGCTCGGCGAAGATGGGCTTGCCAAGCTAAATCTGCAAGTCACGACAGGAGCGGCATCAGGGTATGTAGATGATGCCGGCTGTGGCACTTGTCATGTCGATAAGTTTGAAAGCTATCAGCACGTAGGAATGGCTCAATCCTTCAAGCGCCCTGCAGAAGCTAAGCCAATGGAAAGGTTTGGGGAGATCTACTATCACGCGCCATCACAACGCTATTACCAGATAGACAAAACCTCGATCGGACTGGTCTTTAATCGCTGGCAACAGGATGCGGATGGCACCCGATTTAACCAGTTCTCGGTGGATATAGATTGGATACTGGGCTCGGGGAACCGGGCGCGCTCGTATTTGTATCAGACTGACTGGGGGCAGTTGTATCAGTTGCCGCTGGGCTGGTATTCCGAAACCGACACCTGGGGTATGTCGCCGGGTTTTGAGTCCGATCACCACCCAGGGGTGCAACGCCAGGTCAAGCGCCAATGCATGTTTTGCCACAACGCCTTTCCCGAGGTACAGGCCGGGAGTGATCATGCCGCGAGGCCACATCGTTTTCCAGAACAATTGCCGCAGGGCACTGGCTGTCAGCGTTGCCACGGGCCCGGAGCCTCACATATTCAAACGGCCTTAAATGGCGGCGAATTGTCGGTGATTCGCGCCGCTATTACCAATCCGGCCAAGTTACCACCACTGCGGCGGGATTCAGTGTGTTTTCAATGTCATATGTTGCCCTCGGTTTCTATCATCGGAATGCGACGCTTCGGGCAGCCGGATTATGCCTTTCGGCCAGGTCAAGACCTGTCTGAGTATTTGGTGCATATGGATATCACCGAGCCCAATAGACCCGCTGAGCAGCGTTTTGAAATTAATCACCATGGCTATCGATTGTGGGGCAGCAAGTGTTATCAGAAATCTGCGGGTGCTCTCGGTTGCATATCCTGCCACGACCCGCACGTGAAGCCGGATTCCGCGTCGTTTCGTAAACAGGTTGGTGAAGTATGTACTGATTGCCACGCACAGGATCAGCTGACCTTAATTCATGGCGTGAAAAAAACGACTGACGCCTGCGTAAGCTGCCATATGCCAACCCGCCGCACACAGGATGTCATCGAGGTTACGATGACGGATCATCGTATTGCCCGAGGGCCTTTCGACCACAAGGCACTGGTAGCACCAGTATTGCCGCACGAACCCAATATTGTGGATGTACAAGCGCTGCCTTTTGGACATCCGCCCCAAGGAGCGGAGTTGTCGCTTTATCGAGTCGCCAGCGTGGTGCGAGCCCTAGCGTATCCAGACGCGGTAAATGCGATGAAGAATGAACTAATCCAACAACAGCCAGAAACACTGACACCGTATTTGGTATTACTCGAGGGCCAACTAAAAAACCAGCAGTTTAAGGAGGCGGAAAAAACCGCCGAGTTCGTGCGTAGCCAGGGGCACAATGACCCGCTGGTTTTACAGCAGCATGCTGTAGCATTGATAGGGCAGGGAAAAATTGAACCGGCGATTGCGTTGCTTAAACAGCGGGTGGAACAGGAAGAAACAGACTCTGCCCATTTTAATCTGGGCTTGGCGCTGTTTCGCGCAAATAAGCCGGAGCAGGCCGCTAAACATTTGAAAAGGGCGCTTGAGTTGCAGCCCATACTGGCCGGTGCGCATAAGTATTTGGGTTTGATTGCGCGTTCAAATCAGCAGCATCAACTTGCCGTTGAGCACTTCACCCGGGCACTGGTAATTCAGCCAGATAGCTCAGATTTTTATCGAGAACTTTTGGTCGAACTCAAAACTTTGCAACAACCTCAGTCCTACAACCGCTGGCTGCAGCGTGCCAGGCGCTTCAGTGCTAACCCAGAGCCATTTGTATCGCTCAATTTTATGCGAGAATCTGGCGAAGATTAAGGCTGCATTTATGTCTTAAGTTTTCTCCAAATATTGAGCCCCTTAATCGGCCAGCTAAACACCGAGGATCATTGCTGGCCTAAATCAGCATGGTTTGTATGGTGGTATTTTGATTCGCAGAGTTGGCCATTTGTACAGAGTATGAGCTAACGAAAATCCAGTAACCTATGGCGTCCATACTGTATAAAAGTGTCCATCACTGCCTAGCAGCTGTTGAAAAACCCCATGCATGCTCAGCGTAGCCTGAAGCGTGCAGATGTTGTGTCTTGTCTCGACGGACAGGGTGGTTCCCTTTGCTAGAGGCAAGGCGCAGCAGATGTGCGCTTCAGGCCACGCCCGCAAGCAACGGCAATAAAAATGGCCGCTTTTAGATGCGCTTCTCCTATAGTTCTGCTTATGCTTGTTCAAGCTTGTCATATAAATGTGGCAATTCAGTTTAAATAGATCACGACTGTTATTCCTGTTTATAGATCGAATCGGTGTAAATGACATTTTATGAAATTTATGTTTGACTGCATTTGAGATCGTCGAGTTCGAATAATAATACAGTGCTCATTGACAATGAGTTCTGACTAGAGACAGGGATTTACCGATGAGGCAACTCAACAAGCTGTTTATAACTTTTGTTATATCAATTGGCCTGCTTGTTTTTGGAGCCAAGCAAATCTTGGCTGGCAATGAGCGACTGCATGATATTGCCGGAATGGGTATGTTAGGTAACACCTGTGAATTCTCTTCGGGTCAACTGACGCTTTCGTCAATGTTCAGCGGCACTAATAACCATGAGGCCTGCGAGAGCGTGACTTATGATGGCGCTGTTATAAGCTCCGGCGAGACCACAGCAACCGCTGGTAGTGAAGTGGTATTAAAAAACGGCTTTACGGTAAAGCAAGGAGCTACTTTCAGAGTAACAATTGTTAACCAAGAATTTGACGATCGTTTGCTGATGCCCGCTGAAGGTGGTGATGGTCCGGCTTATAACGACGGGGCCGCTTGGGAGTCTTACAATCGTGGCGCCCGGCTGAAATGGAAAAATGTGGGCGGTGACTACGTTGATAGGGATGGTGTCCTACAAGGCGATACCGCCTGGTCCAGTGAAACCATAATCGATATGAATACCGTACAACATATCTTTTGGGATACGACGGAATTAGTGCAGGCCTGGCACGCAGGAGAAGTGAGTAATCGAGGCTTTCACGTTCGTCACATTGACGGTTCAGCAGGGCCTATCGACTATGCAAGCAAGGAAGCGGCTGAGCTATCTCACCGCCCAGAGTTACACATTGAAACCCAGGAAGAGGGGGCGCATGTTCTGCAAGCGCTTGGCGATACCTATCTATACCATCAATCAAAAACAGAGACAAATGGGCAACGCGATGAGCTTCAGGTTGATAACTTAAGAAACCTATTGGTTTGGTTCGACATAAGCCCGGTTGCCGGACAGATCATTACCTCGGCCCAGCTAAAGTTGACGTCTATCGCACAGTATACGAATACGAACACCGTCCACGGCCTATTTGCCACGGTAACAGACGATTGGGATACATCGGCACCGATAATGGGAATCGCCAACAATTATCCCAATGATGTTGGAATCACTGACGACGAAAACGTCTACTTAGCGTATAACTTTAATAGTGATGCTGCTCAAGACGGCGGCCAAGACATGCTCAACGGGAGCATAGATTTACTATACGCAGAAAACTACTGGAGTTGCGAGGAAAACTACCCCTCTGGTTTGCAAGCCGACGGTAGTTGGTCAGAGCCTGCGCCGGCCATTCCCGGATTTCAAACCCTGGACGGTAACGCTCTATGTATGCGGCTAAAGTACGAGCCAGGCCCTATTTATCAAGGGACAGGAAACTGGGGCCATGGCATTAAAAAGCCGGTGTCAGACTTTGCTGACACCGCGGATGTCGAAGAGCTGTTCGTACGTGTGTACCTTTATTTTGGCGAGACCTGGGGCGAAAACCTCATGGATCAGGGCGGAAAACGCCCCGGTGGCATTTCCGGTACCTACTCTCGAACCCCTTACGAAGGCGGCTGGGGAGGGCGTAGGACCGATGGCACCAACGGTTGGTCTGCGCGAGGAGGCTATAATGAAATAGTCCCGTCTATAGACAACCCTCTGGCTGGCTACACCACCATGGGTACCTATCTATATTGGGCAGACCAGACAAGCGGTAATGGAACCACGATCGATTGGACCCTAACGCCGAACGGCGTCCTCAAAAAGGGGCGATGGTACAGCCTTGAACAACAAATACGCATGAATACCCGTGATGGTGCCAATATTCACAACGAGTCCGGCTCTCACGATGGTGTCATCCGAGGCTGGGTAGATGGACGTTTAGTTTTTGAACGAACAGACATACGCTTCACTGACATGGATTACATTAACATCGATGTTGCGGACTTCGGCTTCTATTACGGCGGTGTTAAAAATACTCCCTACGACCAACACATCGCGATGGATAACATTGTCATCGCCAAAGAATATATCGGCCCTATGAGGATAGAATGATTAATGAACTTTCCACTTAACGGCAGTGTCGTTATGGCCAGCACACAGCAACAACGGCTAAAGGCGGGCACGTGGGGCAGATGTAATTTATGGCGCACTCGTCTTAATTGCTGTGCCATAGGTTCTATACCGTTGTTTAATAATATTCTAGTTTGACCTTAGGGTGAGCCGCGAATCGCCTACTTGGACATTTGGTAGGCGCTCAGTAAACACTGTAATCCACCCAATAATCCACGGCGGTTGGTTATTAGAGCGATAGCCAGATTCTAGACAAAAATAATCTTGCTGAACCATACCATACGGTATAGTATGGTTTCATCTTAACTGAATCGTAAGGGCAAAGATGTCCATTTACTTAACAGCAGCGGCTGTGTTATCCGTACTTGTGGGTCTGGTTCATTCCATACTTGGAGAGCAGCTCATCTTCAAACAGCTTCGGTTTCGTTCAGTTTTACCGAGCTTGTCGGCTAAACCATTGACGGTCAGGAACATTCGGATTGTTTGGGCCACTTGGCATTTAGCGACTGTATTGGGTCTTGCCAACGGCGCTGTGCTGTTACATTTGGCGGGACTGTCACATCCAGCCCCATTTATAGTGAATACGATTGCGTGTTCTACGTTGATGTCGGGTTTTCTGGTATTTGTAGCCACTAAAGGGAGGCATCCTGGTTGGCTGGGATTGTCATTAATTGCCATATTGTGCTGGATGAGCATGTAACCTACTGGGCAATATTACTAATCATTTAGGGAGTTCTGTCGTGGCGTTTTTCAGGCACATTTCTATCTATCCCATAGACAACAAGGTTGATCGTCTATCCACTTACGTCCAGGGCACGCATTTTCGTGACGCTTTAAGTGCAAAAATTAGCCTCCCAGATATGACGCCCGCAGAGTTACAGCACGCAATTTTCGCGTACATGCCTCAGTGGGTGACTAAACTCATGTGGTTGAGAAATAGAATTGTGCAGCTGCTGGGGGTTGAATTACAAGGTGAGGGAATGGCGCCGAAGAACAGTGAGCTAGCAGTTGGAGACAGTGCTGGCTTCTTAGTGGTAAAAGAAAAATACTGTGATGAAATTATTTCATTCGCCGAAGATAAACATATGACGTTTTACCTATCGGTTGCTAAACGTCAGCAACTCGTAGTGATCTCTACACTCGTCAATCAAAAAACACTTTTTGGAAAGTTGTACGTTGCAGCTATACGCCCGTTTCACTACGTGGTGGCGCGAGCTGTCATTAGTAGCGCTGTAAAGGGTAAGCGTATATGAACGTTGAAGAAGTAACGAGGGCCAAAGAAGACTGGCTAAATTTTTCGTTGGAAATACTAGTCGAAAAGGGGCCAGAAAAGATAAAAATTGATACTCTGTGTGAACTTAAAGGCGTGAGTAAAGGGTCGTTCTACCATCACTTTAAAAATAGATCTGCTTTCATTGATGAGTTAATGTCATATTGGTACAAAAAAATGACACTAGATTTCATTGATCAGGCTAATACCGAAGACACTCCTATTGAGCGGTTAGAGAAATTGGATAGCGTTATCACAAAGAGCTCCTTCGGTGCCGAGACCTGCATCCGGGCATGGGCATTCACGGAGCCTATTATTGAGACCTACTTAGAAAAGATTGACACTGAAAGACAAAGGTTTTTGTTCGATTGTTATGTTGATATGGGGGTTCGAAAGGAGATGGCAAAAGATTTAGCCATTATGGGCTATGCCAATTTTCTCGGTATGCAACAGATTCGACCAAAGCCTTCTATAGAGACTGTGTTACGAATTTCTTCACTTGGAACCAAAATATTCTTGGAGCGCTAGTATGAAAATTATTGTTTTTTCTGGCTATTTCCTTGTGTTTACCGGACTTATCCATAGTTTTGCAGGAATAATTTTGGGCTGGTCTGTATTGCTCGAAATGCATGAAGAATTTTGGTTTGCAACGACCATTATAGATTCTAGAATTCAGTTTGATCGCGAAGCGATTGTCTGGTTTCTAAATGTGGGATTTTTATGGATGTTAATTGGATGGATGTTGCAGAAATCAGCTAATCAAGGGTTTATTCCCCCGGAGTCTCTGGGTTGGGGGCTCTTTTTTATGGGTTTTTTGACCGTGATTATTATGCCAATATCTGGCGCATATCTATTGATTTTTCAGGGGGCAATGCTGATTTATGGCACCCGAAAAGCACAGAGTAATAGTAAAAAAGCGACAGCCTAGCTGGGGAGGGGTAGGAATAGTCACTACTGAATGACTATTTGTAAATTTACGACGTATAAATTCAAATTTGTGGGCAACTAAACGAACCAAGCGTATATGTAACAAACAGAAATATGCCAATTCGATCTCTCAGTTTATGAAAATGTGGGCTATGATTAACTACAAATATATTTGCAGATTTACTGCATTTTTATCTGCGACACTGTTTGTCACTCTTTTGTTTTTCTCGTCTTCAATATTTTCTTTATTTCAGTTGCAAGAAAACGAATCGGCCATTTTTGTGCTGAGAAGGACCGCTTTATTGTTCTTGGGTCTATCTATTATTTCTTGGGGCGGTCAAGACGCCCCGCCCTCAGATTTGCGGCAGTCTTTTTGCTTAGGTATGTCCGTTGCTATGTTTGGCTTGGCCATAACGGGTATTTTAGCGTACTGGCGAGGCTTCGTGGGTGTTGGTGTGATGCTTTCTGTATTTGTCGAATTAGCTGTAAGTTTTTCATATTTTTACATCTGGTGGAGGAGTAGGTTGGTCGAAGTAGGGCGATAGGTTAGGGGGCAGAGATAAAGAGATATTTTTATACTTGTTTTCATGAGTTCAGTAGTTCTGGATGCTAGAACGTTTTAATTCAAAAGTATCTGCGCATTCAGGACCATTTTCGGCTAAATATTGAATTCATATTAGTGTTTAAACAGTGGAATTTTTTAGGATAGGCTTGATAAGTTGTAGCGCAGTGTCGCCTTTTTTGGCGTATTTTTTGTAGCGCGTCGCCCTTGGTATGCATGCCTCGCATTCATTTAGTTTGATTAAGGTCTCTTGATCAAAGATTGAGTAATGTCAAAGTGAAAGCCAGCCATGTAAATGTTGGAGTCCTGGTTGCAGGTGGCTATTAATGGCATTGAATATATTGATTATTACTTATGGTTCACTAGGGGATGTAGCTCCTTATGTTGCCTTGGCCCGGGGGTTCATCAAGAAAGGTCATGCGGCAACAATATGTACGGGCGAGACATTCAAGGTACTTATTGAGAGTAATGGTGTTCAATACCGGTATATGAATGATCAAATGACAGGGCTCATCAACTCTGCGACAGGGCGTCGCTCTCTTGAAAACCTGTCCAATATCTGGGGGTTCTTGAAGGTTGCGTTCAATGTCGCTAGAAGAATAGGGCCGATACAACAAGACATTGTGCGAGATAGTTGGGAGGCCGCTAAGTCTTCACAGTTTGACACCATCATCTATTCACCCAAGGCGTACTTCGCTTGCCACTTTACCGAAAAATTGGACATACCCTCTATTGCGGCTCCTCTCTTTCCTCAGCATATCCCAACAAACGAGTTTCCAGCCTTGGGGTTTCCCCCTATGCAGTTTATGGGTACGCGGTACAACTTGCTTACCTACCAGCTGGTCGAGTTGCTAGGTGGTCTATTTGGGGGGAAGCACATTAAAGACTGGAGGGCGCAGAATGATATGAAGCCTGCGTATACTGGGCTGGATCTATCCAGTAAAAAAAGCAAAAGAACGTTAGCTGTATTAAACGCTTATAGTGGTGAACTATGCCCTCAACCGACAGATTATGCCTCATCGGTTATCACAACCGGCTTCTGGTTTTTGGATCAAAAGAACTCTTGGACACCTCCTGCTAGCCTAGTAAAGTTCTTAGAGCATGAAAACCCTCCAGTATATATTGGTTTTGGCAGTATGGCTTTGGCAGAAGCCAGTGAACTTACTAGCATTATCGTCGACGTATTGGGGCAGCTAAATATACGAGCTGTGTTGGCGACTGGCTGGGGAGGTTTACAATGTACTGATCAATCTTCGAACATCTATACTGTGGAGTCTCTACCGCACGACTGGATATTCCCGAAGGTACGGGCCATTGTACATCATGGTGGCGCAGGTACTTTGGCGGCAGGCCTAAGGGCGGGTAAACCAACGCTAATCTGTCCTATATTTGGTGACCAACCCTTTTGGGGTAAATTGGTACATCGCATGAAACTTGGCCCACCTCCGTTAAAACAGACCAAAATACAAAGAAAAAATTTTGGAATAGCCCTGAGTGATTTAATAGAGAATAGAGCATACAAAATCAATGCCGAGAAAATATCGCGACTTATATTGGCCGAAGGTGGAGTTGAGTATGCTGTGGATTTGGTTGAAGAGTTAGTGGGCGCAGGCAGCAGAAATTCAGGGCCTGCTAGCACACAGCTTGAAGTTGCTAACGACTAATGCCTTGTTTTAATAGGGAGAAATGCCCGTTTTAAACCAAGCTTCCATTTAACATAATATACATTATGCGCATATGTAGGTTTAGCTCGGATGCCGTCAGTCGGGCCGCTTCCGCTTGCATAGCTGCGCAGCGCGGCCTCCTGACGTAATCCATCGGCAGACGCCCATAATCCAGCATGCCACCGCACGTGATCGCCATAAGGCTGTATTTGGTTGTCTAGGCCGCGAGCTGGCTTGTTTTGACGGTTGGCGCTGTAGACGCGGATTGACGACTATACGCCTGATTAATCGAGGTCTTGGGCTAGATAGCTCTAAGCTGGCTATGTGGTCGAGGTATCGGCGGTCAGAGATCAGCGCTCTGCCAGGCTAATCCGTGCCGCCTGTTAGCCGCCTTGGCGGCTTTGGTTCGTGCCAGCATATTAATCGTGACTGTCACGATTAATAATGGTTCGCCGTTCAAGCTCCTGAGAGATTGAACGGACCACATCAACATCACCATAACGAACGGCAGATGCCAGCTCGTGATGCAAAGACGTCAATGAGATCGTGGCGATCGATGCAGGGCCAAAGATCGACGCACGAACAGCGTGTTTTGCTTTGGCCCTTTGATGGCGTTTTCGCTCGGCAGAAGATTTAGCTTTGCCCAATGCTGGGCGGCCGCGACGAGAAGCAGCAAAGGCGTCTTTGGTCTGTGTATCTTTGTTGTCGATCATTGCTGTGGCCTTATGTGTTTTTGCGTTACGTTATGGCTTATTCACAGCCTCGATTCGGGGCGTCGTCGCGACCGCGGTGCGGCGCTGACTGCCGCCCTCGAACTGAGGCTGTGACTCATTGATCGTAAGCAATTCGATTGATAGACGAGCAAGATCTTTATTAAGTCTAGGAAGCATACGGCTGCCCGGATAGTCCATTGGGATGAGGTCGGCCAGCTCTTGATATTCTAAAAACAGGCTGTAGAGTTCTTGAAGCTTGGTTTCCATATTAACCCCTTAATCCATGAGTGCGCGTTTTTTTATTCGTCGTTTGGTTTGAACCTTCCCTGTCCTCCAGAATGGCTCAGGCTCCCTACCGTCTCGATAAATTGGCTGCTCATCATAGTCAAAGATTAGCCAGTAAAGATCTAAATGTGCGCGAGCGATATCAAGAAGCTTTTCGTTAAAGTAAAAATAAAGCTCGTCTTTTTCGTGATTCGCTAAACCATAAAAACCTTGATCTTCAAGCTCTCGCCAGTATTCCATGTAATCATTGACAACAGCAAAAAACATAGGCGCAAAGTGGTTTTTCTTATCCTTCCTGTGGTGCTCATAAATATCATCGAGCTTGTATAAATGCCTTCTTACGTACTTGGTAACCACGACTAAGCTGCGGATATGTCATCCCAGTAGCGAACTGGGTAAGACACTTCTATAGAGCGTTTTCTTAAAGGAATAACGTTGATTGCCTGAAGATCTGACCTAGTGAGGCCAGCATTTTTTAAGAATGATAAGTGCCTATACCAACAGGTTTTACTATAAGACTCTTTGGCTTGCTCATAGCCGATCATGCGTATTCTTACGTAACAATCGTATGCGGATTTTGCTCGCCCTTCGGTTGGTGCCGTCTTTAACAGTTTTTCGAGTATATCGCCCATATCGGTAACCTCTATAACACTAAAGTATTCCTTAAAGTAGTTTTCATGCATCTCTAGAAGTATTTGAGGGTTTAGTTGATGCCAGAGAATGCCCGACTTTTTAAATCTATTAAGAATGTGTCTATTTAATGTGTATTCAGCTCTCAATAATCTTTCAGATTTTTTAATTTGGTCTTCAGTATATTCTGCTCTACCACTTTTTTTGCATCGTTTGGCGTCTTGGCCTTTTAAGTATATTTTCCCTTTGTGCAAGCTTGAGCCTTTTCCAATATAAAGCCCTTGAGATTCAAAGCTATGTTTTTGTCGACCTTCTGGAGCTTGCTTTAAGTAAGCAAGTGCCTGCTTGGCCTCAGAGCCTGACTGCATTAAATAGTTTCTGGTGACGTCGATTCTCGAGCATGTCCAGAGCTTCAAGGGAGGTAGCGACTCAAGATCAAAATGAAGCTTGGCAAAATCTATCATCTTGGTGGCGCAGTACTGTATATCGAGTGAGCCAAAGGCATTATTGGGGAGGCCTAACCGTGCTGGACTTCCTTGTATTTGAAGGCCGCCCCCTACCCTAAAGCATATTTGGTGTGTGTCAGATTTAACTGATTCCCAAGCGTATGTCTCCCAATCGATATCACCAGTAACTGCGTTTACTTTGAAGATCTTAGAGTTCGCTGCTTGAAGCTTGCGGGCAATAGGTTCAGGGAGGTGGGAGAGATCGAGACGAAGCGTAAGCCAGTCGATCATGCCGGCGTGCAAATACTCCTTTTTGATATCAAATGCCGACAAAATGGCCAACCCCTAAAACCCTGTCAATATCTCTAGAGGATGTATTCAACTAATCCTGTAGAATGATTTTCAATCATATGACGAACTATAAGGGGTTATTATTCATGCTGCAACATGAATATGAGGGGTTTAATGTGGCTCTAGGCGAAAATATTAAGCGCTTGAGAAGGGATGCGGGGTGGACGCAGGGCGATCTGGCGGACAAGGCGGGTATTCGAGTAGGACAAATATCGAAGCTGGAAAGGAATGAGGCAGATCCGAAGCTGGATACTCTTTACAAGCTTATGGAGGCATTTGGCTGTAGCCCAAACGCCCTTCTCAATGATGTTAAGAAGACAAATTTGGACGGGCTAATGGAGATGGCCCTAGAAAGGGCTCAACAGCTTCCGGACGTCGACAAGCAGGTTCTGCTGAAGGTCATCGACAGGTACTGCATAGCCATCAGCATGCAAGACTTGATTGGAGAGGCCAGCAAGTCATTTTTGGGGTTAAACAGACTAACAGGGAAAACTGAAGAGCTTAGCTCAGAACAGCAATAGAGTGGAATTAGTCCGGGAAACCGGATTAAAGTCCGTGTGTCATAGGTGACACGGATTTGGTGATTCTGTCCCACCTATGGGACTTTGTAACGGTGTTACTAGGTACCGTTGATTTCCCCTAAATTCCCCCACGGGGGACTAAGTACCGGTGATACTAAGTACCGGTACCACCCCGCCAGCCGCCGAGCCAAGTATGGGATACCATACTAAAGTCCGCCTGTCATAAGTGCAGGCGGGCCAGCTTTGCACATAAGCCAACCAATTATGCGCAGTCAGGGGCCTTAAGTAATCGGAAGGAATTGCTGGTAACGTAACGCGAAAAGATTGGGCGCCGACAGCCATGCTCCCTGCGCTTGCATTGCTGCGCGATGGGAACATGGCAAGCGGCAAAAAAATCAGTGAACGGGAAGCATGAGCAGCTTATTGAAATGATAATAATCTATGGCATCTGTTTCTAAAGTGTCAGAAAGGCCTAATTGAGGAAAGCCATCGAGATCAAAAACAACAGAAACCACATACTTATTCCCCAGGTTAGACATCATGGGGTTAATTGGATCTAAGCAATAAAATTCATAATGTTGAGACAACAAAGAAAGGAATTTAGCTTGAATGTCGGTAGAATTAAGAATAGTCATAATTGACTCCTTATCAGTCAGTTGTGATTAGCCGGGAGGGTGGTAACGACACCCTGCCCCGGCGGCTTTTAAAAACAATAAATCACTTAATCATGCCGAAGCGAACACACTCGGTCATGTAACGCTTGAGTGCAGAACCAGCACTTAAATGTTCCCTTCGACAAAGCTCT
Organism: Gilvimarinus gilvus; assembly: GCF_030518155.1. Lineage (GTDB taxonomy): Bacteria > Pseudomonadota > Gammaproteobacteria > Pseudomonadales > Cellvibrionaceae > Gilvimarinus > Gilvimarinus gilvus. Next base: position 135,722 of record NZ_JAULRU010000418.1, on the reverse strand, counting down.
GAAAACTCGCTTTTTAACGCCTCATTAAGACGAAAATTGAACGTAGTATTGTCAGCCAAAAAATCCTCAGGCGTAGAATTACTTACATTCGGCGAGCGAAGAGATTCGATAAAGGTAACATCGGCAGGTGGTTGTGAGGGAGACTTTAGAGACTCAATCTCAGCCTCCAGTTCGTCGATCTTTGCCTTCTGCCATTTAACAGTTTCCTTAAGCGCACCCGGACCCATGAAAAGCACCTATTAATATACATTTAAAGTACAGAGTAAATTATATGTAAGTATTTAATACTTACACAGTAAGTATTAATCAGGAATGTGAAGAAAACAAGCAAAAAATAATGTCTTTAGAAATCAAGACTTTAGAATCGCGTAAGTTTGGCGAGTACCACCCATGGGACTTTGTAACGGTGTTACTAGTGACCGTTAGAATTCCGGCTGGATGCGCCTGTGCTCCTGCGTCGCACATGGCGCTACCCAGCTGTCATTAGCTGATAGTCTGGCGTGTACGCAATCTACGCCCCTATTCAGGGGCTAGACCCCGATACAGCCCGTAAGGGGCTAAGAGCGCCCCTGACGTGCTAACGGGGTGCCTGTGGGCATTGCTGAATCAGGCCTGTGAGTGCGGAAAGATCGTAAAACAGGTTAATCAGTGGTGAGGTAGCTACCCAGACTGCCGGCTATGACTGCGAAGCCGTCAAGCCTCGCATAATGTGGCCTATGTTCAATTTTTCACCGTGCAAGGCTTCGCCAGTATGCACGGCTGCAAATCGCGACTGGTGCCGCTCTGGAGGGCACAAGGCCATTTTCCATCGCGGCCCCAGCCTAAACATAAGCCTCAATTATGCGCATTAGTGTTCGGTATTGTCGCAATATTCATCATGGGATAGTTGATCGAACAACCAAAAGTGGAAATATTTGCAACCAAAGTCTGCAATTTACAACTAAAGCGAGAAATATGTCGATATCTTGCAACTAAAGTAATAAATTTGTCGGACAGCCCTTTAGCCCACACTAAACAGGCTTGTCCGTATGATCCTGATCAGTCTGGGCATGCTGCATGCATGGGCATCTGCTCTGGCGCCTGCAAGACTACAGCGCCTCCTCTAAAATCCACATGCCGGCTCCATCATTATTCAGTTCTCTTTGAGTTTCTAGAAGCTGGGTTTTACTAGAACGGCTATTTGCCCATATTTGCCCTAAAAACAACAAACTCCTCATAGGTCATTGATTTTTATAAAGTATTTGAATGTGAAATTTGAATAGATGCACGCGATTGCAACTATGGCTATTCCCCCATATATCCCTTGAAAAACGACAAATGCTCTTAGGCCATTGATTTTTTTTGAGAGAATTGGCTGGACGACTCGTTTAAGTCTTCTGTTTTGTGCACAAACTTTGAGTAATGCGGGTAAGAATGGTGGCTATCGTCTAGGGTTAAGCCCCTTGGTGTTCTCGAGGCGCTTCAACCGAATTGAGGGCGGCGAAACTACCAAAAAGCTGAAATTGGGCCAGCCGAGTGAACAAGTAGTTCAGATATCGTGGGATCCAGATGGAAAGTCGAACACAATACGTTCTTTTTATGGATTGTCTACACGAGGGTGATGCTTGCGGGCGAAATCAGGATTTTTAGCCATCTCTGCGTGATTCCATTCCTTATAGTTGGCAATATCCCTAATGACAAGCATCAGATCGGCACAAGTTTGTAGCTTGTTCGACTCCTCCTGATTGTCGGTAACAGCATCAAAAATATTGTCGAACTTCATAGAGGCCATTTTATAAACTCCGTTCGCTATCTTAATACGCCTTTGAACAGGCATTTGTTGGGCTCGTGCTAACTTCTCAGGATAGCACTCTTGCATTACTTTAAAAGGAACGAATACGGCTCGCTGAGACAATGTCGCCGTATCCATAGCTAATCTCTTAATAGGAACAATGTTACACGGCCTTGCAGTTAGATAAAGGGTGTAATCAACAAATCGTCTTCCTTTGAGTTTCAAGGCCTATCGGGTAATACTGAGATACATCTTGTTAGTTACTTGGCGTACTTATGAACACATCCACTCCTCTCACGGTTTGCTTATTGAATACTTCGAAACCGGAGCTGAAGGCGCAATGTGGGCGCTGATGCAGGACGGTAAATCTGGATATGAAGGCCTCGTTCTTTTGGAGGCTGGGGATCACATTGAGGTCTTTGAGATCGAGGGTCCAAAGGTCTACGACGGTATTGTCCTGCCTGACACCTCAATCGCCGCTATGCAAAGGCCTGGTTCAACACTTCGCCAACCGGTGGCCCTAGGGCGATGGGCCCATTGGATACAATCTGGCTTCAACGCCGATATTTGGGCCGGCTACTTTTGTTCTGGAAAGTATCGCGGCGTCATTCATAAAGCTACCGAAAGCACATAGTTTTCACGCAATCCAAGGGCGGCCCGGTCTATGTTTTGATAGGCTTGCTCTACCACTCAATCTCCAATCCTAATCGGCCCGAACTAACAAATTTCAATTCTTATTATATATGTCCTATAATTGTACTTATTTGACATATATAGATGAAAAGGTCACCATCTAATCATCAATAACCGTCCTTGAGAAGCCGTTGACAAAACTCGTTTTACGCTACATATATTCTTCTTCGCACTTAAATAAGTCTTCTTCCGAAACCCCTAAGGAATTGAACATTTTTTCTGAAGGAACTCTTTCGATTCGCTCATCTAGCTCTGCCTCATACCTCTCAACAACCCTATCATAGGTGTAAAGAAGACAGACCAAATATTGTCTTAGTTGACCCTCCTCTTGAGACCTTTGCCTAGCCAATATAATTGCCAACTCATTACTTATTTGAACATTGTAGAAGTATGAAAGGCTCTTCTTAGTCTCAATGTTTTTCAAAAAAAGTCCGGCCACAATTAAGACAAATAGAAAAACTACAATAAGCCACTTTTTCATAATCAAACCATACTCACATTTATGGACAGTTGTCAGGTTTTACCAGCCCATGATCTGCATCCCCAATAGACCATTTGACATTTACATCCAACTTGTCTGCTAGTTGTTGTGCGATCCTCAATACTTCAGACAGGATTGCATGGTCCGGAAACACTATGGCCGCAACTACTAAATGGTCTTTAATTGTATCAACGTACTGAGGATCCATTGAGCTAGGATCATAAAAGTATGATCCATAGGGCTGCGCATCGGTAGGCGTAGTGACCGCATAATCTCCGCTACGATTTCCAGCCCAATGATCCCCTTTCGTTTTAATTGTATTCAAAATTCCCGGCAAATGACGATACACAAAGTATACCTGCGCGGAGCCTGATTCTCGACCTCTTTGTCGAGCAATATTATATCGTGAATTTAGTGCACTGCTTGCTGTTTCGTAATGCATACCATTACTATCTATAAAGCCAACAGGGTTACCCAAAACATACCCATAAAGATTTGTATCACCACCAGAAAATCCAATAGGATCCCTGGCCGTCCAACGACCAATCTCTGGGGCGTAATCCCGGAAACCAAATCTTATCAGCCCTGTATCTTTGTCAAATAGACCACCGGCAAACCCAAACGGCAGATCAAAGTTTGGATTACTGTCTTCTATCACGTTACCATAACTATCATATCGGAGGATTTTAACAACACCTCCTGATTCATCAACAATTAAACGAGGACTACCAAGATGGTCCGTTTGAATAAAGAACCGATCACCATCTTGAGTAAAGGAGGTAGGTGTGTGACCTATAGTATATTCAAAACGCTGCTTCAAGTTATCTTGCCCGTCATATGTAGCAAGCAGCGTCGTCAAGTCTTGCCACAAATACTTCTCTACCGCTTGACCATTGATCAATTTAACAACACGCTGCCCTAAGGCATTGTGCCGATACTCAATGATACTGGTAGGTGTAGTGACAAACACGAGCCCTCCCACACTATCGTACTGATACGTGGTGGTTTCTGACCCCGACTCACCTACTACAGTCTTTTTCATTAATCGACCATCTTCATCGTACTGGTAACTCGCGTTCCCTTGAGTTGCCAGTTGATCACCTGGATTATGAGTAGCAATTTGCCCCGCTACGCCTAATTCAGTGCTAGTACGACCTGTACGATTTCCATTGGCATCGTAATCGTAGTCCTCAACAACGACATCGTTCTTTTTAACTTCGTCTAAGCGATTTCGATCATCGTACACGTAGGTATAGGTATCGACACTTCCGTCAGATAGAGCTTCCGTTTTCTGCTCTATAAGACCGGCATCGTTGTAGATCAAACCATAAGAATAGAGCTCACTACCTGACTGGTAATAAGCAACATCACTGACTTCTCCATAGGAATTCCATAGAATTGTCTGACCCCAAGTATCGATTGACACACTTTTAGGTAAGCTAGTCTCAGGTTTATAGTCGAGTGTAAAACCATGAATGCCGGTCAGCAAGCCATCGTTGTCATAGGCCAACTCAGTGGTGCCGCCTGCATAACTTAGAGAGTCAACAAGAAAATCGGTATTGTATCCATAATCAATAGCTTCATTGATTTCACCTCCATACCGCTTTTGTGTCAGTAAGAGTCCATCGTAATCATAATCAACAAGCTCCGTGCCCGTCTCAATCTCGTCGATCTGATCGCCTTGCTGGTATCGATAGACTGTCGTCGACTCAGGTCGTACTACCTTGTCGAGTTTTCCCGCTTCATAGAAAAAGTCAATCACTCCCTCTGAAGGAAGAGTGATTTTCTCTAGCTGATTTTCCCCATTGTAGGCGTAAACTGTATCGACTGATAATGGCCTGCCTTCAGTTTCAGGAAGATTGGCATCGTTGTACGTAATATCATGCTCAGCGAGGGTCGGTACGATAACTTTTGTCGTATTGCCATTTTCATCGTAATGAAACTCAGTAGCGTGACTATCGTTATATTCAATCCGCTCAACCCTGCCCATTGAGTCATAGTCATAGGACGTGACTTTATTATCAGGCGTAGTAACTGAAGAGAGTCTACCGCGATCATCTGAATCATCGTAGCTGTAGGTGGTAACCCTAGCTCCAACTTTGGACTCTTCCAGCCTACCTCTAACGTCGTACTTATAGTCAACTGAATGCAAGCCTGGAGCATCTATGCCAGCTACTAGCAGAGTCTCTGTGTCAAAGCGGCGGCTAAAAGTTCGCCCCTCTGGTGAGGTATATGTCGCAAGCCCAGCTTCTGAGTCATAGGCGACTGTACTGACTTTGTCGTTGGTGCTAGCGGTATACGTAAAACTTGACGTATCCGCACCATTTTCACCGTATGTTTTAATAATATCCGTAGTATGGACAATTCCAGAGGGGGTAGTTATAACCTCTTGGCTAGGAATGGGTCGCAACGTTTTTGGATCCAGCATGCTGATCTCTTGATAGGTCATACCATAAGCCGAAGTCGTTTTCGCTAAGTCATTCGCACTCCGAGTGTAGCTAATATTCGCACCCGTTTTTGTGGTGGTCGATGTTTGCACATCACCGTTTTCGAGTACCGTACGAACCGACTGATGCGTATTGTTTTCGGAGGTTGTATAGCCATAACGACTACTTCCTGCTTCCAAACGTTCATCAAAAATGGTCCAGAATCCTTCCATAGGATCCCAAACCTTTTCAATTCGGCCATTACCGTCGTATTGGCGGGTAAACGTTTTATCACGAGGATCTATTTTACTCGTAAGCAGGCCACCACTTATGTAGCTAAAACTGTAACGGGTGGAATCTTCGTAACTCACCTCATCAAGGTCACCAAACTGATCGACCGTAAGCCATGTTACTTCACCGTCTGGAGCTACAATGCGCTCAGGAACACCCGCAAAGTTTCTCTCTATGAGAATGGTGTTTTCAAACTGGTCTGAAACTGCCTTCAGTCTGCCAGACTCGTCATACTCGATATGCTGAAGCACAACGCCACTGTTGACATCCACTGTCGCGACGTGCCGACCATCGCTGTCAAAGCGATAGGGGGAACGAACCGCACTTGAATCCTCTCGAATACAACGAACATGATATTCATCGACTTTATTAAACCTATCACTATTAAAGGAAATACTTTCAATCACCCATGCTTGTGACTCATCTCGGATATTGCTGGTGGAACTCCAATAAGGATTTCTTTCAGGAGAATCTTGATTCCATCCCACACCGGGAGGGAGATTTAGTGTCGTTTCGTACTCGAATATATTATTCGACAATACAAAAAGCAGCTCGTTAATATTCGGTAAACGCCAGTTATCATATCCCGCATGGGTTGACGCCTCACAGTAGTCAATGCTCTCTTCCCAAGTTAGGGTTAGATCTACGTTGTCCGGTGCATCTTGCCACATCAAACCATTATCTTGATCAACAACAACATCCTTGCTCGAGTTACGAGTTAAATTTTCAACGGTTTTTAGATCTAGAACATCGCCCCGAACACAAACCGCGGGTATCTCTCGCAGCTCGTTGTTGAGTGTGTTGGTGTGCCACATATTCCTGGCCTGTACCGTACTGTAAATTCGTTGTTCGGGAGTACCACCTGACTTATCAATGGTATACCCTACTTCTTTGGGGGTAGGTAAACGCCAGCCTGAATTCAGGGGCTCGGCGATATTTTGGCAATAGTTTGCCGCATCTTGTTTGCTAACAGTACGGTAAGGGTTACGTTCATTTTGCCACTCAAGACCAGTGACATGATCAATCAAGGTATTTTCATCGCTGATAGAGTAGTCCACGACATTTCCACCCGCCTGATAGTAACCATCATCGCCCTCGTAGTGGCTATAAGTTTGACCAGTTTTCAATATTGAACTGGGCGAAGCAATATCCGTGGTTGCACCAGAACCCAAATAGACTTTGCCCGATGGATCAAGCTCGTGCACATTAGACAGCGACCAGCCATTTGCTAGCTGCCTGTCAAATGAATTTTTTAGGGTAATGCCGCTGGATTGCCAAGCAACATAACGATCCCGCCCTGGAACCTGCGTGGTTATATCGCTAACGGTTGCCCAAGCTCTTGGGTAATCGTCAAGAGCTCTTCCCTCTGCCGCCGCGTTGCCGGGGCTGGTATACACGGTTTGATACTCAAAACCTATACTGACTTTCCCGCTTACCAATCCCTGTATTTGTGAACCATCAACGGCAGTTCCATCCCAGATAAACTCTGCTTCCACATTTGGCTCAGGACTAAAGCGTTGCTCAAAAACATGGCCGGCTATTTCGAGCTTAGCGACCATGGATAGCAGCGTGCCAGGCACTTCACTACCACTTACCTGCACCCAAATTTTATGTTTATAGCCTTCAGTGCGCTGGCTGGCATAGTGTAATGTCAGGTTTGTTCCGGCAATCGGAATATCTTCGTGAAAAGTTTGCTGAAAGGCCTTCAAATAGGAGCCTGTATTTACGCAATCGTCATCATCGGGCTTCTCTTCACCGGATTCAACTTCTGGATTGTCAGGTGATTCATCTTCGGCTTGTCCCTGATTCAAATCCTTTGTAGAGAAATGGCTTACCGAAGCCCACCACAGGGTTTTACCCGTAGGAAGGTTTTCGAGACCTACCGCTTCATCCTGCGTGCTGCCGTTGCCATTGAGGTCATCGGCCAAAGCATCACCGGTATAATCCAAGCCATCGACTAAGCCATCACCGTTTTCATCAAGAGTTTGTACAACGATGCCGTTGTCTAAGGCTTCCCACAGACCGGTACGCATATTGTAGTTACCAAGCGGCAGCACCTCGCCAACCTCAAAGTCGATGAAATTGTCGAGGATCAACGTAACATTTTTATCAAAATGCACTTCGTCTGTGTAATGAGCACCTTCTACATGAAGATCTGCTGCCCAAGTAAACGCTACATCCTTAGGTAAATCACCCGGCATTGATTGAGGCGTCTCGAAGTCTGTTGCACTTACTTCGAAAGAATCAATATGCCTAATCGAACCATCAGCAGAGTGTATGGATGCGGAGGTAGCACCGTTAAAGATGAGGGTTGTACGGCGCTCTCCGTACTCATCGACAATTGGCGTTGATTCATGTACTTGCGCTACACCAGACGTAAGATCTATGAGGGTCTTCTTCGAGTCTCGCTCTAGCAAAGTAATATTTTCATACGCTGCCCACTGACTACTGGCACCGATTCGAGTACGTTGAACAACAACATGCCCTGGCTTTTGGTATACAGCGGTTTGCTCGCCTGCAGGCCCGGCTAAAATGAAACGGCCGTTGTTATCGGTCAGCACTGAACCGTAGTTTTGTGCGTCCAGTAGGCTTACTTTTACATCTGATAATGGAATACCGTATCGGTCAAAAACCAATCCAGTATATATTGCCATTGCTTTCGGGTTGTACTCGGCGGCTGTCGAACCCGCTTCGGTAAGGGAATACCCACCAGGTAATGTGGCATTAGGTGCAATGTACGATGCAGCAACTTCTGCCTCGGTACCTGTAAACACCGCAGTGTCAACCGATTCCCCCACCGTAACATACAACCTATTCGACTCCAGACCTCCAATTTTGGCATATACGGTCGCCGGTCCTGGCTTGAGTGCGGAAACAATGCCAGAACTTACTTCCACTACAGAAGTCTCATTTGCCTCTAGGTTACCCAACGAACTTAAATCGACTTCACTGCCATCCGTATATCGGCCGATGATAGATAGAATCTTTGATTGGCCCACGGCGAGATGAAGACTGGACGGTTCGACTCGTAAAGATTCCAACCCTTCTAAAACAGCCCCCTGCCCAGGAAAACCTATCGCATAGGATATACAGCCCTGCGCTTGACTGATATCAACGGATTCAATTCTCGAAGACTCCCAGTCTGGACCTTGGTCAAGAGTATTGAATGTTACAACGGAACCGAAAGAGTCCGGGGTTACTACTGAAGGATTATAGAGCCCTGGCGCTACACCAAAACCTCCAACACCTTCTGTACTCGGGTCACCATGATTGTCTTGTAGGCCTGTTTGTAAAAGATGATCTCTGTGCCCCCACTCAATGCCACTTGTTAAACCAAAGGCGAGGTACCACCGCTTATCATGGTAGATCCAGTTATATACGCTTTTAACAAGAGCGGCTTCTGGAGAGCTTCCCTCTGCATTATTTACATAAGAAGCCAATGACTCGGTTTTACCAATGTAGCCATCAGCATTGTTTGCCGAATAATCCGAACTCATCATTCGTTCAAACGCGGTAGAGTTTTGATAGTAATGACTAATCTCCAAATTATTATCGAGCATATAATCTGAATAATTTTGGGCGACCGATGTAATTGCCGAGTCATAACCGCTGTACGGCTTGATTCCGCGTGCCACTCGTTCAGCGTTTACCAAAAAGAAACCTTTCTGCTGAAGATTCATCGCATCCCACTCCGGCTGCGCGGGCATGATGAGATACTGACTCACAGAGGGGTCTACGCTCCTAGCGTAGTTAAATGCACGCTGAATATCAGCAACATTGTCAGCCTGACCACCCACCCAAGGTATATCATTTTCGGGGTATTCCAACGAAAGGTTATGGTCTTCCGTTACGGGCAATACGGGACAAGACACTAAATCCTGAAGGTCATTTAATACTTCAATTGCTACAGTAGCGGTAGCCGTTAAACCTAGATCTGACGCAACCTCTAGAGTAGCGGTATAGTTCCCGGCATTTTCAAAGTTCAGCCGCAACTTCGGCCCTGGAGTCTGCACCTCCCCATCAACAACCCACTGATAAGTGAGCTCGCCTTGCTGGACACTACTGCTAGAACCATCGATAAGAATCTCTTCATTCGGGTAACCAACAACCCTTTCTGGAGCAACGGCAATCGGTGGGTACCCTACGTCAATAATGACACTTGACGTGGATATTTGTCCGACACTGTTTTCTACCTCAAGTACAAATTCATATTGACCAGGCGCTAAATCGACAATAGGCAATACCGCGTCGGTACCAATCACGTTAGTCTCAGGAAAAAGTGTCCATTGATAATCGGTAATCTCATGCACTGTAGACGTACTGACGCTACCGTCCAGCTCCATACTTCCACCCACGGCTAGAACCTGGGAAGGATAGTGAATAAATGCCTGTAATTCTCTTTCGAAAATCGCCTCAACCGCTTTAGACTCATTCATGGTTAAGGCGCATTGAGTACTGTCACCCGAACAGCCACCGGCCCAACCTACAAACCTAGAGTCACTAGACGCATTTGCAGTAAGCGTAATTTCGTCATCGTTCGTAAATCCCGCACTACATTGCTGGCCACACTCGATTCCTGTCGGCAAGCTCATCACCGTACCACTTCCGGTTCCAGAAATCGTCACTGTCAAATCATTGGTTGCAACTTCAGCATCTCGCACGTAACGAACATTGCGGTAATAGTCAAATCTGGCGGTACCATTGGCTCCGTTGTCAAAATTCAAAGTGCGATAAAAATCTGAATGTGAGTGCGTATTGCTCCAATAACGACTGGTGTCCGTATCGGGAAATGCAGTTTGCGAAATCACTGGGCTAGTGAAATCTCCTTCGCACCGCTGGTCTATTAGATCCTGCAGCATAGGTGCTCCTGAATCACAAAGTACCAGAGATTTCAACTCTTCGATTTCAGGCAGGCGCCATCCATCTTCCGGCAAACTAGCGTTAAGTATTCTTCGAGAAACCCTCTCAGCATCTCCAGCGCAGGCCCCATCAGTCCAGATTTGACCGCGGCTACAGCGCTGCCACTCTAGGTCAGTAGTAGAATCGTAGACTATACTCCCTTCCGGGCCTCTAATTTCATATCGATCAGCAACAAATACAGCACTAACCTGTTCGACCTCGTGCCAATTGGTTACCTCACAGGTGGGCTCAAATCCGCTACACAGCCCTTTCCAACGATAAAAGCGTGAACCAGAGACAGGGGCAGCCTCTAAGACAATTGAGGTGACATTAGAGTAGTTATTAGTACAGACGTCATCACATATCATATCGCCAACCGTAATAGCGCCACTACCAATTACGCTCATCTCCAGCTGAATTGATTCAGGAGGAACAGTGTCTCGCACCAACCTTAAAGGTAAATTTGAGAATGAATTGATATAGCCAGCTCTTCCCGTTGCAAAATTTACGACGACCGGACGCTGGGCGTAGAACGATGAGGACCAATAAATTTCTTCAAGCGGGTTGGGGAAAGCCCAAGCTGAAATTGTCGGTGTTGAATATTCATTGAGGCAGGGAAGGACATAATCCCCTTCAAAAGAAGGATGCCCAGAGTCACAATACACAATGGATACCAATTCATTACGAGTCGGTAGCCTCCACCCCCCCGGAAAAACTTGGCTTTCGAGTTTCTCTAACGTAAATTTTTGTGAGCTACCCTCACATGTTTCACCAGTCCATTTTTGACCGTAGGCACAACGTTGCCATTCAAGTCCTGTGTCAGTATCGAAAACGACTCCGTCACTTGGGAATTCATACGGGTCGACCAGAAAGTGGGCATGAACTTCTAGATCGCTGTCTAAATTTACAACGCATTCGTTCGTCGTGTTTCGACATGCGCCGCTCCAGCGGGCAAAAATCATTCCAGGGTCTGGCTCTGCCACAATCTGTACTTCAGTGCCGGAGGAGCGCTCAAGCACACACCCAGTAGAACAATCCGTACCTTCCTGACTAATGGTGACTGTTCCAGTACCTTCCCCTTGGCTGGCAACGGATAACTTATACTCAGCCGGCATAATTCCACGAACCAGCCTCAAATAGGCACTTGTATAGAACTCTCGTTCCCCCAAGCTATTGTATTCAGCCAAAGGAATTTCCCACACTAATCCGCTCTCGAATCGTACGCCGTAGTATGCGTCGTCCAGTCTTGTGGTTGGTGTCTTGCTCCAATAATTATGCTCAGGTTGATCATCAGAAAAAACAGCGCGATTGAGGGTGGGCGAATACGAGCCGAAGTCACATTTGTAGAACTCTCCGTCATTTCCTTCTAGAACGCCATCGCTACAATAAACTATCGATTCCAACTCTTCTAAAGAGGGAATACGCCAGCCATCTTCTAGCACCAATCCCTCAAGCATTCTCTGTTGATATTTCACATACAGTTGGCTAGTAGCTTCAGCCATAACACACTGTGTACCATCCCACTCGGCAGGCTCAGCGCAACGCTTCCATTCAAGCCCCGTTTGCAAATCTTCGACTATTCCGTTTTCATGAATAATATATCGCCCGTCTATAATATCGCCGTCTGTAGAAGAAGACGAACTTACCGAGCTGGAAGTGCTCGATACCGACGATTCGCTTGAGCTAGTCGATTCACTAGACGAGCTGCTTTCGCTCGAAGAGGTCGAACTTTCAGAGCTGGAACCACTCGATACCGACGATTCGCTTGAGCTACTCGACTCACTAGATGAGCTGCTTTCACTCGAAGAGATCGAACTTTCAGAGCTGGAAGTGCTCGATACCGACGATTCGCTTGAGTTACTCGACTCACTAGACGAGCTACTTTCGCTCGAAGACGTCGAACTGTCGGAGCTGGAAGTGCTCGATACTGATGACTCGCTTGAACCACTCGACACGCTAGACGAACTGCCTTCGCTCGAAGACGTCGAACTGTCGGAGCTGGAAGTGCTCGATACCGACGATTCGCTTGAACTACTCGACACGCTTGATGAGCTGTTCTCGCTCGAAGAAGTCGAACTCTCGGAACTGCTGGAACTGGAAGAGCTATCGGATGCAATAGACTCAATGACAAGCCAATTAATGTTCCACCCACCCAGCAAGGACTGAAGCGTGATTCCGGAAACCGAGTTCAGGACAGTGAAATTCAATTCTACAGTTTGCCAATGCTGCCAATGACCGGTCGCATCAAAACTCAACCGAGCGAGCTCTTCGCCTCCTCCATTGAGGCTGAACATTCCGCCAGCGCTACTCGATGCAACTCTGGCTTTTAAGAGGTAATCACCTTCCGTTAACTCTACCGATTCATAGCTTAGCTGGTCTCCGGTATCAATCCATCCTACATTGAGCCCTCCACCAACGTCCACGGTGTTCTCGGTTTGTACGCCTTCCATGCTGGTGTAATCTTCCGCCTCAATCCGATACAAGGCGTCGAGTTCATCACTTTCAATAGAGAGCCAGTTAATATTCCAGCCGTCATTGAGTGATTCGATAGTCAGACCCGCTAGATCAACCTCCGTCACGAAAGAAGTATCTATTGTGACCCAATTTTGCCAATCTCCAGTTGGTGGAAAGTCAACTTGTCCGAGAACATGACCTTCCGACACAAGTCGAATTGATCCACCGTTGTCACGAGATGCAACCCTTAGATTCAGCGTATGAGCTCCTGGGTTGAAGTTAACGGAATCATAGGTCAGGGTGTCTCCTGCATTGATCCAACCCACATTGACTCCACCATCAATATCGGTAGTTTCTTGAGTTTGGATGCCATACATATCAGTGAAGTCTTCAGCTTCAAACCGATACAAGGAGTCATACACGCCGTACTCAACAGAAAACCAATTGATGTTCCAACCACCGTGAATCGCCTCGATCTTTAGGCCAGATAGGTCGACATCCGTCACAAACGACGTATCAATAGTTTTCCACTCTTGAAAATCACCTGTCGCAGGAAAATCGACATACCCGAGTTCTTGCCCGTTGGATAGGAATCGAAGCGCCCCCCTGGCATCACGTGAGGCAACCCTTAGATTCAGAGTATGAATTCCCGCACTAAAGTCTATGGCGTCGTACGATAGGGAGTCGCCAGCCTCAATCCAGCCTACATTGAGCCCACCACCAATATCTGAGGTTTCTTCCGTTTGTACACCGCTCATATCGGTGTAATCTTCCGCCTCAACCCAATACAAGGGCTCAAATGCTTCGGTCTCAATGGAAAACCAGTTAATGTTCCAGCCACCCTGCTGGGCTTCAATTGTTAAACTGGATAGCTCGACCTCTGTTACAAAAGACGTATCAATCGTCACCCACTCTTGCCAACCACCTGTTGCAGGAAAATCTACCTGCCCTAACACATGCCCTTCTGATACGAGTCGGAGCGAGCCACCGGAGTCACGCGAGGCAATCCTTAGATTGAACGTATGCGTACCTGCACTTAGGTCAACCATTTCGTAAGTCAGTGAGTCACCGGCATCAATCCATCCTACATTTTCACCACCGCCATTGTCTGATGTGCCTTGAGTCTGAACTCCCGACATAGACGAATAGTCTTCGGCCTCGATCACAGCAATCGTTTGTGCTAGCACATTTACGATAGGGAAGAGAAGGAGAACAAAGACAACAAACGTACGGTGAAGCATACTTTTTACCTTGAATAATAAGTCTGACGTACATATACAACTATATGGATACGAGGCCGAGAAAAAATCCTGGAAGTTGCACGATAGAAAAGCAGTAAGCGATTTCACGCAGAGCCTAAAAAACACATATAGAATGTATTCGAATGTTTTTTGGCTAGCGGGGGATTTGCTCGATGTTTAGATAAGTCGTTCAGGCACGAATTTGCTTTCCTTTTCATGGGGAATCCTTAAAAAGATGATCACATCTTCATTTGGGCGAGATTATACACGACCCTATTTAGATAGTTGGACACCTGAATATATCCATTTAGAATAAACAGGCTCATTGGTTATTCACCGTAAGAACACTTTTACGTTGCTATGACATGGAGCGACCAATATCCAAAGGCGGTCCCAACAAGCTGAAAACTACAAGCTCTAAAGTTAAAGTATGGAATTTCGTCGGTATTGAGGACGGTTTTATGATTGATAATAAATTGCCCAAGTGGAGTGTCTATGAGCAAGCATCACAATGATGAATTTCGCGACCTTTGTCCGGCGCGTTAAACACGTGAATATAATATTTTTGTTTGAGCGCGCTAGCCCAGGAGTGTTAGCAAGGCCATTGTCATATGCAACAATTTACGCGCAAATTAAAAAACGTAGACTGATAACAATGAAATCGGCACAGGACCGCAATTTTCTTGACCGATTGATTTCCATTTATAGTTGTAAGCTCATGAGATCTAACAAAATTTGTGTTTTCAACAAATTTTTCCTACTTTGGTTGTAAAGTAAAAAATAAAAAGCCATTAAAAACAATGATTTAGTAGGCCGTGCAATGTCCGGGTTTAGTTGGTAGGTCAATAGTTTTCTAGGTTCATTTGGCATTCTGAGAGCGTAGTAAAAGCACTAACGGGCGTTTTTCCCGAAGGCACTGAGCCCCGGAGATAGCGTCGATGTTACGACCGTTTACGCCTGGGTCTAGTTGTTTAAAAAACGTGAGTCACTGTCGCCTTCAGTGTGATCCTCCGCGTGTTCTAGGGCAGTGATTTTCTGTGTTAAATAATCTAAAGCAAATTGGGCTCTGGCGGACAATGGCCACTCGGCGCGGTGAATCAGCCACAGCACGTCCATAACCTTGTGTTCCAGCGCTACGACTTTAATCGCGCGCGAATTGGCAAAGGCTTTGCGGGCGTATCTAGGAATAACGGTAAAACCCAGCCCGCGTGCCACGGGCTCTAAAATTAAGCCCACCTGATTGATAAAACCGCGTACAGGTAGTTCTTTTACCGTTCCCGCGCCGGGATAAGCCCGGCTTAACAAGCGTGTTGCCATATTTAGGCCGTCAGGATGATCGATAAACCCCAGTGCCCGTAGATCGTTCCAGTCAGAGATATCGGCACTGGCCGGTACGACCAGCTCCAGTGGCTCTTCGGTAAACTGAGTGGCTGTTAGTCGTGTGTCATCGGGTGTAACGCTGACTAAGCCCATTTCAAAAGAGTTATCCAGCACTTGCTGGATGATGTCGGGGTTGGGCGCGAAACGGTGTTTTATGGTGATTTCAGGGTGTTTTTGCTGTAAATCGAGTAATAACGGATATAAAAACAGGCCGCTGCTTCCGGGGGTGATCAGGCTAATATCGCCTTTGTGCCGCTCACCTCGGGAGAGTCGTTGTTGCAGCCGGTGATCGGCTTGCTGAAGTTCCGCGCAGTACACCAGTAATGCGTGCCCTGCTGGCGTCAGCTCCATGTTTCTGGGTCTGCGAATCAAAATCGGCCCCAGCTGTTGCTCTAACTGGGCGATATGTTGGCTTACCGCGGCCTGGGTTAACCCTAAGCGCTCGGCGCTGCGGGTAAAGTTACCGGTATCGGCCACTACGGCAAAGGTTCGGAGCCATTGGGGGTTTAGCATAAGAATCCCTTATCAAAGCCATAAGCACTACGTGGTTTTTATTATAGCGGCTTAGGGCTAATCTGGGGGAACATTAACCAACGGAGCATTTGTTATGACCTACCCCCGCAGTTTTTCTCATATAGGCTTATCGGTCACTGACCTGGAAGCCGCCGTAAAATTTTATACCGACGTACTAGGTTGGTACCTGATTATGCCCCCAACGACTATCGAGGAAGACGATAGCGCCGTAGGGGTTATGTGTACCGATGTGTTTGGCGCGGGCTGGGGCTCGCTTAAAATTGCACACCTGTCTACCGGGGACCGTATCGGCGTTGAGATATTTCAGTTTAACAACGCCGAAAAACCGGACAATAACTTCGAGTACTGGAAGACCGGTGTGTTTCATTTTTGCGTGCAAGATCCGGACGTTGAAGGTTTAGCTGAAAAAATTGTCGCCGCTGGCGGCAAGCAGCGGATGCCTATACGCGAATACTTTCCCGGTAAGAAGCCCTACCGCATGGTTTATATGGAAGACCCGTTTGGCAATATTTTAGAAATTTACAGCCACAGCTATGAGCTAACCTATTCGGCGGGCGCTTACAGTTAATTATATGTGGACTACGGAGTAGCCTTTAGCGGGCTACTCCACGGTTTTTAATGCTCGATTTTATTCAGTACGTGGGCTACTGCCGCAAAATCGGCGTGTCTCCCCTGCCCTTTAAGGATCCCACATGTTATCCGTGCTGTGTGGGACTTCACCGCGCCTTAGCCTGCTAGGGACGGCTAAGTTTTTTACCGGAAAACGTATAGCCTCACAACCATTTCTCTATATTATTAATTAGCCGATGTCGGCTCTATAATTCCTATGAAGGGGTCGCCCGTACCATAACCGTCTTCAGGGCCACCAGCACCAGCGCCGGGGGAAATAGTTAAAACTCTGTCGGGCCCTTGCCAAGGAATTTCGGTCCAATCCAGCGTCTGGGTTTCTTCTTTCCACTCACCACTTGTGAGGTTGAGCCACTTAATATTGACCTCATCTATATAGACCCATGGATCTAACGCAATCGTCGTTCTTCCGTCAGGGAAGTAGACAGCGTAGGCCTCGCCGACATTCGCCAGACAATAATCAGCTTTAATGTGGTGGCCAATCGTCTCGCAGCCTGGATAGGGCGTAGAATTGAAGATATCAAACTCTTTTAAAAACATAGAGGCTGCTTTAATCGTATGCTGCGCTCTATCACTCAGACCGATCCCCCACCAGTCTCCTGCGGGCCTATGAAATCTCACAGACGCAGCGCCAGCAAATATATTTCTCCAAAACCTCTCGACCGCCTCATTTGCTGATCCGGCCGAAGTGTTTTCTCCGGCGGCCGCGCCATAGATTTTTTCATTATTCATTGGCATGGGCCCTTCTTGCTGCGCATCGATCATGCTCCGCCAATGGATTAAGTTCTCATAATGTTTGTATCCAATGGCTCCAGCAGCGTTCTGGTTGTTCTGAGATACTTCAACGTAGGAGTATAATTCTCTATTCGACATTGCATGCCTGACTGAATTACCGGGTAGTAACTGCATACTGGTGACATGTATGTTTTTTCCCTGCGACATCGAAGAGTCTTTCAGGAACTTAGCCCAGTAATTCTCCCACTCAGCCCCAAGCGAGCTCTCGTTCTGGATGTTGTAAATAATGTGATCATAATTCAGCGTAATCGATAATAGTTTATCGACATACCTATGCTGATAAGTCAGCACCGGCTCGTTTTTCTCTTCAACAGCTTTACCGTAGAAATCTTTCGCATCCCCAATTGTTTCGGGCTCCCAGTTGACATTATTTTCCGGGTTTAAGGGGTGAACAGGAAAACGGTCGTACAACAAGTCAAACCAGTCCCATAGCGTCAGCTGGACGATGATTCCTCTCTTCTCCGTTTGCTTAAGAAAAAAATCCAGTCGGCTCCAGTATTCGCCATTCCACTGGGTCAAGTCATACTTGCCGTCGTCGACTTCTTCAACCGCAAACACATTGCCATCTTTCCTGTCTGACATCGTGCATCTAACATAGTTACCACCGACCGACCGTAACAAATCAAGATGATCGGTCAGCTGCTTTCCTGTCCACTGCCAAAGGTTGTCTTCGTTGCTCCCCCCAATCAACATGATTGGCTCGCCTTTATACTGCCAATACCATTGATTCTCGTGATAGGGCTGAATAGACGAGTCTGCTTTGCTGTTAACTTCTGCCAACACAGAGTTTGAACCGCTTAAAACGAGCCCTAACACAACAACTAAATACGTTGATATAATTTTCTTGATCATCTTCACTATTCCAAAACGATATGAATTTTCCAAGCGGAAGCCTAGTGGATTTCACTGACAGGCGGCCCCAGGTAGCTCTTGCGCACATCGCCACGGTGTACGACGACTTTCTCCAAAACCACTCCCGGATCGACCATCCAGATCTTCAAACGGTGGATGCCGGGTTCGCTGATCTTATGCTGACTGCTCATGGTTCGCGCGTTGTCTTTAACCCACTCATACCAGCTGAGAATGGCCGGTGATGATTTGTCTTTCCGCTCACTGGGGTCTTGGTATTGTTCCCCCGAGAAAGCGTCGATTACGACGGGATCGTGATTATCAAAGGATACGGCCAATCGAACACCACGGTCCGGTTGGATATTCAGGGCAATACCCGTGATCACGTCAACCGTATACTCACCCGGCTCGGCGATGAACACGTCATACTCAAGATAGGGGGCGTTCTCTGCTGGTATCGCGCTTTCGCTTCGCGCCGGGAACACCGACATACCCGATACACCCCGACCGTAATCAGGGATTTTCTCCCAGGCCACATCGCGTTTGGCCACGTTCTTGTGGTAGGACTCGGCCGCAAACGTGATCGGCCCCGTTAGGCCACCATGGGCGTTCAAGCGCTCGTGCTCAAACTTGTCCGACCGCACGGCATTGACGGTAATAGTGACGCTGTCGCCCCCTTTCTCTGACACGACGACCGCTCCGGAGTGCTTGCCAACAGGCGCTTTGCTCCAGTCAACGTCAACCCAGTACCGGGTATCGCCCCCCGCGAGAACCTGCGGGTCAGAGATTTGAATCCAGGGCTTGGTTGCCTTGATATCAACCGCAACATTCTGGGTGCCGCGATTGAATACATCGACCCAATACGTTTGCTGGTTGATCGAGTCGAAGGTTGGCAACTCGGCGGGGACGGCTCCCTGAGCCTGAGCGCTGGACACCTGACCGCTGTTCGCCGTCAGGTAAGCCCTGTCCAGCTTCAAACCATCTTCACGGCGCATAATCTCTATGGTGTGAGTGCCTGCGGGAACGTCGCTAAAGGTGTTGACATCAACCACCAAGTACCCGCCGGTGGATTCGACATTGTTCTTAACCTGCCACTCGCCAGAATTCAGTCTGTAGAACAGCGAGTCGTCGTGCGTGTTGGCGGCGCTTAGCCGTAGCTTGAAAGTGAGCGTGGAAGGCTCGGACAATTCAAACGTGAAACCAAACCGTCCACTCTCATCGCTGTCGGGGTCAGTAATCGCGGCCTCTGTACCGGACTCCGGCCAAACGACGGCCTTTCCCCGGGACGCACCCTGATCCGCTATTACAACAAAGGGCGAAAAGCGCTCTTGACCCGAAAACGCTTCAAGCTCGAAGGTGATCGTGTTTGGGGCTAATTGTTCCGCCCAGGAAAACTCACTGCCTTCCATGGCAACCCCCATTGATGCCTCGTTTTTCGGATCAACACTTGATACCTCAGGCATGGTGTTCTTATCCGGGGCGTTCCAACTCGTATAGCCGATAAATGGATAGCTCATCATGTGATTCCATTTACCATTCTCCAAGCTATGGTATTCCTCGATCATTTTCTCGTTGCGCTCAAACTTTACGGCAACCTCTTGGGCATACACATTGGCACTGACTCGCCCCTGCCGGGCGTACAACTGATTTCGCCCCGCTGTAATGTACAAGTCCACCACGTTTGCACTCGCCTTGGCCGGGTATAACACTAACTGATAGAAAGCACTCTGGTACTCAGCCGGCAACTTTTCATAGATAGCCTCCGCTTTCTGGGAAATGGCCGTCCATTTTTCCAAAACCCGCTCCGCTTCCCGATGATTGACCAGGCTGAATGTGTCCGGGGATAGCAGTTCCGGCTTACGCCAGGCATTGTATTTCGCGTATTTCGTTACAATGTCCGCTATTTCTTTGGCATAGGCGCCACCAAATTCTCGCTCAGCCCATTTGACGGTAAACTCAGCGATCTTTTCTTTGTTCATGGCCTTTGGATTCCAGGCCATCTCCAGAAAGAATTCCGTCGGAACTTCCATGGGTTTGATGTCACCGACATTGGCGACCCAGATTTTATTGGCGCCATACTCATACGCCAAGTTCATCTGCTCCCACACCTTGGGCAACGGGTTGGTGTTGATCCATTCATAAGATCTGGGCGCCCCGTGATAGTCAAAGTGGTAGTAAATTCCTGCGCCCCCGGATCGGGTGCGCTCCTGAGCGGTGGGAACGCGGCGTAAATTGCCCCAGTTATCATCACACCACAGAAGAATTACATCGTCGGGAACTTCCATCCCCTTTTCATAGTAGTCCTGTACTTCTTTGTAGAGTGCCCAAACTTGAGGAACTTCCTCGGCGGGCTTTCCTTTCACATCCTCAATAATTGAGCGCTGATCAGAAACAATATCCTCCATTATCTGAATATTGTTCTTGACGTCGCCTTCCAAGCCCTTGTCACCGTCACCGCGCATACCGATTGTGATCAGAACCTCATGGTCCTTATTGCGCTCGATTCCTTCACGCCAAAATTTCTTTAGTCCCTCTTTATTCGTCTCGTAGTTCCACTCGGCATTACCATAATCACTCTTCGCTCTGCTCCAGTCGGAGTGGGCTCGTGTCATCGGCTCATGGTGAGAGGTCCCCAGGACAATCCCCAGCTCATCCGCCAGACGAGCACTCTCTGGATCATCTCGGTAAATAGATTTACCCAGCATTCCGGGCCAAAGGTAATTTGCACGCATCCTTAACAGTAAGTCATACACGTGAGCGTACATGTCGGAATTGTAACCACCGAATTTTTCCTGCGCCCACGGCATAAGGCCCCAATCATCGTTAATAAAGATACCCCGGTACTTCACCACAGGCTCACCGGAATAATGAAACCCCGACTCGACGTAAAGAGTCTTGCTCTTTTTGACCGGAACATCCGCCCACCAGTGCCAGGGTGATACGCCAATGTTTTGCGCCAACTCGTACATACCATAGATGGTTCCACGTTTGTTGCTGCCGACGATTGCCAGCGCCTGCTCAACGCCCGGAAGCGGGTTTTCAAGGGTCTGCAGTGCGTAAGTATCCCAGCGCCCCTGTACTTGACTGACGTCAAGTTTCCCCTCCTCAACCAGGGTATCAATAACCGGGCTTTTACCAAGCGTTCCCACCAGTACCACGGGGCCCGTAGCGCCCTCTGCGTGCACTAGCCTCGGCAACTGGCCGGTTACCCTGTTGATATCTTGTTGCAAGTGTTCCGCGACCTGAAGCACCCCGGTGTGATCTGCCTGACTCACCCAGATTGGTGCGGCATGCCCATTACTCACTAGCGGAAAAGCACCCTTTGCCGGCTTAGACGTGTGAACATAGTCCGTCCCCGAGAAGCTTACCGTGTCGTTAAGACTCAGAGGTGTCGAGGCGCCATTGTGTTGAGAGCTACACGACATTACCAGACAGCCAACCACTGTGATCAGCACTGAATAGAGTACAGGCCTTGAAGCCATTCGTATTTTTCTTATTACATCGGATGGCATACGTTACCTCTTGTGGCAGGAGCCGCAGCAGTACGGAAATTATCAATGATTCAGGATCTTAAGTGTCGATGAAGGCTTATAACGACAGTTGTTATTCTCAGCTCTTCCCGGGAAAGATCGGGAAGAGCCCTGCCTTGACGACATTTCACACCGCCGCCGGCTTGAACACGCGAGTATTAATCTGGAGTGACTTCGACAATAACCCGCTTGTACCGGGTGAGTCGCGGGCTGCCCCGGTCAGTGACTTTTAGAATGTAGTGGAGCTCTTGAGGCTGTTCCACTTCCGGCGCCCGCATGTGTACACGCGCCATGTTGTCGGCGCTGTCCACGTTAACGGGCTCCGTGGGCATCGTTCCCACTTCCGGGTAGTTCAGCCACAAAAACTGAAGGCTGTCGCCATCCGGGTCAAAGGAGTTTCGCGCGTCCAGATTGTAGTAGCTGCCCGAACTTACGGTGAGACGCTCGGCATGATTGAGCGCGGGAACCGGCGGGTGATTGGCCTCTTCGTACGGCTTAGTGGTCCAATCCATGCGCGCGGCAAAATCATTCTGGAACTCATCCCGCCACCGCCAGAGCGTTACGCGGTAGCCTTCGAAGGTTTTTCCCAGAGGCTCCAATGAGCGTCCAAAATCAGAATAGACGTGGGGCTCATAGGTGTCATTGGCATTGGTCCAAATGGGGCGGGTTTCCGCCTCTACCGGCACGCCACCAGTGAAACCCTCCGGGTCCAGCGCGCTGAGTTCCGGTACATAACGCTCGTAGCGCCCTCCCCAGCCGCCCCAATCCGGACGCTCCGGCGTGTTTAAACCATTAGGAATAAGGTTTAACCAAGAGGGTGTATCCCCCTCCACTCCGTAGGCAACGTCTGGGTATTGAGCGCCGAGCGGGCCGTGGTTTTGCTGGATATTGTTCGCCAACCATTGGTTGCTGATGGTGGTATTATCAAAGCCATCCACGACGGTGCTGATCCCGGTCCAGGTGGCGGCTCCGTAACCACCCGGACTGACGATATAAAACAAGTTTGGGAAGTTCTCCCTCATCCAGGCGGCCGAGTCGTCCTGATCCGAAATGGTATAGACACGCAGTTTGCTGACCAGTCGCTTCAACTCCGAATCGCTGCGCGTTTCCCGCAGTTTGTACAGAGCCTGCGCCAGGGTGTTGGGACCACCCCAGACGGAAATCCACAGCGGTCGCTCATCGTCGTTTTCTAACAATTCGATTATCTTCTCTGACCCTTGCGAGTCATGGCCGGGGCCTACACCTTGCATACCGTATGTTGGCAATCCCTGGCTGACCAAGGCTCGAAGTTCATTTGCCGTGGGGTAGTCGGGTGCATGCTGCGAGAGTGTGGGGTAAACCTTCTCGTAGGCATCAATAATGGTGTGAATGGATTCGGGGGCCACCATGGTTTGTTGGTGAACGGATGTTGTGGCCACCAAGCCTTGGAGATCGATTTCGTTGGCATATAACAGGAGCCGGACCAGGGTTTGGGCATCATCCGGATCGGCTTCAATGTCGGTAAGCACCAACATTCGCGCCCTTGAATCCCCGTTCGATACAGAGTTCGATTCCTTAACGTTGCCAGCGCAGGCCGTCAGGGCCACCAATGCCAGCGAGAAAACGCTCAGGGTAAGCGTTTTTAGGAGCCTTGTTATTTGAATCATAAACACCACGCTTTGCGGTCAATTGATATCCTAGTCCAGTTCAGCGACTGGACTTCAGTCACGCCGTTGCCAGCAAGGCTTTAACGCAACTTGTATACTAGTTCCTTATTGTGCCACTGACTATATCCTAGGCGCAACCAACGCTCTGGTGAATGCGACTCTATGCATAGGCGGATGTTGGTGGGAGGGCAGCACACTCCCCTGCCCCAGCTTCCAACTGGGAGGGGGTTGAGGTCAGCTGGCTGGCGGGGTTTGATTTTGAGGTTAAGGTTATTCCAGATTTCTGTCTGAAGCGCTTTGAGCATCGATTCAGGCTGCGCCACTCAAAAACTTGGTGATTTTATAGAAAGAGGAAAAGACTTAACCATAATAGTAGGAAATAATTTCTCACCTTTTTTTAATTATCTTACGTCCTAGTAGCTTGTGGTTAGAAATCTATACACTAAACTTGCACTAGTGTATGCCGCGTAGGCCTGCCAGCTATCGTCTTTGTCTGGATCCGCAAAATCACAAACAGATTTTACTAAAAGTGGCTCTACGAAATTAGATGCATACTTTGTAGCCGAAAAGAGACCATAACCCTCCATTTCAACACCTATTACATCACGGTTTTGTTTTTTTATACCATCGACAGTAGCGGGATCTTCTAATACAACAGATCCAGTGGCTATCGGACCGACATGTAGACTTAGTAAATGACTGGGTTTTCCTGGGTGTTTCCAGTTGCTATATATTTCATCTAAAAAAGTTCTTTCGGCTGAAACGTCTTGAAAAAAAGTTCTAAATCTGGGTTCAATATGCATTTGATGGGGGGAGCTGAGAAATTCAATTTTACCATTTTTGTAGGTGATCTTGCCACTGCCCCAGTCCCAGCATGGGTCAGCCACCAGTATGTCCCCGATATTTACTTTTCCCTTGATGCCGGCGGCAATTCCGGTCATCACCAAAAGCTCTGGCGAAAATTCTTCGCATATTTTCATGGATATAGATGAGGACGCAGAAGCACCCATTCGGGGGCAAGAAGTGGCTAATATTGTTTTCTTTTCTCCATGGCGATCATTAAATATTCCAACGTAATATATTGTATTCACATCCTTATGGGGTAGTTTTTCCCAATTGCAGGGCAAGCTCAAAACTGCATCCAGCTCAGTTTTTCGCAGTGCTGTCAGTATGGCCACATCTACCTTAATTTTTTTTCTTGGGCTGTGCCTTGACTTTATATTTAAAATTTCTCTAACTTCTTCTATAGAAGCATTTAGAAAAATTGGCCAGCCTAGCGATTCAAAATATACCTTATGGGTATGGTATGAGTCGGAGTGCGAGGTCATACCGACGATATGGTGTGGGATATATATGTCATCTCTCAAGCCAATTTGCTTAAGGAGCTCAAGGCCTCCATTACTCGATATTTCTCCAGAAAGGTGCA
This sequence comes from Gilvimarinus gilvus, assembly GCF_030518155.1. Taxonomy (GTDB): domain Bacteria; phylum Pseudomonadota; class Gammaproteobacteria; order Pseudomonadales; family Cellvibrionaceae; genus Gilvimarinus; species Gilvimarinus gilvus. The sequence goes on along the minus strand of NZ_JAULRU010000418.1, from coordinate 110,679 downwards.
TAGGTATTTGGATGTCTAAAAACATTATGTCATATTGTTCATTTCTCATAGCCGTAATGGCATCTTTTATAGAGATGACGGAATTATGTGAATACCTCTCGCAGCCTTCCATGGCGCCAAATATGTTTTTTTGATTTTCGTAACTATCATCTACAATAAGAACACTATAACTGTTCATTACAACCTCTTAATACTTCAGCGAGTTCTTGCATCCAGTCGTCAGATGAGGATTGAAAGTAAACACACCCTTTATAGAAATCCTGATAACTCTTTTCAAATTCTTCATTAAGCTCCGCCAAGGTGATGTTGTCTTTTTCAAAGACTGCATATTGAGTAACAACCACCACGGGAACAGAGATGCCTCGAATCTTCATTTGTTTCATAAGCTCTCTTCCCGCGAAATTTTCGGGCTTTAGACCGTGAGAGTCATGCTTTGCATCCAATACGGGCATGCTCATATCAAGTAATATAAGATCGAAATCCTGATCATTTTTAATAAGTATTAATCCGGACTTGAGCGATTCGCAAATCTTAATGCAGGGCTTAACTTCATAGAATTCTTCTAAAAAATATAGAATTTCTTGAAGTTTTTCTGGCTGATCTTCTATTATAGCAATCTTCATTTTGATAAGTGTTTTTCGAGGTTGTCGATTTCCAATACAATCGCGAACCGATTTTCTTCATAGCTGAGATTTATATTGCTTTCCACTTCCATGTCCTTTTCTAGTATCTTCCATATTTTAAAAAAACCTGTCCCTCCCTCCTGCTGAATCGAGTCATTGATTAGCGACTCATCTCCATATGCATCGCTATAGAATACGAGAGATTCAGCGTCCTTGTTGTTGTGAGAGCAACTATTCTTCATTGAAAATAGAATTCCATTTTTTCGATCGCTAATACTTATTTCTATGTCAATCTCGTCATGAGAAACTCTAGATTTAGATATGGCATTCTCAAAAAGAATATGAAATATGTCAACAAAATAGTTAACAGATGATCCGTATATCTTATACTTGAATTCTTCTGTATATGTAAAATCTATTGATAATGAGTCTGCAACCATCTGTAGGATTACGCGAACATCATGCTCTCGATTGCTTTCGGGTGAGCTTTTTCGATCAAGCCATGAACATATTAAATCAATCTGGGCGTTAATTTTATTTTTTGCTCGAACAACACTGTTGCAAAGTTCGTGTTGAGCCCAACAAGTTTCAGTCTTGCTTTTAATGTTTGTTAATAGATTTTCTGTCAATAAAGCTATGTGTGTCCTGCTTTGATTTTCGATTCTATTTCGTATCTCAAAGAAGCTATCGTCAGCTTTCTGCCAGAGCCAGTCTATCATGACCTTGACAAGATCTTCATAAGTGGGGGAAATCGGAAGCTTTTTTTCAACATAAAAGCATTCTATGGGGGATACTGAAAAATTAATTTTTCCAATTGTTCCCTCGTCGATATTTTTAATCTGGGATACTTCGGAGTCAAGAGTATATATTTGAAGCCATTGGTCATTAATTAGCTCTATGTGCTCCTGAAGAAGTTTTGAGAACTCGCAAAGCTCTTGGTAAACATGATCTGCCTGGTTATCGGAAAATATAAATCTTCCTTCGCACCATCTTGACTTTTTGAAAATTCTGTGACTGCCTTGGTTGTCTTTAAATAGAATTGATTCATCTTTGAAGGGTCTTTCAATAGCGGTTGGTAGATAGCCATGGCGAATCCGAGTACTTAGATGGCTATTTAAACCTTTTTGTCCATAGGCAAATTCCTCCCTAAATAACTTGCATAAACCTAAAAACATCGAGTTTTTCTTATTTAAGTTCATGCCTTGAATGTAGATGCTTGAGAGTATGCTGGGAAAGCTAATGCTTGAATCTTTTAACGATTCATTCCTTCTTGTGGTTTCGCATATTTCTTCAAATAATAATTCATCCTCGCTATCATGGTAGGTTTTAGATTTTAGTTCAATGTAACGGTCAAAAAGAATCCTGAACTTTTCAGAATCTCTCCCTGTAAACACGCTGGTGTCTACAAATATTTTACTTTTATCTACGTCTTCTGATGCTAATCGTTGGGCCTCTTTTTTGGATATCTCTATAAGTTCGTGTGTAAGTGAGCTTGTGTTTTTAGTTTTTTTAATTAAATATTTACATATTCTACTTCGGCTTAGCTCTATGTCGTCTAAGTCAGAAAAGGTTTCGAGTAAGCTCATGTTCTCAGGGGTACAAACCCACCTAAGAAAATAATGCAGCTTTTCTTTCCCAAAGAAATCTTCTTTTCCAAAAAGTTCTTCCGGTCTACTCATTCCATTCCTTTCCAGGAAGAGCTCAAAGCTATACTTAAGATCTGAATCATATCTGTCATCAACGACTTTTGAGTAGATGGCTAAAGATATAGGATAATCAATTTTTTCTGATCGCTTGTATTTTAATAGTGCGGCAGATATAACATTCTCGATGTCAAATATTGGTATGTAGTTAGAGTTTTTCACGCTTTCTTCGGTAAATATTTTTACGGCTTCGTCATGTTTTTCTGAATATATAAGGCAATCAACAAGTAGTCTGTATGACTCCAGTGTTATCAAGCTGTCCGTGCCGCCGGATACTGAGTTGTACAAATTTTCGGTGGCGGCGAAGTGCATTCCTTTATCTATCATTCCTTTTATTTTGTATCGAGAAAGAATTTCTTGAGGAACGTTAAGTTGTTTCAATTTACTTCCCTTTTCAACTGAAAGTTCGTAAAGAAATCTAACAAACCATATGTTTGGGAAGGTTTTCGTTAATTCTACTAGGTATTCACTTCCAAATACTGTTGACTGAGATGGAGAAAACATCGGGTTTCGTATAGTTAGCATCTTTTCAGAGGAAAATATTTTTTCACTGCTAGAGAAATTTCCTTCTCGATCAATAAATGTTTTTAGATCGTTGAACCAGTCGATAGACCTATAAACATACGATATGTAGTCAAGATCTTGTATTGATTTATTGCAGTCACTATCTTTAAGTAGCACGCTCTGCATTTTTTCAATTAACTCGTATATGATTCCGCTGCCATTTAACAGGTTTTCTCTTACATTGGACTTCGCCACCATTTCAATAATCGGAAATGGTAGTCGAGTTAGCCCGTAATCTATTGCCTTCTCTATGCATTCTTTATGTGATCCCTTTTCGTGTAGGCTGCAGATTAAGAAAAAGTTCTCGTTCAATGATAGGTCATCAAAGCAAATAAGCTTGTTTAAATACCGGATATTTTTTGCGGTTACGGATTGGAAGTCTTCATCTAAAACTCTAAGAAGTTCTTTCGACTGATCGCTTTCCTCTAATTCCTTTTTTTCAGATAGCAATTCGGAATAAGAGGTGATTGCTAGAAACAGGTCAATTATAGATGCGTTTTTCTCTGTTTTTAATAGTTGAAAGTAGTCACATCTGCGTATGAACGTTTTCGGGGCGATGTGGTACCATGCAATATTCTTCACATATTCGTTGTTTATTCTTTCTATGTTTGCTATTTCTGTTCCCAAAAATAAAATGAATGAGTCTTTGTTGCAAAAGAAGGAGCATTTTTCAACCAAAGAGGATAGCAGTCTGTTTTCAACAACTGCATTGGACAAATATTTTTTTTCTTCTTGATCGCCATTTTGCATGCAAGATGTTAACTGAGCCCGTATTTTTATGGACCAGAGTGATATGCCGCATCTATCGTCAACCTCTCTGAGGATTGATTCGACCAGGTGATTATCTCCCTCTAATATTGCCCTCGTTATTAAATTCTGTCTTTCGATAAAAAACTGTAATTTATCCCGATGATGTGAAATTAGTCCTAGACCCCATGAAAGATTTTGTTCTAATGTAGCGCTTGGTGTTGCTGCGCTATAGAAATCAACAATATCTCTATGTAGGGTTAAGTTGCTGGCCTTGGGGATCAGATTGCTCTTTGCTATCTCGTCAAAATTTAAGTAAATTTGCTGTGGGGATAATGACGAAAAAATTTCAACTACAGCGTAAGTTTCCCTTTCTTGAACGCTTAATGGAACAGGCTTTCTTCCGAGCATTCTCCTTTTGTTGTTGGAGTTAATAATTATTCTTTTGGCGACACTTAATTTCTTCGTGCTTTTTGGTTTTGTACGATTTTTGTTCTTTGGGGGCACAAAAACCTCCTCTCTTCCCGGTGAGAAAAATTGCTGATTATGTCTGTATGAAAGCTGAATATTGTTTACGAAAATTCATGCCATTAAAGTAGTAATCCTTTTTAACCTGATACGTCTGCTGAGCCAAGTGAAAATATTCGGTAGAAAAAATTCTGAATATTCGACTTCATGGCGAGGTTGTGAAGGAGGGAAAAGCCCTTGAACAACCTACTGCTAGTGCTTGACGATAAGTCGGCTCGACCTATTTGGGTAGAATTGACACTGTGCGTAATGGAAAAAGCCTTCAAGGCACTCCACAGCCAGTGACGGCACGCCGTGCCTGCCAGCGAATAAGTCTCGTCTGAGGGGGTGTTTTGCACCATGTGTCCAATTCCTTTGGTACTGGGTGGCCTGTTCTTTTAGGGGTCATTTGGCACAAATCTACTCCCTCTTCGGGGGTGGTGCAAGCCCTGTTGGCCCTGGCTGGCTTTCTGCTTCTAGCGGTTCTGGGCGAGTTTATTGCGGTTTGTGCCTACCACCGCCAGCAGCCTATTGGCGGTGGTGGCTGTGCGACTCACAATTGAAGTCGTTTTTTAGGTGGCATCCACCACGGCCAAATTTACATAATTTAGCCCTTTTAAGCCCAGTAATCCGGCCATTCACACTATACTGACAAGCTAATAAATTCGGTAATGCGGTGCGCGATTGCGGCTGAACCTTACGGAGAATAAATATGAAGCTCAATGTGAACGGAAAAACACAAGATATTGACGTTGAATCCGACACACCGCTGTTGTGGGTGTTGCGCGAGCAACTGGGGCTAACCGGCACTAAGTACGGCTGCGGCATTTCAATGTGTGGTGCCTGTACTGTTCATATTGACGGCGTGGCTCAGCGCAGCTGTGTACTTCCCGTTAGCGCCGTTCGCGAAGATCAAAAAATAACCACCATTGAGGGCCTTGGTGTTCAGCAGTTTCATCCGGTTCAGGACGTTTGGGCTGAGATTGACGTACCTCAGTGCGGTTATTGCCAGTCCGGCATGATTATGGCCGCATCCTCGTTGCTTGCGCAAAATAGCGACCCGAGCGATGACGATATACGCCGTGGCATGGGCAACATCTGCCGCTGTGGCACTTACCCTCGTGTTATTGAGGGAATCAAGAAAGCGGCTAAACAACTCAGAGCCAATGCTGAATCAGGAGGCCAAGATGCCAACGCGTAAAAAGGATGATCTTCTGAACTCACCCAGTAATGAATCACGCCGCAATTTCCTGAAAGGCTCGACAGTCGCTACCGGCGCGTTTGTATTTGGCTTTAGTTTTCCGCTGGCAAAAACGGCACTGGCACAGGCCGGTTCCGATGAAGTGAACGCCTGGGTCGTTGTGCAGCCCGATGAAACCGTACTGATTCGCATTGCGCGGATTGAAATGGGCCAGGGTTCGCTTACGGGCCTGGCGCAACTGGTGGCCGAAGAGCTTGAGTGTGACTGGGACAATGTAGGCTTTGAGTTGGTAAAGCCCGGAGCCAATCTGCAACGCGATAATGTCTGGAAATCGCAATCAACCGGTGGCTCTACAGCCATACGGGGCTCACACGAATATTTACGCAAAGGCGGAGCAACCGCTCGCGCGATTCTTGTGGAGGCGGCCGCGCGTCAGTGGCAAGTGCCCGCCCAAGAATGCAAAGTTAATAAAGGCGTTATTACTCATTCGGCATCCAATAATTCGACCACATTTGGTTCCGTAGCCGCTCTAGCCAATGGCATTGAAGCACCCGAAAACATTGAACTGAAGGATCCGTCTTTGTGGACCATTGCGGGGAAACCCCTCAAGCGATTAGACACGAAAGAAAAAGTCGACGGCTCGATGGTGTACACCTCTGACCTCACCCTGCCCGGCATGTTGATCGCCATTCCCAAGGCCTGCCCTGTGCACGGCGGCACGCTTGCAAGCTTTGATGCCAAAGCCGTGTTAAGCATGCCTGGGGTAAAAAAAGTGGTAGCGCTGGATGACAACGCCGTGGCCGTTGTGGCCGATACTTTTTGGCACGCCAAAAAAGCCATAGACGCCCTACCCGTTAAATGGAATGAAGGCGAAAATGCCAAAGTGTCCAGCGCCAGCATTGCAGAAAAACTGCACGAGGGGCTGAGTGCGAAAACCGATTATGTGGGCAATAACATTGGCGATGCCGCCAACGTTTTGTCAAAAGCCGCTAACGTTATCGAGGCGGACTACAGTTACCCGTATCAGAATCACGCGCCCATGGAGCCGATGAGTGCAACCGTGCGCTGGCGGAAAAATGGTTGCGAAATGTGGGGCGCAACCCAAGTACCTGAATCCGCGTTGGGGGCATTGGCTGAAGCCGCTGAGTTACCCAAAGAAGTGTGTGAAGTACACACCATGCGTATTGGCGGCAGTTTTGGCCGCCGTTTAGCGACAGACTACGTGCGTCAGGCGGCGCTGGTCGCAAAGCAAATACCCGACACGCCCATTAAACTTTTATGGACGCGCGAAGAAGACATGCTCCAAGGTCATTTTCACCCGGTCACGCAGTGCCGCATGCGCGCAACGCTGGATGACGATGGTACTGTGCAGGCTCTGCACATGCGTATTTCCGGTCAATCCATTCTGGCCCATGTAAACCCCAATGCGATCGGGGGTAAAGGCGACCCGGTTATGTACCAAGGGGTTGACCCCGAAGGCGACATGGCGATTGGCTACAGCGTACCGAATTTATTGGTGGATCAGGTGATGGTCAACCCGCACATTCGCCCCGGATTTTGGCGCGGTGTGAACTTAAACCAAAACGCGCTCTACATGGAGAGCTTTATCGACGAGTTGGCCCACGCCGCGGGGCAAGACCCACTGGCATTTCGTCGCAAGTTAATGGCAAACCACCCCAAACATTTAGCCGTACTGGAAGCCGCAGCCAAAGGTATTGGTTGGGATACGAAGCCGGCCAAAGGTATTTACCGAGGCATTGCTCAGGTGAAAGGTTTTGGCAGTTACGTCGCGGCAGCGGCGGAGGTTTCCGTAACCGATGGCAAACTAAAAATACACCGCATTGTGGCGGCCACTGACCCAGGTTACGCCATTAACCCCCAGCAGATTGAAGCGCAGGTCGCCGGCTCGTTTGTCTACGGTTTATCGCCTTTGTTATCCAGCGAATGTACTGTAAAAAATGGTCGAATTGAACAGGAAAACTTCCACACTTACCAAGTGATGCAATTGCGCGATATGCCTGAAGTGGAAGTGATTACCATGCCGTCGGGCGGTTTCTGGGGTGGTGTCGGTGAGCCGACGATTGCAGTAGCGGCACCTGCCGTACTCAACGCTATTTTTGCCGCTACCGGTAAGCGTGTGCGAAATATTCCGATTAAAAATACAGATTTATCGGCGAGCTAAAGTGGGAAAGGCGCCTTGTCGCTACTAGCGAGAAGGCGTGTTCCTACTAGTGTTCAATTGCGTGGGAGTCTCTTACGCTGCTAAAAGTTAAATCCAACATTTTCCAATCATCTTCTTGCCGCTGATACACTTCTGTCACTGTAAACTCGTTGGATACCTCTTTGCCACGCACGACGGCAACCAGAGTGATTCGGTTCCAGACAATAGCCGTGTCGCCAAATAGCTCAACGGCAATGTCGTGCACGTTGGCGTTCTTGTACCAAATGCTACCGGATTTAATAATTTCTAATTCTCGATCTTTTTTCCAGCTGCCGCTCATATGGACAAACTTTGCTTTATCATGAAAAAGAATTTCCAATTTCTCTACGTCTTTATCGGCCATCCAAACCCACTTTTGCGCCGATAACGCTTTAAGTTCGGTGGCTATAGGTTCTTCGGCAATAGCGTGGGTCGCGAATATTGTTAGCAGTAAGAGTGGTGCAATGTGTTTTAACATGATTATTTCCCGTCATTAATAAAGTTTACCGATTGAGTGTCTTTCTTGAAAAGGGTTGAAGTGATAAATAGGTGCCGCTGCGCCACAGCCACTCTAGCGGGCCGTATAAGTAGTGCTTAAGCCATACATAACTAAAAACACCCTGAACGATATAAATTAATAACCCCAAAGTGACCAAGCCGAATGCCCCCCATCGGCCGAATGTGTAGCCCAGTGCCCAGGGCGCAAACAAAATACAGCCGATGACGCCTTGCATAATGTAATTAGTCAGGGCCGTTCTACCATAAGGCGCCAGTAGCTCCAGGTATTGGTTGAAGCGCTCGGAGTAATACAGGGCCAGAAAACCGCTCACTAAAGCACCGGAAAATGTGATTAAGCTTATGTCACTAAGAGTCTTCGCCAGAACAAGCCACCCCGATAAATAGACGCCTTCGGCTCTAAAAAACACGCGTGTATTTTGCTCGGGCATCAATGCTTGTAATACGCTTATGGCGGCCGTGGCCGCGGCGAAGCCCGCAAACATCAGCAGCAATTGCTTTGGATGTTGATGCGCCCGTTCCAGAAATCGACTGCGCCCTACCAATAAACCTAAAATAAATAACGCAAAAGTGACATAGCCGCGGCCAATAAAACCAAACTGGTAATTAAGCTTGCCTTCTAAGCGCTCGGCATAATTGTGTTTGGCCGAATTAATAAAAGATGGATTAGCGATGTGCTCGGGCTGCTCTCTCGTAACCTTGGGCTCGGTGGTGCCCTCTTGCTCTATGAGAGTCGGCTGATCGGGTAGCTGTTGATTGTGATGGTAGACCTGAGCAATGCGAGGCGCCCCCACAATGAGTGCGGCACATAAAACCAGCAGCACCCATGATTTTACCCGGTACAGCGCGAGCAGGAGTATGCCAAACAGCGCATAGACAGAGATGATTTCGACGCTGTAAAACGAATGACAGAACAAGCCGAAAAACATCAGAAGCAGCATTCTCCAGACAAAACGACCTCGAAAGTCTATGCCTTTTTGGGCGGCCTTATCAATTTGAATAAACAAGCTCATGCCAAACAGAAAAGCAAAAATATTGATAAAGCGGCCCATAACGATGTTACTGCCGATCCACTGTACTGCCGCATCTAGCTGCGGAAAATGGAGGACCGCTTCCGTTGAAGGGGGCAACCTGTAGCCGAATTGTTGCAGCATATGCATAACGATAATGCCAAGCAAGGCAAAGCCACGCAGTGCATCTAATGCGCTAATACGCTTAAGGGGGGATGACAAAGACTCTGACATAGATGTTTCACTCATCGACAAATTTTCTGGGCTTCTTACTGAATGGAGTTGAGAAGAATTTGAGCGCGTTGCGCTGACTGCTCGCTGACTGTGTTATGTAGAACGTCAACAAAACCCTGTAACTGATCGCGTGTTAAACCCACATTTAAGGATACCCGAAGGTGGCCGTTGAGCTGAGCATCGGTGCCACTCATGGCAGCCAGAGCACTGATGGTGACCAGTTCGCGGTCTTTATAATTTAAGGTGTCGCGTACAAAAATATCGCCAAACAGGTGTTCTTTTAAGAACACATCGATCATTGGCGCGAACTGAGCATAACCACTGGGGTTGTTGGTCATATCCCGGCCGGTAATCTCGTTGCGAACCTTATTGCCGACGGAGTTGGCATCGTAGTCGGCAGGCAGTGGGCTGGCGTCTTTACCTGTGGTTGTCTCCAGCCCCTGCTCTGCTCGCTCATCAATAACCGCAATCAGGGTATTCAAACCGTTTAAACTGCGAGGAAAGCCGGCGTAGGCATACAATTGAATCATTACCTCACGAGCCTCATAGACCGTCAAACCCTGGTCCAACGCCCGGTGTAAAGCCAATCTGAGCTTGTCGAGCTGACCGCTCGCAGTAAGCGCCGCAATGGGGACGATCGCCGCCTGTCGATCGTTTAAAGCCTTATATTTACTTTTTTCAATATCTTTTTCGGTATTTTTTAGCTCTACCTTTTCCAGCCAAGTAACGGACTCACCCTCGCCTGCCACAGGGCTAATCGCAATGTGGCGCATAGCGCTGTGTTCGCTGGCGCCATGCCAATGCTTAACGCCCGGTGGGCACCAAACCGTATCGCCCGCACGAATCGTTTGTACGGGGTTGCCCCACTGTTGCGTCTGCCCTTCCCCTTCAATAACAATCAAGTACTGGCCGTTAGGGTGTATATGCCAGTTGCTGCGGGCGCCGGCAGAAAAGTTAACTACCGTCGGGGCAACATCACCCGCTGAAGGCATCACAGGAAAGCGCGTAAAGCTTGCCTCACCCGTAAACTTATCGGCAGGCGCCTCTACCACAGTAAATGAATTGCTAGCACTAACAATTTGCTCAGACGCTGCCCAGCTGCAGGCAGAAGCCGCCAATACAATAGCTGTTATCGGGACTTTATAGACCTTTGTTTTAATTCGCACTCAATGCTCCTTATGATCCTACGATGGCTTCTTCGGTTTAAAATAAGGTTGCTGGTAGAGACGTTCGCCCTGAGCCTGATAAAGCGCATTGGCAAGAGCCGGAAATACCGGTGGAAAAGGTGGTTCACCTAAACCTGTTGGATCTATTGAATTATCTACAAAGTGCACGTCAATACTGTTTGGCATTTCATTCATACGAATCAGTCGGTAACGGTCAAAATTCTTTTTGTCTGGCACGCCATTGGTAAACGTCATCTCACCAAACAGTGCATTGCCTATGCCGTCAATCACAGCCCCCTCTACCATATTGATGGCGGAATCTTTATTGACGACGATGCCGCAATCGAGCGCGCTGTATACTTTGTCTACTTTAGGCTCGCCCTCCCTTCGCTTAACGGTAATAACCTGCGCGGCGTAGGAGTTGTGACAAAAGTAAGCTGCGACGCCCTTGTGGGTTGTGTTGGGCATGGCGTCCCAGTCAGACTTTTCGCGAACCAGCTTTAGCACGCCAGCATAACGCGCCGGGTCATAGTCGTTGTTGTCGCCCACAGGGTTGTTTTTCGCTCGCTCCAGCAGCGCCAGGCGAAAATCGATAGGATCTTCACCTGCGGCCTCAGCTAGTTCGTCTAAGAACGATTGCTCGGCTGATGCCATAAAGTTCGAGCGCGGAGCCCGAAATGCGCCGATGGTGATGTTGGAGTCAATGGCTTTGCCCTCCGCCAGGTAATTGTCGACCGCGCCGGCCGGAAACCGGTTTTCATGCACGCAGTGCTCGGCCAAACCCACACCGCTCACATGGTAGGCGACAAGCTTGTTGTCTTTGTCTAAAGCGGCCTTAATGCGCACGGTATAGCTTGGGCGATAGATGCCCATGGTCATATCGTCTTCACGGGAATAAATCAGTTTCACAGGTGCCTTTACTTGCTTTGCGATAACGGCGGCCTCGACTAAATAGTGCGAGTAGGCACGCCGACCAAAACCGCCGCCCATGCGAGTGAACTCGATGTGGATTTTGTCTTTGACGATACCCAAACGACTCGCCAGTGTGTCTTGAATAAACACCGGTGCCTGTAAAGGGCCTGCCACATGCACGCCGTCACCGGTGATTTGTGCGAAGAAGTTCATCGGCTCCAGGGTGTTATGGGCCAGATAGGGCGCTCGGTAGGTGCGTTCAATGACGGTTTCCGCCGAATCAAAAGCGCTTTTCACGTCACCATCCTCGCGCAGAGTATCCAGCTTACCCGCCAAGGCCTGATCCATTTTCTTGCCGTGATCAGTGGTGTTTTCCAGCCCGCCGGGGATGGTCACGCTTACCTCACGGCCAAAGGCGTTCATGGTTTCTGTGCGAGAGGAAAGATCTTTCCACTGGGCTTTTAGTGCTTTTTTCGCTTTCATAACCTGCCAGGTTTTATCACCGACAATGGCGATTAGGCGGGGAAAGGCGTTGGTATCAAAATAGTTTTTTTGGTAGTCGGGTTTCATGGACTCAAAAATAAAGGCATCCACAATACCCGACATTTTTTTGATCTCGTCGAGGTTGGCCGACTCTATGGTTTTCCCAAAAGCCGGTGGGTGTTCGATCATGGCGATTTTCATGCCCTCGGCTTGATAGTCGATACCAAATAGTGGCTGGCCGGTGACGATTTTTTGCCCTTCTTGGTTGTGACGTGACTTGCCAATCAACTTAAAACTGTTTTTGTCTTTTAAGTTGACTTCGGCGGGAGTGGGCATTTGCGATGCGGCAGCTGCCATCGCACCGTAACTGCTCTGTTTGTCGCTTTTAGCGTGGGTTAACGTACTGTTTTTAGCCGCAATTTCGCCAGCGGGTACTTGCCACTGCTGCGCGGCGGCTTGTATTAACATATGCCTTGCGCTGGCCCCGGCCATGCGTAGACTTTGCCAGGCGCGACGTATCGATTGGCTGCCACCGGTGAATTGCCGCTCGTAGGCACGGGCATCATAGTTGGCTTGTTTTGCGGTAATGCTTTTCCAGTCAGCGTCCAACTCTTCTGCCAAAATCATGGGCATAGAGGTCATTAAGTTTTGGCCAAATTCCGGGTTCGGCACCATGGCGGTAATTTCGCCTGATGAGGCGATCAACAAGTAGGCGTTAAGCTCGAAAGGTTGGTCGGGAATCATACCAGCAGCGGCATCACCGGCATCGGTGGGCACAACGCCCCAGCTAAAATTAATCATTAACCCACCACCCGCTGCAGCACCGGCTTTTAAGAAACTGCGGCGACCTAGTGAGGTTTTTAATTTACTTGCAAGATTTTGTGTTGCACTGTTCATTTGTGCCTCCTAGCTTTTAGCCGCTGTTTTAATGGCCGATTTAATACGCCCGTAGGTTCCGCAGCGGCAAATATTGCCAGACATGGCGCTAGTGATGGCTGCATCATCTGGGTTAGCGTTTTGCGCCAGCAGTGCAGCGGCCGACATAATCTGGCCGGCTTGGCAATAACCGCACTGCGCCACATCATACTCTAACCATGCCTGCTGAACCGGGTGGTCGCCGTTTTCTGACAAGCCTTCAATCGTTGTGACTTTACTCTCGCCAATAGCTGAGATCGGAAACGAACAGGATCTGATGGCGCTGCCATTAACGTGAACCGTACAGGCGCCACACTGAGCGATACCGCAACCGAACTTAGTGCCCACCAACTGGAGTTCGTCGCGCAGGACCCACAGTAACGGAGTATCGGCATCGGCTTCGATGTTTCGTTTTTGCTCATTAATTGTCACGGTGTAAGTTGGCATAGCGTGTTCCTCTGGTTGACGCTAACGGAATTGAAAGCTTTTTAAATCGTCCTGTGTATCAATGTCACGGCATATTCCTGAATCATCCACTTCTACCTTCCGGTAAAACGCTTGGTGTTGCTTGATCAGTTCCACGGCACCTTTGTCGCCGCCAAGCTCGGCAAGCTCGGGCCAGAAGCGGCGGCCAAAAAATACCGGGTGACCCACTTGGCCAGCGTAGGTTGGCCGAATAATGTTATTTGCGTTTGCTTTACAAGATAATTGCATCAAGGTGTTTGGCGTAATACGGGGAATGTCGCCCAGCCAAACAGCGGCAATTTGCATATCGCTCAGAGTCTTGTCTGCCAGTAGTGCCCTAAAGCCGTCCGCCATACTGGCGCCCTGCCCTTGTCGCGCATGCGGTGTTCGGTATGCCGGCGTATTGGGCGCTAAGCCCAGAGTGCTCATATCATCGTCATCGCGAATAATCACCCGGACGTTTTTAAAAAAACTGGCGGCACAGTGGTAGCTGGCCGCCAGCAGCGTTTGTTGCCGGTTAAGTTTGGCAGCGCGTTTATCGTTATTACCAAAACGAGTTGAGAAGCCTGCCGCGACGATTAAAGCCACCACCTGATCGTTTTGAGCATCGGTATTATTAAAGCTCATGGCGCTCTTTGCCCCGCTGCACTCGCAGTATGTCGGCCATAACGGCCAACGCAATTTCGGCGGGTGTTTTGCTGCCAAGCGCCAGGCCAATTGGCATATGAATACGCGCAACTTCCTCCGCGGTTAAACCGCCGATGCGCTGCAAACGCTCGGCACGGATTTGTGACGTTTTATGAGAGCCCATCACACCAATATAAAAAGCCGGTGTCTGGATCGCCTCCATTAATGCCAAGTCATCAATTCGTGGGTCGTGGGTTAAACCAACAATGGCGGTCGCATGATGGCAGTTATCCGCTGCTGCGATAAACAGTGAGGGGAGTAGGTATTCTGCGCGTATTCCCGGAACGTTAACATTCGCCCAGGCCTCTTCGCGCGGGTCGCAAACGATCACTTCAAACCCCATTGCTAAGGCAAACTCGGCGCAATAGATAGACACGCTTGAGACGCCGGCGATAATCAGGCGCGATACCGGCCCCACCCGGATATCCACAAACCGCTCATCCGGGTCTAGCCAGACGCGCTCGCTTTGGGGCTGATCGTGCAGTAATAATGCGCCGCTACTTTGTTTTGAATCATCGAGAATCACTCGGCGTGTTTTGACCGTTTGTCCATCTAGGGTCGCCAATAGGTTTTGCAGATGCTCGGTATTCTCTGGCGTGGACGCGAGATTTTCTATTAATACATCTAGGCTGCCGCCACAGGGTAAGGTAACCCGATTGTTGCCCATATTACCTTCGGCGCCGTAGCGAATTCGCTCGACCGGCTTTTGGAAGCGCCCGTCACCCAGTTGCTGCAGAAAGTCCTCCTCTACGCACCCGCCTGAGAGTGAGCCCACATGCTGACCATCGCATGTGGCCGCCATTAACGAGCCGGGCTCGCGCGGTGACGAGCCAAAGGTGGCCAGTACGGTGCACAGCCAGATCGGCTCATCGTTGTGTAGCCATTGCAGCGCCTGTGAAATAACGTGTTTATCAAGATTTTGCATGAGTAAGTTCGTGTTGATTAGAGTCGGCACTCAACCTGGAGAGCCATGAATTTACCTGATTCATGGTATCTCTTTCTTGGTCGCACTCTTGTGAATAAGCATCAAGAATCGTTGCCCGAGGTGCGAGCTGCTTAAGCACGGTCACGCTGTCGCCCAAGCCGTATTTACCGTGCGTAATAAAAGGTACCAGGGTTTTATCGGTTAAATCATGCTGCGCCAGGAATGAGCGAATTACCGGCGGTGCGGTCATCCCCCAGATCGGAAACCCGATAAATACCCGCTCATAACCACTGAAACCGGGAACCCGTTGCTTGAGTGGTGGTTGATAGCCCGCATCTCGCTCTCGGCGGGCTTGCTCGACATTGGCCTCGTAATCAGCGGGGTATGGTGTGGCGGGCGCAATCACAAACATGTTGGCGTTTAGCTTCCGTGCAAGCTGCTCGGCCACCACCCGTGTGTTGCCCGAGCGGGTAAAGTAGGCGATTAACGTGGTGCTTTGGCGTGGCTTTACATCAGGCAAAGCAGTGGTTTTGCTGGCCAGAGTACCCAGTGCGCCCAATAGGGGTAGCGACATCAGCCGTGTTAATAGTTGCCGTCTTGGTAGCACCATTGGCTCCTCTTAAAGGGTTTAAGAGATAGTAGAAGCCAAGGCGGCAACAGACAAGATCAAAAATAGGGATACGTTGTTGAGCAAAACTCATTAATGCGAGTTGCCACTGTATAATCATGGCTCTTTGTGGCGTAACGCTTCAACAATGATAGGAAAAGCCCCAGAGGCTTGTTTTCGACTGGGGTAATAAAGGTGATAACCGGTATAGGGGATACACCACTCGTCTAGTGTACGCACCAATCGCCCGGCTTTTATATGCTCCAGTACCGTATCCTCCGGTACATAGGCCAGGCCCTGTCCGGCCAGCGCCGCGCGCACAATGGGACTGACGCTGTTGTAAATCCACTGCCCGGAGACCTTTACCTTGAATTCTCGTCGGTCTTTATCATCAAAAACCCAAGGCAAAAGTCCACCGTGGGTGGGCAAGCGAAGGTTGATACAGCTGTGCTCGGTTAGCTCATAAGGGGTAGCGGGTTTGGGGTGTTTGGCAAAATAATCCGGCGAGCCTACGACGGCAATGCGTTGATCGGGCCCAATGCGCACCGCAATCATGTCCTTGTCTAGCTCATCACCCAGCCGAACACCGGCATCAAAGCGCTCGGCGGCGATGTCGGTACGGGCGAAATTAACAGATACTTCAACGGTAATATCCGGGTACAGCGGCAGAATTTTGGCAAGTTTAGGCCAGATAATACTATTGGCCGCGTGCTCGGCGGTGGTAATACGTACCGTGCCGGCGGGTTTTTCACGCTGCTCGCGCACGGCCTCCAGGCCTAAATCAATTTCATCAAAGTGCGGGGCGATCCGCTGGTACAGACGCTCGCCCGCCTCGGTGGTCGAGACGCTGCGGGTGGTGCGGGTTAACAAGCGTACTTCTAACCGCGTCTCCAATGCCCGAATGGCGTGACTTAATGCAGAGGTTGAAATCCCCATTTTTGCCGCCGCCCGGGTAAAACTGCCCTCACGAGCTATTTCGATGAATGCGAGTAACTCGCTATAACTGTTTTTTGAAGCCATTATTGAATCATGCTAAATTATGTGTTTGGTATTATGAGTTTTTTCAAACTATAGCATTTTTCTGAATTTACTCTTGGTTTTGTTTTCAGCTGAAGTTACAGGTTGTCTATGACTCCTCTAGCTGTGCACGTTCTCACTAGTGCGCGCTACCCTTGGGTGATAAAAAGCCGCTCCTATCTTGCAAGAGCGGCCTTCTCCTTTTCTAATGTTCTAATTCATCGCACTTTTAGGACGTTGCCACTATTGACGTAACAAGCGCCAGTGTTGATTGCTGGCCCCAGTGCGCTGCCACTGCAACACGTTGGCGCCATTGGCGGTACTGCGCCCGCTGACGTCCAACAGCTTGTTACTCATGTCGGACTCAATCTCAACCATATTGCTGCCGACTGAGTTCAAGCGCCATTTTTGTCCGGGGCCGCCCCAGTATTCCCACTGAGCGATATCAGCGCCGTTGGCTGAGCTTTGCTCCCATACGTCCAGGCTCTTTTGGCTCCAGGCGTTAATCAGGCTGTAAGTACCCGTACCGTGATCAACCAAATACCACTTCTGGTGCAGCCAGTCGTTAAAGTCGTACTGTACCGCCGTCGTGCCGTTGTCGGTAACCGCTCCTTCAATTTCCAGTGCCTTACCGCTGTTGCGCGACTGCAACTGGTACAGGCCTTCGCTGTAACCCCCACAACTGTGGATCGAGTTGAAGTTGCTGGTCATGGTTGGCCAACCACCGACAAAATCCATGCGCTGAATGTCTAATTTAGCGGTGCCATTCTGGTTTAGGTCGTAGTAGTGCGTGGTGGTGTAGTTACAACCGTCTTGCTTAATAATACCAACGTGGCCAGGGCCTTTACGGTTGCCGCTGACATTGGGCATTAAGTTGCGCTCGCCTGTGTAAGGGCCAAACACGCTGGTTGAGCGCGCCACTTGTACCCGGTAGGTACTGTTTACGCCCTGACAGCAGTTGCCGCGGGTAAAGAACAGGTAGTAGTAATCGCCGTTGCGGGTAATGTAAGGCGCCTCGATGGATTGATGCCCTCCACCAAAAATATGCTGTACCGATGAAGACAACTTACCGGTGCTCTGATTTACCTCGGCGACACCTAAGCCACCAAACCACGAACCGTAAGACATATACACTCGACCGTCGTGATCACGAAATAAGGCCGCATCAATAGCGTTAATCTCATTATTACCACCATAAGACTGCACCACTGGCCCCAGGTCTTCCCAATTTGGTTTTTTTAGCGAGGCGGTACGCGCAACACCGATGGCAGAGCGAGAACTACCAAAGCTTGATGCCGAATAGTACAGGTAGAAGTAGTCGCCCATTTGAATAATATCGGGCGCCCAAAAATGGCCGCCAAACCCGGGGACGGCATTATTGATCCAGCTAGGCCAACCGCTGTTGAATACGGTACCCGGGTTGCCCCAGTTCACCATATCGGTAGAGCGCGAATACCAGACACCGTCACCGGTGGTGAAGTGAAAATAGGTATCACCGTCTTTTACCAGGGTGGATGGATCGTGAGAGTTAGTAATACCGGATAGGTTCAGCGCGCTGGCAATGCTGCTAAAGCTAATCAAGCTCAAAAGTCCAACTCGAGCCGTTTTACGCGCAATATCACGTACGGAAGAAAGCATAAACAACCTCTTTTATCATTATGTAAGGTTTCGTTGTCCGTAACTTTTATTGTCATATTGTCCTACAATAATAACATTAACAGAAATTTTCCTTTATGCCTAGTAATGCTGGAATTGGTGCAAGGTTGCTAATTCTGCCACTGTGATCGCTCGCGCAGTCGCTCTGTAGGCGGGATTGGGGAAGTGGATCTATGGGGACGGCTATGGCAACGTCGGGGAGTTAAGCATGATCTGCAATAGAAGAGTTTGAATTCTCGCGGTGCACCCGGTGCGACGCACCCCACTAAAGTAAAAAGCCACCTCCGGTGCTATCGAAGGTGGCTAATTTATTAAACGCCAGCGGCTATGTCGTAAGTGATTTCGTGCTCATCTTTGGTATTGACGCTCTCCAACAGTTTGCTGCTACCACCCGAGCGAACATTGAGGTTTCTGGCCTCAAGCTGCTGGCAGCCGGCTGCAAAGCGATTACTTTCTACGACATAGAAAATGGGCCAAAGCGCCTTTGCTGCGTTAGTTTTGCGTTGTTGCGTCGGCAAGGAGTTGCGCTTGTAGGCTAAGCTCGGCCGCCTTAAAGGCGTGAGCCTGAGTCATGGCGTGCTCGGTGCGGTTCATTACATCCAATATGAGTTGGCCAAAGAACGGAAAGCCGGTTTGATCAAGGCATTCAATTTCTTGCTCCCTTTCTGCATTTACCAGTAATAGCTTCGAGCTGGGCGTTTGCCGCCCTACATCCAGATACTTGCGCAGCTCCAAGCTACCTTCAGTACCGACAATAAAGGTTCGCCCATCGCCCCAGCTGGTTTGACCCTCTGGTGTAAACCAGTCAACACGGGTGTAAAAGGAGCTGCCATTATCGCCAGTCAGAGATATTTCACCAAAATCTTCCAGGCCGGGCCGGTCCGGATTATTCAAGTTGCTTGCACGGGCATAATTTACAGTGGCACTTTTGCAGTTGGCGTAGGTAAGAAATTGTTCAACCTGATGGCTGCCAATATCGGTAAGAATACCGCCGTATTGTTGCTTGTCGAAAAACCACGCGGGCCGGGTTGATTTTGCCAGCCGGTGCGGCGCCAGGTTGAGTACTTGTATCACGCGCCCGATGGCACCTTCTGCAATTAACTCCCCCGCTCGCCAGGCGGCATCGTTGTGCAGCCGTTCGGAGTAGTAAACCATGTACTTTTGCCCTGTTTGCGCTACAACTTTCTCCACTTGTTCTAACTGTTGCAGGGTCGTAAAGGGGCTTTTGTCGGTAAAATAATCCTTACCGGCGCGCATCACTTCTATACCGATGCTAGCGCGTTGATTGGGGATTGCAGCCGCTGCGACCAGTTTTATATCTGGGTCGTCGAGCAGTTCCTGAAAATCACTCGCGACTTGCACTTGCGGGTAGCGCTGGACAAATTGCTCGACTCGCGCGGGGTCTGTGTCGTATACATATTTTAAAGTCCCCCCCGCATCGATTAAGCCA
Organism: Gilvimarinus gilvus; assembly: GCF_030518155.1. Taxonomy (GTDB): domain Bacteria; phylum Pseudomonadota; class Gammaproteobacteria; order Pseudomonadales; family Cellvibrionaceae; genus Gilvimarinus; species Gilvimarinus gilvus. Next base: position 91,091 of record NZ_JAULRU010000418.1, on the reverse strand, counting down.
TTGGTTTGTCCGTAAATATGGCCATGGTCCAGGTGCGCAACTGCAAATTGAAACTCGCCTTCGGCAACGACTTTTTCGCTTTCCGCTGTAGGCGCGTAGTTAGCACCGTCTTTCACGTCGATATGTTTTTTCATTACCCTACTCTTTATATCTTTTCTGCGCGGTATTACAGCCAACCCAATTTTACACTGGTGGTATACAGAACACTGGCAATAACGGTGAGAATACACAGCAACATGGCGGCATTGTATATAGTCCGCTTGCGACCCGCGGGCATGTCATCGCCAAGGTAGTCGCGGCGGTTATTCAACAGCAGCCAGCCAATGTAGGCGATGGGCAAAAGTACCCCGCAGATGGCCGAGGTTGGCAATACCACATAAGCTCCCATACTGCTCCAGACAAATACGCCGAGTACCGCCGGAGTGGGCAGCAGCAAAGCCAGCCGATAGCGTAGACTATTAGTAGGCCAACCAAACATTTCGCTTGCGGCAAAACCGCAGGTCAGCATGTGCATAACCAACGAGCCCACAGCCATTCCTAGTATGCCCAGGGAAAAAATTAATCGAGCCGGCACTTCACCGAGCCCTGCCTGCACAAAAATCTGACTTGCCATCGCGGGACTGAGCTTGCCACTGATATCGGTATCAATACTGCTCAAGGCGCCTGCGGCGGCAATCGAAATAAGACTTGTCACCAGCACATAAGGCAATACCAGCCCCATAATAATGTCATAGCGCGAGAGCTCGCGCTGCGCTTTACCCCAGCCTCGGTTCAGAAGTGTGTAGCCGTAAACAAATGTCATGTTAATGCCAACGGCTGCGCCCAGTGCCGCCATGATGGTCATTACCCCGTCCGAGTCTGTTGGTAGGTTACCGGGCACAAACCCGTGCAATACCCGCAACCAATCGACCTGCCCGTTCCAACTCGCGGTCACCACGACGAAAGCGAAGGCGAGCACAGTCAAGATACTCAGCCATTTAATACCGTTTTCAAACAGCCTTACGGTACTTCCGCCTTTGCCGTAGTGCCAGGCGGTGTAGGCACAAAACGCCCAAACAATAATGGCCAGTGCAAACAGGTACAACTCCCGAGCGTTGCCATCGTCTAACTGAAAGCCCGTGGTTACCGTGACCACTTCCTCTGCCATGCCGGCGCTTAACGGGTAATGCGAAAATCCCCAGATAATACTGGATGCCAGCGCAGCCAGTGCCCAGCCCCAAGCCAGTGCTGGGTGAATGCGGGACATGGCCTTAAAAGGCCTCTCGCCGGTGGTCAATGTTTGGTGCGAAAGCGCAAACAACATGATGCAGCCGATTAACATGGCCAATGGTTGCACCCAGAGCAGCTCGTAACCATACACACCGCCAATGGTTAGCGACGCAATAGCGCTGCCACCGCCAAGGGTCATCGCCCCCTGCAGCCAACCGGGGCCACTTAGACGTACATAGCCGACTGCGCGCGCCAGAGGCGGACGCTTGGCAATATCCGCGAGTAGCTGAGACTGTTCGTTGTCGGACTGACCGAGTGTGGCTGAATCGGTTGAAGAGTCGCTCATAAAATTCCGCTGCTGTTATTGTTAGAGTGTTTAGCGATAAGACTTATTCATATCGATCGAAACGTCAATGTTCGCTTTTTTACGCAGGCTAGACTGCGCGATGTGTCGTTCGAGGACTTTTTGGTAGTGGGCACTATTAAGCGGTAGGTCGACCTCAGTATTCTCCCAGCTTGACAGTAACATGGCGTTAGCCAATGCGAGTGAGTGCAGGCCTTGCTCAGCCGGAGCAATCAAAGGTGCTTGCTCGCGAATCGCGTCGATAAAGTTTTGAATCACCCGCGCGTGCTGATTTACCTGACGGTCTGGGGTAATGTCTTCGCGAGTCACGGCTGGAGTGCCGAACATGTCACGGGTTGATTTACAAAATCCGCTTGTCGATTCGCTGTTAGTGAAAAGGGTTAGTCGGTCACCGTCAAAACTCAAGGTGCCAAGGTCGCCAACGATATCAAATCGATTAATGCCCGGTGCTTCGCCGGTAGAGCCAACAAATAGGCCGCTGGCACCATTGCGGTAGCGCAAATACGCTGTCGCCTCATCCTCGACTTCAATGTCATGGTATTTACCAAAACTGCAAAAACTTCGCACCGAAACAGGCAGGCCGCAGATCCATTGGAAAATATCCAAATTGTGAATGCACTGATTCAAGAGCAATCCACCGCCCTCGCCTTTCCATGTGGCGCGCCAATCGCTAACCTGGAAGTAGACTTCGGGGCGAAACCAATTGGTCATGGTCCAATGTGTGCGTTGGATAGCGCCAATGCGGCCACTATCCATTTGTTCCTTCATAGCAACAAACAAGGGGTCCGTGCGCTGATTTAGCATGAGCGCAAAAACCTGTTGCTCCGACTGATGCTGTTTAAGAAGTTGTTCGCCTTCGTGACAGGATAATCCAATGGGTTTTTCAATCAGTACATGCAGGCCTTTTGCCAACGCGTAGTTTGCTTGTTCAAAGTGAGCCATGGTGGGTGTGGCTATTAGAACGGCATCGACCAACCCCGAGTCTATAAGTTGGCGGTAGTCACTAAAGTGTTGGACGGACTCAAGACCCGCGATTGACGTTGGCTGGCGGGAGCACAAAGCGGTAATCTCTCCACCCGTTACCGCTGTCTGAATGTGTTGAATATGCTGCTGCCCAATATTGCCAAGCCCAATAATGCCGAGGCGTACAGGGTTAGTGGCTGTGCTCATGGCGAATTGTCCTCAATCGGGAGTACTTAAATTATATATTTTGTTAGCAACACGCTTTCATTCAATGTTGCACAATACGTATGTGTATTGCGAGAGCGCTTAGTCATACTGCATTAAACATGTCTTTGACTCAACGCTCCATATATGTGTCAGTCAGCGTTAGCCGACGAATGGTCACCACTAGCGGGTAGCCTTAACCACGACAACCTCGCTGGGCCCATAGCCGTAGCGTACCGCCTTTGCCAACACCTTTCCATTCTTTGGTGCCGTAAATGGGAGCGTATAAACACGCCAAATATCTTCGCCTTCGAATTGGTACGCTAGGGAGGCTCCTTCGGTATGGCTGGTTAACGCGACCGCCCCACCGGAGGTTCGGCTAACCGTTGGGGCCGCCGTTACCGGTTGTTTGCCGCCTGGCCAAAATTCCTGTCTTAATGTTGATTCACTAATTAGCCCCTTGTCGAGTACCCTACTCTGCCAATCGTTAAGTGCTCCTTGCATTTGCCGCAAAATGTTGGCGTAGTCTGGCTTGGCCGCCAAATTATTAATCTCGTGTGGGTCAATGCTCACGTCGTAAAGTTCGTACTCGGGGCGAGCATTAAACCAATGGGCGATGGCTGGAGCGGGATTTATGGCGTGTTCGTCCATATAGCGCCAAAGTTCCCCCATCAACGCTTGCTGTTCGCGGTAACTAAGCCTAACGGCGCCAGGTTTATTGGGTAAGTAATTGCGAATTAACTTGTACTGCTTTGAACGCACTGCGCGCTCACGAAATAGGTGTTCATCTAACCGGTCTTTTGCTGCGTAAATATACTCTCGTTTAGGCGCGTTTGAATGAGTCAAACGAGCTTTACCATCCATATAAAACGGGGTTGGAACTTCCGCCATGCTGAGTATGGAGGGCGCGATGTCGACGAAGCTGATCAGCTGGTTGTCTACTCCGATATCACTTCTCATTGAACTCCGGTAACGCTTAGGCGTGTGCACTATCAGTGGGACGTTAATACCACTGTCATAGAGCTCTCGCTTTGCTCGCGGTAAACCATCCCCATGGTCTGTAGTCCAAATGACTATTGTATTTTCTGATAAACCACGAGACTCAAGTTGGTCGAGCAACTTACCCACTTGGAAATCCATGGTTTGAATATTGTTGTAGATACGGGAAATGTCGCGCCGTACAATTTTTGTATCGGGGTAATACGGAGGAACCTTAACTTCGGATTGAGCCGTAGAGTCCTGCACCTTTTGTTTAACGAGGTTTGCGTTATAGTGTTTGTCAAAAGTTCTGCTTTCATGGGTGATGCCAAAGTGATACATGCCAAAAAATGGCTGGCTCAATTTGTCTGGCAACCAATCTAAGGCAACGCCTTCTTTATCCCAAATCGTCAATGGGCCAGTATTCGCTCCATAACGGCTAAATTGATAATCTAGCTTACCAGTAATATAAGTATAATATCCCGCTTTACGCAAAAGCTCAGGAAATGCTTTCACTTCTGGTGGCGGTACGGCCAAATATTCTCCAATGGGGGAGCTGCTGGTCCGCATATGTTGAGCGCCAAGCTCGACTTGATTTACGCCGGTTATTAATGCCGCACGACTAGGCGCGCATACACCCGCGGTGGTGAAGGTGTTTGGGTAGCGTAAAGATTGCTGGGCCAGTTTATCGAGTGTAGGCGTTTTAGCTACTGGATCACCAAACGCACCGACTCTGGGGCCCATATCTTCAGCTACCAGCAACAGAATATTGGGAGGTACTTGTTGCGCAATTGCAGAGGTTCCTGTTGCTATCAGTAAGTAAAGGATTGCGACGGGTCTGAATAAAATTAACTTGGCCATACGAATACAGGGCGCTCACGCGCCCTGTTCCTTTGCTAATTTACTAAATGCTTGGGTTTAGGTTTTAGGAAGTCCCTAAGCACTTTGTCACCCTCCTTGCGCTTCCAACGTTCGGGAAAATCGGCGGCCTCGGAGCGGTCTTTCTCGCGGTATACCGCGCCGGGGGTATATTTTTCCGTGTAGGGAATAACATTCTCTCCGTTGGAGTTGGTGATGCCTAAGAACAATTCATGCCGCATTTGGGCGATGAGTTCTTGGTGCTCTGGCGACTCGATTAAATTATTCATTTCCTTAGGGTCGTTTTCCAGGTCGTAAAGCTCTTCGGTATCCCATACGCCATGGTACTGAATTAGCTTGTACTTATCTGAGCGCAGGGCAAAGGTGGTCGGTGTGTGCGGGTAATTGAATTCCCAATAGTATTCATAGACTAATTCTTCGCGCCAATCCTCCACGCTCTTGCCTTGCGCAAGTGGAAGAAAGCTAGCGCCTTCGAATTGCTCTGGCATTGTGGTAACGCCGGCGATGTCCAGCACAGTGGGAGCAATATCAAGGTTAGCCACTATGTTGTCGACCTTTTTTCCTTTTGGTAGATAACCAGGAGCGTAGGCAAGCAGTGGCACGCGCATGGATTCTTCATAGGCATTGCGTTTGTCGATCAGGCCGTGCTCGCCAAACATAAAGCCGTTGTCGCCCATCAGCATCACTACTGTGTTATCGGCCATGCCGTTGTCTTCCAGCCACGTTAAGATGCGACCAATGCTGTCATCCACCGCAGAAAGGGTGCGATGGTATTGGCGTTTGTACTCCTGAACATCAAGCTCACTGTGATATGGGAAATCAACGCCGTGCCAACTGTTGCGTTGATTCTTAACCCACATCGGTTTGCCGTGATAATTTTCTTCCGTGTTTGCCTGGCTGGCCGGCACTTCAATGTCGACATCGGCGTACTGGTCTTTATGGCGCGGCGCAGGTTTGAAATCGGCGTGAACGGCTTTGTGCGAAAGGTACATAAAAAACGGCTTACTACTTTCTCTGCTGTCAAGCCAGCCCAAGGCGTAATCGGTTAGCTCATCAGTAATATAGCCCTTTTGCGGCACGTGGGTACCATTGATGTTGAACTGATTTACTTCACCGTTAGATCTTTTTACGGGGTAGTAATGCCCTTGGCCGGCAAAACTCAACCAGTGGTCAAAGCCAGGCTGTGGCTCGTCGCCATGCCCCCCCATATGCCATTTGCCGAAAAAACTGGTTTCATAACCGGCTTTCTGCAAATAGGACGGAAAGTAAACGGTACCTTCACGCGCGGGGTTATTGTTATCTACCACACCGTGATTGTGCATGTACTGGCCGGTTAAAATACTCGCCCGGCTGGGTGAGCACAGTGCTGTGGTGACAAACGCATTGCGAAAGTGAACGCCCTCGTTTGCCAGCTTATCCATATTCGGAGTGTTAAGGCGCTTATTCATAAAACCCATTTCGTCGTAACGCTGGTCATCCGTGAGGATATAGATGACATTCATGGGTGTGTTTTCGGAGGCGGCGTAGGTGTGTGAGACGACGCACAAGAGCAATCCGGGCAAGAGCCGCTGGAACCATTGTATAAACATGAGAAAATCCATTATCGTTTTAATTATTATGTGCCAAGGCCGCGGATGTTACCGAAGCCAGTAGCACACCTCACCCCGGCCCCGTATCGCGGTAAGGGTGACTAGGGCTTCAATACTAGCCGTTAATGTTATAGTTTTTCAGCCTCTGTAGGTAAAGAAAGGTCAATCGCTACAGGGAATGGTTAGCAGCAGTAGTGCCCCTTTATGGCGTTGTTCCGCGTGTATATACTCGGGTAGCTCTTCCTGTAATTACGCGGTATGCCGAGGGCTGCGGCTACGAGTAGCCAGGCACGGCTCACTCACACAAAACGGAATTTAACACCAACAGCCGACCTTCGAATGTGTGTGGGCGCAGAACGATATCGATGCATTACAGATTTGCGATTGTTATATTGAAGACCCATTAGTAATATAATACCACTATGCGATCGACCTGGCTTAAACGGGCGAGGATCAAATAAAAAGCAATAACGATGAGGTTACCCAATGCGCATTCTGCTGTTAACGCTACTTTGGAGTATGGTTTGTGCCTGCTCCCCCATGCCTACCGATACAGTAAATACCCCCTCCCCTGAATCGGTAAAAGCACTTACGCAAAAGGTGGCGGATTGGCAAATCGACACTTTTTACCAGCAAGGTGAGTACCGAGCTCTACCCACAAACCCACCGGATTGGGCGAATCGTGAGCAATATCACGACCTGGAGTGGCATCACGGCGCACTGTACGCTGGCATGAACCAGTGGCGTAAAGTGGCCGATAATCCTGAAAAGTACACCCAGTGGCTTAAGGATATTGGCGAGCGCAATGATTGGAAACTGCATAAACGCCCTTACCATGCCGACGATCACACTGTTGGCCAGTTTTATCTCGCCCTGTACGAAGATTTTAACGATCCCGCTATGCTCGAACCTACCCGGGAGCAATTAGACTGGATTATGGCGAACCCCAAAACCGGTACCTTAGAGTGGGAAGCAGAAAATACCCACGCACACGATCGCTGGGGCTGGTGCGACGCTTTGTTTATGGCGCCTCCAGTTTGGGCCCGCATGGCTAAAATTACTGGCGACCAAAAATACCTCGATTTTATGGACCGGGAATATCACGCCACCTATGATTTGCTGTGGAGCGAGAAAGATCATTTGTTCTGGCGTGACTCAAGCTTCTTCAAGCATTCAGAAGAGAACGGCGAAGATATCTTTTGGGCCCGGGGCAACGGATGGGTTTTTGGTGGCCTGGCACTGATGATTCCGGATTTACCTAAAGACTGGGAAGGTCGAGATTTCTACGTTGAGCTCTACAAAAAAATGGCGGCTCGACTGCTTGAAATTCAGCGTGCAGACGGCACCTGGTCGATGGGCTTGCTAGGTGGCACCGAGGGCTACCCCATTATTGAAACCAGTGGTACGTCCTTTTTTACCTTTGGCCTCAGCTGGGGTATCAATCAAGGCATACTAGATCGCGATACCTATGAGCCATCTGTGTTACGGGCATGGCAAGCATTGACGGGAGCCGTTACCGATGAAGGGCTACTGGGTCATGTTCAACCGGTAGGCGCGGCGCCTGGCGACTCTTTCGCTGACTACACCGAAGTGTATGGCGTTGGTGCATTCCTCGCCGCCGGCAGTGAGCTATACAAAATGCTGACGCCCGAGAAAGCCCAAAAAAAAAGATAACTGATGTACAAACCTATATGTACAACAGCGGCTGGTGTTGGTTTCAGGACCCGCGAGCCATTATTCACAACGGCAAGCTGCTCATAGGTGGTGTTGCCGGCAACGGCCGCGGAGACGCGGCTGTTGGTGTTTATGACTTGAAGGCCGACGCCCTACTCGGCCGAACCACTGTCCACGATCAATTCGATCACGACGACCACAATTCTCCCGTATTTTACGCCCGCCCGGACGGCAGTGTACTGACCGTTTATGCGCGTCATAGCACGGAAAACATTCACTACTACCGAATCTCCGAAAAGTCGGATTATTTGAACTGGGGTGAAGAGCAAACCGTTGAGTACAGTGATGCGGTGACCTACATGAACCTGTACCATTTGAGTGCGGATGACAAACTATACAATTTTTATCGGGGCATCGATTGGAACCCCACAATGGTTGTATCAACTGACCACGGTGCCACTTGGGGTAAAGAGCAACATTTCATCCAAAATGAGGTTGAAGGCCGCCACCGCCCTTACACCCGTTACACCAGCAACGGCAAAGATACGATTGGCATTTCGTTTACCGATGCCCACCCGCGGGATTACGGTACCAGTATTTACTACGCCGAGTTTCGCAACGGTAACTTTTATCTGGCCGATGGCACTTTCATTAAAAACCTTAACGAGGATGGCCCACTGAAACCATCCGAAGCCGAAAAAATATTCGCGGGTGGAGGCGGTGGCTTTAGAGGCCATAAACTGAGTGCGGAGAAAAGTGCCTGGACCAGCTCAGTAGCAATCGATTCTATGGGCCACCCACATATCGCCTACTCACTTTATTTGAGTAACACCGATCAACGCTACCGTATAGCGTCTTGGGACGGCAGCCAATGGATTGACCGCGAAGTCGCCTTTGCCGGTACTCGGTTGTATGAGCGTGAAGCAAGCTACACAGGGCTTATCACTCTCGACCCCACTGACCCATCAAACGTTGTCATATCAACCGATGTCGATCCTAACTCAGGCGAGCCTCTGGGCGGAAAACATCAAATCTTTAAAGCGCGAATCGCCGATACTGACACGACAAACAATGTTGACTGGCAACGGATTAGTTTCGACGATAAACGCCACAATATTCGCCCCATGGTTGTCAGCGAAGGGGACACCAAACTCATACTTTGGTCGCGTGGGCAGTTCAATACCTACACCAATTACTATCTGGATACCGTGGGCGTAGACGTTAGCGCTCAGTAACTCGTAACACTGCTCACCACCACCCTTGGGCTTGCGCATATACTTATTATGCGCAACCCTTGGGGCCAGCGCTCGAGGTGGCTATACAGTAGAGGTTGTAGCGATGGACACAGTCATTGGTATAGACTGAGCGTTCATTCTCCGCTACGTATACAGCCCCTGCCAATGGAAAAAATTCAAACACTCTGTCCTCACTGCTTAACGGCAAACCGAATCGACGCCGCTCGGCTTAACGACGGCCCCAAATGCGGTAAATGTCATGAGCCAATTTACACCCACGCTCCGGTTACGGCCAATGACAGCCAATTCAACACTTGGGTAAATAGAGAACAGCTGCCTCTTGTGGTCGACTTCTGGGCCACCTGGTGCGGGCCATGTCAGAGCTTTGCGCCGGCATTCGCCAAGGCCGCGCAAACACTCGAACCTATGGCTCGATTTATCAAAGTCGATACTGAGCAGGCGCAACAAACCGCTGCCCAGTTTGGTATTCGCAGCATTCCCACTCTGATGGTTTTTAGGCAAGGGCAACCCATCGCACAGCAAGCAGGCAGTCTACCCTACCCCGAGTTTCTGAAGTGGTTGCATGAAACATTGGCCTAGGCTTAATCCAGTCACAATTAGATAGCGCCGTATGCCAACTAAAGATGACGCAATGGAACTGTCCCGTATCCCAAACCTATTTCCTGGGCTAGACAAACCACTGGCTATTGTCGATATCGAGACGACCGGCGGCAGCGCGGGCCGCGACCGCATTACCGAAATTGGCATTGTCGAGGTCGATGCCGATGGGGTTCGTGAGTGGAGCACATTTATCAACCCGCAAGTACCCATTCCCCGCACCATTCAATCGCTAACCGGTATTACCGATGATATGGTGGCCGATGCGCCACTGTTTGAGGAAGTGGCTAAAGACATTATCACGCGCCTTGAAGGTAAAACGTTCGTTGCTCACAATGTTCGCTTTGATTACGGATTTATCCGCAACGCGTTTGCCAGTTTAGGCTACCCACTTAAACTGGAGTTGTTATGTACAGTAAAATTGTCGCGAGCGCTTTACCCTGAGCACAAGCGCCACAGCCTGGAAACCTTAATAGATAGGTTTAATATTGCAACCGACGCGCGCCATCGTGCATTGGCAGACGCCCGCGCGACTTATCAGTTTATGTGTGCCGCGCAAAAGGACAAGTCGCCGGAAGACTTTATGGCCGCGGTTCAACAACAAACGCGCCGCCCCAGCTTGCCGCCGGGGCTCTCCGCTACGGCGTTAGACGAGCTACCAACCTGCGCTGGCGTGTACTACTTTTTTGGCGAGAACGACAGCCTTCTGTATATCGGTAAAAGTATTAATATTCGCAAACGTGTTATGTCGCATTTTACCGGTGACAAAGCCAGCGAAAAAGCCATGGCCATGTGCCAACAAATACGCCATATCGAAACTCAAACCACCACTGGCGAGTTAAGTGCCCTTTTACTCGAATCGAATGAAATAAAATCAAAGCAGCCTTTGTATAACCGGCGCCTACGTCGACTGAGTACACTCTACACAATACAATTACGTGAAGACCCCTCAGGCTTACTTTGGCCCCGTGTGACAAAGGCACAAGATGCATCTCGTGGTTTAAAAATGTATGGGTTGTTTCCCTCTGTTAAAAAAGCCAAGAGTGCCTTGAATGATTGCGCAAAATCAAACGGCCTGTGTGACCATGTACTAGTAAATTTTGGCGAGAGCAACTCAAAAAAATCCTATGCGGATATTAGCCACTCACCTTGTATGGGAAAACAACTGCATCGTTGCCGTGGCTTATGCACCGGCGAGTTCAATTTTTTACAACACAACGTGCTGCTAATGGAAGCGTTAGGGGCGCTAGCATTGCAAGCATGGCCCTATGATGGCCCGGTTGCACTGCTAGAAAATCAAATTACGCCAGATGCAGCTACACAATATACGGTATTTCTTGTCGATAACTGGTGCGTGCTACAACAACATCAGGGGGAAGGTCCGATCACCGCTCGGGGTGTTCAAGAAATGCTCAAATCGACCGAAGCTGAATTGCCGATGCTTGATCGGGATCTATACCGTTATCTGGTTAAAGTGGTTTTGCAAGGTGCCTATGGCATAGAGATAATCGCGCTGACAGACTGAACACAAACCCGAGTCGTGCAATGCGACCTAAATAATCAGTGCAGTACAATCTCTACATTTTGAACAATGTGTGGCGACGCAAATCTCACCGGACGCACCACGCACTGACATTTAACGCTTTTCTGGCGTTTAAAAAGACTTCGCCAAAATCCTTGATTTGTAACAACGCGCTTGGATTGCGTCGCCAAGCCTAGCAGTAGACCAAGCAAGCCTTTGAATTTACCAGCGTTGCCTATGAGCAAGTTTGGTAGGCCCGCAACGGATTATTTACGCAAACCCGATAAATATTTACAAATACTTATAGCGTAAACGGCAGGCAAGATGCGCCCACTCCCATTATTTCTGCGGTGTTCAGGTCAGTTGCCTATAGTGTGGGATGAACTCGCATATTCCCTTAATTTGGGGTATCTTAATCGCAGGTTATAGTCCTAATGAATATATGGCGGTGTCCCGGAGCTGCCATAAAGCCAAATAATAAGAGGAGCCACTCATGCACCAACGTTTTTCCTGGCGTCCAATAGCCGCCGCAATTGCGTGCTCAACCATACTGTCGGCATGCACAACCTACTCTCAAACCGACTCACCAAGCGCCTTGACTCTCAATACGAAAGAGTACTTCGAATCCGATGCAGTCGATGTGCTTGCGTTCTCGAGCAAACCCGGCGGCCTATTCTTCGACTCCAAAACTGCCGGCATTGAAATTATTCATCACGGTGAACGCACAGCCACTAATGGCGATGTGCGCCTCTTACATACGCCGGAACAGTGGGACGGCATGGGCCAGTTTGTCTCCAGAGAAGTCAACCAAGAGACCGGTACGATAACCACCCAACTCGCCTACCCCGAGCTGGATTTCTCCTACGCGGTTAAGGCAACCGTAGAGGACAAACATCTGGTTGTGAGCGTTCATTTAGATCGCCCGCTACCGGCAGAACTGGTCGGCAAAGCGGGATTCAACATGGAGTTTGTGCCAGCCGAGTACTGGGATAAATCGTACCTAGCCGATGGTAAGCCAGGCCAGTTCCCGCGCTCAGCATCTACTCCCTACGGCATGATTACCAATGAACAAGGGCTAACAGAGCCAACGGCTTTTGCCTCCGCCAATAGCTTTGTATTTGCACCGGGCGACCCTGAGCGCCGCGTGACCATCACCGAAACACTGGGCGATGGCGAGCTTATGTTGTTTGATGGCCGCACCAAGGCACAAAACGGCTGGTATGTGGTGCGCGACATGATTCCCGCCGAGAAAACCGGCAAAGTGGTTGAGTGGACCTTAGATATTAACGCTAAACCTGGCTGGGTACGCGAACCGGTCATCGGCTTTTCTCAGGTGGGGTATCACCCATCGCAAAGCAAACAAGCCGTTATTGAGTTAGACGTAAACGATGCGCCGGAGTCTACCGTTGAGCTATTGCGCATCAATGCCGATGGCAGTAGCGAACAAGTTTTACAAAGCAAGCCTGCGAGCTGGGGAAGCTACCTGCGCTACAATTATATAACCTTTGATTTCTCTGGTGTTACAGCGCCCGGGCTTTATCAGCTGCGCTACGGCAATCAAACAACACCGGCCTTCCCAATCGATACCGATGTACTCGCCAAAGCGTGGCAGCCAACCTTGGATTTTTTCTTCCCTGTGCAAATGGACCATATGCTGGTGCGTGAAGCCTACCGGGTATGGCATGGTCGCTCGCATATGGACGACGCTCTGCAAGCGCCGCCCAACTACGAACATTTTGATCTCTACGCCCATGGCGAAAACCTGGACACAGAGTTCAAACCCTTCGAGCATATTGACGGACTGGATTACGGTGGCTGGTACGACGCCGGGGACTACGACATTCGCACCCAATCGCAATACCACACCGTGCAAGGTTTAGTGCATGCCGTAGAAGAGTTTGGCATTGAACGCGACAACACCACGGTTGATCAGGCGAAAAAATTCACGCAAATTAACCGCCCGGATGGCAAGCAAGACATACTGCAACAAATCGAACACGGTACCTTGGCGTTAATCGCCCAACACCGCGCCATTGGCCACGCCATTCCGGGTATTGTCGCCGGTCGCTTGTACCAGTATCCGCATTTGGGAGACGGCTCTACCAAAACCGACAACATGGTGTACGACGCGAGTATGGACCCACACGCGAGCGAACGTGGCGTTGGCAAAATGTACGAGCCATCGACGGTTGATCCAACGGCCGGTGAAGATTTAATGCCTGAGAATGGCACGCACAGCGGCCGGTTTGATGACCGCTGGGCTTTTACAACCAATAGCACTGCGCTTAATTACGGTTCGGCGGCAGCACTGGCAGCGGCCAGCCGTGTACTCGGGCCGATTAATCAAGACTTAGCTGACGAAAGCTTAACAACGGCGAAAAAAGTATGGGAGTATGAAGCCAACCGCGAACCCAATACCTATCGGTTTGGCAATACAACCGGCGGCCGGCTGGAAGAAGAAAAGCTGAAAGCCGCCGTAGAACTGCTCATTACGACCAAGGAAGACAAGTACGCCCACTCGATTAACGAGTTATTGCCTGAAATCGAAGACAACTTCCGCGGCGAGAATATTGCCATGCTCGTCGGCGCCCTGCCCCATATGAATGACGCCTATTCGGACAAACTAAAAGCTCTGACGGTGCAGTACCGGAAGCAGGTTGCTGATATTGAAAAAGACAATCCTTACGGTGTACCTATCACCCGCGGTGGCTGGGCAGGCAATGGATCGGTGATGAGTTTTGGTATCAGTAATTATTGGCTGAACAAGGCCTTCCCTGACATTGTTGAAGAAGAGCTGGTATACCGCAGCCTTAATTATATTTTCGGTACCCACCCAGACTCCAACTACTCTTTTGCATCGGGCATTGGCGCCCAATCGCAAACCGCAGCCTACGGCGCAAACCGTGCCGACTTTTCGTATATACCGGGCGGCGTAGTTCCGGGGGTGTTGGTACTGCCACCAGATTTACCGGAAAACAAAAGCAACTGGCCGTTCTTTTGGGGGCAAAATGAGTATGTGATTCCGATGGGAAGCCGTTACTTATTCCTAACCCATGCCGCACAAACACTACTTGAAAAATAGTTGAGAAAGATCCGGCCCCTAAAAAGGCCGGTTTTTTCCGCTGCGCTGCAGTGTTTGTGTTTCCCTCATAACTCTGTGCTTACTCAAACTCAGGTTGATCAGCACAAAAAACATAACGATTGCATCAGGTTATGTGTTTATTGAATTTGAGGTTTACTATATTTTGGCCACAAAAAAAGGCAAGCCGCTATGGCTTGCCTTTTTTATAAGAAACAGTGCGCTATTAGATAGCTACAATGTTCTCTGCCTGGGGGCCTTTTTGACCTTGAGACACGTTAAACTCTACCAATTGGCCTTCGGCTAAGGTTTTAAAACCTGAGCTTACAATGGCACTGAAGTGTGCGAATACATCTGGGCCAGACTTCTGTTCAATAAAACCAAAGCCTTTAGATTCGTTAAACCATTTTACGGTGCCAGTCGTTGAATTAGACATAATAATTATCCTGTAGAAAAAATATAAGAGTGCCTTCGTTAGGCACGAATAAGCGGGAAATATAAACCGAGTTTTAAAAGCTACAGGACGAGGAACTACTAAGAACGCAACGAAATGGAGGTCATAAAATTTGAATTACTTTCAAGCTGCATCCACAGTATAGGCCTTTGCAGGTAAAGTCAATCTATTTCAATGGATGGGAGAAATTTAACCTGCGGTAAAGCCTGAGTACGCTGGGGGTTTCCACAGCCTGCTAGCTCATTAACCGCAACATCTTAGCGATATTGACTAACGTAGAACCTGACTTCACTGAAAATCAGAATAAGCTTGCCCCCTATTTGATTTTTATTCTCTAGGGGACAAGCCTACGCAAGTGCTAGCCTTAATCTGTTGCCAGGTGCCGAACAGATCTCGCGGAAGGTTTTAGCGATCAAACTACGCATCCCGCTCCACATACTCAAAAAACTCGAAGTCTGCTGGAATACGGCTACCGCTGATGTCATGACAAGCCATGCCGACAAAGGCTCCGGTGAAACTTTTACCGGCACCCCGCCCCGCTTCATCAGAAATAAGACTGTAATCTAGCTTCCCGCCCGCCTGTTGCCAATCTTCGCCGTTTAACGACCAAGAGAAAATCAGGCTGTCAAAGTCTACATCCGCTTTAAGGTAAATCGCGCCCTGCTTAGGTAGGCTAATATTAGCCGCATCATTGTCATAACTAAAATTCCAACGCTCGTCACCGGCTACCGAAACCACAGATAAATATCGCTCACCGTTTTCTTGGCAACCAATATGCAGATAATGCAGCTTATGGGCGTTGTAGTAACAAATTAAGCCCGCCTGCTGCTGAATGGTGTATGGGTCAAACTCCACTTTGGTGCTCGCGGTAAAACGAAATGCTTGTTGGCGGCGTGCAATCAAAGATTGTTTAAACCAGGAGCCAATGGACTCGTGCCCATATAAGCGCAAATACCCTGGCCTATCCTTGAGTGTGAACATTTGCTCGTCCCAAGGTACGCGCAGCCACTGGAAATCAATCGGAAGCTCACCGCTATCGAAGGTCGTCTTATCGGGCGCTTGAGGCCACGGGTGCAAAGCTAAGCTCGGCGCAGGCGTTTCCAAATCTGGCTTATTGCTACCGTTGGCGAGCCGCAACCAGCCATCACTGGTCCACATGCCTTTTTGAATGGCGGTTTCTCGCCCGAGCGGGCAGCGCTTTTGTTCGCAACCATTGAGGGAAAGTGGTCGCCCCGTTAAATGAACGATATAAATTTCGCCGTTAGGGGTTTCGACCCAGTCGCCGTGCCCCGATCTTTGTAGCGGTAACGTGGGGTCATCTTTTGAGGTCACAATATGGCTAATCGGGTCAAGCTCGTAGGGCCCGTCAATGTTTTTCGAGCGAGCCATCGTCATCGCATGATTATATTCTGTACCGCCTTCAGCCGTCAGTAAGTAGTAAAAACCATTTCTTTTGTAGATATGCGGGGCTTCGGTCAAACGTAGTTCACTACCGCGAAATATATTTTTTATCGGGCCCACCAGCTTTTTCTGCTCTGCCGAGTACTCCTGCAACAAAATGCCATTAAAGGGGTGAATGCCCGGCCGATAATCCCAGTCGACATTGATCAGCCACTGGCGCCCATCGTCGTCATGAAACATTGAGGCATCAAAACCGCTGCTGTTTAAGTAAACGGGATTCGACCACTCGCCATCAATCGTGGCGCAAGTTGTTAGATAGTTGTGCGTGTCTTTAAAGCTGCCTTCATGGCGTTTCACATCCGTATAGACAAGGTGAAATAAACCCTCGTGCCAGGTTAGGCACGGCGCCCAAATACCACCAGAGTCGGGGTTGCCGCGCATATCCAGTAACTCCGCGCGGTTTAAGGGCTGAGTTACCAAGCGCCAGTTCACTAAATCTCTGGAATGGTGAATTTGCACACCCGGATACCATTCAAAGGTAGAGGTGGCGATGTAATAGTCATCCCCAACCCGCACTATTGACGGGTCGGGGTTAAATCCTGGCAGGATAGGATTTTTAATCATAGTCAACTCTTCTCTTACGCTTGAGGCTCAACGCCAGGCCCGATAACGCTTTGGCGATTCTCCCAGCCTTTTTTTAACTTGTAAAAATGAATAATAATCGCCACAACAATTGCAGCGATAAAAGGAATGCCAGCAAAAGCAATCCGTAAGCCTAGCAGCGCATCCTCCGATTGTGCGACATTCGGCTGAAAGCCAAACAAAGCCATAATCCACAGGGCCATCGAGCCGCCGATGGCGCCACCCATTTTGAGTGCAAACAGCTGACCTGCAAAAAACATAGCGATTGCCGCTTTACCGACCACTTTTAAACCGTAATCCACAACATCTGGAATTGCTGCGAACAACAAGGGGATAAACATCATATGGAAGAAGTTAGCGAGCAAAATCAAAAATAAAGTTGCTTCCCACCATTCGCGCGGTACAAAGAAAATCAAACCGTAAGGTATCAGCGAGCCAAATAGGGCCAACTTCATGACAGACACTTTGCACCACTGCAAGACCATAAATAGGCGGTTAGCCGCAATAACACCCGCCACCCCTGCCAACATAGTCAAGCCAAGCACAAGGCCAATAAAGTTTTCGTTCTGGCCCCAAAAACCCGTGAGGTCATGAATCATGTAGTACTTGGTGAAATGGGGTTTGATGGCGCCAAACAATCCACCACGAATTTGAATAATAAACATTGCCAAGGTCACAATGACCCATTGGCTATTGAAAAACATCATTTTAATATCGCTGAAGATGCCTTGTTTTTCACCGGCCGTTTGCGCGATATCCTCTGGGTACACGCGCTCTTTGGTAAATTTAAAACAACCGATAAAGCATAAGATCCCAACCGCTGCGAGAATACCCATTGCGATGGGCATTCCGTACTGCATGTCTGGGTTCTCTCCGCCACCACCAAAGTATCTCGCGAGAGGCAAAGTGATTGAAGTGACAAGGAAGCCACCCATCATCGCCAGACCAAAACGCCAGGATTGCAAGCTGGAGCGCTCATCCTTATCGGAGGTAATCACACTCGCCAGGGCGGAGTAAGGAATGTTAATGGCGGTATAGGCCGTCATTAATAAGCCATAGGAGATGTAGGCGTAGATCAATTTGTCTCTGGCGCTTTCAAAATCGGGCGTCACAAAAGCGGCAACCGCCAAAATCCCATAGGGAATGGCGATCCACAATAGCCAGGGCCTGTAGCGCCCGTGTTTAGTTCGCGTCCGATCAGCAATGGCACCCATGGCAGGGTCGGTAAAAGTATCAAACAGTCGAACCACCAACATCAAAGTGCCGACAGCCGCCGCCTCAATACCAAAGATGTCGGTGTAGAAGTAGGACAGCATGTTGAGTACGGCCTGATAAACGATGTTGCTACCTGCATCACCTAGGCCATAGCCGAACTTTTCTTTAGTGCTAATTTTGGGTTGGCTCATTTTTATACCTTATTATTTGTAATCCTTACTTACAGGAGGCTTTGAGAAAACACCCTTACATACTCATGTTCTGATCATACCATGGTAGCGCAACCATGTTTAATATTATAGGATAATAGAGTTGTGTTGGCAGCTACCTGTTTAAGCCTAAGGATCGATCGTACCTGCCCGCCAAAACCACCGCCCAGGCCCTTAGTAGCACTGTTTTAGCCACAATCACGCTTGTGGATGGCCCACATGTCTTACGCCCCTACTTTTTTAGACCGCGCAAGTTAAAAACCTACTGAGCTTGATTTGGTCGATGGTGACGATGAGAGTAAAGCCCACAATCCTTATTTCAAACGACGGGTAATCAGTACGCTAAGGTTCACGCCGATGACACCTGAACTTTGGCTCTCTCGGTACTTGTCCTGGTGTAAACCTTCCTCTATTGGGCTTGAAGTTTTGCCCGTGCAATGGCGGCATTGATCGCACTTTTTGCTTGTGGGCTGTTCTTCCAGCAGGTTGTATTGAGCATACCTGCGACCATTTCCGCGATATCCTCGGCGCTATAGGCGCTCAGCTCTTGAAATGAATTGATGCCAATTTCCTCAAAGCGTTGAATCACTGTAGGGCCAACGCCCTTTAGCGCTAGCAGTGCCGATTTCTCTTCCTCACAAAAACCCATATATATTGCCATCCGTTACTGAGCGGTAAGCTCACATTGTGTTTGTTCTCAGATCTATTGCCAGTATTTATTAACTAAATCTTCACGCTGTGATTGGTCGCGAGGTTGTTTTACATTGAAAACCCAGCCCAACCGATTGAGTACACAAATTAACCACCAAGCGGGATCTGTTTGTCCGGGTTCCAACCCTATACGCGCAGACTCTGGAAATGCATGGTGGTTGTTGTGCCAGCATTCTCCGTAGGTGAGCACTCCAAGGCCGGGTAAATTCGAAGCCTGCACAGACGCCCCTTTGACAGCCCAGCGCCCCGCACCGGGATTATGGCAAAAGTAAGTTATTGTCCAGTGACCGACAATAGATATTGCGACACGAGCGAAGACGCCCCATACGACCAAAGCCCAGCCACCCACAAGAAACAACACAATCGCCAACACCAATTGATGCAGTCGCCAGGTAGACTCCAGCCCCTGCAAGAATTGATCATCCGCGAATTTCGATTCAATCTTAAACCGAGGCGGCGCATCAAATTCGAAGTGACAGGTTAATTGCCACCACAGGTCTTTAATAAAGCCCGCCTTATGAGAAAAAAACTGATGACACCGCGGTTGTCGTTGAGCCCAGTCACGCTGATCGTGAATGCGCACGACCCCAAAGGGCCCCGCCATACCGACTATTACCCCAATATATATCAGCAGTCTTTCTACGGTCTTGCTGCCATCAAACGCGCGATGGATCATCATGCGATGCAAGCCGACGCTGTGACCGATCAGCAGGGTAAGATAAGTAGAGACGATAAATATTAGAAACATCGACCAGCTAAACGTAAGTGGTGCAAAAACCACGGCGCCGGCAATTATCGATAAATTCCACAACATTTTGGGACGGTCATACACGACACGTCCCCTAACGGGGCTTGCATCGACTCCGTCTATTCGGTGCACGGGTTCCATCATGCTGTTTCACTTCCTGTTTTTTGTCGTATTTCTAATGTGTTGCTCCAATGGCAACCCGACTCACACTACCCGAAGCTTCCTGTTAGATTCAACGGAAAGCTGTGACTTTGACTGCAAGCGCCAACAAGCCATATGGTCACTAGTACTATATTAATATATATAAGTTGTGATTAGTTAAATTGGGAAATTAGCAACGAGCGCGGCCAACCTCCTTGGTTGTGAGGATTTAGGTGGGGTTGCAGTAAATCGAGACAAATATAAGCGCTTATATGCCAATTCTACTCACCAGGCTCGCGCCGTATATGTCAATACGATATATGCAGCGGGAGAAATTCGCACCCGGAGCATTACGATTACTTCAAATATATTGTACGATAATAGTACCTATCTTCGATGGGTAATGATCACGCTATAGGTACCGCGTGCTCCCGACACAATAATTAATTACGGAGAGTACAATGAAAGTAACGAACTACATGTCAAAATTCGCATGCCTATGCTTTGGGTTTCTCGTTGCCCTGCAAGCCCAAGCAATTAATTTAAACGGCACAACTGACATCCACGATCCCTCCACCATTGTTAAAGATGGTGATACCTATTGGACATTCGGCACTGGTGCCGGAGCATCCAATTTTCCAATTAATGCCCTCTACTCGACCGATTTGGTAAATTGGTCGCGCGGCCCCTCACCGGTGCCACCCAACACATATCCCAGCTGGATTAACAGTAAAGTTCCGGGCTTTGACGGAAACTTCTGGGCACCCGATATCATTGAAATGAATGGCCGCTACTATTTGTACTATTCGGCATTTTCAACCGCCACCGGCATGAAGTCGGCAATTGGTGTAATGGTAACCGACTCGCTCAACAATCCGAACTGGCGAGATTTGGGTATGGTTGTCTCAACCGTTGACGAGCCTTACTCTGGTGGCCAACCCGTTAACGTTATTGACGCCGGTCTGTACCGCGATGCCAACAATAACGTGTGGATGGTATATGGCTCGCACTACGCGGGGATTTACGTACGCCCAATTAACCCAAACACGGGCCACTTGCTGAACGGTAACCGCTACCCTGTGGTTGGCAACAACGGCGCCTGGCACGAGTTTGAAGCCGCGCAAGTTCAATATATGAATGGCTACTACTACATGTTTGCCAACCTGGGCGATTGCTGTGCAGGCAACTCCAGCAACTATTATGTCGTTATGGGACGCTCTACCAGCCCAACCGGGCCATTTCGTGACCGCGGCGGCGTTGACCTGTGGAATTACGGCGGCAGCACTGTTCTCGCCACCGAAGGCGTCTACATTGGCCCCGGTCATTTTGGTTACCTGAACAACTACGGCCAACACTTGGCAAACTTCCACTACTACGACGGTACAACCGCTAACGGCTGGCCCGCCCGCATGGATATCATGCAAATCAATTTCTCCAATGGCTGGCCAACATTCACACGCAACTTCACCCTGGCTGATGAGCCAAGCGGCATACTACCCAATGGCCGTGTATCATTCTCGTCTGTACACAGCGGCAAATTGCTAGAGGTTGCCTCTGGTAGCCATGACGATGGTGCCAATGTTGTGCAATGGGAAGACAACGGCAGCGCCAACCAAGAGTGGGATATCGTGAATCTCAACAACGGTTACTATTCGATTCGCGCAGCACACAGCGGAAAATCGCTGGATGTTTACGAATGGAGTACTGAAGACGGCGGTGAAATTCGCCAGTGGGAATACTTCGGCGGTGAAAACCAGCAATGGCAAATCATCGACGAGGGCAACGGCACCTTTGGTATTGTTTCCCGTTTCAGTGGCAAAGCCCTGGACGTGTTCGAGTGGAGTACCGAAGACGGCGGCGACATTCGTCAGTGGGAATACTGGAGCGGCGCACCACAATTGTGGCGTGTTGAGTACCAGTAATATTGTCTAGCAAGCACTGCTCTTTCACAGAGTAACTAAGGTCGGCGCCTGAGAAGACGCCGGTTTTTTTCGGCATATCTCAAAGCTCGCCACGGCCTCTGTTATCAATTTCGCGTAATTTCTCGCTCCGCATTGAGGGATCCTCTCGTAAGTCTCCAGTCGTCTGTGCGCGAGTCCAAAACGCTCAGTACCTAAGACCGGGCTTCGCAGGTAATGGCCGTCGCCCTTGGCAAGAAAAACAACGCAACGAAGGGAGTGTTTTGGCCGCGCACAGCGGGGCTTACAGAGACCGCTGGATACTTGATCAGAGATTCCTTAGATTAAATACATATAAACCACGAAATAGTAATGACAAAACACACGCTATCAGGCAGGATATTTCAACTATTCTAATAAGCAACTGAGGATCTGATGCCCCCAACTGCAACCACCTCTATGGATCAACTTCTGTTGCGCACCCTTGCGGCAAATTCTCTGGATCTGGTATACGCCAAAGATCTTGATAGCCGCTTCTTGTTTGTCAATGTCGCGCTTGCCAACCTCTATGGTCTCGCCTCCACCGACGAAATGCTCGGAAAAAGCGACTTCGACCTTTACCCGGAAGAACTCGCCAAAGCCTACTATCAAGATGATCAGAGCGTTATTCAGTCAGGTGAGGCTATTGTCGATCGTGAAGAGAAGATGCTCGACATCAAAACCGGCCAGTATCGATGGTACTCCACCACCAAGGTTCCACTGCGTGACAGTGAGGGAACAATAATCGGCCTGATGGGGATTACTCGCGACATTACCACCAATCGCGCTAGCACAACGAGGACGCAGGAGCTCAATCGCGAGTTGGAGAAAAGAGTCACCAAACGCACCGCAGAGCTCGAGCAGTTGGCCGCTACGCTGGGAAAAGAGCGGCAGTTGATGCGAACACTGATCGATGCCCTACCCGACAACATTTATGCTAAGGACCTTAGTAGTCGCTTTCTATTAGCCAATCGCGCTGTTGCTGAAAGCATGGGGACCACACCTGTAGATATTGTAGGGCATACTGATTTTGACTATTTTCCTGCTCCGTTGGCACAACAGTATCTGGAAGATGAGAAGAAAGTCCTTTTTAGCGGTGATTCCTTGCGCGAGCGTGAGGAGCCGGCCCTCGATAAGTCTTCCGGTCGCACTCGGTGGCTGCTTACCACTAAAATCCCAATTTACAACGACAGTGAAGAAATTATTGGTTTGGTAGGTATCGGGCGCGATATTAGCCGCCGCCGTGTTGCTGAATTAGCACTAAGAGATAGCGAAGCCCGATTCCGTAGCCTGACAGAACTTTCATCGGATTGGTATTGGGAGCAAAACAATAATGGCGAATTTACCGGCCTTACTGATCCGAACAACAAATCTGGTTTCACAGAAGCCGAGATTCTTGGGCATACCATTGCTACGCTACCCAATTGCGCCCCTTTAAGCGCAAGCTGGACTGAAGTGGAAGCAGCACAGCAACGGCACGAGCCATTTCGAAATTTTGAACTGCGTTGCAATACATCTGGCGATGCCCCGCGATTTGTTAGCCTTAACGGACTTCCTGTATTTGATGATAGAGGTAAGTTTACCGGCTACAGAGGGATTGGCCAGGACATTACAGCGCGACGCCAATCTGAAGAGAAGGTTCACTTTCTGGCAACACACGACAGTCTGACTGAGTTGCCAAATCGCTTAATGTTTCATGAAATTTTAGAGGTGGCGATTAAATCAGCCGAACGACACAATCGGATTTTTGCGGTCATGTTTATTGATCTTGACCGGTTTAAGAATATCAATGACACTCTGGGGCACGACGCCGGCGACCAATTACTGCAAACAATTGGCCAGAGATTTACTAAAACTCTACGCGCCAGCGATGTTGTCGCACGACTGGGAGGGGATGAGTTTGTTGTGCTGTTACAGGAAATTCACTCCGAGCAAGACGCCCGCAAAATCGCAGAAAAGTTAATTGCCACCGCAGTCGACCCTATTACTATTCTTGGACAGGATTGTCGCATTACCGCCAGCGTCGGGGTGTGCATGTATCCGGGCGAAGCACTAGACGCTCAAAGCTTAATGAAAAATGCCGATATAGCCATGTACCGGGCGAAAGAAGAAGGTAAAAACACCTACCAATTTTACTCGCCCGATCTTCAGGCGCGCTCTTTAGAGCGCTTAGATTTAGAAAATCATCTACGCTTAGCCGTAGATAGAGATCAGTTGTTTTTGAATTATCAGGCCAAACGCGATTTAAAAACAGGCCGTGTGGCCGGTGTAGAAGCTCTAGTGCGATGGCAACATCCCATTTTGGGTGTGGTCTCCCCCGCTGATTTTATTCCCTTAGCCGAAGAGACCGGGCTTATTGTCATGATTGGCCGCTGGGTGTTGAGGACTGCCTGCCAGCAAAGCGCATATTGGCAGCAACAGGGCCTGTTACCAGTTTGTATTGCCGTTAACCTGTCGCCTCGTCAGTTCTATGACGAGTATTTAATCTCCGACATAGAATCTGCCCTGAAGGATTCCGGCCTTCCACCCGAAAAACTCGAGCTAGAAATTACCGAGAGTATGGTAATGCAAAACACCGAGCGGGCTATCGATATTTTGAAAAAAATAAAAGCATTGGGTGTACGTCTTGCCATTGATGATTTCGGCGTTGGTTACTCATCACTGGCGCAAATTAAGAAGTTTCCTATTGATACGCTAAAAGTGGATAGTTCGTTTATTAGAGATATACCGTCAAATTATGAAGATAAAGCTATCACCCAGGCCATTATCGCGATGGGAAAAACCCTGAGCCTTACCGTGATCGCCGAGGGCGTCGAAACGGTCGAGCAGGAGTCGTTTTTACGCGACAACAATTGTGACCAATCTCAAGGGTTCTATTTTAGCCGCCCTGTTACAGCCGACGATTTTGAAAGCTTACTGCGCGGAGACGAGCCCGATAGCGATTGACAATACGCAAGGAAATGGACACTCACTGTTCAGTAAGGCCCACCGGACCATAGGGGCTCGGGCCTTACTTTTGATACTTTGGCGTGATGTAAGTGTACTCCTAACGAAGACGTGACATTGGCGACACGGTGCCCTTGACCGCCCCATCACTCTCAATAGCCCTTATAAACTGTTCACGCCGTAGGCTATGCAATACTCAGCCCTACCCACAGCACAATGCGTGTGGACCCCCACCACTCACTCGAAAACATTTCTCTTCTATCGTATCTATATTCTGGGCTTATCCAATATTTGATACTTTCAATAAATGACTCGAAGTCATTAAAAAATAGACGAAACAAAACCGCCGCCGCGATAAGCCCGGCGACGATACTACCAACACTAAGATCTAAAGCTCCTGCCAAAAAACTACTTTCTTGTTCCATCCATTACTCCTTAAAACGATAACGCTAATTGATTGATGACCATCAATCTAGGCGCTTTACTACCTAAAATTTGTTGTTCTGTTAACAAACTGGGGAATCTGAACTAACCATTATTGCCGGGGCGGATATATAATATAAATAAGATAAGGTCAAAGCAGTTGTTGCAGATGGACAACTATAACAAAGAATTCAATCGAAATCCCGCCGTTATGGTTAGCCTTATGCGCCTCACACAACCGTACAACGGGAGTCTGTCCTTAAATAGATAGACACCAAAAAGGGTGTGCAATGACAAGCACGGTGCGATAATCAACTCACTGCCCTCAACTTTTGAGAGACTCAACATTCCCTCAACCGACTGGCTGGAAAGCTGCTGCCATATTGAAAGAAAATTCAGTCAAGCCATAGGCTCTGCCACCAAAATCACGGAGCTTTGCGAATCCCTGAATCAAAAATGGATGCGCGGCATTCAAAGCTGCCGACGACTGTTTCCCGCTTAAATATAAACCTTTTCCGAAAAATCAACGATTATGCCGAAAGGTAGAGCGCCGTATGTCTGAAATTCATCGAATTGATTGAAATTCTCTTTGCAGGCGCTGAGTTTTAAGCATTCCCTAAATTTAACGACCTATTGAAAACAGGGCATGGCGAAATCAAAGTTTTCTTTCAGTTTGTGGCTGTCCTAGTGTTTTGCCGAAGACCGATGACATCACTCGCTTAACGCAACGCCATCTATTGCCTTCCCATTCACCCAACATGGTCGGCGGTCTTAACCTGTGATTTCGGAGCTCAATACTGCGCCTATGTGTTCTTCTGTCAACGCTTAACCATAAGGGTTACCCCTTATCGCCCATGACTCGAAGCTTTGGCGGCTTGCTAAGCCTTACCAAATAGAGGACTTGCACCTCCAATCTTTGCGCCAGCTTTGCTTGGCGCACTGGCTGTCCTAGTGTTTGTCAATCGACTTTAACCCTGTTGATCGTTGACTGGTTTCGCCTGATTAATCCGGCCGCGTCTGAATTAGAGCATTACTCGTTGGGCAATTCTACTTCAATACTTTTGCCGTTCAGTAGCACCGCTGTCATCTTCATAGTGCGACTTCCGTCGAAAAGTAGAGGGAGTCTGCTCTCTGCATCTTTTACCGAATTATTCTGGCACTTACGTGGAGCATTCCACTCACACCAACGCCATGGAAAATCACTATCTTCATATGCCAATATTTTCATATTTTTTCCAGAACTTGAAAGTAAAATTGTATCTGACACATCGTACGACAGAATTTCATCCCCCACTTGAAACTCCACAGATTTAACAAATTCGGGAAAAGTTGGCCTCAATACAGCACTCAATCGAATGCGGCCCTTGAAATTGTATGCCTGGTGGTTTCGATCTGGCACGAACAGAGCCTCCTTGTTCCATCCGCGAAAAATGATGAATTTCTCAATATATTCCTGTGGCTCAATATTTCTCAATCTTCTAAAGGGCAACTGACAAATTCCCTCCGCTATACATTTTTGTCCAGCAGCCATAACTTCTTTTTGTTTTATGAAATACATTTGCGCTTTACTCTCAAGGGTATTTTCAATATCAGAAAACACCCCATCACTGCTATTCAAATCAAGAATTTTGTCAGCAAGATCTTCATTGTATTTAGCCGAAACAAATAGATCATACAGGCGCCTAAGAACGTCCTCGCCTTGATATACAATAGGCTGCACTCCAAAAGCACTTATGAACTCAGGCAGAGTAGTCACGGATCGAGTATTGAAATCAATTATTTTTGAATTTTTTCTAGCAAAACTTTTAGCCTCATTACTAAGAATAGCTTTTGCCCCCTTAAGATCACCAGGATCTAACTCAATAAGATCATACAATTCTTGATCATCAGCTACCCCTCCCCCTACAACTCTCGCTTTAAGCTCAAAGTCAATTCTGTCCGATACCCTGTGAGCCTCTTTTTGGTAGTCAATTGAGCCACTGTAAGTTTTAAAAGACGCATCAACTGAAGATTTTAGTTTTTCCTTCAAAGAACTATGATATGCGAAAAACTGGTATAGAAGAGACGCCCTAGCACCACGAGTTACACTGGTAACAACATGGGTACCACAGGCAGCGTAGAAGACTTCTGGATTTCCCTTCTCAATTGCTAGATCTAGAACAAATTTACCATTTTTCGATAATTTAATTGGACGATTACCCAAATGCTCTACGGGAAACTCGGCTATTGCCCCCAGATGATAAATTAGAGTTTGATCTAAAACCGAACTAGTTCTTTCAATTTCAGTTGATAGTGAACCCTTTCCGAATCCAAACTTTGCAGCGGCAGTTATAGATAACCCCAGAGCCTCATAAAGTTTTTCATTCGTGCTAATTTCACTTATATCAACAAATCTCACTTGAGGGGGAGTTTTGCCAACGGTGTTATTTATGCGATCAACGTCATCTGGTGTCAGTAATCGGGTCTTCTCTCCAGGTAGAGCAACTTCAATCTGATAACAACCTGAATTTGCCAGATCCTCACTTGGCATACGGGAGTTAAACCCACCCAATAAGCGGATACTATACTGATCATGATACTCGCCACTCAATGCACTTTGGCTAAGAACTCCCAAACCAAAAAGTAGCACTAGAATTATCTTAAAATTAAGCATATTAACGTTCCCTATACATATAATAATCTATCGGGCTCAATTGGCTACATTTTACCACGCGAAAATTTCGTCATTAGCTCCCTATGGGAAGCAACGTATTTACCTGTTGGATCATGGCTACACGCGATATAATGTCTTGAAATATGAGACAAGCTTGAGTCGTATACGAATATGCGACGCCCAATCAAAAACTTGGTCAATCTAGCAAGCAATGAGAAAGATTGACATGCACCATATGGTACATATTGCATGCTGTGGTTATAAACTCTAACCTCGTCGGTAAACCTCTTACTGAAGTCAAATCTACCATTCCTCAGGTGGCCAAATTCAGTATGCCACTACAGATAGCTGACGTCTGACGGCATGGAAACAAACTAAACTACGAAGTCCCCTTCCCCATCATATCCAGCCGAACGCAGGTAAATTTGAGTGGTTAATCGCGCATGGACGCGCGATTAAGGAAAAGCGCGGGGGAACGCGATTTTTTCCGACCGCTCAAATTTGCCGGAGTGAGGGAACCCGCAGGGCTGAGATATGCGGGGTGAGTTTCTTGGCTACTTCTTTGCTCATCAAAGAAGTAGCTCGCCCGCCCGGCGAAATAGGGCATAAATACAAAGCTAGATGTCTGCAGTCGGACGACTGACAAACAAGTTACCCCCCTTTAAAAACCTCCCCCAAAAACCGCCCAGTCAACGACCTCTTACGCTTAACCACGGTCGCCGGCGTGCCCTGCGCCACAACTCTCCCCCCACCTGAACCCCCTTCCGGCCCCATATCTATGATCCAGTCCGCCTCGGCCACCACATCCAGGTTGTGCTCAATCACCAGCACCGAGTTGCCGGCATCCACCAACCGATGCAGCACGTGCAGCAACTTGTCCACGTCCGCCATATGCAAGCCCACAGTGGGTTCGTCCAGCACATACAGATTGTGCTGAAAGCGTTTGCCTTTGGCATCTTCCGGCGTCATGCGGGCTTTGGCGAGTTCGGCCACAAGCTTAATGCGCTGCGCCTCCCCGCCGCTTAAGGTCGGGCTCTGTTGGCCCAGGGTTAAATAGCCCAGGCCCACATCCTGCAATAAACACAGGGCGTGGTGCACTTTTGAGATTGGTTTAAAAAACTCGGCGGCCTCGTCGATGTTCATGGCCAGCACATCACCGATATGCTTGCCCTTGTATTTAACGCTGAGGGTTTCGTCGTTAAAACGCCAGCCTTGGCAAACATCACAGGGCACCCGTACATCCGGCAAAAAATTCATTTCGATTTTTTGCATGCCGTTACCGCCGCAGGCGTCGCAGCGGCCATCACCGGCATTGAAGGAGAAACGCGCGGGCGTATAGCCACGCAATCGGGCATCGACGGTGCCGGCAAAGAGTTTACGAATGGCATCCCAAATACCGATGTAAGTCGCCGGGCACGAGCGCGGTGTTTTACCAATGGGGGTTTGATCCACTTCCAGAATGCGGTCAATGGACTGCCACCCTTCAATACTCTCTACGCCCTGCCAACTTGTGTTGGTTTTGCGTTTGCCGCTCACGACCGTTTTTAGGTTGGGGTAAAGCACACCTCTCACTAACGTGCTCTTACCGCTACCACTGACACCGGTAATGGCGACTAACTGATGCAGCGGTATCGCAACATCGATATTGTTCAGGTTATTTTGGGTCGCGCCGTGTAAATCGAGCGATTCCTTGTCCCACAAGTTGCGCATTTCGCTGTTGCGCAAGCCCGGCATTGGGTGGCGCAGGGGCTTAGCCAGCATTTGCCCGGTCAGCGACTGTTTGTTTTTTATAAGCTTGGCTACGCTGCCCTCGCCCACCACGGTACCGCCATTAACGCCGGCGCGCGGGCCGATGTCGATAATATGGTCGGCCTCGCGCATGGTGTCTTCGTCGTGCTCAACCACCAGTACCGTATTGCCTTGTTGTTGCAGCTCGCGCAGGGTTTCTAAAAGCTTGCGGTTATCCCGCGTGTGTAAACCAATGGTGGGTTCATCCAGCACATAACACACGCCCTGCAAGCTTGACCCAAGCTGCGCCGCCAAACGTATGCGCTGGGCCTCACCGCCACTGAGCGTGGGAGCGGCGCGATCGAGGGTGAGGTAATTGAGCCCCACCTTCTGCAAAAAGTGCAGTCGGTTGTGCATTTCACTGAGCAGGTCGCGGGCGATGGCCTGCTCTGAGGTATTGAGCTTGAGTTTGCCAAACCATTTTTCCGCGTCATCCACAGGCAATGCTGCCAGCTCGGCAATGGTTTTGTCGCGAAAGCGCACCGACAGTGCCGTGGGGTTCAAGCGCTGGCCGTCGCATTTTTTACAGACAGTCTCTATGCCATCGTCTTCGGGTTGCCAACCCGACTCCTCGCCGGTTTGCTCTTCGTCAAAGCCTTTGAGTGTTAACCCAGTACCAAAACAACCCGTGCACCAACCGTGCTTAGAGTTGTAGGAAAATAAGCGCGGGTCCAGCTCTGGAAAGCCGCAACCACAACCCGGGCAGGCGCGCTGGGTAGAGAACAGCCGCTCTTTGGCTTTGCTTGCCGGCGCTATGATGACCACACCGTTGCCCAGCTCCAACGCTTGATGTAACGCCTGCTGCAAAGCTTGCACCTGACTGGGCCCGACCTTCACAGTGGCGAGCGGTAATTCTATGTCGTGCTCTTTGTAGCGATCCAGTTTGGGCCAATCGGCCGTTGGTTGGTACTGGCCGTCCACGCGCAGCTCGGTAAAGCCTCGGTCTGCTGCCCACTGCGCCAGTTCGCGATAAATACCCTTACGCGCAACTACCATAGGAGAGAGCACGGTAACCTCTTTACCGCGAAAATCTTTTTGCAGGCGCGCGACAATGGCCGCCTCGGTTTGGGGTTCAATGGGTAAATCGCAACTGGGGCAATATTGCGTGGCGAGTTTTACAAACATCAAACGCAGATAGTGGTAAATCTCCGTTAAGGTGGCGACAGTGCTCTTGCGCCCGCCGCGACTGGTGCGCTGCTCAATGGCGACCGCCGGCGGAATGCCATAAATGGCGTCGACATCCGGGCGCGAGGCCGGCTGCACAAACTGGCGCGCGTACGCGTTTAACGATTCCAGGTAGCGGCGCTGGCCTTCACCAAAAATTAAATCGAACGCCAGAGTGCTTTTACCACTGCCGCTGACACCGGAAATTACCGTGAGCTTATCGCGCGGAATGATGACATCAATGTTCTTTAAGTTGTGTTCGCGGGCATGGTGCACGCTAATCACGTTGTTCGATTTTTTGCGGGCCTTGTTGCTGGCGGTTGATGCGTTAATCGCACTGAGCGCGGCGCCCTGTTCCAGGGTTGCGACGTATTCCGCCAGCGCCTTCGCGGTAAAGCTGGTGGTAGCCGCGCTATCGCCGCCCTGCTCAATGAATTGCTGCGGTGTGCCGGCAACAATAAGCTCGCCGCCGGCATCGCCGCCTTCCGGGCCGATATCAATGACCCAATCGGAGGAACGGACGACGTCCAGATTGTGCTCAATCACCAATAGCGAGTGACCGGCGTCTTGCAGCTGACGAAAGGCGCGCATTAAGGTGGCAACATCGGAAAAATGCAGCCCGGTGGTAGGCTCGTCAAACAAAAACAGTATGTGCTCGTGCGCTTTGCTGCGGGTTGCCCCTAAGTGCCCCGCCAGTTTTAAGCGTTGCGCTTCGCCCCCACTCAGCGTGGGCACGGCCTGCCCCAACTGTATGTACTCAAGGCCAACATCGGCCAGCGGTTGTAAGGTGCGCAACACATCGGGCTTGTCAGCAAAAAAGTGGATGGCTTCACTGACAGTCATGGCCAGCACATCGGCAATGGATACCGCTTGCTTATCTTTAACCAGTTTTATTTCCAGTATTTCATCGCGAAACCGTTTGCCGTTGCACTCGGGGCAGCGCAGGTAAACATCACTCAGAAACTGCATTTCCACATGCTCAAACCCGTTGCCCTGGCAACTGGGGCAGCGTCCGTTGCCAGCATTAAAACTGAATATGCTCGGTTTGTAGTTGCGCTCCTTCGCCTGAGGCGTGGCCACAAAATACTTGCGTATTGCCTCGAATGCACCAACGTAGGTGGCGGGTGTGGAACGCGTGGTTTTACCGATAGGGCTTTGATCAACCAGTACGGCTTTGTCAATCGCCTCGAGCCCGGTTATTGCTGAATATTCACCCGGCGCTTCGGTTTGCTCGCCAAAATGTTTTAGCAGCGCCGGATAGAGTATTTGTCGCATTAAGGTTGATTTGCCGGAGCCGCTCACTCCGGTGAGGCACACCAATCGGTGCAAAGGAATGGTGACGTCAATATTTTTGAGATTGTGCTCGCGCGCGCCTGTGATGTGTATTGCAGCCGAATTACTCGCGGATTTTTTATGTTCGGTTAACGCGGGCAAATAGCGAGCGGCTACCTCGGCGACACGCCCGGTCTTACCCTCGTTTAATTCTGCGGCATTAGCATTGACCGAGGCGGCCACCACAGCAACTTGTTCCGTACCGTTTAAATAGCGCGCGGTGGTGTTGTTTTTGCGCTGCAATAACGCTTTAGGGGTGCCAAAGAACTCAATGTTGCCACCGTTGCGACCGGGCTTAGGGCCGATATCGAGAATACGATCGGCCGCCATGATCACCTGGGGGTCGTGCTCCACCACTAACAGCGAGTTACCGGCATCGCGCAAGCGGTGCAGTACATTGACCAGGCGATCAATGTCGCGCGGGTGCAAACCGGTACTGGGTTCGTCCAATACAAACAATGTGTTAACCAGCGACGTTCCCAGTGCCGTGGTTAAATTAATACGCTGCACTTCACCACCGCTTAATGTGCGCGATTGTCGATCGAGCGTTAAGTAATCGAGGCCCACCTCACATAAATAGTTTAAGCGCGAGCGAATCTCGGTAAGCAAAAGTTCGGTGGCTTCGTCTTGCGCCGAGCGTGTCGCACCATTCAGCTCGGTAAAAAATTGCAGTGCATTGGCTAAAGGCAACCGCATGGTATCGGCAATATTAAGCCCGGGTAAATCTGCAAACTGCGTATCACTTAATGCGCTGCCAACTGGTTTGAAATGCGCGCGGCCGGCAAGCGCAGCCTCAGCGGATTGTTGGGTGCCAATGCGCCACCACAATGAGTCTGGCTTTAATCGGGCACCATCACAGGCTTTGCATGGTGTATAGGCGCGGTACTTGGATAGCAGCACTCGTATGTGCATTTTGTAGGCTTTTGATTCCAACCAGTCGAAGAATTCTCGAACCCCGTACCAAACCCCTTTGCTCCAACTGCCCTCACCTTCGAGGACCCAGGCGCGATCTTTGGCAGACAGGTCTTTCCAGGCTGTGGTGATGGGTACGCCGCGCTTTTTGGCGAACTTGAGTAAGTCGCGCTGCACTTCTGCGTAGCTCGGGGTTTGGATGGGCTTGATGGCGCCCTCTTTTAGGCTTTTGTTTTCATCGGGAATCACCAGCCCCCAGTCCACGCCGATGACGCGACCAAAGCCACGACAGGTGTCGCAGGCCCCTATCGGCGAATTAAACGAAAAGTGACTGGGGGTTACCTTGGCAAAGCTAACATCGCAACGGGGGCAATGATGGTGGCTGGAAAATCGTTCCGGTGTACCCGCCTCGCGATCTTCCCCCAACGGGTAAACCAGTAGGTGCCCTTTGCCATAGTGCAAGGCGGCTTCCAGTGCTTCGGTTAGGCGCCCTTTGTTTTCGCCGGTTAAGCGCAGGCGGTCTTGCACCACCTCTACCCGGCTGCCCGTGCGACTGTGAATACGCGCATAGCCCTGCTGGTTGAGCAGTTGCAATACCTCGTCGTCACTGAGTTTTTCCGGTACGGTAATCGGCAGGCAAACCATCAGCCGTTGATCACCTGGATAATTTTCGTACAAATTTTCAATAATACTTTGCGCGTTATCGGTAACCACCGGTTGCGCACAACCTGAACAGTACAGGCTCGAAAGCCTTGCAAACAGCAGCTTTAAATAGTCGTTTAGCTCCGTCATGGTGCCGACGGTAGAGCGCGAGGTACGCACGGTGTTGCTCTGCTCAATGGCGATTGCCGGTGGAATGCCCTCAATACTGTCTACGGCGGGCTTGTCCATACGATCGAGGAACTGGCGCGCGTAGGCGGAGAATGTCTCGACGTAGCGGCGCTGGCCTTCGGCGTAGATGGTATCGAACGCTAAGGTTGATTTGCCCGAACCACTGACCCCGGTGACCACCACCATCTCCCCCAATGGAATGTCGAGATCGAGGTTTTTCAGGTTGTTCTGGCGCGCACCGCGCACTTTGATGGCATCAAAGCTCATAGATTGTAATTCCGACCGTTGTTGTTACTGGTTAAATATACAGGAGTCGAGCCGGGCGGCCAAGTTCCCTGAGTCTATACGCGGGCAATGCCGGTATGGATAAGCGTTAAAGCAGTTCTAGCAGCATATGCAGCGGATCCAATAGCACCTACCCCGACAGACCTGCCATAAGCGGAATATAGCAGGGTGGGATTCAGGCTGGTTAGGGTCGAGCGGGCGCCTTACTCGCTGTTGGGTATGCGAGCCATCAAAAAAGCTTGCCACTAGCGCTTGGCGAACCGAATTGTTTAATCGGCTAACATCAATGATGGTTTGCGCCACATCGGTAGCCGGACATTCAATGCACGCCGCTCAATCGCTGGCCTGCTAGCTTACCCGATTAAAGCAAGGTATTGCTTTGTGATCGATGATTCATTGGTAATGTTAAAAACTGACCGTCAAGCGGTTTTCCAGAATATGGGTAGCGCAGCAATTCGGTTATACAGCTCTATGAATTATATATCTTTTAGCTGATACAACCGATAAATCAATCATTCTACTGCTATCTGATTCGGCTCCTTTTACGAAACTATTTCGCACCTTTTAGACCGGTTGAATCCAAATTGTTGCCAACCGCGTAGAGATAGGAAATATCCATTTAAGGAGTATGCATGAAGCGCGCATCGCTTGCCAGCGCAGGCTTAATCGGTAGTTGTTTAGTGACACCATTGCTACACGCTCACCCCGTGATTGAGGAAGTAAACGTGACGGGGCGGCATCAAAATCTTATCGGCGAAAGTGTATCCGCCTCCGAAGGAGTTGTGTCCCAGGATGATATTGACGTGCGCGCACTGCTGCGTGTCGGCGAAGTGCTGGAGCTGGTGCCGGGCATGGTTGTGACCCAGCACAGTGGCACCGGCAAGGCCAATCAATACTTTTTGCGGGGCTTTAATTTAGATCACGGCACGGATTTTTCTACCGAGTACAACGGTATGCCAGTCAACATGCGCAGCCATGGTCACGGCCAGGGTTATACCGACTTAAATTTTATCATTCCAGAATTGGTTAAGACCCTACACTACCAAAAAGGGCCCTACTACGCCGATGTTGGAGACTTTAGCGGCGCCGGGGCGGCCTCGATCACTCCCATGACGAAACGCGATCAGGGCCGACTCAAACTCACCGTCGGTGAGTACGACTACCAGCGTTTACTCGCCAGCGATAGTCTGAGCAACGGCAACAGTGATTTACTGTGGGCCATTGAATACACCCAATACCAAGGCCCCTGGAGTGACATTGACGAAGACCTGGGCAAGCTCAATGTCCAGCTAAACGGCACCCATAGCCTCGACCATGGCACAGTCAGCTGGGGCATAATGAGCTACGACAACGAGTGGAACAGCGCAGATCAAATACCGGATCGAGCGGTAAGCAGTGGCTTCATTGATGAATATGGCTCCATTGACCTGTCTACCGGCGGCCAATCGCATCGCCATAGCATTAATGTAGCCTATGACAGCGAACGCCTTCACGCGTCAGCTTATGCCATCGACTACGGCATGAACTTATGGTCCAACTTCACCTACCGGCTAGACAATCCCGAGCATGGTGATCAGTTCGAGCAGGTGGACGATCGCCGAATATACGGTGGTGAGCTATCCGTTTCGGCTCACACGAAGTTTCTACAGCGCGACATGGAAAATCGGTGGGGGCTACAAATTCGCCTCGACGACATTGGCGAAGTCGGGCTTTACAATACCGACAACAGGCAACGCCGGGGCGTAGTGCGCTCAGATGCGATTGATGAGTTTAGCTCTGCACTTTTCTGGGAAAACAACATTGCCTGGAGCGATTCTTTCAGCACCGTTTTGGGGGCGCGCTATGACTATTACACTTTTGACGTCAGTGACCGGGTCGGCGTTAATTCATCAGAGGTAAACCTCAGTAGCAACAGCGGCTCGGCTTCCGACGATATCGTGTCACTGAAAGCCAGCGCCATCTGGCGCATCAGTACGCAGTGGGAAACCTACCTTTCCGCCGGCAGTGGCTTCCATTCCAATGATGCGCGGGTAACCACGATTACGATTGACCCGAGTGACGGCAGCGCCATTGACTCCGTCAACCCTCTGGTTCGTTCTAAAGGCGCCGAATTCGGTTTACGTGGTTTTCTGGGCGACAAGATTAATCTGTCGGCCGCACTCTGGACATTGGAGCTCGACAGTGAATTACTGTTTGTCGGTGACGCTGGCAATACAGAGGCAAGCGCTGCCAGTGCTCGCTCTGGCGTGGAGCTAACCGCCTATTACCGAATTGATAACGTGTGGACATTGGATGTCGAGTACGCATACACCAACGCTCGCTTTGATGACGAACAGCCCGGTCGCTATATACCCGGCGCTGTTGAGGATGTTGTGCAGCTGGGTATATCGGCAAACTTAAACAACGGACTTTTTGGCAGTGTCCGCGCGCGCTACTTTGGCCCCAGACCTTTAACCGAAACCGGAGATCAATCCTCGCAATCCACAAGCATCGTCAATATACGGGCTGGATACCAGTTTTCTAACGTTACCCTTGCGCTTGATGTGCTCAATGCGCTGGACAGTACCGATCACGACATCGACTACTACTACGCATCGCAGTTAGCCGGTGAGTTTGCACCGGTTGAAGATCGACATTTTCACCCACTGGAGCCCAGGAACGTAAGAGTATCACTCGAATTGGCTTTCTAAGAAAAAAATTGAGTAGACCTACAGTGTTGACGGTGGCTTGCTGTCAGCGCTGTCATTTTAGGTTGATGCAATAAATCGGGAAAGGAAAACTTTAGCGGCTTCACTACCAGGGCGTTGTTATTGGTTATTAGCTCCCTGGCAATTCATTTTAAATCTACTATTGGTTTACTAACTTAGAAGCACTGGCAGGTTTTGCCTCGGCCGATGTTTTAATGGCTTCTACAAACTTACGAGCATCGTAATACTCTTTGCTGGCCATGGTTTCTAGTTCAACGGCAAAGCCATTCTCTTCAATACGAACAATTCGACCACTCACTTTGAAATCGGCCTCAAGGGAGAATTTCAAAGTCACTTGCTGATGTAACCGCAATCCTGAAGATACGCCGGACAGAAAATATCCTAGGGTACTGGCATTGCGTATCCGTGCTACGCCAACCCGCTCGTCTTTGGTTATGAGTTCAGCCCTTACGTCTGTTGGGAAACGGGGACTGCAACGATGTTCCATAAAGCCTCCTGATGCATTGTTGTCATACTACGTCACTGTCTACTCCCGCAAACGGGAGGTCACGACCAAGCCGGTCGTATAAATGAACTTCCTGGCGAACCTTTTCACAAAGGTCGTCAGGTACATCCGTCCAAGAAAATTGCCAGAGCCAGTTTTTTTCTACTGTACCCGGCGTGTTCATTCTGGCTGAGTTATCCAAATCCAGCCAATCCTGCATGGGAATGATCGCCATACGAGCCACAGAAGACAGAGCCGTTTTTATCAAATCCCACGATGTTACATCTGGGTGGTTAAGGTATTCTTGTACAAAGCTTGATTGTTGCGGCGACAACTGCTCCAACCAACCTCTTGATGTATCGTTATCGTGAGTGCCGGTATATACGATATTCATTGGCTCATGGTAATGTGGCGCATTAATATTCTGCAGCTGTCCGTCCAGCCCAAACTGCAATACCAACATGCCAGGCAGCGAGAATTTTTTTCTGAGAAACTCCACATTTTCGGTAATCAGACCAAGGTTTTCTGCCACAATCGGTAAACTGTGAAAGTGTTCAACAAAACTCTCCAGCAGTTTCTCGCCGGGGGCTTCTACCCACTCACCTGATCGCGCATCAACACTGCCCTCGGGGATCGACCAATAGGCCTCTAAGCCCCTAAAATGATCGATCCGAATAAGATCATATTGGTCCAGTTGGCGCTCCAATCTCTGTTTCCACCAGACAAATCCATCATCTTCCATGGCCGACCACTGATAATGTGGGTTACCCCAGTGCTGCCCTGTTTCAGAAAAATAGTCGGGCGGCACTCCCGCGACACTGACGGGTTTGCCTTCAGTGTCTAGCATAAACTGATCAGGGTTAGCCCAAACATCGACGCTATCGAGTGCAACAAAAATCGGAATGTCGCCAAACAGTAAAACGTCGTTATCTTGAGATGCTTGATGCAGCGCCTTCCACTGCGAGGAAAACGCAAACTGTTCGAATTGAGCTTGCCGTAAAGATGCCGTATGTTGCGCTCTTACATTGTCAAGGGCCGCGGGCTCTCGCAGCCTGAGAGGGGTTGGCCAGTCCAACCAGCACCGACCACACTGGGATTTGCGGATGGCGAGAAAAAGCGAATAATCCTCTAACCACGAAGCTTCTGCTTGCAAAAATGCCTCAAAGTCTTTCTTAACCGA
The DNA here is from genome assembly GCF_030518155.1 of Gilvimarinus gilvus. GTDB lineage: Bacteria > Pseudomonadota > Gammaproteobacteria > Pseudomonadales > Cellvibrionaceae > Gilvimarinus > Gilvimarinus gilvus. The sequence continues at coordinate 52,613 of NZ_JAULRU010000418.1, read as the reverse complement.
CTTCCCTTGTGATGTGTTTATAAAATCAAAAAATTGAGTACATGCTACTTCGCGCAGCTGGGCAAGATTCTCTTCACAGAGCTTACCCGCTGTAACGCTAGCAGAATGTATAAGCGAGTCTTCATCCAGCCAACCCCATAAACACAAAGTCTTTAAACAAATTAGCTTAGGGCTGCCTGCATGAGCTGACCAGCTTTGGTATGGGGAGCCGTCATCGTGAGTTGGTCCGGTTGGCAACATTTGCCAGACTTTTAAATCCGCTTTGGACAAAAAATTTAGATATCTTTGTGCCCCAACACCTATGTTTCCGCAAGGCGGCTCCAGGTTGCCGATCTTTTCGGCCGGCAGTGAGGTAGGATGCAGCAGACAACCCGCCGTACGGCGCTTAAAAACGTTGGCGGGCTTAGAGGTTTTACTCTCCACTTTCACCCCTGATGCCCTTGGCGCATCACGCCGCCGTTTGCCGGGGCACCCGTTCCCTGGCTGATTGGATTCATTAACTTTGCGGGCTTAGGCACATCAATCAGCTCGTACAGGTTGGATACGTGCTGACGGTATAAATAGTCAAAATCCTTTACGCTCTCTGAGGGGTTATAATCACCAAACCACCAAAACCAGTCAGAGCCCTCGCAGAGCGATAGTTGTAATTTGGCCGTTTCATGGTTCGCGGATGTGAGCGTACCCGCTTCTACCACCTCGTCGTAATCAATTTTTGCCTGACAGAGAATATCCCAGGCTTTGTTCTTGTCGGTATCCCCTATCCAGGTAGAGAAGGTACCGTACACCCAACTACCCGCACACAGACTTTGCAACGCCACAGCCGGATGGTTGCGCTTAGAGAATTCACTGTAGGTGCTGGTCGTTAACGTTGGATGATCGGCCAGGGTGCGATACAAAGCATCTAAAAAGTAGTAGGCATTTTCAGGGTAGTACTCCCACGCATTTTCGCCGTCCATGATGATGGAAATTACACAGTTATCCGTATCGGGGGCGGCGTCGACAATATTCTCTAAATGGTGTACAAAATCCGCTACCGCGTCATCGGCATGCCAATTGGCGTACTCGAATCCTATTTTGTCTGACAGGCCATCGTCACGGAAATACACGCCCGTAGGGCTGGCTTCAATTTTGAATTCTCTGTGCCGGAGGGCCGTGTCATTTTCTATCAGCTCTTTAGCGGATTCGTTGCCTTGCTTATTAAGGCTATTAAACAGTACGGAGTCACCGGTGGCAGTCCACTCAAAACCAGCGCCCGCTAAAAGTTTTAAGGTTTCGTCACTGAGCGCTCCTTCAGAAGCCCAACAGCCTTTGGGCGCAAAGCCAAAGTGTTCTTTAAATACATTGACACCATGCTGCAGGTGCCATTTAGCACGCTCCAACCCACCGGGGTAATGCGATGAGGCGGGTAAATGCGCGTCTGGCATAGCGTCTTTTGTGCTCTTGATTTCCAACAGCAGAGGCAATATCGGGTGCGCATGGGGGCTGGTGATGAGTTCAATTTGCCCGCCTTCAGCAAGCTTTTTATAACGTGGAATAATACCCGCCATAGCCTGATGAATAACGTGCAGTAGCTCTTCACACTGAGCTTGGCTGTAGCCTGTTCCCTGCTCTTGCAAGCGCTTTACCCGCGCATCCGTGCGGCGAATTGTCTCCCCCATCCAGCCCAGGTGATACCATACCGCCAGATCCGTTAAAAATTGCTGATTGAAGTAACACGGTAGTTCGTCGTCTTGCTGCCAGGTTTCGAACAAATGCACCAACTGACGAAACGGTGCGAAACGTTCAATGATTCGCTCACGGTTGGCCCGGGTGCATTTATTGAGTAGATCTCGAAACTTGTCGCTGCCCGGCTCTGGCCTGGTGGCCGACGTTAACAGCCCCAGAAGCGGGTCTGACAAAGACTCCCCTGCATCAAAATACGCCTGAAGCTGTACCGCATAGTCATCAATTTGCTCTAGCAGAATTGGGACAAAATTGAATACCGCTTTGCACGTTGGGTGAGCCTCCAGATGCGCCGCCATATCTGTGTAGTCTTTTATGGCGTGCAAATACGTCCAGGGAAAGTAGTACTCGCCGGTCACACAGTCGCGATAATCTGGTTGGTGCATATGCCACAGGAAAACCACCGGAACCTTTACAGCATTGTTCATGGTAGAGCCTCTATAATTTGGCTAACATTTCTGGAGTCACTAGTACGACGCCGCCTGGCGAGACATAGAATCTCTCACTATCGCGTTTTTCGTCATACCCAATTTCCATCCCCTCGGGAATGACACAATCGCGATCGATTAGGGCTTTCTTTATTTTGCAGTGGCGGCCAATATCGACTTTTGGAAACAATACCGAGTCGATAACCTCTGCGTAGGAATGTACCCGAACTCTGGGGAACAATAGCGAGTGTCGAACCGTCGAGCCCGATACAATACACCCGCCTGCCACCATGGAGTCAACTGCCATGCCGCGGCGGCCACTGTCATCAAATATGAATTTGGCCGGTGGCACATGCTCCTGATAGGTCCAAATTGGCCATTCATCATCATAAAGATCCAGCTCTGGTACGATCCCGGTTAACTCCAAATTTGACTTCCATAGCGCATCAACCGTGCCTACATCGCGCCAGTATGCGTCGCCACCACTGACAGGGTCTTTAAAAGGAAAAGCGTGTACCGCTTTTTGGCCCAGTAGGCCTGGAATAATATCCTTGCCAAAGTCGTGGCTGGAACCCTCTACACTGGTGTCTTGCTCCAGGGCTTCATACAAAACATCAGTGGAAAACACGTAAATACCCATAGACGCCAGAGAGACACCGGGTTTGCCGGGTATTGATTCAGGCTCTGCGGGCTTTTCCTGAAACTTTACAATATTGTACTTTTCATCGACATCCATCACGCCGAAAGCCGACGCCTCTGCGCTGGGCACTTCAATACAGCCAACCGTAATATCGGCGCCAGACTCTACGTGGGCGCCGATCATGGTGCCATAATCCATTTTGTACACATGGTCTCCGGCGAGTATGAGTACATAACTCGCGTCATGGCGCCGAATAATATCTAGGTTCTGGAACACCGCGTCTGCCGTTCCCGCATACCAAGATTCCCCCAAACGCATTTGCGCCGGCAGAAGTTCTACAAACTCCCCCATTTGACCGCCGAGAAACCCCCATCCTCGCTGAATGTGTCTATTCAGTGAGTGAGACTTGTACTGAGTCAGCACACTTATTCGACGAATGCCGGAGTTAACACAATTCGACAATGGAAAATCTATAATGCGAAACTTTCCGCCAAAGTGCACCGCTGGCTTGGCACGCCAATTTGTTAGGTCTTTCAGTCGGGAACCCTGCCCTCCAGCCAAAACTAATGCCAATGTATCGCGTGTAAGCCGGCTTACGAAACGTCCCGAAGATTGAAAACTCATAGGTGAGTAGCTCCTTGCATCAAAAAAGCGGATAGTGAAATACCCAGATCGTTGTCCATTTCTTAAAGGTAGACCCAATGAGTCTAGACCCTACTGCGCAAAGAGGTGAACTGGTGTGTTACAAAATTATTAAGAGCAATAAGAGTGCCATTAAAATTAGTCAGTTCCAGGCACTGAGAATTGCTGAAGTCGAAAAGGTAGCACGTAGTCTAAGATAAGCGGCAATTTGTCATTGCCATGACTTAAACTTGTGTAAGATGTATTTACCATTAAGGATATTTGATAGTGTGCAATAGTTGCTTGGCACCAAAAGTGCAAATGCATACGATAACGCCCCGAACTGATTTCATCCATGTAAGTCAGAGACACACTTTATCGGAAAACTATGACGGTTTTGTGTTTTGCGACCCAATGAAGGATAAAGCGACGAATGACGCGCCCCAAAGGATTACATATAAACACTGACATGCAACGTATTAGTGCAGCCACACACCACGATCCGTTTTCTGTATTAGGACGTCACTCACTGCCGGCGGCGCCTAACAAGCCAGTAGAACATGAAATCACTGTTTACCTCCCCGGCGGCTGTGGCAGCGCAGAAATCGAAACCGCCACCGGCTTTGCCCCGCTGCAGCATATTCCCGACACTGATTTTTACACCTACAGACAAACTGAAGACGCCGCCATACCAGAGCACTATGTTGTGCGCTGGAGAACATCGGATCAAACCCCTGTGCAGCGTCACGACCCATATACCTTTGCGCCACAAATTTCGGACTACGACCTACACCTGTTTGCCGAAGGCCGCCACTGGGATATCTACCGTTTGCTCGGGGCGCAGCCGAAAATCATCGATGGCATTGCGGGGGTGCTTTTCGCCACATGGGCACCAGGGGCTGAGCGAGTCAGTATCACCGGCGATTTTAATCAGTGGGACGGCAGGTTCCATCCGATGCGTTCAAGGGGCTCCTCCGGAATTTGGGAGCTTTTTATACCCGGGCTTCACGCCGGGGATATATATAAGTTTGAAATTCGCAGCCGCGAAAACGGTCAGGTTTGCAGTAAAACCGACCCCTACGGTCGCCAGTTCGAACTTCGACCCGCTACGGCAGCGGTTATAGACAACACGCTGGATAATTATGAGTGGCACGACGAACTGTGGATGCAGCAACGATCACAGTGGGAGTGGACGACAAGCCCGCTGTCCGTCTATGAAGTGCACCTGGGATCTTGGCGCCGAGGAGAAAATGGCGCTTACCTTAACTACCGCGATTTGGCTGAACAAATCGTTAGCCATGTAAAGCCTCTTGGCTTTACCCATGTTGAAATTCTGCCGATTTCTGAGCACCCACTGGATGACTCTTGGGGGTATCAATGTACCGGCTATTTTGCACCGACCAGTCGCTTTGGTAATACCGATGATTTTCGCTACTTTGTCGATTACCTCCACCGTTACGGTCTGGGGGTTATCCTCGATTGGGTTCCGGCGCACTTTCCTAAAGATGAATTCTCGCTCTCGCGCTTTGATGGTACCGCCCTCTACGAACACGAAGACCCGCGCATGGGCGAGCACAAAGACTGGGGCACATTAATATTCAATTACGGTCGCAACGAAGTACAGAACTTTCTTATTGCCAGCGCTTTGTTCTGGCTAAAAGAGTTTCACATAGATGGGCTGCGGGTAGATGCGGTCGCCTCCATGCTGCATCTCGACTACTCTCGCGATGAAGGCGAGTGGATACCCAACCGCTATGGCGGCAATGAAAATCTTGAAGCGGTTAGCTTTATTCGCGAACTCAATATTCAGTGCCACGGCAGCCACCCTGGCGCACTGGTGATAGCCGAAGAGAGCACTGCCTGGCCTCAGGTTTCCGGGCCCGTCTATTTGGGAGGGTTGGGATTTTCCTTAAAATGGAATATGGGCTGGATGCACGACACTCTGGAGTACATGTCGAAAGACCCCATATACCGCCAATACCATCACGACAGTCTTACCTTCGGCATGATGTACGCATACACCGAAAATTTCCAGCTGCCTTTTTCCCACGACGAAGTAGTCCATGGTAAAGGCAGCATGATCAATAAAATGCCCGGCGATTACTGGCAACAGTTTGCCAATCTCCGTTTACTGTACACCTATCAGTTTACCTACCCAGGCAGCAAGCTTCTCTTTATGGGGTGCGAGTTCGGTCAGTGGGACGAATGGAGAGACAAGGGCCAGCTGGACTGGGCGCTCTTAGGCTATGACAGCCATGCCGGCTTGCAAAAATCACTGGCTGATATAAACAATTTGTACCGCCAGGAACCTGCGTTGCACGCGCTAAACTACGACCACGGCGGCTTTGAATGGATAGATTGCCACGACAATACGCAGTCGGTGGTCAGCTACGTTCGCCGCAGTGCAGATGAGCACGTCATTGTCATCCTCAACTTTACCCCGACTCCCCGGCAAAATTACCGGGTTGGCGTGCCGAGCGCGGGTGAATATTATGAAATTTTCAACTCGGACTCGCAGTACTATGGTGGCAGCAACGTTGGCAACGGCTTAAATCTGAGCACTGAAAGCACGCCCTGGATGAACCAGCCGCATTCCATAGAGGTCACATTGCCACCTCTGGCTGGCATTGTACTCAAGTGCCGCTAAACTTACCCTTAGGAGCTCACTGTGAAGATATTGTTTTGCTGTAGCGAAGCCTACCCTCTCGCTAAAACTGGCGGTTTGGGGGACGTTGGGGGCGCACTACCCCGAGCCCTACTCAAGCAAGGTGTACAGGTTAAGTTAGTACTGCCGGGATACTCAGTAGCTCTCGCTAACGCTAAACCAAACGGACTCAAGTTGCTCAATGAGCTCGAAATACTGGGCGAAACTGTCCGAATTTGGCAATCGCGCCTGGCCGGAAGCCGGGTAACGGTTTGGTTTATTGACCATAAAACCTTCTCGAGCCGTGAGGGTGGACTTTATGGCGATGAGCTAGGTGTTGACTGGCACGACAATGCGTGGCGTTTCTATGTTTATTGCAAGGTCGCCGAACTCATAGCTTGTAACGAAGCTGGCCTTGACTGGAAAGCCGATGTGGTTCACTGCCATGACTGGCAAACCGGCCTAATACCGGCCCTGCTCAACGAACGCGAGCATCGCCCCAAAACCGTGTTTACCATTCATAACTTAGCCTATCGGGGGCTTTTCGATCAGGCAACCTTTCACGCTTTACAATTGCCAACGCACTGGTGGCATCACGAATCAGTGGAATTTTGGGGGGAGTTCTCCTACCTAAAAGCAGGCCTGGTATATAGCGACAGGGTTACCACTGTAAGCCCGAGTTATGCTCAAGAAATTCAAACCCCCGACTTTGGTTGCGGGCTTGAAGGCGTATTGGAGCAGCGCAAACGTCACCTGACAGGTATTGTCAACGGAATAGACGATAAGGTATGGAATCCTGGTACAGATACGCATTTGTCCTGCCACTATAATCGCCGCAGCTTAAGTAAAAAACAGCTCAATAAGACGGCATTACAGAAGGAGTTGGGACTAGCAACTACCCCCGATACGCTGCTTCTGGGTTTTATAGGTAGGCTTGTGGAACAAAAAGGCCTCGCCATTTTGATACCTGCACTCGAGCAATTTCTCGCGCAAACGGACGCTCAGTTTGTCGCCTTGGGCTCGGGTCAACAAGAATATGAAACAGCGTTATTGGAACTCGCAGCTAAATTTCCCCAACAGGTTAAAATTTACATTGGTTATGATGAGGGTGTATCCCACCGAATTGAAGCTGGTGTCGACGTGTTTTTGATGCCATCACTGTTCGAGCCGTGCGGGCTCAACCAAATGTACAGCCAGCGCTATGGTACCCTGCCGCTGTGCCACTATGTTGGCGGCCTGCGCGACACTGTGGTTAATTTGAGCGACTCTCAACTTGAAGGTTATACGCAAGGCAGTTTGGGCGTGGATAACATCGATGAAACTGGATTTTTGTTCTGCGATGCTACCGCCACAAGCTTATTGGCCACACTGAATAAAGCCTATATTTGTTATCAGAACACGCCACTTTGGACAAAGATGCAGAAAAATGGCATGGCGCAAGACTTTAGTTGGGGGGTTAGCAGTCAGCGTTATGTCGACCTGTACGAATCGCTGCTAAAAGAAAACGATAGTCAAATACGAGTGGCAGGCTGAGGCCCCGGCAGAGCCGCCAGCCGGCTTGTTACTGCAGGCGTTGATTGCCGACGTAGTCGCGGGCAAATTGCCAGGCGACGCGACCACTGCGTGAGCCCCTGGCCATACTCCAGCGCAGCGCCGCCGCACGCACTTCATCGCTCCACTGCCCGCCCATCGACTCAACCCAGGTTTGGGCTGCGGACATGTACTCTTCCTGACGGAAAGGATAGAAGCTTAGCCAGAGACCAAACCGTTCAGACAGCGAGGTCTTTTCTTCGACAGCGTCGCCGGGACGAATATCGCCGTCTACCAGATCAGTTTCGAGATTTTCGCTCATTTTATGCGGGAGTAAATGGCGTCGATTGCTCGTGGCGTAGAACACAACGTTATCGCGTGGGGCTATAATGGAACCATCAAGTGCAGATTTAAGGGCTTTGTATTGATGCTCTCCCTCCTCGAACGACAAGTCATCACAGTAGACGATAAAGCGTTCATCGGGCATCTGAGCCAAGATAGTCAGCAACTGGCCTAAATCTCCCAAATCTGGCTTATCGATTTCTATCAGCTTCACCAGGTCCTTTTGTAAATACCAACAACTTTTTATAAGAGTTGATTTGCCGGTTCCCCGGGCACCTGTCAGAAGTATGTTGTTTGCGGGTAAACCTTGGGCAAATTGACGCGTGTTGCGCAATATGGCTTTTTTTTGTTGGTCGACATTTTGCAATGCTTCGAGGTCTATATGATGAGGATCATACACAGCCTGCAAATAGCCGCCAGATTTAGTACTGCGCCAATAAAAGGCCGGGGCTTGCCAGTCACATGCAGGTGTACTATCCACCAACAGAGGCTCGATACGATCAAGCAGGGAATTGAGACGATCGAATAGCTGGCTTACATCCGTCATAGTCGCTCACTCTTAGGGTAAAGCTGGCAACCATATCAATTGCACCTGAAAAATCAAGGCAAACATTCAAAGTCTGTTCTATAGTAGGGAGAGATACCTATGAGATAGGAGGTAGCACTCTGCCGTCATGAACTTCTCACCTGAAGAACTCGCATTGCTGAAAGACACTCTGGGACAAAGGGTCAGCTGGCTAAGTAAAAATATCAATTCCCTGCCAAGTGAAAAGCAAGCCAGTGCAACACAGTTGCTGACAAAGCTTTCAGCCATTTTAACAAAATTTGATAGTCAGACAAAAAGCACCACTGCAAACCTTAAGGCCGCAGACGTTAGAACTCTTGTCGTTGACGACGATGAATACTGTGCAAAATTATTGGCTGCCAACCTAGAACAGTTGGGCTTTATTAACGTCGATATAGCCATGGATGGTCAGGAAGCCATTAATTTAATGTATGACACACCGCTGCCATTTCACCTAATACTCTCTGACTGGAATATGCCTATTAAGAGTGGATTGGAGGTGCACAGCGCCATGCTGGCATCGGACCGTTATAACGAAAGTCAATTTGTAATGACCACATCGATAACCCAGGCCAGTCAAATTCGCGAGGCTATTGATCATGGCGTAAATGATTACCTTGCCAAGCCCATTGAGATTGAAGCGTTGCGCAAAAAGCTCACACGTTTTTTTCCTGAAGCGCTACTGTAAACCTAGATTCGCGCACATGAGCACTGTTCCCCTAGCGTTGCTCCCCACTACTGCCCGCCCGTTTTAACAGTTCATCCACAGAAGCCTGCAGGTGCTGAAGCTGTACCTCGAGGTCAGCCCGGTTTGGCTGCTCGCCCTCCTCTTCCAGTTGGCGGGCACGGTTTTCCGACTCAATGACGTTAACAACAATCCCGATAATCATATTCAGAAAAGCAAACGCCGTTAGAAATATGAAACTGACGTAGAATATCCAGCTTAGCGGGTACTGCTCCATCGTCTCGTACATAACATCTGTCCAGTCCTCGAACGTCATCACCCGAAACAGCGTCAACATACTGACCGCAATATCCCCCCAAAGGACATCGTTAATTGGGGCAAAAAAGAAACTGCCTACCGCACCGTATATATAGAAGATAATAAACATCAGCAGCGCAACATAGCCGAGTTGCGGCATTGCTTTAAGTAATGAGCTGATTAATATTCGCAACTCTGGAATAATTGAAACCATTCTCAGAACACGGAATACACGAATCAAGCGACCAATCAAGGCCATTTCACTGTCTTCAATCGGAACCAAACTGACAATAACAATCAGGGCGTCAAATATATTCCATGCCGATTTAAAAAAGTTTCTCTTATAAGGCTCACCGATAAACCGTATGGTGATTTCAACCAGAAAGAAAAGCGTAATAAACCAATCGGTTATCACGATGATTTGCGAGAGAATTGGAGGGATGTCGTAAGTTTTTGCACCTATTACCAATGCCGAAAAAACAATAATGCCCACAACGAATAATTCAAACGCTTTGTTGCTGCGCAGACGGTGAAATTTTCCCTGCAGGGAGTTATCCCGGATTGAGTTCATGGTGTGTTCGAGGTCTAAGCTCACAGGCTAACGCTCACTAGAATTATGGTTTGGTGTAAATACAGTGGTCTGCAAAAACTTTGGCATTTTCGGCCTGGAATTCGTGGTCCGGCATATCCATCATCGCGTCACACCAGGGTTCTGAGCCGGGGGTTAAATCAGAGATATCACGACCTGTGAGAGTACCCGAGGCATCAATTTGAGGAACATACAGATGGGTTTCAGCCAGATCCTTTGTTTCTGGCGCTTGCCCTGGACTTATCTGCGTTGTAGCCGGTGTTTGGCTCAGTACAAAAAGCCCCACACCAATGGTGACTATTCCGAAGATAGTGGCAACTAAAGCAATAACAAGTTGTTTAGACATATAGAGAGGTTACCGGCTGAGCCATCGGGCAATATCCATTGCGTAATACGTAATAATAAGATCGGCACCCGCTCGCTTAAACGCAACCATTGTCTCTTTGACAATGGCTTCCTCGTCAATAACCCCAGCCGCCGCCGACGCTTTGATCATGGCGTATTCGCCGCTGACATGATACACCGCCAGAGGCCGGCTACTGTGGCGTCTGATGTCGGCAAGCACATCGAGATAGGCAATGCCGGGCTTAACCATGAGTATATCCGCACCTTCCGCTTCATCCTCTAACGACTCGGCCAGTGCCTCCCGGCCATTCGCAAAGTCCATTTGATAGGTGCTGCGACTGCCTTTGAAGGTGCTATCCACAGCATCGCGAAACGGCCCATAAAAGGCCGAGGCAAATTTAGTCGAGTATGACATTACCGGCAAATGGCTAAAACCCGCGTCATCCAGAGCTTCTCGAATAGCCCCAATCATACCGTCCATCATGCCAGAGGGGGCAATCATATCGACCCCCGCCCTAGCGCAATTTACCACCTGTTTCTGTAGATTGCGCAGAGTTTTGTCATTATCGACGTCCCCGTTACTAACCACACCACAGTGACCATGATCGGTATATTCACAGAAACAATTGTCGCTGATTACGGTGATGTCGGGCGCTGCGGTTTTCGCCGTTGCAATCATGCGCGCGAGTAAGCCACCATCGTCCCAGGTATCGGAACCGGCGGCATCTTTGTGCTCAGAAACACCAAACAGGAGAACGGCTTTGATGCCTAGGTCCCAGGCCTGTCGAACCACATCGGCTAATTGGCTTTCCGGGTGTCGAACCACGCCCGGCATTGAGTCGATCGCTACGGGCGCGGTCGCATTTTCCTGAACAAAGACAGGTAGAATCAGGTCTTTTACAGATAACTCAGTCTCGCGAACCATATCTCTCAGCGCCGGGGTACGACGCAAGCGACGAAAACGAAAATCAGCGTTGCGCATAAATTAAGCTCTTAAATAGTCTTCGTGGCTCCACTGGCACTGGACGAACATATCTCCAGAGCCCGGAACATGAAAATTGCGCTTGCACTCCCAAGTGAACGTGTGCGTGCCACTTAACTCGGTTTCTAGGTGTACGGTTGCGGATACCCAATACATACGGCTCAGCAGACCTTCAAATTGCTCAATCCACTGATTCCACTCGTACTCCACCGCGCGATAAGACGCCCCAAAATGCATTACGTCGGTTTGGTAATTGCCAGGCTGCGCGATCGGGTCGGGAATAGAAAACATTTCCTGGCACAAGAACGGCCAGTCCTCTGCACGCGGCAAGGTAAGCATAGCTCCCCGGTTTATCTGGATTCGCTCACTCTGCCCTTCGCCGATAATGCTGTCTTTAATACAGCCGTACACAATCGATTCGCAATCCATAACACATCACCTTTCGCGTCAGGTTGAGTATTGGTTCAGCAACTCAAGTAATTGCTCTTCCGTTAAGATTTCTAAACCTAGGGATTCGGCTTTTGCCCGCTTAGAGCCAGCGCCAGGACCCGCAACCACGAAATCCGTTTTTTTAGAAACACTGCCAGATACTTTTGCGCCCAGTGCGCGCAACTTGTCTCCGGCCTCGTCGCGGCTCATGGCATCAAGGCTTCCAGTCAATACGCAGGTCTTGCCCGCCAGGGGAAGACTCTCTGCGTCAATAACTTTGGTTTCTTGCCAGTGCACACCACAGTGTTGCAAGTCTTTAATTATGTCGAGGTTCTCTTGCTCGACAAAAAAATCCCGGATAAATCGCGCTACAACGGGGCCTATATCGTCTACAGCCAGCAGCGCATCCTCGTCCGCCTCGATAATAGCTTGCAAAGTCCCAAAATGTGCAACGAGATTGCGGGCGGTCGCCTCTCCTACCTCGCGTATCCCCAGAGAGTAAATAAACCGCGGTAAACTAGTAGTTTTTGACTTCTCCAATGCCGCTAATAGATTCGCTGCTGACTTATCACCCATTCTATCGAGTGCGGAAACATCCTGCTGTGACAGTGAAAACAAATCGACCACATTTTTTACCAGGCCCCGGTCGACTAGCTGATCGATGATCTTTTCGCCCAAGCCATCAACATCCAATGCTTTTCGGGAGGCAAAGTGAATCAGAGCCTCCTTGCGCTGCGCCGGGCAAATTAGACCGCCCTCACACCGTATAGCGGCCTCTCCAGGGATGCGCACCGCAGGTGAATGGCACACCGGGCACTCAGTGGGAAATTCAATAACCCGCGCATTTGCTGGGCGACGCTCTTCAACCACACTCACAATCTGTGGAATAACATCGCCAGCGCGCCGAATAATGACCGTATCACCGACGCGAACTCCCAGCCGCTCTATTTCGTCTTTGTTGTGTAAAGTGACATTGGATACCGTAACTCCGCCCACAAACACCGGCTGCAATCTGGCGACTGGCGTTAAGGTGCCTGTTCTTCCTACCTGAAACTCCACATCTTGCAGCTGAGTAATCTCTTCCTGAGCGGGAAACTTGTAGGCAATTGCCCAGCGAGGTGCTCGCGAAACAAAACCAAGGTCTTCTTGCAGCCCGATTAGATTGACTTTGAAAACAACGCCATCAATATCGTAAGGCAAGCTGTCACGCTTTTCACCAAGCTGGCGGTGATATGCCATGCACTGCTCAATAGATGAAGCAGTGGCCATATTGGGATTTATTTTAAAGCCCCAGGCGTTCATTTGATGAAGTATGTCTGTGTGTCGGTCGGGAAGCTCTAAGCCTTGGTGAATGCCAACGCTATAGGCACATAATTCCAAAGGCCGTGTTGCCGTAATTCGCGGATCCAACTGTCGCAAGCTACCGGCAGCCGCATTTCTGGGGTTTACGAAAACCTTCTCGCCACTGGCTGCCGCTTTTTCATTGAGTACAGAAAAGCCTGCTTTGGGCATGTAAATTTCGCCCCGAACTTCAATTCTTTCAGGTAATGTGTTGCCCCGCAGTTTGAGCGGTACCGAGTGTATAGTGCGTACATTCTGGGTAATATCCTCCCCGGTACTGCCGTCGCCACGCGTTAGGGCTCTGACGAGCTGCCCCGCATCGTATAAGAGGCTAATAGCAATACCGTCCAACTTTGGCTCGCAGGCGTACTCAATCGCACTGGCTGACTTCAGTCGATCTTTTAAACGCCGGTCAAATGCCTGCAGATCTTCATCGCTAAAAGCGTTATCCAAAGACAGCATTGGCATTTCGTGTGCCACGGAGTCGAAAGCGGCAAGTGGTGCGGCACCCACACGTTGCGTTGGCGAGGCGCTATCCACTAATTCAGGGTAGTCGTTCTCTAGCTCCCGCAATTCATTGAGAAGCCGGTCATACTCTGCATCTGGAATGGAAGGAGCATCGAGCGCATAGTAGCGATAATTGTGTTCATCGATTTCATCGCGCAGTAATTGCGAACGCTTGCGCGCATCATCGATTGACGCTGGCGTTGTCACTATCCGTCCCCTTAGTGACTGGCGCGCGACAAGCGTTTACGCTCGTATTCCGCAATACGTTGGCGGCAATGCTCCATCGTTTGACGTGTCATTACACTTCTCTGTTCATCTTTTAACTCGCCGGAAAGCGTCTCGGCAACGGTTTGCGCGGTGTAGCGCATGTTGTCAAATGCCTTAATACTGTCGCTGCGCATAGGCAGAGTTAAAAACAAGCTAACCCCCGGGGTTGTGAAGTTATCCATGCCGTCCAAATCGAAGGTGCCTGGTTGTACCATATTCGCCAAACTAAACTGTACCGGCCCGTCGCCACTGTCTTGCGCGTGGCGATGAAAAATATTCATCTCTCCATAGCGCATACCACACTGCAAGAGCACATCAAGTAGCTGATCACCCGCAAATTGAGTTCCTTCACGCGCCATCACATTGATAATAATGACTTCATCTGGCTGCGCTGGTGCTTCCTCCTGCGGCTCGGAAAAAACTGGCTCATCCGCGGCAAACTCAGTCTCGTCAAGTGCGGAAAACTTAGGCTCTACCCGCTCGTCCGCAATTGCTCCTGTGGATGATTCGAAAGCTGATTCAACGTGTGCCTCGGCAGATTCGGCTTCGGCTTTTTGCTGTGGTTCAACTGATTCCATCAACATCGGAACCGATTCATCTAAATTGAGAGATACTTGCTGGGGTATTTGACCGGATTTGGTCGAAGCCGTATTTTCAACTCTACTGGTTTGTTTTTGTTGATGACTTGAATTGCCATGAACAGGCCGTTTAGCGATTACCCGAGCGCCGCCATTGGGCAACTCACTGGGGTACAGGTGTTCATCATCCGTGCCGCGCGAATCAAATTTACGCGCGCGCTTAGAAACCCGAATATTGTCTTTACTCGCCAGCCGCATACGACGCCAACCATCGAGTAAAATACCGACTATTAGCAAAACCACTATGACGGTTAACCAATCTTTCATAGCACCCTATCCAGCATCTTCATAAATTTATTAACAGTTATACCGCAGCGAGTTCGGCGGCCTCATCAACATCTACAGTAACCAGGCGCGAAACGCCGGGCTCGTGCATAGTCACACCCATCAACTGATGCGCCATTTCCATGGCAATTTTGTTGTGGGTAATATAAATAAACTGTACATGTTCAGACATTTCTTCAACCATCCGGGCATAACGGCCAACGTTGGCATCATCCAGTGGCGCGTCCACCTCATCCAGCATGCAGAATGGGGCTGGATTCAGACGGAAAATTGAGAATACCAAAGCGATTGCGGTAAGCGCTTTCTCACCACCGGACAACAAATGAATGGTACTGTTGCGCTTACCCGGCGGGCGGGCCATGATAGCGATGCCGGTATCGAGCAAATCCTCGCCGGTTAATTCCAAATAAGCGTGGCCACCACCAAACACTTTAGGAAAGAGTTCCTGTAGCCCAGTATTTACCTTATCGAAGGTTTCTCTAAAGCGCGTACGTGTTTCACGGTCGATTTTTTTAATGGCATTTTCAAGTGTTTCCAAAGCTTCCATTAAGTCTTCGTTTTGCGCATCTAAATAATTTTTCCGCTCCGATTCAGACTTGTACTCATCAATAGCGGCAAGGTTAATGGCGCCAAGACGAGAAACTCTGGCCGCGATTTGTTCAAGCTCGAGCTCAAGAGGCTTGATTTCTGCATCTTCTGGAATGCTCTGCAAAAGACTCTCTAAATCGTAGTTATCCTCGGCCAACTGATCAGCCAATGTTTTGCGCTGCACTTCAAAGGTCTGCGCGGCCAGCCGCTCTTGCTCCAGATGGGACCGTACGGCCTGAACTTCCTGCTCTGCCCGGTTGCGTGATTGCTCGGCTTCTCGCAAGTCATGCTCTACCGTTTCAAGAGCCCGGCGAGATTCGCTAAGCTCTTCTTCGACCGAAATTCGCTTCGCTAACGCGGCCTCTAGCTCCAGCTTATTTTCTTCAGCTGGATCGCGATTCTCGCTCATAGACTTAGCGAGTTGCTCACGTCGTTCTTCTAGCGCCTCGCTTTGCTCCAGCATTCGGGCAATATTAAGCTTAATACTATCGATTTGCGTATTCAGTGATGATGCTCGCAATTGCAACTCGTGCGCCTTGTCTTTGTCATGACGAGCCTTTTGCCGGGCTCCATCGAGCTTGCCGCGCAAATTGTCACGCGTGGCGAGTAAGGTTTCGCGCTCTTGCGTATCGGCTTCCATTGACTCGATGGCGTCACTTAATATGGTGCGCGCTTCAGCCAGTTGCTCGGCCTCTTGCTCCATTTGCTCGCGCGCATCATCAACGTCACGATTAAGCCGGGATTTGCGCTCGCCAAGCTGCTCTACCTTGACCTGTTTGGCGCTAATATTGGAACGCAGCTCGCTGTGACGAGCATTTAGGCGATCCAATTCACGGCGCTGCTGCTCTCGCTCGCTTTCGGTATTTTTAATCGCTTCGCGGTTTTGTTCCAGTTTTATGGCTAAGTCTTCTACTGACTGCTCACTAGCGGCAATATCTTCGCTCAGCGTTTCCAGCTCCTGTCGGCGTGCAATAACACCGGCGCTGGCATCGGTTTCTCGTGCCACTTTTATCCAGTGCGCGCTCAACCAAATGCCCTCTTTGGTCACGACGGACTCACCGGCGCTCAGGGTACTGCGAATAGCGAGAGCATCACTAAGACTATCGGCCACATATATACCACCGAGCAGCCCTTTAATGTCCCATTGTGCCTCGACATGACTGGCCAACGTTTCCGCTTTGCTGAACTGGGCGGTATCACTTTGAGCGTTTGAGTCCAGTAAAATCAGCTCTCCCTGGCTCAGTCCTTCTATGGTCCCGACAACGCGGTCGACACCGTCTACGCACACGGCTTGTAGGGTATTACCCAGTACCGTCTCGAGCGCAGTATCCCAACCGTTACGAGCGGTAATTTGTTCCGCCACACGCGGTGCATCAACCAGAGACTGCGCTTCCAGCCACTCGCTCACCGCCTTGTTCTTTTCACCTAAGGCGGCTTGTTGCAGCGCCTCCAAAGAGGCGTGACGGCCGCGCATGCTTTGCAGGGCGCCGCGCTGACGGTCGAGCTCATCTGAGAGTTGACGATTTTCTGACCGCTTGTTTTCCAAAGTTGTCACATAATCGTCGCTTTTTTCGCGCGTCGACTCGAGCTCCAGCTCCAGCTCGACCATCTCCTCCCGAAGTATGTCGATTTCGTCATCTTGCCCGAGGTCTTCACCCAGGCCTCGCTTTTCTTCCTCGAGTTTTTCAATTCGTACCAATAAGCGCTGTTGCACCTGCTCCAAATGCTGGATTCTGGACTGCTGTACTTCGGCTCGTTGACGCGGTTCTGCCGCGCGCTGATTAAACTGATCCCAGTCGCTCTGCCAGCTCTGCATCAGTTCTTCCGCTTCTTGCAACAGGTCTCCTGACGACTGCTCCGCGGCCTCTATCATTTCTAGCTCCGGCTCAATCTCCAGCAGTTCTGCCTGCCAAAGCTGCTCGCGCTCAGTGTCTGTTTGCAACCGATCTTTCACTTCACGGGCTTCACGGTCGGTACGCTCTACGTCTGTTTGCAGCTGCCGATTACGCTCTTCAGCGTGTTTAATACTTTGCTCTATTCGGGCAATGTCTGCGCCAATAGAGTAGAAACGCCCCTGAACTTCGTTAAATTTGTCGCCAAGTTCCGTGTACTGCGTTCTGTATTTCTCGATTTGAGTGTCTTTGCTGACCTGGTCGGTGACGAACGATTCCATCTTGACTTCGAGGTCGCGAATGGCCGACTGTTTGGACTGAGCCTGGGCGTCTAGGTCCCGATATTTTAGAGCCTGAACCTGGGCTTTTAGGCCGCGTTCTTGCTTCTTGTACTCGGTATATTTCTCTGCCGCTTGTGCCTGCCGCTCTAAACGAGAAAGCTGGCGCTCAAGTTCTTCTCGGATATCGGTTAAACGCTCAAGGTTTTCATGGGTTCGACGCATCCGGTTTTCGGTGTCACGCCGACGCTCCTTGTACTTAGAGATTCCCGCCGCCTCTTCGATGTATACGCGCAGCTCTTCGGGTTTCGCTTCAATCAAGCGAGATATCATGCCCTGTTCGATAATGGCATAGCTGCGCGGTCCAAGACCGGTGCCCAGGAAAATGTCAGTAATATCCCTACGGCGACACTTTGCGCCGTTGAGATAATAGATATTTTGGGCGTCCCGGCTTACTTTGCGCTTGATAGAGATTTCGGTAAAGGCTGCGTACTCGCCCAGTAAGGAGCCGTCACTGTTGTCGAAAACCAGCTCAATGGAGGCTTGGCCTACTGGTTTGCGGCCACCGGAACCGTTAAAAATAACATCCGTCATAGACTCGCCGCGCAGGTTTTTGGCGGACGATTCCCCCATGACCCAACGCACGGCGTCGATGATATTTGACTTGCCGCACCCATTCGGGCCGACTACGGCACATAAATTACTGGGAAAATTTACCGTTGTAGGGTCAACAAAAGACTTAAACCCCGCCAATTTGATACATTTTAACCGCATAGGTCCATGTCACTCATTATGCCACCGGAAATTGGCAGCTCGATTTCTTAGGTGCGACAAACGTCAGATGATTCCAATCCCTGGACGGTGATGACCTACGCCCTAGGGCCTAACAATCACGCCCACGCAAAAGCGAAATTTTACACACTTGCACAATGCATTACACCTGAATGACAGAGCAATTTTCAAAGAAAATGTGCTGTCACGGGTAATTTTTAGACGTTTGATCGAAAAGCGAACAAATGGCTCCACATGGCGTCAGAATCAAAGTGAATGATCGATACGGACATCGATCTGGCCCGTTAACTCTGACAAGTCTACGGGGCCCACGCGTCCCTCCAAATCACCCGGCTGAGCCATTGCCCCACCGCTTTTTGACAGGCGTGCAACGACCTCAACCGCTCCACCAGAAGCCAAACGGTCAGTAGTTGTCATGGCCATTGTTTCATCAATTATAATTGACAATGGAAACTTAACGTCCTGCAAGCGCTTTGCCGCAAGAGGCATGGGGCTACCCTGGTACTCTCTGACAAAAACAAATAAGGTCGCGTTGGGTGGTACTACTAAATCATCGGCCATAGACACCGCGACAGGAACGCGCCAACTTTTGACTGTCGCCGCTGCCGCTGAATCACCCCCTAACTCCTGTTTGGCACGGGCAATACCGGCCAACAACGCCTCTCGTCCAGAGGCTCCGACTGGTGTTAAATCTACCGCTCTTTGCCAGTGTTCGATAGCGGCCCGAAAATCCTGAGCCGCAAATGCTTCAATACCGGCAAGTCCGCGAGCCGTAGTATCGTCAGGGTCTGATGTCAAAGCTCGGTCAACTAAAAAGCTAATTTCAGAATTCATGCGATTCCCGTTGGCGAAAAAGAGCGCCTGGGCCAGTTGTGACGCCAAACCGGGATCATTGAGGGCCAGTTCGTAGGCACCACGGAAGCCCTCTACCGCAGTATCATACTGGCCTACCTGATTGCCGTAGCGCCCAAGCAAGTACCAATACTGTGGGTTATCTGGTTTGGTCTTAATACGCTCGCGCAGGGTATCAATTAGCTCAAGCGTGGGGGTTATGTCAGGCTGCTTCCCCTGTCTAAGGGCGGCCATATTGTGATCGGAGACTTTTGCCTGAAGCTCGGTAAAAAGTACGTCACCACTGAACCCTTGTGCCAGATATAACCATATGCTGAAGACACAGAGCAAAATCACTCCAGCCGCCAGAATGAGGCTACTGCTCGCGCCACTGACCACTTTGGCCCCCCCACCTTTCTGGTCGGCGAGAAGGTTTCGTTTGAGTTCGGCTACCAATTTTCCATGTTGCGCTTCTTCGATACGATCAGACGCCAGATCAGCATCGAGTTCCCGCATATGCTCTAGGTACAAAGCAACGTTCTCGGCTTCTCGTGCCGAGTCATCGACCACAACGGCCTGGTCAGTTGCGCGATAGCGCCACATAGGCCAAAGTACCGTAACTGCCGCGCCGAGCAACAAAATACAAGCGCCTGCAACTAATACACTCATTTTGGCACCTGCTTATCGCTGTACTTTTTCACCAGTTGGTTTACCGCGTCTTCATCGGCAGCCGATAGCTCTCCGTCGTCGCTCCGGGCTCGTCGGCGCACCATCCGCCAAAGCACGAAACTGCCAATACCCAAAAGAATGAGTGGGGACAACCACAGCGCTGCCGTTGCTGGCTTAAATGGAGGCTTGTACAGTATATAGTTGCCGTAACGGCGAACCATGTCATCGGTAATTTCTTTATCGCTACGTCCAGCCAATATCTGTTCGTACAAATCTTGCCGTACACTCTCTGAAACAATGGAGTCAGAGCCGGCCAGATTCTGGTTTTGACACTGAGGGCAACGCAACTCTTCATTAAACTGTTTGAAACGTGCCCGATCAACCGGGTCATCGAATTGGTAAATTTGCTCTGCCAAGCTAGAACCGGCCAATAAACAGCCCAATAAAAATAACACTAATCGCATATGATTCTTTCCCGAAATTCAGCCCGAAGTATACCTGCGTGCCCATACCTGTGCGAGCCCAACAACCAAAGGCAATCAAGACTTCAGGCATTTGTAAGAAAAATTTAAAAAAGTGGTTGACCTCAACCTCGATTTCATTAGAATACGCATCTCCTGAACGGGGGTGGTTAGCTCAGCTGGGAGAGCATCGCCCTTACAAGGCGAGGGTCACAGGTTCGATCCCTGTACCACCCACCAACTCAGGATTGCGGACCGGTAGTTCAGCTGGTTAGAATGCCGGCCTGTCACGCCGGAGGTCGCGGGTTCGAGTCCCGTCCGGTCCGCCACTATTTAGAAAGGCTCCACTGTGTGGGGCCTTTTTTATGCCCGTTAAAAATACCGCAGCCCACAGGACGGGACGATGAACCCGCGAAGCGGTGTTCGACTCATTCGCCGAGAGCAAATGAGCAAAGTCTAAGGCTGACCGAAGGAGGAGCACCACGGATGGTGCGAATAACAAATAGGCAGGATAGTCCTTCTAGTTAGATGCTGTCGCCGTAAACTGTTCGTACAGGGGCTTTAGGATTTGGCTCCACACTCGTTCATCGACCACCCCAATATGGCGATAGCGCACGACGCCCTCGCTATCGATCAAATATGTTTCCGGAGCGCCTGTTACACCCAGCTCCAACCCTAAGCGGCCTTCATTGTCGTACAGACTGTATAGATAAGGATCGTGTAGTTCACGCAACCACTTCTTAGCCGCATTGCGATCATCCTTGTAGTTGACCCCTACAATGTTGACTCCTTGCTGCGACAATTTATTGAGATAAGGATGCTCCGCTTTGCAGGCAAAGCACCAGGTAGCCCATACATTTAACAGGGTGACCTGCCCTTTCAAGTCTTCGTTCGAAGCGCTTTGCTGTTCGTTACTCACCAGCGACAATGAGTATTCAGGAACGGAGTTTCCCACCAGCGCTGAAGGCATGGCCGTAGGGTCTAACTTTAAGCCCACGTAAAAAAGAGGCAACAACACAACCAAAGCAATCAAAGGCAAGAACAGTTTAAAGCGCCCCATTTAACTTGCCTCCACCGAAGTTGATTGTGTACTCACCGCGCCCACATTTTGCGGCACCCTCTTTCTGTAACGTTTATCGACAACAGCTAATAATCCGCCAAGCGCCATTAATAGTGCGCCCAACCATATCCAGCGTACAAAAGCATTATAGTGAATGCGCATGGGACGAGTATTGGGCGAAATATTTTCCGATTCGCCTACCGCAATATAGATGTCACGCCAAAAGCCAGGCGATATAGCCACTTCGGTCATGATTTGGCCACTGGCGAGGTAACGACGCTTTTGCGGTTTAAACTCGCGGATAAGCTTGCCATCTTTGCGCATAACCACCAGCGCCTCGTCGGCGACATAGTTTGGTCCCTGCACCTTTGTTAGCGATTCCAGGGTAAACTCTCGGCCGGCGACTTGAACTGGCTCCCCCACCGACATACGAACTTTCTGCTCGTCACTGTACTGGGTTGTAAAACCAACCCCCAATACGGCGAATGCAATTCCAGTGTGGGCAAAAACCATTCCCCAATAACTCAAACTTAACTGCGACAAGCCCTTTCTCAACCCAAGCCTATGGTTGGACTTAACGAATAAGTCGGTCCAGGTTGTCACAAACACCCACGAGCCAATAAACGCAGCCGCCACAGCAATCGCGGTGTAACCGCCCAAAATTGGCGGAACGATTATAGCCATTAGCGCTGCCGCAACCAGAGGAACTTTTAAGGCGGCCCGAATTGCACTGCCTGAACTCCGTTTCCAGCGACTGAAAGGTGCGACACCCATTAGCAAACAAACCAGAGTAATAAACGGTGTAAACGTTAAATTAAAATATGGCGCCCCGACCGAGTACTTACCTAATTTTAATGCATCTGCTATGAGCGGAAATAAAGTGCCAAATAGTACGGTCACCATACTGATTACCAGCAGGACATTATTGGCAAGCAATAGGGCCTCACGCGAAAACAGACTAAACCCTGGCCTCGATTTGACAACCGGTGCCCTTAATGCAAACAGCAACAAAGAGCCCCCAACAACGACACCGAGAAAACCAAGTACGAATAAGCCTCGCTCGGGGTCATTGGCAAAAGCATGAATCGAATTGAGAACGCCGGAGCGCACCAAAAAGGTTCCCAGCAGGCTCAACGAGAAAGCAAATATGGCCAGCAATATAGTCCAACTCTTAAAAAAGCCTCGCTTTTCCGTCACGGCCAAGGAATGTATAAGCGCTGTGCCGACGAGCCACGGCATAAACGCGGCGTTTTCAACCGGATCCCAAAACCACCAACCGCCCCAGCCTAACTCGTAGTAGGCCCACCAGCTGCCTAGTGCCAAACCCAACGTTAAAAAAGCCCACGCCGTGGTCGCCCAGGGGCGAGACCAGCGAGCCCATGCCGTATCAAGCTTGCCGGTTAGCAGTGCCGCTATTGCAAACGCAAACACGGTGCTAAAGCCTACATACCCCATATAAAGTAGAGGCGGATGAAAAATTAGACCGGGGTCCTGCAGCAGAGGATTAAGATCAGATCCTTCGAGCGGGGCCATCGGCAAAATTCTGTCAAACGGGTTAGAGGTCAACAATATAAATAAGGCGAAACCCGTCGCCACAAACCCCATAACCGCGAGGACCCGAGCCTGCATATCCAGCGGTAGAGAGCGACTCAATAACGCAATGGCGAACGTCCAGCCTGACAACATAAAAATCCATAACAACAAGGATCCTTCGTGCCCACCCCAGATTGCACTGATTTTGTAATACACCGGCATTAAAGAGTTGGAGTGCCCAGCCACATACGATACGGAAAAGTCATCGTGTAAAAAGGCGTAGCCCAAACACACCAGCGCTACGCTGATCATTACAAACTGGCCAGTGGCTAACGATCGCCCCGTGTGCATTAAGATCGCATTGCCTTTAAAAGCCCCCCAGAGCGGCAACACAAATAACCCTGCACTCAGAGCCAAAGCAATAATCAACGCAAAGTGACCCAATTCAGGAACCATATTTAGCTTCCTCGCAGGTTGCCTGATGTTTCTCTCCGTTATTCATGGCTTCAGCCACCTCTGGAGGCATATAGTTTTCGTCGTGTTTTGCCAGCACTTGATCCGCATAGAAGACATCATCGTGTTCCCAGGCCCCGTTGACCACTGCAGCCTCTCCTTCTGCAAAAAGATCGGGCAAAATACCGTCGTAGCTAACCTTTAAACGACCACTGCCATCCACCAGCCAGAAGCTGACCTGTAGAGAGTCTGATTCACGTACTACGGAACCTGGTTCAACGCAACCACCTGCCCGCACCCTGACATCGCGCGGCACCTCGTTGGCGCTAAATTTTGCCGGCGGATAAAAAAGGTTAATATTTTCACTGAGCGCGTACACTAACAGACCAATGGCCAGCGAGGACAAGGCCACGATGGCCAGCACTATAAATAAACGTTGTTTACGTACTGGATGCATACTTCTACCTAGGTGTTGTTATTCACTTGTTGATGCTTGATTGCTTGCGCATCGATTAACGCTTGCTGCGAGCGCATTTTTTTAAACTGGCGCTTTTGCAGCCACAGTGGGTGGAGAATCAGCCCCCCTAATAAGACTACAGCTATAGCGGTACAGGACCAGACATAGATACCGTGGCCACTCATGTACAGGAAATCTGCCAGAGATTCGAACTTAAAGGCTGGCACTTCTACCTCCTTTGCTGTGTAGCGGCAATAGATCTTTAACCCACTTGGTACGAGCTTCGCGCACTAAAATTTCATGGCGCGTATACAAAATTAAAGCCAGAGAAAATAAACAGTAATATCCCAAAACACTGATTAGTAGTGGGTACAGCATAGAGCTGTATATACTGCTTTCGCCGGTAAATTTAATGCTGGCTGGCTGGTGCAGGCTGTACCACCAGTCGACAGACTTATAAATGATGGGCACATTGACGGTCCCCACCAGAGCCAACAGCGCGCAGGCTTTATCGGCGGCATCGCGTGATGGGTACACCGACCCTAGCAGTACTATGCCCAAATAGAGGAACAGTAATATCAACATGAAAATGTTACGTGCGTCCCACTCCCAGAATGTACCCCAGGTCGGGTGCCCCCACAGCGATCCGGTAATCAATGTCAAGGCTGTCAGGACAGCGCCTACAGGAGCCGCAGACTTCATCATCATTAGCGGTAGCTTCATTCGCCAAATCAAGCCTATGCCGCCGGCAATCGCCATTACATAATAACCGGCCAATGCGACGACCGCTGCCGGCATGTGAATAAAGATAATGCGGTAGCTGTTGCCCTGCTTCGCATCAATCGGCGCAAATGCCAGTCCCCATATAAACCCAGTGGCCAGTAGCACTAGCGTCAGGGGTATGAGCCACGTAAGCCAGCGATTTGATTTTTCGTAGAACCAACGCGGCGAACCGAGCCTGTGAAACCATTGCCAAGCCAAAAGTGTACCTCCAACTCTATTGATTGGATGAAATTTTGAGCGCCCCGGCAATCGCCGGAGGCATTATAATTAGAGCCAATGCCAAGCCCGCCCCAAGCAGTGCCAATTCACGCTGGTAGCCAAAACCCGCAACTGCATTAGAAACAGCGCTGGAGCCAATAATCAAAACGGGCAAATACAGTGGCATAATGATTAAGGTCATAACCAGCCCACCGCTGCGTAGGCACACGGTTAAAGCTGCACCCAAGGCGCCTACCAGAGCTAAAACCGCGGTCCCGGGTATTAAGGTAAATACCAGCGCCCAATAACCATCTGCCGGCAAAGACAGCATTAGTCCTAAAATCGGTGCTATAAGGGTTAATGGCAAACCTGTGCTCAGCCAGTAGGCAAAAACTTTGCCCAGTACCGTGAGATACAACGGTTGATCAGACAGCTGAAACTGAATCAAACTGCCATCTTCAAAATCTGAACGAAACAAAGCGTCCAGAGACAGTAGTGTTGCCAGCATGGCCATAATCCACAACATGCCCGGAGCAATTGCAGCCAAAAGTTGGCGTGAGGCGTCGATCCCCAAAGGCAACATGGTAATGCCAATTAGGTAGAACACTACCGGGTTGACGATATCGCTACGGTGACGCCAAATAAGCCGCATATCGCGCCAAAAAATCGCTTTGGAGCCCCGCCAGATACTAACTACACGCGCATCAGCCACAGTAAAGCTGCTCCTCTGGCGATGGCTGAAACCGAGATATGTCCAGGAGGTTAACGTCGCTAAGTTCAATGGGCTGATGCGATGTCAGTACCACAATACCGCCCCTTTCGCTGTGCTCTGATATCCGCTCGCTTAGCCTGGACACGCCAGCCTTGTCTATGGCTGTAAAGGGCTCGTCCAGCACCCATAATGGGCACTGGTTTAAGTACAACTGCGCCAGCGCAACTCTCCGCCTTTGACCTGCCGATAGGCTGTAACAGGCAGTATCACTGTAGGCCCCCAGATCGACTTGCTCCAGGGCGTCATCGACGGAACCACTGGGGTTCGAGCCATGCAGAGCCTTTAACCATTCAACATTCTCGCGAACCGTCAAATGCCCTTTAACCGGCGCCTGATGCCCCAAAAAAAAGAGTGATCGACGATATTCGGCAAGGTTTTGCAAAATACTCGTGCCTAGCCACTGAATTTCGCCTTCTGCGGCGGGTCTTAACCCACACAAGGTATGCAATAGCGTCGTTTTACCCGCCCCGTTAAAGCCCAATATTTGCAGGAGACTGCCGGAATCACAGCGAAACGAGAGGTTTTTGAACAATATTCGTTCATCCCGCTCACAGCTGATACTATTAATCGACAAACTGGCTTGCAAAAAATTAGCTTCCGTCATTGTGGGTGCCACTGTAGACATAGCGGCTCAACTTAACTGAACAATGGCCGACTATACCTATAACTGCGCGCCGATTATATAGCCCCGCGAGGCAAAAGTTTACCCAGCGCAATACAAAGAAATATTTTGATACGCTATCAGGACGAATATGCCGATAGATTTCACCCAGTTACACGGTAAACCCTCTGTCAAACCTCCAGAAGGCACGCCTAACCTTGCAAAGCTGCTCTCGGGTCTATCACTGAAGCTAGGCCAGTCTGTTGCCGCGCAAGTGACCAGCGTTAGGGCCCTTTCTCTCCAAGAGCGGAGTTTTCTGCAGTCGCAGGCAACCGCAAAAGCATCGGCCGAACCACTGCCAACCAAGCCGCAGGCCGCCCCCTCAAGCAGCGTAACCGTAAAGCCCGCACTGGCAAGTTCGCTGCTAAGCCAGCCCGCCCTGCGTCTAATTAACGTTGCCATACAAGCTCGTCAGGTAGCTCTGCTGAGCAGTCTACCTGTCACTAAGGGAGACGCGGTTTTGGTAACCCGCGCCGGCCCCCAACAATTAGTTATTGCCAGTGAAAACGGTAAACCAATCGCCCCGGGTTCCAATACCACTCATTTAGAGGCCGCGAAGGCCGCAGGCGCTGAGCGAGTTGCCCCTGCGCCATTGCCTAATACAAGTGCTTTAAACGCTACCGCAACCCGTGCCACCGCCGCAGAGCCTGCGGCCCTCAATCAGACGCTTCGGGAAATCATTCCGCGACTGCACTCAAGCAGCATTGAGCAACAGACACAACCCCTGCAACAACTCATTAAGCTCTTGCCAAGAAACAAATTGACAGCGGGCATAGATAGCGCGCTAAAAGATCTGGCGAAGCTTTCGCTATCCACGGAGCAAATCAAACAAACTCCCAGAGACTCGCTCGGAGCTCAAGCCAAACAACTGATAAACAACAGTGGTTCCTTCTTCGAATCAAATTTGGCAAAAACCCAAACTGCATCGCCCAGCTCGAACCTAAATTTACTGTTAGGGTCGGATCGCAAAGCGATTCTGTTAAAATTGGCTCATCTAGTCGCATCGAACATGCCCGGCCTTCAGAATCAGGGGCCGATGATGAACACAGCCAGCAAAGGCCGGCCACAACCACAACCACAACCACAACCACAACCAAACACAGACGCTATCAGCCAAATCGTTAGGAATTTGCAAAGTACACATACTGCCGGTCACCCCCCATTGCCTGGAGTAGCTCCGCCAAGTACCACAACATCGCTTGGCGCAAGCTCTGGTCCGATACCGGGTTCAACAACTTCTGTGAAGCCTGAGCTGTTGGATATACGACAACTAACGCCATCACTTTCTCAAGCGCTACTGTATGGAGGCACAGCCAGAATCAGCACTGCTGACTCTGCCACACTGCAAACGCAGCTTATCCTACTAACGCATCAGCTAACCCTGAACAGTCTGGCTAAGATTCGGGGACAACAAGTCGGCGCGGACACTGCAACCCTGCGCGCGGGTGAACCGGCAAGCCCGGGTAGCCACTTCTCCGTTGATTTACCCGTGCGCTGGGGAGAGCACACAGACCACGCTCGTATTAGTTTTGAAGAACAGGAGAATGAACCACAGCCCGATAGCCCAAGCACAGCGCGATCATGGTTAGTCAAATTACATATTAATACCGACGCCATTGGGGATCTGTATATTCATATGCGTTATTTCAACGAACAAATCGGCTTAGGCATCTGGGCTCAAAACAATAAAATTCTGGACGAAGCGAAGACCAAACTCGACACCGTTAGCAAGGCAATGAAATCTGCTGGCGTCATATTATCTAATGTCAATTACTATCAAGGTAAACCGGCGGGAAGAGCCAACGAGCTTAGCTACAATTTAGTGGATGTAAAAACATGAGCGACAGCGAAAATCATCAGGAGCTTTTACAAGCTGTGGCGCTATATTATGATGGTGAGAGCTCACCTGTGCTAAGTGCAAAAGGTTCGGGTAGCATAGCGCAAGAGATAATAGACATTGCCAAAGAACACGATGTTCCTCTGTGTGATAATAAATCACTGGTGGAGTTTTTACTTACTCTTGAGCTTGGAGATGAGATACCTGAAAAACTTTATATTGCCGTCGCCTATATTATCGCCTTTGCCTATGACCTTAAAGGGTTTGCCCCTGGTCAAAGTACTGATAGGTAATAATCACGTCTTGATCTTTACCGGCATCAGAAGAAAGGTTCGAGCGACCACTGTAGCGGGTTAGTCTCATTTCCTCATCAAATTCAAGAGCAATCGAGTCAACGAACATCGCCAAGAAACGATTTGCCAACTCAAATCTAAAGCACAATACATCTACAGTCTCCCCCTCACAGGTAACCTTTCTTACTTCGAGCTCTACGTTTTCACCGCGATTCGGCAGCGCGAAGAAAAATTCAACTGCCTGATCATTGAGAAGTTCATTCCAATGCTGGCGCACAAAATGCGTAAAACCTGCATCAATCACCTGCTTGGATTCTTGCTGCAAAACTGTTTTTTCTTCTCCCTCGGAGGTTTTAAGGCTCAGGGTAATTAGAGCGTCGGTTACTTGAGCGGATTTAGTCACGGAGAAGCGACTGTCATGAAAGTAAAAACTGGGAGTGGTCAGTCCAGTTTTGTAGTCCAGTACCTTCCTTGCCAGTACATCTCCCGATTGATTTGAGTAGACTACCTCTACCCTATTGTCAGGCAATACAATGTAGTCTTCCCGGTAGAGCCATTGATCGCCCTGGTCTGCATAGGCAAATCCGGCAACCGCAATGTCTGACTGATTTTCTCGGGCTTGGGAGACCAATGACATAGCCAAAAGAGAGGTTAAACCCAGCACTGCAACTTTATTAAACCTCATTGAGCGGAACCCCGATTGACGACTCTTCCAGGCCCAGCTAAATAATTGGACATTAGTACTTTGTGCAACGGCAACACAAAAACCCACAAGGCTGCCACACATGCCAGCCCCCAAAAGCCAAACACGCCCCAACTAGCGCCACTTAGTTTGACTCCGGCGGAGTAGGCGAAAACACTCCCCATAGACCCCAGTACGGCAGACCAAATCCACCTTTCGTAGATAAACTTTAAACTGTGATTCAGCGTTAATCCCATTAGAAACCATATAGCCATGAGCCAGATAGGCGGCACTCGAGCTTCACCGATGATAAGGATGCCACTATTCAAAAGTAGGCTGTCGTGCACAATGCCCAGTACAACTAACAACAGAGCGCTGAGCAGATCAAATCTCGGAGAATGGCTTTTCCAGAAATGTAAAGCGCTGGCTGTAACGGTATAACACAGCGCCCATTTACTGCCCAATAAAACCGCCACCGCCCACCCCACCTGAAACAGGAGAACATTTGCGGCAGTAAAAAGCCAAGGGAGTCTATTCATTTGGTGAGTCTACCCTGTACTCTGGCCCTGCGAATACGTACTGCCCTGTACCAATGGTTCGCTCCATAAAGCCACCCTCGCAATAGCACAAATAGTAATCCCACATGCGAATAAAACGCTCATCAAAGCCTAAGTCACGCACGGCATCAATGCGGCTCCAAAAGCTCTCACGCCACATTTTTAAAGTCTTGGCGTAGTGGTGGCCAATCTCCTCAAAGTCTACTAAATTGATGGGCGTATGACGTGCCACTAACTCCATGATTTTGTGAGTGGACGGCAGCCCACCGCCAGGGAATATATAGCGTTGAATAAAATCGACACTGTTTTTCGCCAACTCGTACCGTTGGTCTGCTATCGTGATGGCCTGAATCAGCATCAACCCGTCAGGTTTCAACAGCTTGCCGCATAGACGAAAATAGTCCGCATAGTTTTCATGCCCGACAGCTTCAATCATTTCAATTGACACCAATTTGTCGTAGCTTCCGTTCAACTCGCGGTAATCGTTCAATAGAACTTTCACCCTACCATCTAGCTTCAGTTTCTTAACCGCAGATATCGCTTGATCGTATTGCTCTTTAGATATCGTTGTGGTTGTCACACGACAGCCGTATTCGCTGGCAGCATAAATTGCTAGCCCACCCCACCCCGTGCCTATCTCCAGCAAGTGATCCGACTCTTTGAGTCGCAATTTATCACACACAGTCTTTAACTTGTGAGTGGCCGCCTCAGACAATGAATAGCCATCATTTGGGAAAATCGCTGACGAATACATCATTCTTTCATCAAGAAACAAAGAGAAAAATTCGTTACTTAAATCGTAGTGAGCACCTATATTCTTGCGCGCGCCTTCTTTGGAGTTTCGGTTAAGGAAGCTGAAAGCCCGCAGTGCCATCTTGCTTGCCCAGGACTGCGATTGATCCATAGAGTCAAGCGTCGATAGGTTCATCACAAAAATCCGCACGACGTTGGTAAGGTTCGGCGAAGACCAGTAGCCCGACATATAGGCCTCTCCGGAGCCTACAGACCCGGAAAAAGCAACATCGCGATAAGCGGCAAAATCATGCACATGAATATCAGCTACTGTACTTGCGAAATCTGGATTTTCACCAAACTCGAAGCAGTGCTCTCCTTCGTGAATCCGAAGACACCCAAGCTGTAGCTTTTCCAGCTGCCTCATAACCAATTTTCTGGCGATCTTATGACTACGGCTAAACATCTTTGATCGATGCCCACGAAGCTCATCGATTCCTCTACGGGCTGTTGCGTTTGTCACGAGCGGCCTCCTCAACGCAGTTTTTGTGATTGACCTTAGGTATATGGTCGTATATCGGTGCTTTTTTCCACCACAGCTTTGCTGCTTGCCAATATATAGACAGCGAAACTTTTAAACTATTGAAGGGTGTACGTAGTAAAGATCGATTCAGATTGGTCGGCACCCAAGATTTTCGATGCAGAGAGAGCGTCGCATCCATGTGTTTTTCTTCACCGGCCCAATTTTCCATATGAACATCCAAAGAGCTACCCGGTTCGTTGCACTGCCAACGGTACTGCATGTCCATTGGATTGAAGGGTGATACGTGAAAACACTTGGCAAACGACTGCTGGTAAGGAGGTTCCAACCCAACCAATCCAACTACATATCGATGGCGCTCTTTCCAGGGCGTATTATTGACCTCAGCGACTATTGCGATGAGCTCTTGAGCGTCATACACATAATAAAGACTGACGGGATTGAAGCACTGCCCCCACTGTCGCAAGTTGGTAAGTAAGTAAACCTTGGGATTCGAAATAGAACAAGAAAGGGCCCTTTCGACCTCTGCTACGGCAATCGACTTCAAGCTTTGGTCAAACGGTTCCATGTAGTCGGAACGTTTAAACTGCCCAATATTCCAGCCAGTACATGACAGCCAACGAGAGGCAGCCATCAGTGAGTCAATTTCATCCAGATCCATATAATAAAGGGAAATATTGTAGGTAAACTCATGACTGACTGGCAGCATGCGCCGGTGCCTTACCTTTCCCGAATAAATAGCGCTGCCGACTGCGGTCATGGACTGACACCAAACTGATTGGCTACATTGAGCGCAGAAACTACCCCATCCTCATGAAAGCCGTTACGCCAATACGCACCACAGTAGTAGATTCGATCTGCACCAGATATTTCTTGCCAGCGTTCTTGCGCCAAAACCGACTCTTGTGTGAACACCGGGTGATGATACGTGTATTGACCTAAAATCAGTTTTTCGTCAATTCTGTTGTTAGGGTTGACGCTAACACAAAATGTCTCGGGCGAATCAATATTTTGCAGAATGTTCATATTGTAGGTAAGCAGCGTCTGGCTATCGCCAGTGCCATCTAATCGGTAATTCCAGCTCGCCCAGGCTGATTTTGCTGAAGGCAATATTGAGGCGTCTGTATGCAACACCACCTGATTTCCTTTGTAGGGTATCGAGCCTAATATTTCTCGTTCGACCGTTGAAGGAGAGCTTAGTAAGCTAAGTGCCTCATCACTATGGCACGCGAACACAATACCGTCGAACCGTTCAGTTGTCCCCCCTGAAAAGTGTAATACCGCACCCCGATCTTCCCTTGTTACGCACTGTATATTTGCCTCGGTAACGATTCTATCGGCAAACATCTCGGTTAATGGTTGCAAGTAGCTATGAGAGCCACCGGTTACCGTTTTCCACTGAGGCTGATTGAATATTGTTAACAGGCCATGGTTATAGAAAAATCGAATGAAGAACTGCAATGGCATTTGACTCGCCATTTCGGTACCAGAAGACCAGATTGCCGAGACCATAGGCAGAATGTAGTAGCGTTCAAACTCGATTGAGAATTTATGCTCTAGCAAGAAGCTTCCGAGGGTCGCATCTTGTGATATTTTCCTGGCCTGATAGAGCTTGGTGCACAATCTATTGAATTTGGTAATATCAAGTAGGAGCTTCCAATGCTTGATACTCAGCCAATTTTTTCGTTGGGCAAATAATCCACCCAACGACGTTCCGGCGTATTCATATCCAATATGGTCGCAACTGACACTAAACCCCATGTTGGTATTTTGCCCTTCAACCCCTAGCTCATCTAGCAGCTTAATAAAGTTGGGGTAAGTGCGATCGTTGTATACAATGAATCCTGTGTCAATACAGTAATCGCCCGAAGGAACCGACACCGTCTTAGTTGCAGTGTGGCCTCCAATATCTTTGTTTTTTTCAAATACTGTCACGTCATATTGTTTATTGAGGAGATAAGCGGTGTATAAACCACTCACACCAGCGCCAATAATGGCTATTCTTTTAATATCACTGCTCATGCTTGGGCGCCATTTTTTGTACGAACTTTAGAATCATAGGAACGGGAAATTTTGCGGCGATTCTCATTGTCAACGCCAGTTGCCAGGGAAAACGATAAGTGTATCGTCGCTGTGTTATCGCCTTAAGCACATGCCGGGCGGCTTCGTCAGCTTTCATGATGAACGGCATTTCAAAATCATTGCGATCCGTCAGAGGGGTTTCTACAAACCCGGGCTGAACAATAGTGACATCAACACCATACCTATAAAGATCAGCTCGCAAAGAACTCAAGAGATATTCGAATCCGGCCTTACTTGCACCGTAGGCTTCGGATCGTGGCAGTGCAAGCTCAGTCACCAAACTCGAAATACCTACAATGTGCGGCCCCCTCTGCGATTCAAGCAGTTTGGGTATCGTAAACTCCAGTATGTTGGCGTTTCCTTGTAAATTTACACCCAGCACACGTGCAAATGACTTAGAATCGAAATGACTCGCCTGTATATACTCACATGTTCCCGCATTGAGAATTAAAGTATCAATTTCCGCAACGTCTTCCAGTGCAGCCTTCAACTGTTCTGCGTCGGCTACATCCGCAGCTAAGGGAATTACATGCCCCGGATACTGTTCAACCAGCCGCGATAGCGGATCAGTATTGCGAGCCAAAACATACACTGTACAATTGGAGCGCAGTAACAGCTCAAGTAGGGCATACCCTATGCCCTGTGTTCCGCCAGTTAGAAGAATTTTCCGTCCGGCTAATGTTTCAGAGCTCATTGTATTCTCCTGTTACCGCGTCTTTTGCGGATTTAAAGACGGCAATAGCCTCTTTACGAGTCGACTTTAAATCTACCATTGCCTCCGGATAACCATTTACTCCGCTGGGATTGTGTATTTTTTTATTGTCCAAGTGAGCCAACTCCGGAACCCATTGGCGAATAAAGTCCCCTTTAGGATCGTATCGTTCGGATTGCGCTACAGGGTTCATAACACGAAAGTACGGTGCAGAATCTGTACCTGTCGATGCACACCATTGCCAACCCCCATTATTGGCCGAAAAATCGCCATCAATAAGTTGAGACATAAAATATGCCTCCCCTTTGCGCCAATCAATTAAGAGGTTTTTGGTTAAAAACATCGCCACCACCATACGCAGTCGATTGTGCATCCAACCGGTGCTATTGAGTTGCCGCATAGCGGCATCTACGATAGGGATGCCGGTTATGCCTGCACACCACTTCTCAAAGTCTGCCTCACTATCGCGCCATGGAATATTTTCTGTGTAGGTAATAAGCGGAAACCCCTTGCATACCTTCGAAAAAATCGCGACCACATGCATATAAAACTCGCGCCATATCAATTCGTTCAACCAAGTTGAAACACCTTGGGAATTGCCTGATGCATCTGCCTGGCGGGCTGCTATATAACACTGTTTAGGACTCAATAGGCCAACAGTGAGGTAAGGTGAAATCTTAGATGTACCGAGCTCGGAAGGTATATCTCTGTAATTGTGGTAGTCGACTATATGATTTTTGGTAAAAGTGCGAAGTGCCTCCAGTGCGCTTTTCTCATCCGCAGGCCACAAAGAACTATTACCTTCTTTGGTGACATTCAGGAAAACAGCCTCGATTGCCCGATGCGCAACATCAACGGGTTCTCGCACAGAAGACGGCCTGGGATAAACAGTAAAATCAGTCGCACGCGCAAGTTGCAACCACGCTTTGGAAAACGGCGTAAAAACCTTGTAGTAGCTTCCGGCCTGAGTTTTCACAGCTCCCGGGGGGATCAAACAGCGATCATGATACGAATGAAAGGCAATGTCTTCTTCGAGGCAGCGTTTCTCTACATCTCGATCCCGCTCTCGCTCATCTAAAGGGTATTCCTTGTTTAGGTAAACATCGGTCACTTTCCATTTTTGGCAATAGTCAGCAACAGATTCTGCGATATCCCGTTTTCGCTCGACGTACAGAACATCCAATACTATACCCAGCTGAGCCAGATCGGACGACAAGTTGAGCAGCGCGTTTTTGATAAAGCCCAGCTTTTTCTCACCAATCGGGTGGGTGTCGATGTATTCCTGGCATAGTACGTAAATAGCCGCTACACGAATACTGTTTGCGCGAGACGCCTCTTCTACTTCACCCTCACAACAATAGTGTAATGCGGGGTTATCGATTGTACGCAAATCATTTCGAAACCAAACAAGTCTTGTCATTTCTCACCCAAACGTAACTTAATGCGGCGAATGACACTCCCCAACAGAGGAATACTTTCATACACCATCTCGCCCAAATCGTAATAGTCTCGCTGGTAGATGACCTTATCAGTGTAGATTATGTGTGAACAGCCACTTAACTCACTCGCATTTCCACCGTTAAGCTTTGGATGCGAAAACCGCATAATCCAAAACAGTACAGCGATATCATTACCGTCGTCCCCTCTGCTTTTTACTGTCGAAGAAAAACTAAAATGACAAAAAGTAAGATTCAATCCCAGCGCCTGAAAATATGAACGCAACGCGGACCTACCTACGATTCTTTGCACCGGATCGATAAACTCGACATCCTCTGAGTACAGGTCCACGATAGAATCAATCGAGCCTGCACTAAACGATTGGTATTGTCCCGTTAGTTTTTCAATTAGGCCGTTTTCTTCTTCAGTTTTCATCTGATCCTCTTCTCTCCTGCACTACTTCCTTACGCATGTCAGGCTTGAAAATACGCGTGACTATGTCTTTGGGATTATCGAAATATTCGACATAAGCGCCACCACTCAAATCTCTCTGATCTTCCGTGCTATCGAGTGAACGTGCCATGTAGATCTTTACAGCCTCGTCACCTTCACACGGCAACGGAATACTCGCGCTATAAGGTCTAGTAGCAGGAATGGTTAACAGATTGACTATGCCCCTCTTAACGGCGGCAACACCCATTAAACGAAAGCAAAAGGCGAACTCTTTCGGGCAAATTACCACCACTAGCGGCAACGCAGATGCATCGCTCCCTGATGCGTAATTGAGCAAATGCGAGAGCAGAAGATCGCCTCTACCATCGGCTCGGCGCATACGTGTGGTTTGTTGGCCAAGACAGAAGAGCTCATGCATAAGACAATCGTCCGCCGCTTCGTTCAACCGCGACAACAGTGAAAGCGTGGTTGACATATCGCCAAGGTCGAGACTCTGTAACACTTGCTGATTAAGCTCAGAACAATCCGTGTTTTGAATACCTACAAACCAGTCCAGGTCTATGCTTCCCGGTGAGATGCCGTGCTCTATCATTTTCTTTGCTTGTAAGACTAACCAGAGGTCATGTTCGGCGTACAAGCGGTGCCCTTGATCATTCCGACCAGGGTTTAAAAATTCATAACGCCTTTCCCACGCGCGCAGCGCGGCCACACTGACCCCGCTCATACGGGCGACTTCGCCTATACTGTAGCCGCTCGTCGGGGCTTTAACTGGCAATGACATTGCGCAGACCTAAGCGCTCAGGGTGAGGACTCCAGAAAGTCTGACAGTGTAGGTATTCATCATCCACTTTCATCAAATGATGTTTTAATAGCGTCATAGGCACGACCAGCGGCACCAACCCAAGTCGGTAATTTTCAATCAAGTCGCTGAGTTCCTGATTGTCCCGGACGTTTAGTTGCTCTCTTAGGTAACCACGCAAGTGCATCATTGTGTTGGTATTGCCTTTGCGCGTCGCCAAATGCTCCAGTGCAGTCATGAAAATGCGTACAAATTCATCACAAACTTGCTCAATCGGCGGCGTTTTTAGGTCCGCGAGAAGTTTACCGATGGCTTTGTAGCTCGGTACATGGTGCGCCATTACCTGATACTTGTAGCGCGAATAGAAATCAATCAGTGCTTTAGGCGATGGGCTTGCCGCTACTGAAAGCTTCCAGTCACGATAAGCGAAAACTCGGGTGATGAAGTTTTCCCGAAGCCCAGCATCATTCAAACGACCAGCCTCCTCGACAGGGAGAAGTGGTAGCCGTTGCATAATCTCGTCTGCAAAAGCGCCGCGCCCCTTTTTATCCAAAGGGTAGCCGTTCTCGCCATAGCGCTTCATGCCATACGCCCCACAACTTGGCGAGTTTTGCATAAAAATGTATCCGCAAATATCATGCAATCCGGGCGCGACTTCAGCGGCGTACTGACGCAGTTCATCGGTAACATCCATCTGAGGGTTATCCACTTGCTGGACCCGGGTCTGCGCGTCTGTTACGACTAGGCGTATGGGTTTGCGTGGTATACCTAATCCAATAGCGACTTCGGGGCAGAATGACTGGAAATCAAAATACTGCCCTAGCTGATCGGTTACATACCTCGAGCGCTTGTGGCCACCGTCAAAGCGAACGCGCTCTCCGAGCAAGCATTGACTGATAGCAACCGGGATTTTGGCTGAATCTTCCATATGGCTAAGCACCTGTACATAATCTGAAATCTGTATAGGTATTCGTTTGATGACCAGGTTTAGATCACAAACACGCTAAGAAAGTTGAAATGTACCAGGGTTGCAAGTCACAACCCCGGCAAAGACTCAATAGGAAGGAAGTGGAATGCCTGCGAACAACTCTTCAAGCTCGGCCCTAGAGTGACACGCATAGGCCTGATCTACCACGTCGCGGGTAAGATGAGGTGCAAACTGCTGAATAAAGTCATACATAAAACCGCGTATGAAAGTACCCCGCCTAAATCCAATTTTGGTCACACTCGATGCAAACAAGTGGCTCGCATCGAGCGCCACTAAGTCGCTATCCAGAGTTTCGTCGAACGCCATATGGGCGATGATTCCAATACCCAAGCCAAGGCGAACATAGGTTTTGATTACGTCAGCATCGGCGGCCGTGAATACAACTTTAGGCGCCAAGCCGCGATTGATAAAGGCCTCATCGAGCTTTGAGCGACCGGTAAAGCCAAATACGTAGGTCACAATCGGGTGTTTTGCGACCTCTTCGAGACTAAGCTCAGACAGGCTTGCCAGCGGGTGATTTTTAGGCACGACAATGCAGCGATTCCATCGATAACAGGGCATCATCACCAGGTCACTGAACAACTCAAGAGCTTCTGTCGCAATAGCGAAGTCTACTGTCCCATCGGCAGCCATCTCCGAGATCTGCATCGGCGTACCCTGATGCATATGCAACGAGACCTCAGGATATTGATCGATAAAGCCTTCTATTACTCGTGGCAGTGCATAGCGGGCCTGTGTGTGAGTAGTCGCAATTGAAAGGCTGCCTTTACGCTCGTTGCTAAATTCTTGCGCAACTTGCTTGATACTCTCGACTTTGCGCAGGATCTCCCCTGCCGTCTTCAAAATCGCCTCACCCGCAGGTGTAATTCTGGTCAGGTGCTTTCCGCTGCGCGAAAATATCTCCACACCTAATTCGTCTTCCAGCAGCCTTATTTGCTTGCTAATGCCTGGCTGCGAGGTATACAGACTCTGCGCCGTCGCGGATACATTTAGGTCGTGGTGAGCCACTTCCCATATATACCGGAGTTGTTGCAGCTTCATAAGCCCTCCAAATGGCCATTGGAAATCGTGTTATAAAAATATAGTTGATTATTCAGGACAAGAATAGTCAATTTTTGCAAGAAGCACCAAAAATCTAGATATTGCGCCTTTACTGATCGATTTTTAACGTTTTTTTGGCAAACTCTGGGCTGTTGGCTACACCATGTGGTACATGGCCGGTCGCCACATGGGCACTCGCCGAATCAATATGGGCCTGCTGATCATCAAAAAAAACATCCGCGCCATAGGCTTTTAAAAATTCACCCTTGGCGAGACCACCGAGGAACAAAGACTCGTCAATTCGAATATTCCAGGCCC
The DNA here is from genome assembly GCF_030518155.1 of Gilvimarinus gilvus. GTDB lineage: Bacteria > Pseudomonadota > Gammaproteobacteria > Pseudomonadales > Cellvibrionaceae > Gilvimarinus > Gilvimarinus gilvus. Next base: position 13,856 of record NZ_JAULRU010000418.1, on the reverse strand, counting down.
GCAGTGTGCGAATAACGCGTTCGTGAGCGGGCGCCGAGCGGGCTGTCACGAGCGCTGTGCGTATTGGGCAAGACTCCGCGTCTACAAACTCAGCCTGTAATCGATGTAGTGCATCGAGAAACGGCTTAAAGGGCCCACCTGGCAATGGGGTTTTGGCCGCGGCTCGCTCGCTGGCGGTGAAGGCCGACAAGCCTTCTTGTTTAAAAATTCGCTCGGCATCATCGGAAAAAAGGACCGCATCACCATCAAAGGCGAAACGCAGCTCCCCTTGATTATTGCTACCCGCTTTCGGCGCCATCAAGGTTGCAGCGGCAATTCCGTGCTCTAGCGCGTGCCTCACATCGTCGGCTTCAGTGGATAAAAACAGTTGACAGCCAAACGCAGATGCATAGCGATAGGGACTGAGACCACCACAAAAGGCCGCGCGAGTAATGTTTAACTTATAATGCTCAATGGAGTTAAAGACCCGCAGCCCCGTATCCGCGCTGTTGCGGGAAAGCAATATAACCTCAACTTTGGGAGCACCTGGTAAGCTTTCATTTAGATGCAACAACTTCTTTACCATTGGATAGGCGTCACCGACCTCGAGAGGCTCTTCTTCATGCTCCATTTGATAGCGAGCATACGCCTCTAAGCCGCTTTCGGTGTAAACCCGGTGACTTTCATCCAGATTAAACAGCGCCCGGGAAGATATCGCGATAACAAGTTTGTTGCTTTTGGACTCACTCATCCACCTATTCTCCTAATTGCGCATGACTCTGCCTGTCTATCATGCCAGACTTTTACTGACCACCTCATAACAGTCCGGAGATAAGCTCGGCATTTCCAGCAAGGCCTCCAGTTGGCTACGCATGGCCTGGCTATAAGCCGGCGCGTAGCGACGCCAGCGCGTTAGCGGCGTTAGTAAGCGCGCCGCTATTTGCGGATTTTTTGCATCAAGTTGTTGAATTTGTTGCGCCAGGAACGCATAACCGCCCTGCTCTGGCGTCTCACCTAAACTGTGAAAGTTTGGGGTATTACCACCACAAAATCCGCCAATAACGGCACGAATTTTATTGGGATTCGAGCTGTCATAGGCCTCGTGTTGCAGCAGGTCATTCACTCGTTTTAGGCCGCCCGCAGCGGGGTTGCGCGCCTGCAGAGCAAACCATTGATTTACCACCAGTGCCTCGTCACGCCATTTTACATAAAAATCGGATAAGGCGACTGCCGCTGCAGCCTGCGCCTTGGCATTTTCCGACATTACCATCGCTGTTAATGCAGCAATTTCATCGGTCATGTTGGTTGCAGTCTCAAACTGAGTTTTGCACAATTCTAACGTCGCGTCCGAAGGCTGATCCATTAGATAGGACAAACATACATTTTTAAGGCTGCGCCGCGCAATAGATTCCGCGTCGGCGCTATACTCGACGTCAACAGACAATGCGCGGTAGGTCTGCTCAAGCTCGCCAGCCAATGCTTGCGCTAAGGCACTTTTCACTTTGCTACGGGCTTGATAAATCGCTTGAGGGTCTATCTCGCTCTGCTGCTCAGCGATATAACCCTCAGCGGGCAGAGTCAGCATATAGGCGAACATGGCTTGATCGAGTTCTGCTTGAGCGAACAAGCTTCGATAGACCCGCGGCAAGCGCTCGTCGAGCACAAATCGACCGCCCTCGCCGGCGGCCATGGCATCGTTGATGGCAGCCATACACAAACTTTGCACGGCTTCGTAACGGGTAAAGCCGTTGCTGTCACGCATGACTATGGCGCACAGATCGTCCCGACTATAATCGTATTTTAATTTGACGGGCGCCGAAAAGTTTCTCAGTAACGACGGAACCGGTTTTTCCGGCACATTGTGAAACACAAAACTCTGCGTCGTCTGCGTTACTTCCAATACGCGATCGGTATTGTCCTCTGGCAGGTCTTCCGCGATCTCGTCTGCAAGCGTCAAGGCTAACTCGCCAGCTTCTCCAATCAAGCCCATGCGCAGCGGTATATGGAATGGTTTTTTAACAGCGCATTCGGGTGTGGCCGGTGTGTACTGGGAAACGGTGAGCGTATACTCCCGGGCGTTTTCATCATAAGCATCAACGATTGTGAGCTCCGGTGTGCCCGCCTGGTTGTACCAATTGTCGAATTGAGAAAAATCTCGACCGGAGACATCGGCCATAGCCCGGACAAAATCTTCGGTGGTAACCGCCTGGCCGTCATGCCGTTCAAAATACAAATCAGTGCCCTTTCGGAACAGCTCCGGCCCCAGCAGATTTGCTATCATCCGCACAACCTCAGCGCCTTTTTCGTATATTGTTAATGTATAGAAATTGGAAATTTCCATATAGCTTGACGGGCGTATTGGATGCGCCATAGGTCCTGCATCTTCTGCAAACTGATGAGTGCGCAGCAAAGATACATCTTCAACCCGTTTAACGGTGCGCGAGCCCATATCCGCAGAAAACTCAGAGTCTCGGTAAACCGTAAAGCCCTCTTTAAGGCTCAACTGAAACCAGTCCCTGCAGGTAACGCGGTTACCAGACCAATTGTGAAAGTACTCGTGAGCAACCACACCCTCCACCCGCTGAAAACCTGCGTCAGTGGTTGTTGTGGGGCTTGCCAGCACACAGGAGGTATTGAAAATGTTCAGTCCTTTATTCTCCATTGCCCCCATATTGAAGTCGTCAACAGCAACGATCATAAATATATCTAAATCGTATTCGCGCCCATAGGTTTGCTCATCCCATTGCATGGATTTCTTAAGCGACTGCATGGCGTGATCGCATTTGCCGAGATCTTTTTCTTCAACGAAAATTTCTAACGCCACCTGCTTGCCACTGCAGGTTGTGAAGCTGTCCTCCACCTTAGCCAAGTCGCCCGCCACTAATGCAAATAGGTAGGCGGGCTTCTTATGAGGGTCGTGCCAGGTTGCGAAGTGCCGGCCATTGTCCAAACTTCCGGCCTCAACCAGATTCCCATTGGATAATAGTACGGGGCACCGAGACTTATCCGCTGATACCCGAGTCGTAAAATCACTCATAACATCCGGGCGATCAAGATAATAGGTGATTTTGCGAAAGCCTTCGGCTTCGCATTGTGTGCAGTACATAGTGCGCGATCGGTACAAGCCCTCGAGCGAAGTATTTTGCTCAGGCTCGATTCTCACCTTAGTTTCCAGGACAAATTTTTCAGTCTCAGGGGTAAGTGATAATACAGACGGGCCTTGTACATATCGCTCTTCTGACAGTGGTTCACCGTCTATTGCGATTTCGAGCAATTCTAAGCCTTCACCATGTAAATCCAGCTGGGCTCCTTCAATGGATGAATTCTTACGCATCGTTAGGCGGGAGCGTACAAAAGTTTCTCCCGAGTATATATCGACTTCCAGCTCGGTTTTATCAATCCAATATGCCGGCTGCTGATAGTCGTTCAAATAGACAGTTTGTACAGCAGAAGTTGGCTCAGCAATATTCATAGTGGCCTCAGGAAACGAAAATTGTGACATGGTAACCACCGAACTTCCGTACATTCAGCACCTGGTCACCAAAAATTAAGTACTGGCCTTTTATACCAGTCAACTCGCCGGTAAAGACCGGGGTTTTTTCAAGGTTTACGGATTTTACTTTTAGCGGTGGAGTCGGTACCGGGTAGCATATATCGACGCTTTCAGCTTCAGCGCTTAGCAAAGATACGATACTGTCCGCCCCATGTTCGCTGCGCAATTGCTCGAGCTCCGGTTCCAGCTTGTCGATCAGCTCAATGGCAATTTGCCGTAAATCAACGGGATCAGGGCTGCCTTTAAGCATTCTCTGCCATTGAGTCCGGTCACTGATATGCGGTTTGCAAGCAACCTCAACCAACCCCGCCATTCGCCTATTCGGCACTGTGAAAATGGGCAGCGCCTGCACAGCACCTTGGTCGATCCAGCGTGTGGGAATTTGCGTGGCCCGCGTAATGCCAACTTTCGGCGACGATGAATTTGCCAGGTAAACAACATGATCGTTCATACAGAATTGTTCGGCCCAGCTCGGTTCACGGCACGTCCCGAGGTGGTAATGGCATTTTTCCGGGCTGACGATGCACGAGTCGCACTGAGCAAGAGACTGAAAACAGGGGTAGCAGTAGCCCTGACTGAAACTCTTACGGGTTTTGCGATCACAATGGAGGCAGCGAATTTCACCCGTATAGGCAAGGGTCAAGGTTTGACCAATCAGTGCGTTAGCTGAGAATACTGCGTCCCCACAGTGCAATGAGTATTCCACTGCATCGCCACTGGCTGAGAGTTCAACGGACATTTTCCTCAATGCGCCAGTTACATCGCCAGGTAAGGTTTTTACAGGTATCACTGCCATTTGATAGGTTGCTCCGCACTTTGACCAGCGTCTGAATCAGTATCGCAAGCATCGCCAGGCTTGGGTGGGACATAACCAGACTGCTCCTCTTTAGGCACATGAAGGTGCTCAAACGCAATAACCGCCTGCATGCAGGTTTCCCGCTGCTCTTGGGTAAGCACCTTACCGTCAGGCCATTTGCCCAGTTCGACGGCTCTTTTCAGGTTTTGGTAAACCTCTGGGGTAAGATTGGCAATAACCTGCCTGAAATCGTCGTTCATGTCCGCTCCGAATGCGTTCGTTTAAACATGGCTTGCAAAAGTGCAATGGCAACACCTGCTATTAAGCCACCCAGATGGGCACCATTGGCGACACCACCTTCGATGGCCTGGTCGACTATACCCGTCATACAAATCGCCAACCAAGCCAACATAAAAGCCGTAATTCCGCGAGGTAAACTGGTTTCAGGCCGGGGCAACAACCTATGAATGACTGCTATATACCCTAAATAGGCATAGACAACACCAGACATTCCGCCAAAGCGCGCGGCGTCCGAAGGCCAAAAGTACTGGCTGATATTTGCGGCAAAAGCTGCAAACAAGAAGAACAACATGGCGAACAATGCACCATTCAAACGTTCGATTCGACGTCCCAGCTCCCAGGTCCAGAGGCTGTTAAAAACCAGATGCAAGATCGAAAAATGTACAAAAGCTGGAGTCACTAAACGCCAGTATTGCGCGCGCTCGAACGTATCGCTCAGTGATTGCACATCCAGCCATTGACCTTGCACAAGGTCCATGGGAACAAACATCAGCGCGAGCTGCCAGTGAATCAATTCTGGTATGGCGACCAACACATACCCCAATGCGCTCAGGAGTATGAGCGCCAAAGTTACCGGAGTTTGACGCAGCTGCATCGCAGGTTTAACAGTGACCGCAGCGGCGCTGGCGTAATTCCTGTCAATGTGCTCCCCTCTTTGCCACATAGCCAACAGCTGGCGAGCTGCGTCTTGGTATTGCTCGCTCACGTAGAGTACTTGTCTACCGTTGTACTCTATAACCCGATGCACCAGTCCACGACTTTGCAAAACATGGTGAATTTGAGCAAGATCCTGCTCAATTGGGAACGTTTGAATGGGTATCCAGGACAAAAAATAGGCCTAAGGGTCTACATAAACCCAGTTAAAATGATTCGGGTGGATTTGCGCCTCGCCCTCACAGCGATAGGCAACCAAGCGGCCGAACTTTACCGCACTGTAATCCAAACAGGCAATATTTGATGTAATCGGCCTGGGTGCGCCATTGAGCCAGTAGTGGCCGACAAAGAGTAGCGGTTGGTCATCAGCATACATCACCAATTCACGCCTAATAGCTTCATCGATCGGTAATTGGGCAACTTCTGTAGGTAATGGGTCGGGCTGAAAGGCTATATCCCCCAACACCCGAGGATTTTTATGCCAAAAACTCGCCCGGAAACTGTGTCGCTTAAAACCCTCGGCCGTCGTCATAATGTGGGGGCTGGGAAGTGGCAATTCAACACCTGAGGTTAACCGCTTGATGTCACGCGAAAGGGAGCTCGCCGGATCCGCGAGTTGGGCCCAGTCATCTTCCGCGATGACGGCACATCTTCTGGCAATAACGTCCGCATCCCAGCAGGCGTGAACGACTCTAAGGCCCGGCACCTCGAAATACAAAGGGCGTTGTTTTAGCCACCTTAGGTGATCCAGCCAGTCGCCAGAGTAGTTTGCGAACTGCTCTAGGGTGTCTTCGATGATATGAGCGTTACGTGGTGTACGGGGCCTTAGGTAGTTGCTGGGAACACGGGGATTGGGCAAGCAGTAAAAAAGCGCATGTAGCTCATGATTCCCCAGTACGAGTATGGCGTTGCCAGCATCCACCATATCCCGAACTAAGCCCAGTGCATGACGGATTCTGGGGCCGCGGTCAATGATATCGCCGACAAAGATAACTTTCCTCTCTGGGTGTTGAAATACCCCCCCTTTGCGACTGTAACCAAGCCGCTCAAGCAATCGCTCCAGGGTTACCGCACAACCGTGTACATCGCCGATAATGTCCAATTTCGACGCTGATATCTCTAAACGATGCCCCGCCAACCTACTCGTCATGACTTCTCAAGAAGGTGTCCCCCCCAACCCAACTTAGAGCGACAGCGCTCGTAAAAATTATGGTTAAGCGGGTGGATTAAAAGTAGCTTTTGCGGCTTTTTGCTGATGACGACCCGGTCTCCACCACGCACCGGGTCGTGGGTCTGTCCGTCACAGGTGACCTGCGGAATGGCACTGTTACCCTCGCCCACTAAAATATCAATAACGCTGTCACCGGGCACTACCATGGGGCGACTACTCAAGGTGTGCGGGTTCATTGGAATCAGGCCAATGGCGTCAAGCTTCGGGTGCATAATCGGGCCGCCTCCACTTAGCGCATAAGCGGTAGAACCGGTCGGAGTCGATACGATCATGCCATCTGAACGTTGCGATGTAACAAAGTGGCCATCGACGTAGAGTTCGAACTCGAGCATCCGGATAAACTCGCCAGGGTGCAATACAACGTCATTTAACGCATCCCCACCACACAACGTCTGGCCGGCCCTCTCGACTTGCATGTCGAGCATAAACCGCTCTTCAGTAACGTACTTTCCCGTCAATACTTCGGATATTTTTTGTTCAATATCTTCAGGTACGATGTCGGTTAGAAAGCCTAAACGGCCGCGATTAATACCCAGAATAGGCACGTTGTACTCAACTAGGTCTCGCGCGCCACTGAGGAGGCTGCCATCACCGCCAACCACAATGGCCAAATCGCAACTTCGGCCAAGCTCCGCCATATCGACAACATCAATGCCCGGATACTCCGTGTCCACTTCACAGAGCATAGCCGTTTGCTGCTCGACAACAACGATTGCCTCGCACGTCTGTAAAAACTGTATTAGGCGGCGTACGGTATACTTGGCCCGGTCGTTGTTTAAGCGGCCTATAAGCCCAATACGAGAAAATTGTGTCATCAGGGTCCCCACAGCTTTGAATTATTAATATTATGGCAAGAGGATCATATCACGCCAACAATAAACGGAGCTTATCATCGAGCCTTTGACTGAATTTTTACATTCGCTAGCAACGCCACAGGTACGTGACCTTGCTCAGAGCTGCCTGGGCCCGGATCTGATTTGTGCCGAAAAGATGTGTGGCGTGAACCTATATAGCCCTGAGAACGATTTGGCTAATTGCGCAGCTTGGCTGCGCAAGTTGGATCGAGACCCTGATCCACTGTTTAAGCACCTTGCCAAGCGTAAAAGCACCAGGCTCGGGCTCTACTTTGAATCTTTGTGGGCGTTTTTCTGGCAGCGCACAACGCAAACTGAAGTGCTCGCTTACAACTTACAGATTAGCAAGTCTGGCAGAACACTTGGTGCTTTGGATTTTATCGTTAAACAAGGAACCCGCCAAATACACATTGAAGCCGCAGTGAAGTTCTATCTGCTCTCGGGTTCCGACGAAAACAACTATGACCAGTGGATAGGACCTAACACCAATGATAACTTAGGTAAAAAGATTGGCCGCATGCAGGAACATCAATTTCCAATTCTCGGACATGAGATAACCCAGAACAGGTTGCGGCAACTGAATATAGACAACGCTAATACAGAACAAGCGCTCATACTCAAAGGTATGTTGTTTTTCCCATTCGACCATATAAAGCCGATTTCCGACCGCCTAATTAGGCACAAGCAAAATGTATGGCTTCATGTTGCCAATTTAGACAAAGTGTGTGCAGCTGAGTTCTATTCAGTGATTCCACGCAACCGCTGGCTGGGCCCAGCAATATACCACGCCCGTCTACAGCCGCTTAGCGCGCAGCAACTTAAAATCGCGCTAGCAAGCCAGATTCGCTATGATAATCGCCCGCGTATGGTTGCTGAGCTGTTTCGCGATTTTGACGGCAAATGGAAAGAAAAAAAGAGATTTTTCGTGGTGTCCGACTACTGGCCGGACACAGAACGACCGTCACGCAACACATAGTTGTTCCCAACTTCCATCGTTGCAACCTGCTCTGGGGCACTAAACACGGCATCACACTGCGCAAGCGCCTTTACGGAGTAACCCTGCTCAGTCAATAAGTGTGCAGCTGCCTGACTCCTGCGCCCCGTATCACAATAGCAGACATACTCTACACCGAGGCGCAGCAGCCGTGATTTTATTCCAAGCAAATGCAACGGAACATTAACCGCGTAAGGAAGGTGCCCTTCCCCATACTCTTCGTCAGAACGAACATCCACTAAAACATGTGTCGATTTTTCACCGGTGTCCAGATCTTTAAACAAAATTTCCGACACTTCGGGGGATTTAATCAACCGATAAAAATCTTGCTTCATTAAGCACATCAAGACACCGTCGGTAGTCATTGTAACCGTGGCATTACGTGGGGCATCGTTTACCAATGCGTCTTCGCCAAAACAGCGCCCCTCACCAATATCGGCAATCAACTCGACACCAGTGGCACCTTGTCTGGTTACTTCTGCACGCCCCTCCTTAATAAAATAGCAATGCTCCCCTAACTCCCCTTGTCGTATGATGACCTCATCAGCATCGACCAATCTAGCCGTCATTTTGGCAAATATTTCATCAACATTCAGAGGGGATACTTTGAAAAAAAGGTTGGAATGCAAGACTTGCATCATCCATTGAACATCCTCATCCATATCACGATCGCGCGCAATTATCGTATGTAAATAATCTGCAACTTGACTCCAGGTGAGCAATTTATCCAAAACCTCACTGTCAAACCGCAATACGGAACAATCGGTAAGAGCTGTAGCCTGATACTTACGCGGCTTTGAATGTGCGATGGGCAACAAGGATGCACGACCTTTAATCAGAGTTTCCTGCCCCTTGTCATCTTCCAGCAGGATATCACCGTACAACAGGTACAAGTGACAATGATCAACCGCGCCACGGTTAAATAAAGTCTGGCCCTTGTATAAAAATTCAGTTTGCGCGTACTTGAGTAGCTCACTTAGGTGAGCCGAACTCATTTCTTTGATTGGCACCAGAGATTTGATCAACACCGGATCTACGGGGACTGGCGCATGATTTTGTTGCACTAAATTATCCATAACAATTACTTGCGTTAAGTGATTTGGGTTCCTGCCAATCGAGTTGGTCAGAAAAACCTCTGCGCCCTTGCAACCCACCTGTGTGCAAGGCCACCACGCTCTGACCTCGCCGCCAATAACCGAGAGACGCCAGGCGCTCAATACTCCACAACAGCTTCAGCGTATAGACTGGATCGAGTGCAATAGAATTTCTGGCTTCAAATTGTCTACAAAAGTCCAGTGCACTTCTGGGTAGTTTCCTTGCGTACCCCCCCAAATGAAAGCCCCATATTAAGCTCCACGGATAGCGGCTAATTGAGTCCAGACCATACAGTTTAGTTGAACCGGAGGCGGCCTTTAAAACAGGCACTCCTACTGTATGGCACCACCCATTCAAGCCTTTTACCAATCCGGCGAAGGTTCCGCCCGTGCCCACAGCCACGCATACACTCGCTGGCTTGTATGGAAGTGCTTTTAGCGCACGCCCGATGTATTCACAACCGGCAACGCCTGCTTTATTACTTCCCCCTTCGGGCACAAAAAAATCCTCAGCCTGAACATCTTGCGCACCTAACTGGTCATACTTCGAAGTGCTAACGAACTCTAGCTCCATCCCATTTGAGATGCAGTCCTTTAATGTTTCACTGAAAAAGCGGTGATGTGCGCCTCGGATAAACGCTTTGCTCTTCAACCCATATTGAGCCGATACCAGCGCCGTTGCCAAAATATGATTCGACCAGGGGCCACCTTGCGTAACAATCCGGTTTTTACCGGAAGCTTTAGCCTGCTTTATATTTAAAAACAATTTATAAAACTTATTGCCTACCGCCAGATCGTCAATCAAATCATCACGGCGTAGTCGCACGGTGACCCCAGCTTTAGTACATTCTGGCAGGTAAACAGGCTGATAACGCACTTGCATGGCGCGATCCAAGAGCTCAGCGTCGGCACTTAGCGCGCTCACTAGCCTCTCCCGGCGACTAAGCCGCCACCAATACTGCGGTGAGCATCGCATCGGTTGGTTTCGCCATCGTGAAAATCAGTGGGTTCTGGCACACGCTTCACTCCTACACCACACTCTTCTCCGTCCTGATCCTTGGCATTACAGTATGGCGATTGAAAGTGGTCTAGCCACAAGCGGTAATTTTCAATGGGTACGCCACACTTGTCTGCGGCGAATTCCAACGGAGAAGAAACAAAGTTTGCCACCTCCTCGGGGGGCAAAGTAATCTGCCCAAGTCCGGGCTGATAAGCAACAAAACTAATTCCCGCTTTGGTAAGCGGGTCGAGTATTTTAGTGGCACCGTGCTCTACCAGTTCTTCGTGCTCGCCACGCAGTTTATCCAATTCTTCTCGCAGCGCCTCTTCCTGCTGCTGCCGATAAAACAGCTCCATGTCCTTCATGTCCAGCTGCTGCTGCAGCTCTTCACTTACCTCCGCAATACGCAATTCTAACTCTTGCGAATAGCCTTGCTCTAAAGCTTCAAGCTGGGCCCCGCCATCCATTTTCGTCGAACTCAGCTTATGCTCAAAATATTCGCGAATACCTTGTACCTTGGTATCTTTAAGCTCTAAGTCTTTGTGCAGACTATCTACCTGGCTTTGCAGTGCCAGATTTGACTCCTGCAAATTTCTTATTTCTGCCTGATACTTACCTAACCTATCCTGATGTTCGCGCTTGAGCCCATCCAGTTTCAAGGCCGCTTGGCTCTTTATGGTGTTGATTCGCAACCGTTGCTCTTTCAATGTGTGAGCGAGTCGAGTGCGCATCTCTCTGGCGTATTCCCGCTCTAGCTTATCTTTTAATTCACGGTCATTTACCGAAGCATTAACAAGCCTAGAGTCGTCTTCGATGTCCGGGAATACGAGGCCAAGCTTGTTTGCGGCAGTCGACTTTTTAAGCAGCACAAAGCTGTTTCGGCCAGGCTCCATAACTGGATCCCACAAGCTGCCTTGCTGAACGGGAATCGAACACTGGCTATAGCATGCCAGGGCTATTGGACCCGCACCCAAATCGGGTCCTTTCGCTGCCGAAGTTGCCAATTGTTGCAATGGCACGTTCCACTTAGCCGTGATCATGCCGTTCACATCGAAATCAACCTTGAAAAACACGCAGGCTTTAAGTTTGAAATCGCGATTGATTAGAAGGTAGACCGCCTTTACGGTTTTTCCGGCGAAGTCAGGCATGGGCACAAAACCATCCATTACGGCTTCGAATTCCGGATATTGCAGCTCCCTATCGACTCGTTCATCGACAAAGATCGCTATCGCTTCTTTCAGTTCGTCACGGGCAGACATTCGAACACCTGTTACTCCAGTCGGGCAATTACCAACTTGTCCAAGTCATAGCTTGATTATAGGGTTGGCTTGCTTATAAATCAGCAATTGACTTGATTTTGAGCCGAAGTGTGGTGTAAATGTGGGATTTAGTTCCGATTTTAGGGCTTTCAGGTAGGAAACCGGCCGATAATGGCCAGTGTGTGGCCATTATACTTCGGCGTAGTCTTCGCAGTATTCATCGTCTAAATCGTCTTGAGTTACATCGAGCAACTCTTCTAGATAGTCTTGCATCAAAATTACCTCAATGTCTTTATTACCTGACTGTAGAGCGGCAGAACACGGTTAAGTTCCGCTTCAGAGTTAAGTTCGCACAGGAATATGACAGAAGTATGATAATTGAGCTTAAAAATGGCCCAATTATGGGATCCGCGGCGCCAAACCGAGTATGTACGCCACCGCAGCCCCAAAGCCCAACTAAATGGAGCAGCGACGAACAGGACGGGATACACTCGGTCCTTCCCTGGCCCTCTCCCTTCGGGCAGCGCATACCCGCTGTGCAGAATGGCTATCCTGCCATTTTGTTTTTCGCACCATCCGTGGTGCTCCCCCTTCGGGCAGCCTTGTGGCTGTGCTCATTCGCTCCCGGCGAATGAGTCGAACACCGCTTCGCGGGTTATCGTCCCGTCCTGTCGGCTGCGGTATTTTTAACAGGCATAAAAAAGGCCCCACACAGTGGCAATGCTGTTCACTTAAGCATTTGAAGTACAGCGTGGCCTAGTAGAAAATCCGATTTCAAGCATGGAATCGGATTTTTTTATGGCTTTTCAACAAGACCTTCTCGACCTAAGTGATCTCTTTAACTTCTCCGACCTTAGTACCTTTACGCACAACATCCCCGTTGAGTGGGTTGAGTCTGCCTTGCGTTTAACACACTCAGCCAGTATCCGTAGGCGTCGATTGCCTGCCGATCAGGTACTATGGCTTGTCTTAGGTATGGCGGTCTTTCGTGATGAGCCCGTACATGAAGTGGCTCGGCGTCTGAACATTTGTGCGCAAGGATTGGCGTCACAAGAACTTCTGGCTCGCAGCGGTATAACCGAGGCACGTAAACGCCTCGGCGCAGACCCGGTACAATGGCTGTTCCGTCAAACAGGACAGTGTTGGGGACATGAGCGTTATCCGGGCGATCAGTGGCAAGGACTCCAAGTCTTTGCCGTCGACGGGGCCTTGTTTCGAACACAGGACACAGCAGAGTTGCGTGAGCACTTTGGCTCGGGCAATACCTCCACTCAGCGCCAGACGCCGTTTCCGATGCTGCGGCTAGTCGCCCTGATGAATGTCCGCTCGCATACGGTCGTGGACGCGCAGATTAGCCCCTACCGCCGGGGAGAAATTCCTCTTGCCACCTCGTTTCTCTCCCAGCTACCTGATCGCTCAATCACTTTGTTTGATAAGGGGTTTTGGAGCGCGGACCTACTGCTCACGCTTGCCACACAAGGTGAAAGCCGTCACTGGCTGATCCCTGAGCGGAAAAATATTAAGCGAGAGACGCTCGCCGTTTATGGGAAAAACGATGCGTTGGTGCGTATGCAGGTATCCCCTCAAGCAAGAAAGAAAAACCCGGCGCTACCCGAGTACTGGGACGCCAGGCAAGTCAGTTATCAAGTGAAAGGAGGCATGAAAACGGTGTTGACTTCATTGCCAGTAGAACAATACAGCGCCAGCGATATTGCCAAGCTATACCAAGAGCGCTGGGAGATAGAGCTGGGGTTTAGAGATATAAAAAGCTCAATGCAACAAAACGCGGTCACGCTGCGTAGCAAGAAGGTAGAGCTGGTCTATCAGGAGTTGTGGGGCTTGCTGTTGACGTACAATATTATCCGGCGAGAGGCGGCGCTGGCAGCCATAGCCTTTGAGCGCTCGCCATCGCAGATACGCTTTAAGCCAGTCTGTCAGTACATAGCCGTGCAGCTGATTGTGATGGCGGGTTCCAATCCACTGTCGGGGACAGGGCGGCGATTGTCAGAGCTTAGAGCCGGAGTCGGCAGCCTGTTTTTAGAAAGGCGTTCGAGACCAACAACGCCTCGAACGGTTAAGATATCAAAGACTCGCTATCCGGTGGATCGCAATGCTGCTCCTCTTAAGTGAACAGCATTGCCC
>NZ_JAULRU010000177.1 GCF_030518155.1 Gilvimarinus gilvus | reverse complement strand
CAGTAGTAGATTTTTATGTAAGTTACTTATTTTAATTGAATTAAGCTTGTAAATTACCACAAATCACTAATCGATTACTCCATGAAATGTATGAATTTATAAATTTCGCACAATAATACAGTACAGTAAAGTATGTTTTTTGAAAAATAATTAAAAAATTAACATTTGGTAATTTGCTAATTACTAATAATATAAGCGATTACAGGTGACACTTTTATAAAATCAACATAGTGTTTATGTTTTTGACGTGCTTCTTTATTGTTTTAATCATTATGCCATCTAATTTTAAGCTAAGAATATAAATAATCCTAAAAAACACGACTATGAAAACAAAAACTTATTTATTCATTAGCATCATTAGTTTCCTATTTTATCAATGTATAGAGGAG
>NZ_JAULRU010000176.1 GCF_030518155.1 Gilvimarinus gilvus | reverse complement strand
GGGATCGCCGGCGTTGTGATCGTGGTTGCCGCGTATCAGCACGATGTGCAGGCCGGGATGGCGGTCGCGCCATGCCTGCAGACGAGCCAGCGTGGCAGGTGCGCGCGCGCTGCGCGCGTGCAGGAAGTCGCCGAGTACGATCAGCTGTTCGCAAGCGTAGTGGGCGAGCAGGTCATCCAGCCGCGCCAGGGTCGCCTCGGTGGTGCCGCGCGGCACCGGTTGGTGCAATGCGCGATAACTGGCGGCTTTGCCGATATGCACGTCGGCAACCAGCAATGCACGCTGCGCTGGCCAGTAGATGGCCTTGTCCGGGAGCAGCCATAACTCCTGGCCGCAATGTTCAATGGCCTGATGCTGTTGAGTCATTCCTT
>NZ_JAULRU010000175.1 GCF_030518155.1 Gilvimarinus gilvus | reverse complement strand
GGGATCTTCTCCAAGGCCTCTTTCACATGCTCGACACAGGAGGCGCAGGTCATGCCGACGATTTGTAGTTTGGTCATAGTGTTATTCCTTCATTTTGGCGGAGTCGGACAGGACGTCGGGGAGCAACGGCGGTGGGCGGGCGACACGAGATCCCAGATGGACACCCCAAACATGAGGGCCAGGCCGATATAGAGCAGCCAGCCGCTCCGCCAGCCGTGAGCCAGCATCAAATACACCGCTATCAGCACCAGGGCCGGGCCGATCAGGCCAGGCGCAGCGCGTCGCCACTGCCGGTGACTGAACCCGCCGAGGGCATTGACGAGCAGGGCCAGCCCGGCAAATAACGGCAGCAGCGTGGTGATGAACAGGCCTTCCCACTGGCTCAGAAAGCC
>NZ_JAULRU010000174.1 GCF_030518155.1 Gilvimarinus gilvus | reverse complement strand
CTGGAGTTTTAACTATATCTTTCCAGCATCATTTTATTTCTATGTTTTGTCGGTTTGTTACACCAAATTGCGATTAAAACCGAAGCATTTATGGCATTGTATTCCTTTTGTTGCGTTCAATTTGTATATGGCTTATGGAATATATTTTCAAGACAGAGCTGGAAAAATTAGTTTTATCAATGAATTGAGCGAATCACCGATGATGCGATTTTTCTATATTCTTTTTGAAGTTCTGTTTCAAGTTTATTTTATTGCTTCATTTTTGGTCATTAGAAAGTCAAAAAAGGTCTATCTCGAGAATTATACCAATCCCAATATTTCAATACTTAATACTC
>NZ_JAULRU010000173.1 GCF_030518155.1 Gilvimarinus gilvus | reverse complement strand
GCGCTCGATCACTGAATACATCACTGGCTACTACAGCCAGGTAAGACCACACAGAAACAACAATGGAGTGAGCCCAAATGCAGCCGAGCTGTTGTACTGGGCCGCCTCCTAAACTGTGGCCAAATTTACTTGACCACTACACATGCGGGAAATATTCAACAGCCCGCTAGTACCCAAAATACTCAATTGGATTTAAATAAAAAGCCTTCTTATAACCTTGAGTACTCGCATCCATAAGCCAAGGCAGAGGCACTAGACTTACCAAGGAATAGTGTAAATGCGCGGGCTTACCTTTTGCATTTCCAGTAACTCCGACTTCTCCTATTTTTTCACCGGACTTCACCCATAAAGGTGCACTCTCAGAGTTTTCTTTGAGATGAGCAAAATAGTGTAAGCGCCACTTAGCGCCCAGCCCTACGACAACATTACCGCCTTTTTTAAGTGAACCTTGAAATAGAATAATCATATCACTTGAAGCGACAACGGGCGTACCTTCCGCGGCGAATACATCAACCCCTTTGTGAACCCCGGAGCTGCCCCATGGCTCATACCAAAACGTATCCTTATTCCAATCCGCAGACGAAGCGCCCAACACAGGAATGGCCCTTCGCTCGGGAATCAAAAAACCGGCAATAAGCAGTAGACAAATCACTATCAACAGTTTTTTAGTACGCTTCATTTTGACCAAAGTGGCGCTCGCCTTAACCATCACAGCAAGGCGTGACTCAAAAACAGCCGCCATGCTTAGTTTAGCCATACAGCTGGTTATTGGAAAAACCAAACATTCTGAATCTTGTCGTCGCGAACTTCATATATGGCAGTCGCGACGAAATCTTCACCACCGACCACACCGGAAACCAGCTCTTGGTAAATGATAAAATTGCCTTGAATGATCTTGCCCGTCACTTCTGCGTGAAGCTCTGGGTGTGCTTCGAAGTAGCCAGCGTAAGCATTCTCTAAATCTTTGATCCCTGATATTTTCAGATCGTTTGCCTGCCCGTAGGTTTTCACGTCATCTGCATATGTACTAACAAACGCTTTAATATCGCCGTCATTGTAAGCTGAAAGCTGCACATCCACTATTTCTTGTGGCGAGATCGGCGGCTTTGACTTATCTTCTTCGGACTCGGCAAAGCAAGGTATTGCCACCACCAATAACATGAACAAAGTGATTAAATGTTTCATTATTACTCCTATATATAAAATGTGGCGCCAGATCAGACTGAGCACCTAGCAGGCTATTGCCAGGCGAAAGAATATCTTTGAATTAAACAAGCTGCACTCGCTTCCAAATACTGCCAAAAGCTCTGCAGCTAACCCTTATGGGTAACACAAAAGCCCAATAACTCCCGCAGCCTGCTTACGCCTAGCGTATTCATTTTTTCAATATTCCTTTCCGGAATTTTATCAACATCACCATAGTGCTCTATTGCCTTTTCAAGGCTAGCCTCCCGGAGAATATGCAGTATTGGATAGGGGGAGCGATTAGTATAGTTTTCAGCATCATCCACAGAGGTTCCACCAAACTGATAATCCGGGTGAAAACTGGCAACCTGAAAAACGCCCTCCAGCTGCATACCCACCAGCAAATTATCCACATCGCCTAAAAACTGATTGTAATCATAAAAATCTGATAAAACGTACGGATGAATAAGCAACGTAGTTTCAATAGAGGCATCCGTCAGCAAACGCTCTAGCTCAGACCTTAAATCCAGCAACAACTGATCCTGTACCGTTGAATCAGAAACCGCAAACCGTACCCGGTTAGCGACCAACTCTCGCTTTGCGAATGGGCATAAATCCATACCCACAACAAACGACTCTACCCACTGCCGAACAGGCCGAACTATTTCGTCATTCACGGTATTTATCCAACATAGATAGTTTTTATTACTTTACAAGCATTGACTATTTTGTAGTGGTCAAGTAAATTTGGCCACAGTTTAGGAGGCGGCCCAGTACAACAGCTCGGCTGCATTTGGGCTCACTCCATTGTTGTTTCTGTGTGGTCTTACCTGGCTGTAGTAGCCAGTGATGTATTCAGTGATCGAGCGC
>NZ_JAULRU010000172.1 GCF_030518155.1 Gilvimarinus gilvus | reverse complement strand
GTAATCGACCTAGGCGTATAGAGCCCCGAGCCGTCAAGAGAAGGCCAAAACCGTTCCCACTACTGTTAAAACCAAGAGATCAAGCACGCGAAGAAGTCAGAAAGAGTGGTCATCCGAAAAAGCTTAAGTAAGTGCCATTCTACTCAGAATAAAATATTCTACTTAAACGGTACGAGTTACAAACCCCATTATTTTGCGGGCTATAGACCTAATATTGGTTGTTCAATGATCTCGGGTAATGGTGTAACGGACGTTGATGTGAAGCGGCACAAAGCGACTTTTCTAGATCGCAATGTTTCTCTAGGAAATGTTGCCTGCTAACAATCAGTGTCACTTGCAGCGCTTTAGCGGAAGAGGAGTGCGAATGTGTTGTCTTAGGCGAAACCGTAACGGGGCGCTTATGAGGGGGCAGTGTGAACCGGCTATACGTTGCTCCGCATGTATTTAGTCAGTTCAAATGCGGCGTAGGACTACTGCTATGGTCCGCTTCGTTCGCCACAATTAACTGGAAACCTGGCTATTCCTGGTAAAGGAACGGAGTATTGACTCAGCAATAAGTACAGATAATGGAGAGTAAGACGGATGGGGATAAAAAGAGCCCGCGAGTATCGCGGGCCAAAAATATAGCCGCCCCTTAAGGACGGCGGGGAAGACGGCTTATAGAAACTTGGCTTTTACGCCAAAGAACACGCGAGGACCGTAGCTATTCACTTCACCCAAATTGTCACGGGTGTAGTGGTATTGACGCTTAGGTTCGTCGAATAAGTTAATACCTTCAAGACTCAAGCGAACATTGTCCGTAATGTAGTAGGACAGACGTGTTTCCCATACGCCGGTATCACCCACAAAGCGAAGACGAGTACCATTGCTGGTGTAAGGCTGGAAGTATTCACTGCGGTATTTGTAAATTAGGCTGGCATCAAACTCACCCACTGAGTAATAAAGTTGGCCCGAAAACACGTGATCTGAGAAGCCAGGAACGTTTCCTGGCTCTACAATGCCGTCAGTTTCATAAACGACATTTCCTTCGTCATCACGCACAGTTAGATCGCCGTAGTTACTGTCCTCAAATTCGAAGTCAGAGTCTGCATAGTTATAGCTGGCCTTGAAACCGAATCCACTTAAGAAGCCGGGTAAATAAGAAAAGTTGTGGGTTGCAGTCACTTCGAAGCCTGTCAGGCTACTGGCGTCTTCATTGGTTTTCGTTAGATCAAAATCCGCCGGCACCACCTGACCATCAATCAAGAACTCTTCGGTGGTTCGTGTCGTTTCAAAACCACCTTGGAATTCTTTATGGTAAAGACCGAAGGCGAGCATGGTGTCTTGGTTTGGATACCATTCAATTGCCGTATCAAAGCTCCAGGATGTGAGAGGCTGCAGGTTGGGATTGCCATCGCCGCTAACATTCTGAATAAGTTCGTCAAGCTCGGTAATGTCTTCTTCGCTGCTCACTGTAAAGCCACGCTGATAGCTCATGTCGGCAGGCTCGGGTCGGGATAGGCCGCGATATATCGCGCCGCGCAGCATGAGATCTTCGCGCAAGTCTACAATCAGATTAATGCTGGGGAGCACTTCGGTATAGTCGCCACCGGCTTCAACGCGCTCCAAATCTGCGCCTTCAACGGGCACGAGCGAGAGGATATCGTTGTCTGAGGTTGCAATTGTGTATGGCGTACGGTAGCCAATAGATGTCACATCTGTTTGAACAACTCGCAAGCCAAAGTTACCGCGAATAGTTTTGCTCATAAAGTCGCTATCGAAATCTGCCATTATATAGGCGGCATTCGTGGTTTCGGTAACGTCGGTGGTGCCGGCTTTCGACTCGGGCATTTCGGGGAAATCTGTGCTGTTATCGGTATGCTCTGCAAGCATAGATACGGCGCAGGCGGTATCAAAGGTGGCCCAACTATTAACTTCTTTAGCGATATTGCCTTGGTCATCAAGAATCGTGAAGAGGGCTCCGTCACGCTCGGTAGCCATAAAATCACTTTCGGGGAATTCGATGGCACAGGTTTGGTTTACTTGAGATAGAAACTCGTGCTCGCCAATCGTAACTTCAAACTCGTTTCGAACCGTAGGGCCCATGTCCAGGTATTCGAGCTCAGAGAAACGAACCCCGCCCTTGATTGCTGTGATAGCCCCATCCAGCCGCCAGTCGAAATCTGCACGGAAGGCTTCGATGGTGTTGGTGCGATCAACGTCGCTGTCGATACGGGCGCGATAGCGATCGGAGAATAGTGTGTGGTCGGTGATATCAAACCCTGTGATTTGATACTGGCGAATACCAGAGTCGCGATCCCACTGTACCAGTGGTCGGTACTGTGAAACTTCTTCCGCGAAAACATTTCGGTTATCTGACTGTGTGCGAAGTAGCATCTGGTTTTCAATGCGGGTTGTTTCAGAGAACGAGTAATCCGCCGAAATCGTCAGCTCGTCAGTCAGAGCATAGGCTACATTGACGCCATACCCGGTGTAGTCCTCGTCGCGACGATAAAGTTCGCTGTTGGATTCGATTGCCGTTTCACCTACCCAGTTGGTAATCGCGCCTGTGTCGCTAACCACTAGATTTTCCGGAGTGACGCCGGGCGTTGTGCGCTTTTGGTTGGCAAAGTTCAGATCGTGACGCTTTTCCGCCTGAATTCGCTCAGATGTCTGATAGTCAATGTTGATATCAGTCTTGTCATTGGGCTGAAACTGAACGGCGGCAAAGAAAGCTTCGCGCTCATCAGAAGTATCGTTCTGGCGGTAGCTATTAGAGCTCGGAGCAAACGCATAGTCTTTGCCTGCATCGTAAGCTTCGCCAGTGTCAGGGTTGATTTCCGTATTGTAATCGCCCGAATTTGAAGGCCCATCGGTTGGGTCTTCGCAGTCGCCAGCTGAGGGCTGGTAGTAGCCCCGGTTGGTAACAGTAGGGTCATTAATACATGCGAACAGGGAGCTGCCGCTCGGGCTTGAAGCACGCATTTCAGACTCTGGTTGCGCAATATCACTTTGTTCGTACCCCAAAGAAATACCCAAGGCCATACCGTTGTCAAATTCAAACTGATCAACGTAACTGGCGCTACCACGAAAGCCTACATCGCCAGACATTGAATCGGTGATGTTTTGCTGGTTCGGTTGGTATCCAGCCTTGGCCTCAACCTGCAGGCGAGGCTTGCCGAATTCCAGAGGTTTAACGGTTTCCAGTGCAATTAAGCCCGCTACGCCGCCTTCAATTAGGCTGGCGTCCTGAGTCTTATAAATCGCCAGTTTGTTGATAAGCTCTGACGGAAATTGAGAAAAGTTAACCGAGCGGTCTCCGCTGCCATTTGAGGCGTTGCGTCCATTAAATGTAGTTGCGCTCAGGTAAGGGCCAAGGCCTCGAATCGAAATTTCAGTGGCACCACCATTTTCGCGGTGTGAAGAGGCGCCCGTGATGGACTCGAGTGCTTCACCAATGGAAAGTGCCGGCATATCACCAATATCGTTGGCCGACATCCCATCGACGATGGTTGTTGAATTTCGCTTGATGTCGATAGTTGTTTGAATCGTTGCTCGGGCACCCTTTACGATGACTTCTTCGAGCATTTCAGAGTTAGCGCTGCCTGCGGACTCTTGTGCGTATGTTAAGTGAGCGCATGATACTGCAGCGAGAGTGGCGGCCAATGCCGTTTTTTTAAAACCATTCTGCCTGCTAGTTGAGTTGATTCGCTTATTTTTATACTGCATGAAGTTCCTCCGGGAATGCCTCTTATATTGATTATATTCGAGTTGGTGCTTTTTGCCGCCCAATTTAAATACATATGGCAGATAATATTGTCAACCAAAATGGCTACATTATGCAAGGGGTTTGGTAGAAAAGTTCGTCAATTTCTTCAGGGTATTGCGCGAAATACAAGATGGAGATGGTCAGAAGTAATGAAGCAATCCTCGCCAGACCCTAATTTATTGTTATAAAACAACGCGATAGTGGTTTTTTCGGGCTTTATGAGCAGAATCAATAACCAACACATAAGGATTGGTTAACCAATGTGGCTAGTGAGCATGAATAGGGCTGGGAATCGCTATTTTTTACGCCGATAGCTAAGCGGTTGAGGGGGGGCGGGCTTTGGGGCTATGCCGGGTAGCTGAGTTTGTCTTACCAGGCATTGCCCACTTGGCGAACAGGCTGTTTCGTGCTTATTGGTGTGAGTGTTCCAGGGCGTAGAACGTCACCTGAGTATAATCGTCTTCCTCGCCACTGTTGTTTTGGTTATAGGCCCCAGCTTTAAAGTACATATATTGGCCGCCTTCGTCGTAACCGCTACTGCTAATATCTATCGTTTTGCTAACGGTCTCTTTACCCACTCGGTAGATAAAAACGCTCAGCATATTGCCTTCAACATCAATTTCGTAGCTAAATTGTTCATTGAGAGCAACGCCGTCAGAAGGGTTTGGCGCACTATTTGACCGGCTTCCGATCAGTTCATGCCAGATATCGTCGCCACCATTTAACTCGTGAGCAAAGTAAAGCGAACCATTGGTGTTGCCGGGCAGTTTTCTGTAGTACAGGCGAATTGGCTCGTCATCGTTAGCGTGTATTTGGCCGACAATGACGCGCCCAATTTGATAGGCTTCACCCGTTGTCGAAACCCTATTAACAGCTAGGGTGGCCCGCATATTACCATCTACGCCTCCGGCAGCGGCGCGGTCGGAGGCTGGCGCACTGCCGAATACCCAATTGTTTCTATTCACTCCCTGAGTGCTGATGCTGGTGTTGCCTGCCCTTAACATTTCACGCAGCTCAACGCGCGTGTAGCTGGTATTGGTCGAAGTTTTAAACCCCGTGGGGCCGACGCGAAAAACCAATCCTCCGTCAGCACCGGTATAGAAAAAATCAGGTTGCTCGTAGCCGTCGTTCAGTTCATTTTCTTTAATATTGTCGGCGCGACCGTTGCCGTCCTCATCCGTGGGGATGCTGATATACCAGCGTGAAAGGTCGAAATTATCGGAAGGAGGGAGGCCGGGGTCGAGTGTGCTCGCGAGCGGTGCGCCACTCGGTTGGGCAGAAATTGGCTCGATGCCATTGCAGCCGTGTATTTCTACCTCAAGCAGGCTATTCCAGGTATTCTCAGAATTTCCCCTGCCTATAATTCTCACGTAGCGAGCTTCAACAGGGTCAAACGAATCCACAGCGAACAGCTCGGTGCTGTTAGATTGGCCGTTTGCTACAAGAGTGCTCCAGTTATCGTTGTCTGCAGAGCTTTCAACTTCATAGAATGCTGTGCGCGTATCTGCATCTAGCCATGAAGTCTTAACTTCGCTGATCGTGGCTTGCGTCCCCATATCCAAGTGCAATATTTTACCATCACCCAGTGAGGACCAGCGCGAGTCACGGTCAAAGCTGCTATCTACAGCATTCTCTGGTGCGTGCCCGTCGTGACTTCCATCGTCGCTCACCGCGCTTACGACAAGCCGGCCACTTGCCAAGCATGCGTTGCTCGATGCCGCTGAGGAGCTTGAAGAAGTGGGAGTCGATGAGCTACCAGAACCTGACGAATCAGAGCCCGAGCCCGAGCATGCAGTGCATAGCGTTACCGCCAGAATTAACGCGATGGTCTTTGAATTTGTTTTGGGCATAGGTCTACTCCGGGGTGTGTCGTCTATACGTCATTAATCAATAGCCGTGGGTGTCATCGCCAAAAATGGCGCTGGGCCATGTGGTGGCTATCAGAATCAATCGCTCCGTATCCGCAGCTCAGGCCTATATAGATGCTGAGCTGTTCCGCCTTTGGCGGATACTGGGGGCAGGGGCTGTTATTAAAAATAGGTAATTACCAGTGTTCAAGTCGGATTCTACAACACAAGAAGTCCAATATGTATACATTTTGGTAAACTTTTTGTGGGGCGCTATAGTTGGATATATCTTGATGTTTTAGTTATATGAGCAGGCTAAATTTCGGTGTGGAAGTATTAAGATGTGGCAGCTCGAAGCAGATGTTTGTTTCAACGCCGTCAACCAGCGGTGATGTTTGATGAAAATGGACCGAGTGCCCTTTGTTTGCGGATAAGATGGTAGTTGGTATAGCGCTCACTGCTATTGGAAATCCCTACAGTCAGTCCGATGACATCATTTTCGACGTGCTGGAGCAAAACCCTTCGGTATAGGTATGGCTCTACTGTCAAGACGCTCGCTTCTCTGGGGTATGCCTAGAAAGGGGGCCAAATAATCATTTGGATAACTCGATAAGTACGGTCTCGTTCAGTAGTTTTTCGCGGCTTATCGTAGTTGTAAATTTTTGTATCTGCTGTTGCATTGTAGTGGTCAAGGGCATCTAGATAGGTGGAGCGAGGACAGCTTTACTAAATTTGATAAAGTCATTAACTATTTAAAAAACAAGAGTGCATGTTTTGTGCCGCCCCTTGAGTATTACCACAGGCTCGCTAGGTGAGGGCAAGCCACTTTATAACTGTGAATTGTAATGATTGTTGCAAAATGAGAGGCAAGGGTTGATGGTTTAAGGTATGAAGTTGTTGTTATCTTCTTGAGCCGAAACCGGAACAGTATTCTTATTGCGATACTGGCTCGGTGTACAACCTTCTTTCCGTTTAAAAAAGGTGTTAAATACAGATTTACTATTAAATCCCACCTCGTAATATATTTCAGTGATTGTTTTGCTTGCGCCGGCAGGATCCCTTAACTGTTGTTTGGCATCTTCTACACGATAACTGTTAATAAATTCGTAAAAGTTAGCATGAAAATCTTGTTTTAGGATCTGAGATAGACGTTTCGTGGGAAGTTTTAACGTTGCCGCCAGCTGATCAATCGTAATATCCGGTTCAGTATAAATTTTAGTCTGCAGCATGGTTTGTTTAATGGATTCTACGTGCGTTTTGTCTTCTGTTGGCAAATTTTCATGCGCTGCCGGTGAGGGGGACGACTCGTTGATGGCCGCTACTGAAGTAAATAATGTGAACTTTAGTCCAATCAGGAGATTGAGCATAAAAAAAGTTAAATAGTAGCCGGATAGGCCAATAACATTGAGTAAGTCTAAGTTGAAGTTATCCGTAGCGTTCCCGTACAGCTTGAGGGTGAGTAAGACTGCCTCCCAGGCAAAGAGTCCTAAAAAGCTTACTAACATGACTTTTAGCCATGCAAGATCACGCTTATTCAGGTTGGCAAACACGTTTTTAAGTTGCTCGCCGTAAGTGAAGGCCAGCTTAAGGCATAGTATGGCGTAAATAACACGTATAAAGCGTCCAGCGGCATCAAAGTATAGATAAGGCGCGGAATAGGCAATATGTTGAGTTTCGACCAGCATTTCGCGGCGCTCGTAACTTTGCAGGTAAAACGATACCAACATATGAAAAAAATACAGGGCCACCGGTAGGGCGTGAAGTAGATGGATACGACGCAGCTTAAAGTCTTTGTACAGTAGTGATCTAACAAAAAGGTACAGTAATGGCCCGTCTACAAAATAGGCGTAGCTGCCCAAAAAGAACAGATTGGGTGATATATCCAGCAGCCATATTCTAAACTGCTTGCCCCAAAAGGTGAGCTCGTGCAGCGGAATAAAAATGTGACAGATTAAAAAACCGACAAAAAAAGCGGTGCTCAGAACCCTCTTTTGGTTGGTGGCACTCAGCAGAAGAGCAAATAACAAGCATTCGAATGCCGTTAGGATTAACACCAGGTCGTGGAAATTAAAAAGCACTGTATCCATGGGGTATTGGTTTCTGATTATTATGCCCACCAAGCGCCAATTTCTATGGGGTTGGTGCCGGATCGGGGCTGAATTACACGTTTAAATTACTGAATTTATGTCAGGATACGCTGATTTTTTGAGTTATTGAGAGCCCAACTTTAACTCACCAAAAGCAGTGGTGGCAAGGGGTTCGAATTAATTCGAACCCTGTATGAGCCGATATTAATACCTAGCATTGCGCCCAATTATTTATTCGAACTTATTGCTGATCCTACCCGAACGACGTCTTGCCCAGCTGAACATAACCTAGTACCAATCAGCCATTTGATGCAAATTGCTCAAACATAATAGCGGGTGGCTGATCGAAACAGAAGCAGCCCCTTCTCCGGTAGGTATTAAGTCCTTACACCAACCTGTCGGAAGGAACGGCAAACAAGAATAACGACTATAATCGAGAGGAATAAAAGCTATGCACCTTAAAAATCCTTTGGCGATGGCTGTGGGCATTATTGCCGCGGCGGGTCACATAACGCAAGTTCATGCTCAAGATAACCCCGGGCAATCTACCCAAGTGGGTATGTTAGAAGAGGTATTGGTAACGGCAGAGCGCCGTCCTGCCGATCTACAATCTACGCCCATAGCGGTTACTGCATTATCCCAAGCTGCTTTGACCGAAAATGACATTTTAGATGTAACGGATATGAGCGGCTTCGTCCCTAACCTGATGGTTACCGGGCAGGAAGAGCAATCGGACATCAAGATTTACATTCGCGGTGTTGGTACCAATAACCCCACTGAAACCGGTGATCAGGGCGTTGGCGTGTACGTTGATGGCGTATATGCCGCACGTGCTCAGGGCGCCCTGGCGTTGATGTACGATCTGGAAAATGTACAGGTGTTGCGTGGTCCCCAAGGCACTTTGTTCGGCCGCAACAACACCGGTGGCGCCTTGTTGCTGCAA
Source organism: Gilvimarinus gilvus (assembly GCF_030518155.1). GTDB lineage: Bacteria > Pseudomonadota > Gammaproteobacteria > Pseudomonadales > Cellvibrionaceae > Gilvimarinus > Gilvimarinus gilvus. The sequence goes on along the minus strand of NZ_JAULRU010000172.1, from coordinate 45,108 downwards.
ACCGTTAAGCCAGGCCACGAGTTTGAAGGTAACTTCCAGACTACCTACGGCAGCTATAATCGCCAGCAAGTTTCAGGCGCTGTCACTTTACCGGTATTGGACAACTTATCATTCCGGGTAGCCGGTTACTCAGACCAAGACGATGGTTGGGTCAATGCGATTAGCGAAGACCCCCGCGGCAGCGAGCATAACTTCTCGGGTCTTTCCACGGGCCGTACCGCCAATGTGGGTTTAAAACTGAATAATACGGATGTGCGCTCAGCGCGTATTACCGGTTTATGGGATGCCACCGATAGTCTGTCCTGGACTGTGTCTTACGAGACTTTCACCGATAATGGCAACAATGGCATATTGCTTAACCCAGTATTGGTAGAACAAGACAATTTTGATTCGTTTATCGATTCTCCCGTTTCGCTAGAGCTACAGAGCGACGTTTGGCGCTCTACGGTGAACTTTGATATCAGCGACAATCTCAACCTTCAATATATTGCAGGTATTAGTGATTTACACCGCGAGCAGGTGGTGGATCAGGATGGTGGTATTACCTCTCGTTTTCAAGAGGGCCGTACGGAATACCAAGACTCCACCGCCGAAAGCCACGAAATCAAATTGCAGAATATTGAAGGCGAGGTCATTGATTGGGTAATAGGTGCCTATTACTTTGAAGAGGAAACCTCGATTCGGTTTGACTTTGATGGTCAAGGCAGCTGGTTGCAGGGGGGCAACACGTTTATTCAGCCCGCACGTGGCACCGAGTCGGGAGCCGCTTATGCGCAGGCAACCTGGCATCTGACGGATCAGTTTTCAATTACCGGGGGCGTTCGCTATACCGACGACCTTAAGTACGATCGCGGTGGCCGAAACATTCAAGATTGTGAGAACGAATTTATTCGCCCAACTCTGGGAGGAGAGAATCTATCCGTATTCGAAGACTTCCTTAATAACACCACAGGAGGAGAGGGCGCAGACGGTTTAGACGATTACACCGGTCGCGAGCGCACTCGAGGCCAGTGTGCGGCTACTCTACGCAACGACGTGGAAAGTGAGGATGATCAACTGACGTATCTGGCTCGGGCTAGTTACGATTGGGACGATTCTATGGTTTACGCTAGCGTTAGCACCGGCTATCGCGCGGGTGTGATTCAGGACGGCGGACAGGCGACTAACCCTGAAAGCAGCACCAGTTACGAGGTCGGTTACAAGTATCAAACGGGTTCTTTCCGGTTGAATACCGCGGCTTTCTTTATGGAGTATGACGATCTAATTCGTTCGGGCTTCGACGAAGATCTAAACCAGATCGTGAACTCGAACGTGGCGGGTGCTGAAATTTCCGGGGTTGAGGCCGAGCTTACCTGGATGATTGGCAGCGGTGGTCAGCTGGATATCAGTGGTGGTTACCTGAATGCCGAGTACACCGATTATGTCGTCGATGGTGCTGGCTACGGCACCAATTTAACACCCATTATTGGTCCTGATGGTGAACCTACAGGCTTCTACGATCTGGCAGGGAATAAGTTACCCCAGTCCCCTGAATTTAACCTCAATACGACTTTGCGTTGGGACTTTGAAACAGCTATTGGCCTAATTACACCTCGCGTCAATGTGCGCTATGTGGATGAGACGTTCTTCCGCGATCAAAATGAAAATGGCGCTCCTATCAATAATATTATTAATGATGAAGAGCAAACCGGCTTTTACTGGGGCAACCCCGCTGGACAAGATGCTTATACCAAAGTGAATCTTGGCCTTACGCTTGATCCGGGCGATAGCTGGTCGGTGGATGTGTTTGTCAATAACGCCACTGATGAGATGACCAAATCCAGCGCCTCTGTCGATAACAACACCGCTGCCGGTTTTCCCGGGCGCTATGCGCCGCCGCGCACCTACGGTGTAAGAGTCAACGCAAGCTTCTAGTAAATGAAATCGCCACTGGTGCTAAGCCTCTCGACTTGGCACCAGACTAATCGACAAAGATGTGAATTATAAAAGGTAACAGATAATGAAAACTTCAATGTTTGGCGCTCGTACAAAAAGACAATTCAACTCCAGTCACATGGCAGTTAGCACGCTAGTGCTTAGTGCCGTACTTGGGTTGAGTGCCTGTGGCGGAAGCGGCCCTGAAACTGTGACCCCTGTTCCGCCCGCGGTAGAGTCTCCCGTCGCTGGTACGGAAAGTTATACCGCTCTCAAAGCCGATGGCACCATGTGGGTGAATCAGAATGAACAAAAAGTATCCCTGCGCGGTATTAATATCGGTAACTGGCTGAGCATGGAGCTGTGGATGTTTGACAATGGGGATAACCCCTTGGGTGAGAACATCCCCGACCAGTGCTCGTTGGAAGAGACCTTGACAGAGCGTTTTGGCGAGGCTGAAAAAGATCGATTAATAAAACTACACCGCGACAGCTGGTTCACCGAAGCCGATTGGGATGTGATTGCCGAAGCTGGGTTTAACGTGGTGCGCGTTCCTTTTCCCTACAGTCTGATCGAGAATGATGATGCGCCCATGACGTTGAAAGACGATGCCTGGGAGTATTTAGATTGGGCCGTGGCCGAAGCTAAAAAGCGCGAAATCTATGTAGTGCTGGACTTGCACGGTGCTGTCGGAGGCCAAGGCGTCGAGCAACATACCGGTTGTGAAGGGCAAAACGAACTGTGGAGCAATGACTCGTATCAAGAGCGAACCAAATGGCTTTGGGGTGAGATTGCTAAGCATTATCAAGGTGAAGCTACCGTAGCTGGTTATGGGTTGCTAAACGAGCCCTGGGGAACAGATTCGGCAACTTTACGAGATTTCTCAGTTGAGCTATACGATGCAATACGAGCTCATGATGAAGAGCATGTCGTCATACTTGCGGGGCACAACGCCGACGGTATATCCGCTTATGGTGATCCTATGGATTACGGCATGGAAAACGTTGCTTTTGAACCGCACTTTTATCCGGGCTTATTTGGCTGGGGTGAAATTGGTTACAACGTACACCGCGATTGGCTGACCTGCGGTGAAAACGGTGACTCAGGCGTGTGCGATTGGGCCAACAGAGCTCGCAAAGTCTATACGCCTATGCTCGTTGGAGAAATGCAGCCCTGGAATGGGTTAGGTGAAATGGGTGGTGAAATCACCCGCGCCACCTTCGATACTTACAATGACCTCAACTGGGCGGGCACCGCTTGGTCGTATAAAGTCGCAACCGCGTCTGGTGGCTTGGGCAATGGTACCTGGGGCTATGTTACGAACAATGGCGATCAACTTATTACCAAGGCCCAAACCTGGGGCTGTGCAGGCTGGGAGTCTACCTTTGCCAATGCTTGTGATGTGCCGGCCAGTAGCACAACGCCTTACGAGGGGGAAGGTACAAAAACCATGTACCTAGTCATTAAAACCGGTGGTTTTAATGGTGTCGATGTCGTTTACGACAGTATCCAACTCAATAAAGACTCAGATGGAACCAACATTATCGTAAATGGTGAGTTTGGCTCTGGGGCCGAGTCCAGCTGGACCGAGGTATCACTGTGGGGCGATCCCCGAAATTATGAGTTCGGCTATTCAGCGGGTGAATTTGCTGGCAGTGATAGCGGTGAAGCCCTGCGTGTTACATCACCGGCAGGCAGCCATGCGCTGATTTATCAAGCGGTTGAAGTGGAAGGTGGCGAGTCTTACACCTTGTCGGGAAAATTTACGGATTTAGGCAGTAGTGATACTTGGGCCGAAATCTATTTGGTGCCTGATATGCCACAAGAGTGGGTCGATGTCACCGGTCGAGCCATTCCCAGTGTCAACGTTAATTCATCTTCTATTGAAGAAATTGAAGAGTACTTCAGCTTCTTTGCCATAGATGAAATGGACTATGTCGTTAACCACTGGGTTAAAAAGTCGCTGACGTCGGAAGAGCCTGCAACAATATTTACCAATATTCCGGGTAAAGCCAGCAACTTGGTGCTCGATGTCAGTGATTCCAATGTAGCGCTAAGTTGGGATAGTGCCGAAGGCGAAGTGGTAGGCTACAAAGTATACCGTTCGTTGGCGCCTCGCTCCGGTTTTGAGGAGATCGCAACCGTCGAGGCCAACCGTTACAACGACGATACCGTGAGCGCCGATACCACTTATTACTATTATGTCGCAGCCTTTAATGACACCGATGAAGGCTACGCCAGTGAAATCATGGCAAGTGGTGAAACCTTCTATACAGTGCCGACAAAAATTGAAGCCGAGAGTTACTCCGCGGCACATCCTGGTGTGCAAACTGAATCCGCTGGTGATGAAGGCGGCGGCTTTAATATCGGAAGCTTTGAGAGCGGCTACTGGGTCGATTATGACATTAATGTACCTTCCGCTGGCTCTTACGTAATGGATTTTCGTCTGGCCAGTCAGGTGGGTAGCGTACAGTTTGAAGTAATTGTCGCCGATCAAGTATTAACCACTGTTACGGTACCAAATACCGGTGGTTGGCAGTCTTATCAGACTCTTAGCTTCGATGTGGAGCTTCCTGAAGGGCGATCAACGCTGCGTTTACGCTCGGTCGATAACCAGTGGAACTTAAACTGGTTTGAGATCAAAAACCCTTAACCCAGAATGTCACGCCGCCCCGATCCAAGGGACGGCGTGCACTCTTTGTGCGACGGGTTTTGAGTTTGTGGCTGAAGCAGGCTAGGTTTGCTCAGGCTCATTAAGCTGCATGATCGACCTTTATCTGTTTCGTAGTATCAGTGACTTATGACGCTTCGCCAAACACATAATGAATAAAATGAGGCTAGAGATGAAGCATAAAGCGAATAATCGAAAATGCTTATTCAATCTATATATAAGTGCGAAAAAATGGGCCTTTTGGGCCCTACTTCTAAGTGGAGTTATGTTCAGTACGGTTAGCCAGGCCCAATATGTATCGACACAAGGCACCAAGATTGTCGATGAAAATGGTGACGAGCTTTTCTTAAGCGGTATCAATCTTGGTAACTGGCTGTTGTGGGAAGGCTACTTGATGATGGGGGATTTTAACTATCGAACCCACTCGCAATTTTTTGATTCCCTTTCTCAAGCGTTCGGCAGTACCTCTAAAGCTGAAGAGTTTGAGCATCAATGGCGATTAAATTATGTGGATAATAAGGCTATAGCCGATCTCAAAGCGCTGGGTTTTAATTCGGTTCGGGTGCCTTTTCACTACAATATGTTTTGGGAAAACGGCAGCTTAAGTAATAAAGGGTTTCAATATTTTGACCAAATAATTGAAGCTTGTCGTGATCAGGGAATTTACGTTCTGTTGGATATGCATGCCGCGCCGGGATACCAGAATCCGGGAGATCACGCCGATAACATTAACTCTAACGCCAGCCAGCCCCGCGATACTGTAACGTTCTGGGATGGTAATAATGTGAATATTGCCAGCTCGGTTTGGCGACATATTGCCGATCGCTATAAAAATGAATCGGTAATTTGGGGTTACGACTTAATAAATGAACCTGTTCCCCAGCCCGGCCGTGAATTTGAACTGTTGGGTTCACTAATCGCAATGCGCGATGCGATTCGCGAGGTGGACTCAAATCATGTCATTGTCGCTGAAGGTTCGTGGTGGGGATCGGATTTGACCAAAATCGACTGGAGCGATCCGCAGGTTCAGGCCGAGACAGGCGTTAGTGCCCAGTGGGATAATAATTTGGTCTATCAAATTCATCACTATGGTCCGGTTTCCACAACGCGTGGCCGTGAAGATATTACCAATAATTTGAATATCCCCCTCATTATTGGCGAGTATGGCGAAACCGACCCTGGCAATCTGGCCGCTATAACCGATTGGGCCAAACAAGAGTTGTCGGGTTATTTCCCCTGGTCTTTTAAGAAAATGTCACACGATAAAACCCTGTGGACAATACCGCCCAATAATGCTTATAACGACATTAAGGCTTTCATTAATAATGGTGGGACACCTCCGACTCATCTGTTCGATGAAATGATTGACTTTGCTCAGAACAACATTCGCAATGGTCACTCCAGTCATACCTGGCATCAGAGCTTTTACGATGCTGTAGCACCCTCTGCTCAAGTGGTCCAGCCGGACTGCGGCGCAGCACCGATAACTGAGTTGCCTGGAAGAGTAGAGGCGGAATCATTTTGCCAAAGCTCAAGCCTGCAAACTGAAACTACAGGTGATGTCGATGGTGGACAAAATGTGGGTTTTATTAGCCCCGGTGATTGGGGCGAATACAATATTAATGTACCGAGTACCGGTATTTATACTCTAAAGTTACGCACGGCAGGGCAAGCCACCTCCGGTCAAATAGATGTCAAAGTAGACGGTGCCTCAATCGCAAGTGTAAGCACGCCGGTAACCGGTGATTGGCAAAGCTATCAGACAGTGACTCGGGAAGTTACGCTGAGCGCGGGTGATCATCGCCTGCGCCTGGATTTCTTAACCGGTGGCTTCAATCTAAATTGGGTAGCGTTTGAAGCAGGTGCATCCGAGCCGAATCCTGTCGATCCGTGTGCTGGTACCACTCTGAGCTTGCCTGCCAAAATAGAGGCAGAAAACTATTGCGCTATGCAAGGTGTGCAGACAGAGGCGACAGCCGACAGCGGTGGAGGCGACAACATCGGCTGGATTGATAACGGCGACTGGACGCAATATCAACTGACTGTGAGTGAGAACACCGACTTTACCGTGAGCGCTCGGGTGGCGAGTCAAAATGGTGGTGGTCGCATGAATATAGAAGTTGATGGTAGCAATGTCGGTGGCATCGACATTCCCGCCACGGGTGGTTGGCAGAACTGGCAATCAATAGCGGTGCCAATAACTTTGAGTGCCGGCGACCACAGTGTTCGTTTTAACTTTGTGAGCGGCGGCTTTAATGTCAATTGGGTTGACTTTACCGCGCAAAGCACACCCGATAACGCTGATTTACAAGCTGGGACCTATGTTATTACCAACGACGCCAGCGGCAAGGTTCTGGATGTCTCTGGGGTATCTACTCAAAATGGTGCCAATGTTCATCAGTGGGATTATGCCGGCGGTCTCAATCAGCAGTGGCTGGTCGAACCTTTAAGCGATGGCAGCTATGAACTGGTCAGCCTTAATAGTGGCTCTTGTCTCGATGCCGATGCTGGCAGCGATAATGTGCATCAATGGTCCTGCCAGAGCAACAGTAATCAGCGCTGGTTTATTGAAAGTCAGCCGAATGGTTTTTATACAGTTTCTTCGGTTTTGGGCGACGCTCTGGAAGTAGCAGGTGGCGGTACAGCCAACGGCGCAAATATTCGCACGGGTACCGTCACACAGTCATCTCATCAAAAATGGCGGTTTGATTCTGTGCAGTAAACTGATAGAACTCCGTTTGGGGTAGTGTTTCGAATTACTATCTTTTTATATTGTCAGGCATTGGGCTTTTGTCTTCTGGGCAACGAGCCCCTTTTTCTTGACGGTTAAGAACCTTAAATATCCTTCTAAGTGATCTCCACCCTTTCCCTCCGCTCATGATAGCGCACCGTCGGTGCGGCCTTTATTACTACCCTATAAAATATTATCTGGCGCTTAATGGCTGCCCATAAATATAGTAGATCGTTGCGCATTCATTGCGAGTTGTGAACCAAGACTGCCGGAAGTCATGGTGAAGAGGGGAGAATAAGCTTTAATGACACAGTGGTATGGGGTGAGGATAACAGCCGGTCTCAACCATACTTGATATAAGTGTATCCCCGACATGCGGGTGGAACCGGCGTGTCGGGGGTTTGTTAAACAAAAAGTTAGGTTGGTGGCGTCGTCAGTTTACTCGTAAACAATAAAGCGACCTTTTAAGCCTGATGTTGCATCCTTGGCAATCCACAATTCGAACTCTCCAGCCTCAGTGACTTTTTCCATTTTTTGGTTGTGGAATGCGAGTGCATCAGTGGATATTTCAAATTCAACGACCCGAGATTCACCCGGTGTAAGTGTTACGCGTTCAAAGCCTTTTAACTCTCGAATGGGGCGAGTACGTGATGCAACCAAATCCCTAATATACAGCTGAACTACCTCTGTGGTTTTTACTTTGCCAGTATTTTTGATGGTGGCACTGGCTTTAAGCGTCTCTCCCAAGGCGATGCGCGATTTAGCAATAGCGAGATTGGAATACTCAAATTCACTGTAGGTCAAGCCAAAACCAAAGGGGAACTCGGGCTCATGACCATAGTCTAGGTGGTTCGATGAGTTACCGGGACCGTGTTGGAATACGCCTAGTTCAATTTCACCAATGAGAGTGTAATTGTCATCAGTGGCCGGGCGCCCAGTTGCCATTCGATTGTAATAAATGGGAATTTGTCCTTCGCCCTTGGGCCAGGTAATGGGTAAGCGGCCCACAGGGGAATACTCTCCGTAAAGTACATCAACTAAAGCGGGGCCTGCCATAGTGCCAGGGTGCCATGCCATCATGATGGCATCGGATTGGCTGCGTACTTTGCCCAGCTCGATAGGACGGCCTGCCATAATAACGGTCACCAGAGGTTTCCCCGTTTCGCTTAAGGCTTTTACCAGCTCTTGTTGCGCCCCAGGCAATGCAATATCACCGCGGCTGTGCCCCTCACCCGATAAAATAGATTCTTCACCACCCACATACACGATAACGTCGGCTTGTTGTGCTGCCTCTACGGCTTTACCAAACCCTTTTGTCGATGTGTCGCGGCTGTATTCCAGTCCCTGAACAAAGGTAAACGAATCGGTTCCGCCAAGATGTTGTTCAAGTGCCGGTACTAAGGGCACTGAGTCTTTCTTGTTACCATTGTAAATCCATGTGCCCAATTGTTCATGGGGTACATTGGCCAACGGGCCGATTAATGCAATCTTGGTTTTTGGGGCAAGTGGCAATATCGAATTGTCATTTTTCAATAAAACAAAGCTTTCCCGCGCAGCTTCACGTGCAGCTTGTCGATGGTCATCGCTAAGGATAACCGCCTCGCGGTTGCCCCTCGGGTAAGGGTTCTCCCACAGGCCCAGGCGCATCTTGACCCGAAGCATATGACGGACCGCCTGGTCTAACTTCGCCTCGGTAAATTTTCCCTCTTTAATAAGCTGGGGCAGATGCTGCTGATAAGTATCGGTGTACATTTCAAAGTCAATGCCCGCGTTGGCACTCAGCTCGGCGGCATGTTTGGCGTCTCGGGCAAAGCCGTGAGGTAACATTTCCATGACCGCATTCCAGTCGCTGACCACAAATCCGTCAAACCCCCATTCGTCTCGCAAGATAGTTTTCAGTGCGTACTGATTGGCGGTAGCTGGAATGTCGTTCAGGGTGTTGTAAGAGCTCATGATGGTCATTAGCCCCGCGTCTACCGCTGCTTTGAATGGCGGTAGGAAGGTGTCGCGCAATCTCGCTTCAGGTATATAGGCGGCATTGTAGTCGCGCCCGGCTTCTGCTGCGCCATAACCAATAAAGTGTTTTGCCGAGGCCGCCATGGCATCGGGGCGGCTAGGGTCATCTGTTTGAAAGCCTTCGGTCATAGCGACCCCCAATATGGAGGCCAAAAAAGGGTCTTCTCCCAGAGTTTCTGCAATTCGGCCCCAGCGCGGGTCGTGGGATATGTCAATCATTGGGGCAAATGTCCAGCGAATGCCATCAGTTGTTGCTTCTTCGGCGGCGATGCGTGCGCCTTTTTTAACCAGCGCTGGGTTCCAGCTGGCCGCCTGGCCTAACGGTATGGGAAAAATGGTTTCGTAACCGTGAATGACATCCTGGCCAAAAATCAGCGGTATGCCCTGAGGGCTTTCTTCCACGGCGATTTTTTGCAGCTCGGCAAAAGCGTTGTCGTTAACGGAGGAGAAATTAACGTTCAAAAAACCGCCAACCTCGCCCTGGCGAATCTGTTCTTTAAGGGCCGGTATTTGTTCTGCACTGTAAGTGCCAAAATCACGCAGAGCGAGTTGTCCTACTTTTTGCTCAATGGTCATAGTCTCAAGCAGGGTGTCGATACGTTCTTCCACTGCGTCGGCACTCGCGAGTGGGGCGCCGAGGCACATTACTGGCAGGCAGTAAGTCAATAGCTTTTTCATAGGTGACTCCATTATTTGGTCACTTCGTTATTCGTGAGCAGCATTACGCTGAGTGAATGGCCACAAAATGGTGGCCAATCACCACTATAAAATCACCTTGTCTGTGTGTCGTACGAGCAGGTTACTTTTAAGGTCGAACCTGCAAAAAACCGATAAAGTTCGCGCCCCAAGCGTTTATTCGAACCCGCTCTGGCGAATAAAACCGAAGTGCGAACGTTTTTTCGCAGTGAAAGCGCTAACGTGATCGGGCAGAAGGTGTGATTCGGGTAGTTTTACTCAAAAATAATAATGTTTGAGGCTGATGAAATGTTTGTACAGCGATTTTTTCTGTGTTGTATTCCAGTTTTTTTGGCGGCTTGTGGTGGCGGGTCGACGAGTGGTTCCTCTCTGGCGGGCTCTGATCATTCGTCTGCAGGCTCAACCTCTGCCCCGTCTAAGTTATTTGTCGATCGTACGAACGAAACTGGCATAGAGTTTCTCGCCGGTTATAAAACCTCGAAAGGTGTTAGCGATATTATGAAATATTGCGGCGGCGTCGCTTCGGGTGATGTGAATAACGACGGTCTGGTGGATTTGTTCTTTATCAAAGGGGATATAGATCAACCCAGCTTGTATTTAAATAATGGCGATAATCGTTATCGTGAGGCGACTGATAACTGGGGTATTGATATTGAGGATCATAAGGGTTGTGGCCCGGCCTTTGCGGATGTGAATGGTGATGATCGGCTGGATATATTTATTGGCGGTATCGATGGGGACCCAAGTTATTTATGGCTCCAGCAGCAGGATAACCAAGGCAAATGGCATTTTATAGATAAAACCCAAGAGTACGGATTGGCGGATATGGTTTCTCCCAACACCATTTCGGCCTCTTTTGGTGATTACGATGGTGATGGCTGGCTTGACCTATTTTTAGGACACTGGGGAACCCCTGAGTCGGCCCCCAAAGAGCATTTATGGCGCAATCTGGGGGGCGAGCGTTTTGAAAATACCACTGTAGAGGCTGGGCTGGCGGAACATATGGTATTACAGCCCAATAATACGGCGGTATTGGGCGCCGGGGTGGATTACAGTTTTTCCGGAGCGTTTAGTGATATTAACAATGACCGCTGCCCGGATTTACTGGTAATCGGTGACTTTACAACCTCGCAAGTGTTTCTCAATCGCTGCGATGGTGTCTATCAAAAGTATGCCTCTGATGAAATCGACATCAATAATGGCATGGGCGGTACGACGGGGGATCTGGATAACGATGGTGATCTGGATTGGTTTGTCAGTGGTATAGCCACCGCGTCGGGGCAAGGCAATCGCTTGTATCTAAACAATCATCTCTCCTCCCAAGGTGCAGAGCAAATGTTTACCGATGTTAGCCAGAAAAAAGGGGTGGTAGACGGTGGCTGGGGTTGGGGAGCCTGCTTTGCCGATTTTGATAATAACGGCTTGCTGGATATTTTTCATGTTAACGGTTGGCAGGCGGGGCTGTTTGGGGCCAGTTATGCCGACGATCGATCGCGGTTGTATATGGCCGAGGTTAACGCCGGTGACAATACCCTTTACTACCGTGAACAGGCCTTAGTTGCCGGCATTACCGATCGTACCCAAGGCCGAGGTGTGGTGTGTTTTGATTCGGACAATGACGGCGATGTGGATATTATTACCGCCAACGGTATTTTTGATGAGGGCTTAACACCGTTCAAGTTTTATCAAAATACACACGCAGACGACCATTCAAACGCTTCGACTCAGTTGCGTATTCAACTGCTGGGTTCCCACCCGAACACTGCCGCCATCGGCAGCAAGATCAAAATCGTATCATCGCAAGCGACACAAATGCGAGAAGTCACGGCAAACAGTAATTTCGTCTCCAATAATCCGGCGATTCAATACGTGGGGTTTGCTCCGGGCGATACGATCGAGTCTATTGAGGTGCGCTGGCAGGATGGCCGCATTAGCCTGCACCAAGGCCCTTTTTCCAAAGCGCACCTAACGATTAGTCACCCGGACCGAAATTTTTGAGGTTAAACCATGAGAATAACAACAGTCCCACTATTATTGGTCGCCATCGTCTGTGTCTTTGTATCGTCGTGTGGCGGCGGGCAAGGGGAGCCGGACTCGGTGTCTCCGCCGGCTATGGGCCCCGATAAAAGTAAGCCCTTGGCCGATGTTCAGTCGCCTTCAGTGGCCCGGAGGTGGAATGAGGTTCTGCTGGAGGCTATACGCAACGATTATGCGCGCCCGACCTCCCATTCGCGCAACCTATTTCATTTATCCGCGGCCATGTATGATGCCTGGGCCGCCTACTCAACTCAAGAAAGTGCATATTTGCTGGGGCAAACCTTAAATGGTTTTTCCTGTCCTTTCGCCCGCGATGCGTTTCAACAATACAGTGTAGAAGCGCGCGAAGCGACGATAAGTTATGCAGCTTATCGACTGATTACCCACCGGTTCTCCAATTCACCCAGTGTGGCTTATACCTTGCTGCAATCAAATGAGCTGATGGAAGCTCTGGGGCTGAACCCAGCGCTGGTCGCCTCCAGTGCCGAGGGCAATGCGGCCGAGCTGGGTAATTATATTGCCGACTGTTATATTCGCTACGGCCTGCAAGACGGCTCCAATGAAGCAAACAGTTATCAAAGCCGCTACTACCAACCGGTTAATCCTCCCATCGCTCCCGCTGAGCCCGGCAACCCAGAGATAAAAGACCTGGGCCGATGGCAGGCCATTGAGCTGGAAACCTCTATTGATCAAGCGGGCAATCAGGTATCTGCAGTGCCCGAATTTATTGGAGCGGAGTGGGGCGATGTGTTGCCTTTTGCGCTTACCGAAGCGGACCGGGAGCACCACCAGCGCGATGGCAATCAGTTTACCGTTTATCTCGATCCGGGCGAGCCGCCCTATCCCAATAGTCACTACCGGGATATTTATCAGCGCACTTTTGCTTTGGTTGCTATTTGGGGCTCTCACCTGGATCCGCAACAAACGCCCATTATCGATATTTCTCCCGCGGCTTTGGGCAACTTGGATATCGCCGACTTCCCCCGTGAGTTTAGCGAATATGATCAGTTTTACGCACTGTTTGATGGCGGCGACCCGGGTAGGGGGCACGCTATAAACCCTTTCACGGGAGAGCCCTACGAGCCTCAGAGTGTGTCGCTGGGCGACTATACGCGGGTGTTGGCGGAGTTCTGGGCCGATGGCCCCGAATCTGAAACGCCACCGGGGCACTGGTTTGTCATTCTGAATCATGTGGTGGACCACCCCGAGTTCGAGCGCCAACTGTGGGGCTCAGAACAGGTGGGACCGCTCGAGTGGGATATTAAGGCTTATTTTAGTTTGGGGGGCGCTATGCATGATTCGGCGGTAGCGGCCTGGAGCAACAAAGGTTGGTACGATTTCGTTCGACCCGTATCGGCCATACGGGCCATGGCGGATTTGGGGCAATCCACTGATCCGGATGCGGCATCCTACCACCCCGATGGCCTGCCTTTGTACGAGGGTTATATCGAATTGGTGCAAGCGGGCGACCCACTTGCTGACGGCAAGCCTGAGAATATCGGGAAAATAAAACTCTACTCTTGGCGCGGGCCAGAAACTATTGAATCGCCACAAACCGATGTGGCAGGTGTCGGATGGATTTTGGCTGAAAACTGGTGGCCCTATCAACGCCCGACTTTTGTCACCCCGCCCTTTGCCGGATATGTATCGGGCCACTCTACCTTTTCACGTGCCGCGGCTGATGTGTTAACAGCGATTACCGGCAGTGAGTACTTCCCCGGCGGTATGGGCGAATTTTTGGCACCTAAAGATGAATTTTTGGTGTTTGAGCAAGGGCCTAGCACCGATGTTATTTTGCAGTGGGCGACCTATCGAGACGCTTCGGACCAATGTAGCCTATCGCGAATTTGGGGTGGCATTCATCCGCCGGTGGATGATTTGAGGGGGCGAATAATCGGGGCAAGGGTAGCACGGCAGGCTTTGTATCGGGTTCAGCAACTATTTCATGGCAACCAGCCTTGATGATCAATTGAGAAAGATTTCACCAATCTGGTCGCCACCGTCCCAGGTTATGAGTGCTCGTTTAGATTGAGTTGCGTGACATAGAAATTCAGTTCACGCTCAAACGCAGTCTCAATAGCGTCGGCGCTGCGAAAGCCGTGACCTTCATCGGCGAAGGTGACGTATTCGGTGGCGATGCCTTTTTGCTTTAACGCCTCCACCATTTTTTCAGCTTGTGCTGGAGGTACAACTTTGTCTTTCAAGCCCTGTAAAAATATCACCGGGCAGGTTAGTTTCTCAATATTATGAATGGGCGAACGCTCATCATAAGTATTTTTTTGTTCGGGGTAGGGGCCCACCAGTGAATCTAAATAGCGCGATTCAAATTTGTGCGTATCCTCGGCCAGAGCCGATAAATCTCCGATGCCGTACAAGCTGGCACCTACGCAGAAGGTATCGGTAAAGGTCAGCGCGGCCAGTACTGTGTAGCCGCCGGCGCTGGAGCCACGAATAATCAATTTGTTATGGTCGACTAAACCTTGTTGCACTAAATGTTGAGCGCCGCTGGCCACATCAATCACATCGGTCACGCCCCACTGACTTTTTAAGCGGTCTCGATAGGGGCGGCCGTAGCCGGTACTGCCGCGGTAATTCACATCGAGTACCGCAAAGCCTCGCGACGTCCAGTATTGAACTTTGTAACTCAGCGCAGCGCTGGTTGCACCCGTTGGCCCGCCGTGGCAAATAACCAACAGCGGTGGTTTGCTGCTTTGTGGGCCACAATACTCGGCACTGACGGGTGGGTAGTAAAAGCCGTGGCAATGTTCGCCATCTGTGGTGGGAAACTCAATGGCCTCGGCATCGCTAAAGTAACTGGCGTCGACTAGATCCGCCTGTGACCGGCGCAGCATCTGCATAGGGGGCGCCGCTTTATGGCCTATAGACTGACTTAGCAAGTGGTAAAGGGTGCTGGTACGCGTGCTGCTGGCACCCAGAAAAACCACATGATCGGCGTTAGCGGCAATGCCGCTGATGTCGGTTAATGGTGTTGCCAGCGCGCTGAATTTAAAGCCGCGATTGGTCTTGTTACGGGTGACATAGCCCAAAGACCACTGGCCGTTTTGGCTAAAGCAACAAATGATTTTGTCGTCGTCGATAAAACTGTAGGTCGACATACCAAACACCCACTGCGGCGTGGCAAACTCCGCCTCCATGGCGACAATGCAGCGGCCTTTATGGCCGTCGTAGCGGTATAGGTTCCACCAATCGCTGACATCACTGATATAAAAGATATCGCCTTGTGGGCTCCATTGCGGCTGAAAAATGGATTCGCCGTTACCGCCGGCAATCAGGCTGGGCGTGTCGATATTTCCGTCATTGTCAAAATTGGCGCACAGCAACTGTGTACTGTCCCAAGGCATATTGGGGTGTGCCCACGACAGCCATAGCAGCGACTGCCCGTTGGGGCTAATGCGAGGGTTACTGTAAAAATCAGCGCCGCCGACCAAAACGCTTGGCTCGTGCTCACCGGTTATGTCGATGGCAACAATTTCTGCTCGCTCTTCATCACTGCCACTGTGGTCTTCGCGTACGGCAATAAGTTTTTGTCGGCTTTTATCAAGGCAAAAATCTGCGTAGCGGTAGGGGTCTTCGCTGGTCAGGGCGATGGGGGTCAACGAGTGGCCTTGGCGCAATGGGATTTTGTAAACACAGCCGTCGCTATCGAAAACGGCGAATACCGCGTCTTCGGTCGCAAAAAAAGCGCCGCCGCCGTATTCGTGAGCGCGTGTGCGAACACTGATACTGGCGTCGAGCAGTTCGCGCGCATCACTGCCCAGTCGTTGTTGCATCAATACGCTGCGCCCACCTTCATCCGCGCGTGACTCTAACCAGTAAACCATTTCGCCGCACACTTGAGGGTCAGATAAACGCAGAGCGTTATTGGTAAGTGTGTTGGCGGTAATAGGCGAGGGCCAGGTGCCGAACGGGGCTGTCTGCAGGCTGTTGTTTTTACTCATAAATCCCAAATGCGTAGTTACGTAAAGGCCCCAAACACTACCCATTGTCTGGCCTTGGCGCAAGAGCGGGGCCGATGTTTTACTTAGCTCCCCTTGCCGGGCCAATTGTCGCTGGGGTTTAATGCAAGCATGACCCAACAAACCGTGAATCACATTCAGCAACTACTTATTGAGGCTTTGCCCGCGAACAGCGCCGGCCGCTGGCTGGTGGGCCTTAGTGGCGGGCTGGATTCCACGGTGTTGCTGCACGCCTTAACAGAGGTGGCCGGCTCAGTGCCCATTGTTGCTGTGCACATTAATCATGGCCTTTCGGTGAATGCCGATGAATGGCAGCGCCATTGCGAGTCCGTGTGCCGGGAGCTTGGGGTTGAGTTGCTTGTGGAGCGGGTCAATATCGCAGGCGAGGGCGCTATTGAAGAGCGCGCCCGTAAGGCGAGACTTAAGGTTTTTCAAGGAGTTATGAGCGAGGGTGACATCTTACTGCTTGCGCACCACCGCCAAGATCAAGCCGAAACGGTGCTGTTCCGCTTGTTGCGCGGGGCTGGTGTTACCGGTTTAGGCGGCATTCGCGCGCAGCGCTCTTTTGCGGGTGGTTCTATTGTTCGGCCGCTCCTGGCGGCAGGGCGCCCGGATCTTGAAGCCTATGCCCGCGCGCAAAAGCTTGCCTGGGTAGAGGATGAATCCAACACCGACACCGCCTTTGACCGCAACTTCTTGCGGCGCGATATATTGCCGAAGTTGCGCACTCGTTGGCCCGAGGCCGATGACAATGTGGCGCGGGCGGCGCGTCACTGCAGCGAGGCCGATGCATTATTGCAAGAACTCGCCGAGCTAGATTTAGCCACTATGGCCGAGCGCGCGGAGCCGATGGGTTTCTCTCTGGATTTAGTCGCGCTTAGTCAGTTGAGTGTCGCCAGGCAGCGCAACTTACTGCGCTATTGGTTACAACAGAGATTCGCCGAAACCGCCGGTTATCAGTTGTTGGCCGATATTGAAACGCAATTAATAGTAGGAAATAGCCCCGAATCTCAGGTGCAGGGCAAGCGCACATTGTTGCGTCAGTTTCAGGGGCGTTTGTACGGTTTGAGTTTGGCCGTGCACTGGGCGCCTGGGCCCGGTGAGTTGAGCCTGCAATGGTCTGAGCCCGCCGGTTCACTGGCGCTGCCGGGTGACGACTGGCTCTGCTGGCAGAATTATACGGTTGGTGAGCCGCTCGAAGTGTCGAGTTCTGTAGGTTGGGGGCGGGCACTTGCACGTCAACACCTGGAGCGAGCGGTTATGGTTAATTGGCGCAGCGGTTCCGAGCGTTGTCAGCCCGCCGGTCGGCGACACTCGCAAACCTTAAAAAGGCTGCTGCAGGAGTACCAGTTACCACCTTGGCTGCGGGCAAGGTTGCCGTTGGTCTATATCGACAACGAATTGGCGGCGGTGGCGAACTTATGGGTGTGCGAAGCCTTTGCCGCTAACCCGGGTGACGAGGCTGTAATATTACAGTGGCAATTCCCCCAAAGCGGTGCGGCGAGTGGCTAATACGCGCATTTGTGATTGAGCCTTGGCCGGCTTTCTGGTATTCTGGCGCCCCATCTACGGACCTATAACGCAGGTCCTAACAGCACCTTCAATTTTGCCTGTGAGCTGCCTTCCTTTGAGGCGCCTAATGCAACGGATGTGCTTTGAGTGTGTTGGCTACGGCCGCCGCTCTCCCTACGATTTCTCTAACGCTTAAGCTCTACAAGGCTATACATGACGCGATATATTTTCGTTACCGGTGGTGTGGTTTCGTCGCTGGGTAAAGGCATTGCCTCGGCCTCGCTGGCCGCTATCCTGGAATCCCGTGGCGTAGCCGTCACGATCATGAAACTCGATCCTTACATTAATGTGGATCCGGGCACCATGAGCCCATTTCAACACGGTGAGGTTTACGTCACCCAAGATGGTGCAGAAACCGACCTCGACCTCGGTCATTACGAGCGCTTTATTCGCAACAAAATGACGCGCCGCAACAACTTCACCACGGGCCGCGTTTACGAGACGGTATTGCGCAAAGAGCGCCGCGGTGACTATTTGGGTGGCACCGTTCAGGTGATTCCACACATCACCGACGAAATTAAGCGCCGTATTCTTGAAGGTGGCCGCGACGTCGATGTAGCGCTGGTAGAAATTGGCGGTACGGTGGGTGACATCGAGTCCCAGCCCTTCCTGGAGGCGGTGCGCCAGCTTAAAGTTGAGCTAGGCCCACAACACGCCATGTTGGTTCACCTAACCCTGGTGCCTTACATTGCCACCGCCGGTGAAACCAAAACCAAGCCAACGCAGCACTCGGTAAAAGAGTTGCGCTCTATCGGCCTACAGCCTGAAGTGCTGCTGTGCCGCTCGGAAGTTTCAATCGACGACGATTCACGCCGCAAAATCGCACTGTTCACCAACGTGCCTGAAAAAGCCGTCGTGCCCGTGCCGGATGCCAACACCATTTATGCCATTCCACGTTTACTACACGAGTTCGGTCTGGACCAAATTGTGGTGGATTATCTCAACCTTGAGTGTGGCCCCGCCGATTTGTCCGAGTGGGACGCGGTGGTTGACGGCAAGCTAAACCCCGAGCACGAAATTACCGTGGCGATGGTTGGCAAGTACATGGAGCTTCTGGATGCCTATAAGTCTCTCAATGAAGCGCTAAGCCACGCTGGTATTCACACCCGTACCCGGGTGAAAATTGACTACATTGATGCCGAGCGCATTGAGCAAGAAGGCGTGGATATCTTAAAAACCGCCGATGCTATTCTAGTACCCGGTGGTTTTGGCAATCGCGGCGTAGAAGGTAAGCTGGCTGCCGTGCGTTATGCCCGCGAAAATAAAGTCCCTTATCTGGGTATTTGTCTGGGAATGCAGTCGGTGGTTATTGAGTTTGCGCGCAATGTGGTAGGCCTGAAAGACGCCAACAGCACCGAATTTGACCGCCAGTGCAAAGACCCTGTCATCGGCCTGATTACCGAGTGGACCGACGAAAGTGGTCGGGTAGAAAAACGCGATGAGCAGTCCGATTTGGGGGGCACCATGCGCCTGGGCGCACAGGAGTGCCGCCTGGTAAAAGAATCCAAAGCCCGGGAAATATATGGTCAGGATGTGATTGTTGAACGTCACCGTCACCGCTACGAAGTGAACAACAACTACGTTGATCAGCTCCAGCAAGCCGGTTTAAAAATTGGCGGATGGTCATCCGATGACACCTTGGTGGAAGTGGTTGAGATTGTCGATCACCCCTGGTTCGTGGCGTGTCAGTTCCACCCCGAGTTTACCTCGACCCCGCGCGATGGCCACCCGTTGTTTACCAGCTTTGTAGCGGCAACGTTAAAAACCAAAGGCTAATGACTTTCACCCGGCACGCTTCGCGCGTGGCCGGGTTTTATTTTAAGGAATCTATGTGACTGATAAAACTGTTCGTGTTGGTGAAATTAATATCGCCAACAACCTACCGTTTGTATTGTTTGGCGGCATGAACGTGCTGGAATCTCGCGATTTGGCACTGCGCACGGCTGAAGCCTATGCCGAAGTGACGCAAAAGCTGGGCATTCCCTACGTTTTTAAAGCCTCATTTGATAAAGCCAACCGCTCTTCTATCCACTCTTTTCGTGGCCCGGGCATGGAAGAAGGCTTAAAAATTTTCCAGGAAATTAAAAGCACTTTTAAAGTACCGGTCATCACCGATGTTCACGAGATTTTTCAGTGTGCACCGGTCGCTGAAGTGGCGGACATCATTCAACTGCCGGCCTTTCTCGCTCGCCAAACAGACTTAGTGCAGGCTATGGCCAAAACCGGCGCTGTGATCAATATTAAAAAGCCGCAATTTCTCAGCCCGGGGCAAATGAAAAATATTTGTGAAAAATTCCGCGAGTGCGGCAATGACAACCTTATTTTGTGTGACCGTGGCAGCAACTTTGGTTACGACAACCTCGTGGTCGATATGCTGGGCTTCTCGACCATGAAAGATGTCAGTGGCGGCGCACCGGTGATTTTCGATGTGACCCACTCATTACAGTGTCGCGACCCAATGGGCGCGGCGTCTGGTGGTCGTCGTCATCAGGTGGCAGAGCTGGGCCGTGCCGGCATGGCTGTGGGTTTGGCAGGGCTGTTTCTCGAGGCTCACCCAGACCCGGACAATGCCAAGTGCGATGGGCCCAGCGCCTTGCCGCTCGATAAATTAGAACCATTTTTAGCTCAAATGAAAGCAATTGATGACACAGTAAAGGCATTGCCGGTACTGGACATTGACTGATTTTTAGCAATACCGATTTTTAACACCTGACCTTATATTTGAAACGACAATTGGAGCACTTATCCCAATGAGCAAGATAGCTGATATCAAAGCCTTTGAAGTACTGGACAGCCGCGGTAACCCTACCGTAAGCGCCGAAGTGATTCTCGAATCCGGTGCCGTAGGTTCTGCCTGCGCGCCTTCCGGTGCCTCTACTGGTTCTCGTGAAGCCCTCGAGTTGCGTGACGGCGATAAGTCTCGCTACCTGGGTAAAGGCGTTTTGAAAGCCGTTGCCAACATCAACGACACCATTAAGCCAATTTTGGTGGGTATGGATGCGACCGATCAGCGCGCGCTGGACAACGCCATGCTCGAAGCTGATGGCACTGAGAACAAATCAAAGTTGGGTGCTAACGCAATTTTGGCTGTGTCTCTGGCCGCTGCTAAAGCTGCTGCCATCGCCAAAGGCGTGCCGCTATACGCACACATCGCCGATATTAACGGCACTCCAGGCAAGTACTCTATGCCAGTACCAATGATGAACATCATCAACGGTGGTGAGCACGCCGACAACAACGTCGACATTCAAGAGTTTATGGTTCAGCCTGTAGGCGCCAAAACTTTTGCCGAAGCGCTGCAAACCGGTGCAGAAATTTTCCACGCTCTGAAAAAAGTTCTGACCGAAAAAGGCCTGAACACCGCCGTTGGTGATGAAGGTGGTTTTGCACCTAACCTGCCGTCTAACGAAGAAGCACTGGCGGTTATCGGTACTGCCGTTGCTAACGCCGGCTACAAGTTGGGCGAAGACGTGACTCTGGCTCTGGATTGTGCGGCGTCTGAATTTTACAAAGATGGCGAGTACAACCTATCTGGCGAAGGTAAAACCTTTAACGCCGAAGGCTTCAGCGACTACCTGGCTGAGCTGACCAACAAGTACCCAATCATTTCTATCGAAGATGGCCTGGACGAAAGCGACTGGGAAGGCTGGGCGTACCAAACCAAAATCTTGGGCGACAAAATTCAGCTGGTGGGCGACGACTTGTTCGTAACCAACACCAAGATTTTGAAAGAAGGCATCGACAAAAGCATCGCCAACTCGATTTTGATTAAATTCAACCAAATCGGTTCGCTGTCTGAAACTCTGGACGCAATTAAAATGGCGCAAGACGCCGGTTACACCGCCGTTATCTCGCACCGTTCAGGTGAAACCGAAGACACCACCATTGCTGATTTGGCTGTTGCAACGGCTGCCGGTCAAATCAAAACCGGTTCACTGTGTCGCTCAGACCGCGTATCTAAGTACAACCGTCTGCTGCGCATCGAAGCCGAGCTGAATGGCACCGCGCCTTATAAAGGTCGTGCTGAATTTAAAGCGTAAGTCGTTTTAAATTATAGGTAAACGTTTTTGGCGTATGCCTACTGAGAGAGCCCCGTTTCTGATTTTTCAGGGCGGGGTTTTTTTGCTTTTGATGTTTTGGGTTGGGTGCCGCGAAGGAGGGCTTTGGTTTATATGCCCGTGTCGCCGGGCATGGCGAGTTACTTTTCGTGGCACGGCGAAAAGTAACCCGTCGCTCCTGCGCGCAGCCCAGGCTGGCCTCTCTGTTGCTCCGCAACATTCACCTTCTCCATGCGCGATTAACCCACAAAATCGCTTTACATTAGGCTGGATGAGATGGGGGAGGGGGCTTCGTAGTGAAGAATAGATTTTTCGTCAGACTTCCGACATTAAGCGTTATTTCCATTGGTCGATAAAAGCTCGATTTTGCGCTATTATTCTGACGGAGTCGCATATTTATCAGACAGGAAGTCGTTACCAAATGACCACTTCTTCATTCTTTGTTGAGAATCGTTGGGAGAAAATAATTGTACGAAAAATGGAATGCTGTTCGCTGGAGTACTCAGCTGTCTGACATCAGAAGTCTCCAGATGGTTACATTAGTTGATGACGGTCAACTAACAATAACTGTTGAAGACCTAAGGAGTCCAGCAAGAAAACGCTGGAGTATAATATTTGAAAAAGCTCCTATCTATCAGAATATTTTAGAGGAGTTTAGATTTGAGCTATGGCATAAGTTAAATATCATTGAAAATGATTTAGGCTTTACTTTAAAGTACCCTGATTCAGTATGGCATAAAATGATAGGAGAGAAAGAGCCGTTATTGGACGACTATTACCCCAATATGCAGCATTTTCAAATCGTAACAGAAGATGATGTCATTGATGTTTTATCAGAAAAAGAGCCCGCTATAGTGGAAATTGAACCGGCGGCTTCTGGTGAACCAGCCCCTGGTAAATCAATTATCCACTACAGAGAAAAGAATCGCGAAGAAGATATAAAAGACTGATAGTGAAAAAGAGGCGGTTGGGTGAGGCAAATGGCTCCGTGTGACCTAATAGTTGGTGCTGCACGCTATGGTTACTACTAGTAAGAGAGGTTCGTTGGTGAATTGGCGTCTACATGTTTGGTTCTTTATAAACGCTATGGTTTTGTTGGGTGTATATTTATACCCGAGTTTGGCTAGGTATCCGCTGGTTGTAGTGTTTGTGCTGTCTGGATTTATTCTAAAAACAAAAAAAGAGATTAGGGAGGAGTATACCGCAAGAATACCTTGGTATGGAGTGGTGTTGTTTCTATCGATTCCTCTAATGCTTGTTGTTTTTGCGTTTTCTGGGTACATCAAATATTCAAGTTCCTTGACTACTGATGAGAACACTAAAGTTGGGGTTTTGATGTTGCTTGGCTTTTTTCTTCTCGCATATATATATTTGAACTTTCGCGGTCGTGAAAACAAGAAATAATGAAAGGCTGGGCTATTCCGCCACACTTTTTGGGTTGGGAGGCTTATGCTTCGCTTCTTTTGGGTTTTGGTTCAAATTAATATTAGAAAATGAACAGTCCATGCAGGTTAAACTGCTGTATGTATTGAGGTGTATGTGAATATTGAAGCAACGATCATTGAACTAGAAAAGTCTTTGCTTACCTTTGAGGTGCGGCGCTCTGAAGTTGAATTGCGTAAACGTATAGCTCCAGAATTTAAAGAAATAGGTGCTTCTGGTGCCCATTTCAGTTTGGATGACTTATTGGAGCGCTTGCCAGCTGAGCAATCCTGGAGTGCGGTCGCTCAAGATTTTGAGTTTACTCAGCATAGTAAGGATATTTGCCAACTGGTGTTTCGGGCTTTTGTTAAAGACTGCGATTCAGAGAAAGGTACATACTCCTTGCGTAGTAGCTTCTGGCAAAAGCTTGATGATGGTTGGAAGATGATTTTCCATCAGGGCACTAAGGTTGAGCCATTTGAGCTAGCATCTTAGTATAATGTAGAGTCCAGTCCGTTCTGAGCCGTCGATACATAAGGTTAAGTTCAACGCTGCACAACGCCGTTTTTGAATCGGCATTGGTCATCAGTCGTTGTTTAATAAAATGTATGGATTTTTTACGTGTAAACAACCCCGATTAATAAAGGTGCAGTAATGAGAATTTGTGGTGTTGAGTTAACGGGCAATGATGCCGTGGTGTGTTTGCTTGAGCTGATTGCCGGGCAGTTTACTTTGCCCGAGTGTCGGGTTCGCAAGATTAGTTTGCCCAAAGAGCACAGCCGGGAAGACTTGCAGAAGTTTCAGGCGGCCTTTACCAAGTTAATGCAGGATTACAAGGTGACTAACGTTGTGATTCGCGAGCGTATGACCAAGGGTAAATTTGCCGGCGGTGCGGTGAGTTTTAAGATGGAAGCGGCGATCCAGTTAATTGATGAAATCGGTGTTGATGTCATGTCGCCTGCGGCCATCAAGCAGTCTTTAGCGGAGAACCCTTTGCCAATTCCGTTTGCTGATACCGGGCTTAAAGTATTCCAGGAGCAGGCTTTTACGGTTGCCTATGCGGCGCATATGTCGCCACAGTAGCCCACACGAGAAGCATTATGAGTAAAGAACAGCCCAATAACCCGCTTCATGGTATTACCCTGGAGGCCGTGTTGACCCAGTTAGTTGAGCACTATGACTGGGACGGACTGGCCGCGAGAATCAACATTAACTGTTTTAAAAGTGACCCGTCTATAAAGTCATCCCTCAAGTTTTTGCGCAAAACCCCCTGGGCACGCGACAAGGTCGAGCAACTGTATGTTTCGACCTTTGTTTCCTAGCGGGCTACGCTGAGCATGCATGGGGTTTTTCAACAGCTGCTAGTATGCAGCCCTTCCGGGCTTTGCCGAACCCTGCTCGTTACCGCGCCTCTGGCAAGCTTATACCCTGATTCTATACAGAGTATAAGCTTAACGTGAGCAAACCTTATGTCGGTGCGCCTGGCATACCGAAGGTGCTGGCTGCGTAAGGGCTGTTGTGAGCACGTCGTATTTTAGGGGCGCGGGCTCGACCTTCATCGATAAATTCGTTCACCGTATCGAGCGGTATATGATCACTGGTATCACGGCCGTACCAAATGTGCTCAATGTAGCCTTCTTCGTTTACCAGAAAGTCGGCCGGTACAATGCGCACATGGGGGTTGTTGCTGGGTCGCCCACCTTTGGCGATGCCTTTAATGATGCGCGGCAGCTTAAACATTAGCGCCTTGAGCAGTGCAAGGGCGGAGTGCTCTACACCATAGTGGTTATATAGCTTGAGCTTGGGATCGGCCATCATGGTAAAGGGGCGGGGGTGTTGGGCCACAAAGCGCCTAACCTGTTCGGCGGTATCGCTGAATACCACCACGACTTCCAGGTTGTGATCTTTCCAGCGCTGGTAATTATTGCTCAATTCGTACACCCGGTAGTTACAGAACGGGCAGCCGGCGTCGCGAAAAAACGAGAGCATAACCCGCTTTCCCAAGTGGTCAGTGAGCCGGAACGGTTTGCCAAATACATCCTTGCCGCGGAAGTCGACAGCTTTACACGGTGCCTTTAGGCGCATAATGCCTCCTTATATAGCCATTTTTTGGCTAAATGATTGATTAACACTTCGGTTACGGGGCAAAAAGCCTATTGGATGCAGGTATTTGACAATTATCAGGTACACAATGGCTCTGGCGTGCCATCAAGCGTAAAGCGCGCTCCGTTCACAGCCCTCCGCATCCCGCTTTTCAACGGCAAGCTCTCGAGCTGCACCCTGGTAACAGTTTAATCCATTATTTTCTATAATTATCAGATGGTTACGCCATTCTTGCCCCGCGGCCTTAAAACCCTTACATTGTGGGTTAAGCAGCTGCAGGCGAACTTTCCCTAGGCACGGAGCAGTCAAAAATAACCAACTCGCGACAAATTACAGGGACTATTGGAGTAGCTCTTAATCGATATATGCTTGAACTAGGGGCATCTTCGAATATGGCACAGTCATGCTCAAAGGTTATTATGTGTAATGAGAGGTAAATGGACACAGGGAGAATTAATCCCGCCTAAAAATTGGACTGAAACTTACTCTAGCGAACCGCAAAAAGCGATATCCTTTGGGGTTTGTGCATTTACATTGTTTGCTTTGGTCTATGCGGGCGTCACTGGCATCGCATTACTCTTTGCAACATTCATGTTTATTCTTACGGGAATAAACATGTTTTTAAGCCCAGAAGCTAATAAAAGGAAAATACCATCCTTAATAGCACTATTCGGTTACGTTGCTTCCATATCCCAAATTATTTATATCAACATATAGCAAGGGTAGTTTGCCGGAAGCATCGCTCGCTTCTATTGCTTTTTTCGCAGCTACAGGCACATTGGTAGGAATATGAAAAAAGAATACGAAGAAAACGGCTATCTTGTTCTTAAGCACTTCGTAAGCGCGGGCGAGCTTCAGAAGCTACGAGCAGTGGCTAGCCAGTTCCATCAATCGTGGAAACAGGAAAATGCGCAGTTCTATGCCGACAAGGCGGTAAACTCTGCCTATCTGACAGCCCCCAAGCATCTGACGAATATTGAAAGGGATGTATTGTTCAAGTTCTTAGGTTCAAATAAGTTGGTGAATGTTGCTACTTCAATCATGGGTAGCTGTCCAGCTTTTATGAATACCCAGCTGTTTTTTGACCCTGTGAACAAAGAGCAAAAAAACTACTGGCACCGAGATACCCAGTACCATATGTCTGTTGAGGAGCAGCAGCAGGCCCTACTTGGCCCAAACGTTGTACACTTTCGCATTCCCATGGTCGATGAGCCAGGTGTGGAGTTAATCCCGGGGACTCATAAGCGTTGGGATACAGAAAATGAACTTGATGTGCGCTTGCAGCTGAATGGCCGCGAAAATCATGAAGATCTCTCAACCGGAGTAACCGTTAAATTAGAAGCCGGTGATCTTCTGGTCTTTAGTGCAAATATGATTCATCGGGGAATATACGGAATGAATCGCATGTCGCTAGATATATTGTTCTGCGATCCGGTTCCCGAACTCGTGAAATTCGTTGATAATAATTGTCTGCCCGATTCCGACATAATGGATAAACTCGAAAACTCCGATGTATTTATGGTGTTGTCGAGGGAGTAATCAATAACAAAGACCTTCATGTGAGTTGCATATGAAAGCGTCGATATTAAAAGTAATTATATGATTTTATGTTCTGGTAAGACTAAGGTTAAAGCGCCAATAGATCATGTTTTTTCATGCATGACGGATATAGAGATTTTCAAGAAAATGTCCTTCGAGGAAAATCGTGCAACAATAAAGTCAATTGAATATAACAAGAAGAATCCGTTCGGAAAAGGAGAAAGAATAGTAGTAATTTGTGAAAAAGTAAAAACTATTTTAATTGTTGAAGAAAATAAAAGTCCGAATTATTTGAAAATTAGGGTGATTCCTTATCAGAAGCTAAATGAAACTTTTGGCGGTGGGTACATAGAGACAGTTCTAGAGCAGCGTGAATTATTTACATTCTATAACTACAATTTCGTCAGCGATCGTACGCCGTCTGGATTTTGGAAGGTCTTTGTGAAATTTATAGGTTTTATGTACAAATTATCCTGTAGGCGAGCTCATAATAAGTTTAACGGTTTTGTTCTTGAAAAGAAATGACATAGGCCCATGAGCCGATATTATTACGCTAGTGCTCGCTGCGCTAATGGTAGGTTTTTGTGTGGCAGCGTACGCACTCTTAGTTCGTCCTCAATGCTGGATTCACAATATAGTTAATATAGAAATATTAGGGAGAAGGAACTAATGGAATATGCAATTATTGTAATGGTTCTAACAATATTATCCATTATGGTATGGCGAAAATTCGGTATTTCTAATGCCTTGTTCTATGTATTTGGGGCAGTCAGCATAACCGCGGTCGTATTTGCTTTAATTGCTTATGATCGTTACGTTATAGGTAAAGAAAACGAGGAGCGTCAACAAAATAATAATTTGTCTTCAGAGGAAAGTCGGGTCAATGAGAGTGACTACTTTATCTTTATTGGTGAGCCAATCTCAATTGAGGAGACGTACAACGAGAATAATGAGTCCGCTATTATCTACAATGATCGTTTTGATGTTGTCTATAAAGTACTGCAACCAGTTTGGGGAAACTACGATAATAAAAAGATTGCATTTTCAGTGTATGACCACTATGGGTGGCCCGTATTTTTAGCAAGAAAGTATAGTCTTATTTTTGTAAGGAAAAATGAGGATGGCTGGATTCACGAAAAATATCAGTTCTATCCAGTTAATCCGACAAGTGATGGGAAATGGGCCTATTGTGGTGATCCGACGCCAAGCAATTGGCAAGGGACGCCAGTGGTTATGTCAGATATAAAATTTTCTCCTCCCGTTGTTGAGTCGATATCCCAATTCACTGAGTCATACATTTCTCGTAACTATTCGCCATCTATCTGGGGCAGAGAAGGTGACTTTGTAAACTGCAAGTCAGGCGTGTATCCAGAGGAGCTTATTCGCCTGAAAATGGAAGGGGTTTTGAAAGCGCGAGGGCTGTTTTAAGTGATTCCATTATGGTGGTAGGGGTTTGAAAAGCACTTATTGTATGCAAATAGAACGACAAAACTATGTGGAACTAGCTTACTATGCACATTTTTCCGCTTACCACAGGTAAAAATATATGCCTTGTTTCCTCATAATGCTCGCCAGCATTATGAAGAGGGAGCCTGTGCCGTTTGCCAATGGCTTTCTTTGCGTCATATTCGGTATGATAGCCTCACATATTTCTCTTTTGTTTAGCCCTGATTCTGGCACCTAAGTAAGACATTCACCAAGGATAAACCACCATGCACGAAATCAACTGCCCCCACTGTAAGAAAGCGTTCAAAGTCGATGAGGCAGGTTATGCGGATATTCTCAAGCAGGTGCGCGACCACGAGTTTGAAAAGCAGCTGCGCGAGCGACTAGCGTTGGCCGAGCAGGAAAAGCAGAACGCGGTCGAGCTGGCCACCAGTAAAGTGACGCAGGAGTTGGACAAGGCGGCCGCCGCCAAAGACGCGGAAATCAAGGAGCTGCAGGCCAAGCTAGCCGCGGGCCAGGATGCGCAGAAACTCGCGGTGATGGAAGCGCTGACGGCCCTGGAGAAAGAGCGCGACACCCTGGCGAATAACCTTAAGCAGGCCGTGCAAGATAAAAAAGCGGCCGCCGAACTTGCCGAGGCGAAGCGACTCAATGAGTTACAGCAGGCGACCGCCGCCAAAGACACCCAGCTTCAGTCGCTAAAGAGCGAGCTTGAGCGGGCTCAATGGGAAAAGCAGCTAGAGGCTAATTCTCTGAAGGAGCGCTATGAAGCGCAAATTAAAGATCGCGAGGGTGAAATTGAGCGCCTGCGCGATATGAAAGCGCGCTTATCCACCAAGATGGTCGGCGAGACCTTGGAGCAGCACTGCGAGACGGAGTTTAACCGTATTCGCGCCACGGCCTTTCCCCATGCTTATTTTGAAAAAGACAACGACGCGCGCACCGGCAGTAAAGGCGATTATATCTTTCGTGACTACGGCGACAGTGACACGGACAATGCCGCGAGTGATACCGAAACCGTCTCGATTATGTTTGAGATGAAAAACGAGAGCGACGAAACCGCCACTAAAAAGAAGAATGAAGACTTTCTAAAAGAGCTGGATAAAGACCGCAATGAAAAAGGCTGTGAGTACGCGGTGTTGGTGTCTCTGCTGGAGCCCGACAGCGAACTGTACAATTCGGGTATTGTGGATGTGTCGCACCGCTACCCCAAAATGTACGTGATTCGGCCGCAGTTTTTTATTCCCATTATTACGCTGTTGCGCAATGCCGCGCAAAATTCGCTCAAGTACAAGGCGGAGCTGGCGCTGGTGAAATCGCAAAACATCGACATTACCAATTTCGAGAGCGATCTGGACGCCTTTAAAACAGGCTTTGCCCGCAATTACGAGCTGGCGTCTAAGAAGTTTAAAACCGCCATTGATGAAATTGATAAGACGATTACCCACCTGCAAAAAACCAAGGATGCGCTATTGGGTTCGGAAAACAATCTGCGCCTAGCCAACAACAAGGCCGACGATTTAACCGTAAAGAAACTCACCAAGCGTAACCCAACTATGGCCGCTATGTTTGAGCAGCTCGATCAAGACAATGCACTTGAGTGATGGATATTGATTGCTAGCGCATGAAATCCACCGCTTACCGACTGGATCGGTTTATCAGCAAGTATACCGAGCACTCGCTGTCAGATGTTCGTTTGCTGGTTGCGCAAAAGCGGATTTTAGTGGATGGGGTCGCTGCCGACTCCATTCGCCAGCGCATTACCAAATTTACCCACGTGGTGCTCGACGAGGTTTGCCTAAACCATAATAAGCCCGTCTATTTAATGCTCAATAAACCGAAGGGTACTGTTAGCGCTACGAAAGACAACAAGCACACAACGGTACTGGATTTAATTGATCACCCGCAAAAAGCGGGTTTGCATATTGTCGGGCGATTGGACTTTAACACCACGGGTTTAGTGTTATTAACCAACGATGGGGCTTGGTCGCGTCAAGTGAGCTTACCTGCCACTAAGTTGGCCAAGACTTATCTGGTAACGCTGGCACAACCGCTCAGCGATGAGTACGTGTCGGTATTTGCGCAGGGTATTTACTTCGCTTACGAAAATATAACAACGCAGCCTGCCGGCTTAGAAATTCTCGATACCTACACGGCCCGATTGTCGCTGGTGGAAGGCAAGTATCATCAGGTAAAGCGCATGTTTGGGTTTTTCGACAACGAGGTACTGACGCTGAACCGCACCCATGTGGGGACTATTGCATTGGGCGACCTGGCACTTGGGGCAAGTCGGGAACTTACCGCCGATGAGGTGAAAACCCTAGCAGGCTGTAGCATCCAGTAGCTCGTTAGCTGTTGCTCACACCAAACCGGTCAAGAGAGCGGGCTTGGTATGAGTGCGGCCTACGGTGATGTGGGTAGGGTAAGTTGAAAGGTTTTGTCTGCAATCACTTCGCCGTCTATGGCCAGGGTAATCCGCCAGGGGCCCACCTTGTTTTCAACCGGCTCCCAAATGGTATCGCCAATAAAGAAGTTCCAGTCATTTTGACGAATAAACTCCTCCCCGGCAAAAGGCGCCATGGGCTCCCCAGACTCATCCGGTATTTGCGGGTGGTAGATGCAGTATTGCAGCTTTTTGTTTTTTGCCTTTTTGATGTTGGAAATATAGCCGAACTCAATACCGACTTCACAGGGAATATCGTGGGTGGATTTGATCAGCTCGGGTAGGGCTTTTGAGTCGTGATCCCAGGGTGTGTAAATGCCCCAGTTGTTAATGCGTACTTCGGGTTTCTTCTTGGCCATAGTGCTCATTCATTTGGTTTGGCCTCTATTTTAGCAATCCCAGCGGCCTGCTTGTAGCCTCGTTTTAGCAGCTGCGCTAAACTGCCGCCTATGAAATGGTTGCTGGCAATACTTCTGGCCGTATTTTTGGGCCTGCAATACCGACTTTGGGTGGGCGAGGGAAGTTACGCCCATCGCGCTCGCCTGCAACAGGATATTACCCGCCAGCAAGCCGAGAACGATCGTCTGCGCGAGCGCAACCGCGCTCTCGCCGTTGAGGTGGCCGACCTAAAAAATGGTCACAAGGTTATAGAAGAGCGGGCCCGTCAGGACATGGGTATGATTAAAGAAGGGGAGACCTTCTTTATGACCCAGGAAGAGCAATAACACCATCATGAGTAGAGCACCAAAGTACTGGGCTGTGGTTCCGGCCGCGGGCATAGGCCGGCGCATGGGCGGCTCGCACCCCAAGCAGTACCAATCAATGTGTGGTAAGTCCATCCTCGAGCACACGCTCGACAAGCTTTTATCGGTGTGCGCAATCGAAAAGGTAGTGGTGGCACTCAGCCCCGGCGACGCCTATTGGCCGGCGCTTGCATGTCGCCATCACCCTAAAATTGTCTCGGTAGCGGGCGGTGACGAGCGAGCCGACTCCGTGCTAAACGCACTGCAGTACCTATTGGCTGAGGCGGCTGAAGATGATTGGGTGTTGGTGCACGACGCCGCCAGGCCCTGCGTGCGTGTTCACGATATTGAAACACTGATTCAACGCGCGGGCGCTGCCGGCGCAATATTAGCGACACCGCTCAGCGACACGGTAAAGCAAGTGTCGGATCAGGCGATTACTGCAACGCTCGACCGCTCACAACTGTGGGCGGCGCAAACACCGCAAATGTTCCCCTTGCGGGCACTGCACGACGCATTGCAAAGTGCGCTCGATAAACAATTACAGGTTACCGATGAAGCCAGCGCCATGGAGCTGGCTGGGTGGCGGCCGGCGGTAGTACCGGCAGGGCGCGACAACATTAAAGTGACTCACCCGCAAGACTTAGTATTGGCTGAGCTGATTTTAACGCAGCAACTGGAGGGTTAAACCATGCGCATAGGACAGGGTTTTGATGTTCATAAATTCGGGCCCGGCGATAAAATAGTGATCGGTGGTGTGGTAATCCCGCACGATCAAACCTTACTCGCCCACTCCGACGGCGATGTCTTGTTGCACGCATTGTGCGATGCCTTGCTGGGCGCCTGCGGTTTGGGCGACATTGGCCAGCACTTCCCCGACACCGACCCACAGTACCGCGGTGCCAATAGCCGGGAATTGTTGCGCTTAGTGGTGAGCAAAGTGCGGGCCAGCGGTTGGCAGGTGGGCAACGCCGATATGACCGTTATCGCCCAGGCGCCGCGAATGGCACCTTATATTGCCGCCATGAGCGAGGCTATCGCCCAGGATCTTGCCTGCTCCACCTCACAAATTAACGTTAAGGCCACCACCACCGAAAAGCTTGGCTTTACCGGCCGCGGTGAAGGTATTGCCGCGCAAGCTGTGGTTTTATTAGCCCCCATACAGTTGTAATTTATGACCAACTTCTCTCTGGATTTTCCCTACGCGTTTGGCGGCCCGGTCGCCGAAGCGGATTTTCGCCGAGTAAACAGTGATTTTATTGTCTTTGAAGACCTAGGCTTTGAGTTGAGCGGCGAAGGGGAGCACATTTATCTGCACCTGCAAAAAGATGGCGACAATACCGAATGGCTCGCGCGGCAAATAGCGAAACTGGCCGGTGTTGAGGCTCGGGATGTGGGCTACTGTGGCTTAAAAGACCGGCACGCCGTGACACGCCAGTGGTTTAGCGTGTACTTCCCCAAAGGGGAGGAGCCCGACTGGTCAGCGCTTCAATCCGAGACGGTCGATCTGCTTGAGACCTCGCGCCACCGGCAAAAGCTGCGGCGCGGGCAGCACCGGGCCAATCAATTTGTTATTTGGCTGCGCGATGTGGCAGGCGATAGAGCGGCCCTTGAGCAAAAATTAGAGCAGGTATCCACTCACGGCGTACCCAACTACTTTGGTGAGCAACGCTTCGGTATCGATGCCGGTAATCTGCATTCCGCTGAGCGTATGCTGGTGACCGGCAGCAAGATCAAAAATCGCAGTAAAAAGTCCATAGTGTTGTCGGCCGCCCGCTCCTGGTTGTTTAACCAAGTGTTAGCGGCCCGTGTAGAGGCGGACAACTGGTGCCAGGTTTTGGACGGCGATATAGCAGCCACCGGCCTGCCAACCGGCCCCTTGTGGGGGCGAGGCCGCCTAGCCAGTAGTGGTGTGACAAAGCAGTTGGAAGAAGAGGTATTAGGCCTGTGGCAGCATTGGTGCGAGCCGCTTGAATTTACCGGCCTGGATCAAGACCGCCGGACCTTAGTCAGCCAAGTGGCTAAACTTGACTGGGCCTGGCAAGAGGGCGATTTACGCCTGCAATTTGAACTGGCGGTAGGCGCCTATGCGACGGCAGTCACGCGTGAGCTGATTACCGTGCGCTGAGCCGGCCGGTGGTTTGGCGGGTTGCAGACGGGGCATTTATGCTATAGTGGGCGGCCAAAATACTGTAAAAATGAAGCAGTTAGCGAGAATAATACAGAGGATATGGGGTTGAACAATCTGAACTTAGAGGGCGTTGGCATGACTTCCCAGCGCACTCGGGAACGACTGATACAACGGCTGGTAGATCAAGGAGTCGCCGATCTGCGTGTGCTGGATGTTATTCGCAACACCCCCCGTCACTGGTTTCTCGATGAGGCGCTGTCCCACCGCGCCTATGAAGACTCTGCCCTGCCTATTGGCTATGGCCAAACCCTTTCCCAGCCTTATATTGTCGCCCGCATGACGGAAATTCTGCTTGGCGCCTGCGGCAAGAAACCCGAGCGGGTGTTAGAGGTCGGTACCGGTTCCGGTTACCAAACCGCGGTATTGGCTCAGTTGGTGGAGCAGGTTTACTCGGTCGAACGCATTAAGCCCCTACAAGATAAAGCCCGCACGCGCCTGCGCGAGTTGGGTTTGCACAACGTTGTTTTTTCCCATGCCGATGGCGGCTTGGGCTGGCCACAAAAAGGCCCGTTCGATGCTATTTTAAGTGCGGCGGCACCACGGGTTATTCCCGAAGACCTCAAACAGCAATTGGCACCCGGTGGTGTCATGGTCATCCCCGCCGGCGGCGAGCAGCAAAGTTTGTACTTAGTGGTTCGCGACGGTGACTCCGATACATTTATCACGCAAGAGCTCGAGCCCGTTCGTTTTGTTCCTCTGCTGTCTGGTACCACTCGCTAATGAGTTTTAAATCTTTGCGACCGCATCTTTCAACTGTGTTGAAAGGTATGGCAATGGGTGCCGCGGATATTGTACCGGGTGTTTCTGGTGGCACTATCGCCTTCATTACCGGCATTTACGAACGCCTGCTAAAAGCGCTCAAGTCTTGCACCCCTATGGCTTTATTGCTGTTGAAAACACAAGGCGTTGCAGCGTTTTGGCGTCATATTGATGGTACCTTTTTGTTGTCTTTGTTTGGTGGTGTCATTACCAGCATCGCGTTGTTCTCGCATCTTATATCGGCAGCGCTCGAGCAGTACCCGCTGCAGGTGTGGGGTTTTTTCTTCGGGCTTATTATCACCTCAGCTGTTTATCTGGCTAAAACCATCGATTTAATTCACTGGCGACCTTTATTGCTAATTGTTTTGGGCGCAGCGGCGGCTGTTGTGTTTGCATCCATTAAACCGGTGGATGTGCCTGTCAACGTTGTCACTGTGTTTTTGTCTGGCGCCATTGCCATTTGCGCAATGATTTTACCCGGTGTGTCTGGTAGTTTTTTATTGCTGGTTATGGGCATGTACTCGGTAATGATTAATGCCGTAACCGAAGGTAACTTTGTTCTGTTGGGTGTTTTTTTTGCTGGGTGCGTGTTTGGCTTGCTCGCCTTCTCGCATTTATTACATTGGCTTTTGCAGCGATTTCATCAAAGCACAATTGCGGTACTTACCGGTTTTCTATTTGGGGCCGCGGTGGTTGTGTGGCCGTGGAAGCACGTTTTGCAAACGCAATTAAATCGTCATGGTGAAGAAGTGGTGGCGGTACAGGAAAATGTTTGGCCCTGGGTATACGAAAGTTTGAACGGTCAAAACCCGCAGCTTTTATCTGTAATGTTATTGGCGTTAGTCGGTGCTCTGCTAATGTTATTTGTGGAGTGGGTGGCTAAAATTGGACGGAATCGACCGTTATAGTTTAGAAGACTATTTGATGTGAGTCGTGTTTTTTGGGGTGCTATTAAGATAATTTTCTAATAAACCGACGTTACTAATTGCCAATTCAAATAAGCTACTGAGAAAGATTACCATTCAGAGGGAGCCGCGATTTATGCTACTGGCCGTTGTTCAGAAATGGCACCTGATTAAGCTGTTCACTATATTGAACATGCTGATTCTGGCGGCGTGCTCCTCGGCTCCTCCTGCGCAAGTGGCTGATAGAGATCAGCCTCCTACACGAAAAATTCTTATTCACACTGTGGCGCCCAATGAAACTCTGTTCAGTATTGCGTGGCGCTATGGGCTGGATTATCGCCAACTGGCGAGGCACAACGGGATTGGCGCGCCTTATACCATATACGCTTCGCAGCAGTTGAGGCTGGATATAAGTGATGCCTCCAAGCGCAAGCCACCGCCCAGTATTGCCAAGCGAAGTGCTGCGCCAAAGCCCCCTCCAGAGACCAAAACCACCAGCACTGCGGCAACCCGTAATGCGAATCGTGCTCAGTCCTCCGCTGGGCGTTCTGAAAATAGAACAACTTCAGCACAAACCAGTGCGCCCCCGTCGACTATTCGCGGGCCGATTTCCTGGCAGTGGCCCAGCCGAGGAAATGTGATTGCCGGCTACAGCTCATCGGGGGGGTTAAATAAAGGTATTGATATTGGGGGAAAATTGGGAGAGCCTGTAGTTGCAGCCGCTGGCGGGCACGTTGTTTATGCCGGCTCTGGGTTGCGAGGGTACGGTAAGTTGGTGATCGTAAAACATAATGATACTTACTTAAGCGCTTATGCTCATAACAGGGCGCTAAACGTCAAAGAAGGTCAAAGTGTTAAAGCTGGTCAGCAAATTGCCGAACTAGGTTCTAGCGGTACCGATAAAGAGAAATTGCATTTCGAGATTCGACGTGACGGTAAACCGGTAAATCCTCTCAAGTATCTGCCCGGACGCTGAGTAGGAAGAAGGCTTACCCGCTAAAATCGACCAAATGCTTCTACAGGACGTAGTAATAGAGTGCCGCTTCAGTTTACGGCCATATGGCAAGGCAAAGGTTTTTTTGCCGCAGAGGATCCAAAAAGGGGGCCTGACATGCCAGTAAGAAACAGGGAAACAACCGTTGCTGTCGATCAACAAGATCAGATAGTTGCCCAATCCATTGATGCAAGCGTGGAAGCTGCAGATATACAAATTGCAGAGCCACCGGTATCGACCAGCAAAGCTCGACGACCACGAAAGACCAGCTCCACCCGCATGGCGGCAGACAGCTCAGCTCTCGACGCCACCCAGCTTTACCTCAATGAAATTGGCTTTTCGCCACTGCTAACAGCCGAAGAAGAAGTGTACTTTTCTCGCCGTTCACTCAAGGGCTGTGAAGCGTCACGCAAGCGCATGATCGAAAGCAACTTGCGCCTTGTGGTAAAAATTTCCCGCCGCTACGTTAATCGTGGGCTCGCACTGCTCGATTTAATTGAAGAGGGCAACCTCGGTTTAATTCGCGCTGTCGAAAAGTTCGACCCCGAACGTGGCTTCCGTTTTTCAACCTACGCCACTTGGTGGATTCGCCAGACCATTGAGCGGGCGATCATGAACCAAACCCGCACCATTCGTTTGCCGATCCACGTAGTTAAAGAACTCAATGTGTATCTTCGTGCGGCCCGTGAGCTAACGCAAAAGCTTGACCATGAGCCGACGGCCGACGAAATCGCCACTATGCTTGATAAGCCCGTGGGTGATGTTGAGCGAATGCTGGGGCTTAACGAGCGCGTTACCTCGGTAGATACTCCCATAGGCAATTCATCTGATCGCGCCATTGTAGATACCATTGCGGACACTCAAGAGTCTGACCCCGCCGCCTTGATGCAAGACGATGATATTAACAACAGCCTTGATCATTGGCTTGATGACCTCAGTGAAAAGCAGCGTGAAGTTTTGGCGCGTCGCTTTGGCCTGCGCGGTCACGAAGTGAGTACCTTGGAAGAAGTGGGCAGGGCCATTGGCTTAACCCGCGAGCGAGTGCGTCAAATTCAGGTAGAAGCTTTACGCCGTCTGCGTGATATTTTGGAAAAGCAGGGCTTGAACAGCGAGTGCTTGTTTAA
Organism: Gilvimarinus gilvus; assembly: GCF_030518155.1. Taxonomy (GTDB): domain Bacteria; phylum Pseudomonadota; class Gammaproteobacteria; order Pseudomonadales; family Cellvibrionaceae; genus Gilvimarinus; species Gilvimarinus gilvus. Next base: position 7,767 of record NZ_JAULRU010000172.1, on the reverse strand, counting down.
CGCCTAAGCTGTGTTTTGTTGTTGTGTAAGTTTTGCAGGTAGAAGTGCAATAAAAAAGCCGCGCAGTGCGCGGCTTTTTTATGTCTGTGCCGTGAGGTGTTAACGCTCCAAGTGCTGCAGCTTACCCTCGACACCATCCCACTCTTCGGCATCGGCAGGTGCGTCTTTTTTCTCGGTAATGTTTGGCCAAACCTCTGCCAGCTCTGAGTTCAGCTCAATGAACACTTCCTGATCTTCTGGCAGTTCATCTTCCGAGAAGATTGCGTCAACCGGGCACTCAGGCTCACACAGGGCACAGTCAATACACTCGTCTGGATGAATTACCAAAAAATTGGGGCCTTCATAAAAGCAGTCGACCGGACATACTTCTACACAGTCGGTGTGTTTACATTTAATGCAGTTTTCCCCAACTACGAACGTCATTGTGTGGACTCCACGGTTACCGTTGCGATTTAAAGGGGGGCATTTTACCAGCATTTCCAGTTTTTGGTAGGGCCAGAGGCCATGCGGCCTCCGAGAAATACGGCTTATTTTTGTAAGTGACAATCGTTCCTATTTGCCCGCGCCTCAATAGCGTTTGTGTTGCTTTGAAAAACGCCGTGTTGCTAAGGCCTAAAATCCCACTACCTTAGCAGTGAGCTAGAGCGACTTTAGCTTGTATAGGGCCTCAAGTGCCTGTCGCGGTGTAAGCTCGTCTGGGTCAATGTCCTCGAGCGCGGTAATCGCCGGGTGCTCCGGGGCATCAAACAGGCTTGCCTGCAGCGGCGAGGCTTGCGCGGGGGGGGCGCTGGGTACATCAGTGCAAAGGGCGTGGGCATCGCCACTTTCCAGGCTTTGCAGCTGGATTTCGGCGCTTTGCAACACCGGCGTTGGTATACCGGCCAGGCGCGCCACCTGAATACCGTAACTTTTGCTGGCGGGCCCTTCCTGCACCTTGTGCAAAAAGACGATGCTGTCTTTGTGCTCGGTGGCATTGAGGTGAACATTGACAATGCCCGGATTGGAATCGGGCAGCTGGGTCAGTTCAAAGTAATGGGTGGCAAACAGGGTAAAGGCGCGCAGGTTTTCCGCCAAATGGCGGGCGCAGGCCCAAGCCAGCGCTAGACCGTCGAAGGTGCTGGTACCGCGGCCAATTTCATCCATCAGCACCAAACTGCGCTCTGTGGCGTTGTGCAAAATATTGGCGGTTTCGGTCATCTCCACCATAAAGGTCGAGCGGCCACCGGCCAGATCATCGGACGAACCAATACGGGTAAAAATACGATCGACAGTGCCAATCGTGGCGGATGCGGCCGGTACAAAACTACCCACATGGGCCAGTAATGTAATGAGTGCTGCCTGTCGCATGTAGGTCGATTTACCGCCCATGTTAGGGCCGGTGACAATCAACATGTGGCGGTCGCGATCAAAGTTCAGATCATTGGGTACGAAGGGGCCGTCCAGCACTTGTTCTACTACAAGGTGGCGCCCGCCGCTGATGGCAATGCCGGGCTCGGCGCGCAAGGTGGGCGCGGTTAAATCCAGACTTACCGCACGCTCGGCGAAGTTGCACAGTACATCTAACTCGGAGACACCAGCGGCGGAATCCTGCAGGGCAACTAGCTGTTGGTTGAGTGTTTCTATCAGCTCTTCGTACAGCGCTTTTTCGCGCGCGAGGGCCCGGCTTTTGGCCGACAGTGCCTTGTCTTCAAACTCTTTTAATTCCGGCGTTATAAAGCGCTCGGCATTTTTCAGGGTTTGGCGGCGAATATAGTCGGCCGGGGCCTGCTCTGATTGCGCGCGGCTCAATTCAATAAAGTAACCGTGCACCCGGTTGTAACCCACTTTAAGTGTGTTAATGCCGGTGCGCTCGCGCTCGCGAGTTTCCAAGTCCACTAAATATTGTCCGGCGTTTTCGCTAATGCTGCGCAGTTCATCCAGCTCGGCATCAAAACCTTCGGCAATCACACCGCCATCGCGAATCACGACGGGTGGATTTTCCACAATAGCGCGGTCCAGCAGTTCAACTAAATCGGGGAAGGTGCTGATAAATTCCGACAGTGCTTTTAAACGCGGGCTGTCGCACTGCGCCAGGTCGGCTTGCAGCTCGGGGTAACTGGCCAGCGATAAATACAGACGCGATAAGTCGCGCGGGCGGGTGGAGCGCAGCGCTAACCGGCCCAGAATACGCTCCATATCACCAATGCGTTTTAGCTTGTCTCGCAGCGGCTCAAAGCGGTAGTTATCCACCAGTATGCCAATGGCGTCCTGGCGCTCTTGCAGTGTGTGCAAATCGCGCAGCGGGCGATTCAGCCAGCGGCGCAGTAAGCGCGAACCCATCGCGGTGGAGGATTTATTCAACACCGAAAACAGTGTGTTGTCATCGCCGCCGGTTAGGTTGAGGTCGATTTCTAAATTGCGGCGGGTGGCCGAATCCATTGCCACTGCTTCATCGCGGTTTTCGTGCGCCAAGGTGCGCACATGGGGCAGAGCGGTGCGTTGGGTTTCGCGTGCGTAACTTAACAGGCAGCCGGCGGCGGCAATGGCGGTGTGCAAATGATCGCAACCAAAGCCGGATAAATCCTGCGTGCCAAATTGCTGGGTTAGCAGTCGCTCGGCGGTTTCCAGCTCAAACTCCCAGGGGCCACGGCGGCGCACGCCCTTACGGTTTTCGGTAATTTCGGGCAGTACCAAATCATCGCTTATTAACAACTCGGCCGGGTTCAGGCGCTGCAACTCGCCGCTGGCGGCGTCCAGCCCATCCACCTGCAACACCAAAAAGCGGCCACTGGCCATATCCAGCGAGGCAATACCGTAGGTGTCCTCATTGCGATGCACCGCAACCAGCAAGTTATCGCGCCGCTCATCCAACAGGGCCTCATCGCTCACGGTACCGGGCGTGACAACCCGCATCACCTTGCGCTCAACCGGGCCTTTACTGGTGGCCGGATCGCCAATTTGCTCGCAAATCGCCACCGACACACCGGCGCGCACCAGCCGCGCCAAATACCCCTCCGCCGCATGGTAGGGCACGCCGGCCATGGGAATGGGCTCCCCGCCCGACTTACCGCGCGCCGTTAGGGTGACGTCTAACAGCTCTGAAGCTTTTTTGGCGTCATCGAAGAAAAGCTCATAAAAATCGCCCATCCGGTAAAACACCAACTCATTGGGATGCTCCGCCTTGATCTTCAAGTACTGCTGCATCATAGGGGTGTGCTGGCTGGAATCGGTTTTAGCTGGCATATAGACGTCTTATATTAGCGATCATGGGTGTGAAAACAGGGCATTTTACGTTATTTGCGGGTGGGGCTAAAGGTGGAGGTGATAGATTTGGTGTTAGCTTGGCGTATAGGCTCGACAGGGTGCCTGCTTGCGGGCAGTTCGCCTGAGTGTTACTTTTTAGGTAGGATATAAACGATAACAATGAAGGAAGCCGGATTGTATGCAGGGACGTACCAGTTTTCGATTAGATACACGCAATACGCCCACAGCGGCAATCCCAATTCACTGTATTGCAGTGTCCCGCATCCCCTTTGTTGCCCTTGCTGATATTGGAGCGACAAGCCCATTGATATTGTCTTCCTCTGGCAGGCTAATGTACTGCATAAAATACAGCTTGTGTCTTTTTAAGTCTGTGCTGTATCGGGGGAATGTTTTTGATCTTTCTTGTGCAGCCTGTGCTGAGGTCGAATGGTAGTGAAATATCTATGTAAAAGTAAAAGGAGACCGATATATTTCCCCTATTCGAAGTGTCCTGGTTACGTTTTACTGTTTTTAAATATGGGGTTAGTAAGGCTAGGTAGCATATGAAACAACTGGTCATCAAGAAAACAATTGGCATTTTTTTGAGTGTCATCACCTCTGTTACGTACTATGTTGCAATGTTTACGATATTCTTTTTCCAGGGTAGGGCTGCGCTTACCGTTTCTTTCCTGTTTGTTCTGATGCCGTTTTTGGTTGTTTATCTTTGTGTGAGGTATTTTCGGTTTCTTTGGTGGCAGCCGGCAATGATGACGGTTGTTTCATCTTTTGTTCTTATGGCTTGTTGGTCGACTTTAGGTGGTAAAAATTTGAACGTTATTCTAGTCGTATTTTTTCCGTTCGTTTTATTTCAGGCTGCTTCAGGGTACATTTTTTCAAGAGTAAAAAATAACACGATAGAACAAATTGAATAAAAGTGGGAAAATATTCTTGCCCCAATACGTGGCCGGAAATAGTGAGGCTTAATATGAGAGCCATAAAAGGTTTAATGTATAAATGGAATGCAGGGGCGGGGCTCAGCCGCTGGTGGCTGAAAAATAAATCTGTCCCTTTTTTTACTGTAACTTTGTGAGCGAGGGGTTGAAGAAGAATTTTGATGCTCCGCCTAAGGATCTTAAGTTTATTAATGACCTAAGGGATTCCTCACTTGATATCTGTCCGATGTGCGGAGCTCCACGAACATCAAGCTTGGACCATTACTTGTCCAAGGAGTACTATCCAGAATATACTGTATTCTCAAAGAATCTTGTTCCGGCATGTAAATGTAATTCCAGTAAAGGTAAAAAAGTTACAGGCTCAATAGTTGCCTTAGAGCGAATACTCCATCCATATTATGACGACTGCTTAAATGATAGATTGTTATCATGTTTAATTGAGCAGGCTCCAGCTCTTCCAGTTGTAAGTATTACTATTCAGACGTTGCCAACTGATCAGCCAATAGATGAATCCATTAAATTCCATGTTGAAAATATTGTTAAACCATCTGGACTTGTTAAATGGTTAGATACTCTTTGGACAAGAGTATGGAATAGTCCTTCTTCAGTAATTAATACTATGCCTAAGGGTGATGTTGTTACAGAAGCTGAATTGAGAGATGCTGTTATTGACCAGCTTGATAGGGTTGGTAGGCGCTATGGATCGGCGAACAATTGGGAGTCTGTCTTTTTACATGGCGTTATTAATTCTCCAGGCTGCATAGAGTGGATTAGCAGTAGGCACAACTACCTTGTAAACAACCCGTTAGCTAACGATCTTTAGCTTTAAGCTGGCATGTTATTCCTAGTCTAGGGTTATATGTGAATAACGAATACTAAAATGTGGATTGTTTTTTTGTAGGTACGATTGGGTCCTTCTTGCTGTCAACTAGAGCATGAACACCTAGTAGCCTGCGGCGAGCTAATGAATCGGTACTTTCGAGCTTTCTAGCTTGGTCAGCATAAAAAGAAATGTATTCTTTTATTTCTTGGCTTATCTTTTCATCCAGTTGTGCCATAACTTGTTCGTTGTTGCAAAATTGATATTGGTTTCCCCAGGCTTTTACAATATGACTTACGTTTTCGAGGCTTTCTACAAAGCTTTGCTCTCCGAGCGGGCCCTTTATTGGGCTTGCGCGTAGTGAAATTTTAGATCGGTTTAGGCGATTTTTCACTTTTTCTAGAAGCCTTGTTCGTGAGGCCTTCATGGGTGTGATTGAATTTGGCCTAATGTCACAGCCTAGGAAGATTATTCCCCTGTTTGATTCCCCGTGAGCTGCCTTATCCGTATTGTGCTGAGGATCATACGCTTCAAGTCCTAGCTCTTTAAGGATTCTGTTCCCCTTTTTGAGTTTGGCTGTAACGGCTTTTCTGGATGGTCCGAGCAGTAAAAAGTCGTCTATATACCTTAAGCAGAGGACGTCTTCTGAATTTAATACTTTATCGAACTCATGCAATAGAATATTTCCAAGGAGCGGTGATAAGCAAGAGCCCTGAGCAACACCGATATCCGTAGTTGGAAATAGTTTTAAGTCTCTGCCAAGCTCGTTTGTATTCGAAAGTATTACTTCTATCGAATTTCGGACTAGTTCGTTAAAGTCGTCATCAGGCGAGTGTTTTTTTATTTCACTTAAGACGATATCTTTGGGGATCTTGGTGAAAAAGCCTTGAATATCGGAGCGAATAAAATACGTGCCGTCTTCAAGGACTTTGTCATGAGCCATATTTACTGCATATCTAACGCTTCTTTCTTGTATTCCGCCGCAACTAGTAGGGGTTTCTATGAGCGATTTGAGAGAGGAAATGTTTTGCAGGGTTTGAAGTATGGCTCGTTGTACAATCCTGTCTTCTATGCAGGCAATAACGATTGGTCTTTTTTTTCCTGGCTTATCTTCTTTCGCAATGCCAATAGCTGGTTTGAATTTGTATTTTTTCGTTCTAAGTTGAGTTTGTATTCTAGATAGATGCTTGTCTATTTCTTTGTCAAACTCGAGGGCTTGCTGCTTAATTGAATTTGATTGTGAAGATGTGGCATTGAGGCGAACGCGACCCCAGGCCTTGCGCAGATTTTTTATATCTCTTACTTGGCTGTAAAGATTTAATTTTCTCATAAAATTGGTAGGGGCCCTACCAGCAAACTAGACCCAATCGCCACTGAGGTTAGACATTCTCTGGGAGGACGATCGTCAGTCCTAACCCACCCGAAATCACTGATGTGATGTTCGTAGCTTGCACAGGATGTAACAGCACCGATAGAAATCGGCCCGCACAGCTGGCAAGCAAGAGCCCAGCAAAACACTAGTGCTAGTAAGCACCTCCCAGGCCGAAACCTGGCATGTTTTTGCATGATTTAGCTTTCATGGTCTTGTTCTCCATATTTCTGGCATTTATAACGTTTTTACGGCAATGCGCAACTGGAACTCGACCACATCCACCCCGACGCACAAAAATAATCCTACAACCGTCTGGTAAGAGCCACCTGCGGACCTAGTTCCGGTTATGTATAGGACGACTGAGTCGGTTAGACATTCTCTGGGAGGACGATCGTCAGTCCTAACCCACCCGAAATCACTGATGTGATGTTCGTAGCTTGCACAGGATGTAACAGCACCGATAGAAATCGGCCCGCACTGCTGGCAAGCAAGAATCCTTGTTTTTTTATACAGTGTTTGTGATTTCTTGTCAATGCCCAAGTAAATGGATGTAGGGGCCTGCCACCCCTCAAAAATCAAGAAAAATGACGGTTTCCATCTGGCGCTGTGCTGGACGGACCCTCCGCAATTTTGCTTGATTTTTTCACCCCCGCCGAGTCGGCCTCTGTCGCCAGAGGTTCATGAGCGGCGCGCTAAGCGCTTCTCAGAAACCTCAACAGCGAATTTTAAGGGGCAAGACCATGAGCGAAGATATCAAGATTTACGTATCCGACCTGGCCGCATATAACAGCGGCATTCATCACGGCGCCTGGATTGATGCCACACAAGATCTGGATGATATTCAAAGCCAAGTGAGCGAATTGCTTGCCTGCAGTCCGGTGGCTGATGCGGAGGAGTATGCCATTCACGACTATGAAGGCTACCGCAGTTACCAGATTTCTCAGTACACGGGCTTAAAAGAAGCGCAAGAAGTTGCTGTTTTTATTGGGGAGCATGGCGAAGTAGTCGCGGAAGTGCTGAACATATACACGGATATTGAGGAGGCACATACGGTAATTGAGGAGAATTATGCTGGCTGCTACTCCAGTGTGGCCGACTTTGCCGCCGAGCTGACCGAAGAAAGTGGTGACACCCCAGAGCGCCTGGCGCCCTTTATAGACTACGCCCGTATGACCTACGATTTAGAAGTCGGAGGTGACATCTTCACCATAGAAACCGGCTTTGAAGAGGTGCATATCTTCTGGAATCGTTAACAATAATGTAGTGGTCAAGTAAATTTGGCCACAGTTTAGGAGGCGGCCCAGTACAACAGCTCGGCTGCATTTGGGCTCACTCCATTGTTGTTTCTGTGTGGTCTTACCTGGCTGTAGTAGCCAGTGATGTATTCAGTGATCGAGCGC
>NZ_JAULRU010000153.1 GCF_030518155.1 Gilvimarinus gilvus | reverse complement strand
CAGTCTAGAGATTTCGCCCATTGCCGTCCCACGACCATGGTCGTATGAGAAGCCTCTCGGTAGAGCCGTTGATCCGGATCAACAAAAAGAAAGCCCCGGTAGATGCTTACCGGGGCTTTCTTTATATCGGCGGGTTTGCTGCCGTGTTCTATTCCACTGCCTTGACCATGTCTTCGATGACCTTCTTGGCGTCACCGAATACCATCATGGTTTTGTCCAGGTAGAACAGTTCGTTATCCAGGCCGGCGTAGCCACTGGCCATCGAGCGCTTGTTGACGATGATGGTCTTGGCCTTGAACGCTTCGAGAATCGGCATGCCGGCAATGGGCGACTTGG
>NZ_JAULRU010000152.1 GCF_030518155.1 Gilvimarinus gilvus | reverse complement strand
AAGTCTTCCATGCGTGTTTTGTCGCCTAAAATACTTCCTTTGGAAAGTGAACTACTAGGGTCAATAGCTAAAATTGCTACTTTTTCATCTTTACTCAGAATATATTTCCCCAGAGATTCGATAAAAGTACTTTTACCAACACCAGGAATTCCAGTAATGGCAATTCTTTTTGACGTTATGGAAACAGGTAATAAACTAATGATATGTTGCGCTAATTTTAAATCGTCTAAACGATTGCTTTCGGCAAGTGTAATAGCTCTTGATAAGGCAAAACGATCACCTTCTTTTATTTTTTGAGCAAGTATTTC
>NZ_JAULRU010000151.1 GCF_030518155.1 Gilvimarinus gilvus | reverse complement strand
CCGAAATCCCGAGACTTTCGGCCATGCGTTTCTTGTTCAGCCAGTACGGCTGTCGGGTAATGGATGGATTAGCCATAGTCGAAACAACAACCAACCTCTGCAAAAGGGTCGTAAGTAGCGAATGAGCGGGGCCCGAATTACCCCCTACCGCCGGCGGGCCCGGGAGGACCCATTGCCGGGGGGGCTGGGTCGGATCAGGTCGGGCGCAGCCGGTCAACCCCTGGCGGGGGCTATTTCGACATTTTTTGCCCTTTTCGCCCTCATTTCGCGGTCAGGATCGCCTCGCGCAGCGCGGCAGCCAGTTCGGCCTGCCC
>NZ_JAULRU010000150.1 GCF_030518155.1 Gilvimarinus gilvus | reverse complement strand
AAAATTATGAAAAAAGTTTTACTTGCTATTGCATTTGCTGCACCCTCAGTATTTGTTTTGGCTCAGGTAGGTATTGGAACTAATGATCCTAAAGCGACATTAGATGTTACAGCAGTTAATTCAACAGGAACTTTAGAAACTGTAGAAGGTGTTTTAATTCCAAGAGTTGATAGAGAGAGAGCACAATCGATGCTTAATGTAGATAAGTCTACAATGGTTTTTATTAATAATATTAGTACAGGTTCTCAGACAGGTACAGCTGTTAATATAAATGCAGAAGGTTTTTATTATTTTGATGGCCTTGTTTGGGTTAAATTATCTTCTGGAAATGGGAATTCAGGATTCTTTTACATGCCT
>NZ_JAULRU010000171.1 GCF_030518155.1 Gilvimarinus gilvus | reverse complement strand
CATTTAAAGTTGCACAGCATCTCGTGCGAGGAGCCGCTACATGGGCGCAACCAACAGGTTAGCCTGCTATTCCGACCCCGCTGACCATTATTCTCATCGGGTACGCCTGGTGCTGGCCGAGAAGGGTGTCAGCGTGCAGGTCATCGATGTCGATCCGGCGCGCCTGCCGCCCAGGCTGGCCGAGGTCAACCCGTATGGCAGTGTGCCGACCCTGGTCGACCGTGACCTGGCGTTGTATGAATCGACCGTGGTGATGGAATACCTCGAGGAGCGTTACCCGCACCCGCCGCTGATGCCGGTATACCCGGTTGCGCGCGGCAACAGCCGGTTGCTGATACACCGCATTCAGCGCGACTGGTGTGCTCTTGC
>NZ_JAULRU010000149.1 GCF_030518155.1 Gilvimarinus gilvus | reverse complement strand
GGGCATTTCTGATCAGGATACGGCTCATGAACGCGCGTCCCCGTGGCTGACACTGGCTGGCTGCTTGAACCGGAACGACATGACCCATCACTCACTGCTAAAATGTTATGTTATAACACTGTATACCAGTGGGTATTTCCCCGTCACCCTCTTCTTGCATTACAGGTAATCCGCATGCGCGCTTCTCACACTTCTGCCGCCGAACCCTACGCCGACACTGAACTGGCCTGCCTGGCGGGGGCCAAGGCTGCGCTCTATCGCTGGGCAGCGACGGTCGCCACGCGTGACGTCGACCAGGTGCTGGCGCTTTATGCACCAGATGCG
>NZ_JAULRU010000148.1 GCF_030518155.1 Gilvimarinus gilvus | reverse complement strand
GGGCCAACCTGCAACTGCTGTGTTGTGCCCTGGAGCAGGTGCGCGCGCTGTTCGGCGTGCCCATCATTGTCAGCAGTGGCTACCGTAGCGAGAAAGTCAACCGCTTGATTGGCGGTGCCGCCAACAGCCAGCATGTACAAGGGCTGGCGGCTGACTTCACGGTCATCGAGGTCAGCCCGCGCGAGACCGTGCAACGGATCAGCGAAAGTACGGTGCCCTTCGATCAACTCATCCTGGAATTCGACAAGTGGGTGCACCTGTCGGTGGCGCGGGGCACCCCGCGGCGCCAGGTGTTGACCATCCGCAAGGGCGGCGGCTATCTGGCGGGGCTGCAATGAAGCGCATTGAC
>NZ_JAULRU010000147.1 GCF_030518155.1 Gilvimarinus gilvus | reverse complement strand
CGGCCAACGCCCGCTTGCTGACGGATGTGCCAGGCAAGCCGGCGCTGGAAGAGCGTTCTGCCGGCGTTAAGATTGTTGCAGTCACTGCCTGCCCGACCGGTGTGGCTCACACCTTCATGGCCGCGGAGGCTTTGCAGCAGGCAGCGCAACAAGTGGGCTACCAGCTCACCGTGGAAACCCAGGGCTCGGTCGGCGCACGCAACCCGTTGTCTGCCGAAGCCATCGCCCAGGCCGATGTGGTGCTGTTGGCCGCCGACATTGAGGTGCCCACCGCCCGCTTTGCCGGCAAACGTATTTACCGCTGTGGTACCGGGGTCGCCCTCAAGCAGGCGCGGGCCACGCTGGACAAGGCCTTGGCCGAAGGCAAGGTGGAAAACAGCGCCGATGCC
>NZ_JAULRU010000146.1 GCF_030518155.1 Gilvimarinus gilvus | reverse complement strand
AACAACCCGGCCTGGCGCGGCCTGTTGCGCTCGCTGCGGGCCCTGGCTGCCAACCTGGCCACGCTCGACCGCCTGCTCAGTGCCGCGAGCAACCCCGACAGCCTGGCCGACGCCAGTGACAGCAGCCTGCTCGACCGCTCGCCACGCTCGCTCAAAGACGTGTGGACGCGCCTGCGTACCCAGCTGACACCCACGTCGCTGCTGTTCCGGCATGCCTTGCGCCTGCCCCTGGCACTGTCGATTGGCTACGGCATGGTGCACCTGATCCACCCCACCCAGGGCTACTGGATCATCCTCACCACCCTGTTCGTCTGCCAGCCCAACTACGGTGCGACCCGGCGCAAGCTGGTGCAGCGCATTTTCGGCACGGCCATTGGCCT
>NZ_JAULRU010000145.1 GCF_030518155.1 Gilvimarinus gilvus | reverse complement strand
ATATCGACCTGAAAGCTCTGACCGGTGGCAAAACCGTGATGGTGTACGGTCAGACTGAGGTCACACGCGACCTCCTGCAGACTCGCAAGGGTGCTGGCGGACTTAGCATTTACGATGCTGATGACGTGCAGCCACATGGCCTGCAGAGTGACAAGCCCTATGTCACCTTCGTGAAGAACGGTGAGACGGTCAGGGTTGACTGCGACTACGTGGCTGGCTGTGACGGTTTCCACGGTGTATCTCGCCAGTCGATCCCGGCAGATAAAATCAAGGTCTTTGAGCGAGTGTATCCCTTCGGCTGGTTGGGTGTTCTTGCCGATACCCCGCCAGTGGATGAAGAACTGATCTACGCCCGGCATGAGCGTGGGTTTGCGCTGTGCAGCATGCGCTCCCCAACCCGTACCCGCTATTACGTCCAGGTAGATGCTCAGGAAAAGGTCGAGGACTGGTCAGACGAGCGATTCTGGGGTGAGCTGAAAAGTCGTCTGCCGGAGGATGTGGCCA
>NZ_JAULRU010000144.1 GCF_030518155.1 Gilvimarinus gilvus | reverse complement strand
AGGCCACCGGCTCCAGTACGTGCAACAGCAAGACCAGCAGGGCGACCGGCGCCAGCACCAGAAGCGTCAGCGTCCACCACGGGTGAACCTTGCCGCTGCGCTCCAGGCGCACCAGCTCACCAAGGAAAAAACCGTCACGTTGAACCTGATGGCGCAGGGCCGAGAACTTCTCGACCCACAGCGCCAGCACCAACACCAGAAAACTCATGCCTTGTCCTCGTTGTGCCGCAGCGCTTCACGGTAGCGCGGCCAGTCGAATGCCGGGCCGGGGTCGGTCTTGCGCTGCGGGGCAATGTCGCTATGGCCCTGGATACGGCCCAGGTCGAT
>NZ_JAULRU010000143.1 GCF_030518155.1 Gilvimarinus gilvus | reverse complement strand
TGGCCACCTTGTTGATCATGCTGGTCACTTCGGTGGCCGACTCCCACAGCGGTTTGCCGGTTTCCTCGCCAATGCACTGGGCCATGGCTTCGGCATGCGCCTTCAACTGTGCGGCAAATTGCTCCAGCACACCGATGCGCGCGTCCAGGCTCAGTTGCGCCCAGGCTGGGAACGCCTGGCGCGCAGCCTTTACGGCGGCGCCGACCTGGCTGGCGTCGGCGCCCTGCCCCTGCCAGATCACGGCCTGGGTGACCGGGTTCAGCGATTGCAGGGGCTCGCCCTGGCCGGCCTGCCAATTGCCGGCGATGTAGTGCGTGGTCATTTATTAGCCCTCCCGGCTCGCCGACATGGG
>NZ_JAULRU010000142.1 GCF_030518155.1 Gilvimarinus gilvus | reverse complement strand
AAGTTGGACGCAATTGATGTTTCAAAATTCCGTGCAATTGAATGGTTTGACGCGTTGTAATTTTCAAAACGCCTGTTCCATATTGTTCAGAAGTTTCGTGAATTGCCAACCATTTATCAGCGTCAATAATTCCACCCGGAATACGCAAACGAATCATAAATGAATACAATTTGTCTAACTTTTTTTCTGCACGTTCTTCTCGTCTATCACGATCATCTTGCACATACATTCCGTGAAATTTCACCAAAGCTTCGTCATCTGCACGTACATTTCCAGTGTGATTATCCAGCTCTATACTCTCTTTTAACGTACCGCGAAGTCCGTC
>NZ_JAULRU010000141.1 GCF_030518155.1 Gilvimarinus gilvus | reverse complement strand
GAATTCACGCCGTTGAGGCGCTTGGCGAACTGCGGAACCGTCTCCCCAGGCATGAACAGGTTCTCCAGCGCCTCGATCTTCTTGGCCTGCTGCTGGTTCTCAAGCACCAGCATCTCGTTCTGCTCTTCAAGGTCTGCGGCGAGGCGTAAAGCGTCAGCGCGAGTGCGAGGCACAGGGAATGCCTGCGGCCTGAAGTAGTTGCTGACCAGCTGGCGCTGGACGGTCCAGGCAAGGTCGTCGGTCAGCGACTTGACCAGCATCAGGTAGCCCTGCTCCGTGAGCAGAACAACGTCGTTCCGACGAAGACTGTCGGGAATAGCCCCAGGGTTGTTCCGACGAATTTCGTCGGAACCAACTT
>NZ_JAULRU010000140.1 GCF_030518155.1 Gilvimarinus gilvus | reverse complement strand
AGGCCAGGATAGAGCCGTCTTTGATCTTCTGGCCCAGCTCACCTACGGTCATGGAGTCCGCTGTGTCTTGAGCCTTCTGCCGCTCCTGCTGATCCTCAGCGGAGCCGAACTGTTGGAGCGCCTGGGGGATCGCTGAGGAGCCAAGCGCCTGGGCCAGTTGGTTGGCCTTCAATCCAGCCGTATCGTCCAGGTGTGCCCGGACTGGCTGGAAGGCGATTGGGTTTACTTGCTCCATGCCCTGGACGCCAGGGTCATAGTTCACTTGTCCACGCATGTGGCCTCCTTATGAGCCATTAGGGGTTACGGTGGTTGAGCCAGAG
>NZ_JAULRU010000170.1 GCF_030518155.1 Gilvimarinus gilvus | reverse complement strand
GATTTAATCGGAAATAAAATAAAATTTCTTCGCTTTTTTTGTTATTTAGGGTCGTTCTCATGTATCGGAATGTTTTTCTTCACATCGAGCGATTTAGTTTGGTTAGCTTTATTACTCAATATCACCGCAAGCATAGGTTTTTGGGGGAGTTTAGTTTTTGACAACGCCTATTTACCAGAAATTGTCTCAGACGAAAAAATGGACAAAGTTTCCGCTCAAGGTTATATGTTTGGTTATATTGGTTCTGTCATTTTATTGACGATTTGTTTAGCAATGATACAATTCGCCCCAGAAGAACAACAAGCTATGTTTACTCGAATAAGTTTCTTATTAACAGGAATTTGGTGG
>NZ_JAULRU010000019.1 GCF_030518155.1 Gilvimarinus gilvus | reverse complement strand
TCAAGCCGCTGGGCACCATGGCCCACGAGTGGATCATGGCGCACCAGCAGTTGGGCCCGCGGCTGATCGACAGCCAGATCGCCGCGCTGGACTGCTGGGTGCGCGAGTACCGCGGCCTGCTCGGTATCGCCCTGACCGACTGCATCACCATGGATGCCTTCCTCGGCGATTTCGACCTGTACTTCGCCAAGCTGTTCGATGGCTTGCGCCACGACTCCGGCGAGCCGGTAGCCTGGGCCGAGAAAGCGATCGCCCATTACCAGAAACTGGGTATCGACCCGATGACCAAGACCCTGGTGTTTTCCGACAGCCTAAACC
>NZ_JAULRU010000139.1 GCF_030518155.1 Gilvimarinus gilvus | reverse complement strand
CTCACCCCGGCCCTGGATGCGATGTCTGTGGCCCTTAGCCTGACCCACGACTTCGACCCACTTTCCAGCAAGATGACCTTTCGCATCGGTTTGTCCGATGACGTCGAGTCCGGGCTGTTGCCGCCGTTGTTGCGGGCGCTGCGGGTCGAGGCGCCGAACGTGGTGGTGGTCGTGCAGCACGTGGATTACTGGCGCATTCCCGACTTGCTGGCGGCGGGTGACGTCACGGTCGGCATCAGCCAGACCCGGGGCCTGCCGGCCAATGCCAAGCGCAAGGTATTGCGCAGCATGCAGGCCAGGGTGGTGCGCGCCGACAAATCCACCAGGGCGTTGACGTTGGATGAGTTCTGCGCCCGCCCGCACGTTCAGGTCTCGCCTACGGCCAATACCCACGGTGTAGTCGATGACTGGCTCAAGGAGTTGGGGCGCGAACGCCAGGTGGTGTTGTCGGTGCCGCAATTCAGTACGCTGCCGGCGATCCTGGCCG
>NZ_JAULRU010000138.1 GCF_030518155.1 Gilvimarinus gilvus | reverse complement strand
AGGCCCATGCTCGATGAGCTGGGCACCCCTGCCGGCGCGACGCTGCTCGGTTCGCTGCTGGTGATCCGCCTGCTCGACCATGACAACCAACAATTGCAACGCACCCTGCAACGCCTGTGGCATGTGCTGCGCCCGGCCGTTCTCGGCCTGCCTGCCTGCCCGCCACGTATCTGGGCCACCTGAGAGAGCGCCATGGAGCTGACCCCAAGAGAGAAAGACAAACTGCTGCTGTTCACTGCCGCCTTGTTGGCAGAACGGCGCCTGGCCCGTGGCCTGAAACTCAACTACCCGGAGGCCGTAGCGCTGATCAGCGCCGCCGTGCTGGAAGGGGCCCGTGATGG
>NZ_JAULRU010000137.1 GCF_030518155.1 Gilvimarinus gilvus | reverse complement strand
AATAAATCCTTTTCGTCCAAATGTGCTCCACGACCAACATTAACCAAAACTGTATGAGCTGAACATTCTTTAAAAAAGTCTTTATTCAAAATACCTTCTGTATCACCTGTCAAAGGCAAAATATTGACAATAAAATTAGTTTTAGAAATTGCAACATTCAAGCCTTCTTTTCCAGCAAAAGATTCTACTCCATTTATATTTTTAGGCGAATTCGACCAACCTTTGACTTGAAAACCTAAAGCAACAAATTGCTCTGCTACTAACTTTCCGATTTCACCTAATCCTAAAATTGTAATTGTTGTTTCCTTGATATTTTGATAAGTAGTAGGTTTCCATTCTTTACGAACTTG
>NZ_JAULRU010000136.1 GCF_030518155.1 Gilvimarinus gilvus | reverse complement strand
GAGACCAGGCCCGCGATGACCAGGGCCCAGATCGAGTGGGTCAGCACGCCCAGTACCAGCATCACCACCAGCCCGGCCAGTTGCGAGGCCAGGTCGACCAGCACCACGCGCTTCTGCTGGAAGGTACGCACCGCAACATCGATCTTGGTGGATTGGAAGCCCCATATCAGCGCCGACAGGCCGGTAACCGCCAGCACCATCGGCAGCACAGGGGCGGCATAGGTGGAGTCTGCCGGCCACAACTGCTGGTACTGCGCCACCCAGGCCGCCAGGGCCAGCAGCAGCGTCAGGGCGAACAGCACGAAGCCGCGGATGATCTGCACGGTCCACGCCGTATTGAGAAAGTCCGGGTCGTCGCCACGGTGGCTCTGGATGATGTTCTGGCGCAGGCCAACATCGGACAGCAGATGCAGGAGGACCGAAACGGTGGTGGCGATGACCATGACGCCGAACATTTCCGGCAGCAACAGCCGCGCCATGATGAGGTTGCCGCCAAGGCGCATGACCTGTGAAGCCACCTGCGAGACCAGGTTCCACGACCCGGCCC
>NZ_JAULRU010000135.1 GCF_030518155.1 Gilvimarinus gilvus | reverse complement strand
CAAAGGCCGTAACCGGGTAGAGGGCCCAGAGGCTTAAGAGCGGGCGCGAGCAGCGTTGCGCAGTGCTTTCACCTGGTCGTGATTACGCTGCACGCCTTGCAGTTGCTTCTCCACCAGGGCATAGGTAGTGTCTGAGGCAGTGCGGCCCAGTTTAACCAGCTTCTCACGGGCTTCCTTATAAGCCTTCAGGGCATGGTCCTCGCCGCGCTCCACTTCGTTGAGCACTGCTTCTTCATCCTTGCCGGTGACCATCGACTTAAGGTTGACCCAGCCGCGATGCAGATCGCCACTGAAGCTGGTAGAGGTTTCCGGTTCGCCACCCAGGCGGCGCACTTCGCTTTGCAGTTCACCGGCCG
>NZ_JAULRU010000134.1 GCF_030518155.1 Gilvimarinus gilvus | reverse complement strand
GGGCGCGCCTTCCTTGGGTATCGAATAGCCCACCTTGACGCCGTTGTGCGCCTCTTCGGCGCGGTTCTTCGCCTGCAGCACATCCCCCGAGAAGCCCACCACCACGCAGACATCGCCGTTGGCCAGGTCGCCAGTGTATTTCGAGGAGTGGAAGTAGCTGATGTAGGGCCGTACCTGCATCAACAGCGCCTTGGCCTTGTCGTAGTCTGCCGGGTTCTGGCTGTGGTGCGGCAGGCCCAGGTAGTGCAGGGCAATCGGCAGCAGTTCGGGGCCGTTGTCCAGCACCGCTACACCGCAGCTTTTCAGCTTGCTCATGTACTCGGGCTTGAAGATCAGGTCCCACGAGTCCAGCGGCGCGTTGTCGCCCAGTACCGCCTTGACCTTG
>NZ_JAULRU010000133.1 GCF_030518155.1 Gilvimarinus gilvus | reverse complement strand
AGGCGCTCGGCGAAGTCGGCTTCGCTCACCTGGCGCAGCGGCCAGGTATTGCCCAGCAAGCGGCAGGCTTCGGCCAGGGCGGCCAGGGACGCGCCTTCTCGCATCATCAGCACCGGCTCGGGCGCCTGGCGGTCGAGCAGGATCCCGTGACGCCGGGCGAAGCCGAATGGCAGCTCAGGACTCATGGCTGTGGCACTTGCGCGCTTGGCAAGCGACGCGGCTAGAACAGTCGCTGGGCATCAGCCGGCAAGGGCGAATCATCGGCGGCGCGCACCCCGTCGTAGGCCCTGCGCCCTACCTCGACCCGCTCCGCCTGGCTACGCAGAATGGTCGGGCGCAGGAAGACCATCAGGTTGGTTTTC
>NZ_JAULRU010000132.1 GCF_030518155.1 Gilvimarinus gilvus | reverse complement strand
TGGCGGCGAATACACCTTCAACGACAAACGCACCATGATTGGCCTGTGGGATGCCCAGCTCAAGGACATCTACCACCAACAGTACCTGAACCTGACCCACAGCCAGCCGCTGGGCGACTGGACCCTGGGCGCCAACCTGGGCTATTTCCAGGGCGATGACGACGGTTCCAGGCGCGCTGGCGAGCTGGACAACAAGACGTACTCGGGGATGTTCTCCGCCAAATACGGCGGCAGCACCTTCTGGGTCGGGCTGCAGAAGGTCGATGGCGATACCTGGATGCGGGTCAATGGCACCAGTGGCGGAACCCTGGCCAATGACAGCTACAACGCCAGCTTCGACAACGCCAACGAACGCTCATGGCAGGTGCGCCATGACTTCAACTTCGTCACCGTCGGCGTACCGGGGCTGACCTTGATGAACCGCTACATCAGCGGCCGCGAAGTGCACAGCGGGGTGGTGACGGATGGC
>NZ_JAULRU010000131.1 GCF_030518155.1 Gilvimarinus gilvus | reverse complement strand
CAACCCGCGCCAACGGCGCATAACTACCCGGCTCGTAAAGGTACAGGATGTTCTGCCCAGGCGTTTCCTCCCGCAGCATCCGCAAGCCTTGCCACAGAAAGCGCTTCTGTTCGACCTCGCCGTTGATCTCAGCCCGCTTGGCCACCCGCCGCCCAAGGCTGTCGTAACGGTACTCGCCTCGGCTTGCCAGCTTGCCATTGACCAACGTCTCCGCCCGCACCAGCCGGTTCTCGCAGTCGTAGCTGAAGCTTTGCAGCTTGCTATGCCCCGAGCGCTTCTCGATCAGGTTGCCCCACGGGTCGTAGCGGTACTCCTGATCCCGCCA
>NZ_JAULRU010000130.1 GCF_030518155.1 Gilvimarinus gilvus | reverse complement strand
TGGCGTCCTTGGTCAGCTCGATGTCCGCCCAGTCGACCGGGTTCAGGGCAATGGCCGAGGCGCGGTACTCGGCGATGCGGACCTGCAGGATCGCGCGGCGCAGAGTATCGATCTTGGTGTCGCCGGCTTTGCGCAGGGCGTGGTTGAAGGCGGTGGCCTGAGGAATCAGGCCCAGCAGGTTCTGGCCGGTGCCGTCGCCAGCGAGCAGTTGCTCTTCTTCCTTGTACTTCAAGCCGTAGATCGCGCGACCGTTGATGTAGCTCTGCAGGAGCGGAATGTCCGAGAGGACCTGCTTGGAAGCCCGGAACCAGTGGGCGATGGTGATGA
>NZ_JAULRU010000169.1 GCF_030518155.1 Gilvimarinus gilvus | reverse complement strand
CTTTGTGAACCATACAAGATCCTACGAAACCTAAATCTACGTGTTTATCTCCACCATAGTAAGTTAAATCGCGGATTGTATCGTGTGTATAACGTTTAGAAACATCAGCATTGTTTACGTCTGGATCGGCAATCATTGGCTCTTCGATAATATCTAAGTCGATTACTACTTCAGCGTAATATTTAGCATTTGCATCTGGAGTTAAAGCAGGTTTAGCACCCGATTTAATTTCTTCGATACGTTTGTTTGCTTTGTCGATTAATCCTTGTAACACTTGGTTTTTGTTGTCCATTCCTTTCTCGATCATGATTTGGATACGAGATTTCGCAATTTCTAAC
>NZ_JAULRU010000129.1 GCF_030518155.1 Gilvimarinus gilvus | reverse complement strand
GTCGACTTGCCTGCGCCATTCGGGCCGAGCAGGCCAATACGCGCGCCCGGGGTGAGTTGCAGCTTGACCTTGTCGAGGATGGCTTTGTCGCCATACCCCAGGCGGCCTTCGGACATGCTCAACAGCGGGCTGGAAATTTTCTGCGACTCGCGGAAGACGAAGTCAAATGGCGAATCGACGTGCGCCGCCGACAGCTCCTCCATGCGCTCCAGGGCTTTGATCCGGCTCTGCGCCTGGCGCGCCTTGGTGGCCTGGGCCTTGAAGCGGGCGATGTACTTTTCCATGTGCGCGCGCTGCGCCTGCTGCTTCTCGTAGGCCTGTTGCTGTTGCGCCAGGCGTTCGGCACGGGTGCGCTCGAAGGCGGTATAGCCG
>NZ_JAULRU010000128.1 GCF_030518155.1 Gilvimarinus gilvus | reverse complement strand
AAGGCCGAGATGGATGCGGCCAAGGTGAACTATCAGTTCGTCAGCATCGAAGGGGCCAAGCACGGTTTCACCAATCCGGATGCAGACCGCTTGAGCCATGGCGAGCATGGCGGGCCGGACATTGGCTATAACAAGGCCGCGGATGAAAGCTCCTGGGCGGATATGCAGGCGTTTTTCAAGAAGGTATTCAAATAGCGATTGTACGGCCCGCTTTGCGGCCCATTGTCGGCAAGCCAGCTTCCCCAGGCACTGCATAGATCTTCGGGCCTGCAGGCTTGCCGGCGATGGGCTGCACGGCAGCCTTGGCTATTGCATCTCCCACACCGTCGCCGCGGCTGGCACAATAGCCG
>NZ_JAULRU010000127.1 GCF_030518155.1 Gilvimarinus gilvus | reverse complement strand
GCCTTCTCGATTTCGTCGAGCAGCAACACGCAGTGCGGCTGCTTGGTAATCGCCTCGGTCAGCAGACCACCCTGGTCGAACCCGACATAGCCGGGCGGTGCACCGATCAACCGCGAAACCGTGTGGCGCTCCATGTACTCGGACATATCGAAGCGCACCAGCTCCACACCCAGCGCCTTGGCCAATTGCCGGGCCGCTTCGGTCTTGCCGACGCCGGTAGGGCCGGCAAACAGGAACGAACCCACTGGCTTGTCAGGTGCCTTGAGGCCAGCACGCGACAGCTTGATGGCCGTGGACAGCGAATCGATGGCCTGGTCCTGACCGAAAACGGTCAGCTTCAGGTCGCGCTCCAGGTTACGCAGCAGTTCCTTGTCGGAGCTGCTGACAT
>NZ_JAULRU010000126.1 GCF_030518155.1 Gilvimarinus gilvus | reverse complement strand
CTGTCAGGCTGAACGCGAAGGTTTCGGCGTTCACGCTCGATCCGCTCAGCGTCACCGTGTGCGTCAGCGTGTTGCCTTCCGCCTGGCTGTCACTGCTCACACTGTCAACACTGAGGCTGCTCGCATCGGTGATCGTCGTGGTCACGCTGCTCGCGCTCGCATCCGCGGCCACCGCTTCGAACTGACCGTTGTCGTTAATGTTGTCGATGCTGACGGTGAACGATTCCGAGCCTTCGGCCAGTGCATCGTCCAGCGTATCGATCTGGAACGTGGTGCTGTTGCTGCCCGCACTGATCGTCGCGCTCGCCACGCCGGTGAAGTCGCTGCCATCGACCGCCACACCACTGTAGGTGAAGGTCACGACGATGTCTTCGCTCACGTCGCCCGCCGCCTGATCCACACTCAGCGTGTAGTCGGTGGTGGCTTCACCTTCAACAACGTCCGTTGGGCCAACCAGGCTTACGGTCGCCGTGTCTTCGGTGCCAGGAGGCGTGCCGCCGTTGTCAAGGATCGTGATGGTGTGATCTGGGCTCTCGCCGTTGACACCCGTCGTAGTGTCAATATTCTCGAATTCACCGGTGTCTTGCACGCTGTCGATACTGGCAGTGAAGGTCTCCTCGTCTAGGTCCGCATCTGCGTTGGTCGGTACCGTTAAGGTGGCGCTGCTCGCACCCGCGCTGATGGTGACGGTTTGCGCCGTCGCGTCGTAGTCGCCCACTTCCGCTGTTCCGTTGCTGAACACGACCGTGACATCGGTGTTGTTGCTAACGGTCACTGGATTGCCATTTTCATCAACCAGGCTTACCGTAAAATCACCGGAGATGTCGCCTTCGTTGACATTGACCGGCCCGGTGATCACGGCGAAAACGGTGTCTTCTGCTGCCGGAGGATTATCACTGCCGATCTGGTCGGTAATAGCGGTCGTGACGCTGCCATTGTTGTCATCAATTGCAATGGTTTCGAACGAGCTATCGGTGTCAGTTACGCTGCCCACAGCCACCGCAAAGTCTTCAATCCCCTCCGCTAAGAAGTCGTCCAGAGTGTCTAGGGTGAAAGTGGCTGTGCTATTGCCGCCGGTGACGGTGACACTCGACACCTCGACGATGTCTTCACCGCTGGCGCTCACGTAGGTGTAACTTAGGTTGACGGTGACGCTGTTGCCCGCCGGCACCGGCTCACTCAAGGTGACGGTATAAGCCGCGGTGGTCTCGCCCTCAATGACACTGGCTGGACCAGCCAGAGACACAATAACGGTGCCTTCAATATCCGGAGTACCCTCATCATCCGGAGTGCCATCATCGTTAAGAGTGCTGCTCTGGTTATTACTGAATACAACGTTGCCCGGGTTACCCGTGAACCCGCCTGCAAAATTGTAGATCTGCCCTTCGGTTGGCAGTTCAATGCGATCAACGCGAACAAAGTCATGACCACCTCCGGTACCACCAGTACCCGCTGCAGGCGCTTCTTGCTGGTCCAGCAGGTCACCGTCGCCCTCCAGAGACGCCATTAGTGAGTCCGCGCCAATGTCATTCAATATTTGGTCATTTTGTTCCAGACCGGCCAATATAACGTCAAACTCGGAAGGATTGAGGTCGCGATCATTCTGGGCAAGCGATTGCAGAATGTCGTCAAAACGCGACTCCAGCAAGCTGGTATCGTTGGCATCAAGGGAGGCGAGAATGTCTTGTATTCGCAGCTGCTGCAGGTCGGCGTCGTTTTCTTCGAGAGTTGCGAGAATAGCCTCAAAACGCCCGTCTTGTAGCAAACCGTCATTGGCATCAAGGGAGGCGAGAATATCGGTGAACTGCTGATCTTGCAACAGAGCTTCATTTTCATCGAGAGAGGCCAAAATGGCATCGAACTGGGATTCCAGCACACTGGCATTGGTCGTTGCCGTTTCGGGCCACATTTCAGGGCTCATAGCGACTTCATGAGCACCGCTTAAACTCACCAGTTTGCCATCGCCAAAGTCCAGCTGTATTTGGCTGCCAGACTCAGTCACCAGCTGCTCATCAGCGGCTATAGTGTCACCTGCTTTGAGCTCCCGAAGTGAACCATCCTCCGCTTTCGCCCATGCCTTACCTTGCAATGAAACTACATTCGTCGCTTGCGCTGCCATTCCTGCACCCTTTTATATGTCAAGTGATCATTAAACGATCAATTTAAAAGACGGTTTTCGTATTACATAGGAGTTTAGGCGGGTTTAAGCGTCAATGGTATTGTACCTTAGTACAATACAGACTTTCGGCACACGGGCTTAGCTCTTGCCTTTATGAGAACAATATTAGTTACCTCACGCCGGCACAAGTTACACTCACAAAACTGGTCCATATCGAACAAACAATCATTTATGCGCCATGCGCACCCGGCGCGGCCTCCCCCGCGCCGTATCGCCCGAACCCAGCGTTATTTTTTTACAATAATGCGATAGTATAAGGGCTGGACAAGGGCATAATTAAGATTTATACGACTAAATCGAAGTGCACCAATCTCCTGTGAATTTGCTTGATGTACATGATGTAGTAGCAAAAGGGACTGTCGATGGATGACTTAAGCGGAGTAGTGGTAGAGGTTGTAGGTAGGGTGTGGGTCCGCGCAGAAGACGGGTCAGTGCGCTATTTAAATAAAGGGGACACCATCACCGAGGGTGAGCAGCTCATACTCGATGCCGGCGCGAGGGCGCGCTTCGATCTTGGGCAAGGAGCGCTGCGCGAAGTCGATGGCCCTATTCAGCTGCCGCTTACTGAGGATTTCTGGCCCGCTCCCCCATCAGCAACCGGTCAAGAGCCTATTGATGACATTCCTCAGGAGGTCATCATTACCCCAAGGGGTGACGCCCCGCAAGAACTGCCGCCCGATGTGTTAAATTCCGGCAGCAAACACTACGCCGTGTATTTAAACCGGGTGGGCGAAACACTGACTTCCGATCTTTTCTCCTCTGCCCCCGACAACCTTCCAGACTATGTGGATAACAACTATACCCCGCGGTATAAGACTAGCGACGACCCCGGTGGTGGCGGGAACAGTGGTGGTGGGGGAGGCAATGGTGGTGGCGGCGGAAATGGTGGCGGCGGTAACGGCGGCGGGGGAACTGTTAACGTCCCGCCAGTCGCCGAAGACCTCTTTCTGACAACCCCGGAAGAGATTGCGCTAAACAACACTATTCCGGCCTCAGATCGCGATGGAGATCCACTCACCTATGTCGTGGTAGAGCCTCCGGAGTTCGGCACAGTAAGTCTGGACCCGGCTACCGGGCAATTTATCTATACGCCATCGGCCGGCTATAACGGGCCGGATCAATTCAGCGTGCTTGTCTCGGACCCAACGCATACTGTAGAGCAAACCACGTATATTGAAGTTATTCCGGTTCAAGACCCACCCGTCGCAGAAGACCTGTATTTAATCACACCTGAAGACACCCCTATTCCAGGCGCCATCATTGCCAGCGACGCCGACGGCGATGAACTTACCTACACCATTATTGACGCCCCTGACTTCGGTAGTGCGGACTTTGACAGCGAGAGCGGAAGCTTCGTTTATTTACCCGGGCCCGATTATGTCGGTGAAGATCAATTTACCGTATTAGTGGACGATGGCCACGGTGAGCCCGCCGAGGCGGTGGTGTACATCACCGTTACGCCCACTGCAGACCCGGCCGTCATAGCGGGGGATGATCTGGGAGCTGTTATTGAAGATCAATCCGATCCGGTGTTAATGGATTCTGGTGAACTCAGTATTATTGACCCGGATGCCGGGCAGGCCGCGTTTGATACAACGTCAGTTACAGCGGATGCGTTAGGAGCCCTAACGATTACCGCTGCGGGACTGTGGGAGTATGAGCTGGAAAATGCCAGTGTGCAGTACCTAAGCGAAGGCGAACAGCGCCTGCAACAATTTTCGGTAAGTTCTGTCGATGGCACAGTGCACGATATAACCGTTGCCATTACCGGCGTTAATGATGCGCCCGAAATTCTGCTTGCCAGCGGCGATAGTGACTCGGCCTCTCTTACAGAAGCTGATTCCGCGCTTGCGGCGGAAGGTACACTAACCAGCCAAGATATCGACTTACAAGACGCCGTTACGGTTGAGGTTAATTCGGTCAGCTTCACGGGTAATAGCGGCAGCCTAAGCTCACTGACATTCCTTGCAATGTTTTCGGTTAACGACTCATCGATTATTGAAGCCGGTGACGACACAGGGGTTATTCAGTGGGAGTTCGACAGCGGCAGCGAAGCGTTTGATTACCTGCCCGCAGGTGACCGGTTAATACTTGAGTACACAATTGAAGTAACCGACTCGGCCGGGGCCACGGCCGAGCACCCCGTCACAATTACCATTACCGGCACCAATGATGCGCCCGTTTTTACCGGTGGAACCTTAGGCACTGTGACAGAAGATGAGAGCGATCCTGATCTCATTTTTAATGGTCAGGTCAGAGGTTATGACCCAGATGGTAATGAATCTGCCATCGACGACAGTGTTGCCCCCATACCACAAGGCAGCGTCATGGGGGGTATGGTTATCAATGCAGCGGGTCAGTGGACTTATACGCTGGCTAATGCCGATGTGCAGGACCTGTCACAAAACCAAATCGTCACCGAACGCTTTTTAGTAACCACGGTAGATGGCACACAGCACCCAATCTCGATCGTCATTCGCGGCGTTAACGACCTGCCGGAAATTACCGTAGACGCTGGCGATAGCGACAGCGCCGCGCTAACAGAAACCGATACGGCGCTGACCAGCAACGGAACACTGTCGGTGAGCGATATTGATTTGCGAGATACCGTAACGCCAGATGTCATTGACGTTTCGGCGAATATTGATGGCGCCATTGATTCGACCACTCTGCTTGCCATGCTCAGCGTGGACGCAAATGCCGTCATTGCGAATGGCGCTACCGAAGGCGATATAAACTGGACATTTGACAGCAGTACAGAAACCTTCGAATTACTTCCCGCCGGCATTGATTACATACTCACCTATACCATTGCAGCGACGGACTCGGCCGGAGGAACCGCGGAACACGAAATCACCATCACCATAACAGGCACCAATGATAAACCCGTTTTCACCGGCGGAGATAGAGGTGCAGTTGTCGAAGATACCAACATTCAGACGGGCAATACGCTAACCGATAGCGCTCAACTCACAGGCATCGATCCCGACTATGGACAGTCGCAAATAGATACGACCATAGCACCACGCCCGGTTAACAATGTGTTAGGCGGGCTCGTAATTCAAACCGACGGCAATTGGGACTACACCGTAGACAACGCCGCAACACAATACCTGGCCGCTGGGCAAAGTACATTTGATATTTTTGCAGTCACCACCATCGACGGCGCGAGCCACTCGATTGTCATCGAGCTTACTGGCGTAAACGACAACCCTGCTATTAGCGTGCAAGGAACAGATACTGACTCGGCCAATGTAAGCGAAACCGACAACAGTTTAACGGCGGCTGGCTCGTTGAGTGTTAGTGATGTCGATGTGCGCGATGAGGTCACCCCTGCCGTAGACTTCGTTGTTGTGACATCCGGTGACGATGGCGGTATTGCCAATAATGTACTGTTCGATATGCTCAGTGTCGATGCAGGTATAGTCATTGCGCGCGGCGATACTGACGGAAGTTTTCAATGGCAGTTCGATTCGAACAACGAATATTTTAATCACCTCGACACTGGCGACGAACTGGTTCTAACCTACACGGTTTCAGCCGCTGACGGCAATGGCGGCGTCGATACCCACGACGTGGTTGTCACCATCACCGGCACTAATGATGCGCCGACACCCAGCGGTGTAGCGATTCCGGATCAGCTCAATGAAGACCTGGAAACAATTCCCCCCGTCAATGTCAGTGCGGCGTTTACCGATATCGATAGCGACGACACTCTCACCTTCAGTGCCGCCGGCTTACCGCCCGGCCTGGTAATTTCGTCGGCGGGCGAGATTACCGGTGCACTGGATAACAGCGCGTCGGTTAACAGCCCTTACACTGTCGAAGTTACCGCGGCGGATAGCCAGGGCGAAACGACCACGGTATCTTTTGAGTGGACTGTCACCAACCCCGCACCAGACTTTATAAATGAAACCACGGGTATTGATGACGACACCTATGAATACGAAGTCTACGAAGGTGTTGTGGATGGCACCGCCATTGTCGCCGCGAGCGACCCCGATGGCGACGATCTAAGTTACGCTATTGTTGTCGGCAACCAAGACGGTTTGTTTGCCATTGACTCTGCAACCGGCGAAATGTCCATCACTCGCGCCGTCGATGACCCCGACTTAGGCGTTAGGGAACTCACGGTTCAGGCCAGCGACGGCGAAGGCGGCTTTGACTTGGCCACCGTAAGAGTCACCTTGATTAATGTTAACGATCCACCCGAGGTCTACCCCGACACACTGGAGGTCAACGAAGACGACACACTCACAGCTCAGGTCCCGGCGCCCTTTGATGTAGACAGTGCCATCAACCCTACCGGTTATGAAGTGGTCGATAACACTGGCATTACAGCCGGCCAACTGACCTTTAACCCCGATGGCAGTTTTCAATTCGACACCAACGGTGAATTTGAAGAGCTCGCCTTAAACGAAACAGCGAGTGTGAGTTTTACCTACCGCCTTTTAGACTCTGAGCCCGATATTGACAGCAACCCGGTATACAGCGCGCCGGCCACCATCACGATCGATATCATTGGCGTCAACGATCCACCTACTTTCGGTGGCGACGATACCGGTGCAGTAACGGAAGACTCTGGCACCTACCAAGCCACCGGCACCCTAACCGTTACCGATATCGACAACGGTGAATCGGTTATTGATGACAGTCGCGCCCCGGTATCAATAGGCAATAATCTGGGCGGGCTTGTGATTGCCAGCAATGGCGATTGGACCTACACGGTAGACAACGCTGACTTGCAGTATTTGGCGCAAGGGGAAACCGGCCAGGAACGTTTTATTGTTTTCTCGGCAGACGGCAGCGAACATATTGTTGATATTACGCTTACGGGTGTCAACGATGCACCCAACATTAGCGTGGCCAGCGGCGACAGAGACAGCGCCACATTGCCCGAAACCGATACCATCATAAGCACCGCAGGCCGCCTGAGTGTTAGCGATGTGGATGTCACAGATGAAGTTTCTCCCACGGTTACCTCGGTAAGCGTTGATCAGGGCGACGACAACGGCATAGCCAACGCAACCTTCTTAGCTATGCTCAGTGTCGATGCCGGTGCCGTTATCGCGAACGGTGCTACAACCGGCACCATCAACTGGGTGTTCAATTCCGGTGACGATGAGGTATTCGATTACCTATCCTCCAATGACAACTTGGTTTTAGAGTACGTAATCACCGCAGAAGATCTCAACGGTGCAACCGACACGCAGGCTGTCACCATCGTTATTGGTGGCACCAATGATGAGCCGGAGGTGCCCGACGATACCGTAAACACCGATGAAGATACGGCCTACTCTGACACCGTTCCTTTAGCCATTGATGACGACGGCACCGTGGCCAGCTATACCACCGCAGGCAGTACACCACTTCCGGCAAACTTGCTGACGTTTGATGCTTTTGGTAATTACACCGTGGACCCGAGAGGCTCTTACGATTATTTGGCTGCAGGTGAAACAACTGATTTTGTATTCAGCTACCGCGCTATAGATAACGAGGGCGCCATCAGTGACTTCGGTCAAATTACCGTTGAAATTCTAGGTGTCGACGACCCCACTCAGGTAAGCTCCGACTCCGGCTCGGTGCGCGAGGACACCACCTTGACCACTAGCGGTCAATTGAACGTGTTTGATATCGACAACCCCTTAATGGCGTTTGTGGCCGACACCTACACCGATGCTTACGGCACTTTAACGGTCAGTGCTGATGGCTCGTGGAATTACGAGCTCAACCAAAACGACACCGTCGATGCGATAACCATTGGCCAAACCGTCAATCAAGTTTATACCGTTAACCTCTCTGACGGTGGCGATGGCGCAACGACCAACGATGACAACGTCACCACGACCGTGACCATTAATATTGAAGGTATTAATGACAACCCCGAAGTGGAAGACTTAGCCTTCAATATTACCGAAGGTGATGTATTGAATCTGCAGCAAGTCAATGGCAGCGATATTGATGGCTCTGTTGTTGGCTATGCACTTATGAGTGATGTGACCGAAGGCATACTCACTTTCCAACCAAACGGTGATTTCAGGTTTGAGGCGGACAACGGTGATTTCGATGACCTTGCCGCTGGTGAAACCCGGGACGTCACCTTTACTTACTCCGCAGGAGACAATAATGGCGCCGTATCGGAGCCCGGAACGGTTACCATTACCGTCACCGGTATCGACAATGCACCCAATATTAGCGTCGGCTCAGGCTCGGTTATTGAAGACACACAGCCAACAGACGCCGGCACTATGTCAGCAACCGATATCGATAACCCCAACTTAGCATTCGTCGCCAATTCCTACGCCGGCACCTACGGTGACTTCAGCATTGACACCGACGGCAACTGGACTTACACCCTAAGAGCCAATGATGCCGACCCGCTCGATTTGGGCGATAACGTCGTCGACACCATCAATGCCATTGCCTTGAATGACGGTTCAACAACATCGGCAACCATTGACGTTGCCGGCACCAATGACGCACCAGCTTTAGTACAAACTCAGATTAACGTAACCGTCGACGAAGAAACCACGCTGGATAATCAAAATCTTTCAACCATCACCGATATCGACGCCGATGACACACTTGGCGGTTATTATTTACTGGACGATTCAGAATTTCCGCCCGGCAGTTTGATATTTAATACCAATGGCACTTACACCATTGACCCCAGATTTGGCTTTAATGACTTAAACGACGGCGAGACTGACCAAGTGTCTTTTACTTACCAGGCATTTGATAGTCACGGCGCCCTTTCCGATGTCGGAACGGTCACCGTTACGGTTGAAGGCTCTACCGATGGGCCACCCGACCCTAACACCGTGGAAATCATCGAAGGCGATGCCCCGGACGAAATTGTGGTAAGCGGCGGGCCACTTGCAACATCTTCGCCTGGCACTTACCCCGATAGCGGCGGTTATGGGGAACTTGTGGTCGACGGCAGCGGCAACTGGACTTACACACTAGATGATCCAGCACTGGCGGACGAAATAGCTTTAGGCGATCAGGTTACGCTAAACATCAACGGGGGCGGGAGCGACGATGTCACGATTGTGATTATCGGCACCAACGATGCCCCTACGGTGACCGATGTGCCCTGCGGCACTTTTGACACGGTCGAGAATACAGTTTTCAACGGCAATGTGCCCGCCGGATCCGATGTCGACGGAATCGTAGTCTCCTATCGGGTGGTTGATAGCAGCGGCCTGGCAAGTGGCAGTATTAGCTTCAATAGTGACGGTAGTTTTAGTTTCGACCCGGGTACCGCATTTGATCCTCTGGATGCGGGTGACATACAAGAAGTTTCTTTTACCTACCAAGGTATTGATAATAACGGCGCGGCCAGTAATATCAGCTCCTTTTGCATCACCATTAACGGTGAAGATGACCCGGCCACACTTTCCTCGGGAAGCGGCACCGTTATCGAGGACGACGCCGGAAATAACAGCGACTCTGGCACCTTAACCTTTACCGATGTTGACCAAGATGATGCCGCCGGCACGGCCACGTTTGTGGCGCAAACAGATGCAATTGGCACTTACGGCAGTTTCAGCATCGATACCAGTGGCAGCTGGACCTATGTTCTGGACAACGATGATCCCGACACCGACGCATTAAACGCTGACGAACAGGTAACAGAAACTTTTAACGTTAGCAGTGACAGAGGCAATACAACCGTCACGGTTGAGATCACCGGCAGCAATGATGTCCCCGCCATCGATTCTGGTGATCCCAATATTAGCGGCGCAACCGATGAAGATACGCAACTTCCGGGCGATTTACCACTGGCCACCGACATAGACAGTGATGGCGCAGTGGTGGGCTATATTCAAACCGCCGACCTCACCTATGTCGCTGATTCATCACCTGCACCAGGCGAGCTAATTTTCTTTGCCGATGGCACTTACAACTTCGACCCCAGAGGCTTTTACGATTACCTGGCCGATGGCGAATCGACAACGGTACAGTTTAGTTTTGCCGCGGTGGACAACGAGAGCGGCGCGAGTGACCCACAAGTTGTGACCATTGTCATTGCCGGGGTCGACGATGCCCCGGTCATCACCTCCGCAACCGTTTCTATTACAGAAGACGATGCCAACCCAGCTGCAACGGGCACGCTGGCTGCGAATGATCCGGATGATGATACCGACCTCTCTTTTGTTCCGGCAACTGTAAACGGCAGCTATGGCAGTTTGACCATCGATGCCAACGGCAATTGGAGTTATTCTCTAAGCCCAAACGCCCAAGAACTGCAGGCGGGTGAAACCGGTACCGATACCATCACAGTCGATGTCAGTGATGGCAGCACCACGACAGTGACGGTCAACATTCAGGGTATTAATGATGTCCCCACCCAATCTGATATAACCGTCAACCTTGATGAAGACTCCACGATCAGCGACGTCCTGCCTGCAGCGACGGATGTGGACGGCAATGTCGTGGCTTATCGCCTGGTAACGGGCAGCTTTTCGGGGCCAGGTACACTAAACGTCAACTCCGATGGCAGTTACAGCTACGACCCCGGCGAAAGCTTTCAACAATTGGATGCCGGCGATAGCGCCGATGTAACGTTCCAGTACTTGGCTCAAGATAACAATGACGGGATTAGTGATCCTGTTACCGTGACCATCACTGTGACGGGCGTCAATGATGCCCCAACGGCCACAACAATTGCCGACCAAAATGACGCTGAGGGCTCGGTTATTGCGCTGGACACAAGTTCAAGCTTTAGCGATATAGATGCAGACAACATCTTCACTTATTCGGCTACAGGCCTTCCCGCAAGCTTGACGATCAATAGCTCGACCGGTGTGATTGAGGGCATCTTAGACAGCGATGCGGCTGCAGGCTCGCCGTACTCAATTGAGGTAACCGCAACCGATTCCGGTGGGGTAGCGGTCAGCCAAAACTTTAGCTGGATCGTAGCCAACCCTGCGCCGGATTTCGTTGGCGAAACGTCAGGCAATGACGATGACGTTTACCAATTCAGCGCCAGTGAAGACGACACTGCCGGCACCCTTGTCGGAACCGCGCAAGCCACCGACCCGGATAATGACACCCTGACCTACGCCATTACCACTGGCAACAGCGCTGGAATGTTTGCCATCAACGCGGCCACAGGCGACATTACGTTAACCCAATCGGTAACCGATGCAAAGGTAGGTAACTATAGCTTAGGCGTCACAGTGGATGATGGTGCCGGCGGTGAAGACAGTGCCACAGTCAATATAGACTTAGAGAATATTAACGATGCTCCGATAGTAGACTCCAGCAGTATTGCCGTGGCCGAAGAGTCGGCAAATACCCCACTTGGTCTTACGGCCCCCACCGATGATGACGGGGATACACTGACTATTACCGTAACAGGCGTACCCGCCGAGGGCTCTATCACCTTAGCGAACGGCACTGTTGTCAATAACAGCGACACTCTCACAATTGCCGAACTGACAGGCTTGCTCTACACCGCGCCGCTTAATGTGCCTAGCGACTTTAGCGAGAGCTTTACCTATCAGGTGGACGATGGTCAGGCCCAGGCCAACAGTATTCAAGTGGGCAGCGTGACAATTGACGTGTCTGCGATTAACGATGCCCCCATCGCAGTCGATGACACTGCGACGACTGCCAATAACAGCCCGGGCATTGCTATTGACGTTCTCGCCAACGACACCGACGAGGAAAACGACACGCTGGAGGTTCTTAACGCGACCACCGACTCCGGTACCGTTTTTATTAATGCCGATGGCACGCTGCAGTATGTCCCGCAGAATCATTTTATCGGCGATGCCACCATAATTTATGAGGTATCAGATGGTAACGGGGGAACAGACTTTGGTGAAGTTATCGTCGATGTCACGCCTGGTATTTTGAGCCCTAAGAACAACGTCTCTGCAATTGCCGCCACCGAAAATACAGCAAATGAGAATCAAGGTAGTCTGTGGGCAAGCACACGCTTCTTATCTCAGCCCACAGATGCTAGCCAAGACGCTTTGATGCTGTCTGATTTACTGGACAACGCCAATGACTTTTGGCACGTGAGTCAAGACACAACACACCCAAGACTTACTCACGCTGACCGTTCAAAGCCAAACCCCGACAATTCGGACATTCAACATAAAGCCACTCCCTACAGCAGCCTGGAGATTAACGATTTACTCACAAGCGAATTAGACGGAGATTTATCTACACACCTTTATGATTCTGGTGAAAGCTTGGAGATGTCTTCACCTAACAAGGTGTTATCTACAGAAACAACCTCAAACGATAACACGTCAGGTGCTGGCAAAGCTTTACCTAACATCAGCTCGGACGCCCTGATTAACGTCGATTTAGATAACGCACTTGTTCTTATGCAAACGCTCAG
Organism: Gilvimarinus gilvus; assembly: GCF_030518155.1. Lineage (GTDB taxonomy): Bacteria > Pseudomonadota > Gammaproteobacteria > Pseudomonadales > Cellvibrionaceae > Gilvimarinus > Gilvimarinus gilvus. The sequence goes on along the minus strand of NZ_JAULRU010000126.1, from coordinate 17,826 downwards.
TACGGTTGATCACTGAAGGAAGGGTGGGAGACTTACTGCGCGGGAGGTTCCGCAGGCTTTGGCGGCAGCCAAACGCAGGCAGCTATTTTTGATACCAGGCGTCCAATGACCGCGGTCTATTTTCCCGGACGAAGATGAAGAGCTAGCTGCATACGATCGCGCACGCCAAGCTTCTCATAACACGAACTTAAATGTGCCTTAACTGTGCGCTCGGTAATATCGAGCAAACGAGCTACTTCTTTATTGCTGTGGCCTTCAACAACCGCTTGAGCTACCGCTCGCTCTCGATCACTGAGCCGTTCAAGTGACATTTGGGACGGCTGCTGAGTCGGCGGTTTGGGCGTGAGCAGAAGCTCACTCATTAAATCCCGACCGAGCCAAAGGCCGTCGTACTCGATAGCTTTCTTAACTCTAGCTAGCTGCTCTGGTGCGGCCATGGCGTGTAGGTAGCCGCTACAACCCAGCGCAAACATTTCTCGTGCTTCGACGGCCGTCTCATTTAACGTAAGCGCTACCACTTTGGCACCTGCGGCTGTTAACGAAGTTAAATGCTCTCGCCAGGCGCCGTCCAACACCAGCCACGCCAATGTCTTTTCATTCGCAGAGACTTGATCGGGCGCGTAGTCAACGTATACGGCGGCCTCCTCAAAAGCGCTCTGCCAGCGTTGGGAGTCAATGTTAGACGTCGTAACAAATACTGATCGCATTATCGTTCGGTCAACGCATTTTGTTTAGCACGAAGAATAGGCTTCAACAGGTAGGACATGACCGTTTTTTTGCCGGTAATAATATCGACCTGGGTCGTCATGCCCGGAATAATTTGTGTACCTTCATCAAAGCCGGACTCCTCAGTGCGCACCCTAACCAAATAATAGGTTTGATCATCCTCATTGTCTGTGATCGTGTCGGCACTTATATGCTCCAGCTCTCCGGTCAAACCGCCGTAAACGGTAAAATCATAGGCGGTAAATTTTACCATTGCCTTCTGACCGGGCTTTAAAAAGGCAATATCTTTCGGTGATATTTTAGCTTCAATTAGCAGCTGGTCATCCAGCGGGGTCATTTCCACAACCTCGCTTCCCGGCTGTACCACACCGCCCTCGGTGTTAATAAACAAGCGTTGAATGGTTCCGCGAACCGGTGCCCGAATATCAGCGTATTTAACACGATCCGCCAATCCTAGTCCGGTTTCTGACAAACTCGATAACTTGGCCAATGTTTCCGATAACTGACCGCGCCACTCATTCTTCGCCGCCAGCTCAACCTCGGTAATATTATTGCGCGCTTCGCGAATTGCTGACAGTATTCGCTCGCGCTGCGCGATGGCTTGGTCACGCTCCCCTTCCGCGTTGGACAAATCTCGTTCCAAACGTAAAATCTCTACCTCGGAAATGGCGCCGCTGCCCAGCAAAGGCTTGGTAACCGCAAGCTCCTGTGACGACAACTCTGCCGCTCGGGTAGCTTGTTTAAGTTTAGCATCCACCTCGCTTAGCTCTTCCTGACGCTGCAAAAGTTGCTGCGTAGCACGCGAGATCTGCTGCTCCAGTTCGGCCAAATTTGAATGATAAAGCGTGCGTTCGTTGTCCGCGAGCGCGGGCTCCTGTTTAACGACCTCGGCGGGAATATCCAGCGCATCACCTGTTGCCAGCGCCTGCAACCGGGCGGAGCGAGCCAATAGAGATAAATACTGAACCCGGTTTTCGCGGTAAGACGAAACGAATCGCGTTGGATCAATTTGCATAACCAACGCCCCTTTTTCAACAACCTGGCCCTCTTCAACCAGAATCTTTTCGACGACGCCGCCATCGAATGACTGCACAATTTGCGTTTGCCTGGATGGAATAACTTTACCCTGACCGCGAGCCACCTCATCGATTTGTGCCAGACTGGCCCAAATCACCAGTACAACTAACACAATAAACATACCAAAAAGTAAGCTGCGAGCGCGCACGGGCTCCTGCTGAATTTTGGCCCAGTCGGCATCTTCCAGCCAATCGCGGGAAAGCTCGCTGGAGGGAGCAATCCAGCGAGACCACAACTTATCGACACGGCGCGACATGGGGCGCGATAAACCATCAATCGACTTTCCAAGCGTTTTAAAATGCTTTTCTTCACGCGTTTTTGCCATCAGCCCGCTCTCCCAATCCGGCCTTGACGCAACGCTTCAACCACCTGATCCTTGGGCCCGTCTGCCACGATCTTTCCGGCGTCGATCACGATAATTCGATCCACCAGTGTTAACAAAGAGGTCCGGTGGGTAATCACCAACATGGTCTTGCCAGTCGATGGCTTCACCAAATTAGTTTTAAGCGCTTCTTCACTGGAGTGATCCATAGCGCCCGTAGGTTCATCCAATAGCAGTACGGAAGGTTCAGACATTAGCGCGCGCGCAACGGCGACACTTTGCTTCTGCCCGCCCGACAGCAGTCCCCCGCGCTCTCCTACCGGCATCGACAAGCCCTGCGGATGAGCGTTAATAAACTCGGTTAGACCACATAACTCTATAACTTCCATCAGGCGGGCATCGTCGACGTGCGGATGGGCCAAAGCCAGATTTTCGCGCAATGTACCCAAAAACAAATTGATGTCTTGAGGCACGTAACCAATATTTTCCCGCAACTGGGCCGGGTCTAGCTGACCGATATCTATATTGTCGATTAATATATTGCCCGCGGAGGGGGAGTAAAGACCAGCGATTAGTTTTTGTATTGTGGTCTTACCTGAACCATTGCGTCCAAGAACCGCGACCCGCTCGCCGGGCTCCAGCACAAAACTGACATCTTTGAGAATGTCGCGGTCATCGTTAGGATAACGAAACGATACCTTTTTGAATTCGACACGCCCTTGCACGCGAGGCACATTAACCCACTGTGAGTCTTCCGGGCGCTCGACAGGCTTGTTCATTACCTGCTCTACCCCCTCGAGTGCAGTCGCCGCTTGATGATACTGCATCATCAAGCCAGCGCTCTGTCCAATCGGGGCCATAATTCGCGAAGAAAGCATATAAGCGGCGATTAACCCGCCCTGTGATAACTGACCGTCAGCAATTAAATAAACACCGACAATGATAATCGACACCGCTACCAACTGTTGAATCGACTGTGAACCGGCGGTTACCGAACCCGATAGCAACCGGGTTTTGGTGCTGGTACGAGACAAGAATACCGTTGCTCTCTCCCACAACTGCTGCATCCGCCCCTCGGCACCGAGAAACTTAAGCGACTCCAGACTGTTCAGGCTTTCCACTAATACTGAATTTCTCTGCCCGCTGGCTTCCATTGTTGCCAATGACAGTTGATGCATTCTTGTCTGTACCGAGGCGGCATAGATCAGGCAGATTAGTGCACCAACAATAATTGGAATCGTCAACCACCAGGAGGTTAGCAGCCCGATTACCAAAAGAAATACCACCACAAAAGGTAAATCAATAAAGGCAATAATGGTGCTGGAACCAATAAAAGCTCTAACCGACTCAAATGCTTGCAGCCCGGATGCGAAAGAACCAACCGAGCTTGGCTGCTCGGAGAGTTTCATTCCCAGCACCCGGGCCATAATGTTGGCCGACAGCCGAATATCGATACGACTTGCCGCCAGATCCACAAACCAGGCTCGCACGATTTTCAGTACCACATCAGCCACCAGCACAACCGCCACACCGATCGCCAACACCCACAAGGTTTCCGTTGCAAAGTTAGGTACCACACGGTCATAAACATTCATGACAAACAGTGGCATAACCAAGGCAAATAGATTGATCATAAATGCCGCTAACAGTACATCCCGGAACAAGCTGCGATGGGATTTAATCACGTCCCAGAACCAGTGCCCTTTAACCACCTCGTGAATGCCAGCGTTGCGGGCCCGAAAATTTATTTTTGGGCGAGCATAGATAACTCGACCCGCATAGCGTTCGTCGAGTTCAGCGAGAGATACGGTGGAGACAGTTTTGCCAAGCTCAGGAAATACGACGTCGGCCGTCCCCTGCTCCACGTTTAATTCAACGAGCAGACAAGCGTTATTATTTTCCAGAATGAGTATAGCGGGAAGTAACGCCTGGTTGATTTCTGCAAGCGGCCGCTGAGACAGCTGCGAAGCCAGGCCTGCGCGGGTAGCGGCCCGGTCAAATAGAGAGGGAGTCAATTGCTCTTGCTGCAGCGGCAAACCCGCCAGCAGCGTAGATTCAGAGGTGCGAATACCGTGGGCCTTCGCCAAGGCGACCAAACAGGCTGTTAGTGGCCCACCGCGCAACGGGGCGCTGCCAGCCCCGCCTGCCTTTTCACTCATAAACTCTTATTTTCCTGATAGTACTTCGAGCACTCACACAAAATATCCCGCTAGCGGGATATTTTGACACACTTTAGACAGTATGGCGCTTATCCGCCCAGATGGCGAACAGTAATTTGAACGCGGTCAGTGGCAGGCTGTACCGGACTGTTAGAGTCGATCGGCGAATCTACAACACTGGCGAGCTCCAAACCGTTAAACACAAGATAATTACGTACCGCTTTAACTCTCGCCTGCGCAATAGTCTCATTTAAGCCGGCCTTGTCGGATGTCATACGGGCACTCACTAAAACTTCAGCAACGGTGCCATTTTTGCCGAATTGCGCTATCAGACGATCGAGACGGCTCATAGCGTTCGCGCTCAAAACAGTGCTTTGTTCATCGAACATATCATCCATTTCGATGTTAAACACATCGGAAATCAACTCCGTGCGACCATAAGCCGTGGGCGAAACAACAGGGCAAGCCGACGCTGGCTCGACGCTGATCTCCGCCATATCTTCGTCAATACTCTCAAGCGCTGGCAGCTCTTCGCCAACAATATTTAACGTCGGAATCAATTGACCCGATGCATCTAACACTCGCGCATAAGCCAGGTTGAGGTCATGATTAGCGTTAATCAAAGCGCGACTGGACTCGAAATACTCGTTTTCTGCATCAAGCACGTCCAGCAGCGTACGCTGTCCAATTTGGAACTGCTCCGCATAGGCCGCGCGGACGCGATTACTGGCGTCCCGGTGTGCCTGCAGAGACACCAATTGCTCAGTAAGCTGGTTAATATCGTTATACGCAATTTGTGTATCCTGACGAAGGTTTACACACGCCTGATCGCGCTGACTCATTGCGGTATCCACTTCCGCCAGTGATTGGCGCACCGCCGCCCGATCACTACCACCGTTGAATAGGTTGTAAGTAAAGGCGAGCTCAACCGAGCCCTCGTCACCGAAGTCATCGGGATCAAAGCGCTCATCAAAGACACCCAGGTTTTGCTGTGTCCCGTAGCGAGCACGCAGCTCCACAGTCGGGTAGTAATTAGATCGCTGGGTCTTAACACCGGCCTGCGCTGAGGCGATATTCTTGATCGCGGCATGAAAGCCCGGATTACCGCGATACGCCATTTCCAGCAGCTGGTTAACGGTGTCCGGCACCTGCTCGTCCAAAAGGCTTACAGGCTGGAGTTCAGCCGGCGGTAACTGCCCGACCAAACGCAAATATTTAGCGGTGACATCGTGAAGGTTAGAAGCTTCTGTCAACAGGTTGGATTCGGCCAATGCTACCCGCCCCTCTACCTGGTCCAGGTCGGCGCGACGCCCCACACCTTGGTCAACGCGCTCTTTAATCTGCGCCTGAACTTCAAGGTGCTCTTGATAATTCGTACGAGCGAGATCTAACAATTCCCGAAAACGAACGAGGTCCTCAGCCACAGCAAAAGACTCGAGGGCGATACCGTCTAAAGTATCGCGCAGCTCAAGATAACGTACCTGCCGGGCCTCATCCAGGCGCCCTACCTCGCCACTCACCCGAAACCCGTCAAACAGCAATTGAGTAAGCGCTATTTCGGCGCGATTGGTCGTGTAATCATCACGCTCATCATAATCCCGGCGCGCTTTACCTGTGCCGGCCGAAATATCCAAAGAGGGAAAGTAGCCACCTTTAGCCCCGCGCATCTCATAGTCGGCAGCTTCAAAAGTGTGCATCGCAGATTTTACTTCCGGATTAGACTCCAATGCGCCTAACACAGCATCGCGACTGGTTTGAGTTTGAGCTACTGTCGTGACCGATATTAAAGTCAGTGCGGCACCTATAGTCCTCGCCTGGCGCAGCGGCCTCAAAAGATATTTAGACATTAATATTCCCTCAAAATAGACAACTCGATGTTATTTTACAGCATAGGACCAACACAAAGCTGCCCCAGTAATGAACGAAACGACCGGTTTCCCCAGCGCTTGCGCTTATAGCAAACCCATCAAAGTCTCAAGCCAGGATAAACCCCAAGATGAGAACTGCGTCACACATATTGACACCGTATTCAACAATGCGCCAATATTACTGTAGCTCGGTAATAGATATCAAGATATCAATGCGATTTAAGTATAAAGATAGACTATTAATTGGTCAGGGCTTATATCCGGCGTTACTGTGATGTTAGCAATTACAGAAAAACCATACGCTCACTTGTCGTGAGCGTATGGCCAAGCATATTGTAGAAGAGGTTTTGTTACCGTGCGGTTACACTATGAGAGCTCATAGCGATCAATAATATCGCGCACCAGGCCGCTACGGACGATATCATCACGCTCGAAGCGGTGAACATGCACAGAGTTCACCCCACTGAGCTTATCAATTGCGTCCGCCAAGCCATTGGCTCCCTTGATATCACTCTGTTCAATATCACCATTGATCACCACTTTACAATCTTCACCAATCCTCGTCAGAAACATTTTCATTTGCGCCATAGAGGTATTTTGCGCCTCATCGAGCACAACGAAGGTGCGGTTGTTGAAGGTTTTACCTCGCATAAATGCCAGTGGCGCAGCCACAATACGCCCGTGGCGCAAACAATAATCCACCGTACCGGCACCGAGACGTTCATTCAGAATATCGCGAAAGGCATCTATATAGACTGAAAACTTCTCATCCAGCGCGCCGGGTAAAAAGCCCAGTTGCTCGCCAGCCTCGACCGCTGGGCGGGTTAAGATGATGCGCTCGATTCGCCCTGACTCCAACGCTTCTGCCGCCAAGGCCCCGGCGCAATAACTTTTCCCGGTACCAGCGGGGCCAATACCAAAAGTTAAGCTGTGCTGTTTGATAGCGTCTATGTAGTCTTGTTGTGCGGAGGTTCGTGCTTGAAGAGGTTGAGAGGTACGTTGAGGACTGTAGGCAGTTTCGAGCTGTTGGGAGCGGGATTTCATCTCGACGATGTTGCCCTCATCCTTTCGCTGCTTGCGGGCCGATTTACCGCGCCCTTTTTTCGTGGCCTGAAAGCCACCGTTGTCCATATCGTATTGGTTACTGCGTCTTGCGTGAGATCTTTTCGCCATGGGTATTGTCCCTTTCGGTCAAAGTTTGCACTGGCACATCGCTAGGCCTTTTGACTTTGGCTCGCGACGAGCCCTACCTGCTTACGCGAAGAAAAATCACTCCTATGTCTGGGTGAATGGATACCCGAGCACGTTTGTTTTGGGAGCCAAAACACAATATGTGCCCTCGAAATTCATACTATGCCCAACCTGTAGTGTTGGTCAACGGCTTTTTAACAAAATTATTTTTGCCCAAAAAACTGCACCACAATTTGTCACATTGAGAGCCTAAAATGCCAAGATGCCCTAAATGCAGGCAAATTTCTGCACTATTGCCCCGCCAGGCGATCAGCCGGGTTCTGCTGGTAGAACTCGACATATTGGGCAAATACTTCTGGGTAGACTTCGGCCAAAACCGAGGGCAGTTCAAAAAAAACTTCACTGGTTACGGCAATAAATTCTGCCGGATTGGTAGCCGCATAACGATCGATAGGCGTACGACGCCCCAAATGGACTTGTTTGACAAAGTCTTCATAGGCGTCAGAAAAAGCCTTGCTCCAGGCGCTTGCCGACATACCTGGGCGCAGCGGCGGGAACCCATCGGCAGCACCATTGAGCATATCGAGCTTGTGGACAAATTCATGAATGACTAAGTTGTGCCCGTCAATAACCCCGGCACGCGCCGTTTGATCCCAGGCCAAAATGACACCGCCGTGACTCCACGCCTGCCCGGCCAAATGGTGCTCTACCTCATGGGCTACGCCGTACTCATCGAATTGGGTTTGCTTAGTCTTAAAAGCGGCAGGGTATACAATGACCGAAGACCAGCCACGGTACCACTCCAAACCGAGGTGAAGAACTGGAAGACAGGCTTGCAGAGCGATCAGCAACGCCATGTTGCCAGTGATGCTTATGCCACCGACGGCAATAAATTGCTTTTCGTGAATAAACAGTATCGCCAAGCGTCTGAGTTGAGCCAGCTCGTCAGCCGACAAACCTTTGAGCAACGGCAACTGCGACAACACTTGCTGCCAATCGCGCTCGTCAATTGCATTGCGCTTTAGAACTCGGTTTTCCCGCCACTGCCGCCACCAACTTAAAATCACGACACCTCCGGCTTATTACCGCCCGTACTGTCTGGTTTGGAATTGGGCTTACGACGCTTGCCGACATTTTTTTGATCGCGCAGACGATTTTTTTTCTCTTTAGGCTTATCTTTACCCGAGCGCGCCTGTGATTTTTTCTTCTCTGCAGATGTTTTTTTGCGGCCCGCCACCTTCCCCGAAGCCCGGGTTTTCTTGGGGCCTTTATAGCTGGATTCAAAACCGGATACTTTTACGAGCTCGGCACTGCGCCCTAAAAATCTTTCTATAGCCGCCATGCGGTTCCAGGCCGGGGCACTGACCAATGAAATAACACAGCCAATTTTTCCCATACGCCCTGTGCGCCCAGCACGGTGGATAAAACTCGGTACGTTATAAGGCAACTCGGCGTTAATTACTAAATCGACACCGCTGATATCGAGTCCGCGGGCTGCCAGGTCGGTAGCCACCAAAACATTCACCTCACCAGAGCTGAATGCTTTATGCACTTGCTTACGCACAGAGGCATCCATTTCTCCATGTAAACTGGCCGATCGACAACCAGCCAGTTTTAATACCTCGTTTAGCTTGTCGGCCTGCTCGCGTTTATTAACGAATATCATGGCGCGGCGGAACTCGCGCTCTGCCAACAGCGCAGGCATTAATCGCTCTACGTGTTCACGCTCGTCCACCAGTATTTTTTGCATGCTGCGCTGATCCAGTTGGTTTTCAACATGGATATTGACGCGAGTGTTAGGGTCGGTCAGAGCCGCAACAAATTCCTCAACCCCTGAACCTTGCATGGTGGCAGAAAATAACAGCGTCTGCCGCTCGGGGTTACAGTTGTAGGCAATTTGAGTTACCTCATTGGCAAAGCCCATATCCAGCGTGCGGTCAGCTTCGTCCACCACCAGAAACTGGAGTGCGCTTAGATCGATACGTGCCTCACCGACGTACTCGGCCAATCGCCCTGGCGTGGCCACTAATAAATCGGCATCGTGCAGGTAGATTTCTTGCGTTCGTTTATGGTCACCGCCGGTAAGCGCGACAACATTAACGGCATTGCGGTCACAAAGCTTGCGTCCGTGTTCGACAATTTGTCGCGCTAACTCTCGTGTGGGTGAAAGCACAAGAGCGCGAACACGGCCACTTTTACGTTTTTCGCTGTGCAGCGCTTGCATGACGGGCAATAAAAAAGCCAGTGTTTTACCGGAGCCCGTAGGCGCAGACACAACGCAGTCAGAGCCGTCCAATACCGCATCAATGGTGCGCTCTTGCACTTCGGTAGGCTGCTCTATCCCCATACGCTGCAAGTTCTGCAAAAGTGCCGGGTGGTCAATATCACAAAAAACTGAAAAGTCGGACACGTTGTGCCTCTTAAAAAGCGCCGCACTCTAGGTGCGGCGGCAAAAGAAAGGAATATAGAGCGAAAAGCGTTTACAGACGTTAGGTTAAAGAAGATACGATAGAGATCATGACACCGGCGGCAATCGCCGAGCCAATAACTCCGGCCACATTTGGTCCCATCGCATGCATCAACAAATAATTCTGCGGGTTGGCTTCCAGCCCCAGTTTATTGGATACCCGCGCTGCCATTGGCACCGCTGACACGCCCGCCGAACCTATCAGTGGGTTAATTTTTTGCTTCACAAACAAATTCATAAACTTGGCTGTCAGCACACCCATGGCGGTACCAATACCGAAAGCAACAATACCCAGCACCAAAATACCGAGCGTTTTTGGGTCAAGGAATTTGGCGGCTGCCAATTTGGAACCCACCGAGAGGCCCAAAAATATAGTCACGATATTAATCAGAGCGTTTTGCGCGGTATCGCTTAAGCGCTCAACAACACCACACTCGCGCATAAGGTTACCGAAACAGAACATGCCGAGCAGCGGCGCGGCACTTGGAAGAATCAAAGCCACCAAAATCAGCAGTATCAGCGGAAATACGATTTTCTCGCGGCGCGACACTGTGCGCAGCTGATGCATTTGAATTTTGCGCTCTTCTTCGGTTGTAAAAAGACGCATAATCGGCGGCTGGATCATCGGCACCAACGCCATATACGAGTATGCCGCCACAGCGATTGCACCCAACAGTTCTGGAGCCAAAATACTGGCAACATAAATGGCAGTTGGACCATCGGCGCCACCAATAATGCCAATGGCGGCTGCATCGGCAATGGAAAAATCAATTATTCCGGTTACCGATAGGCCAACAGCGCCCATTACGGTAGCAAAAATACCAAACTGAGCAGCCGCACCTAAGAAAAGTGTTTTAGGGTTTGCCAGCAATGGACCAAAGTCAGTCATTGCTCCCACACCCATAAAGATCAGCAGCGGAGCCACACCACTGCCAATGGCCACATTGTAAAAGTTGTAGAGCATGCCGTTGGCGTAACCCAAGTCACTCGCCAAACGATTGGCATCAGCCTGAACGCCTGCCGCAGCATGTTTGTAGGCCGCACTGATCGCCTTTACACCAGCGTCAGCTTGCTCGCCTAACAATTGCGCAATTGGCCCAATTACATCGGGGTAACCCGAATAAAGCGCGTTTTCCACCGCGGACATGGACAGACCCGCGCCGGGTATATTCGACAAAATACACCCAAAACCAATCGGCACCAGCAGCAAAGGCTCAAAGCCTTTGCGAATGGCCAAAAACAACAACAGCAGACCCACCAACATCATGACCGCCTGACCTATATCCAGGTGGTAAATGCCCGAGTCGTGCCAGAGACGTAAGAAATTTTGCATAATCTTCTCTCAGTTAAACTCGGGGGGTTAGCCGATACTCAGCAGGTTATCACCCGCCGCTACCGCATCGCCCGCTTGCACATTTATCGCAGTCACAGTACCGGCTCGGGGCGCACTAACCTCGGACTCCATTTTCATGGCTTCCAAAATCAACAAAGTATCGCCTTCGGCCACCTGCTCACCGGGCTGCACCGCCAAACGCACAATAGTGCCACCCAAAGGCGCCGGGACAGGCTCGCCGCCGCCACTGGCAGGAGCAGCGGCAGAAGCCGCGGCGCCACCGACGGCGCCAATACCGGTGATATCACCACCAGAGGCTACCGTTACGGTGTACTTTTTACCTTCCACATCCACGGTGTAAATTTCTTCACCTGAATCGGTAGTGGGCACACTGCTCTCTTTACCGGTAGGCACCGGCTCGAAAGCGTCTGGGTTGTTGCGGTTTTGCAGAAACTTCAATCCCACCTGCGGGAACAGTGCGTAAGTGAGTACATCGTCAACCTGGCCTGCGCCCTCGCTCAGTTCGATGCCTTTTTCTTGCGCTTCTCGCAACAGCTCGGTGGTCAGCTTGTCGAATTCGGGTTCTATCAAATCCGCCGGGCGACAGGTAATAGGATCAGCGTCTCCCAACACCCGCTGCTGCAGCTCTTTATTGACGGGCGCTGGCGCCGCGCCGTACTCACCTTTCAATACCCCTTCGGTTTCACGGGTAATGGTTTTATAGCGCTCGCCAGTCAGTACATTTAGCACCGCCTGTGAGCCAACAATTTGCGAGGTTGGGGTGACCAGCGGAATAAAGCCAAGATCTTCGCGAACCTTGGGAATTTCGGCCAGCACGTCATCTAACTTATCGGTAGCGTTTTGCTCACGCAGTTGATTTTCCATATTGGTCAACATGCCGCCTGGCACTTGAGCCACCAAAATACGGGAATCAACGCCTTTCAATGCACCTTCAAATTTGGCGTACTTCTTCCGCACTTCGCGGAAATAGCCAGCAATTTCTTCTAACAGGTAAATGTCGAGCCCGGTATCGCGCTCGGTGCCTTCCAGTGTTGCCACCAGTGTTTCGGTAGGGCTGTGACCGTAGGTCATAGACATGGACGAAATTGCGGTATCGACATTATCGATGCCCGCCTCCACGCACTTGAGGTTGGTGGCATGCGCCAAACCTGTCGTCGCATGACTCTGCATATGAATAGGGATATCGCAGCTTTCTTTCAAACGCTTAACCAGCTCGTAACCCACATAAGGCTTCAGTAGGCCTGCCATATCTTTAATGGCGATGGAGTCAGCTCCCATATCTTCGATGCGCTTACCCTGTTCGACCCAGCCTTCGAGCGTATGAACCGGGCTCAATGTGTAAGAAATGGTACCCTGAGCGTGCTTGCCTTGCTCCTTTACGGCCTTCAAGGCCGCTTCGATGTTACGCATATCATTCATAGCATCGAACACGCGGAATACATCCACGCCGTTGGCCGCAGCGCGCTCAACAAATTTCGCAACCACGTCGTCGCCGTAGTGACGGTAGCCCAACAGGTTTTGACCGCGCAGCAACATTTGCATTGGGGTCTTAGGCATGGCTTTTTTCAGTTCGCGAATACGATGCCAGGGATCTTCGCCGAGGTAGCGTATACAACTATCGAAGGTGGCGCCCCCCCACGTTTCTAATGACCAAAAGCCAACGTCGTCGAGCTTTTGCGCAATAGGCAACATGTCATCGAGACGCATGCGGGTGGCAAACAGTGACTGATGCGCATCGCGCAGTACCACATCGGTGATACCCAGTGGTTTTTTAACCTCGCTCATGGCGTACTTAACCCCAAGTTAATCTTGTCTGTAAATGCGTTAGCGTAAATCGTGTTTTAGCGCGTACGGTGTTGGCGAATAGCCTCTTCGATAACACGCTGAATGTGCGGCTCCACGGCGGCACCAGTGGTGGCAGGAGCGCGACTTTTCTTTGGTTCGACCGCTACCGGGTCGGGAAAGTAGCGAAGCACCAAACGCGACATAATGCCTGTGAGAATGACCAATATGGTTAAAAACACGATCACCGTGCCCATACCATAGACCATTAAATCAATGCCTTGCTGTAGCAAAGTATCTTGCATAGCGACTACCTTCTACTTAAGTGAATCACCACCCAAGGCAAAACCTGCCTTGCGAGCGGCCGAGCATTTTCTCTTATCTTTCATCAACTTACAAGATGTCATTTCGTTGACTTCAATAACATCAACTCACTTAACTACCTTTTCCCCGATTTTATCGCGTTTTCGCCAACCTTTTATCGAATTTAGCTAAAGGCAAGTTAAGCGTACAGTGTTAAAAAGCGGTAGAATCCGCACATTTGGCACAGCAGGCACCTATGAAAATTCACTTGGCCCCCATGGAGGGCGTTGTCGACTACCTCGTTCGCGATCAGGTTACCGCCATTGGCGGGGTTGACCAGTGTGTTACGGAGTTTGTCCGGGTGGTGGATCAACCTCTGCCTCGTCGCGTATTTCGACGCCTCTGCCCAGAGCTCGAAAACCTGTGTAAAACACCCGCAGGGGTACCGGTAAAACTGCAATTGCTGGGCGGTCAAGCGCCAGCCATGGGCGAGAACGCACTCCGCGCAGTGCGCGCTGGCGCCAACGCCATTGACTTAAACTTTGGCTGCCCAGCCAAAACCGTCAACAAAAGCGATGGTGGCGCCTGCCTGTTGCGCACCCCCACCCGACTTTACGACATTGTAGCGGCGGTACGTCGGGCCGTCCCCAAACAGATTACCGTCAGCGCTAAAATTCGCCTCGGTTATGAAGACCGCTCAGGCTATTTAGAGTGTGCCCATGCCTGCGCCGACGGTGGCGCCGATGAGCTTGTGGTGCATGGGCGCTCTAAGGCCGACGGCTACCACCCGCCGGCCTACTGGGACCACATCGGCCATATCCATCAGGCTCTCAGCATTCCAGTAATTGCCAACGGCGAAATTTGGACTGTGGACGATTTTATCAAGTGCCGTGAGGAATCACACTGCGAGGACATTATGCTGGGTCGTGGCTTGCTCGCCCGGCCCGACCTTGCACTGCAGATTAAGGCATTGGTTGCAGGGCAGGAATATCAACCGCAACCCTGGCGCTGGGCATTGGAGCAGCTGCATCAATATTATCAAACCAGCCTGCCTATTTACCCGATTAAATACGCTGGCAACCGGATCAAACAGTGGCTAATGTACTTGCGTACCGCCTACCCCGAGGCCAATAAGTTCTTTGAAACCATTAAAAAAGAACGCAACCCCGACGTTCTGGAGCACATTTTCCAGCAGCAACTAGGGCAACGTTAATGCAATAACTCAGTGCTTATTGCGCTGCTCTAGACGGGGCTCTGCGACAGCATCGAACTTCCCCTTGCGCCATTCAATTGCCTGAGTGGAACCGTAGGGTCCGAGTGCTTTTAGCGTATGCCCTCGCGCGGCCAGCGCTTTATGCAACGCATCGCTAGCGCTTGGCTCCAGATACAGCGTGTCAGGCTGCCACTGGTGGTGGATACGAGGCAGCGCCAACGCCTCATAGAGCCCCAACTCTAAATCAACGTGATTAATTATCGCCTGAACCACCTGGGTAATGATGGTTGGGCCACCGGCAGCGCCCAGTGTCATCACGGGCTGATCGTCCTTCAATAATAAAGTCGGACTCATACTCGATAACGGCCGCTTGCCAGGCGCAATGGCGTTGGCCTCCGTCCCCACTAAACCGTAAATATTGGGCACGCCGGGCTGCGCGGAAAAGTCGTCCATTTGATTGTTCATCACCACACCCGTCCCAGGGATAATCACCTTCGAACCAAAATCGGTATTGACGGTAGTGGTAATAGCCACCCAATTGCCATGCTGATCAGCAGTCGCAATATGTGTTGTGTGCTTATCAAATAAATCAATCGCCGCGTTTGCCGGTGTGCCATGCGTCACATCAGTCAATGCTTGTTGCAACGATATATCAGCGGCCAGTTTCTTCGCGTACTCCGCCCGAACCAAACCTTTGGGTACTTTCGTAAAAGCCGGGTCGCCCAGCCAATAAGCCCGATCGGCAAACGCCAGTTTCATTGCCTCAGCAATGACGTGATAGCGCTCAACCTCGCTGAGCTTTGCCAACTCAAACGGCTGCAGAATATTGAGTATCTGGGCGACGTGGACGCCCCCCGAGCTTGGCGGCCCAAACCCCACCACCTCGTACCCTCGGTACTGCGAGCGCACCGGCTTGCGCACCAGCATTTGATAGCGGGCAAAATCCTCAGCGGAAATTAGACCGCCATTATGCTGCATCCATTTGTCCACCGCACCGGCAAAGTCACCGCGGTAAAAATACTCACTGCCCTCGCTCGCCAACTTCTCATAGGTGTTCGCCAAATCGGACTGCACTAACTGATGTCCCACCGGCCAAGGCTCGCCAGCTTTATTCAACAACACCTTTGCGGTGGCGGGAAACTTGGCCAGCACCTCTTTGTGACGGGCAAGGCGGTTGGCATAAATTTGGTCAATCGGGAACCCGCTGCGAGCCAACTCAATAGCCGGGGCATACACCTGCGCAGACTCGAGCGCGCCCCCCTTATCCAACAAATAATCAAACAGCGCTACCGAACCGGGTATACCCGAAGCCAGAGCACCGGTGCGACTGAGTCCGCGCTGTACCTCACCGTTTCTCACAAACATATCCCGGTGCGCTTTCGCAGGTGCCTGCTCACGCCCATCGAGCGCCTCAATAGTGCCATCGGCCCAGCGCACCACCGCAAAGCTACCACCACCAATACCCGAGTTGTGGCCATCCACCACTCCCAGAGCCAGTGCAGCCGCCACGGCCGCATCAACGGCGTTACCGCCATTGGCCAACACCTGCATTGCGGCCTCGGTAGCCCTGGGCTGCACAGTGGCAACGGCGGCGCGGCCATCTGGTGTTATTTGCGCATACCCTTCCATGCCAGCAACACCCCATGGCGCCAATACCATGATGCACACTAAAACAACCCAATTACGCATTCTGTTTCCTTAAATTAATTAAATCTGATACCGATCAGCCACAGCATAACCCTATAAATCTTACCTGTTAACGGCAAAATACAGGCGTAAAAAAACCTCGACAAAGCGAGGTTAATACTAGGAGTAAACTTTTTGGCCTACCAATGCAAGCCCGTGCTTCAAAGCCAGGTGTAAAGTTACACCCAGTAGTGATTACCGCGCAGACCTTCAACGCCCATAAAAGCGCTTATTTTGCCGCGACGAATTGTACGAAAAGATACCACTGACAATGACAAGTACTGCTTCACCTTGCGCATGATCTATACCTCGAGAACTGCTTAATCTCTGCCGCTTACAGCGGGTTTTGCCCAACCTAAAAACGCAAAAAGCCCACCTGTGGAAGGGTGAGCTTTTTATTATTTTTAGTCGTCTGTGGGGTGAGTATACGCCAAAGTACGCCGACAAAGCTACAAACCTTTCAGCCAATCTAAGCGCGAACCGGTTTAAGTGGCGGGGAATGAAACTTACAAAACCGCTCTTAGTCTGCGCCTCACCCCGGAGTTCATCGACTCTAATTATGCGTGAGCCTATCCGCTAAAAGCGCCGAGCCCAATCCAGATGGGTGAACGTAAGCTGCGCCTATGGGCAGGCAATGCGAGTGAGTGCAGGCATAAAAGGCGCACTCGGGAGGGTTCAGATGGCGTTTTTTGCGAAACACCGTTTCGCGCCAGATGAACGCCCGCTAGCTATGCTCGCGGGCAGGCATGGGGACCTACATGAATGTAGGTCATTAACCAGGACCGATCCCATAAAAAAAGCCCAACCTTTCGGTTGAGCTTCCTATATATGGCGGTGAGGGAGGGATTTGAACCCTCGAACGGTTGCCCGTTACACACTTTCCAGGCGTGCGCCTTCGACCACTCGGCCACCTCACCAATATCAAACTGTTTGCCCCAAACTTACCCACTGGGTAGATTTGTTGAGGCGCCCGCCGAGCATGCGCGTGATCGCCTTCGGCGCTGTCTTCGCTGCGCTTCGGCTCGACCACTCGGCCACCTCACCAATTCGAGCTTTGGGGTAAACAGCAACCGCCCTGCTCAAGGGGGCGCTAATTTACACAAACCCCCCAATAATTGCAACGCGGGCGATGCAAATATTGCTCAAGGTGAAGTGGATTGTGTGCAAAATCAACGAGGTGGTCGGTTGTTGAACGCTTGCGGAAAAAAAAGAACTATTTTGCATGTCAGCTCTTGACGGGGTTGCAGTGAATCCCTAATATACGCGCCTCCTAACGACGCACTCGTAGCTCAGCTGGATAGAGTACTCGGCTACGAACCGAGCGGTCGGAGGTTCGAATCCTCCCGAGTGCGCCATATTAAAAAGCCTACCCTTTTGGGGTGGGCTTTTTTTATGCGTATTTGGGAGGGTGAGAACATCCGCAGGTTCGACAAATCGTCTGGAACGATTTGAACCGACCGAAGGGAGCCCATAGGGCAAAGCACAGGAGGTGCTTTGGTTAATCCTCCCGAGTGCGCCATATTAAAAAGCCTACCCCTTTGGGGTGGGCTTTTTTGTTTGCAGCTCGCTCGGATTGCCTGCCCGCAAGCACAGCTAGCGGGCGTTCACCTGGCGCGAAACGGTGTTTCGCTAAAAACGCCATCTGAACCCTCCCGAGTGCGCCATATTAAAAAGCCTA
>NZ_JAULRU010000125.1 GCF_030518155.1 Gilvimarinus gilvus | reverse complement strand
TCAAAGCGATAGTCACTGATCAGCCACTGCAGTGCTTCCTGCCTTGATGTCAGTGTGTTCAAACAGCGCAGGGGGCGATTGAGCCAGCGACGAAGCATCCGGCTGCCCATCGGTGTGGCTGTTTTGTCGATCACAGACGCCAGGGTGTTATCCCTGCCTCCTGCCAGGTTGAGATCTATTTCAAGGTTTTTCCGGGTAGCTGCATCAAGGATGACACTTTCATTTCGCTGTTCCAGGGTTAAGCGGCGAATATGGGGCAGAGAGGTGCGCTGGGTGTCTTTGGCGTATTGCAGCAAGCACCCTGCAGCCCCCAGAGCAACGGGCAGATGATCACACCCGAATCCGGTCAGATCTTTCGTGTGGACCTGCTGGCAAAGCAGGCGTTCAGCGG
>NZ_JAULRU010000124.1 GCF_030518155.1 Gilvimarinus gilvus | reverse complement strand
AGGCTGCCATGTGGCCTGGGCACAAGCCTGAGTACTTGAGACTTCATCACAAGTTCACTTTAAAACTCCCACCAGCCAGTTGAAAGCAAAGAACAAGGTCGTCGACACTACAAGCCCCATCCAAGACGGCAACAAAACTCTTTTAATAGGCCTTGGAAAATTCTCGAGATCTGAAACATCTGCCACACCTTTTCGAACAAACAACCCTGGAATCATCAGCATATTTGCCGCCAGGCAAGTACGCATTAATTTTCCAACAAGACCAGCCGCTGAAAAGTTTTCCCTGTTACTCTGAATATACTTGCATTTCGCTAAAGCTTTTTCGATAGCCTCTATAGATCGACAAGCTAAGTAAACCATCACACACACGCTGATTGCCATACAAGCGAGCAGGATAGACGCGATTATCGTCAAAGCTACGGCACTCATTCTCGCGCTCTTCCTTCAGGCCCGGCTGACACTATACCCCGGTGCCTGGCACTGCACTAGTAGGTAACTAA
>NZ_JAULRU010000123.1 GCF_030518155.1 Gilvimarinus gilvus | reverse complement strand
CGGCTGCGCGCAGCCCTTCCCCCGCCAGCCAAGGGCTGGGCGGGGTTCGCGCACTCGCATCAGGCGATGGACTTGAGCGGTGCAGGCGGGCGGTCACGCAGGGTATGCAATTGCTCCACCAGGTTCAGCACATCGCGGCAGCTGTTGAGGCTGCGCAATGGCACCCCGCTGAGGGTGCAGCACTCATCGAGGCTCTGGCCCTGACCGAGCCGGATGGTCAGGTTGGCACCATCGGTACAGCTGATTTCACAGCGATCTGGCAGGCAAGCATGCTCGATCAACTGCCGCAGCTCGAGCATGGAAACTCCTATCAACGACCTGGTACGACCCTCTCGGTGGGATGGCCTGTTGTGAGGAAGTACGCCCTCGTGGGGCTGGGT
>NZ_JAULRU010000122.1 GCF_030518155.1 Gilvimarinus gilvus | reverse complement strand
AACGATTTAACAATCTACTTTTTATAAAATCAATTGCTTTTCTTTACATTTGCATAAAATGGTGCTCAACGAGTGAGTTAAAAGGGAATTTGGTTCAATTCCAAAACTGTCCCCGCAACTGTAAATTCTAACATACTTTTTGTAAAAAGAATAAGTCAGGAAACCTGCCATTGCTAACAAATTAATAGAAAATGTTTTCGGAGGAAAAACAGATTTTAATATGAAAAAACTTTTTCTTTGTTTTAATCTTATCGCTGGAATTGCTTTTGCACAGACGGATACCATCAATTTGAAACCTTTGATTTTGAACGATGCTTTTCTTAAAAATCATTACAAATCTCAAAGTATTATCAAACTTAATGATAGTATTTTAGAGCAAAATCCTAATCAACTGACGCAAGTTTTACAAGAGCAAACGCCAATTTATTTTAAAGAAAATGGACGAGGAATGGTTTCTTCACCTTCGTTTCGAGGAACTTTAGCTTCGCACACAGCCG
>NZ_JAULRU010000121.1 GCF_030518155.1 Gilvimarinus gilvus | reverse complement strand
TCGCTGGCGTCAGCCAGTTGCGGGCCCATCATGGCAATGTACATCCAGCTGATCGGCAGAATGCTGGCGCTGCCCCAGGGCGCAGCGCTGACCGCACTGTTGTTCGGATCCAGGCCGGGGACCGGTACCACCGGGTGGCTGGCGACGAAGGGTTGCAGATGAGCGCGAACACCGATCGGCCCCATGCCCGGACCACCACCGCCGTGGGGGATGCAGAAGGTCTTGTGCAGGTTCATGTGCGACACATCGGCACCGATGTCGGCAGGGCGCGCCAACCCCACCTGGGCATTGAGGTTGGCGCCGTCCATGTACAC
>NZ_JAULRU010000120.1 GCF_030518155.1 Gilvimarinus gilvus | reverse complement strand
AGGCTTCTTCTAGCTACTCGCAAGCGGCGCAGCCGCGTCTGGCTAGTCGCGTAGCGACGGTCTCGCTACTTGCCTCCGCGAAGTGCTGACATTTTCATAAAATATTCACTTTTTTGTGCTCCCGATGTTGACTCCTCCACCCATGAATGTAGAATGCGCTTCCTCGCTTGAGACAGCCACTGGAAACGGTCGCTGAGGCAAGTTGAGGTGTTCAGTTTAACTGATTGAAAAGCAGTGTTTTTTAGTTAGATTAAACGGAACAGGAAGAAGATCGGATGGTTTGATAATTTGTTAAAAATTATGAAACAAAATGGTTGACTTCATCGGGGTGTTGAGTAGAATACGCACCTCGCTTGAGACGGCGGAAGCGACAAGCT
>NZ_JAULRU010000168.1 GCF_030518155.1 Gilvimarinus gilvus | reverse complement strand
GATTTATGCTTTTGATTTTCGGCTGTTTTGTTAGCATTTAAGATTTCTGAAACTTTTATAACATCCAAGACATTCATATTCTTTTTTAACAATTTTTTTGTCTGTTCAGTTTTTTCAGGGAAATTACGTTTGATAATGTCTTGATAGATTTTTTGGTAGTTTGGTTTTTCCATAATGAGTAAGATTTAATTTTGTGGTAGGTATTTTTTTATCCAATTATGAATGGTATTTTTAGGGATATTGTATTCATTCGAAATTTCTTGAATTTTCTTTTTTTCTTCAGTGTATAAATTCAATACAAAATCTATAATCTCTTTTGTATACACACTT
>NZ_JAULRU010000119.1 GCF_030518155.1 Gilvimarinus gilvus | reverse complement strand
GGGCTTGCGGCGATTCTCGCCTCGACTTGCTGTCTTGGGCCGCTGGTTCTGATCGCACTGGGATTCAGCGGGGCCTGGATCGGCAACCTGACCGTGCTGGAACCTTACCGCCCGCTCTTCATCGGTGCGGCGTTAGTCGCGCTGTTCTTCGCCTGGCGACGCATTTTCCGCCCGGCTCAAGTCTGCAAACCGGGTGAGGTCTGCGCCGTGCCCCAGGTACGCACCACCTACAAGCTGCTGTTCGGGCTGGTAACGGCCTTGGTGCTGGTCGCGCTCGGCTTCCCCTACATCCTTCCCTTGTTCTACTGATCAGGAGTCCGCCATGAAAAAACTGCTTGCATCCTTCGCCC
>NZ_JAULRU010000118.1 GCF_030518155.1 Gilvimarinus gilvus | reverse complement strand
GGGCTTTAAAATCGCCCTGATCGGATTGACTCATAAATAACCTGAACATTAATACTTAATATTTAGCCGCTATAGTACTTCACTATGCGCTCAACATCACGGTGATAAGCCTCGCCAAATAGTAACAAATGGTTCAGATAGTGATAGAGATTATAAAGATCACTCCGGGAACGCCAATCAGACTGAATATCGCTGTTAAATTGATAAGCCTGATAAAAACGCTGACTGAATCCACCAAACATCAGGGTCATCGCCAACTCTGCCTCTGCCCAGCCATAATAGACCGAGGGATCTATCAGTGCAGGCTCTCCCGTAGGGCCA
>NZ_JAULRU010000117.1 GCF_030518155.1 Gilvimarinus gilvus | reverse complement strand
GGGCTTTTTTGTTTGCAGCTCGCTCGGATTGCCTGCCCGCAAGCACAGCTAGCGGGCGTTCACCTGGCGCGAAACGGTGTTTCGCTAAAAACGCCATCTGAACCCTCCCGAGTGCGCCATATTAAAAAGCCTACCCCTATTGGAGTGGGCTTTTTTATGGGATCGGTCCAGATTAATAACCTACCTCCCTGTAGGTCACACTTAGGTCTGCTCCTGCGAATTTGTCCCTGCCACCAAGCACAGCTTGGCGACGCTCATCCCATGCACTATTGCCCAGACCAACTCTGACAGATCTCCTCTACCGAGGGCATTGGTGGCAAACTCTTAGTCGCTGCAGGCGTGCCGAGGTAAACATAACCGATAAGCTTTTCGCCTTCCTCCAACCCCAGCCCCTTCAGCACATGAGTGTTATAGGCCATATCTCCGGTGCGCCACATAGCCCCCAAACCCAAGGCAAAAGCAGCATTAACAACATTCTGTGCTGCAGCTCCTGCCGACACAACCTGCTCCACCTCCGGCACTTTAGAGTGTGCTTGACAGCAAGCCACTACCAGCAGCAAAGCGGGTGCTCGCAAAGGCATATTGATTAGCTTTTGCTGAAAGGTCTCGGGCAGGTCAGGTGTGTCTTTGAGTACACTCTCGCAATAAAGTTTACCTAAGTCAGCCCGCGCATCGCCCTCAACCGTAAGAAATCGCCATGGACGAAGTTGGCCATGGTCCGCGGCTCGCAGGGCTGCCCCAAGTAAAACCCGCCACTGCTCGGCACTGGGGCCGGGCTCCCGCAGTTTTGGGACAGATACTCGCTCTGTTAACGCTGTAATGGCGTCCATAACTGCGCCTCCTGCCTTTAAAATCGTTGAAAAGTGTGCATTCTAACAACTTTTAGCTGCCTCCAAGGCACAAAAATTCGCATACAACGCCCTCTTAGACCATAATCGGATAAAACATAATAGAGCATGCAGTTTATGCAAATACCGACTTTGGTGTTGATTATCGGCCTCGAAGCGGCACTGGCATTGATTATTCTTTGCGTGCTGCTGGCTCTGTATGCCCGCAAGGTCAAAAAATTACTCGCACGCCAGCAAGAGCAATTGCGTCAGGCCATGCAGCGCCCAGTGGCTGCGTCACCACCCGTCGCTCCACCTACACCCGCAGAGACCTCGGTTAGCCCGCAAGCCTATTTACAAGAACAGCTCGAGGCTACCTCGCAGGTATTTGCCGCCGAGGCGCCTGATACCGATATTGCAAATGCCCAGCCGAGTGAGCTGTCGAGCATTGCCCGTATCGCTGCGATCCGCCACGCCATACTCTCCGCTGAGACCAATGGCGATGACGCGCCTGGCTTAACAAACGAGCAATGGCAGGCTCTGGGCCAGAAGCTACAGGCACTGTTCAGCGCCGAAGAGGGCCGCTCGGACGATGCGCAGGCACTAGAAAATGCCCAGAAGCGCATTCAGAACCTGGAGAAATTTAAAAAACTCTTTTTCGAGATGGAAGATAAATGGAACGCCGCGCGCAGCGACGCACAGAATTACCATGATCAGCTCGCTGGAATGACTGAAGGAGTTGAGGATCAGGAACAGTTTGAGGCCGTACTGGCCAAGTATCACGCGGTATATGACGGCATTAGTGACTCTATTGAGGAGGCCGCTGACTCTGGCTCTGACGCGGCCAAGCAAGAGACGGGCGAAACCAAAACTGTCACGGTAACCAAGCCCGACCCACGCACGACAGACCAGCTGCACGCCCTGCGCAACGTGGCAGCAGACCAACACCGCCTGATCAACAAGCTGCAAAAGCAGCTCCAGGATGCGCAAACCGCCGAACAAAAAGAGGTGGTTATCCAAGACTTACAGGGGCAGCTGGCGCAACAAGAGCGCTATGTTAAAGAGTCCGAAACCTGTGTGAAACTGCTCGAAAGCGAGCTGGATACCGCCATCAAAAAGCTCAACGAGTACGAGGTAGCGGCCGAGGCTAGTGCAGGCGACGAGGAAGAAATCAAGGAGATGCGCGCGACCCTGCATCAGTTCACTCTTGAAACCAAAGAGCTATTAAAACGGCTTGAAGCCCTTGAGACAGAAAACCAAAGCCTGAAATCCGGCGATGGGGCTGTCCAAACCAAGCCTGGCGCAGGTGCGGACACCACTAATGCAGAGGCTGATGCACAGCTTACCAGCCTGAAAGAAAAGTACTCTAGTCTTGAAACCCAATACGCCGAACTGGAGGAGAAGTACCTCGACCTGCGGGCACAATAACCCTTTCTGATGCAAATCATAGACGCATCAGGCTAAGCCGATTAAGATGTGACAACTGTTTACCAGCCGCAAATATCGTTTGTCTCGCTAGATGTGGACGCTCCACTTAGGCTTGGACGCGCTCAATCTACCCCAGACATATAAGGCACTACCAACAATGATTAACGCCACAAAAGACAGAAAACAACACCCAAAGAAAAACGAAACAGTGCTGCAACAGTACTACTTTCGCACCTTGATGTGCTTCGCCACAGGTGGCACTTTAGCCGCCATGATGGACTGGAAAGACGTCAACTGGCTCTACCTTACTGCGATAATCTTTTTATTACTGTACGCCTATGTCGCTTACGCCTATACCCGCAGGCAAACTGAAGAAAAAATTCGCACAGTCAACCGCTGGCTGTCGTACAGCGATGCAGCCATAGTAGGCGTGGTCCTCAACCTCATCAGCTTCTCACTGTTGCCCAGCATTCTGTTTCTGGCAATGATTCAGTTCAACGCCCTGCTCAACGGTGGCCTCAGACGCTGGTTGGAAGATAATACTGCCCTCGCCTGTGGCGTAGGGATCAGCCTGTTGATACACAAACCGCAACTGATATTCGCCAGCGACATTCAAATCAGCGCTGTTAGTCTTATTGGTATTATTACCTACTTTTTGGCCTATGCCCTGTATATGCACCAGCGTTTTCATCGCCTAAAGCTGTCTAACGCTAAGCTGTTAAACGAGCAAAAATGGCATAAAATCCGCGCTTATAAGTTGTCGCGATACTTGGCGCCGGCGGTGTGGCAAGCGATTAACCAAGGCCGCGATGAAACCCTTCAGGCCGAGCGCAAAAGGATCACCATTTTCTTCTCGGACATTAAAGACTTCAGCCAGCTGTCAGAAGAAATGGAGGCGGAAACCCTCACCGAGCTTCTCAACCAATACCTTACAGAAATGACCAAGATCGTTGCCCATTTTGGCGGCACCATCGATAAGTTTATGGGCGATGGCATTATGGTATTGTTTGGCGACAGCAACAGTAAAGGCGTCAAAGACGACTGCCTCAATTGTCTGCACATGGCCATTGCCATGAAAAAGCGCATGAAGTCGCTGCAGCAAGAGTGGTGGAATCAAGGCATTAAACGCCCGCTGCAGATTCGCATGGGTATTAACACGGGCTACTGCACGGTAGGTACGTTTGGTACATCCAGCCATTTGGACTACACCGTTCTAGGCACCCACGTTAATTTGGCTAGCCGCCTGGAGTCTGCCGCAGCACCTGAAGAAATTCTCATTTCTCACGAAACCTGGTCTCTGGTAAAAGACTCGGTCCTGTGTCGCGACAAGGGTGAGATCAGCGTTAAAGGTTTCAGCTCGCCCGTAAAAGTCTACGAAGTGGCCGGCCTGCGCAAAGACTTAGGGCGCAATCAAACCTACTTCGAAGATCGCACTGAAGGCTTTTCAATGTATCTCGACTTAGAAAAGGTGCGCAATTACGATAAAGAAAATGTGCTTTCGGCCCTGGGCAAAGCGGCCGAAAAACTACGCGACAAGATTATTGTCTAATTAAGCGAACTGCCGCCAGTGGCTTCGCCTCGCTGCTGCGATAAGGGTTGATATCCAAGCCACCACGCCGGGTATATCTTGCGTATACTTCGAGTGATTGTGGCTGACAACGGCTTTGAATGTCGCAGTACATTCTCTCAACGCAGTGCTCGTGAAAATCTTGATGCTGGCGAAAAGACACGATGTACTTTAGCAGTCCCTCTCGGGCAATTTTATGACCCCGGTATCGAACCCAAACGCTGGCCCAGTCTGGCTGGCCGGTAACCGGACAATTCGACTTTAGCAGATTACTGTACAATCGCTCATCGACTAACTCATCGGGCTGTGCACTCAACAACTGAGCGTTGGGCGAGTAATCATTTATCTCGACATCTTGCTGATCAATACACTCCGCGTGCCATGGTGCCTGCTCAAAACTGCCAAGAGCGCGCACGCTTGTCAGTGATGATAAGCTCACCGCCACTGGCGCGCCCGCAGCCTGACTAAAATCCCGCTCAATTTTAGCGGCCAATTCATCCATGGACGCCATACGTGTTTGGTTGAACGAATTCAAATACAGCTTGATGGACTTGGATTCAATTATATAAGTGCTGACGCAGGGCAAACTGAACTCAATGAGCGCGACTTGAGGTAGCCCCTTAAGATTTAACCAGGACAGCTCATAGCCGGTCCAGATATCCTCTCCCACAAACGGTAAGTGGACGTCACTTAAACCCAGGGCCGAGCGCGACTGCGAGCGGGGTATGGGATACAACAACGCAGGGTCGTACTCGGACACATACTCACTGCTTTTGCCCAAAGGGCTATCAATTACATTAGCCATATCACCTCCTAGGCCCGCAAACGCTTACCGGTTTTAAGCAGGTGCAACCCCACAAAAAATAACACCGCGGTAAACAACGCCAAACCCGAAAAGGCAATATACACATGCTCACCACCCACACCCAACAAACCATAACGAAAGGCGTCCACCATATGCAAAATCGGATTGAGCTGAGAAGCATAGCGCCAAAAATCCGGTAACAAACTAACCGAATAAAACACACCGCCAAGATAGGTTAACGGGGTTAAGATAAACGTGGGCACGATAGAAATATCATCAAAGGTGTTGGCAAACACCGCATTGATAAAACCGGCCAAAGAAAAAAACAATGAGGTTAGAATAATAATGGTAACCGTAAGCACCCAGCTGTAGACCTGAATGTCGGTAAAGAACAGAGCCACACCCGTCACCAACGCACCCACCAAAAGGCCGCGCGCCATACCGCCTGCGCAATAACCCAGTAATATAATGACGTTAGGCGTAGGCGATACCAGTAACTCTTCAATGGAGCGCTGAAACTTTGCACTGAAAAAAGACGAAACCACGTTCGAATAGGTATTGGTGAGCACCGCCATCATAATCAGGCCAGGCACCACGAACTGCATGTACGGAATACCGTCCATCGTACCCACACGCGAGCCAATCAGCTTGCCAAAAATGACAAAATACAGCGACATGGTGATGACCGGCGGCAATAGGGTCTGCACCCAAATTCGGGTAAAACGTCTAATCTCTTTGCGAACCAGCGTTGACAACGCAACCCACTGACCGTTGAAGTTCATTCGCCCTCCTCCCCGGTCAATTGATTACCCACCAGAGATACAAACAACTCCTCCAGGCGATTTGCTTTATTGCGCATGCTTACCACTTCCACATTTTGCTCGCTTAGCTGGGCAAATAGTCGATTCAGACATTGGCCTTTTTCCACCTCAACCTCAAAACTATGCTCATCCTTCAGTTCGACCTTGTGACCATTAAGAGTTGGCGCTTGAGCCAGCACAGTCGATGTATCAAATACAAACACCTCTTGATTAAGCCGTGTTAACAGCTCTCGCATACTCGTGTTTTGGACGATTTCGCCGCGATCGATAATAGCCACATTGCGGCAGAGGCTTTCCGCCTCCTCCAAATAATGCGTGGTTAAAATGATGGTGGTGCCCTGCGCATTGATCTCCTTCAAAAAGTCCCACATCGACCGGCGCAGCTCAATATCCACCCCAGCAGTAGGCTCATCGAGAATTAATATTCGGGGCTCGTGCACCAGTGCCCGAGCAATCATCAGACGGCGCTTCATGCCGCCAGAGAGCATCCGCGCGGGCGTGTCTCGCTTGTCCCACAAACCCAATCGCTTTAGGTACTTGTCGGCCCGCTCAGCGGCCTTGGCGCGCGGCAAGCCGTAATACCCCGCCTGCTGCAGAACAATATCCCGCACCTTTTCAAATTGACTGAAGTTAAATTCCTGCGGCACGATCCCCAGCTCTTGCTTGGCAGCTGAGAAATTTTTGTCAATGTCATGCTCGAAGACTTTAATGTGGCCCGAAGTCTTGCGTACCAGCGAGCTAATAATACCGATAGTTGTGGATTTGCCCGCACCATTCGGGCCTAACACGGCGTAAAAATCACCGGGCTGTACCTCCAGCGAAATCCCTTTTAAAGCCTCAAATTTATTGTCATAAACTTTGTGCAGATTTTTTATCGAGAGCGCAGCTGTCATAATGGCCTCTGGTTTTCGCCACCTGCGTGGCTAAGTACATCGATTTGTGGAGACATTACCATGTCCGAATCCAGCGCCGAGTCTGTTTATCGCGAATTTCATCGCAACCTTCTGACGCAATTTATACTCGCGACCCAGCAGCAACCACCGTTTATTCAAGAAGAGTGCGATGAAGACGCTCTGGAGTATCTCTCGCAACTGGAAGCTTTACCTTCACTGCAAGGCAGTGACTATATAGAGCAGGGGCAGCGGTTGCTAACACGCACGATTGCGAGCTTTGCACACCTCACACCTCTTTTGCCCAGAGATCTGCTCTGGCATTTTGGCGGCGATTGCCTGCACTATATGCCGGACGAGGAGATTGAAAAGTTCCAGCAGCTAGACGAACAGCTTCATCAGGCAATCGAGGATAACCAACCCTTTGATTACGCGACCGAACGCGCCCGCCTGCTGGGTCTTCACTAAAGCTGCGAAAGTATACCAGCCCGGGTAATGCGCGTAACGCATCGCCCGATACGACAACTGCAAATTTTGGCAAAGTTGAAACCAAAAAGGGCCAGCGCAAGCGCTGACCCTTTGAATTTGGAGCGGAAAAGGAGGCTCGAACTCCCGACCCCAACCTTGGCAAGGTTGTGCTCTACCAACTGAGCTATTTCCGCTTGGCGTCCCCTAGGGGAGTCGAACCCCTGTTACCGCCGTGAAAGGGCGGTGTCCTAGGCCTCTA
>NZ_JAULRU010000108.1 GCF_030518155.1 Gilvimarinus gilvus | reverse complement strand
CCGGACATCGAACTGCGCCTGGTGGCCGAAGACAGTGCCCAGGCCTTGACCCCGGGCGACTTCGACCTGGCCATCGACCTCAACGATGGCAGCTACCCGGGCATGCTCTCCACGCCGCTGCTGGACGAGCAGATCTTTCCCGTATGCGCGCCCTCACTGCTGCGTGGGCGCCCCCCGCTGCACGGGCCGGCCGACCTGGTGCACTACCCGCTGCTGCACGACATCACCGCCTGGCGTGGCAGTTCGGAATATGCCGAATGGGAGTTCTACCTGGACGGGATCGGCGCCACGGGGTTGGACGTACGCCGCGGGCACACCTTCAACCGCAACCACCTGACCATCGAAGCGGCGATTG
>NZ_JAULRU010000107.1 GCF_030518155.1 Gilvimarinus gilvus | reverse complement strand
CCGGACTCTGGCCCGGGCTGAAGTGCTGGTTGAGGTCTTTCAGGGGCTGGGTGAGATCGAAGCCTGCAGCTTTGATCAGTTAGCGGGTCAGCAGTTTGATCTGGTGATCAACGGTACGGCGGCCAGCTTGCAGGGAGAGGTCCCTCCCCTGCCAGATGACCTGTTGCGAGAAGGCGCCTGGTGTTATGACATGATGTACGGTGCCGAGATAACCGCGTTCAACCAGTGGGCAACCGATCATGGTGCAGAAAAAGCGATCGATGGGCTGGGAATGCTGGTAGAACAGGCGGCTGAGTCGTTTT
>NZ_JAULRU010000106.1 GCF_030518155.1 Gilvimarinus gilvus | reverse complement strand
GCGGACTTGCCGCTGGTAATGGTGCGGACCAGGTGCTTGTCAGCGGTGACGCACGACTCCTGGAAGGCAGTCAGGACTTCGCCCGAGAACACTTTCAGGAACAGCGCTTTGGCATCGCCGGTCAGGTTCGCTTGGCCCAGGCGGGAAACAGTTGCATCAGACATTGAGGGGTGAATCCTTGAGAAAAAGTCGATGGAGCGAGCCGGGGTGAATCCCGTGGCCCGCGTTGCCACCGCGCAGGGGCGCAGTGCGGCTGGACTTTTCTGTTGCTTCTCAAGGTGCTGAGGCGGCCCGTATTAACGGCTACGGGCC
>NZ_JAULRU010000105.1 GCF_030518155.1 Gilvimarinus gilvus | reverse complement strand
GCGGATCGGCTGATCGCCGGCCCAGCGCTCAAGCGTGCGCGGGTTCTGGAATACCTCTGCATCAGCCAGGAACGTGTGGGCCTTCTGCGCCGTCAGCGCTTCGAGAGCAGGGCGCAGCAACTTCACTGACCGCCGGCCGGCAGCCGTCTTGGTCACCTCGGCCTCTCCACCTGCAGCCTGGGTCATTGCCCGGCTGATCATAACTTCCCCCCGCACCCAGTCCACATCACCCCAATCCAACGCGACGAGTTCGCTCGTCCGGAGACCTGTCCACAGCGCAAACTGCACCATGTTCCTGGCCTGCCC
>NZ_JAULRU010000104.1 GCF_030518155.1 Gilvimarinus gilvus | reverse complement strand
CGCCTGCCTGGCGGATGTTGCCCATTTGGACCAGCGAAAAGATGCCGAGGCCGAGCATCAACAGGCCAATCAACGCGAAGCCAAGTAGCGCGCGCGGGGCGATATTCATGTTGCGTAGAGACATGGCAGAAGGGTTCCAGGCAAGGAAGAGGAGGGGTGCTGGAGGTGCGACGAAATGGGGCTTGCCGGGCTATTGGACGTGGCCGCCGAGTCTTGAGTGCGGCTGCGAAATAATTATGAGGGCGCTAACCATTTCCTGACCGGCGGTTGACCCAGGTCGGAACAAGGGGGTGGTTCCTCTGTCAATCTGCGGGTCAGCAACCTTGTGAATCCGATATTTAATGGCGATGGGCGTCAGTTTTCTTTATCGTGTGCGCCCCTCGCAACAACCTGAGATAGACCCATGCTGGAAGCTTCCCT
>NZ_JAULRU010000103.1 GCF_030518155.1 Gilvimarinus gilvus | reverse complement strand
TGGGCAAGGGTGGGGCCTATGAACTGCTGGGCGAGCAGAACCTGATGTGCGCCCGCAACGAAGAACTGTGCAAGCTGGATGAGCCGTTGGAAGAGGGCGATGAAGTGGCGTTCTTCCCGCCGGTGACGGGGGGCTGAGCATGGCAGTGCGAGTGCAGGAACACGCGTTCGACCCGGGCGTCGAGACCAATGCCATGCATGCGGCCAACGTGGGGGTAGGCGCTGTGGTCGGCTTTGTCGGCTATGTGCGGGACTTCAATGATGGCCGCGAAGTGGCAGGCATGTTCCTTGAACACTATCCGGGCATGACCGAAAAGGCCCTGGCCAAGATCGTGGCCGAGGCCGAGCAGCGCTGGCCGTTGTTGAAAGTG
>NZ_JAULRU010000102.1 GCF_030518155.1 Gilvimarinus gilvus | reverse complement strand
CGGGCAGATGATCAAGATTAGTTTTTGATTGTTGCCTATACCTCCAATGAATTCTGGGTTCCCGAGCTAGAGATGATATATATCAAGCCAGGGTTTTGCAGAGGCAGTATTCTGCAATACAGAGATAAACAGAGGTGAAAGAGATGATTTCGACGTTTTCCGATTTGCAGGATGCGGTAGCAAAAGAAGATGAACCGCAACGCCTATTGATGTTGTTTGCCAAGGCCGAAGGGGGGTCATCAAACCCGAAGAAGCAGCGTAAACAACAGCGCGGTACGATTGAACCGGTCATGTGTGTCGATAAACTGCCCGAAGAGGTTGGGTCTTTCGCGCAGCTGGTGGCTGAAGCGGATAATATTTCTAAAGAGTGGAATTTCATTATTATTGCCGGCCTGGCAGGCGAGAATGGCATGGCGCCCACGACTGAAGATGCCGACCCTTACCTGAATAAGATGGCTAACGGTCTGGCAATGGGTGAAGACCTGTCCCGTTATCTGATTTTTGACCGGAATGAAAACCCGATCGTTATGCAGGAGTGAT
>NZ_JAULRU010000167.1 GCF_030518155.1 Gilvimarinus gilvus | reverse complement strand
AGAAGTAAAACAACAAACAGAAAAAGATCAAAATCACTTTCATTTGATGTATTCTGGAGGTTTGGAAATGCTTCGAAATCCAATTGCTTTGTGGAAAGCTTTAGCCGAAATTAGCAACGAAAATCATTCATTTCGAGAAGATTTTAAACTTAATTTTTATGGTTCTTTGGCTGATGATGTTAAACAAACAATTCTTGAACAAGGTTTACAAAATAACTTGATTGTTCACGGATATGTTTCGCACCAAGAATCGTTACATGCGATTAATTCTGCAAATATTCTGTTGTTAACAAATTTTGATAATGTTGCTTCGAAAGGAATTATTCCAGGGAAATTATTCGAATATATGGCAACTGGAAATC
>NZ_JAULRU010000101.1 GCF_030518155.1 Gilvimarinus gilvus | reverse complement strand
AAGGCGACCGATATCACGCTGCCAGATTGCACCTTGTGTGGCCGTTGTGTTGAGTTTTGCCCGGACAAGGATGTGTTGCAGCTGCGTTATCTCAGTGTGCCTGTTTTTAGTTCCGGTCCTGCTTATTTCAAGCAACGGAAGAAAGCACAAACAGGCTGGGATAAAGTGAAACTGGTCGGCTTTAACCGGCAGGAAAAAGATAAGGTATGACGCCTGAATTTCTGGAGCTGGAACTGCTTGCTGCGGTTTTTACTGCCTTTGTCATAGGTCTGAGTTTTGGCAGTGGGCCGTGCAATCTTAGTTGTCTGCCTTATCTGGGGCCGGTATTACTTGGGCCGGCAGCACGTAAACCATTTCATGCGGTACTGCTGCCCT
>NZ_JAULRU010000100.1 GCF_030518155.1 Gilvimarinus gilvus | reverse complement strand
CCGGCGACCAGGCTTTCGCCAGACGGTCCTGACTCTGCTCCAGCGGCACCACAAGATTGTTCCAGTCAGGTGAATCATTGCCATCCAGAACCTGCTCAATCACAGCACGACTGTCAGCCAACAACTGATCGACAGCGGGCTCAACATGCTCAGGGGTAATCTCAGAAAACGGGGGCAGCAGGTGGTCTTGCAGCAACGGGTTGGTCATAGGTACTCCTGAACAGGGCAGAATATAAATAACAATATCTACTAAATGGGGTGATGATTCACTGTTTTCAATCGTGCTGCAGGGTTTATTATAGAAACCCCACCGGAACAGCAGAGTGAGAATAAACAGATGACCATCCGCAGCTATCAGAACACCACACCCAAGCTGGGTAAAGCCGCCTTTGTCGACCCAACTGCCGTCGTTCTGGGGGATGTTGAACTGGGTGACGATGTATCAATCTGGCCACTCACCGTCATCCGTGGCGATATGCACCGCATCC
>NZ_JAULRU010000099.1 GCF_030518155.1 Gilvimarinus gilvus | reverse complement strand
CCGGCGCAGAGCAAGTGGCCGATCATCGCTACCCTCGGCATGTTCATCAGCGTGTTCGGCCTGGGTACCTGGTTCAACGACATGAAGGCCGGGCACCCGGAGTCGCACGGGCCGTTGATTTTCTTCGTGGGTGCTCTGTTTCTGGCCTACATGTTGTTCGGCTGGTTCGGGGCGGTGGTCAAGGAAAGCCGTGCAGGGCTATACAGCGCCCAGCTGGACCGCTCTTTCCGCTGGGGCATGAGTTGGTTCATCTTCTCGGAAGTGATGTTTTTCCTGGCCTTCTTCGGCGCGCTGTTCTACGTGCGCGTGCTGGCGGGGCCGTGGCTGGGTGGCGAAGGGGCCAAGGGTGTTGCCCATATGCTCTGGCCCGGCTTCGAGTTCACCTGGCCGCTGTTGCACATGCCGGACCCGAAGCTGTTCCCGCCGCCCAAGGAAGTGATCGACCCGTGGCACCTGCCGCTGATCAATACCCTGTTGCTGGTCAGCTCCAGCGTGACCATCACCCTGGCCCACCATGCGTTGCGCCGC
>NZ_JAULRU010000098.1 GCF_030518155.1 Gilvimarinus gilvus | reverse complement strand
CGGGCCCAGGTACAGCTTGATCGCCAATTCCAGGTGTTGGACCCCGTCTGCATCACGCAGCAGTACATCCAGCTCGCCCAAGGTCAGGCCGCCCTCGCGAATGGCCAGGTTGGCGGCCAGCAGTTCAATGCCCGGTGCGTGGCGCAGGGCGAATTGCCACAGGCGTTCGTAGTAAAGCCCCAGGCGCCGGCTGCCCAGTTTCGCCAGCCAGTCGCGCAGCGGATGGTCATCCTTATCCAGCGCCCGCAGCCACTGCTCCAGGCGGTGCGGCTGCTGTGCCCACAGGCTGCCCGCCAGCGGGTGGCGCTGAGGGCAGGGCGCGCCAGCGAGCAAGGGCGGCGACAGCACTGCCCAGGCCAGGTCGCGTACGGCCGGGCGCTGCAGTTGCCGGGGCAGATCTTGGAGTTGGCTGAAGGGTGTCATCCTGCGAGCA
>NZ_JAULRU010000097.1 GCF_030518155.1 Gilvimarinus gilvus | reverse complement strand
AGGGCGTGCCAAGCCCGGTGAAAAAACCGGGGGATGTCGACATGGTGATCTTCCGGGAGAACTCCGAAGACATCTATGCCGGCATCGAATGGAAGGCCGGTTCGCCGGAAGCAGACAAGGTGATCAAGTTCCTCAAGGAGGAAATGGGCGTTACCAAGATCCGTTTCGACCAGGACTGCGGCATTGGTATCAAGCCGGTTTCCCGCGAAGGGACCAAGCGTCTGGTACGCAAAGCCCTGCAATATGTGGTGGATAACGACCGCGAGTCGCTGACGCTGGTGCACAAGGGCAACATCATGAAGTTCACCGAAGGTGCCTTCAAGGACTGGGGCTACGAAGTG
>NZ_JAULRU010000096.1 GCF_030518155.1 Gilvimarinus gilvus | reverse complement strand
GAAGTGGAGCGCACACCGCGCGCCCAGCTGCGCACCAATGATGGCGGACACAGCCATTATCAATGCCAAAGGCCAGACGATCGCCCCACTGCATGCAAACACGGTCAGGGCTCCCAGGTTGCAGCAAGCATTCAGGAGTTTGCTTCTGCAAATTGCTTGCATGAGCGGCTGTCCCAGCAGCAGGGTGCATGCGACCATGAAAAATGAACCGGTACCTGGCCCGAAAATACCGTCATAGAAGCCAATGGCTGGCACTACCGCCAGTGTGAATGCAACGCTCGACAGCCGTTGCTTGCGCTCCTGACTACTCAGCGTGGGAGTGAACGCAAAGTAGGCCGCGACCGCGATCAGCATGATGGGAACGACAG
>NZ_JAULRU010000095.1 GCF_030518155.1 Gilvimarinus gilvus | reverse complement strand
CGGCCCAAACCGGCCTGGGTTTTGTACTAATTTTGTCCTAAACCTCAGGTCACCTACTCATGCCAATTCTGCTGTCTGCCCCACACTCGGCGATGAGAGTTTGGCAGCCAGAAGGGAATGCAGTGGATCGCCATCAGGCTCATTGGAAAACAAGAATGGGAATTCTTTCTCTTGATCGTATTCGGCGTACCCTTTGCCCCTTGGGTTGCCGGGCTTAGCCGAGTAACCGGCGGCGGCACCAAAAAGCGCGGCCAGGATTTGTAAAATTACCCTGATAAGAGCCATCGCTTCCTCATGAGCGATCTCCTGCCTAACCTGATCCCCG
>NZ_JAULRU010000094.1 GCF_030518155.1 Gilvimarinus gilvus | reverse complement strand
GGGGGCAAAGGCGATCATGGCGATCGACACGGTCATCAGGCGGATGATCAGCTGCATCGCTGCCTTGCGCCCCTTGCGGTCGGCGTACATGCCCAGCAGCACACCGCCCACCGGGCGCATGAAAAAGCCGACACCGAAGGTGGCCAGGGCCATCAGCAGCGAGGCGTATTCATCGTCGGAGGGGAAGAATTGCCGGGCAATGATGCTGGCCAGAAAGCCGTACACGATAAAGTCATACCACTCCAGGGCGTTGCCAATGACGGCAGCCACCACTTGCCGGGTACGCGACACGCCATTACTCGAAGTCTGCATAGGGAGCACTCCACACGGTGTTTG
>NZ_JAULRU010000093.1 GCF_030518155.1 Gilvimarinus gilvus | reverse complement strand
AAAATATGTTAAAATCAAAAATACGTTAGCTAAAATGATCAAAAAATAATTCAAGAAAATGAAATATTACCTGAAGTGAAATTAAAAAATGGTAATGTAGTTCAGACTGGTCCTGTAGCAACTATGCTTCATAATATAGATTTGTATAATAAAAATGAAAAAATATCAGATTTCGAGAGAAAAATATCATTAAAGCAAAAAGTCCTGTACAATTTAAACTTACCAAAGGAAATTAGGATACAGAATTGCAAATCAAAGGAACTTATAAGAATGCAACTATCAAACCTAAATTGAAAAAAGAGTATATTTTTGAAATTAAGGAAAACCCCA
>NZ_JAULRU010000092.1 GCF_030518155.1 Gilvimarinus gilvus | reverse complement strand
AGCTTTGCTACGTAATCTGGATAAGCTGATTAGCGAAGAGACCGGCTTGCCGGTAATCGTTGCTGAAGATCCTCTGACCTGTGTGGCTCGTGGCGGTGGTCGTGCGTTGGAATTGCTCGATAAGCACGCGTTTGAGTTGCTGACTTTTGAATAAGCCAAATAAATTGAATGGTTAATTTTTCCAGAATAACGGAACAACTTCGACAGGAGGTGTTCTATCGCTAGTATCTTCATTAGCGGGTCCCTATGGACCCGCTTTATCGTTCTGTTGGTACTGTCTGTCGTATTGATTGTGCTGGACCTGAAGTGGTCCAAAATGAATCAAACCCGG
>NZ_JAULRU010000166.1 GCF_030518155.1 Gilvimarinus gilvus | reverse complement strand
GAAAAATTTCAGAAATCCAACGTACAATGATTTGTTTTGGAAAACTGGTGGAAACCCAGATTTGAAATCAGAATCAGCTTATCAATTTGAATTAGGAAATGATTTTATCAGCAAAAATTTAAACATTCAAACCAATATTTTTTATAATAAGTTGAGTGATATGATTCAATGGATTCCGAGCTCGCAAAACAGTTCTTATTGGGTTCCTATGAACATCAACAAAGCAGAAACCTATGGTTTTGAAATGATTGGGAATTACAAATGGAATACGTTTAGTTTCAATACAACTTATGCATACACCAAAACAAAA
>NZ_JAULRU010000091.1 GCF_030518155.1 Gilvimarinus gilvus | reverse complement strand
GCGCAAGTATTTCGTCTTCGCCTGATCAGACACTCTACAACTAACTCTGTGGGAGCGGGCGCGCCCGCGAAACAGGCAGTGTGGTAGATGGCACCGGCTTTGCCGGTGTTCGCGGGCATGCCCGCTCCCACAGGGTTATGTGGCGCCTGGAGAATCGGGGCAAAAAAATCGCGGGGCAAGTGCCCTTCCCTCTGGTGCGCAGTTACAGAGGGAAGGCCACCTGGCCCGCGATGAAGCCCACCTCTTGCGTCAATCTTTCTTGCGATACCCCTCTACGATAGCTGAGAAGTCCTTGCCACCCTCGCCACGCAAGCTCATGGCCTGATACAACTGCTGGGCCACAGCCCCCAGGATCACCGGCTGGTGTGCCTGGCGCGCCGCTTCGGTCGCCAGCCCCAGGTCCTTGAGCATCAGTTCGGCGCCAAAGCCACCGGTATAGCCACGCGATGCTGGCGCGGTTTCGATAATGCCCGGCCATGGGTTGTAGGTATCCGAGCTCCAGCAACGCCCGGTCGAACTGTTGATGATGCCGGCCAGCACCTGGGTATCGATGCCCAGCGCATTACCCA
>NZ_JAULRU010000090.1 GCF_030518155.1 Gilvimarinus gilvus | reverse complement strand
TGGGTCGAGAAAAGACGAGAAATTAATCAACCAATGTGTAGAATTAGGCTTATTAATTCCCTACGGAACAAACAGCAAAACAGGCGGACAATCCTATAAACCATTCGGAAATAAATCCCTTGTTTTTCCGCTCAAAAACTGCCACGGGCAGACCGTATCATTTTACTTCAGATCGATTATAAGTGGTCAAAAGAATAAATCGTCTGTGAGCACTGCTCACCATTATTACTTAAAAAATCGTTCTGGAGTTTATCCAAATTATCCAAGTTCAACAACCAAAAAATTGATTTTAACCGAAAGTATTATTGATGCAGCTTCATTACTCCAATTACGAAGTACGAATTTAGAATTACGAAAATATGAAATACTTGCTTGTTTTGGAACGAATGGCTTAACAAACGAAATCCTTTCTGCAATCAAAAATCTAAATGAATTGGAAGAAATTATTTTCTGTTTTGATACAGATGAAGCGGGGCAAACAGCGACATTGAAGTATGCAAAATTACTTCA
>NZ_JAULRU010000089.1 GCF_030518155.1 Gilvimarinus gilvus | reverse complement strand
TTAGTGAAGTGGTTGGAGGTTCCGGTTGACCAGTCTATAGAAACTTTCTTCGGTGAGTTATGTGATCCTGAAGTTCATCAGATGGATCTGGAACGTGCGGGTTTGCTGCAGGTTCAGTTGGCTCAAAATACGAAAGATGGTTCTTACTTCGTCGTTTTGTTGGTTCACCATATTGTCTTTGACCACATTGCACTTGAGACCTTACAGCACGAACTTAGAAACATTTTGCATGGAAGCATTGATGAACTAGGCAACCCAGTTGCCTATCGAAATTATATTGCAAATATACGGCGTCTAGAAAATGAGCGTGATGATCAGGCGTTCTTTACAGAGATGCTGTCAGCCGTCTTTCATCCGACATTGCCATTCGGGCTGGGTGCAAGTCAGAGACGTTCCAGTTTATCGGTTCATCGAGCAGATGTTCCGTCAGCACTTGCCGACAGTATACGTGAGATTGGTAGGAGATCGAATGTAACTGTTGCAACAATATTTCATGCGGCCTGGAGCCTGGTGGTAGCGTCGAGTAGTAATCGAAAAGATATAGTATTTGGCACTGTACTGTCGGGGCGACTTCAGGCGCAGTCTGGCTCAGACAGTGCTGTGGGATTGTTTATCAACACGTTGCCGCTTAGGGTGCAGTTAACCGACCAGACATCCATTGATTGGGTGAAGAAATTACACGACTCATTGCTGAGCTTGGTTGATTACGAACAT
>NZ_JAULRU010000088.1 GCF_030518155.1 Gilvimarinus gilvus | reverse complement strand
TTAGTGAAGTGGTTGGAGGTTCCGGTTGACCAGTCTATAGAAACTTTCTTCGGTGAGTTATGTGATCCTGAAGTTCATCAGATGGATCTGGAACGTGCGGGTTTGCTGCAGGTTCAGTTGGCTCAAAATACGAAAGATGGTACCTATTATCTATTGCTTTTACTTCATCATGTTGTACTTGATCATCAGGGGGCAGCATTAGTTCAAAATGAAGTATTAAAAATTATAGACGATAACTCTTCGGTTCTCTCTAATCCTGTCCCCTATCGAAATTATATTGCAAATATACGGCGTTTAGAAAAAGAGCGTGATGATCATGCGTTCTTTACAGAAATGCTGTCAGACGTTTTTCAACCGACGTTGCCATTCGGGCTGGGTGCAAGTCAGAGGCGTTCAAGTCTATCGGTTCATCGAGTAGATATTTCGTCAGCACTTGCTGACAGTATTCGTGAGATTGGTAGGAGATCGAATGTATCCGTTGCGACAATATTTCATGCGGCCTGGAGTCTGGTGGTGGCGTCGAGTAGCAATCGAAAAGATATAGTATTTGGCACTGTACTTTCGGGGCGATTGCAGGCGCAGTCTGGCTCAGACAGTGCTGTGGGATTGTTTATCAACACGTTGCCGCTTAGGGTGCAGTTAACCGACCAGACATCCATTGATTGGGTGAAGAAATTACACGACTCATTGCTGAGCTTGGTTGATTACGAACAT
>NZ_JAULRU010000087.1 GCF_030518155.1 Gilvimarinus gilvus | reverse complement strand
CTGCCAGCATCGGCATCGCCCTGCAGCAGCTGAAACAGAGCGAAACCGAGCAGATGAATGCCCAGGGCGAGCGTTTTCTCGAGCGCCTGGAGCAGGTATTCGGCCAGCTGCGCGAGGGTGTAGACCTGTTGCAGGCACAGCCGCTGCGTGGATGCAGCCCGGCCATGTTGGCGGCCTTGCAGCAGGTGGGCTTGAGTTCGCGCTTCATTTACGAAGCGGCCTACGTGGACGGCAATGTCGCCTGCTCGAACCGGGGTAACGAGCGCGCGTTCGTGCCCTTGCGGCCGCCGGACATCAAGGGGCCGGTCTACAGCTACTGGCTCAACACCACCACCGA
>NZ_JAULRU010000086.1 GCF_030518155.1 Gilvimarinus gilvus | reverse complement strand
AGGGTTTTTCCAACCACCTGCAAGCGGTGCATCCGGCTCAATAGTAGCCCCGCCGCGCCGGTGCAACTGCCCGTAGCAGCCCGGTGTCGCCTAATCGCCCAGAGCAGGTGTGGACCACCGCGCGAGAAACGCCTCAATTCTGCGCTCAATATCACACTCCACCGTCCGCAGCCGGATGATAGGAAGACCGCAGGCGGCCAGAATCTCATTCTTCATGACGTCCCGAGCGGCCTGCACAGGGTGATCGTGATACCCGCCATCGACCTCGATCACGCCAACTGGGGTCTTGCCAACTTTAAAATAAAGTACGAAATCGCAACTGGCGCGGCGCATAAACGCCCGCTGGGCTTGCGTCCACTCGAACTTGCCCGTCGATAC
>NZ_JAULRU010000085.1 GCF_030518155.1 Gilvimarinus gilvus | reverse complement strand
AAGGAGAAAGAAGTTGTTGGAATTTATATTTCTTCGCATCCTTTGGATGATTTCAAACATGAGTTGAAAATGGCTTCAAATTGTAGTATTTCTGATATCAATGCGAATGAAGATAATTTTGTCAACAAAGAAGTTTCGATTTGTGGAATGATGTCAAATATTCAACATAGAATTGCCAAAAATGGAAACGAATTTGGTATTTTTACGTTTAGCGATTATACAGATTCGATGGATATCATGGTTTTTGGGAGCGATTATATGAAGTATAGACACTTTATGCAAGAAAATATGTTCTTGAATTTGAAATTGAATATCTCGAAAAAAGAATTCAAAGACAAAGAAGGAAATGTAACACAAGGTCGTGTGTATAAAAACATCACAAATATTTTGTTGTTGAATGAAATTGTGGAAAAGCAAGCCGAAAAAATGACGGTGAAGATTGAAGTTCCAGAATTTTCGGAAGAAACAT
>NZ_JAULRU010000084.1 GCF_030518155.1 Gilvimarinus gilvus | reverse complement strand
GGGTAATTCTTTTAGTTCGTTTTTAAAATCTATACTTGTTAATAATAGACCATTTTCATTAGATATATTGGATAATCCTTCAGAATATTTATATAATTTAACTTCAAAATTATCCATACCTAATTTATCAACTTCCGTTTTATCTTTATTTGGTAATAAAACTACTTCTAATAATTGATTTCCTCCTTCCAAAATGAAATCATTGAGTGGAATTTCACTACTAGAACTTTCATTAGAATAATATTTTTCAACAGGCATTCCATTTAGATAAATCTCATAAGGATTTGCTGATTGAATTTTTAGAGTATAGATTGGTTTTTCTACAGCATCAGAGTTTTTATTATCTTGTCCACAGCT
>NZ_JAULRU010000083.1 GCF_030518155.1 Gilvimarinus gilvus | reverse complement strand
TTGTTTTACTCTGCTGGTACGTTCATACAAAAAGCGGGTAGTGGTTTTTCTAGCGCCCTAGTTTTGCTTGTTTTGGGTGCGTATGGATATGTTGGAACCGACCCCTCAACCATTAAGCAAACTACTGGAGGCATGGTGATGCTAATGAGCTGGATACCTGCGGCATTTGCATTTGTTTCAGTATTGTTGCTGATTTTCTATCCGCTGAACTC
>NZ_JAULRU010000082.1 GCF_030518155.1 Gilvimarinus gilvus | reverse complement strand
GTGTTTTTGGAATTGTTTTAATACTAACTTTCTTATATAGGTTTTATGATTCTCTTATTTATATTATTAAATTTATTAATTTAAATGATTCTAATAAAGTTAGAATGATGAATGAATACTCTGTTTCGTTTGTTTTTGGACATTCTATTATTGTTATGTTCTTTATAGAGATTTTTGCAAGAGGTTATGGTTACTTTTCTCCTGGCGTATTTTTGTTCTTCGTAGCGATATTTCTAACCTCGTTCGAAAAAAATAATTTGATCCAAGACTTAAGAGTAAAGCCTGATAATTTAATTGTGACGTGATAGTGGAATATGTGTTTTAGTGT
>NZ_JAULRU010000165.1 GCF_030518155.1 Gilvimarinus gilvus | reverse complement strand
TTTTTAAAAATATTTTTTTAAATTTTTTAAAACATTATGTGACATGGCGAAAGCTCATTCTCGCCCAAACGCAATATTGTTTTTGTGCGAGGTTCCGTAACTTTTAACAAGGGCGTTACAGTCCTATTAAAAACGACTGAGACAGGTCTTACTTAATCTAATTGGCACCGCTATTAATTTTACCTAAAACGGCAGAGAAACCACCAGATTTGAACTTCTTAAACGGGCAAACGACTCTGCCGACCTTCGCTTTAGCATTCGCGATACCGGCATTGGCATTTCCACCAGTGACTTAGCGATGTTTTTTGTACCCTTTGTTC
>NZ_JAULRU010000081.1 GCF_030518155.1 Gilvimarinus gilvus | reverse complement strand
ATGTTTTTGGTATTTTTTAACTCCTGCATTTATTTCAATATCTAAAAAATTATCTGCAGGTGGTATTGGGCATGAATATTTATGGTTGTATGCACAATATGGATTGTAGGCTTTATTGAAATCAATAATAATAATTTTGCTTTTAGCTGGAGGGATTTCTAAATCAATATATCTTCCGCCTTCATAACTAGTAGTGTTGTTTGTTAAATCGTTAAAAGGAAGAAATAAATGGTTTTTATATTCAGGCGATGTAATTAAACTTTGATTTTGGTAAATATTTAGTTTAAATTTTTTTCCCTTTAAAGTGAAGCTTGCAACTCCAA
>NZ_JAULRU010000080.1 GCF_030518155.1 Gilvimarinus gilvus | reverse complement strand
AGGTAGATGGCCATGCTTACCCCGACACCCCAGATGATACTGATTTCCCACAGGCCGAAGCTGGCGCCCGCGACTTTGAGGGCGGCAACGCAGCCGGTGCCGAAGAATATCAGCAAGCCCGTGCCGAGAAATTCGGCCAGGCATTGGCTGGACAGTGTGGGCTGGCGTAGAGCAGTCGTCATGTATGACCTCGTTGTTTTTGTTGTGAGGCGCTTGGCGCTCGACAGCAAAGCTCGGTGTCCATCCCCATTGACACCGAGCAGGGAAGTGCACCTTTAACGTGCACCACGTATTCAGAAACGAAAAAATATAGAC
>NZ_JAULRU010000079.1 GCF_030518155.1 Gilvimarinus gilvus | reverse complement strand
TCGTAGGCCACAATTTCGGCGTTGTACAAGTCCATCACGGGGGAGAGGTAGACTTTTTCCTGAGCCACTTTGAACTCGGTCACATCGGTCACCCACTTCTGATTCGGGCGCTGCGCGATAAAGTTTCGCTCCAGCAGGTTGGGCGCGATGGTGCCGACGACACCCTTGTACGACCGATATTTTTTCGGCCGCACGAGTGAGCGAAGATCAAGCTCGATCATCAAACGCTCCACCACTTTTTTGTTAACCAAGGTCCCGCCATTGCGGATCACGATCGCAACGCGCCGGTAACCGTAAAGCCCTTTTTCCTCGTGATAGACACGCTGAATCATCTGCTTCAGAGCAGCATGCTTATCAGGTTTGGCCTGCGCTTGAAGCTGGTAATAGAACGTACTGCGCGGCAGATCCGCCAACTCCAGAACAGCGGCCAAGGGAAACCTGTCCTTGAGCGCAGACACGATCA
>NZ_JAULRU010000078.1 GCF_030518155.1 Gilvimarinus gilvus | reverse complement strand
TGGTAGCTTTTTTGTTACAGTAGAATATGATGAAGCATCGTCTGGAAATGTTACAGTAGAAAAAGGTTCGATTTGTCTTAACGGAATTAGTTTAACAGTTGTTGACAGTAAAGTAGGGCAGTTTTCGGTTGCAATTATTCCATATACTTGGGAGTTTACAAACCTTAATCAAGTGAAAGTTGGCGATACAATGAATTTAGAATTTGATATCTTAGGAAAATATGTCAAAAGATTATTCCAAAAATAAAATGATTAGAAAAAAAAATAACCTATCGCTACCCGTTCGTATTATCATTTATATGGTAACGATTTTGTTATTTACAGCAGGAGCTATCTTGCTGATTACTGCCAATCATTTCAATGCACAAACTAAACAATATCACGAAGATATTCTCAAACGAAAAGTTAGAGCGGTAGAATCTGCGATAGATTATGAAATGGATAATTACCCTGGGATAGCAAGCAAAGATAATATTCATGACATTTTAGAAGATGGTTTTCTTCGCATTGCTGATATCAATAAAACCGATATTGTAATTTATGATTTGCGTGGTAATAAAATTTTAACCACACAGCCAGTTTCAACGACTTATGATGTTTTACCTCAGAA
>NZ_JAULRU010000077.1 GCF_030518155.1 Gilvimarinus gilvus | reverse complement strand
GTTAAAGGGCTTTGAACCCTTTGTTTTCAAGCATATTTTTATAGAGGCACGGGATTACATGGAAATCGGTCTGCGCGAGTGGCTGATCCTCATCGGCATCATTGTCATTGCCGGTATTCTTTTCGACGGCTGGCGCCGCATGCGCGGCGGCAAAGGCAAGTTGAAATTCCGTCTGGACCGCAGTTATTCCAACCTGCCGGACGAAGAGGGCGGCAGTGCCGAAGTACTCGGCCCGTCGCGGGTACTGGATACCCATAAAGAACCGGAACTGGACGAAAGCGACCTGCCTTCGCTCAGCGCCTCGGCGCGTGACCGCGAGCGCGAGCCAAAGCCGGCCAAGGCCAGCAAGCGTGGCAAGCGCGCCACAGCCGCGGCCGATGTGCAGCAGGGCGACCTGGGCCTGAGCGCCGAGCCGCGCG
>NZ_JAULRU010000076.1 GCF_030518155.1 Gilvimarinus gilvus | reverse complement strand
AACTGATGTTCCATGCTTAGCGCGATCAGACTGTCATCGGGACAGGTTTCAACGGCAACAAAATTAGGCTTTGTTTCAAGCTCCTGACGCTGCCAGTCAAGGGTTGGAGAATGACCAGTCAACACCACCCCATCAGAGCCGACTACGACAATGACATCTTTACTGATGGCGAGCGCCTGCAGCTGATCAGTACGTCGTACTGACTTATTTTTTTCCTGTTCTATGCCTTCCAGATTCAAGGGCGCTTCACAGCCGGTTAATAGCAACGGCAAGGTTATCGACGTCAGAAGTGCAGCCGATTTAAAACCAGAAACAGCCTGACCT
>NZ_JAULRU010000075.1 GCF_030518155.1 Gilvimarinus gilvus | reverse complement strand
CTGGAAACTTTTTGAAAAACTTCTCAAAACACGAAAGTTCTGAAAAGAAAAATCTTGATTTTACAAAAAGTTCTTGGGTTAATTTTATTTCATTTACTTCGGACGGAATTAGTTTTACACAGAAATTTCATCCAGATGCGATTACAAAAGTTGAATTGCAAAAACATCCGATGTGGAAATCAAAAATCAATACTGATTTTTTTAAATATTTTCCTGCACAAAGTTACATGAATATTGGACTTGGTATTTATCCTGCCAACACGCGTTATGTGTTCGAAAATCAAAATTTCTTGACTACTTTTTTAGAACAATATGAAATTGATTTGAACAAATTAGAACAAAGTTTTGAAGGCGAAGCTTTGTTTAGTGTTTATGATTTTGAGATCGGAAAAGCATTCAATCCAAATGATTTTTTTGGTAAGAAAGAAGCTTTTATTAAG
>NZ_JAULRU010000073.1 GCF_030518155.1 Gilvimarinus gilvus | reverse complement strand
CTTAATACTTTCTACATTGTACATTTTACAAAAAGTATAAACATAAAAAAAGCCTCAAGAAAATAATCTTGAGGCTTTTAATAAAAACTGGCGACGACCTACTCTCCCGTAAGTAACAGTACCATCGGCGCAGGCAGGCTTAACTTCTCTGTTCGGAATGGGAAGAGGTGAGCCCTGCAGCTATAGTCACCCTAATATTTTTAAATAGGTTTTAGTTCCTAGTATATCTTG
This sequence comes from Gilvimarinus gilvus, assembly GCF_030518155.1. Classification (GTDB taxonomy): domain Bacteria; phylum Pseudomonadota; class Gammaproteobacteria; order Pseudomonadales; family Cellvibrionaceae; genus Gilvimarinus; species Gilvimarinus gilvus. Next base: position 429 of record NZ_JAULRU010000073.1, on the reverse strand, counting down.
ACATTATTGAGTTCGAAATTCGTTTTTCGTGTTTCGAATTTCGTATATACAATCTTTTGGTATTACTACATTAATCCAAATAAGATTAACTAACCTTCTCTATGACGATTAAATCAATCTTAGTATTTAATCTTTTTTATTTTTGATATTGCTATCATTATCTTTGATTCGTTCTACTTTTTTAGAAAAAGTCTATGGGTAATTAGTACTACTCGACTATGACATCACTGCCTTTACATCTATAGCCTATCAACGTTGTAGTCTACAACGACCCTTTAAAGAAGTCTAATCTTGCGGCGAGTTTCGCACTTATATGCTTTCAGTGCTTATCTCTTCCAAACGTAGCTACTCAGCGGTGCACCTGGCGGCACAACTGATACACCAGAGGTTTGTTCAACACGGTCCTCTCGTACTAGAGTCAACTCCGCT
>NZ_JAULRU010000070.1 GCF_030518155.1 Gilvimarinus gilvus | reverse complement strand
TGGTCCACTTCTGGCCATGACACAGTCGGAACATCCGCCAGTTGAATAACAGCGCCTATAGCAACTGCGGGATTGTCAAAAATTTCAGTAAGCTGGATTAACCGCTGTACGGTCTTCTGGTGGTGCTCCATCCATCGGTCTGCGCCATAATAGCCCTGTGTCACTGCCTCCTCAGCACGGGTGAGCAGTTGCTTCGCATCCTCCAGTCGGCGCCTAACCTCCGTGGTTTTGCCTTCATCGCCCTTCACGCATACGTGCTCATTGCAGTTGATGCAGTCGGCATGCCGTTCACATGGCGTCATCGTGTAGTCATGCACGCAGAAGCCGAAATCAGTCGTGTGCGCGGTCGGAATCTTAAGCCGTGCAAACTCATCTCGTGAAATCGGGATCTTCTTTGGCAGCTTTGCCAG
>NZ_JAULRU010000067.1 GCF_030518155.1 Gilvimarinus gilvus | reverse complement strand
TTGTCAGAGCTTAGAGCCGGAGTCGGCAGCCTGTTTTTAGAAAGGCGTTCGAGACCAACAACGCCTCGAACGGTTAAGATATCAAAGACTCGCTATCCGGTGGATCGCAATGCTGCTCCTCTTAAGTGAACAGCATTGCCCTTTTTGAAGGGGCTTTTTTTTGATTTTGTTTTGGCTTTGCACGCCAGGCGTTAGGGTTTTTCCTCTGATTTTGATTTTTAGACATTTGCCTTAATGTCGTTTCTTCGCTCAGTCTAGCCGCCTTCTATGTTTTTGCGAGGCATTCTACTGATCTTGGGTTGTTTCAGACTGCAGACGTCGGACATCAGACTTTATGTTCTCATCAGACGTCGGACATCAGACTTTTCTTTTCTAGTCATTTGCCGGATTTCGCCCGGCAGGCGAGTGACTTTTCGTGACGCGACGAAAAGTAACCAAAAGGCGCGCCCCCGCATCTCAGCCCTTCGGGTTCCCGAATTCGAGCTAATTTTGAGGGTCGGAAAAGATCGCTTCCCAGCGCTTTTCCTTAATTGCACCTCCATGTGCAATAAACCCACAAAATTAGCTCGCCTTCGGCTGGATGCGACGGGAGGGGTCGGGAACTTCGTAGTATGATTGTTTTTTCACGTCCGACTTCAGACGTCGGACATCAGACATCAGACATCAGACTTTATATTCTCATCAGACGTCGGACGTCAGACTTTTCTTTTCTAGTCATTTGCCGGATTTCGCCCGGCAGGCAAGTGACTTTTCGTGACGCGACGAAAAGTAACCCGTCGCTCCTGCGCGCAGCCCAGGCTGGCCTCTCTATTGCTCCGCAATATTCACCTTCTCGATGCGCTCGCGACATTAGTGAATCCATTCACGTCAAGGCGCGCCCCGCAACTGGCCCTCGGCAACTGCTCCTGCGTTGCACTAATACACTACATCCATGTAGCTATTCGGGTTCCCTCGCTCCGATTGAATTTGGAGGGCCGTATCGACAGGCCTTGCCCCAGGGCACCCTCTCTGCCGCTGCTCGTCATTCACCTTGTCCCTGGCCTGACGATACTAGCGCTCGCGTCCATGCGAGCTTACCCACCAAATTCAATCTCCACTCAGCTCAGTGGCATGGGGGAGGGGTACTCCGTAGCGGCATTCTACTGATCTTGGGTTGTTTCAGACTTCAGGCGTCGGACATCAGACTTTATATTCTCATCAGACGTTGGACATCAGACTTTCTACGCTCATCAGACGTCGGACTTTAGGCATTCACATTTCCTATGTGCAATTGACCCACAAAATTTGCTCGAATTCGGCTGGATGCGATGGGGGAAGGTGGCTCCGTGACACATAAATCGTCATTGCCGCCTGTATGGATAAACTGGTTAATGTGCCCCGCAAAATTTGTCAAAACACCTTTTCACGTAGCTTTAAGTAAAGTTTGACGCCAAATCGAGGGAAGGTTGTAAAAACAGCAATACAATCATTAGGTTGCATAGGGGTTGTTCAGAACAAAGAAAACGAATAAAGTCAGAATTATAAAGAAAGAGTCTTTCTTTTCTCGGACAAGGAACTGTCGAAAATAGCTCCTTATTCAGTAATATCAATCGCTTATAAGCACTTCTTCGTCTAGCTTCTCGGGGTGTTATATTGCCGCGGGGGATTTTACTTAGTCTTTTGAATTAACTGTTATGTTTCAAGGAGAGTCAATGCCATACGCAATGAACCCACCACAATATGAGTCAGTATTAGCTCTAAGTAGCGCTGATCGAAGCTCTCATTTTGTCGGTAAAGTCGCTGACTGGGAGCAATTGTGGGCAGTAAAAAATAGCGAAGGGTGGCTAGTTCCTGTTACCCCTGACAACCTTGAATATTTTCCAGTTTGGCCACATCCTGAGTACGCTCAGAAAATCGCTGACCAACATTTTCCTGGCCATGAAGCTACCGAAATATCACTTCAAGAATTTATGTCTCATTGGTTGCCAACCTTTGACAAAGATAATGTTAAAGTGGCGGTTTTTCCGAACAAAGAATGGGCGCTCTGGGTAATGGAACCATCTGATTTACTTCAGTGCCTAGAAGACGAAGTGGCACAATATGAATAAGAAACATAACCAAGCAATCTTGCGGAACTCCGCGGGCTGTCACGTTTTGTGCGGAGCACAAAAAGCGCCATCCCACTCCGTCCGTAAATTGCGGCGTTATGTGTAAATATGAAGTTCATCGCAGATACGGAAATACCGATTGATCCATACGATTATCTTGGACTTTTAAGGTCGCAAGGAATTCTGGCGAAGCGCAACTCTGAATTTCAGAAAGCCCCGCTTGCCGGCCTTAGTAGAGAGGGGATTTGGGTTATCCTTAACTCACAATACACAGATGCACTAGCACTCATATCAGACAAGTCGCATATTGTAGCGAATCCTTTGACTGAGGGCGAGATGGTTGAGCTAGAGATTGAAGCTAAGAGTATGTTACTGAATGCATCTGGTAGTTTCTTTTCTAGATTAGCTAAGTTTGTTTTCTATTTTTCGATCCTTTTATTTGTGGTCTACGCAGGGTATCAGATTGTCAAGCACACATAACAAACATAGGCAACTCGCCCGCAAAGAGCGCGGGCTGGACGGCTTACACTTCGCTTCGCTCCGTTCCAGCCGCCGTTGCTATGGGCGTAATGACTAGTGGGAGCAGGAATACGTTCATGGATCTGATTCGATCAAAATTTAAATATATAGTTTTGGTGGCCTTTTTAGCTTTCATTTTTAATTCGTCAGTATTATCTATTTTGGGCGTTCGATCATCGGAGGTTATGTACGATTATGACGTTGTGGTGGCTATGTGCTTGCCCGAATCTGAAATATGTCCATATAGCGGAGAGATTCAAGTTGCAAATACTGGCAATTTAGTGGCTAATAATCTCGAGTTTCAGGTTGCTAGTATGCCTAGTAGCATAAAAGTGTCGTTTAGAATTTTGGATTTGGTTGCATCGTCTCCTCGAGAAAAAAATCCAATTATTTCCGTCCTTGATGATGGGCAGGGTTTTACCGTCAATGGCCTTGTGCCTGGAGCAATGGTAATAGCAGAGTATGGAAGCCAATTTTCATATGAGGAACGAGAAATGATACGTAATATATCAGTATCTGGCTCAGGGGATTCTGCGTTGGTTTATGGCGATCCGCACGGAACAATATTCGGTCGGTTTTTCTCAAGCTTAATGTTTTGGTAGTCCATTGGCCATAACAAGCGACTGTGGTAAAAATCAAGCCTGAACCAACGTATTCTTTTGACAAATTAAGCTTGCTGCCATTCTTTTCCGTCACGGATCATGGCGTTTAATATTGTCATCATTTTCCTCATGCAAGCAGTTAATGCGACCTTCTTATGTTTTCCTTCATCGACTAATCGATTGTAAAACTCTTTCATTGTCGGATTGCATTGTATTGCGCTGAGCATAGCCATATACAGCACCGTTCTAATCGGTGCTCGGCCGCCTCTAATCCGCCGTCTTCCCTTCATTGAGCCACTGTCTCGATTATAAGGCGCCAAACCCGTCAGAGCACCAACCTGGCGGTTGGTCAGTGTTCCAAGCTCAGGAAGCTCTCCTAGTAATGTATGCGCGACCCCATCTCCAATGCCGGGGACACTCAACAACAACCTATAGGTGTCTTCCCATTCAGTCACCTCGGCGACTCTTTTAGAAAGCCTGGTATTAACCCACTCGATTTCCTTATCTAAAAACTTCAGCATGCGATTATGCGTTGCCTGGTGCGCCTTTTCCGCTTTGTGTTTACGATTAAGCTCTTGTGTTCTTGATTCCATGAGTTGGCGTTTTCGGGCGAGTAAGTCCCTGATATATCGTATTTTTTTGTTACTTATGGGACGTATTTCAGGCTTAAGCATCGCCCCGAATTGCGCGATCACCTGAGCGTCGATCTTGTCTGTCTTTGCGATTATCCCTTGGGCTTTGGCAAATTGACGAACATTCATGGGTTGTACAACGACAACGGGTAACCCAGATTCTGCCAGTGCCTCAACGACTTTCCGTTCGTAGCCACCCGTAGCCTCCACCAGAATCCGGCTTAGTTTGAAGCGCTTGAGAGACTTGATGAGCGCC
>NZ_JAULRU010000164.1 GCF_030518155.1 Gilvimarinus gilvus | reverse complement strand
TGCTGCTCAAGGGCTACCACGCCTGGGGTGCGGCGCTACTGCCGAAACTCAACGGCATGTTCGCCCTGGCCATCTGGGAACGCGATAACCAACGCCTGTTCCTGGCCCGCGACCGCCTGGGCGTCAAGCCGCTGTACCTGTCACGCAACGGCGAGCGGCTGCGTTTTGCCTCGACCCTGCCAGCGTTGCTCAAGGGCGGCGACATCGACCCGATGCTCGACCCGGTGGCGCTCAACCACTACCTCAACTTCCATGCCGTAGTGCCGGCACCGCGCACCTTGCTGGCGAACGTGCAAAAGCTGGAACCCGGCACCTGGATGCGTATCGACCGCCACGGCGAAATC
>NZ_JAULRU010000041.1 GCF_030518155.1 Gilvimarinus gilvus | reverse complement strand
ATCTCTACAGAGCGCTCAACGCACAGCCCAACCAAAGTGTCAGGCACAACACCTCGCTCTGTAACCAGATAGTGCGCCAGCTGGTTCGACTTCTCATTGAGCTGCTGGTAACTGAGTCGCTCCTCACCAAACTGAACCGCTATCGCCTCTGGGCTCCTCGCCACCTGCTGCTCAAACAGCTCATGGATACAAAGCTCATGCGGGTAATCCACCCGTGTATCGTTCCACTCAATCAGCTGTTGATGACGTTCTCGCTCACTCAGAATACCCAGTTCAAAGACATTACCATCGGGTTTCTCCAATAGGCGATGCACAAGACGTTCGAAGCACGAGGCCATGGTCTCAATTGTCGACGCACTAAACAGATCGGTGTTGTACTCCCACTCCAGAGTTATTGCACCTGACTCCTCCATCATATTCAGCGTAAGCTCATATTTCGCCAATCTAGATGCAGGCGGTTCAATTCTTTCAGCTTCTAGGTTAGGAAGACTTACTTCACCGCGCTCATTGTTCTGCAAAACCAGCATAATTTGAAACAATGGACTATGACTTGAACTTCTCTCTGGATTAATAGATTCCAGCAAGTACTCAAATGGAACCTGCTGGTTAGCATAAGCATCCAGAAGAAGTGCTTTGCTTTGCTCTATTAGCTCGCTGAAACTTGCCCCTTCAGATACATTTGAGCGTAACACCAGCATGTTTACAAAAAATCCAATCAAACCGGCTATTTCTGGCTGTTCTCTATTTGCTGTTGGGCTACCAACAACGATGTCTTTCTCACCGCTGAATCTGGACAACAAAATACTAAACGCGCAATGTAGACCCATAAATAGGGTGGCGTTTTTACTTTTACAATATACCTTCAGCTGCTCCGTTTGAATCTTGTTAAGAGTGCTTGTATGAACCCCACCTTGAAAGGTTTGTTGAGACGGTCTCACCTGATCAAGTGGCAAATTGTGAACCACAGGAAGTCCAGCAAGCTTTTTTTCCCAGTATCTCAACTGCTCATTAATAGCATCTCCCTGAAGATTCTCTCGCTGCCAAAACGAATAGTCAGAGTACTGTATGTTAAGGGGGACTAACGACGACTCTTCCCCC
>NZ_JAULRU010000033.1 GCF_030518155.1 Gilvimarinus gilvus | reverse complement strand
TTTACAACTGGAACTCCTAAATAAGAACACTCTCTAATTCCAACACTTGAATTTCCTATTAAACATTGTGAGTTTTTTAAGAGTCTTAAAAAATCATTAGGTTCCATATTTTTAAAAAAACGAATGTTTGTTGGTTTTTTTAATTCTCTAAATGTTCTTATACCACTTGAAGTTCCATCTGAACCAGCATCAACATTCGGCCAAAACCAAAAAGTGGGTATGTTTAATTCTTGGATTGCTTCTAGCGTGGTAGTCACATCGTTTTTTGATTGCTTGTATTCTGTAGTTACAGGGTGTTGCATTACAACTAAATATCCTTTTTCCCAATCTATCTCTGTTCCTACAC
>NZ_JAULRU010000031.1 GCF_030518155.1 Gilvimarinus gilvus | reverse complement strand
GTTACAGATATCGTATGTTGGGAAAAGTTTTTTGGTCATTTTGAAACAAATTATCAAGTGTAAAAATAAAGAATATTTGAAAGGAAAAGTTTAACTTTAAACAATAGAACATCAAAAATGGAATTTAAAGAGAAAAAAATTATCTTACTTTCTTTGGATGGCGGAGGAATTAGAGGAATTATATCGTGTGTCATTTTAAAATACATCGAAGATAAATTAAAGGAAATTCATGACGAAAATGCTAAAATAGGCGATTATGTCGATTTTATTGCAGGTACAAGTACTGGTGCTTTAATCGCTTCTTTG
>NZ_JAULRU010000029.1 GCF_030518155.1 Gilvimarinus gilvus | reverse complement strand
GCGTGAGGAAGTCCAGCAGCATCTTGTTGACTTCACGCGGTGCTTCCACCGCCATCATATGCCGTTGCTCGGCCAGCACCACACTGTGCGCACCCGGGATGCGCGCCGCGAGCTGGCGGGTCATGGCCGGTGTGGAGCCCGAGTCGAGCTCGCCGGTGGCGATCAGTGTCGGCACCTGGATGCTGCCCAGGTCGCTGGCGCGGTACATGTCCTGGGTGGCGAACAGCGAATAAGTGGTGTGGTAGCCCTGCAGGTCATTGCTCGCCAGGACCTGGCGGATAGCGGCGACCTGGGCCGGGTTGGCGGCCTTGTATTCACGGCTGAACCAGCGCTCGA
>NZ_JAULRU010000027.1 GCF_030518155.1 Gilvimarinus gilvus | reverse complement strand
TCGTGCAATCCGAATCATCGATTGCTCTTGATCGACGTCCAGGTTCGAGTCCGTACGCGCTCGATGGATGACGGTATCGGTTCAAGAACGTACAAGTTAGAACGCTCCGCTTCAGGAATGTAGATCGTAGGATCGTTTCGCAAGGATTCATCTACCAGAGCAGTCGCGTCCTTGTTTGGATTTTGGTAACCGATCTTATTGCTGATTTTGGCAATCACATCAGGGCGGAGGATGTAGTTTATGAAAGCATGAGCCTCCTTAGCATTCGGTGCGTTCAGAGGAATGGCGATGACATCTGACCAGGTA
>NZ_JAULRU010000025.1 GCF_030518155.1 Gilvimarinus gilvus | reverse complement strand
CCACTGGCGGCAGGTGCGCCTTGATGCCGACGGGGCTGTCGTTCCACTGCTCGACCTGGCGTGCCTTACGCTCAGCTGCCTCGGCGCCCTGTGCGGCGGCCGTGGCAGCATGCAGTTGCTGGATGCCCAGCAACGCCTGGGAGGTGAAGTACTCGAAGTGCCGCTGCGGCTGCGCGCGCCATGCCTGCATGGCCTGGACCCAACCTGTGCGCTGAGCGTTCAGTTCCACCACCATGCCGACGGGGTCGGGCAAGGTCAGCGCCAGCACACCGTTTGGCAATTGTTCCCGGGCAATGACGGTACGCAGATAGTTGTGGGTTTCGGACCACCGACCCAAACGGCTGTAGAAGCCGTGAGCACTCGTGAACCGGGCCGATGAAAAGGTGGAGAACTCGAGCACGCCCTCCATGCCGAAGCGGAAACTGTCGGTCATGGCGATGCCGAGGCTGGCGGGGTCGTTGCGTGCACGG
>NZ_JAULRU010000021.1 GCF_030518155.1 Gilvimarinus gilvus | reverse complement strand
ATTACCGCGGCTGCTGGCACAGAGTTAGCCGGTGCTTATTCTGTCGGTAACGTCAAAACAGCAAGGTATTAACTTACTGCCCTTCCTCCCAACTTAAAGTGCTTTACAATCCGAAGACCTTCTTCACACACGCGGCATGGCTGGATCAGGCTTTCGCCCATTGTCCAATATTCCCCACTGCTGCCTCCCGTAGGAGTCTGGACCGTGTCTCAGTTCCAGTGTGACTGATCATCCTCTCAGACCAGTTACGGATCGTCGCCTTGGTGAGCCATTACCTCACCAACAAGCTAATCCGACCTAGGCTCATCTGATAGCGCAAGGCCCGAAGGTCCCCTGCTTTCTCCCGTAGGACGTATGCGGTATTAGCGTTCCTTTCGAAACGTTGTCCCCCACTACCAGGCAGATTCCTAGGCATTACTCACCCGTCCGCCGCTGAATCAAGGAGCAAGCTCCCGTCATCCGCTCGACTTGCATGTGTTAGGCCTGCCGCCAGCGTTCAATCTGAGCCATGATCAAACTCTTCAGTTCAATACTGCTTGGGTTTTTAAGAAACCCTAAACTTGGCTCAGCAATCTCAAATGACTATGTGATTTCTCGCATGGCCACTTGTGATGCTGATAATCTTTTTGACTATCAGTCCGTACTCACAAGCACCCACACGAATTGCTTGATTCGATTTGTTAAAGAGCGGTTGGTTAAGAGTGTTTCGTCTCAACCGAGGCGCGCATTCTACGCTTTCCTCATTTGCTGTCAAGCGTTTATTTTGAAGTTTTTTGCGAGAAACTCGTTTAGCTTCAAACACTTGACTCGCTGCGATCTCTCGTAGCGGGAG
>NZ_JAULRU010000011.1 GCF_030518155.1 Gilvimarinus gilvus | reverse complement strand
GTTACGCAACCGTTATCAGCTTTGATACTGATATGTGAGTAAAACGTTACGTGTTGTTATATGAGCCGTTACTGTAACTAAGATATCGTGTATATAGGGTATATTTACGAGTTAAAAATTGGAGGTTCTATGCTTACCAGGCTTCTTGATGCGAAGCTAAGGCCGGGTGATCCAGATGCTAAATTTCTGCTCATTGCATTCTGGAAGCACTATGGCTCCGTGACGCCTAAGCCTCGTTCGCAGAAGCAATTGGCTGAAGACCTGCGGCTTCCGGTGCAAGCCGTTTCAAAAGCGGTTGCCCAACTGGTTGATGTGGGGGTACTGCGAGTCGTTACTCAGCCCGAAGGGAAGGGGCGGCCAAGGTGTACCTACGAG
>NZ_JAULRU010000007.1 GCF_030518155.1 Gilvimarinus gilvus | reverse complement strand
ACCTACGTACTTGATACCACAGCGCCGACCCTGACGATCAGCAGTGTCGACATCAGTGCGGATACGGGTACTGCGGCAACGGATTTTGTAACGAAGACGGCGAGCCAGACCATCACTGGTACCCTCAGTGGTGCACTGGCGACGGGCGACATTCTCTACGGATCGGTCGATAACGGTAGCACCTGGATCGACATTACCAGCAAGGTCAGTGGCACGGCCATCAGTTGGGATGGGGCCACGCTGTCGGGCAGTAGCACGATTTTGTTCAAGATCACCGATGCGGCGGGCAATGACAGCAGTACCACGG
>NZ_JAULRU010000004.1 GCF_030518155.1 Gilvimarinus gilvus | reverse complement strand
CCGTGTAGGCATTGGCCTTGCCCAGCCAGGTGTTGCCTTGGTCACCATAGGTATTACCGGTGTAGCGTGCCCCCAGGCCGATGCCGAAGCCGTCCAGTACGCCCGAGTGGAAGGTATAGTCGCCCCACACCGAGGCCTGCTGGTTAGGCATCAGTTGCAGGCGGTTGCCCTTGAACTGACCATCCTGCACTTCGGATTTGGCCAGGGTGTAGGCGGCAATTACCTTCAGGTTGTCGGTAACGTCGGAAACCGCTTCAAGCTCCAGGCCGCGGACTTTCACTTCGCCGGTTTGGCTGGTGACACTGGTGTTGCCGTCGTTGCTGGTGACCAGCACATTCTTTTGAGTCAGGTCATACACCGCGGCTGAGAGCAACGTATTTGAACCGGGGGGCTGGTATTTGACACCCAGTTCCCACTGCTTGCCTTCGGTTGGTTTGAACGACTTCAG
>NZ_JAULRU010000163.1 GCF_030518155.1 Gilvimarinus gilvus | reverse complement strand
AGGTAAATTAGATGATGCGTATGTTTTCTGTTCAGAAACATGTGCATTAGACGCTGTCGGAGCAGAGTTTATTCGTGATGTAGAGCCAGGAGAATTGATTGTTGTAAATGAACAAGGTTTGAAATCTTATTCATTAAATCAACCAACGCAACGAAATATTTGTGCTTTTGAGTACATTTATTTTGCACGTCCTGACTCGAATATAGAAGGAAATGAAATCTACGATTTACGTGTAGAATCTGGTCGAAAATTATACGAACAATCTCCTGTTGATGCCGATATTGTAATTGGTGTTCCAGATTCTGGAATTCCGTCTGCAATTGGTTATTCAGAAGCTTCGGGTATTCCTTACGAACCAATTTTGATTAAAAA
>NZ_JAULRU010000852.1 GCF_030518155.1 Gilvimarinus gilvus | reverse complement strand
AGCGCACTTTCACAGATTGCCGGATACTCCATTGACCCAGGCCGATGCCCCCGCTGTTACCCCACGTCCCTCGGCTTGCCCGGGGTTGTGGCGCATCGTCAGTGCCCGCGATGGCGGTATCTGCCGGATCAAACTACCGGGCGGCCTGCTGCTGGCCGACCAGGCCGATGCAGTAGCCGCCGCTGCCGAGCGTTTCGCCGGCGGCGTGATCGAGGCCACCAACCGCGGCAACCTGCAGATCCGCGGCATCGGCAATGCACACCACGCCCTGGTCGAGACCTTGCTCGCGGCAGGCCTGGGCCCGCGCGATGCGGCCGGCGACGATGTACGTAAC
>NZ_JAULRU010000851.1 GCF_030518155.1 Gilvimarinus gilvus | reverse complement strand
TGGTGCCGTGCCAGCCAGCCGGGTCGACAGCGTGGCCCGGGTGCTGGCCGATCGCAGCCTTGGCCAGACCGATGAAAAAACTGCCAAGGACTTGCTCGAACAGGTGGCACCGGCCAACCCGGCGTCGTGGGTCAGCCTGGCGCAATTGCTGTACGAGTTCCCCGAACTGGGCGACACCGACCAGTTGCTGGCCTACATCGACAAGGGTCGCGAAGCCGAGCTGCCACGTGCCGAACTGCTGCTGGGCCGCCTGTACTACGAAGGCAAGACCGTACCGGCCGACGCCAAGAAAGCCGAACGCCACCTGCAGGCGGCCGCCGACGCT
>NZ_JAULRU010000850.1 GCF_030518155.1 Gilvimarinus gilvus | reverse complement strand
ATTACTTATTATGATAGAGTTAATAGTTTTTTTTAAAATAGTTTCGTCCTAGAATAAATTTATTAATAATGGAGAATAATAGAATTAATTTTTTATCTGATTGGCAACGTAGTTTTGCATTTGGATTGGGTAAAGTTATTTTTACTGAAAAAGATAGTAATAATAAAACCTTGCGTAAAATAATAATGTCAACAAATCAGTTTAATAATATTGTGGATTATCATTGGGAAAAATTTAGAAGTTTAAATACAAATAGTTTACTATATAAATACTTTGATAGGGATTATGTAGGAGAAAATGAGGAATGGGCAGTATATTCT
>NZ_JAULRU010000849.1 GCF_030518155.1 Gilvimarinus gilvus | reverse complement strand
ATTAGAATTATTTGAGAAGAATAAAGGCTTTACTAAGAAAGATATTAATCTTGCTTCATTATCAAAACAATTTGAAACGAATACAAAATACCTTTCCGAAATCATTAAAACTCATCGTCAAAAACAATTTAATTCTTATTTGAATGAGTTGAGAGTAAATTACATTGTAAATCGACTTCAAAATGAGCCGAAATACATTAATACGAAAGTAAGCTATTTAGCAAGCGATTGCGGATTTGCTTCTCACAGTACTTTTACGACAACTTTTACTCAAATAATGAACGAATCTCCTTCTGCTTTTAT
>NZ_JAULRU010000848.1 GCF_030518155.1 Gilvimarinus gilvus | reverse complement strand
AGGTGGAACGTGTTGCGCAGTGCATCGCCGACCACAGCGGCAACTGGCTGGAAAGCCGCATGTCGCGCATGGCCGGGCAGTTTGCCGGGATCCTGCGGGTGGCGGTGCCGGCTGAACATCACGATGGGCTGGTGGCGGCGTTGCAGGGGCTGGCCCAGTACGACATTCGTGTGCTGGTTGCAGAGAGCGGAGTGGAACCCTCTTGTACCTGGAAGCCGATTGCCATGGAACTGGTCGGCAATGACCGGCCGGGGATCGTGCGGGACATTACTCGTTTGCTGGCGGAGTTGCAGGTGAACGTGGAACGGTTCACGACAGAAGTGCGGCCGGCACCGATGAGCAGCGAGCCGTTGTTCCATGCCGATGCCTTGTTGGCCTTGCCTCTGGCCCTGCCGCTGGACGAGCTGCAGCAGCGGCTGGAGAGTCTGGCGGATGACTTGATGGTGGAGTTGCGGTTG
>NZ_JAULRU010000847.1 GCF_030518155.1 Gilvimarinus gilvus | reverse complement strand
AGGTGGCGATGATTTCGCCGGCAATGGACACCGCGATCTCGATGGGCAGCTTGCCCTTGACCTCGGCCAGGCCCATCGGGCAGCGCATGCGCGCCATCAGCGCGTCGTCGTAGCCCCGCTCGCGCAGCCGGTGCTCGAATTTGACCCGTTTGGTCTTCGAGCCAATCAGGCCGAACCAGGTGAAGTCGTTGCGCTTGAGAATGGCGGCGGTCAGTTCCAGGTCGAGCTGATGGTTGTGGGTCATGACGATGCAGTAGCAACCTGGTGGCAGCTGTGCCACTTCGTCGACCGGCTCTTCACTGACCACCTTG
>NZ_JAULRU010000846.1 GCF_030518155.1 Gilvimarinus gilvus | reverse complement strand
TTTAGCTGGGATTCCTTGCGTAATCTGAAAGAGCATCCGCTGTCGACCAACCTCGTCATGGTGGCGACCGTCGTGGTCGTCGTGGCCACTCACAATCTGGCTTACGGCGTACTGGTAGGTGTGCTGCTGGCCTCCCTGTTCTTCGCAAACAAGGTCGGGCACTACCTGGATATCAAGAGCACTCTTGAAGAGACGAAATCGCATCGGACTTACCGCGTCGTGGGCCAGGTGTTCTTTAGCTCTGCGGACAAGTTCACTGAGGTTTTTGACTTCAAGGAGGCGCTCAACAAGGTCACCATCGATCTCACACAGGCGCATTTCTGGGATATCACCGCCGTCGCAGCGCTGGATAAGGTCGTGATCAAGTTCCGACGCGAAGGCGCTGAGGTTGAAGTGCTCGGTCTCAATGAAGCCAGCGCGACAATCGTTGACCGCTTCGGCGTGCATGACAAACCCGGTGCCATCGACAAGCTCATGAGCCACTAAGGAGAACGACAATGACCCGCGTAATGGCATGCATTGATAACTCACAATCCTCATTGGCGGTCTGCGATTACGCAGCATGGGCCTCGCAACGACTCAGCGCTCCCCTGACCTTGCTTCATGTGCTGGATAAGGAGAAATATCCTGCATCCGCTGACCTCAGCGGCAATATCGGTCTCGGTAGCAGAGAACATCTGCTGGAAGAGTTGGCCATGCTGGATGCGCAGCGGGCAAAACTGGCGTTGGAGCATGGGCAGCACATGCTTGAAAAAGCTCGCGAGCGAACAGTTCACTCTGGCGCCATGTCACCTGATATGAAGCAGCACCATGGCCATCTCGTCGAGAGCCTGAGCGATCTCCAAGACGATATTCGGTTACTGGTGATTGGAAGAGTCGGTGAGGACAGCACGCGCAGTGCCCAAAGTCTTGGCAGCCAGATTGAAGCGATAGTCCGAACTATCCACCGCCCCACCCTGATTACAACCAGCCATTTCAGGAAACCTGAAACGGTCATGGTGGCATTTGACGGCAGCGCAACAGGCCACAAGACCTTACAGATGCTTGCTTCAAGCCCGCTGTGCGAAGGCCTGCCAATTCATATCGTCATGGTTGGAACGGATTCTGAAGACAACCAGAACGCGCTGGAGAAGGCACGAACCACGCTTGCGTCTTCCGGCTCGCTGGTGCATTCCGAGATCC
>NZ_JAULRU010000845.1 GCF_030518155.1 Gilvimarinus gilvus | reverse complement strand
GAACTGACTGTACGTTCGGCCAACTGCCTGAAGGCGGAGAACATCTACTACATCGGCGACCTGATTCAGCGTACCGAAGTAGAGCTGTTGAAAACTCCTAACCTCGGCAAGAAGTCCCTGACTGAAATCAAGGACGTCCTGGCCTCTCGTGGTCTGTCTCTCGGCATGCGCCTCGACAACTGGCCGCCTGCAAGTCTTAAGAAAGACGACAAGGCGACCGCCTGATCGTCGTAATCACCGAACGTAGTGTTTGGTAAGGAATGAATCATGCGTCATCGTAAAAGTGGACGTCACCTGAGCCGTACCAGCTCTCACCGCAAGGCTATGTTCCAGAACATGGCAGTGTCGTTGATCGAGCACGAGCTGATCAAAACCACCC
>NZ_JAULRU010000844.1 GCF_030518155.1 Gilvimarinus gilvus | reverse complement strand
AGGCCGCTGCATCTTGTTAAACCGAATAAAATCAATGATCCACGTACAATAGGTCTGTTCAGTTTTATACGCCAAACCCTTCGCACGTATATAAGCACGCAACCTATCCATAAACCGTACCGGCTGCTTCGGTAAAACCTCAGGAATGTCTTTCATACAAACCCACCAAATACTGTATTTATATACAGATTTAGCGTAGTACGGTCTATCCAGATAGTCAAAATAGTCGGCGCGACGCCTATTTCGGTAAACTATTTGATAAAATGAAAATAACAACGGTATTTCAATAACTTAGCTGTGACGGATATAGCCGGGATAGGCATCAGCCCATGACACC
>NZ_JAULRU010000843.1 GCF_030518155.1 Gilvimarinus gilvus | reverse complement strand
ATTAGGTTATAACCGCGTAAAGATGGGGGCGCTGGGCGCCCCCGGGTTCTCAGATCCGGAAACTCCCCACCAATTGCTTCAACCGGCCGGCCTGCTGCGCCAGTTGATCGCAGTGGCGCAGGGTTTCGTTAAGGTTCTCTACCCCTTGCTGGTTCAGCGCATTGATTTGGGTAATGTCCAGATTGAGGCTTTCGACCACGGCGGTCTGCTCTTCGGTAGCGGTGGCCACCGACTGGTTCATGCCATCGATTTCGCCAATGCGCACGGTCACGCTGTCCAGCCGTTCGCCGGCCTGATTGGCGATCTGCATGCTGTCGGTGCTGTGGCGCTGGCTCTGATCCATGGTTTCCACCGATGCGCGGGCACCCACCTGCAGTTCTTCGATCATGGCCTGCACCTGTTGCGCCGATTCCTGGGTGCGGTGGGCCAGGTTGCGTACCTCATCGGCCACCACGGCGAAACCACGCCCGGCTTCACCGGCGCGGGCCGCTTCGATGGCGGCGTTCAATGCCAGCAGGTTGGTCTGCTGGGAGATACTGGTAATCACTTCCAGAATCTGGCCGATGTTCACGGTTTTGCTGTTGAGGGTCTCGATGTGTTCGCTGGAAGTGACGATCAGGTCCGAGAGCCGGTTCATCGCCGCAATGTTGCGCTCGACCA
>NZ_JAULRU010000162.1 GCF_030518155.1 Gilvimarinus gilvus | reverse complement strand
GGTTGACCACTTCACCTTTAACCACGGCGGAAACCGGCTTAGTGCTGCCGTCGGTCTGCTTTTGCAGTACTGAAACGTTCAGCAATGCCTTGGTTTTACTGCGGGTAATACCATAGGACTGGGCGACGTCCGGTTGAATGAAACTGCTATTGAAGGCGTTGTAGTGAATCATGTAATCGCCGTGAGATACCATCTGTTCGGCGCTGGCCAGGCTACAGAGCGTTGAGATGAACAGACCGGTGATTACGGCCAGAGTGTTACAAACCTTTTTCGTAAAGTGTTTGCCTAAAGTTGCTGCTTTCATTGTCTTCT
>NZ_JAULRU010000842.1 GCF_030518155.1 Gilvimarinus gilvus | reverse complement strand
ATTAGTTGTACCAACTAAAACTGGACGTTTGTCATCTTGAGATAAACGGACAATTTCCTCGATTACTGCTTTATATTTTTCACGATTTGTTTTGAAAACAATATCATTTTTATCGTTACGTAAAATTGGGCGGTTTGTTGGAATAGAAACAACATCTAATTTGTAAATTTCCCAGAACTCACCTGCCTCAGTTTCCGCTGTACCAGTCATACCTCCTAACTTGTTGTACATACGGAAGTAGTTTTGTAATGTAATTGTTGCAAACGTTTGTGTAGCTGCTTCAATTTTTACATTCTCTTTTGCTTCAATTGCTTGGTGCAATCCATCAGAATAACGACGACCATCCATAATACGACCTGTCGATTCGTCAACGATTTTTACTTCACCTTCAACCACTACATACTCGATGTCTTTTTCGAATAATGTATATGCTTTTAACAATTGGCTTAATGTATGAATACGCTCAGATTTGATTGAGAAGTCACGGAAAAATTCTTCTTTCATTTGAAGAATTT
>NZ_JAULRU010000841.1 GCF_030518155.1 Gilvimarinus gilvus | reverse complement strand
TGAAAATTTTGACAAAAGTCATTATATAAGTTCTATTAAAACTGAAATAAGTATTGATGAATTTACTACAGAGAGTTCAATTAATCTATTTGATAATAAGGAGGTAGAGTTTTATTTTAATGATTTATTTTTATTATGTCCTTCTGCATTTTCAAGTCCGTTTAGATATAATTCGGATTTAATCAAACAAGCTCACGCAAAAGCAGTTTACAATAAAAATTTAGATTTAATTCTAGATTTTATTAACCAACATTTTGATATATCAATCGAAAAAATTGATATGATTGAAATTGAAGGTATTAGTAGATTTTTAGT
>NZ_JAULRU010000840.1 GCF_030518155.1 Gilvimarinus gilvus | reverse complement strand
AGAAAAAACAAAGATTCTATCTTTTTATCAAACAATATTGCAATAGATAACAAGGTTTATCACGGAATTATCGAAAAATCTTCTCAATTATACATCGAAAACTTTTACTACAACATCGATCAGGATTATCCTAAGATGTTTATAAAAAGTGGCGGAAGCGAGAAAGCAACTGATTTATCGAAAATATTTAACAAAGAAGATTTTAAACAATTTTATTTCGAGAATTACGAATAAGATTTAGATTTTATAACTTTACAAAATGGCAAATCATCAACACGATGCAGTAACTCCTTACGAAGCATCAGATCTAAATAAAAAGAAACAAGTCGAGCAAATGTTCGATAATATTTCGCCAAAATACGATTTATTAAACCGTGTTTTATCAATGGGAATAGATATTCAATGGCGAAAAGATGTCATCAAAATGGTAAAAGCTTCTCAACCAAAAACGATTTTAGA
>NZ_JAULRU010000839.1 GCF_030518155.1 Gilvimarinus gilvus | reverse complement strand
GTTATATCGCGTGAGCCCCTTTCTGATCGGATCACAAGTCCAAAAGCAGGAGGGCCGATTCGGAGGCAAGGAAACTATTTGATATTATGGCTCAGCAATAATTATGTCCTAGCGATAATTTCTCTAAATATCAGATTCCGATTCTCTGCCGGGGAGTCCGTCATCAAGGACTGCCACCACGCCTACGGCAGACGCAATATCCGCCGTTGGAAGGGGCTTGAGTGCGATGCAGAAGAGCTTTGGCGCTTCGGCGGCGCCATCTTAGTGCCTGTGTGTCAATGGGTAAAATCAGCCCCCTACGCGTATGATTGCTGAGGCTCGGGCAGTGAGCGGAAACTCAGTGTAGGGCGTGTTAATTGCTTTGTGGCGGTTGTAGTCCGG
>NZ_JAULRU010000838.1 GCF_030518155.1 Gilvimarinus gilvus | reverse complement strand
AGGTTCATTTTTAACGAAGTTTAATCCTCGTTCAGAATATCTAAAACAAATTGCAGGACCTATATATTGTGGTGCTTTCATTGGAATGACTTCGCTTGATTTTCAGTATGTTTATTGGATGATTATTACGGCTGGAGTTTTTACAGCCTTGTTATTTTTTGCTACAAAATCTTTATTTGTTGGTGTAGGAGGAAAGCTGGGAACGTTAGCATTTATCGGAGTTTTATTGAGTATGTTGTTGTTTAAATTAATTATTGGCTAATGATTACTGAATTTTTAATATTAATGATGTGTTCAATAATAGCTTCATTAACAACGTACGAATTAAATATTCGTTTCAAACAAGGTCCAGTTCGTGCTTCTGCAATGATTGCG
>NZ_JAULRU010000837.1 GCF_030518155.1 Gilvimarinus gilvus | reverse complement strand
TGGTTCCCTATCAAACGCTATCGCAGCTTGGCTCGCCTCCCTTCTAATCACATTGTATGTCAGTAATAGCCCCCAAACTTCCTGGTAGATCAACTCGACTTTCTTGCTGCGCAGAGTGACCGCATTGTGCTGCATTGAGCTTTTGATATCACGGAAACCAAGCTCTATCTCCCATCGTTCCTGATATAAACCCGCTATAGCCTTGGCGCTAAAAGCTTCTATAGGCAGTGATGTGAAAACCGTTTTCAGGCCATTTTTAACTTTGTAACTGACTTCCCGGACATCCCAATAATCAGGCAGCTCTGGGTTTTTCTTGCGGGCCTGAGCGGATACCTTCATTCTGACCAAACGATCATTTTTCCCATACCGCTCAAGCTCTTCTCTGACCAGATTTTTTTTCTCAGGAATGAGCCAGTGACGCTTTTCTCCTTGCTGAGAGACCTTGAGGAGTAGGTCGGCACTCCAAAACCCCTTATCAAACAAGGTGACAGAGTGATCGGGTATTTGAGGAATAAATTCGTCAGAAAGCCGCATTTCGCTACGGCGATAAGGACTAATCTGAGCATCAACAACAATGTGTGAACGAACATTCATTAGCGCGACGAGTCGCATCA
>NZ_JAULRU010000836.1 GCF_030518155.1 Gilvimarinus gilvus | reverse complement strand
ACTAAGGTCGGAGAAGTTAAAGAGATCACTTAGGTCGAGAAGGTCTTGTTGAAAAGCCATAAAAAAATCCGATTCCATGCCTGAAATCGGATTTTCTACTAGGCCACGCTGTACTTCAAATGCTTAAGTGAACAGCATTGCCTTCAAAAAGGGGCGTTTTTAAAAACCATCAACCGTTATGGATTGCCATAACTCATCAACCGCTCGTAGCGTTTCTCTAGCAGCTCATCAATAGGAACCCCAGACAATTGATCCAGCTGCTCTGTCAAACGCAGGCGCAGGTTATCTGCCATGGCGTCGATATCGCGGTGGGCACCACCTAAGGGCTCGGGAATGGTCTCATCGACAATACCCAGCTCTTCCAAGTGGCTTGACGTTACCCCCATGGCTTCAGCGGCCAGTGGCGCTTTGTCGACGGTTTTCCAAATAATATTGGCGCAGCCTTCGGGCGAGATAACAAAGTAGGTGGAGTACTGCAGCATGTTGAGGTGATCCCCTACCCCAATGGCGAGAGCACCACCGGAGGAACCTTCACCAATCACAGTGCAGATAATGGGTGTTTTCAGGCGCGACATAACCGCCAGGTTTTGGGCGATGGCCTCACTGATGCCGCGCTCTTCACTGTCGATACCCGGATAGGCCCCGGGGGTGTCGATTAAGGTCAGCACCGGCAATTTGAAGCGCTCGGCCATTTCCATAAGGCGCAGGGCCTTGCGGTAACCTTCCGGCTTGGGCATACCAAAATTGCGAGTAACTTTTTCGCTGACGCTGCGCCCTTTCTCTTCACCTATCACCATCACCGGCTTGCCGTCTAAGCGAGCTACGCCACCGACAATGGCCTGATCGTCGCCAAAGTGGCGGTCGCCATGCAACTCATCCCAATCGGTAAAGATGCGCTTGATATAGTCGGTAGAGTAAGGGCGCTGCGGATGGCGAGCCACTTGCACAATCTGCCAAGGCGTCAGATTGCTGTAGATGCTCTCAGTCAACTTGGTGCTTTTTTCCTTTAGCTTACTTATTTCATCGGTAATGTTGAGATCGTTGTCATTACCGACAAGCTGCAGCTCTTCGATTTTGCCTTCGAGAACGGCGATGGGCTGTTCAAATTCCAAATAATTCAGATTCATAGTTTTCAATGAAGCCTTTTGAAGCCACCACCGGTAGCCTCGGATTAAATCGGTTTTTAGGGTGCCATAAGATACGCGAAAAGGCGTTACGAGTCGACCTTTGGCGCATTTATCAACACACCAATCCCAGCTTTCGGCAACGGGCATACCGGGCAGCGCCAAACTGGCTAAACGCTAACCAATCAAACACGGCCCGCTGATTCCACTTGAGCTAAGACGCCCTGCCCGCGCGCCCGTTCACTGGCTATTTGCGCATTTTATTGATTAATGCCCGTATTGGACCCGTCATTTTCCATAAAGTGGCATTTTCAATGTCGTACAATCGCTTGCGCAGCAGATGTTCGCGCATGCGCACCTGCTCTAGATCGGCGATCAGTTGGGTCTTTTCAGCGTCCTCGGCCTGCGCCGGGTCACTTTCCGCTCCCCGCTCCGGTACCGGCTCGGGAGCCGGAGCCTCTTGCGCCACTGGCGCAATGGGGGCGCTTCTGACGGCTTCGAGCTCTACCTCAAACTTTTTTAAATGATCAATGTATTCCCGCGCGTCCTTCAGCTGCCCCATCAAATCGGTAATATTGTTATACAACCGGCTCAAATGGTGGTCGCGGCGGGTTAAGCCATTGCGAATCACTTGGCTTTGCTCCGCAGTAAGCGTATGACCGACTGCCGTAATCTCTGGGGGAATATGCTCTTCGACGTATATGGTGGAGTGAGGGCGCACTTTGTTGGCCCGGTCATCGGTATAGAAATACAACGCAAACGATTTGCGGCTGCGGCTGGACTCTTGTTCCGGCAGGTCGACCGCCTTAAAGCCATGCCAGGAGTGGTTGTGCGTTTCGAACAGCACCGCGCGGTTAAACACAGGCACCACTTCGATGATCTCATCCTGCTCGGGTGGCAGGTGGGGGTCCTTGTGAAAGCAAATATTGCCGCCCCGTTCCCGCTGCCAATCGTGATTGAGGTACACAATCAAATTGAGCCGGCGATGCCAGTTGGTGATCGGGTGGTGAGTAAAGTCGACGTGCGCATCCAGTGACTGGCCAGACAGGTTCTCGTGACTGCCGCCGCCGAAGTAGTGCGGATCATAGAGTAGCTGGTCAATGCCGGTAACCTCACCCACCCAATCGCGAAATTCCTGTGAGCTGGCTAGATTGTCCATTTGCTGGTAAGACGAGCCGAGCGCGGCAATAGCAGGCCAGATGGGGCGGCAACACTCCTACAGGCGCCCTGTGCAAGCGGCGAGTGGCTGCCGGGCTATTCGTCGCGATCACGCAGTTTGTTTTGCGAGCGCAGAAAACGCGACACCAGCCAGTACCCAACCAGTAAAAACGCTACCAGTGCGAAGCTGGCTATTGAGAAATGAATATGATCAGACACTTCGGCACTGTGGTGTGGGTGCGCTTGGGCGGCAATCGCCAAAACCGGGACTATGAAGGCTACGGCGGCTTTGATTAAGTTTTTCATGAATGCTCCTTACTGAATTCTGATGTTTTAAAGAGTAACCGCTAGGCCGCCTGTGTCAGCATGCCCGCTTTTTCAATAAAGGCGATAACCTCAGCAACGCCGGTCTCGTCTTTTAAGTTGGTAAATAAGAATGGTTTATCGCCCCGCATTTTTCGCGCATCGCGATCCATTACATCGAGGTCAGCCCCAACCAGTGGCGCCAAGTCGATTTTGTTGATAATCAGCAGGTCTGATTTGGTGATACCGGGACCGCCTTTGCGCGGGATCTTATCGCCGGCTGACACATCGATCACATACAGTGTTAAATCAGAAAGCTCCGGGCTAAAGGTAGCCGCGAGATTATCACCGCCACTTTCAATAAGAATAACATCCAGCCCCTCGTGACGACGCTGCAGCTCGGCAACCGCGGAAAGATTCATAGAGGCATCTTCCCGAATGGCGGTATGCGGACAGCCGCCAGTTTCAACACCCATAATACGGTCAACTTCCAGCGCCTTATGACGCTGCAAAAATTCCTGGTCTTCACGGGTATAAATATCGTTAGTAATAACCGCGATGTTGTATTGGTCTTTTAAATGCGCGCACAAGGTTTTTACCAGTGCGGTTTTACCTGAACCTACCGGGCCACCAATGCCCAGTCGCAATGTTGGTTTTTGCATACGTATTTCCTACAACTCTCAGTGTTTCTGTCAGTTTTAAAAAAGCAAATGTTTAAACCACTACGATCGAAAAAGCCTAGAGTACTGCCGTTCGTGCAGGCTCGACGCCAGCGCTACACCGGGCAAGCTCAACCCTATACTGTCATCATCAATGCCGCGCGCCTTTTCACACAGCGCCGGAATATGCGGCAGTAAAGCCACCAGAATTTTCTGCGCTTGAGTTTGCCCCAGTGGCACAATTTTGGTGGCAGCTGCGACCTGATTTTCCAGCCAACTCCAGACAAAACCTTCAGCTAAGTCATTGGCACCGATAGACCAATGCACCCCGGCCAACGCAAACTGACAAGTAAAGCTTGGCGTTGCACGGTACAGCGACGGTTTGGCCTGATCAACTCCCAACGACTGTAAAAGTCGCCCCAGCGCTACACCCAACTGCTCGTCTTCCAGTAGCAGTTCACGGGTTTCGCGGCAGGCGCGCAGGTAATCGTTAAGGCGGTTAATCTCGGCAATGTCGCAAGCCTCCCATGCGCGGTAAAAGCGGTGCAACATGGGTATATCCAGGTGCACCAAAGAGCGCTGCATAAGCGACAGCATCCAGTCTTCAAGATCGCCCGGTTCACTCAACCATCCCGCGTCGATCGCATATTCCAGCCCCTGCGAGTAGGCGTACGCGCCCACCGGTAACGCGGGGCTGACAAGGTGCATTAAGTGCAGCATTGCGTTGCTCGCCACCCTAGCTTACCGCCGACGCATCGGTGTGGGTATGTCCGTGTCCGTGTCCGTGTCCGTGTCCGTGTCCGTGTCCGTGTCCGTGTCCGTGTCCGTGTCCGTGTCCGTGTCCGGTGCCATGATAAGCGCCATTTTCCGGATGAAAAGGTAGCTGCGCCTCGGCAACGGTCAAACCTAAACCTTGCACCATGTCATCCAACACGTGATCGTGCTGATAGCGCAAAAAGCCGGCGCCAATTTGCAATGGGACATGGCGATTGCCCAAATGATAAGCCGCCAGCGTTAGCTGAAAAGCATCATCTGACTGCACTTGGCTTACATGCTCTTTTGCGGCGACCACCTGCACAAAAGTGCCATCACTACACTCGAGTACTTCGCCGTCAGACAACACATGCCCACGAGTTAAGAACCAACCGAGGGATTGCCCACAGCGGGTCTCACAGCGGTGGCGACTTTTTTGCCGCTGTTCAAACGTCAGTTCGGCAACGGGCATTGTCGACTCAGGCTTGCGGTCGACAATATGAAAAGCTTCCAACATAAATAGCCTCTTAAAACAAACTGTAGCGTTGAGCCAGTGGCAACTCCGTTGCCGGCTCACAGGTTAACAACTGCCCATCCGCACGCACCTCATAGGTTTGCGGATCAACTTCCATATGAGGCTGGTAATCATTGAGTACCATGCTCGACTTTGTCACCGAGCGGCAAGCTTTCACACCAACCAGGCGGCGCTCCAATTCCAACGAGCCTTTAATACCGGCTTCAATGGCCGCCTGACTGACAAAAGACACAGAAGTACCCGTGCACGCTTTACCAAAGGCGCCAAACATAGGCCGATAATGTACCGGCTGTGGCGTAGGGATAGAGGCGTTAGGATCACCCATAGGCGCAGCGGCAATAGCGCCGCCCTTAATAATTAGCGAAGGCTTAATGCCAAAAAACGCGGGCTTCCACAACACCAGATCTGCTAATTTACCCTTTTCAATAGAGCCCACTTCGTGAGAAATACCATGGGCAATGGCAGGGTTTATAGTGTATTTAGCCAAAAATCTTTTTGCCCGAAAATTATCCACCGAGGAGGTTTCACCGGCCAGCGCGCCGCGCTGCTCACGCATTTTGTGGGCGGTTTGCCAGGTACGACAAATCACTTCACCGACACGCCCCATGGCTTGCGAATCTGAGCTGATCATCGAAAAGGCGCCGAGATCGTGCAGAATATCTTCGGCGGCGATCGTCTCCTTGCGAATCCGCGAATCGGCAAAAGCCACATCCTCGGGAATGTTCGGGTCGAGGTGGTGACACACCATGAGCATATCCAAATGCTCGTCAATCGTATTAACGGTATAAGGCCGGGTTGGATTGGTCGACGATGGCAATACATTGGGTAAACCACACGCTTTAATAATATCCGGGGCGTGACCGCCACCGGCACCTTCGGTGTGGTAAGTGTGAATAGTACGGCCATCAAACGCAGCAATGGTATCCTCAACAAAGCCAGACTCGTTGAGCGTGTCGGTGTGGATAGCCACCTGCACATCGTACTTTTCCGCAACGTTTAAGCAGTTGTTGATAGACGCCGGCGTGGTGCCCCAATCTTCGTGCAGTTTCAGCCCCAAGGCACCGGCGGCAATTTGTTCTTCCAGTGCCAGCGGTAAACTGGCGTTACCCTTGCCGAGAAAGCCGATATTCATCGGGAAACTTTCCGCAGCCTGTAACATTTTACTCAAATGCCAAGGCCCGGGGGTGCAAGTTGTGGCGTTAGTGCCCGTGGCAGGCCCCGTACCCCCACCAATCATGGTGGTAATGCCACTCATCAGTGCTTCTTCAATTTGCTGTGGGCATATAAAGTGAATGTGTGCGTCAATACCGCCCGCTGTCAGAATTTGCCCCTCGCCGGCAATCACTTCGGTGCCCGGGCCAATTTTTATTTCAACCCCAGGCTGAATATCGGGGTTGCCGGCTTTGCCAATCGCCTCAATACGACCATTCTTAATGGCTACATCGGCCTTAACAATACCCCAGTAATCCAAAATAAGGGCATTGGTAATAACCGTATCGGGTGTATCGGCGCAACTTGCTTGCGACTGCCCCATGCCGTCGCGAATAACTTTACCGCCACCAAATTTAACTTCCTCGCCGTAGACGGTGTGATCTTCTTCCACCTCGATCCACAGCGATGTATCACCCAAACGCACTTTATCGCCGGTGGTTGGGCCAAACATATCGGCGTAGGCCTTGCGATCTATAGTAGCCATAACTTATAGCTCCCCCATGACGTCGCCGCGGAATCCATACACGGTTTTGCGTCCAGACAGTTCCACTAATTCCACTTCCCGCTCCTGGCCGGGTTCGAACCGCACCGCCGTTCCGGCGGCAATATTCAAACGAAAGCCACGCGCTTTGGCCCGATCAAACGTAAGCGCCGGGTTCACCTCAAAAAAGTGATAGTGTGAACCAACTTGAATAGGGCGATCTCCGGTGTTTTCGACAACGACGTTAACAGTATCCCGACCGGTGTTAAGTTCGATCACACCGTCGGCAATTTGATATTCTCCTGGAATCACACGCGCCTCCTATACGATTGGGTTGTGGACGGTAACGAGCTTAGTACCGTCGGGGAAAGTCGCTTCAACTTGCACCTCGTGAACCATATCGGCAATGCCGTCCATCACATCTTCACGCGTTAAGATCTGACGCCCGTAGTCCATTAGTTCCGCGACCGTTTTACCATCGCGCGCGCCTTCCATAATCTCTGCACTGATCAGCGCAATCGACTCAGGATAGTTCAGCTTAACGCCACGAGCCTTGCGTCTTTCCGCCAGCAATGCGGCGGTGAATAACATTAGCTTGTCTTTATCTCTCGGGCTTAATTCCACAGCTCTCTCCCCTATTTCAAGTATTCCAAATACGCGGCTCTACCGCCGCACGACCGCACATGTCTTGTCGTATGGCTTGCCAAATGCGTATAAATCCTTTGCGACACTCATAGGCACTAGGGCCTACATAACGAGCAACAAATAAATCTTCTTTTTGGGTTAACCCCCAGTGTGATGCCGCCCCGCTGCTGGGCTCATCGAGGCTAGCAACCAGCGCATCAACGCAGTCTCGGCTTGGGTTGGCGGATGCCACAAATGTGCCTAAGCTGCCGGCACCGTTTAAACCCCACGGGCGCTGCATTAACGCATCGCTACCTTCAATACGGTTGCGCTCAATAAGCTTAGGCACTCCGTCCACCCAAACCTCCAGGTCTTGATGCACGCTCCCGGTAGTAAACGTTTCGTTACAGGCGGGGCGCCCCAAACAGACAATATCCCAGGCGGTAAATGTGGAGTCGGTGGCAGCGACAAGCTTGGTATGCAAGCGCGCATTGGCACCATTAAAAATAATGGTTTCCTGCGGTAGCCACTCAAGATGAGCATTTTCTGCCACCTTGACATCGATGCGTTGAGATTGTGTTGTGGCGACATCGCTGTGCTGCAAGCCGTCCAGCGAATACACTTTGCCGGCCGACGGCGTGGTGATCAGTGCCGCACTACCAGATTCTGCGGTGAGAGAAATTCCGAGCGAATCCCCCACCACCAAACCACCCGGCGGGTGCAATAAATACACGTGCGCACACTCGCCTTCGGGGTAAAAAGGTCGCTGGATTCGCAGTGGGCCGTAATGGCTGGCGCGCGTGACAGCTGTTTTTGAACCGCGGTAGGCGAACGTTAAGGCCAGAGAAGCCTGCCACGAACGCAATACACGGGTAGAGTCCAGAACAGCTGCACAAGTGCTGGCCTCGAAAGTGGAAGTTATTGAAGTCAATGGCTCAACTCGTTGTTTTCATTGAGGCGTCTAAGCGCCTGTTTTTTGTACACCGATTGTAAAAGGCGTTTTTTATTCCCAGCTTTTCGCCCCTGTTAAGAACAAGAAGCATGCCAACAGCATGCCCTGCGCCCTAGCAAAGCTACTGTAAAACCCCGTGCAACCTCAGCGCGGCCTGGAGCGTGAATGCTTCGTTTTGCCTCGACGCACACAATGGTTCCCTTTGCCGGAGACAAGGCGCGCCAGATCTGCGCTTCAGGCCACTCCCTGAGTGGGATTTTAGGCTGCCCCCTATACGTCGTTATACATCGTTGCCACTTTTCAATGGGCGGGCACACATCATTCAACACGGCGCCTAGATTACAAACTAGCCTGAAAGCCCGGGTACGTAAGGTTTTTTTCAACCGCATTGATGGCATAAACACAATATCACGCTTTCCCATACACAATTATCGCACCATCACTGCGCATAAATTTCTTAACGCACCGCTTCGCGCACCAAACTAGGACAGCGATATTGAGATTCACAATCTCCCTCGTAAAAATAGAGTACACTTAAAACAAAGCCCAAACTGTCATATCTAATTTACATTATGCAAGTTTGGGCCAACAGCTTGAGACGTAGAGGACGCGATGCCAAATACCCAACAACCCTATCAGCATGCCCACCGCGAAAGCGGCCAGTACGACACCATAGATGCCATAGTCTCTCCGCAAAACCAGCTTAACATTCTCTCTAAAACCGAAGCCTCGCGCCTGCTGGATGCCAGCCAGGGCGGCCTATACACCTTATTTCGCTGCTGTGCACTGGCGGTGCTAAACAGCGGCAATACGTTGGATGACGGCAAAGAGCTGCTTGAACGCTATCCGGATTTTGCCATTCGGGTTATTCAGGAAGAGCGCGGTATTAAGCTCGAAGTTAACGGTGCACCTGCCAGCGCCTTCGTCGATGGCAAAATGATTCACGGTATCAGCGAGCACCTGTTTGCCGTACTCCGGGATGTTTTATTTGCCAGCAGCGAGCAACGCTTATTATCCACAGACAAGACCGCGACACCGGAAACCATTACCGACGCGGTATTCCATATGCTGCGTAACGCAAAAGTGATACGCCCCAAAGTCGACCCTAATATTATTGTGTGCTGGGGTGGCCACTCAATCAGTGTGGGCGAGTATGACTACACCAAAAAAGTTGGCTACGAGATGGGGCTGCGTGGCCTGGACATTTGCACCGGTTGCGGCCCCGGCGCCATGAAGGGCCCAATGAAAGGTGCAACCATTGGCCACGCCAAACAGCGCCTTGGCGTGGGGCGGTACATCGGTATAACAGAGCCTGGTATTATTGCGGCCGAAGCGCCGAACCCCATAGTCAATGAGTTGGTCATCATGCCGGACATTGAAAAACGACTCGAGGCTTTTGTGCGTACCGGACACGGTATTGTGGTGTTTCCGGGCGGCGCGGGCACCGCCGAAGAAATCCTCTATTTACTCGGGATATTGCTGCACCCCGACAATCGCGAACTCCCCTTCCCTGTCGTATTTACAGGCCCTGCGTCAGCGCAGAGCTATTTCGCACAGATCGACCAGTTTATCGCAACCACACTGGGGGCCGAGGCGCAAAGTCGCTATAAGATCATTATGGATGACCCTGCGGCCGTGGCTCGCTATATGGTCAATGGGATGAGTGACGTGCGCGCATTTCGCAAAAAAACCGACGATGCCTATTACTTTAACTGGCAGCTGAAAATATCGCCGGACTTTTTGCAGCCCTTTGAGCCCACTCACGAGAATATGCGCGATCTGCAGCTTCAGCTAGACCGACCTAAACACGAACTGGCTGCAAATCTGCGACGAGCCTTTTCTGGCATTGTCGCCGGCAATGTCAAAGATGCGGGAATTCGGGCCATTGAAAAACACGGCTTATTCGAAATATGCGGTGACCGCAGCATTATGGAGCCCGTTGATCAGCTGCTCAGCGCCTTTCAGGAGCAAGGACGGATGAAGCTCCCGGGCAGTACTTACACGCCCTGCTACCGGATTACGCACTAGCAATGTTGGCGTTAACATTTATTGTAGGAGATGTCGCACAAAACCTAGTGTGATAGTCGCCTTTTCGTTTCCTTACATTTGACCGATACTGTTTCTCACAGGGACGTTGCAAGGATGAAATAAGGGCCAGGATGGTTCACAGGATGTACTTGCCACGGAGCGGTTAGGACAAATTACAACCAACAGGGAAGACGACGGAACCGTCACACCATCGGAATAATGCTCCGTATAAACCACGACAGGGGTTTAAAAGTATTCAAAGGCAAGATGCCAATCTACCAGGATGGTAGTTTTCAGGGAATAAAACGATAACGGAATATCGTTTAGAACAAGGAATGGATGAGTTCGCACCCGAGGGTCCACTTTGTGGGCCTTTTTTTTGCCTGAAATACTCACCCTAGCGCCCGCTGCTCGCGCTTACCCTTAACGGCAATTGACAGCGCCTAAAGCACTAATTTATCCGCCGTAAAAAACCGGGGCGCCTAAATCTGCACGAAAAAAAGCCAGATATGAAATCTGGCTTTTTATGTGACTGCGACAAGCTCACTGCGCTAAAAATTATCCTGAAGATACCGCTGCGCCAATCGCGATGCATCGGCGTTGCTTGAAGCCACGATATTGAGCAGCTCCTGCGCGCGGGTATTATCGCCCTGCAAGTGATAAACCTTGCCGAGTTTAAACTGCGCATCAGGCACCTTGCGACTGTCTGGGAATTCCGCCAACAGATCACCAAACCAGCGTTGCGCCTCTGGCAGGTTGTCCTTCAACAGATAGATTTCACCCAGCCAATAGTAGCTGTTACTGGCATACTCGCCGCGTGGGTAAGCTTGCAGATGATCTTTAAAGCCTTGCACTGAGGCATCAATCTGGCGTTGTTTCAGCAAATCGTAAGCCGCACCGTAAACATCCGCTTCACTGGCATCGGTTACCGTTGGGCGAGGTGTAATCGCCGTTGGGGTAGCGGCCGCAGGGGCGGTTGACGGCGCAGACGAATAACTACTGGCATCCGTCACGGCCGGCGCATCACCGGGCAAAGGTGCCATTGATGACACGCCTGAGGCACCGGCTGTACCACCTGTGGTGAGCGCGCTGATACGCTGATCGAGATTGAGGTAGTCATCCAGACGCTGCTGTTTGAGACGCTTAAGTTCGAACGCCTGCTCCTCAACCAAACCACGCAAGTTCATGACCTCCTGCTGGAGAGTTTGCAGTTGGTAGTAAAGCTCTACTTGCTGATTTACCTCTTGCGCGGGCTGCACCGTTGATTTTGCTGATTGATTGGAGCCCGACTGTGGTGACGAGTCAATAACCTGCACCTGGGCAACCGCTGACACTGTACTGACAGCGGCCGCAAAAGCGGCCGCTAACAACAGGGTGTTTTTCATCCTGTGACTCTTCGTCTTAGTAATCGATTTCTACGCGACGGTTCTTGCTCCACGCAGACTCACCGCTACCCAGAGACAGAGGACGCTCTTCACCGTAGCTGATCACTTCCAGGTTACCGCGGCTTACACCTTGCAGAACCAGGAAATCGCGAACGGCGTTGGCACGACGCTCACCCAGAGCCATGTTGTACTCGCGTGAACCGCGCTCATCGGCATGACCTTCCAAACGCACTGCAGTGTCGGTACCGCGCAGCTTTTCTGCGTGAGCCAGCAACAGAGCGCGAGCTTCTGGCATTAACACTGCCTGATCAAAGTCAAAGTAAATAATAGTTTCCAGCTCTTCCATAGACTCTTCAGAGCCGTCGGCTGAGCCCAGAGAACCACTGTCCGCTGTGCCGGTGGTTACGCCACCATTGGCGCCTGCTTCAGCATCCGAGTCTTTCGTGTCTGTGCTAGAACAGCCCACCAAAAACGCCATAACAAAGGCTAAAGTCAGACCCTGTTTCATTGCTTTAGTAATCATGTTTGACTCCGATCAAGTTGTTGATTTTTTAGCTTACTAAACTGTTTAAAAAAACGGCGACCAAGCAGGTTCCCTTACGTCACCCTGCTTGGAAGGCAAACGATACTTCGTGCCTGCGTCTAGAGAGACCGCAGCCAGTATACCTTTTCCCCCAAATCGTGTCGCGTACAGCAACATAGCACCATTGGGTGCTATCGTAGGCGATTCATCCAGGTTTGTCTCTGTCAGAATTCGCAAAGTGCCCGTAGCCAGGTCTTGCGCGGCAATATGAAACACTCCACCGCGCTGATGCACCATGACCAACGTCTTGCCATCTCTGGAAACTCGCCCGCGCGCATTGTACTCGCCGTCAAAGGTTAAGCGTTCTACCCGCCCGCTGGCAAGTGTCACTTTATATATTTGTGGCTTTCCACCCCGATTGGAGGTAAATACTATGCCTTTTCCGTCCGAAGTCCAACTGGGTTCGGTATCAATTGCGTAATGATTGGTAATTCGGGTAAATCGGCGACTGGCCAGATCCAGCGTATAGATCTCCGGATTTCCATCTTTAGACAGCACCAAAGCCAGCGCAGAGCCATCCGGCGAGAACGCCGGGGCACCATTCAAGCCGGTAAAGTTGGTAACCTGTTCGCGCTCGCCAGTGGCTAAATTTTGCACAAAAATAGCCGGGCGCGTGGTTTCAAACGAGACATACGCCACCTGACGACCATCCGGAGACCAGGTAGGAGACAGCAGCGGTTCATCGGACTCAAGCAACATGCGTGGTCGGGCGCCATCGGCGTCCGACAACATCAAACGGAAGTTGTCTTGCGTGCCCGTATTTTGGAAAGCTTCGACATAGAGAATCTGAGTAGAGAAGGCCCCTTCGATACCGGTGATTTTTTCGTACACCTTATCGGAAATATGGTGGGCAATGTCCCGCAGCTGGGCAGCGCCGCCATCCACTTTGCCGGCACTAATCACTTTGCGCTGCGCCAAAATATCGTAAAGGTGGTAGGTGACGAAGTAGCGACCCGCTTGCTGCTGAATATCGCCAATCAGCAGGAACTCTGTACCCATAACGCGCCAGTCGCGGTAGAAGACATCGGCTTCACTGCTGGGAAACGACAACATACTGGTGCGAGGCACGGCATCAAACTGACCGCTGCGCTCCAGATTATTGGAGACAATACGGCTAATATCTTCGGGCAGAGGCTCGTTGCCACTCCACCCCATGGGCACAACCGCAATGCGGGTGGGATTGTCTACCCCTTGGGTAATTTCAATGGTCAGTTGGGCGTGCGCCACTGACACAAAACAGAATAAAACAAGTGCTACAAGTTTTCTCACAGTCGCAAGTCCTTGGGATCAAATACCAGTTTCAGTTGGCGGAAATTTTGCTCAAACAATTCGGGTGGCATATTGCGCAACTCACTAAAGCGATCAATGCGTCGAACGGCCTGTTCCGCTGAGCGATCGAAGGCGGCGTTACCGCTACTTCTTACGATGGTGACATTCACCACCTGCCCTGTGGGCACTAACTGTATCAAGAGCTCGACTTTCATGCCACGGCGCGCCGAGGGCGGCCGGCTCCAATTTTGCTCAATACGCGACGATATCATGTTGACATAGCTCTGCGTTTGCTCGGCGGCCAACTGCGCCTGACGCTGCTGCTCTTCTTTGCGCACCGCTTCGTCTAAGCGCTCCTGGGCCAGCCGTTCTTGCCGCTGGCGCTCGGCTTTAGCTTTTGCGGCTTCCTCGGCGCGACGCTTGGCTTCGAGCTCCTGCTGTTTCTTGCGCTCGGCCTCCTGACGCTTTTTCTTGTCGGCCTCGGCTTTTTCTTTGCGCTCACGTTCGATACGACGCTGGCGTGCAGCTTCTTCCTTCGCGCGCTTCTGCGCCTCTGCCCGCTGTTGCTCCAACTCACGTTTTTTTGTTAAATCGATGACCTTGTTCTTTTTTTGTGCAGGCTCTTGCGTGTCTTGCGCTTTCAACTCAACCAACTTTGCCTCGACATAGCGTGGCTTAAACACCCTGGGAGTTGGGTCACTGGTACTCTCCCAACCTAAGGTGATTCCCACCAATAACAGCCCGTGTAAAAACACGCTGACAATAGCGGCAACAGTGAACTGGTTCTGGGTGTTCATGAAGGCATCAACACTTATTTGGGCGGCTCGGTAACCAGCCCCACCGAAGGAGCACCGGCATTTTGTAACTGCGTCATAAGGCCAACCACCGCACCATATTCAACCGCGGAATCCCCCCATACCAGCACCGCAGTATCGGGCTTTTCCCCCAGCACTTTCGATACCATAGTGGTAATTTGATCGAGCGGCTTTTGCTCTTTGGGATTGCCACCCAGTTCAATGTAATAGGCGCCTTCCTTGTCCACCGATACAATCAAAGGCTCGTCGTCTTTGTCGTCTATCGGTGCCGAGGGGGCTTGCGGCAAGTCGACTTTAACCCCCTGCATTAGCATGGGAGCCGTCACCATAAAGACCACCAGCAGCACAAGCATCACGTCGATGTAAGGCACGACGTTGATTTCCGCCATAGGCTTTTTCTTAATTTTGGGGCCAAATGCCGCCATATTCAGACTCCGTTTATTCGCGGCCACACTCTGTTAAGAGGAGACCTGCTTGCTGTGAATTTGACGGTGTAAAATTGCGGAAAACTCTTCGGCAAACGTCTGGTAATGATTTTCCATGGCCTCGGCTCGCGCCGAAAAACGGTTATAGGCAAGCACCGCGGGTATCGCGGCAAACAGCCCCATCGCCGTAGCCACCAGCGCCTCAGAAATCCCCGGCGCCACCGTTGCCAGCGTTGCCTGATGAACATTTGCCAGACCGCGGAAAGAGTTCATAATGCCCCACACTGTGCCGAACAGCCCAATATAGGGACTCACCGAGGCGACACTGGCCAAGAAGGGCAAATTTGCCTCAAGTTTTTCTTCTTCGCGGGCCAGGGCGACTCGCATCGCTCGCTGACAACCCTCCATTACGGCGTCGGAGTCGGCGCTGCTTTGCGAGCGCAAGCGCATGAACTCTTTGAAGCCGGCGCGAAAAATACTTTCGATACCATCAACCGCCGTATTGCCATTACTCTGGCGATACAACTGATTGAGGTCGATACCGGACCAGAATTTTTTCTCGAAAGCCAAAAACTTGGCCCTCGCGCTGCTTTGATACATTCCCCGCTGAACGATCATTACCCAGGAAATGACCGACGCCAAAAACAAAAGGGCCATAACCAATTGCACCAGCAAACTAGCATTGGCGATTAACCCCCAAATGGATAATGAGTGTTCATTCGGCATAGTGACTCAACTTATGTCTGTGATTGTATTGTTGGCCAACTGCTCGCACATCGTGGCGGGCATGGCGCATGGCTTCATGGTGTCCGGCGCTACGCAGGCAATACGTATTAGACCGGTACACAGTAATTCGTTCCCTCTGAGAATACTTTGGCGAAACACCACATAGGTGCGCGCCAACTTCTCTATTTCTGTGCTCACGCTCAAAAGGTCATCGAGTCGGGCCGAGCGCTGATAATCGACCTCGGCGCGGTGCACGACCAAAAGCTTGCCGTCCTCGAGAATGGCGGGCTTATCATAACCGTATTGGCGCAAAAATTCTGTACGCGAACGCTCCATAAATTTGAGGTAGTTAACGTAATAAACGATACCACCGGCATCGGTGTCTTCAATATAAACTCGCACCGGGATTGCAAAGCCGGGCTGACTCACGAGGGGTCCTTAAAGCGATCGGGGGTAGGGACACCGAAATGTTCGTACGCGTGAGCTGTCAGAATACGACCGCGCGGCGTTCGGCTAATAAACCCCTGCTGAATCAGGTAGGGCTCTATCACATCTTCAATAGTGCCCCGCTCCTCGCTTATCGCCGCAGCCAGTGAGTCAATGCCCACCGGGCCGCCGGCAAAATTATCCATCATTGCCGACAACAAGCGCCGGTCCATATGATCGAACCCGCGCACATCCACGTTGAGCATATTCAAGGCGCGGTCGGCAACGTCATTAGTCACTTTGCCGTCGGCCTTTATTTCAGCGAAATCTCGCACCCGCCGCAGTAGGCGATTGGCAATACGCGGCGTGCCACGCGAACGTTTGGCCACCTCGCAGGCGCCCTGCTCGTCCATTTCAACACCGAGCAGGCCGGCCGAACGAGCCACAATTCGCGTCAAATCAGCGATATTGTAAAATTCTAACCGCTGCACAATACCAAAGCGATCGCGCAGCGGTGAGGTGAGCAGCCCGGCCCTTGTGGTTGCGCCAACCAAAGTAAATGGCGGCAAGTCCAGTTTTATAGAGCGTGCAGCCGGCCCCTCGCCGATCACAATGTCGAGCTGAAAATCCTCCATCGCGGGGTAGAGAATTTCCTCTACCACCGGGCTCAGACGGTGAATTTCGTCAATAAACAATACATCGCCGGGTTCAAGGTTGGTCATCAAAGCGGCCAAATCACCGGCTTTTTCCAGTACCGGGCCCGATGTACTTTTAAGCGAGACGCCCATTTCTTGAGCAATAATGTTGGCCAGGGTCGTTTTGCCAAGTCCAGGTGGGCCAAACACCAAGGTATGATCAAGCGATTCGTCGCGACAGAGCGCAGCCTGAATGAAAATTTCCATCTGTTCGCGCACCACCGGCTGACCGACATACTCGGCCAGCGATTTGGGGCGAATGGCCCGGTCTATGTGCTCTTCTTTTACACCGGCCTCGGGGGCAATCAGACGATCCGTTTCAATCATTTAACCGGCCACCTTTTTCAACGACAGGCGTATCAACTCTTGCGCGCTGGCCTCAGGCTGAACTCGCTTCGCCGCGGCCACCATTCGCGTGGCCTCTGTGGGTTTATAGCCTAGCGCAATCAAAGCGCTTTCCGCTTCGCTGTCTGCACCAACTGAGGCCGCCGCGCTGGGCGCGGGGCTGAGTAGGTCGCCCCCTGTGGCAGGCGCGGCAAGCTTGTCGCGCAACTCGATCACCAGCCGTTCGGCGGTCTTTTTGCCAACCCCCGGCACTTTCACCAGCGCGGTGACATTGTCCTCATGAACACAGCGGGCAATTTGCCCGGCATCCATTCCAGACAAAATAGCGACAGCCATTTTAGGGCCTACGCCATTGACCTTTATTAATGTACGGAACAAGTCGCGATCGCTGCGGCGGGCAAAACCAAACAGCTGTTGCGCGGTTTCGCTAACAGCCAAGTGGGTATACAAGGTCGCAGTCTGGTTTAATTCTGGCAGCGCGTAGAAGGTCGTCATCGGAGCTTGCAGCTCGTAACCCACACCACTGACATCGAGGAGTAAAAAAGGCGCCTGCTTTTCCAGCAAAGTCCCGTGCAATCGTCCAATCATTGTGCCGAGTGTATTACCAATTCGTTGAAAGACCCTTTATACCATACGGCCACGGCGAAAGCTGCGGGCTCTGGCGGTTTTTAACAAATGTTGCTGTGAGTTTACATGACAAAGAGCGATGGCAAGTGCATCTGCCGCGTCTTCCTGAGGGGCTGCGGGTAATTTCAGCAGGGTTTTCACCATATGCTGCACTTGTAACTTATCTGCGGCGCCGGTGCCGGTTATGGCTTGTTTTACCTTGCGCGCCTCGTATTCACTGACGGGCAAATTCTGATTTACCGCAGCGACTATCGCAGCGCCCCGAGCCTGGCCGAGCTTGAGCGCCGAACCGGCACTTTTGGCCATAAAAACCTGCTCAATGGCAAACTCTTGTGGCACGTACTGCTCGATCAGCTCGGTAACACTATCAAAGATTAACTTAAGCCGCTCCGGGAACGCGATGTCGGGAATACGGATAACCCCACTGGTGACGTACTCGCAACGCGCACCAATGGCATTCACGATACCAAAGCCCGTTTTGCGTGAACCGGGATCAATCCCCATTACCAGTGCCATCGCCTACGCTCAGTGGTTAATTTGTAAGTTTTCGATATACAGTGTCGCAAGAATCTGACAACTGAGCAAAGATTAAATTCTCTACTCCATTTCAGCAAATACAGCATCGGGAATATCCGAGTTGGTGTATACATTTTGTACATCATCCAGCTCCTCCAACATATCCACCAGGGCCATTATTTTTTCCGCGCCGTCTTTATCCAGCTCAACGGTGGTTGCAGGTTTCATGGTGATTTCAGCAACTTCAGGGCGAAAGCCCGCCTCATTCAGCGCTTGCTTAACCTCGAAATAATCTTCAAACGCAGTCTCCAACTCCACACTGCCATCATCGTGCTCAATAAACTCCTCGGCGCCAGCCTCAAGCGCGGCCTCCATCAAAGTATCACCTTCGATGTCATCGCCGGTAAACACTAATTGGCCAATTCGGCTGAACAAGTAAGCGACCGAGCCATCCGTGCCGAGGTTGCCACCACGCTTACTGAAGGCATGGCGCACTTCTGCCACGGTGCGATTTTTATTATCAGTCATACACTCGACTAAAACCGCCACACCGCCTACACCATAACCTTCATAGGTACACTCTTCGTAGTTTTCACCTTCCGCATTACCGGCGCCTCTGGCTACCGCCTTGTCGATCGTATCCTTTTTCATATTGGCCGCCAGCGCCTTATCGACAGCGGCACGCAAACGCGGATTATCATCGGTATTGTCGCCACCTTTGGCGGCCACGGTTAGCTCGCGAATGATTTTGCTAAACGCCTTGCCTCGTTTGGCATCCTGCGCGGCTTTTCGATGCTTAATGTTTGCCCATTTACTGTGGCCAGCCATAGTGATCTCCGCTTTTTTGTTTACCTTTTGACAAATTTAACTCAAAAAAAAGCCGGGCAAAGCCCGGCCACCTTTTGCCCGAGCGAGTGTTACTCGGGGGCTTTTTCCTGTTTCTCTTTCTGGCGCAGACGAATGTGCAATTCGCGCAATTGCGTCGCGTCCACCGCACCCGGCGCGTCGGTCATGACACAGGCCGCGCTTTGCGTTTTAGGGAAAGCAATCACGTCGCGGATCGACGACGCGCCAATCATCAGCATGATCAAACGATCCAGGCCAAACGCCAAACCACCGTGTGGCGGCGCGCCGTATTTCAGAGCATCCAGTAAGAAGCCAAACTTTTCGCGCTGTTCTTCCGCGCTAATGCCCAAGATATCAAATACGGCCTGCTGCATGGGTTGGTCGTGAATACGAACCGAACCACCGCCCAGTTCCGTGCCATTTAATACCATATCGTAAGCGCGCGACAGGGCTTCTGCCGGATTCGACTTAAGCGCCTCGGGCGAGCACGATGGTGCGGTAAACGGGTGGTGTAACGCTTGCATTGAACCGTCATCGCCCTCTTCAAACATCGGGAAGTCAACGACCCACAAAGGCGCCCACTCACAGGTGTACAGATTTAGGTCTTCGCCCAATTTACAGCGCAACGCGCCCAGCGCTTCGGTCACAACATTGGCCTTATCGGCACCAAAGAAGATCAAGTCACCATTGGCTGCTTCTACACGCTCAAGAATGGCTTTGCGCACGTCATTGGGCAGAAACTTAACAATGGGCGATTGCAGACCGTTTTCCATATCGCTGGCATCATTGACTTTAATGTAAGCCAGACCTTTTGCTCCGTAAATACTCACAAATTTAGTGTAATCATCAATTTGCTTGCGGGTCAGTGCTTCGTTACCACCGGGCACTTTAAGCGCAGTCACACGGCCTTTGGGGTCTTTGGCCGGACCGGAGAACACCTTAAATTCAACTTCGGTCATCAGGTCTTTGATATCGACCAGCTCCAGCGGGATACGCATATCTGGCTTATCTGACCCATACTTGGCAATCGCTGTGGCGTAATCCATGCGTGGAAACACGCCCAGATCAACACTGAGCAAATCATTGAACAGGGTTTTAATCATACCCTCGGTAACCGACATGATGCCCTCTTCATCCATAAAGGAGGTCTCAATATCGATCTGGGTAAATTCAGGCTGACGATCAGCGCGCAAGTCTTCATCGCGGAAACATTTGGCAATTTGGTAGTAGCGATCAAATCCCGAAACCATTAACAATTGCTTAAACAATTGCGGAGATTGCGGCAGCGCGAAGAATTTATTTTCGTGAGTACGCGACGGCACCAAATAATCACGGGCGCCCTCGGGAGTCGCTCGTGTCAGAATAGGGGTTTCAATGTCGAGAAAACCGTTTTCGTCCAGGTAGTTGCGTATAGCAATCGTTACCTTGGAGCGGAACTGCAGACTCTTTTGCATATCGGTGCGACGCAAGTCCAAGTAGCGGAACTTTAGGCGCACGTCTTCCCCGACACTGGAGTGCTCGGACAACGGGAAAGGGGTGGTTTCGGCTTCATTGAGAATTTCTAAGCCGGTACCGTACACCTCGATTTCACCGGTAGCCATATTGGGGTTCACTGTGGCCGCATTGCGGGCCCGAACTTTACCCGTTACTTGCAGCACGTACTCTCCGCGTACCTTGTCGGCGAGAGCGAAGTTTTCTTTGGCGTCCGGATCAAAGACCACCTGCACGATGCCATCGCGGTCGCGAAGATCAATAAAAATCACACCACCGTGGTCACGGCGACGATCAACCCATCCACACAGGGTCACTTCTTGATCGATAAAAGAGGCATTGAGAGCGCCACAGTAATTACTGCGCATAATTGTATTCCCGTCTATTCGCTTGGGGAGCTAACAGTCTGCCAACCCCGATTTAACTGGCCGGCGACGCCGGTTTCGATTCACTTTTGCCGGCGACCGGCTTGGCGGTATCACCTGCAATATTTTTCTTTTTGCCCGATTTGAAATCAGTCTCGTACCAACCGCCGCCTTTCAGGCGGAATCCGGCGGCAGAAATTTTCTTCACCAACTGCGCCTGCGCACAGGCGGGGCAGTCGATCAATGCGGCATCGCTTAGCTTTTGCAGTGCCTCTAGCTCGTGGCCACAACCTTCACAACGGTATTCATAGATAGGCATGGTCCGATACCTCGCAATAAAACCTACCAATAAACAGCGCTCCAGGGAGCCCTGGCCGCCAAAAAGGGCGCAATTATACCTCAGTGGCAGGCTCTGAGAAACCGCGTATTCAGGCTCTATGAAGACGAAAAGGCTATTGTTCGAAATAAAACCGAGTTGGCGGCCTCTGGCCGAGCCAGGCAAAGGGATAAGCCGGAGAGTTAATCCACCTCCACCCCGACGGTATTGCCTTCGTAGACCAGAGCAAACCCCTGCAGTCTGCCCTGGCAACTGGCGGGGTTTGCCGCCCGGCCGGTATCGAGAGAGAACTCGATACCGTGCAATGGGCAGCGCAACCACTGGCCGTTGACCGTAGCCTGATCTAGACGGGCTTGCTGATGCGGACACTGATTTAACAGCAGCATGAGCCTGCCGCCCTCTTGCAACAGCAGCAGGTCTTTTCCGTTGAGCCGCAATGACTGGCGATAGCCGTCGTGAAGCTCGTGCAATTTGGCAAGCGCAATGTAAGGCATAAGCGCTAATATGCCCTATCCGACGCTCAGGGAAAAGACCTGACACAGGGCGCTAGAGGATATAAGTTGTTTCCGTTATGATGCGCGCCACTTCTCGGACACCGGCGTAAAGGTCGTCTACTCTGGAGGAGTACGCTTTAACGAGCGGCCATGTTGTAACGTTTGCGGTAAATAAGGTTGCGCGACGCCTATGTCCACACTATTTGATGTCATTGTCTGCGGCACGGATATTTTTATTGAAAATCATACAGAAAGTGTCATCACAGGATTTCTAACTTGCCGTCGTATCGACGCGCAAGATGCCGAACAGGCCGCGGTTCACGCTTGCCATCAGATACTTATTCACTGGAACCAGAGCTACAACAGCGACCGCAAACTCGGCGTCCCTAAGCTGCATGTCGAGCTTATTCAAAACGCCAGACGCTGGATTAACCGCGCGCCCACCCAAGAGTACTATTTTTACGACTCGGCGGAGCGCAAGCGCGAACACTTTCAGCAGCTATGCCGCAGCACGCGC
This sequence comes from Gilvimarinus gilvus, assembly GCF_030518155.1. Taxonomy (GTDB): domain Bacteria; phylum Pseudomonadota; class Gammaproteobacteria; order Pseudomonadales; family Cellvibrionaceae; genus Gilvimarinus; species Gilvimarinus gilvus. The sequence continues at coordinate 57,055 of NZ_JAULRU010000836.1, read as the reverse complement.
CCCTGGTACCGGCTCAATCAGAGCAACTGAACACAATCTACCAAGGTTTAGCAATGATCGCCTTGACGCTCATATATCTGGGTGACCTCATCGGCGATAATGCGCGCAGCCTGCTCCACCACCTGCGCCGGTTGCGCGTAACTCAAGCGAATACACTCATAGCGGTGCTGCCAGGGTTCGGCAAGGCCGGGGAAAAAGTGCTCACCGGCAATCACTAAAACGCCTCTGGCCTTCAAACGCTGATAAAGCGCTTGCGAACTAATCGGTAGGCCTTCGAACCACAACCACAGAAATATCGCGCCCTCCGGCTTGTGCAGCCGGTACGGCAGGTGTCCCAAGGCCCGATTCAGCACCCTCACTGCCTGCTGGCAACGCTCGAGGTAAAACGGCGCAATCGTAAGCCGGCCCAGAGAAAGCAATTGCTCCCGCCGCAGCAGCTCGTGCGCGACGGCCGGGCCCACGTTGCCCGCCGCCAAGCTCATAACGGTATTGGCTTTGGCGAAAGCATCAATAAGCTCCTCGCTGGCAATTACAATGGCGGTGCGCGCCCCGGGAAACCCTAGCTTAGACAAACTCAGCACCAACACTGTGTTTTCGTTCCAGCGACAACTGGCTTGGGTAAATACGATGGACGGGAATGGCAGACCGTAGGCACCATCGACAATAAGCGGCACGCCAGCCTCACACGCTGCACGATCGAGCTCAGCCATCTCGGCGTCGGTTATGACATTGCCCGTCGGGTTGGTGGGCCGGGAGACGCACAAGGCCGCCGTATCAGGCTCTACTGCGAAGCTCGTCAGGTCGAGGTGGTACTTAAACTCGTGCTCACTTAAGCGTTCAATAGCGGGCCTGTTAGCATGAAAAAAGTCGGTGGTGAGTCCCAATTCGCTGTAACCGAGATATTCCGGCACCAAAGGCAGCTGAATTTTGCGATTTTGGCCACTTCCCTGACGACCAGCCAATAGGTTGAACAACGTAAAAAAGGCGCTTTGACTGCCATTTGCCAGCGCGATATTGCCCGCGTTCAGCCGCCAATGAAACTCGCGGTTGAGATGCTCCGCCAAATCCTGGCGAAAAGCTGCATCGCCGGCCGGTGACTGGTATACCCCAAACATCTGGTGTAAGTCGTCTCCGCGCGCCAACACGGCCTGCATAGCCTGCGTCAAATGCCGCTCGACAACATCGATCCGAGCGGGGTTGCCGCCGCCCAGAAACAGCATATTCGGGTTTTCACGCAGGGCGCAGCCCAGATCGTCCATTAACGAGACAATACCGGAGGCGGCCGTCAGCCTTTGGCCAAACTCAGAAAATTGCATGGAAAATGCCCAAACGGGCTAAATTAGGCCGAAGCGACGCAAGGTATCCTGCAGCTTGTCGGCGTTGACGGGCTTTCTAATGAAGTCGATCGCGCCCAAGCCTGTGACCCGCTCGTGTGCGCTGGGTTGTATGTCCCCAGAAATGACGATCACGACACTCTTTAGGCTTTCCTTTTGAATAGCCTCCAGCACCTCGTAACCATCCATTTCGGGCATAGTGAGATCGAGAAACACCATTTCACCTTTCCCCGCACGAATGGCCTCCACAGCCTCTTTACCATTGGTAGCGAAGGTAATGTCGACGTCCCATCCGGGAGGCAGGGCTCGGGCAACCTGGTTGCGAGCCATTTTCGAGTCATCACAAATTAACAGCGGTGTACTCATCGAGGGTATAAGAATCCATGTCAGACAATGTATGCATTATAGCTAAGAGGTACGCTTCAATCACAAGACAATAAACGGTTTTTAACACTTACCGCAATACTCTAGCCTATTTTGATGGGTTATGGCGGTTACCTTCTCACCCCGCTTACCGATATAATCGGCGCAAACACCCAGACCTTGAGCCCAGTCTCTATGCAAATTTATCATAATCCGCGCTGCACTAAGTCGCGCCAAGCCCTCAGCCTACTTGAGGAGCGGGGCGTGACGCCAGAAATTATTAAGTATCTCGAGCAAAAACCCAGCGAGGCGACTTTGCGCGAACTTGTCAAAAAACTGGCCATAAGCCCCCGAGAGCTACTGCGCAAAGGAGAGTCGGTGTACAAGGAGCTAAATTTGGCCAATACCGACCTCGGTGACGATGAGCTTATTCGGGCCATGCACCTGTACCCCAAATTAATTGAACGGCCAATCGTTGTAGCGGGCAATCGCGCAGTGATTGGCCGACCACCCGAAGCTGTACTGGAGCTTGTGTGACCCCATACGTATTAGTACTGTATTACAGCCGCAGCGGCGCTACCGCTGAGCTCGCGCAAGCCATCGCCCGCGGTGTTGAAGCAATCGCTGGGGTAGAGGCCAAACTGCGCACTGTCCCTCCGGTATCGCCCGACAGCGAGGCTAGCGTGCCTGAGATCCCGCAAGACGGTGCAATCTATTGCACTAAAGATGACCTCAGGTATTGCAGTGCACTAGCACTCGGCAGCCCTACCCGCTTTGGCAATATGGCTGCGCCGCTAAAATACTTCCTCGACACCACCAGTGATTTGTGGCTCAACGGCGACCTAATTGACAAACCCGCCGGAGTATTTACATCCACTGGCAGCTTGCATGGCGGCCAGGAGACCACTCTCACCAGTATGATGCTGCCATTGCTGCACCACGGCATGATCGTAACGGGCATCCCCTACAGCGAAGCGGGCCTAAATGAGACCCGGCATGGAGGCACGCCCTATGGCGCCAGCCACTGGAGCGACAGCGCGACGCAGTTGAGTGACAGCGAACGTCAGCTGTGCTTTGCGCAAGGCGCCCGACTGGCCAAATTGGCACTTAAAATGGGAGCGACAAAGTGAAAATCCCACTGTACACTCAAAATGACATAGCGCCTCTGCAGCGAAAGTACGCTCAGGCACGACTCATCTGCATCGCCTCCCTTATCGTTCTCGGTTTAATATTCACTTGGGCCAGCTTGACTGAAACATCGGGTAGCGTGGTACGTTGGTGCATACAGGCCCTACCGGTACTGCTGTTTATACCCGGTTGCGTACGAGGCCACTACCGAACCTACAGCTGGCTTTGTTTCGTCGTACTCTTTTATTTTACCGGCTTTGTGGTCAGCGCCATGACGCCTAATTCCGACGCACTCGATATTGTTGGCGTTGTTGTGACCGCAGTTTTGTTTTGCGCCGCCATGATGGGCAGTCGCTGGCGACAGCACAGCCTGCTGGCCGTAGAACAAAACACTACCCTACCTCATCCACCTAAACCGGCCACGAAAGGACTCTCTTAGTGAGTGACAAACGTTCATCGCGAAACCCTATTAGCGCATTATTTTCATTTATCTGGGGAGCGCTAACCTGGCTTAGACGTGCCCTGGCGAACATTATTCTTCTTGTTATTATTGTGGTAATCGTGGTCGCCATCAGTAAACACGAAACGGATATGTTGCCAGATTCGTTTGCCTTGTATTTAGCGCCAAGCGGCTTTCTGGTCGATGAGCGCCAACCCGTGGCCCCTCTCGCGGCTCTTAGCGGTACCAATCAGTACGAATCAGAAACCTTGGTCACGGACGTTGTCAACGCTATTGATCAAGCCCGGGCTGATTCGAGGGTCAGTCATATCGTGCTGGACTTAAACCATTTACTGGGAGGCGGTCTCAGTAAACTGCATGAAATTGGCCTGGCGCTGCAGACGTTCAAAGATAGCGGGAAACAGATCATAGCGATCAGTGATCAATACAGTCAAAGCCAATACTACTTGGCCAGCCACGCCGACAACATATACCTGCACGATATGGGACACGTCATGCTCACGGGCTTCGGCAGCTACCGCACCTACTACAAAGATGCGATCGACACCCTCGGACTAAACTTTCATATTTTCCGTGCGGGACAATTTAAAGATGCGGTAGAACCCTATATTCGCAACGATATGTCGGACGCTTCACGCGAGCACAACTCCCAATGGATAAACCATTTGTGGGACTTGTACACGAGCCGAATCGAAACGCAACGTTCACTGCCGGTTGGCGCTGTCGACAATCTTATTCGCAACACACAACAGCAACTTACCGACGCCCAAGGCGATCCGGCACAAATGGCGTTAGCGGCGGGATTAGTCGATCAGGTCAGTAGTCGTCAGCAGATACGCGCCGAATTGATTGATCAGTTCGGCTACGATCACAACGCCGACAGTTTCAAATCCGTGAACTGGTATCGCTACTTACATCATCAACAACCACTGCCACTACCGGGCAAAACATACATTGGTGTGATTAATGCGACCGGAACAATCTATGACGGAGAACAACCACCCGGCACCGTCGGCAGTGAAACTTTTGTTAAGCTATTGCGCCAAGCGCGCGATGACAGCGATATAAAGGCACTGGTGGTGCGCATAGACAGCCCCGGAGGCAGCGCGTTTGCCTCGGAAGTGATTCGCTCAGAAATTCAAATGGTGCGCGACTCGGGTATACCTGTGTTGGTAAGCATGGGCAGTGTCGCGGCCTCGGGTGGGTACTGGATCGCCACCAGCGCCGATGAGATTTGGGCATTGCCGAGTACCATCACAGGCTCGATTGGCGTATACAGCATCATTCCCACGCTCAACGAGTCGTTAAAAAAACTCGGCATTCACACCGACGGCATAGGCACGACCCCACTCGCTGGCGCGATGAATCCTGCGCTGCCAATGAGTGAAAAGGCGGCATTTGTATTGCAAAGCACAGTCGACGGAACCTATCGACGCTTTCTGAAAACGGTAGCCAACGCCCGCGACTTAACACAAGCGCAAGTGGATCAAATCGGTCAGGGGCGGGTCTGGAGTGGTGCCAAAGCATTCGAAATAGGCTTGGTGGATAAACTGGGCACGCTCGACGACACCATCAAGGCTGCCGCCGAATATGCCGAACTCAAACAGTGGGACGTTAAAACCATCGAGCGCGCGCTCACGCCGTTCGAACAATTTATGCAACAGCTTTCAAACGTGACTATGCCCTTACCCGAGAGTGTTCAGCAATCTCTGAGCACGCTCGAAAGCTTCAGTCAGGCGGCGGGCATAAGTCCCGCGCTCAGCCTCGAGGCTAACACTGTATACGCACAGTGTCTCGACTGCACCTTGTGGTCGGATCGTTAGTCAACAATGCTCCCGCTTGAGAGGGCCTGTCAGCAAGCACAGACAGGCCTTTAAAGTGCTGGGACTGCAACAAGCAATAGGGGCATTGCTTGTCCAGCGTACAAGGTACAATCCGACTATTTACCGTCGACCTGCAGGATGAATTTTGATGTTTTCCACGGTTTAGAGATTCGGTGCTCAATCAGATCGCACCCGAATTTATCTTCACACAGATCAACCAAGTTTAAAAACGGCGTTCGGCCGGGATCAGCAATCAGGATATTCTTAACGCCTGCCGCCCGCGCTCGTTTAATAAGATTGTAAAGCGGCTTGGTCATTTCATCCCAAAAACAAATTTCACTGCCTATTAAGGTATGAATTCCACTTAAATCTTTCTTGGTTATTTTTTCAAAACGACGGGTCACAAACTCTACGCGTTTAACCGCATTCAGGGTTTTCACAAATTCTACGTAGGGTGCAAGAGCGCCATCGGCATCGAGTGCCGTTACTTTCGCATCAAAGTGCTTTGCCATAAAACAGCTTAAACCGCCCCAGCCACAGCCAATCTCCATTACGCCTGCACGCTTCTTAATCGGGTTCTCCAGCAGATAGTCCATCAACACTGCGCTGGACCTCCAGACCTTATTACCATGCAAGGATGGTTCTTCACTCTCGCGCTTTAGGCGGCGAATTTCTGGATGTTGGCCTTTCGGCAAATGAATATTGTGCAACACATGAAAGTGTTGATCGAACTTTGTATCTTTTTTTAATGACGCCTTTGCTTTCGCGGCCATGAAGCTTAACTCCCCAACGTGAATTCCATTAGCCATTGTGCAGCGCATAGTAGCACGCTGAAGCATTTGGCATCTATCGTGACTATCGGCCTCATTGGGCACCATGCGCTTTTTGACAGCACACGAGAACCGTAAACAGCCCCATACAACCAGACTACAAAATCAATACAACCAGAATATGCAGATCTATATTTTTTAGACGGAAAAACCCTACGGGTTTAACTGACGAATATCGAAGCGATGGCCGCACTCATCATATTGGCAAAAAAACCTGCGAACACCGCTTTCAACCCCAAGCTTGCCACCTCGGCGCGGCGTGTCGGTGCTAACGTTGCAAAACCACCCAAGAGTACCGCCAGAGAGCCAAAGTTTGCGAACCCACACAAAGCAAATGATGCAATAGCTTCAGACCGGGCAGACAATGCCTCTCTGTTAGCGGCTAGATCAATAAAAGCGACAAACTCATTTAAAACCAATTTCTGACCTATCAAGCTACCAACGAGACGGGTCTCATCCCAAGGGACACCTAACAAGAATGCCAGAGGCCGGAACAAGCCTCCCAAAATCCACTGCATGCTCAGGTACTCCATCCCCACCCAGCCACCAATCAAACTCAGCAAACCATTGAGCATGGCAATCAGGCTGACAAAAGCCAGTAGCATAGCACCGATGTTGGCGGCCATTCTTAGTCCATCGCTGGCACCAGTGGCGGCGGCATCAAACACATTCGCGCTAGTCGCGTGCGCTTCACAAATATTGAGATCGTCGCACGGTGTCTGTGTTTCAGGCACCATCAACTTCGCCATTAGAAAGCCACCGGGGGCAGCCATAAAACTGGCCGCCAATAAGTATTTCAGATCAACCCCAAGGCCGACATAGCCCGCCAACACGGACCCCGCTACAGTAGACAGACCGCCAACCATTACGGCAAACAGCTCGGAGCGCGTCATCGTTGGCAGATAAGGTTTGACAACCATCGGCGCTTCAGTATGACCGACAAATATGTTGGCGGTTGCAGACAAAGATTCAGCCCGGCTGGTTTGCAACAAAAATCGCAGCGCACCGCCTAGCAACCGGATTATCCACTGCATAATGCCGAGGTGATACAACACCGCTACAAACGAAGCGAAAAACACGACCACCGGCAGTACATTGAACGCGAAAATAAACCCCAGAGAACTGCTTGCCAACTCGCCGAACATGAAGTCAATCCCCGCCCGGCCATACCCAATAATGCCGTAGACACCATCGGAAAGATGTTTTAGAGCGGCGCGCCCCCAGGCGGAATAAAGCACCAAAGCGCCGAGACCGAACTGAACCACAAAGGCCACAATGACAGTGCGCCAATTAATACCGCGTCGATTTTCACTTAAACCGTAGGCGAGCCCCATTAAAGTGACCATACCCAGTGCACTGATGAGTACCTGCAAAACTTACAACCTCTCCCTGATTTGCTTTAACACCACCGGATTAGCTCCGCCATCAGCCACAAGAATGTCGGCCCACTGGGCTTGCTCACTAATATATGCCTCATACATGGGCAACACATGCTGGCGATACTGCGTCATTACTGAGTCCCTAGTCCTGCCTCGCTCGCTTGTATCACGTAGCAAGCGCCGTTCCAGACAGATTGAAAGTGGCGTGTTTAAATAAACGGAACAATCGGTCAGCGCCCGCAGCTGTGACCAGTGTAGGGCCAAAATTCCCTCAAGAATAATCAAATCAACCGGCTTCTGCTGGCTCCGCTCGGACTTACGTTTATGATTGACATAATCATACTGCGGAATAGCGACGGTGCGATTTGACTTAAGTGCTGTCAAATCTGACAGCAATTCATGAACGTCAAAGCTATGGGGATGATCAAAATTAATACGAGCGCGATCTGCATCGCTACGGGCGGAATAATCGTGGTAATAGTTATCCTGAGCAATGACACAAACAGAGCCTTGACTAAGCGCACTGGAGTGTTCCGCTAAATAGCGCGCTAAACAGGTTTTACCGGAGCCAGAGACTCCTGCAATGGCCAACAACTGTGTTTTCAAATAAACCTCCCCTAAGTGAGGTTCATTATAGAGGCAGTTGAGGCGCGAATGATGACAATTAGATTGCAGATAGTGCAATCATCTCAATGCACTACGACAACCTATCTCTAAACGCTTCATAGCCGAACTGACGAATCACCTCCAATTGATCCGTACGAGAGTCCCACAGTGCAATCGCTGGCAGGTTAATTCCGTTAAACGTGGTTGTTTTCACCATGGTGTAGTGCGCCATATCGTCGAAAACCAAACGCTGCCCAATATACAGAGGAGCGTCGAAACTGTAGTCGCCAATCACATCGCCGGCCAGACAGGTCATACCGCCGAGACGATACGTATAGCGCTTTTCAGCGGGTTCTCCGGCACCGAGAATTTCAGCTCGGTAAGGCATTTCCAGAGTGTCAGGCATGTGGCAAGTTGCCGAGGTATCGAGGATGGCTTGCGGTACGGTACTGACAAAGGTGTCCAGTACTTCAGCCACCAATACGCCACTGCGAATAGCCGTTGCTTCGCCCGGCTCAATATAAACCTGTACGTCGTATTTTGCCGAAAAGCCGCGAATCAACGCGATGAGTTCATCAACCTGATAATCTTCGCGTGAAATATGATGGCCTCCGCCGAAATTGACCCATTCCACTTCGCCCAAAAACTCGCGAAACTTTTCTTCCACCGCCTCAATGGTTCTGGCCAGGGGCGGCACATCCTGTTCACACAACGTGTGAAAATGCAGGCCGGTAATACCCTCTGGCAGGCTTTCACCAAACTCTGAACGAGGAACCCCCATTCGGGACTTAGGCGCGCAAGGGTCGTAAATTGCTACCTCACCCTCAGAGTGCTCAGGATTGATTCGCAGACCGAACGCCAGCCCCGGCCGTTGCTCCTTAGCCTTAAGCGCCATAGGCTTAAAACGTTCCCACTGAGACAAAGAGTTGAATAAAACATGGTCTGACAAGGCCAGAACCTGCACCAGATCACTCTCTTTGTAGGCAGCAGAATAGGTATGCACTTCGCCACCGTAGTACTCCCGCGCCAAGCGGGCCTCATTGACTCCGCTGGCGCAACTGCCAGACAAGTACTGCTGAAACATATCCCCCAAAGACCAGCAACTGAATGCTTTTAACGCCGCTAAAACCTTAGCGCCGCTTTCGTGTCCGACACGATGCAAAATCTTTAAATTATCCTCCACCGCCGCCCTATCTATAACAAAGCATGGAGACGGAACACGAGAGGCATCAAAGTTATCGAAATAGCGGCGTTTTTGCATTGGGGTACCTGTTAGAAAAAAGCCCGTCAGTGACGGGCTTTAGGCGACTGACTGATAGCTCAGTCTTCCATTCCTGTTTGCTCGTTCAACTCAACCACTTGCCAGGGCAACCCGTACTTGTTGAGGTCTTCCATAAACGGATCTGGGTCCAGCTGTTCCATATTCCACACACCTGCTCCGGCCCATTTTCGCTCCAGCATCATTTTTGCTCCGATCATTGCGGGAACGCCGGTAGTGTATGAGATTGCCTGAGACTTTACCTCGGCGTAACACTCTTCGTGATCGCAAATATTATAGATGTAATACGTTTTTTCTACGCCATCTTTAACTCCGCGGGCAATACAGCCAATACACGTTTTACCCTTAGTAAGTGGTCCGAGGCTGGCAGGGTCTGGCAGCAGCGCTTTAAGAAACTGTAACGGTATAATTTCTTTGCCTTCGAATTCAACCGGCTCAATCGACGTCATACCGATATTACCGAGCACTTCTAAGTGCTTGAGGTAATTGTCAGAGAATGTCATCCAAAAGCGGGCGCGTTTTATTTCAGGCAAATGCTTAGTGATCGATTCCAGCTCTTCGTGATACATCAAGTATATTTGCTTGGGGCCAATACCGGCCGGAAAGTCAAAAGAACGATTCTCTTCCAGCGGCCCGGTTTCTTGCCAGTCGCCATTGCTCCAATAGCGACCATTGGCCGTTACTTCCCGAATATTAATTTCGGGGTTAAAGTTAGTGGCAAATGGCTGACCATGATCCCCGTCATTACAATCAATAATATCCAGATAGTGTATTTCGTCCAGATAGTGCTTTTTCAGATATGCCGTGTAAACGTTGGTGACACCTGGATCAAACCCTGAGCCGAGCAAGGCCATACGCCCTGCACTGGTAAATTTATCCTGATACGCCCACTGCCACTTGTACTCAAATTTAGCCTCTTCTGGCGGCTCGTAGTTGGCGGTATCGAGATAATCAACACCCGCGGCCAGGCAGGCATCCATAATCGCCAAATCTTGATACGGCAGCGCCACGTTAATGACCAAATCAGGTTGCTCGGCTTTGAGCAAGGCTGTAGTCGCGGCCACATCGTCGGCATCGATCTGTGCAGTTTTCACCGGTCGGGGCAAGTCGGCCGCTATTGCTTTGCATTTCGACTCGGTTCGGCTCGCCAGGACAATTTCGTTAAACACGTCTGGCAACTGAGCGCACTTGTGCGCCACCACACTGCCGACACCGCCGGCTCCAATAATGATCACTTTAGCCATAATTCTGAGGTCCTTTTACTGATTTGAGCTCATCGTTCAAAGTAAGTGTAACCGCGCAGACTTTCCGAGTAGGCGGCCAGCATTTGTTGCCGATCAGAAACGGTAATACGACCGTCGCGAACGGCCTGCTCTGCGGCCATACGAAACTGGCGAAACATGGATTGCGGGTCGTATTCGACATAGCTAAGCACGTCGGAGATACTATCACCGTGCAGCTCATGGACAAAATCGAGGCTGCCATCGCCGTTTATTCTGACGCTAGCGACGTTTGTATCACCAAACAAATTATGTAGATCGCCCAACGTCTCTTGATAGGCGCCCACCAAAAATACCCCCAGGTAGTACTCTTCATCGGGATTGATCGGGTGCAAAGAGACAGTATTGGTTTCTCCTTCAGGGCCGGCAAATTTATCCAGTTTACCGTCGCAGTCACAGGTCAAATCCGCAATTGTCGCCTGCCGTGACGGCTTTTCATCCAGTCGGTGAATAGGCATAACCGGGAAAACCTGGTTAATAGCCCAGGAATCCGGCAGAGACTGAAACACGCTAAAGTTACCGTAATAAATATCGGCCAGCTGCTCTGGCAATTCCTCCAACTCCGGTGGAATTCGCTTCATTTGTGGGATTAGTTCGACAATTTTTTGCAATCCAACCAAACAAAGATTTTCCGCAAACGCCCGATCGCGCAGATTAATTTCACCACTGAAAAAACAGTCGCGCACCTGATCCCGGTAGTAGATAACGTCGTTATAGCATTCCTGTAATTTCTCGAGCTTCACGCCCTTCACTGTGTACCAGAGATTCGAAATTTGCTCGTGTAGTTTCTCTGGGAGCTGCTCCGGTATCGGGCCTGGGTTAAAATGACCCACATCCAACACATTGAAAAGCAACACAGAAGTATGCGCCACTGTCGCCCTGCCCGACTCGGTCACGATAGTAGGATGCGGTAATTCGTGTGCGTCCAACTGCTGCGCAATTGCCTCGACAACATCGACACAATATTCCTCAACAGAGTAGTTGCGGCTATGCCCACTCACACTGGAGGTACCGTCATAATCAATAGCAAGCCCGCCCCCCAGGTCAATGTAGCTCAGGGGTGCGCCTTCACCGACCATCTCGATATAGTATCGACATGCCTCCAAAACACCCGCCCGAATGTTGCGAATATTGGGTATTTGTGAGCCCAGGTGAAAATGCAAAAGCTGCAAACTATGGATTAGCTCGGCCGCTCTTAACAGATCAATGATTTCAACCAGTTCCTTGGTGGTAAGCCCGAACAAACTGCGATCGCCACTGTCTTCGGCCCAATGCCCGTCGACTTTGGTGGAAAGCTTCAAACGCACACCAATAATCGGATCAACATCCAGAGCGCGGCTGCGCTCGATTACCAGCTTCACTTCCGCTACGGTTTCCAGTACAAAAATACATTTGAAACCGAGCTTGCGAGCCTGCAGTCCAAGATCGATAAATTCAGCGTCTTTATAGCCGTTACAGATAATCAGACTTTCGCGATTTTGCAAAACCGACATCGCGATCATAAGTTCGGCTTTACTGCCGGCTTCCAGCCCATGGTTATAGCGCTCACCAAAGCGGGCAATTTCCTCAACAATATGGCTTTGTTGGTTCACTTTAATGGGGAAAGCGCCGCGATACTGTCCCTGATAGCCCGTTGTTGCAATGGCGTGAGCGAAAGATTCGTTGAGAATACTTAGCCGGCTGTCCACCAGGTTTTCAATGCGCAACAACACCGGCATTTGCAACCCGCGCTGTGACAGGCCATCGATGATATCAGTCAGCGGAACCGCGACCTGGCCGTGATCACCTTGGGCGCGCACTTCAACGTTGCCGTTGTCGCTAATACCAAAATAACCGCTGCCCCATTCGTCAATGCCGTAGAGTTCCGCCGATTGCTTGGCAGACCACAGGTTAGCTTGAGAGTCATTCAATCGCTCATCTCCTCTGAGGACCGAAAGAGCGCTGTACGCCCATAAAAGACGCGCAATTTCCCACACTTCTTGGCAAAAGAAAAGGCTTTTTACACCTTTTTAGTATGTGCTGGCGCCGCATTCAAAGGTACAAAAAAGGCGGCCATTGGCCGCCTTTTTCACGCTTGACAAGGCTTACCAGCCCGTCAGTTCCTTCAGCGCATCGCCAATTCCGGCGAGGCTTCGCACGGTTTTAACACCGGCGTCTTCCAGAGCGGCAAATTTCTCATCGGCGGTACCTTTCCCACCGGAGATAATAGCACCTGCGTGCCCCATACGCTTACCCGGAGGTGCGGTAACACCCGCAATGTAAGACACAACCGGCTTAGTGACATTGTCCTTGATGAATGCAGCGGCTTCTTCTTCAGCACTACCACCAATTTCACCAATCATAACAATGGCTTCAGTTTGCGGATCTTCCTGAAACAACTTCAGAATATCAATGAAGTTAGAGCCTGGAATCGGATCACCACCAATACCTACGCAAGTCGACTGACCAAAGCCGAAATCAGTGGTTTGCTTAACCGCCTCATAAGTCAGGGTGCCAGAACGAGAAACGATACCGACCTTACCTGGCTTGTGAATGTGGCCTGGCATAATACCGATTTTACACTCACCCGGAGTGATTACGCCTGGGCAGTTAGGACCAATCAAGGTAACACCTAACTCATCACACTTAACTTTACAGTCAAGCATGTCCATAGTCGGCACACCTTCGGTGATACAAACGATCAGCTTAATGCCACCGTTAGCCGCTTCCAGAATAGAGTCCTTACAAAATGGCGCAGGAACGTAGATAACAGACGCTGTAGCGCCTGTTTCAGCAACGGCTTCAGCAACAGTATTAAAAACCGGCAAACCCAAGTGAGTTTGACCGCCTTTGCCTGGCGTTACACCACCCACCATCTTGGTGCCATAAGCGATAGCTTGTTCAGAGTGGAAAGTACCTTGTGAACCGGTAAAACCCTGACAAATAACTTTGGTATCTTTGTTGATCAAAACGCTCATTTATTTACCCTCCGCTGCTTTAACCACTTGCTCGGCAGCGTCAGTCAGACTGTTCGCAGCAATAATGTTCAAACCGCTGTCTGCCAATACTTTAGCACCCAGCTCCGCATTGTTACCCTCAAGTCGCACGACTACAGGCACTTTTACGCCGACTTCTTCAACAGCGCCGATTACGCCTTCGGCGATGAGATCGCAGCGAACGATACCGCCAAAGATGTTGATAAGCACCGCTTGAACGTTGTCATCTGACAAAATGATTTTGAATGCTTCAACCACACGCTCTTTGGTGGCACCACCACCTACGTCGAGGAAGTTAGCAGGTTGGCCGCCATGCAGTTTTACAATGTCCATGGTGCCCATAGCCAGACCCGCACCATTGACCATGCAGCCGATGTTACCGTCCAGTGCTACGTAGTTTAGTTCCCACTGAGCCGCATGCGCTTCACGCTCATCTTCTTGCGAAGGATCGTGCATTTCGTGCAAATCGGGGTGGCGGTACATAGCATTGCCATCAACGCCTACTTTAGCGTCCAGACAGTGCAGGTCACCGGCGGGGGTGATAACCAACGGATTAATTTCCACCAGAGCCAAATCTTTTTCTTTAAACATTTTGCCAAGACCCATGAAGATCTGCACAAATTGCTTAATTTGCTTGCCTTCCAGGCCCAGCTTGAACGCGAGGTCACGCGCCTGATAAGGCTGTGGACCAACCAGAGGGTCGATGGTCGCTTTGATGATTTTCTCAGGCGTTTCTTCTGCCACTTTCTCAATTTCAACGCCACCTTCGGTCGACGCCATAAAGACAATGCGACGGCTGGAACGATCAACGACAGCGCCCAGATACAATTCCTGATCAATATCGGTACAGCTCTCTACCAAAATGCGGCTAACAGGCTGACCCTTTTCATCTGTTTGGTAGGTAACCAAATTCTTACCCAGCCACTGCTTGGCAAAGGCTTCGATTTCGCTCTTTGATTTAACCAGTTTTACACCACCGGCCTTACCGCGGCCACCGGCGTGTACCTGGGCCTTTACGACAAACTCGTCACCGCCGATTGTGTCGGCCGCTGCAACGGCTTCTGCTGACGTCTGTGCAGCCACACCTGTGGACACGGGCAAACCGTATTGTGCAAACAACTGTTTGCCTTGGTACTCATGCAGATTCATGATACTTTTCCGTTCGTTAACGTGAATTGAATAACGACAGCGAGCTCGCGTTTTGTGCGACCTCGCCCCTACTTTTCTTCCCGACTACAGATGTTGTGGCTCAATACCTGCAATCACAAATCCCACAAGCTGTCACCTGGGGATTTGCATTTTTCATTGTTGGAATAATTATTTCTTACGCTTGCGGTTAGGCATGTGAATAGCGTGCCCACCTACGGCCAGAGCGGCTTCTTTAACCGCCTCAGAGAAAGTCGGATGACCAAATACAGTCATACCAATATCTTCAGCGCTGGAACCGAATTCCATCGCGATAGCAACTTGCTGAACCAAGTCGGATGCCGCAGGACCTACAATATGAGCGCCCAACACCCGGTCAGTTTTAGCATGTGCGATGATTTTCACCATACCCTCAGCTTCGTCTGAGGCTACCGCACGACCTACCGCCATAAACGGGAAGGTACCTACTTCGTATTCTTCACCTTCGGCCTTCAGTTGCTCTTCGGTTTTACCCACAGACGCCACTTCAGGGTGAGTGTAGATTACATTAGGAATAATATCGTAGTTCACGAGAGGCTTCTGACCGGCTATACGCTCGGCAACCATAACGCCTTCTTCCGAGCCTTTATGGGCCAACATCGGTCCGCGCACTACATCACCTACCGCCCATACTCCGGGGGCATCGGTAGAGCACAAATCATTAACGTATACGAAACCACGCTCGTCCAGATTCACACCGCTGTCTTCGGACAACAGACCTTCGGTGAATGGCTTACGGCCAACGCACACAATAAGCTTATCGAACACTTCTTTTTGCTCATTACCGTCTTTATCGGTATAGGTAACTTCAACTTCTTTTGTCTTTCCTTTGCCTTTGACTTCAGTGCCGGTTACGCGGCAGCTCAGGCGAATATCCAAACCTTGTTTGGTAAAAATCTTTTGCGACTCTTTTGCAATCTGCTGATCCATCATGGCCAAAAAGCTATCCATAGCCTCTAGCAGTACAACGTCAGATCCCAAACGCTTCCAAACACTACCCAGTTCAAGGCCAATAACACCGGCGCCAATCACGCCCAAACGCTTAGGCACTTCCTGGAATTCCAACGCGCCGGTTGAATCCACAATTACGTCGTTGTCAACGGGGGCTACACCGATATTTACCGGAATAGAACCGGAGGCCAGGATGACATTATCCGCTTCCAGAACGCTGGTTTTGCCGTCGTTATCGGTAAACTCAACTTTCTTGCCAGACAACAACTTACCTGTGCCGTATAAGCTTTTGACTTTGTTGGACTGAAACAAGCCAGCAACACCGCCTGACATTTGCTTAACAACCGCCTCTTTGCGCTTAATCATGGCGGGTACATCAATCGCCAGTTTGCCAGTGCTGATACCGTGGCCAGCAAAGCCTACTTCGGCGTAATGATATTTCTGAGAGCTGTCGAGCAGCGCCTTAGATGGAATGCAACCTGTGTTCAAACAGGTACCGCCATTGATGCCCTTGCCGTCTTTGTCTTTCCACTTTTCAATACAAGCGGTTTTCAAGCCCAGTTGAGCGCAGCGGATGGCCCCTACATATCCGGCGGGGCCAGAACCAATTACAATCACATCATATTTGTCAGACATAGTCTCATTCCCAATAGTTTTCTCGTAGCCGGCGTTGGTGTCCCGGCACTTCAATATTGCCAGCGGCCGGTAAGCCGCCGGTAGCAGTCAGTCTTAAATCTCGAGCAGGATGCGCGCGGGATCTTCCAGCAGCTCTTTAATCGCAACCAAGAACTGTACAGCTTCTTTACCATCGATCAATCGGTGGTCATAAGACAAAGCCAGATACATCATGGGCAGAATCTTCACTTCACCATTCACAGCCATCGGACGCTCCTGAATTTTGTGCATGCCCAAAATAGCGGTTTGCGGCAAATTCAGAATCGGAGTGGAAAGCAGCGAGCCAAATACACCGCCGTTAGTGATGGTGAAGGTACCGCCGGTCATTTCATCAATAGAGAGCTTGCCGTCGCGGGCGCGCAAACCAAAATCACGAATGGTGGACTCCACTTCGGCTACGCTCATTTTTTCACTGTTGCGCAACACAGGCACTACCAGGCCTTTCTCGGTAGAGACGGCAACACCGATATCCTGGTAACCGTGATACACAATATCATCGCCATCCAGTGAGGCATTCACCGCTGGGAAGCGCTTCAGAGCTTCGGTTGCAGCTTTAACAAACAAGCCCATAAACCCTAGACGAGTGCCGTTATGTACTTTCTCAAACTTATCCTTGTACTGTTTGCGCAACTCCATCACCGGCGCCATATTAACTTCGTTAAATGTTGTCAACATGGCTGTCGAGCTGGTGGCGTCAAGCAAGCGCTCAGCAATGCGTTTACGCAGACGTGTCATTGGTACGCGTTTTTCAACACGATCACCTTCTGCAGCAATGGGCGCTGGCGCGGGAGCCGCGGCGGGTGCCGAAGCCGGTGCCGCGGCAGGCTTACTACTCGCTGAGCTGATGTGATTCATCACGTCTTCTTTGGTGACGCGTCCATCTTTGCCCGTACCGTCCACAGCGCTTGGGTCAACGTTATTTTCGTCGGCCAGTTTGCGCGCAGCGGGGCTCAATATTTTGTCATCAGGCGCTCCGTCAGAAGAACTTTCAGACTCAGGTGCTTCGGCGGCTTCGGCCGGAGCGGCAGCACCAGCAGCGCCAGCGTCAAATTTGGCGATCACTTCATTTGACAACACTGTGTCGCCCTCACCTTTCATGACTTCGCTAATCACGCCGTCAGCGGGGGCAACCACTTCCAAAACCACTTTATCGGTTTCAATATCAACAATCAGTTCGTCGCGTGAACAGGCTTCACCGGGTTGCTTGTGCCAGGTCGCAACGGTCCCGTCCTGGACGGATTCGGGGAATGTAGGGGCTTTGATATCTGTGCTCATTACGTTTCCTTAGCTTTCGCTAGCTTTCTCTATTCAGTTGCGTGCTTATACACTCAATGCTTCGTTGATAAAGCGCTTCTGTTCTTCAAGGTGAACCGAAGCGTAGCCGGATGCAGGTGCAGCAGAAGGATCACGCCCTACATAGCCCAGGTACAAATTCGGGTTCAGGTCATACACCACACGGCGCATGTGATGCTGGCTTGAGTACCAAGCACCTTGGTTCATTGGCTCTTCCTGACACCACATAACATCCTTGATTTTGGTAAATGGCGCCAAAGCGGCCTTTAGCTCTTCTTCCGGGAATGGGTAGAGTTGCTCCAGGCGAACCAGCGCTACGTCGTCTTGTTCACGCTTATTGCGCTCTTCCAGCAGGTGGTAGTAAACCTTACCGCTGCACAACACGACGCGCTTAACCTTGGAAGGCTCGAGCTCGGTGTCACCAATAACATTTTGGAAGCTACCTTGCGCCAAATCTTCCAGGCTTGAGGTCGCCAGAGGGTGGCGCAGAATCCACTTTGGACTCATCACCACCAATGGGCGACGCATGGGGCGTATCGCCTGGCGACGCAACATGTGGAAAACCTGAGCCGGTGTGGTGGGTATAACCACCTGAATATTGTGCTCTGCACACAGCTGCATAAAGCGCTCAAGACGCGCGGAAGAGTGCTCCGGCCCCTGCCCCTCGTAGCCGTGAGGCAGCAACATGGTCAGACCGCACAAACGACCCCACTTATGTTCACCACTGGTAATAAACTGATCAATCACAACCTGTGCGCCGTTGGCAAAATCACCAAACTGGGCTTCCCAAATAATTAGGGCGTTGGGGGTTGTTGTCGCGTAACCGTACTCAAAAGCCAGTACAGCTTCTTCAGACAGGTACGAGTCGTAGAGGTCAAAGGTAGGTTGGTTTTCGCTCATATTCGCCAACGGCGTATGGCGCCGACCATCTTTCTGGCTGTGCAGTACGGCGTGACGGTGCGAGAAAGTGCCGCGGCCCACATCTTGACCGGTCATGCGGATTTGATGCCCCTGCTCAACCAAAGTAGCGTAGGCCAAAGTCTCGGCGAAGCCCCAGTTGATTGGCAGTGCGCCGCCGGCCATTTTCCGGCGATCGTCATAAATTTTCGACACTTGACGCTGCAGCACCATGCCGTCTGGTACTTCACACATTTTGTGAGCGACAGCCTGCAGGGCCTTGAGTTCGTAGCCAGTTTCCGCCGGTGTTTGCCAATCGTGACCAATATAAGGCGACCAATCGACAAACAGCGAACTGTCGGGCTCGCTAACCAAACCGCTGGCGACACTTTCGCCGCGATCCAATGATGCGCGATAGTCATCCATCATCTTGGCTGAGTCTTCGGCGCTGAGCACACCGTCATTGACCAACGTATCTGAATACAAGGTGCGCGCGGTTTTCTGTTTGCGAATGGCCTGATACATCAAAGGCTGAGTCGATGATGGATCATCGGCCTCGTTGTGACCGCGACGACGGTAACAAACCAAATCGATCACCACGTCTCGCTTAAATTCGTAGCGATAATCCATCGCCAACTGCGCGACAAACAGCACCGCATCTGGGTCATCGGCATTGACGTGGAAAATGGGTGTCTCGATCATTTTCGCTACATCGGTGCAGTACTCAGTGGAGCGCGCATCTTCACGGTAGCTGGTCGTAAAGCCCACCTGATTGTTGATTACCAGGTGCAATGTTCCACCGGTTTTATAAGCGCGGGTTTGAGACATCTGGAACGTCTCCATAACCACACCTTGACCGGCAAACGCGGCGTCGCCGTGAACCACAATCGGCACGACAGTCTGGCCTACTTTGTCGTCACGACGATCTTGGCGAGCACGTACAGAGCCTTCCACCACTGGCGACACGATCTCGAGGTGAGACGGGTTAAAGGCCATCGCCATGTGCAACTCGCCGCCCGGTGTCATCACATTTGACGAGAAACCCTGGTGGTATTTCACATCACCGGAGGTATCCACCAAACGCTTGCCTTCAAATTCACCAAACAGTTCCGCCGGGCTTTTACCGAAGATATTCACCAAAGTGTTGAGACGCCCACGGTGAGCCATACCCAGAACAATTTCTTTGGCGCCATAACCACCGGCACGCTTAACCAAAGCATCCACCAATGGAATGAAGCTTTCACCACCTTCCAGACCAAAACGCTTGGTGCCAGGGTATTTGCTGTCGAGGTGACGCTCCAGCCCCTCGGCGGCGGTCAGTCGCTCCAGCACGGCGAGACGCTGCTCTGGGCTATAGGTCGGTTTAGAACGCACACTTTCCAGACGCTGCTGCAACCACTGCTTTTCCGCAAGGTTGGTAATGTGCATGATTTCAGGGCCAACGTGACCGCAGTAAGTCTGCTCTAAGGCGGCAACTATATCTTTCAGAGGGGCTTCTTCGCGGCCGATAAACAGTGGGCCGGTTTGGAAAACAGTATCGAGGTCGGCAGAGGTTAGTCCGTGGAACGCAAGATCCAGGTCGGGAACCTGCTCGCGCTCCATCAATCCGAGCGGGTCGAGTTGGGCCTTTTGATGCCCGCGAAATCGGTAGGAGCTAATTAGCTGCAGCACCTTGACCTGTTTGCGCTCGTGCTCAACCGAGATTGAGCCAGCCACTGTCGGTGACGCTGCGCTTGATCGCGCTTTGGCTAACTGAATAAATTGCTCGCGAATCACCGAATGTGGTGTATCTTGAGAAACGACCCCCTCTACGCGAGGTAACTGATCAAAGTAATCGCGCCATTGCTCAGGTACGCCATTGGGGTCGTGTAAATATATGTCGTAGAGATCTTCCACATATGAAGCGTTCCCACCAGAAATATGGGACGTGCTCCAAAGCTGCTCCATAATGCTGTCTTGCATTCCACCCACCTTGTAAAGAGGATTCGGCCGGCCTAGTTACCGACTCGGCCCGGGCGATAACCTGGGCTCCCCAGCTATTTCATTAATAGCCGTTAGCTTCCAATAACGCGCTCAGCTTTTGGCCGAACACGCCGCTTAAAGTATGCCAATTCAGAGTCTGGCACATACACAAATGCGCTGCATGCGGGTTACCCCTCAAACAGCGCATCGCGTGACTCAAAAGCAGTCGAGAACCGCTTAGGTCGCACTGCGCAATAGCATAGACCGGATATGGCCAATGGCCCGGGTCGGGTTGAGACCTTTGGGACACACTGCAACACAATTTTGAATACCGTGACAGCGGAAAACGCTGAACGGGTCGTCCAGTTTAGACAAGCGACTCTCGGTCGCCTCGTCGCGGCTATCTACCAGGAATCGATACGCCTGGAGCAAGCCGGCAGGGCCGATAAACTTGTCGGGGTTCCACCAGAAAGACGGACAGCTGGTTGAACAACAGGCACAAAGTATACACTCATAGAGCCCGTCGAGCTTAGCTCGATCTTCCGGTGATTGTAACCGCTCAATGGCAGGAGCGGGGCTATTATTCTGCAAATAAGGCTCAATTTTTTTGTACTGTGCATAAAATTGAGACATATCCACCACCAGATCGCGAATTACCGGCAATCCAGGCAGTGGGCGCAGTATCAGCTTGTTGTTTTTCACACACTCAGAAAGCGGTGTAATACAAGCCAACCCATTCTTACCATTGATGTTAACGCCATCAGAGCCGCACACACCTTCACGGCACGAGCGACGATACGCCAAAGAGGTGTCTTGAGCTTTCAGCAACTCCATGACATCCAATACCATTAAATCTTTGCCCTGAGTGTCAACCTCGTAAGACTTCATATAGGGCGCGGAGTCAGTCTCCGGGTTATAGCGATAAATTTCTACTTTCAACATAACTTATCCACCCCATTAATAAGTACGAGCTTTTGGCTCAAACGCGTCCATCGACTTGGGCGCAAAATTTACACTGCGCTTGCCTACCCGCTTATCAACGGGGAAGAACATCGAGTGACACAACCAGTTCTCGTCGTCGCGCTCCTGGAAGTCTTCGCGAGCGTGAGCACCACGGGATTCCTTGCGCACTTCGGCGGTAATTGCTGTAGCCTCTGCCACTTCAAGCAAGTTCTGCAGCTCAAGCGCTTCGATCCGCGCCGTATTGAACGCATTACTCTTATCGGACAAGGTTACGTTGGCGATACGATCACGCAGATCGGCCAACTTCTTAATGCCCTCTTCCATAAATTCGCCTTTGCGGAAAACACCGAAGTGATTCTGCATGACGTTTTGCAACTCTGTACGCAATTGGGCTGTGGACTCCCCGCCCTCAGAGTTATTCAGTCGATCAAGCCGCGACATGGCCGCATCGATGTCCGACTGGCTGGGCTCACGCAACTCGATACCTTCACGCAAACTCTTTTCAATATACTGACCGGCAGCGCGACCAAACACCACCAAATCGAGCAGCGAGTTACCGCCCAGGCGATTGGCTCCATGTACCGACACACAGGCCGCTTCTCCGCACGCGTAGAAACCCGGAATGACGTGATCGTTGCCGTCCGCATCCTGAGTTAACGCCTGCCCGCTCACATTGGTTGGAATGCCGCCCATCATATAGTGACAGGTTGGGACCACTGGAATCGGCTCTTTTACCGGATCAGCGTGAGCGAAAGTGCGCGATAATTCCAGAATACCCGGCAACTTCGCATTCAGGGTTTCTTCACCCAGATGGTCTAGCTTCAGATAAACATGATCGCCATTCTCGCCGCAACCACGCCCCTCAAGTATCTCAAGGACCATAGAGCGCGCTACGACATCACGCCCGGCCAAGTCTTTGGCATTGGGCGCGTAACGCTCCATAAAGCGCTCGCCATCTTTATTCACCAAATAGCCGCCTTCACCGCGGCACCCTTCAGTAACCAAGGTACCTGCACCGTGAATACCGGTGGGGTGAAACTGCCACATCTCAATGTCTTGCACAGGGAATCCTGCGCGCAGCGCCATGCCAATACCATCACCGGTATTGATGTGAGCGTTGGTTGTAGAGGCATATATGCGCCCTGCACCGCCGGTGGCAAAAACAGTCGCTTTTGATTTAACAAAAACCACTTCACCATCTTCAATATTAATGGCGATAACACCCACGACCGCTCCGTCCTGGTTTTTCACCAGATCAACGGCAAACCACTCGTTTAAAAACACTGTGTTATTTTGGACATTCTGCTGATACAGGGTATGCAGCAGCGCATGACCGGTGCGGTCCGCAGCAGCACATGTTCGCGCAGCCTGGCCACCGCGACCAAAATCTTTTGACTGACCACCAAATGGGCGCTGGTAGATTCGTCCGTTCTCAGTGCGCGAGAACGGCAGCCCCATATGCTCTAGCTCGAAAACAGCCTCGGGCCCAACAGAACACATGTACTCAATCGCATCCTGATCACCGATATAGTCAGACCCTTTAACGGTGTCATACATATGCCAACGCCAATCATCTTGCGGGTCGGAACTGGCAATCGCACAGGTAATGCCGCCTTGCGCGGACACCGTATGAGAGCGCGTCGGGAATACTTTGGTAATAACGGCTGTCTTGTAACCAGACTGAGCGAGCTGCAAGGCTGCGCGCATGCCGGCGCCACCGCCGCCAATCACAATACCGTCAAAGGAAATCGTACGCATATTAGCCATTAATCAAAGCCCCCAAATAATTTCGAAACCCCAGACGGTGTAGGTGATCGCGACAATACCCAGCACCAGCTGAACAAAAACGCGCACCGCGGTGGCCTTGCCACCGAGCGTCATAGGAGTAATGTAGTCAGTTAATACAGCCCACAGGCCGATCCAGGCGTGCGCCACAATCGACAATAAGGTTATCAGGCTGAAAACACGCACCCACAACTGATCGAACAGCGCGCTCCACTGACTGAAATCAACATCGGGATTGATCACCAGGTAGGCAACCAGAAACAACACATAAGCGGTCATAGCAACCGCACTAACACGCTGGATCAACCAGTCGTAAAGTCCACTGCGGCCTAAATTTGTAATTGACGTTACCATACCCAGACTCCTGCCAATACGATCAGTACAACAGCCACCACCAGCGCCACTTTGGCACCAAGGCGACCACCTTCGTAGGTTTCACCCACACCACAGTCCATAATGAGGTGACGAACCCCCATGGCCGTGTGATAGCCCAAGGCCGCAAGCACAGCCCAAACAATGAACTTACACAGCGGGCTTGCCAGTGCATCTTGCACCGCGGCGAACCCCTCTTCGGAACTTAGGCTGGAATCAAGCATCCAAAGCAGCACAGCAACACCGGCGAAAAGCGCGACGCCGGACACCCGATGGGTAATGGAAACCAGTGCGGTAATAGGTAGCTTGATGGTAGAGAGCTCGAGATTGACAGGTCTTTTTTTGTTCACGGTAGCTAATCACCTTTATGCCCAAAGGGCCGGTTTTAAGAAGTAAGAGCGGGCAGCCATCCCAATGATTTAGGAGGGTTAATTTGTCGTGCGCCAAAAAAGTGCGCATTAGATTTGCCGCCAGCCACATCCTGCAAGTCGCGGCGTATTATAGGGATTTGAGGGACGAAACACAAATAAATTGACCTGGTTAGAATTTGCATTTTTTGCTGATTTTCCAAGCACTTCCAGACCGTTAACGGCACTCTACAGACAGGTTTTGTGCGCCACCGGCGTGCAAAAACACGCCATCGCCCCAACATGGACAAGCCCTCTGCACCAATACCGCCCACGCACCATACTTTTACGCTGCGCATGCACAAAAAGTTGCTTAAATTAATGCGCAATTGCTGGTCAACGCTATGCCTCGACGGCCAATCTCATCTATAATGCCGCCTCCCACTGACGAGGTAGCACTTACTAGCCAGGGGACGTGTTGCCTGCGGGTATCACAAAGAGCCACGAAGCTTCAAATGCCGCCGCTATAATAGCAGCCACCCGAAGCCGGAAACAGCAGAGCCTTTATAAAGGGCCGCAGCAACACCCGAGGCGAGTCTGTATGCAGTACTAGCAGCTTCAACTTGCCCCCAACACTAATTCGCAGTGGGCCTATCTCGCTGGCACCTCCTCAAAAGGCGCCTAGCTAGGCAGTTTTGCGCCACTGAATGATGAGCTCGGCCAATTACCGCCGACCTTGCAAAGTAACTACAGGAGTCCGTAATGACTGACAAAAAAGCACGTTTAACGGTCGACGGCCAGGACACTTCAGTTGAGCTGCCTATATATGCATGCACAGCCGGTCCTGACGTTATTGATGTTACCAGCTTGACCAAGAACGGTTTTTTTACTTACGACCCAGGCTTCATGTCGACAGCTTCATGCGAGTCTAAGATCACCTTCATCGATGGCGGCAAAGGCATTCTGCTTCACAGAGGCTATCCTATTGACCAGCTGGCAGAGCATTCAGATTACCTTGAGACCTGCTACTTGCTGCTTAAAGGCGAACTGCCAAACGCCGAGCAAAAACAACAGTTTGTTCAAGCGGTTAAAGACAACTCAGCAGTCGCTCCTTCCATTGCCAAGTTGATTCAAAGCTTCCCAAAAGAAGCGCACCCAATGGCCGTACTGTGTAGCGCTGTAGCGGGTTTAGCCGCTGTTTATAACGATGATACCGACATCGCCAAAGCAGAGGATCGCGACACCACAGCCTATCGCCTTATCGGTCAAATGCCGACACTGGCAGCGATGACGTTTAAACACCTCAAGGGTGAGGACTTCGTAGAGCCCAATAAGGCCCTCGACTACGCCGAAAACTATTTGAACATGACGTTCGGCAACTCCGCCGCCAGCAAGGTAAGTCCAACTCTGGCCAAGGCCATGGATCGCATCTTCCTGCTGCACGCCGACCACGAACAAAACGCGTCTACCTCAACCGTTCGCCTCTCCGGATCTTCAGGCACCAACCCATTTGCCGCGATAGCCGCGGGCATTTCCACCTTGTGGGGACCCGCCCACGGTGGCGCCAATGAGGCCGTACTCAACATGCTGGAAGAGATAGGCTCGGTCGAGAATATCGACACCTATGTTGAAAAAGCTAAGGATAAAGCCGATCCGTTCCGCCTAATGGGTTTCGGTCATCGCGTCTACAAAAACTTTGACCCGCGCGCCAAAGTTATGAAGCAAGCGGCTGACGAAGTGCTATCCGAACTCGGCTTAGAAAACGATCCACTTCTGGCTATCGCCAAGAAGCTAGAAAAAATCGCCCTGGAAGACGAGTACTTCATTCAGAAGAAACTTTACCCCAACGTCGACTTCTACTCTGGCATCATCATGAAAGCCATTGGCATCCCCACTGAAATGTTTACTGTTATTTTCGCCACCGGCCGCGCCGTTGGCTGGTATGCACACTGGGATGAAATGGTAAGCCAACCGTACAAAATTGGCCGCCCTCGCCAGCGTTACACCGGCTACGCCAAGCGCGACTACCCAGAGTAAAGCGCATTAAAAAAGGCCCTTCGGGGCCTTTTTTAATGCGCCAAACTAAAAGCGTATTGATATTTTAATGGCTGGATAGCTGGCCCGCCCTGATCTCACCAATTACCCCTCCTATTGCCAACGCTGCACTTACATTTACCTCGAATATTGGCACTGTCAGATTACAGCAACGCACCGCGATCAATACAAAATCGAACAGCTGCAACCAAAAGCGCCACCAACTCAGTACGAGTGGTGGCGCAGAGACGACTGGAGACTTACTTAATCAGGCTCCTTAGCTTCGCTACACTCTAGAAGGTAGCATTAAGCATCAACCAAAATTTTTGAGTGTCTGAACCGTAATCATCTGCTTGGTAATCTGCATATTTAACCAGAACAAGCACCGGGCCAAACTTTTTAGCGGCGGACACATCGAGTTCCTGACCATAATCAGTGCTGCCGTAATCGGACGCCAGCTCATGATAAGTGGCAGAAAGTTTTACGCCACCGAAAGCACCAGAAGCTCCTACGTAAATATCCTCAACGCCCGCCGCTGGCGTACTTAAAAAGCGGTCCGTCCAGCCCTGGAACTTATGCAAAGTCGCCAACGGAGTACTAAACGCTGCAACACCGTCGTCAGACCCTAGCAGCTCGTAACCCCCCGTTAAACTAACCCCACCGAATTTGAATGCCGCCTCACCTAGCATATAATCCGCATCGTACGATGTAGGGTTATCACCCGCCTCGGTCTGAGTTGCGTACTCCAATGTGTAGGAAAACATATCACCCGCTTTACCTACCCAACGCGCACCCATGGTATCGCTGGATAATGCCGCCGCTGTTTGGTTGTCTAGCAAGTAGGCATAGGCCGATAGTTTGCCCGCGCCCCACCCGGCATAGTTAAAGTTCACCAAGTGTGACTCATGCTTGTGGTCACCAATAGGATTTTGCTCACCAAAAATACGATTGACGTTGGTGACATAAGCATAGAAGAAAGTACCGTCCTCTATTGCCTTGTTGGTTACCGAGAAGGCATCGTAAGTTTGCTCGTTTTGACGCCATCCCACGCCCCCCACGAAACGCTGGTTATCCAGTAAAATACGTTGGCGCCCATACTTAAACGTTGTTTTCCCCAGACCACTGTAAGACAAATAGGCCTGATTCACCTCGGTACCTTCAGGGTCAGGAATGACGGCTGTACCTGGGTTATTCGGATCGTTAGGCGCGGTGCGATAGTCAACATCACCCACTTCCTTCACATCGTCCATCTCTAAGGTTAAACCAAAACCTTTGTACTCTTGTGAGGTGAAAGACAAGCGCGTACGTAGCGTCAACGCATCAGAATCTTCCAAACCATCCCAACTCACGTCTTCGTAACGCAGGCGCAGATTAAGTTTAATATCGCCATCAACCAACGCATCTTTAATGCTGGCAGCCTCTTGCGCTTGCGCTGAAACCGCTCCCACCAAACCGGCGGCCCCCAAGGCCAAAACCAATTGCTTTTTCATTGTTTCTCTCCTAGCTCGTTGTTTAGGTTTTGTTTTCTTCCCGCCGCACTTTTTTGTCTTCAGGCCTCTGGACTTATTTCGTGAGCCTTTTCTGTGCGTGTTGATTGTGTTGTTTTAACCGGCTCACATCGGCAGTAGGGTTAGAGCAAAGCCTATGCCAGTCGTCTAATCACACCCTGAAGATATTTTTTTATTCAATATATTCAAAGCGTTATAGATTCCAAGGAAATCAAACAAAGGAGATCAAAGAGCAAACCTTAGCGGAAGGTCGATTTGCGGGGATGCACGATATTGCGAATCTTTTAGAGAAAACGCATCACTCTAACGCACGAGATTTGCACCAGCGATGCCCAAATGTGGTAGTGCATTATTTTTGGAGCGCACTAGAAGTATGCATTTGCCTAATTTAAACATATTGTGATTAGCCAAAAATATGCACAGAAACAAAAAAGGCGCTCTATGCAAGAGCGCCTTTAAACTGAACTCACTTTTACAGCGTTAGAAAGTTCAGTCCATCGTGACAACGCGGCCCTGCAGTGCAACACCGGCCATAATGGCGCCGGCATGACACTCATATTCTGTTTCGCTACTCATTGTGTTTTTATCGTAGTAGCTAACAATATCAACCACGGCATTACCACCTTCACGTACAGCACGCTCCTGCAGAGACAACAATGCCGACAACATTACCCACTTACACGCTTCTTCATCAGTCTTGTTAAACGCATTGGTTTTTTTGTTGCTGACGAAGGTGCCCATTTTTTTACCCGGCTCTGGGTAAGACTGTTCACCAAAGTACATTTTAACATCGCTGTTGAGCCTATCTTCATACTCAGTCATAACATCCTGAATAGGCAACATCAGAGCATCATCGCGAGCTTCAGCCTGCAGAGCTCCAAAGGTGAGCGCTGTTGCTGCGATTATTGCTAGAGGTTTATTTAAGCGAATAGCCATAAGTGATCTCCTTTCTCTTTTTCAAATGTTCACATCATTAATCTAAGACTTGCGCTGACACGTAATGCAATGTGCAGATTTTAAACTTCGTGCCCAATAGAATACACATTAAAAGCTTACAAACTATGACACAGGTTCACGTAAAGTCACAAACTCTTCTGCCACGGTTGGGTGAATCCCAATGGTTCGGTCAAAATCCGCTTTAGTCACCCCCGCTGACATGGCGACGGCTAAGCCTTGAATAACCTCTCCGGCATCCGCCCCAACCATGTGGCACCCGATGACCTTGTCACTGGACTTATCCACGATTACTTTTACCATGACCTTCTCAGTACTTGTAGTCAATGACAACGGTAAGGGGGTAAAACTGGCACGATAAACATCATAGTTTACGCCAGTATTCTTTGCGTCCAGCTCCGTTAGGCCCACCGTGGCAATATTCGGCTGCGTAAACACCGCCGTAGGGACCAATGGATAATCAACCGGCCCGGGGCCACCATTAGTTTCACCGAAGAGGCGATGCGCTAAATCCATACCCTCAGCCAAAGCCACCGGGGTTAGCTCCATTCGCCCAATGACATCGCCAATGGCGTAGAGATTGGGCTCTGCGGTTAAATAATTCTGATCAACCGAGATAGCCCCGTTACCGTCAAGCTCAATAGACGTATTTTCAATGCCCAAGTCGTCGAGCAGCGGCTTGCGCCCCGTGGCATAAATGACCGCTTCACTGCTCAGTAACTTAGTAGCATTAAGAGTCACCGCAAGGTTTGCCCCCTCAGACTTGATTTCGGTAACATCAGATTCCAGGTGCAAGTGGACACCCTTGCCTTTCATCTGCTCGAGCATCATCTGCCTAATGTCTGTATCGAAGCCGCGTAATATCAGCTCGCCGCGATAAACCAGATGGGTTTCTACCCCCATCCCATTGAGAAAACTGGCGAATTCGCAGGCGATATAACCACCGCCCACAACCACCGCCGAGGCAGGTAGCTCCGGTAAGCTGAAGATTTCGTTAGATGTAATTGCGTATTCGCGGCCGGGTACGTCCGGTACAAACGGCCAACCACCGACCGCCAATATAATCCGCCCGGCCGTGTATTCCCTGTCATTCACCCGTACGCGACCATTGCCTAACAGTTGCGCATGACCTTGCAACAGGGTCACGCCCGCATTCTCTAGCACTCGCCCATACACGCCATTTAAGCGCTGTATTTCCCGCTGTGTGTTATCGCGTAAAACGGACCAGTCAAAGCGAATATTGTCCGCCTGCCAACCATAAGAGCGCCCTCGCTCAAACTGTTCGCGAAACTGACTGGCATAGACAAATAATTTCTTGGGAATACAGCCGACATTGACACACGTACCACCCAACGCACGCTCTTCAACGACTGCAACTTTCGCCCCCAGGCTGGCCGCGACACGACTTGCGCGAACACCACCAGAGCCGGCTCCCACCACCAGCAAGTCATATGTTTCCATAGAGTATATTCCAGACAATAGTTAAAATTGCGATTCTGATTAAGAGGCGCGAGCAGCCAGGTAGGCGCGTTACTAGACTTCGAGGTCGATGCTGGAGCGCTTATTACGACGGCGGTCGCGACCACTGCGAGAATCTAGCACGGCATTTTTCGCGTTTTTGCGGCGATCGCTACGACGCCGCTCCAACTTGGGAGACACATGCTCAGGCAAACGCTTGTCTATCACCAGATCCTTATCTGGCTCATAGCCCGTGGCAGGCTTCGGCTTGCTCACTGGCGAAAGACGTGTAATGGGTCCTAAATAAACCATGCTGGCACTGAATCCTTGGTGATTGTGTGCAATGGCTATCGGCCAACCTGCTGCAAAACTGTACAAATTTTAGCGCGAAATCTCGCCTAATTCACATTTTGGCGGTCTCTATCGCCAAACCAATCCAGATGTCCGCGCAGTGACACCACCTCACCCACTATAATCAGGGTTGGCCCTTTCGCGGCAAACTCTTCGACTTTTGCCGTAATCGTCTGCAAATTTCCCACTATGACACGCTGTTCACGAGTTGTTCCCTTCTCTATCAACGCGACCGGTGTGAGCGGCGAACGCCCATTTTTTAGCAGCATTTGGGCGATTTCCTCCAGCCCCATCAGGCCCATATAAAACACCAACGTCTGACCAGGCATCGCGAGCTCAGGCCAACTTAGGTTGGGGTCATTGTTCTTTAAATGACCGGTTATAAAGCGGACGGATTGAGCGTGATCGCGATGGGTGAGTGGAATACCGGCGTAGGCCGCACAACCTGACGCGGCGGTAATGCCCGGCACAACCTGAAACGGTATACCATTGGCGGCAAGCAGCTCAATTTCTTCACCACCACGCCCAAAGATAAACGGATCTCCTCCCTTGAGGCGCAGGACACGCTTGCCCTGCTTAGCCAGATTCAGCAGCAATTGATTTATTTCGGGTTGCGGTAGGCTGTGCTCACTGCGCCGTTTTCCCACATAGATTCGATCCGCGTCACGGCGCACCAGCTCCATTACTTCAGAAGAGACTAAACGATCATAGAGGACCACTTCAGCTTGCTGCATTAAACGCAGGGCTTTGAGTGTCAGCAGCTCGGGATCTCCCGGCCCACCACCCACTAAATAGACCTCGCCGCCGGTCTGACCGGTTTCTGAGGCGAGTTCGTTTGCCAACATCGATTCGGCTTCGGCCTCATTGCCGGCGTAAACTTGCTCCGCGATCGGCCCTTCTAATACCTTTTCCCAAAAGCGGCGACGTTGATCACCATCGCCAAACTTATCCTTTACCGCCTGCCTGAATCGGCTCGCCAAACCGGCCAGACGGCCATAACTGGCTGGCAGCATTTGTTCCAGCTTGCTGCGCACTCGACGCGCCAGAACGGGGGCTTCACCGCCGCTGGAAATGGCAATGACCAAGGGAGAGCGATCTACAATGGCTGGGGTAATGACGGTACACAACTCTGGGCTATCCACCACATTTACCGGTAAGTGGCGCGCCTGAGCTTGCTCGGATATACGCTGGTTAACGCCGGCATCGTCCGTCGCGGCGACGGCCAGCACGACCCCGTCGAGATCAGTGTCGACGAACTCGCCCAGCCTTAGAGAGCCTTCGGTACGCGCAACTAACGCTTCTAACTCCGACTCTATTGCAAGGCTGACCACATGCAATTTGGCGCCCGCCTTGGCCAGTAAACGCGCTTTACGCGTAGCGATATCCCCTCCACCGACCAGCAACACCCGCTGGCCTCGCAAACGCATAAAGAAGGGGAAATAATCCACGGTGATACCTTGTTAATTAAGCTTCTATACGCTTGAGCCCAGCCATATAAGGCTGCAGCGCTTCGGGTATCAATATACTGCCGTCGGCCTGCTGGTAGTTTTCCATAACCGCCAAAAGGGTTCTGCCGATGGCCAAACCCGAACCATTGAGAGTGTGCAGTAATG
This sequence comes from Gilvimarinus gilvus, assembly GCF_030518155.1. Taxonomy (GTDB): domain Bacteria; phylum Pseudomonadota; class Gammaproteobacteria; order Pseudomonadales; family Cellvibrionaceae; genus Gilvimarinus; species Gilvimarinus gilvus. The sequence continues at coordinate 25,250 of NZ_JAULRU010000836.1, read as the reverse complement.
CAGGTTTTCCTGTCTCCGGGTCGCGGTAACGCGCTTTTAAGCGACGCGCCTGAAAGTCCCGAAAGCTGGAGCAAGACGAAATTTCGCGATACTTGTTCTGCGAAGGAACCCACACTTCAATATCGTAGGTTTTCGCAGCCGAGAAACCAATATCTCCACCGCACAATATAACGGTGCGGTAAGGCAAGCCCAGCTTCTGCAAGATAGCTTCGGCGTGCCCTGTTAGTGACTCCAGCGCCGCGTCAGACTCCTCGGGGCGGACGAACTGCACCAGTTCCACTTTTTCGAACTGGTGTTGACGAATCATACCTCGGGTGTCGCGACCATGACTGCCTGCCTCGGACCGAAAACAAGGGGTATGGGCGACAAACTTGAGCGGCAACTGGGTGTCTTTATCAAGCAGCGAATCACGCAACAGATTCGTAACCGGCACCTCTGCGGTAGGAATGAGGTAGAAATCCCGCTCGTCGTTCAGCTTGAACAAGTCTTCTTCAAACTTAGGCAGCTGTCCTGTACCGTAGAGCGACTCGGCATTGACGATATAAGGAACATTAACCTCTTCATAGCCATGTTCGTTTTCATGCGTATCGAGCATTAATTGAATCAGTGCCCGATGCAATTTGGCAATTGCGCCACGCATCACCGCAAAACGCGCGCCGGTAATCTTGCTGGCCGTTTCGAAATCCAGCCCTGAAATATTCGCACCCAGGTCAACGTGGTCTTTCACATCAAAATCGAATACGCGTGGCGTACCCCACTGGCGCACTTCGACGTTATCGTCTTCACTGAGCCCTGCGGGCACCTCAGCGGCGGGAATATTGGGTACAGTGGACAAATACTCATCCAACTTATGTTGGACCTGATGCAACTCAGCTTCGGCATTGGCCAAATCCTGTTTCAGCTGATCCACCTCTTGCAGTAAAGGCGTGATGTCTTCACCGGCGGCTTTCGCCTTACCAATATTTTTCGAGCGGCTGTTGCGCTCAGACTGCAAATTTTCAGTTTTCACCTGAATTTCTTTGCGTTCTTGCTCAAGCGAGCGCAGCAAGTTTACATCGAGTTCGAAGCCGCGTTTAGCAAGCCCGTCAGCGACCTCGTCGAGGTTGGCGCGAATCAGTTTAGGATCTAGCATATATTTGACTATTTAACGGTTGGATGGTGATTTTAAGGGCGGTTAAGATAACATAAAGTTGGCCAAATACCACGACCCGGCCACCACCAACAGGCAACCGAAGACATTGGCCAGAACATAAATTAGAGCGACCGAATGAAGCCCATTTTGCCAAAGCAGCAAGGCATCGAGCGAAAACGTCGAAAAAGTCGTCAAGGCGCCTAAAAAACCGCCTATCAATAAATGCCGCCAATGCGGCGAAATCATGGCCTTTTCAACAATAAACACGTAACAAAAAGCCACCAGCGCACACCCCAATAAGTTAACTACAAGGGTTCCCAAGGGAAACTTGTTACCGGTAACCGGATAGAGCTGAGCGGTAATAAAAAAACGCAGCATAGCTCCCAGAGCGCCGCCACAGGCTATAAACAGCCACTGCATGTTCATTCCTCGCTTGAATAGCGCCTCTGCCGGCTGGCCAGATCCAACGTCTGCAGGTGTTGAAGCTTATCACCAATTTTTCGCTCTAAACCGCGGCCTGTGGGCTGGTAATAGCGCCTCGATGCTATTTCTTCGGGTAGGTAAACTTCACCGGCCGCATAAGCTTCGGGCTCATCATGGGCATAGCGGTATTCGGCACCGAAGTCCATGTCTTTCATCATTGCTGTAGGCGCATTGCGCAGGTGCATAGGAACATCGTAGGCTGGGTCTGCGCGCACATCAGCCATTGCCTGCTTAAAGCCATTATACACAGCGTTACTTTTAGGGGCGCAGGCGAGGTAGGTAATCGCCTGCGCTATGGCCAGCTCACCCTCCGGGCTGCCGAGGCGCTCCTGGGTGTCCCATGCCGCCAGCGCGAGGGACAATCCGCGCGGATCGGCATTGCCAATGTCCTCACTGGCCATCCTCACAACTCTTCTGGCGATGTACAGTGCGTCGCAACCGCCATCGAGCATACGCGCCATCCAATACAGGGCGCCATCGGGAGAGGAGCCTCGCACAGATTTATGCATGGCCGATATCTGCTCGTAGAAAAGATCGCCGCCTTTATCGAAACGGCGCACATCGCCACCGAGCACTTCCGCCAATACCCCACTATCGATACGCTTCACACCCTCGGCATCTACGGCTAAATCTGCCGCGACCTGCAATAGGTTCAAGGCGCGGCGCGCATCACCGTCGGCCGCTACCGCCAGCCTCTGTAATGTCTCTTCACTGAGGCTGTATTCCCCTCCGAGGCCTTTGTCATCAACTAACGCCTGTTGCAGAACAGCCTGAATACTGTCCTCACCCAATGAGCGCAACACATACACCCGGCAGCGCGAAAGTAAGGCGTTGTTGAGCTCAAATGAGGGGTTTTCCGTCGTTGCACCAATAAAAATAAAGGTGCCATCTTCCACAAAAGGCAGAAAGGCATCCTGCTGTGATTTATTAAAACGGTGAACCTCATCGACAAAAAGAATGGTGGGGCGGCCGCGCATCTGTCGCTCTTGCTGCGCCATATGCACCGCCTGGCGGATATCTTTTACGCCAGCTAAAACCGCTGAAATGCTCTCAAAACGGGCATCTGCACGTTCGGCAAACAGACGAGCCAGTGATGTTTTACCAACTCCCGGCGGCCCCCACAAAATCATCGAGTGCAGCTGGCCTTTATCGACCGCCTCACGCAGCGGTTTACCCGGCCCAAGTATATGCTCCTGACCAATATATTGGTCGAGAGAACGCGGCCGCATACGGGCAGCCAATGGTGGCAACGGCCCTTCTTGAGCAAACAAATCAGCCATGTCAGTCGATCAATACGTCAACATCGTCAGGCACGACAAAATGAAAGCGCGACTCGTCCACAGGCACATTGGCTTGCGTGTCGGTGAAGGCGATTACGGTAGCCTGCCCTAACGCATCATTAAGACGAACCGTTTGAATTTGGCCGCCTGCAAAGCCAAGATACAGAGAATCAAACAAGGCCTGCGGTTGTCGAGGTGTAAGAGTAAAACCGTCGTCTTGCGCTGCAGCAACGTCATAGTTGGTGGACAGCTGGTCAGCATCCGCACTCAACAACAAGGCAGGCGACTTTTCTAAATCAGCGGTCACCTGGCGAACAGTTACCTGAAACAAATCCGGATCATAGAGCCAAATCGTTTCGCCGTTGGAAACAAGCTGCTGCTCGTAAGGTCGTGTCGTCAACCAGTAAAACCGCCCTGGCTTTTGCAGCACAAATTGGCCAGAGCTACTTTCGATTACCTCGCCGGCTTCATCAATCAGAGTTTGTTCAAAGTTACCGGTCAGACTGGTCAAATCTGCCAACTTATCAACCAACTCCTGCGCTGCGGTTTGTGCTTGCGCAGAACTTAGCAGCAACACACCGAAAACCACAGCTCCAACACTCTTTAAAATTATCATTAATGCTCCTAAGCTTTTGGCGCCAACACTTCACGACTGCCATTGTGACCGGCCTCAGAAATGACCCCTGCCGCCTCCATAGTTTCAATGAGCCGGGCGGCGCGGTTGTAACCGATTCGCAACTTGCGCTGCACCGAAGAAATCGAAGCCTTGCGAGAATCTATTACGAACGCCACGGCTTCATCGTAGAGCGCATCAGCCTCATCGTTGCTATTTTCATCGCCGCCCGGCAAGCCGGGGACGGGGATACTGTTGGTACTATCGTCTACCACATCTTCTAAATAATCTGGCTCGCCGCGCTTTTTCCAGTCGGACACGACATTGTGCACTTCGTGATCGTCCACAAACGCTCCGTGAACCCGCTCGGGTACGCTTGTACCCGGTGGCAAATACAGCATGTCACCGTGCCCTAATAACTGCTCTGCGCCGCCCTGATCGAGAATGGTACGCGAGTCAATTTTGCTCGATACCTGGAACGCCATACGCGTCGGTACATTCGCCTTAATTAAACCGGTAATAACATCCACCGATGGACGCTGAGTGGCAAGAATCAAATGAATACCAGCAGCCCTCGCCTTTTGGGCAATGCGGGCGATTAATTGTTCCACTTTTTTACCGACAATCATCATCATATCGGCAAACTCATCGATAACGACAACGATCGCGGGCAGAGTTTCAAGGTTTGGCGCTGTTGCGTCAGCACTACCCGCTTCGAAGTGTTCATCGGGTACAAACAGCGGATCAGCAATTGGCGCACCGGCTTTTTCCGCCTCGGTTACCTTGCGGTTAAAGCCCGCCAAATTTCGCACACCCATCGCGGCCATTAATTTGTAGCGCCGCTCCATTTCGCCCACGCACCAGCGCAGCCCATTGGCGGCATCATTCATGTCGGTAATAACGGGGGTCAACAAATGGGGGATGCCTTCGTATACCGAAAGCTCCAGCATCTTTGGGTCAACCAATATTAAACGAACATCTTTCGGTGTCGACTTATACAGTAACGACAGGAGCATGACGTTAACCCCTACCGATTTCCCCGAGCCCGTGGTACCAGCTACCAGCAAGTGCGGCATTTTGGCGAGATCTGCAATCACCGGCTCACCGGCAATATCGTGCCCTAATGCCATCGTCAGAGGAGACCGGGAGCGATCGTAACTCTCAGAGGCCAACACCTCACTTAAGCGTACGATTTCGCGGTGCTCATTGGGAATTTCGATACCCATGACTGACTTGCCGGGAATAACCTCCACCACCCGAACACTGATCACCGCAAGCGAACGGGCCAAATCTTTTGCCAGGTTGGTAATACGGCTAGCCTTTACCCCCGGCGCCGGCTTAATTTCAAACCGCGTTACTACTGGGCCCGGCTGCACCGAGGTCACCTCAATCTCAATACCAAAATCTTTGAGCTTAAGCTCCAGTAACTTGGACATTGCCTCAAGGGACTCCTTGGAAAAGGCTTTGTCGCTGTGCTTGTCGGCTGGATCGAGCAAGTTAATAGCCGGCAATTCGCCGACCGGCCCTTCACTTTTGTCAAATAGAGAGGCTTGTTTCGCTGGCGGCGCTCGTTTGGCCGGAGCCGGCTTGCGCACAGGTTCGGTGATTTTAGGCGGAACACGTTTAGCTTCTTCTTTTTTGCGTGTTTCAATGGCTACTTTACGCTCGCGTTGTTGCTTATCCGCTTCACGCTGCTCAACCCGGTGTTGACGCCAGTGCGACCACTTTTCAGTCGTAAGCCGACAGCCGTGAAGCACCCACTGCCCAATCCGGTCCATAAGCCCCAGCCAGGACAAATCAGTAAAAATCGTTAAGCCGAAAAAGAACACCGCAAACAGCAACAGCGTGCCACCGGTATGACTGAAAGCGCCCGCAACAGCGTCCGCCACGGAAAGCCCAAGATAGCCACCGTCAGAAAAAGGCAACGCCGATTCCCGCCCGCCTATGCGCAGTACCGCAAGGCCGGTACCTGCCACCATAACGAGAAGTAGACCAACGGCGCGCAATCCCACCAAAACCGGATCGAACTCGGCAGGATGCGCACGGTCACGAAAAATAAGCCAGGCGCGATAGCCCAACATCAGGGGGAAGAGGAAGGAGAGATAGCCAAACAGCGCAAAACAGACATCGGCAAACCAAGCGCCCGCGGGCCCTCCTGCATTTTTGACGTGCAGGTTTTCTCCGGTCCGCGACCATCCCGGATCGCCCGAGTCATAGGTCAGCAAAATGATTAAAATGAGCACACAGGCGCTCGCCAACCCAATCAGAGCCCCTTCACGCAATATACGTGCGGCAAACGCGTTCCCGGTGCTTGCATCATTTTTTACCTGTTTGGCGCTGCTTTTAGTCAAACGGTTCCAACTCCATTAGATCTAATTATAATTTCGAGCCTATCGACTCCAGCGGCCTATTGTAATCCATTGCCAGCACTGTGTGAGGCCCTGGCTAACAAACAGTGAAGTCTATGCCAAATTCGAGCTTAATAGAATTTACCAATCTAACAGATTGAAGACTACAATTTTGCCTGCTGAGTTTGATTGCCTTATGATTGGTGCCAATTCTGGGGCGCCGCAAGTGAGCCTCCGCCAGATTTGCCCTGCACCGCTGCGGCATAACCCGTAACCCCATGCAGGGCATGCGATTTCAAATACTTCAGACCTAATCAACAAGGACACAGCAAATGAGCGAAGCTAAGCATCACCGCTTAATAATCTTGGGCTCCGGCCCCGCTGGTTACACGGCGGCCATCTATGCGGCGCGGGCCAACTTAAAGCCCGTCGTTATTACCGGCATGCAGCAAGGCGGTCAACTTACCACCACCACCGAGGTCGAAAACTGGCCGGGAGGCGTGGCCGACCTGCAGGGGCCCGATTTGATGGTGCAAATGCAACAACACGCCGAGCGCTTCGACACCGAGGTCCTTTTCGACCACATTCACGAAACTGACCTGTCGCAACGCCCTTTTACCCTTAAAGGTACCGAGACCTACACCTGTGATGCACTTATTATCGCCACCGGTGCCTCGGCGCAGTACTTAGGCCTGCCCTCTGAAGAGGCTTTCATGGGCAAAGGTGTTAGCGCCTGTGCCACATGCGACGGCTTCTTTTATCGCGACCAGAAAGTCGCCGTCATTGGTGGCGGTAACACGGCGGTCGAAGAAGCGCTGTATCTGTCCAACATTGCCAGTGAAGTGACGTTAATCCATCGCCGCGACAGCCTGCGTTCAGAAAAAATATTGCAAGACAAACTGTTTGCCAAAGAGAATATCAAGATCTTGTGGAACCACACTTTGGACGAAGTGCTTGGCGACGACAGTGGCGTTACGGGCTTGCGCTTAAACAATCTGGATGCCGGTGAGACAACCGAGATTGATGTTGCCGGAGCCTTTATTGCCATCGGCCACAAACCAAACACCGACATTTTTGCCGGCCAACTGGACATGAAAGACGGCTACATTAAGATCAACAGTGGTCTCGACGGCAATGCCACCTGTACTAGCGTAGAAGGCGTCTATGCCGCGGGCGACGTGTCAGATCACATTTATCGTCAAGCTATCACCTCAGCGGGTTTCGGCTGCATGGCCGCCCTTGACGCCGAGAAGTTTCTCGACGACTAACGCGTCAATCAAGCATGCGATACAATTGAAGCGGACTTTGGTCCGCTTTTTATTATCCGCAACTCTAGGCTTGCATGATTCAATTACCCTGGCTCGGCCCCAACCCATCCCTTTTTCCTCCGCTTGAGGAAGCATTGAGTGATCCTGAAGGATTGCTGGCGGCGGGCGGCGACCTAACCCCGAGCCGCCTGGTCAACGCCTATACTCAGGGGATTTTTCCCTGGTATGAAGACGACCAACCGATACTGTGGTGGAGCCCTAACCCGCGCACGGTGGTCACTCCCGACGCAGTGCACGTTTCCCGCTCGTTGCGCAAACAACTGAATAAAAATGTATTTTCTGTTACCTGTGACAGCTGTTTCGAGCGCGTGATCGATGCATGTGCTGAGCCTCGCAGTGAGCAAGGGGGCACCTGGATAACCGAAGAGATGCGCTCGGCCTATATTGAGCTCCACCGATTGGGGATAGCTCACTCGGTGGAAGTCTTTTACCAAGACCAGTTAGTTGGTGGGCTTTATGGTGTCTCTCTCGGCAAGGTGTTTTTTGGCGAATCCATGTTCAGCCGAATGAGTAATGCCTCCAAAGTTGCCTTTGCTACACTTGGACACAACCTCGCATTGTGGGGCTTTGAACTGATCGACTGTCAGGTACACAGTAATCACCTAACATCGCTGGGTGCCAGCAACATGCAACGCGAAGAATTTGCCGAACGCCTGACAGAGCTGATTGGCAGCAACAGTGCTTCGAACTGGCCGCGCCACGCGCAGCTGGTTTCGGCCTAAAGGGCCGTGCAATCTGTCTGACTGGGGAAGACAAAGCGGATTAAATACTCTAGAGTAAACAAAAATAGCAGTAACGGACGTGGAGGTACGCGTGAGTGATTTATCAACATTAAAGCTCTTTGCCACAGCGCCACACCCCTGCAGCTATCTCGACGGTGAGGAAGCCACCACGGTATTTATCGACCCCGCGGCAAACATAGACAGTAGGTTATACACCGAACTGTCGCAATTAGGGTTTCGTCGCAGTGGCTCACACCTATATCGCCCCCACTGCGCTAACTGTCAAGCCTGTATATCCTGCCGAATACCCGTGCAACTGTTCCGCCCCAACCGAACCCAAAAGCGGTGTTTAAAACGCAATCAGGACTTGGTAATAACCTGGGCCGACACCATCGATACCGATGAGCACTACCAGCTGTATCAGCGCTACATAGAGTCGCGCCACCGCGATGGTGATATGTACCCGCCGACCCGCGAACAATATCAGACGTTTTTAAGCGCCGAATGGGATACGACCCAATATATTGAGTACCGCCTGGATGGCCAATTGGTGGGCGTTTCAGTTTGCGACCAACTACTCGACGGACTCTCGGCTGTCTATACGTTTTTCGAGAACGATCATGAGCGGCGAAGCCTGGGGGCTTTTGCCATTTTAAAACAGATCGAAAAGGCTCAGGAATTGGCGCTCCCCTACATTTATTTGGGGTACTGGATCAGAGATTGCCAAAAAATGAGCTATAAAACACAGTATCGGCCACTGGAGTTGCTGGTCAACAAACGCTGGGTTCGCCTGAATTAAGCGCTGAAGAATCACCAATCACGTTATTTTTACCCTATTTTGTCTACTATTTAGCCGCCTAGGCTTGGCTAATGGGGTCTTTTCAGGCACAATTCACGCCTTTTTAGACAACCCCAGCGAGAAGCTTAGCCAAGTAGAGGACTCTGCCGAATGGCGAAAGAAGACAATATCGAATTTGAAGGCGAAGTGATTGACACACTGCCAAATACCACCTTCCGCGTAAAGCTGGAAAACGGTCACGTCGTCACTGCCCATATTTCCGGCAAAATGCGCAAGAACTACATTCGTATTTTGACTGGCGATAAAGTAAAAGTGGAAATGACACCTTATGATTTGAGCAAAGGTCGCATAACCTACCGCGCTCGTTAATTGCGCGATCCGCATCCGCTTTAGTAAAAGCCCCTTGCTGAGGGGCTTTTTCGTATCTGCGGATTGACGAGGGTCAAATACAAGCTCTGCAGCCTAAGGTATATTGCCCGGCCAGTATTGAAACGGCCATTGCCTTGACCTCAGGAGCGAAAACCATGATCACACCGGATTCAGATATCGTCTTTCAAAGTTACGGCCGCTGCTGTAATCAGGACGCCTTTTTCGTTGATTTCTACGACCGTTTTATGGGGAAATCCGACGAAATTAGAAACCTATTCCGCGCCACTGACATGTCAGCTCAACGCCACCTTTTACGCAACGGCATTATGCAGCTAGTACTGCATGCCAGGGGCATGCCTGCCACTAAGCTGAAGGCGTTAGGCGAAAGCCACTCCCGCACGGGTTACAATATCGAACCACGCTGGTACTCTCTGTGGTTTGACGCGCTACTTGAAACGCTGGCGAAGTTTGACCCGCAGTTTAACAACGACATCGAACAGTCCTGGCGTCGCGCGATAGAGCCAGGCATCAGCATAATTCGCGACAGCTATTGAGGCTTTTTACCTACTGATAGGAATGGGTTGTCCTAACCCATTCCTATCGTCGCCCCTACGAGCGGGCGCAATTGTCGCAAATTGCTTGCTCTTAAGTCGCTCGCATTGGCAAACATGCCAATGATGAATACCTCCTGTATTCATTTACCTACTGATAGGAATGGATCGCCCCATCCCATTCCTATCGTCGCCACTACGAGCGGGCGCAATTGTCGCAAATTGCTTGCTCTTAAGTCGCTCGCATTGGCAAACATGCCAATGATGAATACCTCCTGTATTCATTTACCTACTGATAGGAATGGATCGCCCCAACCCATTCCTATCGTCGCCACGACGAGCGGGCGCAATTGTCGCAAATTGCTTGCTCTTCAGTCGCTCGCATTGGCCAAGATGCCATTGCTGAATACACCCGGTGATATTTACCCGGTGATAACAGCGGGCCGCCGCGATCGATTGTTGCTTTACCACTTGGCGCTCGCGCACTTATGATCGGCAGCGCATTGTGCATAGATGGCCCCGAATGTGGACAAAAGGTAAGTTGTACACCAGAACAAAAAAATCCCAGCCAAAGCCGGGATTTATTTCGAAGCCGCGCAGCTTGAAAAACTACGCGTGCTCTAACTCATTGGTTTCATACTCCAGCGCCAGTTCATCGCGCCCTTCTGCCACATCAACTTCGACCACGCCGCCACCGGATAAATCACCAAACAGTACCGCTTCGGCCAGCGGCTTTTTAACTTTCTCCTGGATTAAGCGTGCCATTGGTCTTGCGCCCATTTTTTCATCGTAACCGTTTACGGCTAACCATTTGCGAGCGCGCTCAGTAACTTCGAGGGTGACCTTTTTATCGTCCAGCTGACTTTGTAACTCAGTGAGAAATTTATCGACCACTGTTTCAACGACACTCATGGGCAGTGAGCCAAATTGCACGATCGCATCAAGCCGGTTGCGAAACTCCGGCGTAAACATACGCTTGAGCGCTTCCATCGCGTCGGTGGAATGATCTTGCTTGGTAAACCCAATAGACGCCCTGCTGGCTTCCTCGGCTCCCGCATTGGTTGTCATAACCAGTATTACATTGCGAAAATCCGCTTTGCGCCCATTATTGTCCGTCAAGGTACCGTGATCCATAACCTGCAGCAGCAAATTGAATACATCGGGGTGAGCTTTTTCGATTTCATCCAGCAACACCACGCAGTGCGGGTTTTTGGTCACGGCGTCGGTTAACAACCCTCCTTGATCAAAACCAACATACCCAGGTGGGGCACCAATCAAACGCGATACGGTATGGCGCTCCATGTATTCCGACATATCAAACCTAACCAACTCCACCCCTAAGCACTTCGACAGCTGCTTACTGACTTCCGTTTTACCCACGCCCGTAGGCCCGGTAAACAAGAATGAGCCTATGGGTTTGTCGCCCGTACGCAGACCTGCCCGCGCTAATTTAATAGCCGTGGCCAAAGTTTCAATAGCTTCGTTCTGACCAAACACCGTCAACTTGAGATTATCTTCCAATTTGCGCAGCTGCTCTAAATCATTCGCTGACACACTTTTGGGAGGAATACGGGCAATTTTTGCCACAACCGCCTCAACGTCGGTCACGCCAACAGTTTTCTTGCGCTTACTGGGTGGCTGCAACTGTTGGTAGGCTCCCGCTTCATCGATCACATCAATCGCTTTATCGGGCAAGAATCGATCATTGATATAGCGCTCGGCTAATTCCGCCGCAGCCTTTAACGCGGGCTCGGTAAAACGCAGCCCGTGGTGCTCTTCAAAGTGCTTTTTCAGCCCTTTGAGAATTTGATAAGTTTCATCCACTGTAGGCTCAACCACATCCACTTTTTGAAAGCGACGAGATAGCGCCCGATCTTTTTCAAAGATCCCACGGTACTCTTGATAAGTTGTCGAGCCCATACAGCGCAACTGGCCTGAGCTCAACAGAGGTTTCAGCAGATTGGACGCATCCATTACCCCGCCCGATGCCGCGCCGGCACCGATGATCGTATGTATTTCATCGATAAAAAGAATCGAATCTTTCTGTTTTTTAAGCTCTTGCAACAAGCCTTTAAAACGCTTTTCAAAATCGCCGCGGTATTTGGTGCCGGCGAGCAACGCCCCCATATCCAATGAGTACACAACACTTGATGCCAGCGCCTCTGGCACTTCGCCGTCGACAATACGTTTGGCCAGGCCTTCCGCGATTGCTGTTTTACCAACACCGGACTCCCCCACCAACAGCGGATTATTTTTGCGCCGACGCGTTAAAATTTGCGCCACTCGTTCGAGCTCATAAGCACGACCAATCAGCGGGTCAATTTTACCTGCAGAAGCCAACTCATTGAGGTTCGCCGCATAATTTTCTAACGGGCTTTGCGAGGGCTGTTCAACGCCCAACGTCTCTTCGTCGGCTTGATCCTGTGACGGCTCTTCAGAGCCGTGCTCGTGGCCAGCCACTTTTTGAATGCCATGAGTGATGTAATTCACCACATCAATACGCGCAATGCTCTGCTGCTTCAGGTAATAGACCGCCTGGCTTTCCTGCTCGCTAAAAATTGCCACTAAAACATTGGCCCCGGTAACCTCTTGCTTACCCGAGGACTGCACATGGAATACCGCGCGCTGCAGCACCCGCTGGAAACCCAAGGTTGGCTGGGTTTCGCGCTCATCGTCGTTTTCCGGGAGTAACGGCGTCGTGGAGTCGACAAACTCAATCAATTCCCGTCGAAGAACGACCAAATCAGCACCGCAGGAGCGCAAGACATTGGCCGCCGATTCATTGTCGATCAACGCCAATAGCAAGTGCTCCACGGTCATAAACTCATGCCGCTTACTGCGAGCCCCTTTAAAGGCCATGTTCAGGGTTACTTCTAGATCTTTACTTAACATCAACGGTACCTCTCTAGGGAGCCCAACACACCGGAATTTTGTCACCGGGTGACTTCTCAATCTCCGTCATCGTCCCCTTCTACTGCTTCGATTTCACACAACAATGGGTGCTCATTGTCCTTTGAGAACTGATTTACTTGCGCCGCCTTGGTTTCAGCTATATCGCGCGTAAAAATTCCGCAAACCGCCTTGCCCTGAGTATGAACCGTCAGCATCACATTAGTGGCTTGCTCACGATTCATGCCAAAAAACGATTCCAGAGTCAAAACCACAAACTCCATAGGCGTATAATCGTCGTTATGCATGATCACCTTGTACATGGAGGGCTTTTTAAGCTCTGGCGGCGCCTCTTGCACCGCCACTCCGTCATCGTGGTCATATTCGTCGTCACTACTGTGACAACGCACTTGATTTAATGTTAGTCGATAGTTTTCAAACTTTCCCATAGTCACACACAAGAACTGGATAACTTACATAATTTCGGTGAGATAACATTGTACCTCATTGCGCTGAGACTAGCAGGCTACTGAAAAACCCCATGCATGCTCAGCGTAGCCTGCAGCGTGCAGATGTTGCGTCTTGTCTCGACGGACAGGGTGGTTCCCTTTGCTAGAGGCAAGGCGCAACAGATGTGCGCTTCAGGCCACGCCCTCCGGCGCTTTCTGGCCGGCCCGCACTCGTCGTTGTCTTTTTTCGATGGGTGGGCACACACGGTCAAAAGGCCGCCTAGCTTAAGAGCCAGCCTGAAAGCCTGTGTACGCTTGGGGTTTATCAACAGCCTGCCAGCTCACTTGACAAGGCGCGGCCTGTCAGATAAAAAGTAATGTGGTGGTCATTTCTTCGCCACCAGCTTTGATCGTCGCCTTTTTGACGCTCTATCGCGATATTTCGTGATCATTTTGCGTACCTTGGGGACGAACAAACTCTAATAATAACGATCGCGCGTAAACTGACCGTTGCCGCGCCTGTAATAAGAAGGACTAAAAATATGCCTACAGGTACCGTCAAGTGGTTCAACAATGCCAAAGGTTACGGGTTTATTCTCCCTGACGAAGGCGATGAAGACCTATTTGCTCACTACTCTGCCATCGACATGGACGGTTACAAAACTCTAAAAGCTGGCCAATCTGTTAATTTTGATATTTCAAAAGGTGATAAAGGCCTGCACGCCGTTAATATCACTCTGCCCGAGCCTAGGGCTGCCAGCTCCTGATCTCATTCTCCGGTGGCCTTTGATGGGCGCACAGGCGCCAAGCGCCAAAGGTCACACGGTGCTCTTTAGTAATGCTCGCCCATGGGCTACACTGGCCCGCTTTCAGCACCGAACACTCTATATCTATGGCCAAATTAGTGCTTTTCAACAAGCCCTATGGGGTTTTGTGCCAATTTACCGACACTGAAGGCCGGCCCACGCTCGCCGACTACGTCAAACAAAAAGGCATATACGCTGCCGGACGGCTGGACCTCGACTCAGAAGGGCTGTTGCTGCTCACTGACGATGGTGCCCTCCAACAACGCATTACTCACCCACGCAATAAGCTCCCCAAAACCTATTGGGTGCAAGTGGAAGGTACTGCCGGTACTCAAGCCCTCGACCGGCTGCGCCGCGGCTTGACCTTAAAGGATGGCCCCACCCGCCCTGCCATCGTGGAGCTCATTGATCCCCCCACACTCTGGCCGCGCAACCCTCCTGTACGCGAGCGACAGCAAATACCGACGTCGTGGCTATCGATTACCATAACTGAGGGGCGCAACCGTCAGGTGCGCCGCATGACAGCCGCTGTGGATCTGCCCACTTTGCGGCTGGTACGGGCCCGCGTCGGCCAGTGGGAACTGGGGGATTTAGCCAGTGGTCAATCGCGGGAAGAGCGCATACATTTGCCACAGTCGCCGGCCGCGCAGCGCGCGCCCGGCAACCGAAAGCGCCGTTAGCACCTGCACAGTCAGGGCATTACAGGACAACTTATGGGTTTTCAACCACACGTTACCGTCGCCACCATCGTTGAACAGGATGGTCGATTCTTGTTGGTACGCGAACTAATCGATGGCATAGAACAACTTAACCAACCCGCGGGCCACCTGGAGGAAAACGAAAGCCTGGAACAGGCCGCCGCCCGGGAAACGCTGGAGGAAACCGGCTGGATTGTTGAGGCCACCGGCGTGGTCGGCATCGACCTCTACCGTGCACCTGCCAATGGTGTCACCTATGTCCGCACCACCTTCATCGCTCGCGCCAAACGTCATCTCGACGACGCCCCCTTGGATACCGGCATAATTGGCCCGATCTGGCTCACCCTGGAACAAATACGCGAGCGCACCGCACAATTGCGCAGCCCAATGGTGCTCTCGGTAATAGAGGACTATTTAGCCGGGCGGTGTTTCCCCTTGGAGGTAACGCGCGGGCAAGGTTAGAATAGCGCCCAGTAACGCTCACCAAAGAACCTACGATGTATGAATCATTGCGCTAAAAAAGTCATTGTCGGCATGTCCGGCGGTGTTGACTCGTCCGTTTCCGCCCTCCTTCTGCAGCAGCAAGGCTACGAAGTCGAAGGGCTATTTATGAAAAACTGGGAGGAAGACGACGGCACCGACTACTGCACGGCCAAGGAAGATCTGGCCGACGCGCAACAAGTTTGCGAAACCCTGGGCATTCGCCTGCACACCGCCAATTTTGCCGCTGAGTACTGGGACAACGTCTTCGAGCACTTTCTGGCGGAGTACAAAGCTGGCCGTACACCAAATCCAGACATCCTGTGCAATCGCGAAATAAAATTTAAAGTCTTCCTCGAGTACGCCCAAATGCTCGGAGCCGAAACAATTGCGACCGGCCACTATGTGCGCCGTTCAGACCGAGATAACCAGACCTACCTATTGCGCGGCTTAGACAGCAACAAAGACCAAAGTTACTTTCTCCATGCGGTGAGTGAAGCCGAGTTCGCACAAACGTTGTTTCCGATAGGAGAATTAGAAAAACCCGAGGTTCGAAAAATTGCCGAGGCCCATAATTTAATCACTCACAGCAAGAAAGACAGCACCGGTATTTGTTTTATCGGCGAGCGCCGCTTTAAAGATTTTCTCGAACAGTACTTACCCGCCCAGCCCGGCAATATTGAAGATGAAGCCGGCCACACCATTGGCACCCACAGTGGCCTGATGTACCACACCATTGGCCAGCGTCAGGGGTTGGGAATCGGCGGCGTTAAGGGCGCCAGTGACGACCCCTGGTTTGTGGTGGGTAAGGATCTTGAGCGCAATGTTCTACTTGTGGCCCAGGGCACAGAAAACCCATTGCTGTACACCAACTTTTTACACGCCACGCAACCACATTGGATCAATCAGGTGCCCGCGCATAAGACGCTGCGCTGCACCGCGAAAACCCGTTACCGGCAGGCCGACCAAGCCTGTACCGTTGCTGTAGGTGATGACAACCTAGACGTCGTTTTTGACGAGCCGCAGCGCGCCGTCACCCCGGGCCAGTCAGTGGTATTTTACAACGGCGACGTCTGCCTGGGCGGGGCGGTCATCGAATACGCCGGCAACCGTTAGGGCGCAACCCGAAATGGTTCAACAAGCACACTCGAAGTAGGATGTAACCCTTGGCACAATCAAACAAATGGCAAGACGTCACTCTGGCAGCTGCCGGCATATTGCAGGCAACCGCTCTGGTGGATCAGCTCGCCCGTACCGGGTTTATTCCCAGCGACGCCTATTCTTGTAGCATTAATAGCTTATTTCAGACCAACCCGACCGACACTCTGAGTGTATACGGTGAACTGGCAGACATGCGTCTAGGGCTAGAAACATTGCGCGACTTGCTGCGATCTAGCCGCCAGCTACAGAACGACACCGTACGCTACAGTGCCGGCATCTTGCATTTGCAGGGGCGCTTGCGTAAACGCAAAGACATGCTGCAGGTAATCTCGAGCCGAATCGGTACTGCGACGTCTCAAGCGCAGCATTTCGGGCCCACCCATGACAACGTGGTTGCCAACCTGGCCGATATCTACAGTGACACACTGAGTCGTTTTCGTTTTCGCATTCAGGTCGCCGGAGATCCAAGTTATTTGCAGCAGCAAAGAGTCGCCAACCAAGTCAGAGCTTTATTACTGGCAGCGATACGGTCAGCCATGCTTTGGCGCCAGGTGGGAGGCTCCCGACTGCAAATCCTGCTGCATCGAAAAAAGCTATTGGCAGAGACCGAGCGTCTGTTGCAGCAAATACCACTTTAACCGTGTACGGCATCATTAATGCCTGAAAAATGGTCACTAATACGGTATCATAGCGCCTTTATGATTCTGGCCGGTGTAACACCGACCACCCCTATCTCAACTTGTTAAACCTGCGAGACCGCCCATGGAACTTTCTCCTCTGAGCGCCGTTTCTCCCGTCGACGGACGTTACGGCAGCAAAACCGATTCTCTTCGCCCAATTTTCAGTGAATTTGGCTTAATCCACTGCCGGGTTGAAGTGGAAGTACGCTGGCTGCAGCAACTGAGCCAACTGACCGGTGTGGCCGAAGTGCCCGCTTTTAGCGATGCAACCAACCGCCAGCTCGACGAGATTGTAAGTAATTTTAGTGAAGCGGACGCCGAAGCCATTAAAGCCATCGAGCGTACCACCAATCACGATGTAAAAGCGGTTGAGTACTTCCTAAAGCAAAAATTTGCCGGCAACAGCGAGTTGGAAGCGGTACTGGAGTTTGTTCATTTTGCCTGTACCAGCGAAGACATTAACAACCTGTCGCACGCCCTGATGTTAAAGCGCGGCCGCAACGTTTTATTGCAAGACGCACGCGCCATTAGCGAGGCCATCGCCAAGCTGGCTCATGACTACGCCGCCGACCCGATTCTGTCCCGCACTCACGGCCAAACAGCGAGTCCCTCAACCGTGGGCAAAGAAATGGCAAACGTTGCCGCCCGCCTGCGCCGTCAAATTGGCCAAATAGAAGCGGTCGAATTGCTGGGTAAAATTAACGGCGCCGTGGGTAATTACAACGCTCATATTTCCGCTTACCCCGACGTCGACTGGCAAACCAATGCCGATACTTTTGTCACCAGCCTGGGGCTGAGCTGGAACCCTTACACCACTCAGATTGAGCCGCACGACTATATCGCCGAGCTGTTCGATGCCATCGCACGATTTAACACAATCTTGATAGATTTTGACCGCGACATCTGGGGTTATATTTCGCTCGGTTACTTCAAGCAAAAAACCATTGCTGGCGAAGTGGGTTCTTCCACCATGCCCCACAAAGTAAACCCGATTGATTTTGAAAACTCCGAAGGTAATCTCGGAATTGGCAACGCAGTATTCTCCCATCTCGCACAGAAACTGCCAATTTCTCGCTGGCAGCGCGACCTGACCGACTCTACCGTATTGCGCAACATGGGCGTAGGATTTGGTTACAGCCTAATTGCTTATGCGTCGACATTAAAAGGGATTGGCAAACTCGAGATCAACCGCGCCCGTCTGGCCGCTGATCTGGATAACAGCTGGGAAGTTTTGGCCGAACCCATCCAAACAATTATGCGCCGTTATGCGGTTGCCGAGCCTTACGAAAAGCTCAAGGCGCTTACACGCGGTCAGGCCATAACCCGGGAAGTTCTGGCCGAGTTTGTTGAGACACTGGATATTCCTGAACACGCCAAACAAACCATCCGTGAATTAACGCCTGGCAATTACATTGGCAACGCAGAATCGCAAGCTCGCGCGATTTAATCTGATCAATTTGCGGGGAGCTTTGCTTCCCGCAACCATCTCAAATTACTGCCTATGACTCCTCGTCTCACCCAGCTGGGCCCTTTATCGGTAGAAGATTTTTTACAAAATCACTGGCAAAAACAAGCTGTTTTTTTACCCGGCGCCCTTCCCGGCTTTCGCTCACCGCTAACGCCCAATGAAATAGCTGGGCTGGCACTCGAAGCCGATATCGAATCGCGTCTTGTCGTCGATACCGAGCAAGCTCCTTGGCAGTTAGAAAGTGGGCCTTTTAGTGAAACTCGTTTTGCCCAACTACCCGACAGCAACTGGAGCTTGCTGGTCAATGCGGTGGATCACTGGGTGCCCGAGCTCACCGAGTTATTACACAAATTTCGTTTCATCGCGAACTGGCGCCTCGACGACATTATGGTCAGCTACGCCCCACCCGGAGGTAGCGTTGGCCCACACTTTGACTACTACGATGTTTTCTTACTGCAAGGCGCTGGTGAGCGCCAATGGCAATTGGGGCAAATGTGCGACAGTCAGTCACCGCTGCGAGAAGGCACTGATCTCAAAATTTTGCGAGACTTTTCCCCGGCGGCCGAATATTTGGCCAAACCCGGCGACATTCTCTATATTCCGCCGGGTGTTGCACACTGGGGCAAAGCTGCAAGCGAAGACTGCGTAACCTACTCAATTGGCTTTCGCGCTCCTAGCCACGCCGATATCCTCTGTGATTTCGCGCAGGAAGTTGCGTCTAAACTCGATAACGATAAGCGCTTTAAAGACAGGATTGTTGATTCCCGTGAGCCTTCGGGTTTAATTACTAACGCCACGATCGATGAACTTAGAAAAATTATCGTTCAACATCTCGACGATCGATCTATTGCGAGTTGGTTTGGCTCCTATATGACGACCCCGAAGTACCCTCAGGAAGACGGTGATTTGCAGCCATTAAGCGACAGCGAAGTCGTGGGGCTAAAACAAACTAACCCCTGGATAGAAGTCAATGCAGCCTCGCGTTTTTGTTATAGCGAGGTGGACTCCAACGTCAAGCTTTTCGTCGACGGTCATAGCTACGCGTGTAGCCTCAACTTAGCCTCTACATTGTGCAATGGCAGACGCTGGAAGTGGCAAAAGTTGGCTGATTGTGCTCCCAATGCATGTGATCAAAATCTATTACTCGAGTTGCTTGCGACAGGTTCATTGCTCGAAACACCGTAAAACAATAAACCGTCCCATAGCTGTAGATCACCCCGCGCTAATGTTCTAAAGTATTGATTGGCTTCAGCTTAATCCGGCAAACACAATGATAGATTTGACCAGCCCGCCACTGCGCTTTGTCCAGGCACAGTGGGGGAGAGATAGCCAACAGTTATGCGATATTCGCAAGACCGTGTTCATTGACGAACAGGGAGTCAGTGAAGATGAGGAGTGGGATGGTAAAGACCAAAGCGCGCGGCACTTTTGCGTTGAATATTGTGCCAAACCGCAACCTTCCGTCATTGGCTGCGCGCGCATTGTGGACGAAACCTGGCGGGGTAACCGCGGCCTACATATCGGGCGCGTTGCCGTTATCAAAAATTGGCGCAAGCAAGGTGTGGGGCGCTACCTAATGTCCTCCATGCTGGATTGGTGCGCTGCACCGCGCAGATCTCAATGCCCGGTTTTTTTGCACTCTCAGATCGATGCCATGGCATTCTATCAGAAACTGGGCTTTGAGCCGGTCAGCGATGAATTTATGGACGCGGGTATTCCACATCGCACTATGCTACTCAATAAGTAGTAATTCAAATTTTTAAATGTCTTTAGGTATAGCCATGAGCAGAGTATCGCAATCCAGTAAGCAACTTATACTACTCGAGTCTCTGGACGATCTGGTTGAGCACAGCATTGCGGTCATTGAAAAGGCCAGGCGTCGAATTTTCTTACTCAGCGACACCCTCGACCCTCACCTGTACGATCGCGATGATATGACGACAGCACTGTCTGCATTTGCCAGACGCTCGCGCAACAGCGACTTAAGAATGCTGGTACGCGATAGCGATGACTTGGTTGAGCGGGGCCATCGACTGGCCCGACTGCATCAAAGGCTCAGCACCAAAGTAAAGCTGCGCATAATGACAATTGAGCCCGGCAACAGTCAAATGGCTTATTTATTAGCCGACAGCAACCTTTTAGTCTATAAAAATGATGACATGGTTCACCAAGGTTTTGCCAATTACGCTGCCGGCAGTGAAGTTAAACCAATTGCCGAAGAGTTCCTGCGAATTTGGGAATTTGCCAACGAAATACCCGACCTTCGCACGCTACACTTGTGAGCTTAAGCCACAGACATACACCGAGAACCGATTGTGAGTAATGGCGTCTGCGACGGGGGAACTGCGGGCAAAAAGTGTGCATTTTTGAAAATAAGCATTTTTTCTGCAGTTTCACGCACTTTTTTCTTGCTGCTTGGATTTTAATCCTTTATATATAGTGTCATTCGCTTCTGTTGTTTATCGACGCCAAGTTGTCTACGGTTGCGGATAGGTGATAGGCAAGCGGGCAAACACCTGTCAATCCACACCTTTTCAACTCACTAACCCCAAAGGAAAAAGAAATGGCCGCCAGAAAAGCTACAGCAAAAAAAGCACCCGCCAAGAAAGCCGCTGCCAAGAAACCAGCAGCCAAAGCCGCTCCGGTTAAAAAAGTGACCGCCGTTCGCGAACGCTATAACAAAACCCAAATTCTGAACCAAATTGCTGAAAATACCGAACTGAGCAAGAAGCAAGTTCAAGCCGTATTGGACGAGCTATCAGATGTCATTGAAGGTCATATCAAAAAACGTGCCTGTGGTGAATTTGTGTTGCCAGGCCTGTTAAAAATTCAGACCGTTAAGAAGCCTGCAACAAAAGCTCGTAAAGGCATCAACCCCTTCACAGGCGAAGAAACCATGTTCAAAGCCAAGCCCGCCACTACTCAGGTAAAAGTGCGCCCGCTGAAGAAGCTGAAAGAAATGGCACTGTAAACAGCCCCCTGTTTTGCATTAAAAAATGCCCGCTGTTGCGGGCTTTTTTGTGGCCTTTCCAGGCTCAATAAGGTGCTACTTAGCAATCAATAGTCGGCTTGGGTGAATTGCCGATGGTAAAATCATCTCCTTCACCTAAAGCCGTAAATCCTTCACCCGCCAGAGCGTTGGTTATTTTTCCAACAATCTCTTCAAGCCGTTCAGGCGTATACTCTTTCGGCGGCACCTTGCCCCAAATTGGGCCGGGCCAAGCGGGATCAGTCTCATAGCGCGCCACATGGTGAACATGCAGCTGCGACACTATATTGCCCAAAGTCGCTATATTCATCTTATCCGCGTCAAAAATATTGTGCATTACCTCAGCCAAACGGCTGGATTCACGGATTAGCTGAACCTGTTCCTCGTCGGATAGGTGGTAGAGCTCATAAGTATTGCCCCGTTCCGGCACCAAGATGCACCAGGGATAATTAGCATCGCGCGCCAGAAGCAGCAGCGACAGATCAAAACGCCCAATAACAAAGCTGTCATTGCGTAAGCGCGAATCCAGTGAAAACATAAGTAACTCCTTTAAACACTTTGCTCTATTGGTCTGTACCCAGACTGTGAAGCTGCGTAAAATAGCCCAACCTACAAAACCAACAAACTCACCTATCATTATAGTAAGCCAGAACCCTATTATGCGATCTAGCCGTTATTTAATTGCCACATTGAAAGAAACACCTGCCGACGCCGAAGTCATTAGCCATCAGCTGATGCTGCGTGCCGGTATGATTCGCAAGCTCGCCTCCGGCTTATACACCTGGCTGCCTCTGGGCCTTCGCGTTCTACGCAAGGTTGAGACCATTGTTCGCGAAGAAATGGACAAGTCAGGCGGCCAGGAGGTTTTGATGCCTGTGGTGCAGCCCGCTGAGCTCTGGCAAGATTCCGGCCGTTGGGAGCAATACGGGCCCGAATTGCTGCGAATCAGTGACCGCCACCAGCGCGATTTCTGTCTGGGGCCCACGCATGAAGAGGTGATCACGGATCTGGCTCGTAGCGAGCTTAACAGTTACAAGCGATTGCCCGCTAATTTTTACCAGATTCAGACTAAATTTCGCGACGAAATTCGTCCTCGCTTTGGGGTGATGCGCTCACGTGAGTTCATTATGAAAGACGCCTACTCTTTCCACAGCTCGGCGGATTGCTTACAGCAAACCTATGAGGTTATGCACCAAACCTATTGCAACATTTTTGATCGCATCGGGCTGGCCTACCGCCCTGTGCTCGCCGATACCGGTTCCATCGGTGGAGCATTCTCTCACGAGTTTCACGTACTGGCCGAAAGTGGTGAAGACGCCATCGCCTTTAGTAGCGGTTCCGACTACGCTGCCAACGTTGAAAAGGCCGATGCTCTCCCCCCCAGCGAAGCGCGCCCTGCGGCGACGAGTGCATGCGCAGAGGTTGCAACTCCGGGCAAGCACAGTATCGAAGAGGTAGCGCAATACCTGGAGCTTAGCGCAGCGCAAACCCTAAAAACCCTGATTGTACTGGGCGAAGCTGAGACGGAAGACTCCGGACAACCGCTGGTAGCGTTAGTCTTACGCGGCGATCACGAGCTCAATGACATAAAAGCTGAGAAACTTGAGGGCATAGCCAACCCTCTGACGTTTGCGCCAGAAGAGCGTATTAAAGCTGAACTCGGTGTGGGTGTTGGCTCCATAGGGCCGGTTGGACTGAACATCCGCGTTATCGCCGATCACAGCGCCCTAACCGTCGCCAACTTTGCCTGTGGCGCCAATAAAGATGGCTATCACTTGACTGGCGTAAACTGGGAGCGGGAACTAGAGCCAACTGAAGCGGCCGATATTCGCAATATTGTACCGGGCGACCCTAGCCCCTGTGGTCAGGGCACACTCGAGATTAAACGCGGCATCGAAGTGGGGCATATCTTTCAGCTAGGCACTAAGTACTCCGAAGCTATGGGCGCTAAAGTACTCGATGAGAATGGCAAAGACCTGCCAATGATGATGGGCTGCTACGGTATTGGCGTTACCCGGGTTGTCGCTGCGGCCATCGAGCAAAACTACGACGAGAACGGCATAATCTGGCCCGACAACATCGCCCCATTCCACGTTGCCATTGTGCCTATTAATATGCATAAGTCTGAGCAAGTGGCTGAAGCTTGCGAAGCACTTTATCAACAGCTGAGTGAAGCGGGCATTGATGTGTTGTTTATGGACGAAAAAAATGCTCGCCTAGGCGTGCTACTGGCCAACACCGATCTTATTGGAATTCCGCACAGGGTAGTGATTGGCGCGCGCGGCCTGGAAAACGGTATGGTCGAGTACAAAGGCCGTCGCGATGCAGACAAGCAAGAAGTACCACTACAAGATATTGGTTCAATGTTACGTGAAAAGCTGCTCACTCAGTAAATCACTGAAACTTCTCTTGCTGGGCGCATTGGTATTCGCACTCAGCAAGAGTTCTCTCGCGCAAACACCTGAAAAAATCGACGCCGAACTGGCCGAGTTACTAAAAAATCACATCGAACAAGCGGATAGCTTTATCGATCGGTTTGACGCTGAGGCCTGGCTAATGCTTATGGATGGCAGGCTAAAACGTTACGTTAAAGACAGCGATGAACGCCTGACACTGTTGCGCACCGTACATAAAGAGGCGACAGCAGCGGGCGTGAAGCCCGAACTAGTACTAGCGGTTATAGAAGTGGAAAGTCACTTTGACCGGTTTGCCCTCTCCCCTGTCGGCGCACAAGGGATGATGCAAATTATGCCGTTCTGGAAGCACGAAATTGGTCGCCCGGAAGACAACCTGATCGATCTAACCACCAACCTGCGCTACGGCTGTATTATTCTAAAACACTACATTGACCGGGCAGACGGTCACCTAGCCGAAGCACTCGCAAGATACAACGGCAGCTACGGCAGTTACCGTTATTCGGCTAAGGTAATGGACGCCTGGGATAACTGGCGTTAATCAACAGCAGAACAGGGCTTACCATGAAAAAAATAATGCGATTACTAACATCTGTAACGCTGCTCTCATCGGTTAATCTCTTAGCTGTTGCCGACACACCAATACCAGAGCACGCCGACAGCCGCGTTATAAAAGCACTGACCTTTCAGCCAAACTGGCTCGAAGAGCTTTCCCCGGCCTGGCACAGCCGTCTCGAAACCACTCGCGTCGTACCCGCGCCGGATGCCGCGCAGTTTCCCCACGCCCTGGAAGTACATTTCCCCAAAGGCGCGGTGGGCCCTGGCGAAGGTGGAGCCCAATTCCCGCTCTTGTTTCGAAAATGGCAGGGGATGAATGATCACTACGAAGATCTGACCCTCAGTTACTGCTTAAAATTTAACGAAGACTTTGATTTTGTAATGGGTGGCAAACTGCCAGGACTGATCGGCGGCGAAGATTCCTGGACGCGCTCAGGCGGCAATCAGCCCGATGGCAGCAACGGATGGACTTTGCGTTACATGTGGCGTACTGGTGGCCAGGCGGTCATTTATGCCTACCTGCCCCCCTCCCCTAATGGCCGCTATGGCAGTGCAACCTGGGGGCAGGACATTGCATTAAACCGCACTTTTATACCCGAGCAGTGGCACTGCCTTAAGCAGCGTGTTGTGATTAATGATATAGGTGAAGAAAACGGGCAACTGCAGGTTTGGTTTGATGGCGAGCAAGTGCTTAGCCTCAATAACATAACCTACCGTACCCAAGATAATAACGCCGGTAAAATTGGGGGAATGTACTTTTCAACTTTTCACGGCGGCAATACAAGAGATTGGGCACCCTCGAAAGACTCCAGTCTGCTTATCAACGGCTTTGCCTTCAGCCAATAGTACAGAGTGTTCGACGTTGTAACTGTCATAAAAAAGGCCGCCCAGGGGCGCAATGCTGTTCACTTAAGCATTTGAAGTACAGCGTGGCCTAGTAGAAAATCCGATTTCAAGCATGGAATCGGATTTTTTTATGGCTTTTCAACAAGACCTTCTCGACCTAAGTGATCTCTTTAACTTCTCCGACCTT
>NZ_JAULRU010000835.1 GCF_030518155.1 Gilvimarinus gilvus | reverse complement strand
GGCGCGTGACCAGACGTTGCTGGCCAGTCGCGTATTCACCCTAGCGCTGTAGGTTGATAAACAAAAATCAATATTTGTTAGGGGCTGTATTAGCAAAAGCTTATAGTTGGGTAACAAGGTATTGCCGATGAGCCGACAACTATGCGTAAGTCCTTGATGCGTATGACTTTACGACAATTGCAGATCTTCAACGAAGTGTGTGATTTGCGTTCGTACAGCCGCGCTGCGGAAGAAATGGCGCTCACACAACCCGCCGTTAGTCTACAGATCCGGCAGCTCGAAGAGCTGATAGGCCAGCCACTGTTCGAGTACGTTGGCAAGAAGCTCTACCTGACCGAAGCAGCCGAGGCCCTGCAGCGTGCCAGCCGGGATATCTTCGGCCGGCTGGAGAGCCTGGATATGCAGCTGTCGGACATGCAGGGCTCATTGCAAGGTCAGTTGAAGCTGGCGGTCGAGTCGAGTGCCAAGTACTTCGTTCCGCACTTGTTCGCGGCCTTCAAGCAACGTCACCCGGAGGTCAACCTGACCTTGACGGTGGTCAACCG
>NZ_JAULRU010000834.1 GCF_030518155.1 Gilvimarinus gilvus | reverse complement strand
TTAGGATAGTTGGTTTTTACAGTTTCAATAATCTTATCGAGTGTAGACTCTTGTCTTAATTCTATTGGCGCAGTTGTTTTGATATGAGAAAAATCTGGATATGCAGTATTACCTCCTGAAAAAATCACATAAATAGTTGCTTGAACAATAAAAAATGCATAAAATAACCCTGTTATAGAAAAGATTAATGCAAAAATTGAAGAATAAAATCCTAATATATTATGAAGATCATAATTTTTACGTTTCCAATTTTTTATGTCTTTCCATCTGAACCAGAAGCGTTGTTTTTTAGCCGCTTTATTTTTTGGCCACCATAAT
>NZ_JAULRU010000833.1 GCF_030518155.1 Gilvimarinus gilvus | reverse complement strand
GTTATTAACGGGAAGGTATTTATTACAAATACAAGTACAGCTAAGAAAAGATATTATTTAACACTCTGGCAAGGTTCTAGAAAATATTCTAATTATAGTAATGGTTCTACTACACAAGCTGCATCTGCTACAATATCAATTACAGGTCTAGGAAGTAGTGCTAATGGAGAAAATTATATTACTGCTCAAAAAATAAATTAGTGAGTTACAAAAAAAACTCAACCATTTTGGTTGAGTTTTTTTTATTTCTTACGATATGCCAATATTTTATCAATACGATTACCGTCTTTGTCTACAATTTCTAGCGTCAAATCTTCTACTTCTACCTTATCACCAACATTTGGAATGGTTTCGTATTTGTCCAAGAAAATCCCAGCAACGGTAACGTATCTATTTTCGATGTCTTCGTCTATATCAATTTCAAAAAACTTCTCGAATTCATAGATCGAAAATTGCCCATCGATCAACCATGTACCATCTTCACGTTCTACGATTTCATAATCTTCGTCTTGGTTCT
>NZ_JAULRU010000161.1 GCF_030518155.1 Gilvimarinus gilvus | reverse complement strand
CCTTCCAGCAGGAAGTGCTTGGCCAAGCCGCTGGCCGCCAGCGCATCGGTAGAGGCCTTGCCCGCCGGCACCACAACCCCGTCGAACATGACCGACGGCATTCCTTCCATCGAGGCATCCACCGGTAGCTGTTTGCCGTCGGCCGCCTTCACCGGCGCCGACGTCGGCCCCAGCAGCATGGGCCGTGCACTGTGGGCCTCCAGCGCTTTCACCAGTTTGTCGACACTGGCCGCGTCCACGCCGTCGGCCACCAGCACTGCAATCTTGCGGCCTTTGATGCCTACCGAACCAGGGTGGTTCATTTGGCTCAACG
>NZ_JAULRU010000832.1 GCF_030518155.1 Gilvimarinus gilvus | reverse complement strand
CCACCGACATCGAAGAAGACCTGGCGCCGAAGGGCTGCAAGGGGGTCTGAGGGCAGGGCAATAAAGTAGTGGAAACAGGGGTTTGCGTAACAGGTGCGAGCAGTGGTACGTTGCGCTACACGCCGGTGTAGCTCAGTCGGTAGAGCAGCGCACTCGTAACGCGAAGGTCGCAGGTTCGATTCCTGTCTCCGGCACCAGTTCAGGTTCCAGCGAAGGCTACCAAAATCTCTGGAACCACCGTAAAGCCCGCCTTCTGGCGGGTTTTTTCGTTATGGCGTTCCGTCGGATTCCGACAGCTGCCAGCCGATTTAGGGGTAACGTTTGGGATAAAGTCGATTCGATAAAGGGGTTTACCCTTATGGCTCGTACTACTGCTCCCCTGACCGACACCGCATGCCGCTCGGCCAAACCT
>NZ_JAULRU010000831.1 GCF_030518155.1 Gilvimarinus gilvus | reverse complement strand
TTTCAAACCCCTAGCGTTGATCCGTTTTGTCTGACGCTTAGGTGCAGACTGCCTGTTTGCCCAGGCCTGAAGTGATGGTAATCCAATGTCTTGCTCAGGCTTTACCCATTCTAAATGAAGGGGCAACGAAGGGATACGGCAGGTATCTGACAGGCAAGGTCAACCTGTGAATCCGGTACGCCGATGGGGGCTGCAATTCGCGGCGCCAGCAGGGCCACGGGCGCCTGCTGAGCGTGCGGGAATGAGGGGGGGCTGTGCTGCGCAGCCCGGCGTGAAGCCAGGCCGCAACTTCCGGGGGCTGCGCATTCGGGTAGGGTTAAACCTTCAGCACCAACTTGCCGAAATTCTCACCGTTGAACAGCTTCAGCAAGGTCTCTGGGAAGGTCTCCAGCCCCTCCACCACATCTTCCTTGCTTTTCACCTGCCCGTTTGCCAGCCACCCGGCAATTTCCTGTGCGGCCTTGCCGTACTCCTTGGTGTGGTCCATCACCACAAAGCCTTCCATGCGCGCGCGGTTCACCAGCAATGCCAGGTAGTTGGCCGGGCCCTTCACCGCGTCCTTGTTGTTGTACTGGCTGATGGCGCCGCAAATCACGATGCGCGCCTTGAAGTTGATGCGCGTGAGCACGGCGTCCAGAATCTCGCCGCCCACGTTGTCGAAGTACACGTCCACGCCT
>NZ_JAULRU010000830.1 GCF_030518155.1 Gilvimarinus gilvus | reverse complement strand
CTTCAACTTCGCCGGCCGTGGCCAAAGCTCGGGCATGGCATTCATCATGCTCAAGCCATGGGGTGAACGGTCCCAGGAAAACAGCGTGTTCGCCTTGGCGCAACGCGCCCAGCAGCACTTCTTCACCTTCCGCGATGCCATGGTGTTCGCGTTTGCCCCACCGGCGGTGCTGGAACTGGGTAACGCCACCGGTTTCGACGTGTTCCTGCAGGACCGCGGTGGTGTCGGCCATGCCAAACTGATGGAAGCGCGCAACGAGTTCCTGGCCAAGGCGTCGCAGAGCAAAGTGCTCAGTGGCGTACGCCCGAACGGCCTGAACGACGAGCCGCAGTACCAGCTGACCATCGATGACGAGCGTGCCAGCGCCCTGGGCGTGACCATTGCCGACATCAACAACACCCTGTCCATCGCCTTGGGT
>NZ_JAULRU010000829.1 GCF_030518155.1 Gilvimarinus gilvus | reverse complement strand
GGGACTTTACCATTCGCATCGATGGGCAGAACGCCCGTAGCGCTGCGCAGTTGGCAGAGCTGCTGCCGTTGCAGCTCATCAACCCGGACAGCTTTCGGCTGCTAGAGGGCGCACCAAAAATTCGTCGCCAGTTCCTGGATTGGGGAGTGTTCCACGTGGAACCTCGCTTCCTACCCGCTTGGCAACGGCTGCAGAAGGCGCTGCGGCAGCGGAACTCATGGTTGCGGCATGGTACACTTGACCCAGCTTCGCAAGCCGCCTGGGACCGGGAACTGTGCCTGGCCAGTGCGGAAATAGATGAATACCGTCGCAACTATATCAAGGCCTTGAAG
>NZ_JAULRU010000828.1 GCF_030518155.1 Gilvimarinus gilvus | reverse complement strand
CAGGCATGATGGCCCTTGCACTGCTGCAAGGTTGCGCCGGGCGCCGCGAAGAAGTGCCCGCAGCGGACCCGGCCGAGGTTCGCGCCCAACTGCTGCGGTTGCTGCCCACGCAAGCCCGCGACCGCGAGGGCTGGGCCAAGGACATCCAGGTGGCCTTCGAGGCCCAGCGCATCCCCCCCAGCAAGAGCAACCTGTGTGCCGTGTTGGCGGTCACCGAGCAGGAGTCGACCTTCACCGCCGATCCACAGGTGCCCAGCCTGGGGCGTATCGCCCGTGAAGAAATCGACCGCCGCGCCGCGCGCCTGCACATCCCCAGGTTGCTGATCGATGGAGCATTGAAA
>NZ_JAULRU010000827.1 GCF_030518155.1 Gilvimarinus gilvus | reverse complement strand
ATTCAATTACTTTATCGTTAAAAATTTGTGGTTGATCGACATTCACGACATGTCCACAATCTTCGATAACAATCAATTCTGAATGTTTAGTATGTGCTTTTGTTAATTCCTGAATCGAAGGCAAAAACATATGATCTTCTGCTCCCATCACATATAAAGTCGGAATATTCAATTCAACTTTTCGAAACCATTTTAGCAATGGATTTACATCCGCAGTAAGTTTAAACCATTTCAAAAATTCTTTTTGATACAATTTTTTCGCTTCATTGATAAATAATAACCTTGATTCCTTGTGCGTATTTTTTGGCATTAT
>NZ_JAULRU010000826.1 GCF_030518155.1 Gilvimarinus gilvus | reverse complement strand
ATTCAGAGTTATCCTTGGGGTAATTCGACATTGTGGCGGATTTGTGGGGTCGCGAATATAAAAGGGTTGGGTGCTGCCACTAAAAACGTCGGGCGAACAGATATTATTCCTCATGATGAACAATCTAGGATTTTCAACTATTGCGAAAGCATTGTCCGGGAGATGAAGGCCGAATTGGCAGCCAATGGTATTGGATATCATCCTAGTGATGAACGGATGGCAATTCGTTGCAGAGATGCTGTTCTGTATATAGTTTCAATCACTAGCGGCATGCGCAATGACGAGGCAATTGGAATTGAGGTTGGCGCTTGGCGCAAAGAGTTAAAAAACGGGGTTA
>NZ_JAULRU010000825.1 GCF_030518155.1 Gilvimarinus gilvus | reverse complement strand
AGGCTACGGGTGGCTACGAACGGAAAGTCGTTGAGGCACTGGCAGAATCTGGGTTACCCGTTGTCGTTGTACAACCCATGAATGTTCGTCAATTTGCCAAAGCCCAAGGGATAATCGCAAAGACAGACAAGATCGACGCTTAGGTGATCGCGCAATTCGGGGCGATGCTTAAGCCTGAAATACGCCCCATAAGTAACAAAAAAATACGATATATCAGGGACTTACTCGCCCGAAAACGCCAACTCATGGAATCAAGAACACAAGAGCTTAATCGTAAACACAAAGCGGAAAAGGCGCACCAGGCAACGCATAATCGCATGCTGAA
>NZ_JAULRU010000824.1 GCF_030518155.1 Gilvimarinus gilvus | reverse complement strand
GTTCAGCCTCGGCGGCTTGGCTTTCCCGCTGCATTGGGCGAGGGTTACGACCTCTACGATACGCAAGACAAGGTGCGTTTGAGCCTGAACTTTGCCACCCGAGCCCAGGCGGAATTCGAGTGTGACTGTCGCAACCGCTGCCCGGATGCCGATGCTGCGGAGATCGCCGGCATGGTCTAGTCACGTACGGTGGGCCCTCACCAAGGAGGGAGGGTAGCGATCAGCCGTGGTTGCGCAGGGCGGCGATCAGTTCGGCCTTGGTCATGCTGGAGCGGCCTTTTATGGCTTTGCTGCGGGCTTCCTTCAGCAGGCTTTCCTTTGTCTGGCTTTCCAGTGAGCTGCTGGATGCGCGCGCGTGCCCGTGGCGGGTGTGTGCTGCCCGCCTGGCCGAATCGGCGCGGGCGGTTTTCTTCTCGCTGGCAGAGGTGCTGTTCCCTGAACCGCCTTGCTTTTC